>NZ_CP031413.1:1277500-2555000 GCF_003367355.1 Lysobacter sp. TY2-98
TCGCGGACTACGCCAAGAAGGCGCGCGACGGCAAGCTCGGCCTCGACGACCTGCAGGGCGGCACGTTCACGATCACCAACGGCGGTACGTTCGGCTCGCTGATGTCGACGCCCATCGTCAATCCGCCGCAGAGCGCCATCCTCGGCATGCACGCGATCAAGGAGCGCGCGATCGTCGAGAACGGCCAGGTCGTCGCGGCGCCGATGATGTACATCGCGCTGTCCTACGACCACCGCATCATCGACGGCAAGGACGCGGTGCTGTTCCTGGTCGACATCAAGAACCAGCTCGAGAACCCGCACCGCATGCTGCTGGGCATGTAATGCCCGCCGGGCCCCGCCTCGCGCGGGGCTTTTGCGTCAAGCGAACAAGGAATATCTGAGATGAGCGAACAGCAGCAATTCGACGTCGTCGTCATCGGCGCCGGCCCCGCGGGCTACCACGCCGCCATCCGCGCCGCGCAGCTCGGCCTGAAGACCGCGTGCATCGACGCGGCGCTCGGCAAGGACGGCCAGCCGGCCCTCGGCGGCACCTGCCTGCGCGTGGGCTGCATTCCGTCCAAGGCGCTGCTCGATTCGTCGCGCCAGTTCTGGAACATGCACCACATCTTCGACCAGCACGGCATTTCGTTCTCGAACGAAAAGATCGACGTCGGCACGATGGTTGGTCGCAAGGACAAGATCGTCAAGCAGTTCACCGGCGGCATCGCGCAGCTGTTCAAGGCGAACAAGATCACGACGTTCTACGGCTTCGGCCAGCTGCAGCCGGGCAACGTCGTGGTGGTCAAGCAGCACGACGGCAGCACCGTCGAACTCAAGGGCACGAATGTCATCATTGCCGCGGGTTCGGATTCGATCGAACTGCCGTTCGCGAAGTTCGGCGAGCACATCGTCGACAACGTCGGCGCGCTCGACTTCACCGAAGTGCCGAAGCGCCTCGGCGTGATCGGCGCCGGCGTGATCGGCCTCGAACTCGGCAGCGTGTGGAACCGCCTGGGTTCGCAAGTCACGATCCTCGAAGGCCTGCCCAACTTCCTCGCAGCCGCCGACGGCGAAGTGGCGAAGGTCGCGGCGCGCGAGTTCAAGAAGCAGAACCTCGATATCCGCCTCGGCTGCAAGGTCTCGAACACCGAGGTCAAGAAGGACGGCGTGCACGTCAGCTACACCGACGACAAGGGTGCGACGCAGGAACTCGTGGTCGACAAGCTGCTGGTGGCCGTCGGCCGCCGCGCCGCGACGAAGAACCTGCTCGCCGACGGCACGGGCGTCAAGGTCAACGAGCGCGGCCAGATCGAAGTCGACGAGCACTGCCACACCGGCGTCGACGGCGTGTGGGCGGTCGGCGACTGCGTGCGCGGCCCAATGCTGGCGCACAAGGGCTTCGAGGAAGGCATCGCGGTCGCCGAACTCATCGCCGGCCTGCCGGGCCACGTCAACTTCGACACGATTCCGTGGGTGATCTACACCGAGCCGGAGATCGCCTGGGTCGGCAAGACCGAGGAGCAGCTCAAGGCCGAGGGCATTCCGTACAAGGCCGGCAGCTTCCCGTTCGCCGCGGTGGGGCGCGCGGTCGCGATGGCCGAGCCCGCGGGCTTCGTGAAGGTGCTCGCGCACGCGGAGACCGACACGGTGCTCGGCATGCACCTGGTCGGCGCGAACGTGTCCGAACTCGTGCACGAAGGCGTGCTGACGATGGAGTTCAAGGGTTCGGCCGACGACCTCGCCCGTATCTGCCACGCGCATCCTTCACTGTCGGAAGCCGTGCACGACGCCGCGATGGCCGTCCACAAGCGCGCCATCCACAAGGCGAACTGACCGTCGCATCCGCGTTACCCGGGGCCGCCGTCATCCTGCGATGATGGCGGCCTCGTCGTTTTCGGAGAGCCCGCCATGTCCGACGAAACGCCTGTTCGCAACGTCTCCGACACCGCGCGCTGGGTCGCGATCTATCGCGCGATGGAAAGCGAGCGCAACGACGCGATCTTCAATGATCCCTACGCGCGACGCCTCGGTGGCGAGCACGGCGAACGCATCGTGCGCGAGATGCCGCGCGGCCGCACGATGGCATGGCCGATGGTCGTGCGCACCGCGGTGATGGACGACATCGTGATGCGTTGTGTTCGCGAAGGCGCGCGCACCGTGCTCAACCTCGCCGCAGGCCTCGACGCCCGTCCCTACCGTCTCGACCTGCCCGCCGACCTGCGCTGGATGCACGTCGACCTGCCGGACATGCTCGCCTACTTCCGCGACGCGATGGCCGGCGAAACTCCGCGCTGCAGGCTCGAGTTCCACGCCGTCGACCTGCGCGAGGCCGACGCGCGCCGCGCGCTGTTCGCCGATGCCGCGACGACAGGCCCGGTGCTCGTCATCAGCGAAGGCCTGCTGATCTACCTCGAGCCCGACGACGTCGCCGCCCTCGCCCGCGACCTGCACGACGTCGCGCGCGCACGCTGGTGGCTCAGCGACCTCGCGTCGCCGCTGCTGATCAAGCGCTTCACGAAGCAGTGGGACAAGAAGCTCGCCGCCGGCAATGCGCCGTTCCGCTTCGCGCCGGCCGAAGGCACTGCGTGGTTCGAGCCGATGGGCTGGCGCGAGCGGGAGTTCCGTTCGATGTGGGACGAATCGCTGCGCCTGAAACGCACGGTGCCGTTCGCACCGCTGTGGGTACTGCTGTCGAAATTGCAACCGCGCGAGAAGCGCGATGCGATGCGCCGGATGTCGGGCATCGTGCTGATGGAGAGCGTGGACTGATGCGTGAGATCCGTTCCGTCGCCGTGTACTGCGGCTCCAATGCCGGCAGCCGGCCGATCTATGCCGAGCGCGCGGTCGCGTTGGGCCGGCGCCTCGCCAAGGACGGCGTCAGCGTCGTGTATGGCGGTGGCAACGTCGGCCTGATGGGCATCGTCGCCGACGCCGCGCTCGAGGCCGGTGGCGAAGTCATCGGCGTGATTCCCGAGCAGCTGGTGAACTGGGAAGTCGCGCATCGCGGGCTGACGCGCCTCGAAGTCGTCGCCGACATGCATACGCGCAAGGCGCGCATGTTCGATCTGTCGGACGCGTTCGTCGCGCTGCCCGGCGGCTTCGGCACGCTCGACGAGATGTTCGAGATGCTGACCTGGCGCCAGCTCGGCCTCGGCGATCGCCCCTGCGCCTTCCTCGACATCGACGGGTTTTATTCGCCGCTGATGTCGATGCTCGATCGCATGGTCGCCGAGCGCTTCCTGCATCCGGAGCAGCGCACCGACCTGTGGCATGGCGACGACATCGACGCGATGCTCGCCTGGATGCGCGCGTACCGTCCCGCGCAGGCGGACAAGTGGATGGACGAGAAGCGTCGGCGCGAGATCCGCTGAGCACGCGAGGAATATCGATGAGCCCCACCAACTTCCGCGCCTTCCGCATCCACGACGACGAACGCGGCTATCGAAGCGGCGTCGAGAGCATTTCGGTCGACGACCTTTCGCCCGGCGAAGTCGTCATCCGCACCGCGTATTCGTCGGTGAACTACAAGGACGCGCTTGCCGGCACCGGCAAAGGCAAGATCCTGCGGAAATTCCCGTTGGTGGGCGGCATCGATGCCGCGGGTCACGTGGTCGAAAGCCGCGACCCGCGTTATCGCGAGGGCGACGCGGTACTCGTCACCGGCAGCGGACTGTCGGAGACGCGCGACGGCGGCTACGGCGAATACGCGCGCCTCGAAGCGGAATGGACGATCCCGCTGCCTGCGGGCCTCGACCTGCGCGAAGCGATGATCCTCGGCACCGCGGGCTTCACCGCTGCGCTCGCGCTGTATCGCATGCTCGAAAACGGTCAGACGCGCGACCACGGGCCACTCGCGGTGACGGGTGCAACCGGCGGCCTCGGCTCACTGGCCGTCGACATCTTTACGCGGGCCGGTTTCGAGGTGCACGCGATCAGCGGCAAGCCGGAACACGCGGACTACCTGCGCGCACTCGGAGCAACGGACGTCCTCGGCCGCGATGCCCTGGCGACGACACGCCCTATGGAAAGCGCACGCTTCGGCGGCGGCCTCGACAACGTCGGGGGCGCGATGCTGGCCAGCCTGCTTGCGCAGACCGCGCCCTACGGCAACGTCGCGACCGCCGGCCTCGCGGCGTCGCACGACCTGCCGACCACGGTCATGCCCTTCATCATTCGCGGCGTGTCGCTGCTGGGCGTGGCGTCCGCGGGCACCGCGCGCGCGATCCGCGAACGCGTCTGGGCCCACCTCGCGTCGGACTGGAAGCCCGCCCATCTGGACCGCATCCTGACCCGCGAGGTCGACCTCGACGGCCTGTCCGGCGTTTTCGACGGGATGCTGGCCGGGGGTTCGTTCGGCAGAACACTGGTGCGCCTGTAACGCTTGCGGTTCTGAGGCCTCGCCCCGTTAGAATCGCGTCAACCTCCGAGAGCGCACTATGGCCCGAATCCTCATCGTCGACGACTCGCCCTCCCAGCTGATGGGCATCCGCCGCCTCGTCGAGAAGCTCGGGCATGAAGCCCTCACCGCGGAAGATGGCGCCGCGGGCGTCGAAGCCGCCAAGCGCGAGCTGCCGGACCTCATCCTGATGGACGTGGTGATGCCGAACCTCAACGGCTTCCAGGCGACGCGCGCGATCACGCGCGAAGCCACCACCAAGCACATCCCGATCGTCCTCGTAACGACGAAGGATCAGGACACCGATCGCGTCTGGGGCATGCGGCAAGGCGCGAAGGCGTACATCACCAAGCCGTTCAACGACAACGACCTGGCCGAGATCATCGGTCAGTTGATGCCGGGCTAAGCGCGCGCATCGTGTCAAAGAAAAGCCGCGCATTGCGCGGCTTTTTCTTTGCCCGTTCGCAAGTGTGTTACGCGCGTTCGTCCTCGAACGCATCACGCAGTGCTTCGTAGGCCTGGATCTGCCCCACGGACTGCGCACGCGGCGCGGTGATTTCCAGTTCCACGATCTGGTCACCCGGCGGATCACCGGGAAGCCCGCGTCCACGCAAGCGCAGCTTGCGGCCCGCGTCGGAGTTCGGCGGGATGCGCAGCTCCACGCCGCCACCCAGCGTCGGCACGTGCACGGTCGCGCCGAGTGCGGCATCCCACGGCGTCACCTGCGCAACGTGGATGATGTTGCGGCCATCGACTTCGAACTGCGGATGCGCGGCGTATTCGACCTCGAGCAGGAGATCGCCACCGTTCGAGCCCTGCCCGGCGAGCCGGATCACCTGCCCTTCGCGCACGCCCTTGGGTATGCGCACGTCGAGCGTGCGGCCGTTGATACCGATGCGTACCGATTTGCCTTCGTAGACCGCTTCCAGCGGCACCGCGAGCTTGGCGCGGGTGTCGCTGCGCGGCGGCGCGCCGCGACCCATGCCCGGCCCCGGCCGCCCGCCACCACGGCGCGCCTGCCCGAACAGGCTTTCGAAGAAGTCACTGAAGCCGCCGCCCGCGCCACCGCCGGCGAAGATCTCCTCGAAGTCGACGCCGCTCCCGCCGAAATCCCCGTAATCGCCGAAGCCCTGCGGGCCCGGCTGCACGTCGTCGCCCGGGCGATAGCCGCGCGCGCGCAATTGGTCGTAGGCCTTGCGCTTGGCGGGATCACGCAGCGCCTCGTAGGCCTCGTTGACGGCTTTGAAGCGGTCCTCGGCGTCGGCCTCCTTGCTGACGTCGGGGTGGTACTTGCGCGCCAGCCGGCGGTAGGCCGTCTTGATCTCGGCGTCGCCCGCACTGGGCTCGACGCCGAGAATCTCGTAGTAGTCCTTGAACTGCATCCAGCGCTCCGCGGGTGGGGGAAACGGAAACGGCCCGCAGGCGATGCCGACGGGCCGTCAGTGTAGTGGGCGCGTCCGGACGGCGCCGTCGCGACCCTGCCCGCCCGCGGTTACTGACGCGTCGCGTCGCCCTGAACGCCCGCACCGACCTGGATGCGGCGTGGCGTCGTTTCCGGACGCTTGGGAATGCTGATCTCCAGCACGCCGTTGCGGCCGTTCGCCGTGATGCCCTCGGCATCGGCGCTGTCCGGCAGCGCGAAGCGGCGATGGAACGTGCCGTAGCGCCGCTCGACGCGTGAGTAGCGCCCGGTCTGCGCATTGATCTCGCTCTTGCGCTCGCCGCGGATCGACAGGATGCCCTTGTCCATCAGGACCTCGACGTCCTGCGGGTCGACGCCCGGAAGGTCCGCGAAGATGACGAAGCGGTTCGGCTCTTCGACGATGTCCACGCGCGGCGCCCACTGGCTGGTCACCACCGACGACTCGTCGGTGCCGTTTTCGCCCGCGTTGAAAAAGCGCTCGAAGAGCTGCTTGAACTCGTCCTGGAGCTGCGACGCGCCCGGACGCTGCTGTGGATACTGGTTCAGGCTCATGGCCGGTGTCCTCCCTCGTTGAATGGCGGCGATGCCGCGCTGTCGCGATACGTAGGGCCCGCGCCCAGCCTTTCAAGAGTCGACGCGCGCATCCGCCGACGGCCGTACACTGGCTTCAGACACCAGACAGGAGCACCCCCATGGCCCAGCCCGGCGATCGCATTCCCGAAGTCGTCGTCCAGCAGATCACGTCGAACGGGATCGAGAAGACCGACACGCACTCGCTGTTCGGCGCCGGCAAGTCGGTCGTGTTCGCCGTGCCCGGCGCGTTCACGCCGACCTGCTCCGAGCGTCACCTTCCCGGCTTCATCGAACACTTCGACGAGTTCCGTCGCCGCGGCTACGACGTCGCCTGCATGGCGGTGAACGATCCCTTCGTCATGCAGGCCTGGATGCGCAGCGCCGGCGTGCCGGACGGCATGGTGATGGTGGCCGACGGCAATGCCGAGCTGACGCGCGCGTTGGGCCTCGACCTCGACGCCTCCGCCTACGGCATGGGCATCCGCTCCAAGCGTTTCGCGATGGTCGTTGCCGACGGGGTGATCGAACAGCTGTTCGTCGAAGCGCCCGGCGAGTTCCGGGTGTCGACCGCGGAAAACCTGCTCGACGCGACGGCGTAAGCCTCAGCGCGACAGCACGTCGAACGAAATCCGCGCCCACGCGCCGCCCTGCGCGAGGGCGGTGAGCACGTGCGCGCCGGGTTCGGCGAGTTGCAGCGGCAGCGTCGCTGCGCCCGCGGTTTGCGCAACGAAGTGTCCGTCCAGCAGCCAGCGCACGTCGTCGTTCGTACCCAGCGCACGCACTTCGACGTGCACGGGCTTGCCGTCGCCCGAGGCGAGTGCGGCGCCGTCACGCACACCATCGATGTGCAGCGCCGTGGCGACGGCGCGGCTGTCGTCGCTGCAATCAGGTGCGAGCGGTGGCAATGACGACATCTCGCGCTCGCGCTGCGTCAGCCACGGCGAGGCGAGTACCGGCCAGCGCGCGATCGCGATGGTGCGACGCTCGTGAGGACGCGCGCAATCGGCCGACAGGCGCTGGCCGGATGCCGCATCGACCTCGATGTCGTCGCGACCGGCATTCCAAGCGCGCGCCTGCCGTTCCGGTGGCGTCGGCGGGATCGTGCCGTCGAGCACCCATGCGGTCATGCGGCGATGGCACAGCGACGCGGGTTGCGCGTCGACCGGTGTTCCCAGCGGCCAGCAGATCTCGGCCTCCGACACGGACGCCGGCTTTCGCGACGCCACCGCGCGTGCTCGCGGCAGGCTGTCGACGACCTCGAACAGCAGCGGCAGCGCAGTCACCGCGCCGTACTGGCCCGGCATCGGCGTGCCGTCCGGACGGCCGACCCACACGCCCACGGTGTAGGCCGGCGTCGCGCCGATCGCCCAGGCGTCGCGGTAGCCGTAGCTCGTGCCGGTCTTCCACGCGAGCGGTGCGCGTCCACGCGTGTCGAACAGATCGCCGACCGTGCCCGGTCGCGGCGTCCGCTCGAGGATGTCGCGGATGATCCAGGCCGCGCCTTCGGACATCACCCGACGATCGACCTGCGGATCGCGCGGCGTATAGCGCACGCGTCCCGATACGCCGCCGCGCGCGAGCGATGCATACGCGCCGACGAGATCCTCGAGCTTCGCGCCGGTGCCGCCGAGGATCATCGACAGGTTCGGCGTGGCGCCATCCGGCCATTTCAGGCGCAGCCCGGCATGCGCAAGGCGCGCATCGAAGCGCACGGGGCCGAGCCGGTCGAGCAGGTCCACTGCGGGCACGTTGAGCGAAAGACGCAGGGCTTCCGCGGCGCCAATCGGTCCGTTGAATGCCGCGTCGAAATTGCCGGGGCGGTAGTCGCCGAACGACTGCGGCGCGTCGACGAGCAGCGTTTCCGAATGGATCAGGCCGTCGTCCAGCGCCATGCCGTACAGGAACGGCTTGAGCGTAGAACCTGGCGAGCGCCACGCCCGGACCATGTCGACGTGGCCGAGGCGCGCGTTGTCCTCGATGTCGAGCGACCCGACGTAGGCGCGCGCCTCCATGGTCGCGTTGTCCACGACGAGCAGCGCAGCCGACGTGCGCTCCGGCAGCGTCGAGAAGTACGCGGCGACGCGATCCTCCACGACGCGCTGCAGGTCGAGGTCGATCGTCGACGCGATGCGCGCCTCGCGCGGCGACGCGCTGCGCAGGCGCTGCGCCAGCAGTGGCGCGAGTCGCGGCGCCTGCAGCGATCGCGCGACCACCGGCTCGACACGCGCATCGGCGGTGTCGTGAGCGGACCAGATGCCGAGCGTCGCCATGCGCGCGAGCACCTTGTCGCGTGCGGCGCGCGCCGCTTCGGGGTGGCGATCGGGACGCAGGCGACTCGGCGCCTGCGGCAGCACTGTCAGCAGCGCGGCCTCCGCGTGTGACAGCCGCGACGCGGGTTTGCCGAGGTAGGCCCAGCTCGCCGCTTCGACACCTTCGATCGCACCGCCGAACGGCGCGTGGTCGAGATACAGCTGCAGGATGCCGCGCTTGCCGACATGCACTTCGAGCTGCAGCGCGCGGAAGAGCTGACGGATCTTCCCGCCGACATCGCGTGGATGCGGATCGAGGATGCGTGCGACCTGCATCGTCAGTGTCGAGCCACCCGACACGACGCGTCGATACCGCACCACCTGTCCACCCGCCCGCGCCAGCGCATACGGATTGATGCCCGGATGCCGCCAGAACCAGCGGTCTTCGTAACCGATCAGCGCCTGCAGGTAGAGCGGCGACACCGCGTCGGCACGCACCGGGTAGCGCCAGACGCCGCGACTGTCGGCGAAGGCGCGAAGCGGCGTACCGTCGCGTGCGAGCACTACCGCGCCCCCGTCGCGCGGATTCGGCAGTGGCAGCGGGAATGCAAGGTCGAGCAGCATCGCGGTGACGAGCAGTAGCTCGATCGCGAGTACGCCGGCCAGCACGCGGCGGCCAGATCCGCTCGCACGGCGAATCCGATCGGCACGCGCTCGCAAGCGGCCCGCCGCTATCGCGCTGTCGAGCATCCCGCGAATCCGCTGCATAAAACGCGTAGCCACGCGATTCCTCAGTGCGGCCGCGGCAGCCCGTCGAGATAGGATCGATCGAAACCAACGACCCGGGCGCCACCTTCATCGATGTGTGTCACACGCACGAGGCGCACGTTGATTACCGTCGCGACGAGCGCCGCGAATGCCAGCAGACCGAACAGCCACGACGGACCGTCGATGTCGGCCATCTCGATGCCGAGAATCGCGGCGAGCGAACCGAAGAACGCGACGAGCCCCACTGCCAGCAACGTCCGGCGACGACGTCGATGCGGCTCGCACAGCGCCGGCGATAGTTGCACGCGCTTGCGGACGATCAGCGCGACGATCGCGTACAGCACCAGGTTGAGCAGGATCAGTACGTACCAGCCGCTCGAGTGCCAGTACATCGTGCGTCGCTTCGGCGTACCGGCGGCAGGTGCGTTGCAGCGGATGCAACGCGGCGGAAGATCCATGCCGCGCGGCACGAAGACGCCGAGGCCGTCACGAACGCAGCCGTCGTGATGACGCACTTCGAGTTCCGCGGCAGGCGACTGGTACGGATTGACGACAGACAAGCGACCTCCCCTGTGATGCAACGGCGCCTCAGTGGCCCGGCTCGACGACATTCACCTTGGCCGGCAACGCCTTGCCGACACCTCGGATCCAAGGGCGGTACATGTCCTCGACCAGCGACGGCGGCACGGTGTACGTGCCGGGCGTGACGGCACGAACCATGTAGAACACGCGCGACGTATCGCCCGACGACAGCTTGAGCGCGGCGACGTAGCGGTCCTCGCGGAACTCCTCGTGCTTCATGTCGGCGGCGTTCTTGCGGTCGGCGAGTTCGATGCCGTCGATGCTGACGTCGGCCCACTGCTTCTCGTCGCCGAGATTGAAGTTCTCGATTTCCAGCCCCGCGGGCAGCAGGTCCGTGAGCAGCGCATCGGGCACGTCGTCCTGCGGCGTGATCGCCACGGAAACGATCAGCGCGTCGCCCTCTTCCAGCTTGCCGCCGTCCCACGGCTGACCATCCGGGGTGTACCACTTGCGGACGATGCCGATGCGCGAGTTGTCGAACGGCGGCGGATCACGCGGGATGCCGGCGACGTCGATGGTCGCGTACAGCGTGCCGCTTCCGGTCGGCGCGAACGCCACCCCGCCGCGCAGCGCCTGCATGTCGAACACGCGCGCCTGCAGCTTCGCGGCGGGTGCGTCAGTCGTCGCGCCATTGACGCGCCACGTGCCGGCGACCTGCCGCGACGTATCGACCATGAGCTGCTTGCCCAGGCGCGCCAGCGCGACCTGCTCCTGCGTGCTGAAGTACATGCCGTACGGCGAGCGACGTGCGTCGATCTCGCGCACCAGGGCCATGAGGCGCGTGTCGAACGCCTTGGGCGCGAGGCCGTGGCGCTTCGTCAGCGCGAGCATGAGCGCGTCGTCGCGCACGCGGCTGCCGTAGTCGCCGAGGTAGAACGGACGCGCATCGGGATCGCGATCGAAGCCGTCCTGGATTGCACGCACACCGCGCGCGCGGTCGCCCTGCAGCGCGAGCGCAAGGCCGAGATGCACCAGCGGCAGGCCGGTCTCGCTCTTCTTCCGGTCGTTGTCGTACAGGCCCCGCAGCGTGCCCAGCGGCGCGCGGTTGACGCGGGCAAGCACGTAACCGGCATGCGCCTGATAAGCGAAGCGCAGGTGCTCGCGGTGATCGTAGCCGTAGAACCCGCTGCTGCCGCCGAGCAGGTCCTCGCTCATCGCCTTGAGCGCTTTCTGCAGGACGTTGTCCGGAATCGCGAAGCCCGCATCGCGCGCGTCGAGCAGGAACTCGGCGACGTACGGCGTCAGCAGTGGATTCACCGAATCGTCGTCATCGCCCCACATCGAGAAGTGGCCCGACGCCACCTGCATGCCCGAGATGCGCGCGAACGCGCCGTTCATGCGCTGCAGGCGCTTCTTCGCGTCGAGGCCTTTGACGCCAAGCGCGCGTGCGGTGGCGTCATCGAGCATGAGGCCGGCGTAACCCTTGCTCGTGGTCTGTTCGATGCAGCCGTACGGGTAGTCGATCGCGCCCTGCAACGCGGCGGCGAACGGGATGGGCGGGTTCGGACTGACCGTCAGCCGTGCGGCGACGGAGTCGGCAATCAACCCGTCAGCGAGGTCCGCCGGCAACGTGGTCGAGGCCGGTGCCTCGAAGCTCGTCGATCGCGTGCGCACCACCTCGGGCCACGCCGGACGGACCGGGAGGTCGAAGCCACGATCGATGCGCGTGCCGTTGCCATCGACGCGAATGCGCACGCGGCCGACGCCGAAGCCTTCCTTCGCCGTCAGCGGGAACGTCAGCGAGACCTTCTGCTCCGGCGCCAGCGTGAGGCTGCGTGCGCCGTCGGCGATACCGAGCGGCCCGGTCGTGTCGACATTGACCTTGAAGCTGCCGGCCTTGCCAGTGAAGTTCTGCACGTCGAGCGTGACGCGGCTTGCATCACCCGGCGCGAGCACACGCGGCATGCTCGGCTCGGCCAGGATCGGCGCGCGGATGGTGCTCTCCTTCGCGTTGCTGCCGAAACGTCCGCCGGAATAGACGACCGCGGATACGCGCAGCGTGCCGTTGAAGTCCGGCACGGCGACCTTCAGATGGGCGATGCCCTTGGCGTCGAGCGCCACCGGGCCTGCGAACAGGTCGACCGTCTGCACGTGCGCGGTCGGGCGACGCGCTTGCGGCAGCGTGGGCAGCGCCATGTCGCCACCGAACTTCAGGCGCGCGGTGCCACCGTCGAAACTCTCGATCACGCGACCGTAAATGTCGTAGGCGTCGACCCCGAGCCGGCGCTGCGCGAAGAAATGCTTGGCCGGATCCGGCACCGGGAACTGCGTGATGTTGAGGATGCCTACGTCGACCGCGGACACCACGACGTGCGCGCGTTGACCGGCGAGCTGCGGTACCGCGATCGTCACCGGCAGGTCGCGCTCGGGGCGTGTCTTGGCCGGCACCGAAATACCGACCGCCACGCGACGATCGCGGCGATCCATCGGCACGTGGGCGACGCCCACCGCACGCGCGGGTGTCACCTTGCTGGTCGCGCTGCCGCCACGGAAGACGAGCGCGCTCACGTAGACGTCGTGGCGCTCCCAGTCCTTGGTCACCGGGATTTCGAAGGTGCTGCCGGCCTTCACGTCGACGGACTGCACGTACAGCATGTGGTCCGATTCCACGACGATGAGGCCGCGCCCCGGATTCGGCGGCGTCACCTTTACCTTGAGCGTGTCCCCGGCGCGGTAGCCGGTCTTGTCGAGCGCGAGCTTGACCTTGTCGGGGCGCGCATCGAGCCCGCGGTTCTCGTCGTTCCAGCTCCAGCCCGCGGTGAAGGGATAACGCGACGTGAGCTTCGTGACCGGGTCGTAGACGTCGACGCGGTAGTCGCCCCACTCCACCGGGAAATCGAACGGCACGGCGTCATTGCCGGCATCGACCTTGGTCGTCTGCACGTTCTCGAAGCGACGGGTGAACGCGTAGTCCCAGCCGCTGTCTTCGTCGTAATCCCAATGGTAGTCGCGGCGCTCGCGCACCAGCGTGACCTTCAAACCCTTCGCTGGGCGCGGCTGCCCCTGCGCGTCGACACGCATGAGCTGGAAACGTGCATTGCTGTTCGCGTCGGCGCCGTCGTCCGGATCGAACAACGGGCGCACGCCGACCAATGCATCAGCAGGCCACATCACGCGCTTCACGCTGCGGTTGACGCTGCGTCCGCCGGTTTCGTACACGCTGCCGCTGAGCATCACTGCGATCGGAGAGACCGGCTTCGCTTCCTTCGGCAGCGGGATGTCGCTGTCGAGGCGGCCGTTCGCATCGAGCGTCGTGTCGAGCACGTCTTCGGCCTTGTCCGGCAACGCGAGCGTCGCGTCACCGAAGAAGTAGCCCGGGAACTGCTGGTCGAACGGATGCTGCTCCACCGCGATCGCCAGGCGCGCCGTAAAGCGATTCCCCGCGGCAGGCGCGCCGTAGAGGTAGTCGCCCTGCACGTGCAGTTTCAGCGGCTGGCCCGGCGCAACGACCGGCTGCGCGGACAGATCCAGCTTCAGGCGTTCGGGCAGGAATTCCTCGACGCGCAGGGTCATGCCCTGCACGGCGTCCTTGCTTCCCGGATCGGTGCGGAACTCGACGCGCCAGCGGCCGGTCGGCGCTTCCGCGGGAATGATCTGATCCTGGCGCACGTAACCCTGCGCATCAGGCTGCAACCGCGATTCGATCAGCGTCTTGCCGTCGGGCTGCACGTAGCGCACATAGATCGGTTGCGACGCCTTGCCCGCGGCAGCCGCGATCGGATTGCCGTCGTGATCGCGCAGCAATGCCGAAAGATGCACCGTCTCGCCCGGGCGATACAGGTCGCGACCCGCCCAGGCGAACACGTCGAACCAGGCTTCCTCGCGCCCGGCGACCGCGAACTCCGACAGGTCGAGCGCCGGCTGGTTGAACGGCAGCATGGTGACGTCGCTGCCGCGGCGCGCGACGAGTACGTGCGCTGCGTCCAGTTTGTAGTCGAGCAGCGCGTTGCCGTTGCCGTCCGTGCTGCCCTTGAACACGTGCTCGCCCTTGGCGTCGAGCACGCGCAGGTCGACCCCGCCGGTGCCCGAACCGTCGAGCAGCGACGCGGTGTGGACGAACAGCTTGTCCTTGTAGGCGCGGACGTGCAGGCCGAGGTCGCTGACCGTGAAGAACGCGGTCTCGAAGTCGTCGCTGAACTTGCCGGCCTTCTTCATCACCGCGAAGTAGAGACCGGGCTCCTGCAGCTCCTTGATGTCCTGGATCGGCAGGTAGGTCAGCACGCGCTCGTTCGGCTTGCCGCCGAGCACGAAGCGGTTGACGTACACCGCGTCGGCGATGCGCGAGAGCGAGGCATGCTCCTCGCTCTGATTGTCGAGATCCCAGCCGCCGCGGCGGCCGCCGCGCTGGTACTCGGCAAAGAACTTCGGCAGTTCGGTGTCGCGCACGCGCAGGAACTCGACGTCCACTTCCGGCACGTTGATCGACACCACCGGCAGGCCGCGCGTCTCGCGCGCCGGCAGCACGCTGCCTTGCGAGGCGAAGCCGACGACGGGATCCAGCGGGCCGGTATAGACCTTGCGCTCGAGCTCCTTGCCGATGCGGCTGCCGTCCGCGGCGGTCAGGCCGGGATAGG
Source organism: Lysobacter sp. TY2-98 (assembly GCF_003367355.1). Taxonomy (NCBI): domain Bacteria; kingdom Pseudomonadati; phylum Pseudomonadota; class Gammaproteobacteria; order Lysobacterales; family Lysobacteraceae; genus Lysobacter; species Lysobacter sp. TY2-98. The sequence continues at coordinate 1,292,047 of NZ_CP031413.1, forward strand.
CGACGACGACGTAGTTCTTGCTCGGTTCGACATGGCGGAAGCGCAGCACCTTGCCGCCGTCGTCCAGCACCCAGCCGCCATCGACGTGGCCGCCCTTGTCGTCGCGGACGACGATGAGCTTGTCGAACTCCTGCGTGGACGCGAGCGGTCGACTGAATTCGACCGCGATCGCGAGCTCGTCGTCCGCCTTGTCGGGATAGGCCGACGCCAGGGTGAATTCGCCCGGAGCGACGCGCTTGGCGTGGATGGCCTCGCCACTCGGTGCGGGCAGCTCGCCGTCGGTGTCGCGCTTGCAGCCACCGAGGCCGAGGGTGAGTGCGAGGAGAAAAACGATCAGCGCGCCGACGTGGCGCGCGGCTGCGGATCCGTCCGCCCGATGCATGCGTTGCATGCCTGCCCCCTTCGAGATTCCGCGAAGTATTGGGCATCCATTTGCGCGCGCAATCGCATCCCGACGGACGGCGACACACGTCGGACGGTGGACGTTTGGGGTGCCCTTCGACGTTCCCGGAACTGACACGCCAGCCTGTCAGCGGACATTGGCTTGGGCGAGGACGTCGTACCGCGGCAGCACGTAACGCACGCGGGAACGCGCCGGATCGACAAAAAAAACGCCGACACGAAGGTCGGCGTTTTCATTCAACCCGGCGGGATCACGCCCCGGGCGTGTCGTCACCGATTTCCGCTTCGGTGACGACCGCGTCGGCCGTCGTCGTCGGACCAGCCAGCATGTCGCCTTCTTCGTCCAGCGACACATCGACACGCTCGATCGCCTGCAGGCACTCGCCCTCGCCGAGGCGGATCAGCGTCACGCCCTGCGTGTTGCGACCGACCTGCGAGATGTCCGCCGCCGGCGTGCGCACCAGCGTGCCCGCGTCGGAGATCAGCAGCACCTCGTGATGGTCGGACAGCTGGATCGCGCCCACCATGTCGCCATTGCGCTCCGTCGTCTTCAGCGCGATCACGCCCTGCGTGCCGCGCCCCTTGCGCGGGAAATCCTCGAGCGGCGTCCGCTTGCCGAAGCCGCGCTGGCTCGCCGTGAGGATGTCGCCGTTGCCGTCGACCACGATCAGGCTGACAACCTTGGCGCCGTCCGCGCCCTCCTCGCCCTCGGCCAGGCGCATGCCGCGCACACCGGTCGCGCCGCGACCCATCGGGCGCACTTCGCTCTCGGAGAAACGCACCGCCTTGCCGTTGCTCGCGAACATCATGATGTCGCGCGTGCCATCGGTGAGCTCCGCATTGACCAGCGCATCGCCCTCGTCGAGCGAGATCGCGATCTTGCCGCGCTGCAGGCGGAACGCGAACTCGGTCAGCGGCGTCTTCTTGACCGTGCCGTTGCGCGTCGCGAAGAACACGTACTGGCCTTCGGTGTACTCGCGCACCGGCACCACGGCCTGTACTTGCTCGCCGGCTTCCAGCGGAATCCAGTTGATGATCGGACGGCCACGCGAGGCCGCGCTGGCCTCCGGCAGCTGGTGTACCGACAGCCAGAACACACGGCCGGCGCTGGTGAACGTCAGCAGCGTGTCGTGCGTGTTCACCAGCCACAGCTGGTCGATGAAATCCTCGTCCTTCGTCTTGGCCGCATTGCGACCGCGGCCGCCGCGCTTCTGCGCGCGGTACGCCGCCACCGGCTGGCGCTTGGCGTAACCCGCGTGCGACAACGTGACCACCACGTCTTCTGGCGCGATGAGGTCAAGGATGTCGAGGTCTTCCTCGCTCTGGCGGATTTCGCTGCGGCGCGCATCGCCGAACTCGGCCTTGAGGTCGAGCAGCTCGGTGCGGATGACTTCGCGCAGGCGATCGGGATTGACGAGAATCTCGATCAGGCCGCGGATCGTCTCCAGCAGTTCCTTGTACTCGTCGGTGAGCTTGTCCTGCTCGAGGCCAGTGAGGCGATGCAGGCGCATCTCGAGGATCTGTTGCGCCTGGGTCTCGGTGAGCTGGTAACGCGGAACACCGTTCTCGTCGCGCAAGCCGACGCCGGCCGGCAGGTCGTCCGGGCGCGACGCATCCGCACCCGCCGCGGCGAGCAGCGAACTGACGAGTCCGGCGTCCCAAGTGCGCGCCAGCATGCGCTCACGCGCTTCGACCGGATTCGCCGACGTCTTGATCAGCTCGATCATCTCGTCGATGTTCGCGAGCGCGACCGTCAGGCCTTCCAGGATGTGCGCACGCGCGCGCGCCTTGCGCAGGTCGAAGATCGTGCGACGCGTGACGACTTCGCGGCGGTGGCGCACGAAGGCTTCGATGATCTCGCGCAGGTTCAGCAGCTTCGGGCGGCCGTCGACCAGCGCCACCATGTTGATGCCGAACACCGACTCCATCTGCGTCTGCTGATAGAGGTTGTTGAGGATGACGTCGGCCGATTCGCCGCGCTTGACCTCGATGTAGATGCGCATGCCGTCCTTGTCGGACTCATCGCGCAGCTCGCTGATGCCTTCGAGCTTCTTTTCCTTCACCAGCTCCGCGATCTTTTCGATCAACCGGGCCTTGTTCACCTGGTACGGGATCTCGGTGACGATGATGGCCTCGCGGCCGTTGTCCATCGTCTCGATGTCGGCCTTCGCACGCATGCGCACGCGGCCGCGGCCCGTGCGGTACGCGGCGACGATGCCGGCGGTGCCGTTGATGATGCCTGCGGTCGGGAAATCCGGGCCCGGGATGAACTCCATCAGGCCTTCGACGTCGATATCGGGCTGATCGATGAGCGCGATCGTCGCGTCGATCACCTCATTGAGGTTGTGCGGCGGGATGTTCGTCGCCATGCCGACCGCGATGCCGGCGGAGCCGTTGACGAGCAGGTTCGGCACACGCGTCGGCATGACGGTGGGCTCGAGTTCCTTCTCGTCGTAGTTCGGCTGGAAGTCGACGGTTTCCTTGTCGATGTCCGCCATCAGCTCGTGCGCGATGCGCGACATGCGCGCCTCGGTGTAACGCATGGCTGCAGCGGAGTCGCCGTCGATCGAGCCGAAGTTGCCTTGGCCGTCGACCAGCATGTAGCGCAGGGAGAACGGCTGCGCCATGCGCACCAGCGTGTCGTAGACCGCCGTGTCGCCGTGCGGGTGGTACTTACCGATGACGTCGCCGACGATGCGCGCCGACTTGTAGTACGGCCGGTTGCTGTGCGCGCCCAGTTCGTTCATCGCGAAGAGCACGCGACGATGCACCGGCTTGAGGCCGTCGCGAACGTCGGGGAGTGCGCGGCCCACGATCACGCTCATGGCGTAATCGAGGTAACTGCGGCGCATCTCGTCTTCGAGGTTGACCGGGATGATTTCTCGGGCGAGTTCCGTCATCGGGATTCCGTCTGGGACGAAGGACACCCCGCCCTCGGACCGTTTCCGGTGCGCTGTTCAGCACGGCCGGAACGGTGGCGTCGGAGGGGTATCCGCAAGAGGTGAAATGTTACCACGCGCGCAGTTTTACCGCACGCGATTTCTGGCGGAAAAACAATAACTTACGGGCACTACAGCCGCTTCGGTGGGTGACTGCTCGATGGCGCCACCATTCGGTTCGCAGCGTGATTGATCGCGACGCTGTTTCAGCGCCTCCAATGGAGCCCCGGGAGGCGACGCTGGACGCCACGAAACTCGGCACCGCACGATCGGGGCTGGCGGCCCGGCGAAGCGCTTCGCTTCATCGCGCGGGTGCTCGACGCACCGGGACGCGCGCTTACCTCACCCCCCGAAAGCCGCCCGCATCGCTGCTTCGTCGGGCCGTTCGATCACGCCGCGCTCGGTCACGATGAAGTCGATCAGCTCGTGCGGCGTGACGTCGAACACCGGGTTCCAGGCCTCGACGCGCTCGGCCGCCGTGCGCACACCACCGAGCGAGAACAGCTCGGTCGCCTCGCGCTCCTCGATGTGGATGGCGTCGCCGTTGGGCGTGTCGAGATCGACCGTCGACGACGGCGCCGCGACCATGAACTTGACCCCGTGATGGCGCGCGGCGATCGCGAGCTGGTAGGTGCCGATCTTGTTGGCGGTATCGCCGTTCGCGCAGATGCGGTCGGCGCCGACGACCACCCACTGCACGCCGCCCGTGCGCATCAGGTGCGCGGCGGCCGAGTCGGCGATCAGCGTCGGCACGATGCCGTCCTGCTCCAGCTCCCACACCGTCAGCCGCGCGCCCTGCAGCCACGGCCGCGTTTCGCCGGCGTAGACCTTGTCGATGCGACCTTGCGCAACACCGGCCCGGATCACGCCGAGCGCGGTACCGAAGCCGGCGGTCGCCAGCGAACCCGTGTTGCAATGCGTGAGGACGCCACTGCCCGGCGCGATCATCGCTGCACCGAGCGATCCCATGCGGCGGTTGGCGGCGAGGTCTTCGGTCGCGATGGCTTCGGCCTCGCGAAGCAGCACGTCGCGCCAGTCGGCGCCGGCACCTTGGACCGCACGGCGCAGGCGCGTGAGCGCCCACGCGAGGTTGACCGCAGTCGGGCGCGCCGCATTAAGGCGCGCGAACGCCGCATCCAGCTTCGACATCGCTTCCGCGCCGTCGGCCGCGTCAACGTCACGCGCCGCAAGCACGGCACCCCAGCCCGCAGCGATGCCGATCGCCGGCGCGCCGCGCACGGTCAAATTCGCAATGGCATCCGCGACTGCGACGGAGTCGTCGCAGCGCACGTATTCGACAGTGAACGGAAGCTTGCGCTGGTCGAGAAGTTCGAGGGCGTCACCCGTCCAGCGAATCGGACGGACGCGGTCGTAGCGGTCGAAATCGAAGTCGGCATTCATCCGGCCATTCTACGGGCCGCCATGCCAACGGGCCGGCGATACCGAGTTAGCGACCGCTGGCGATCGTGCCGCCGCCGACCTCGAATTCCGCGCGGCAGCCCTGGTCAACCCAGACACCGCGGTGGTCAACGCCCCAGGTATCGCCCTCGATGCACGCCGTATGCGACAGCTGCTTCACGAGACGCACGTTTTCGCGCGAGGTGATCGCGCACGTATGCAGCCGGTTGTTGTCGGACGCGCACTGGAAGCGCGTGGCCGCCGGCGGCGTCGGACGCGCCCAGCCGCCGCTGCCGACGACGCGGAATTCCGCGCGGCAGCCGCCGCTCACCCACACGCCTTCGCTGTCGAGCCCCCACGACTGGCCGCGGATGCACTGCGAACGCGAGAGCTGGCGAACGATCTCGATGTGCGTGCCACGGCGCGTCGCGCAATGCGTCCAGCGACCGCTGTCGGAGCCGCAGCGGAACAGGCGATCGCCACCACCGATCGTGCCGATCGAACCCGCACCCTCGCCGTTCGACAGCGCGAGGAATTCGCCACGACATCCTTGCGTCACCCAGATCGAACCGCGCGTGCGGCCCCAGGTTTCGCCTTCGAGGCACGGCGACTTGGAAAGTTGCTTGAGCAGCCGTGCGCCGCCGCTGGCATCGGCGGGACATTCCTTGGTGTGGCCATCGGACGACTCGCAGCGCAACGTGCGGCCGTCGGGCACTTCACCGCCCCACGCGCTCGCGCGCGGCGACACGACGAGGCACGCACCGACGCCGATCACGAAACCGATCGCACCGCGCCTCACCATGACTGCCTCCGGACTGCCCCTTCACGCCGACTGTAACCCGGCGAGGTGAACGTTGCTCGTCCGTAAGCGGCGCGGTCGGTGTTCATTTATCCGGCGTCAGGCGCGCGCGAAATCGAAGGCCAGAACGTCCGCTATGCGGGGCGTGGCTTGCAGGGCCATCAGCAGGCGATCGACCCCCAACGCCACGCCCGCGCACGCCGGCAAACCATGCGCCAGCGCATCGAGCAACGCTTCGTCACGCGGCACCGCGGCCGCGCCTTGTGCGCTGCGTCGAAGAATGTCCGCGTCGAACCGGCGCCGCTGTTCGTCGGTGTCGGCGAGCTCGTGATAGCCGTTCGCGAGTTCCAGCGAACCGAGATAGAGCTCGAAGCGTTCGGCGACCGGCGGATCGCCGTCGCGCACGCGTGCGAGCGCGCACTGCGATGCCGGGTAGTCGTGCACGATCGTGATCGTGTCGTCGGGGAACGCGGGCTGGATGCGATGCGTCATCAGCAGATCGAGCCAGTCGTCGCGCGACAGGCCGTCGGGATCGATCTGCACGTCGCCCAGTGCTGCGCGCAATGTCCCGATGTCCGCGCGATGCGCGTCGATGCCGACGTACGTGCGATACAACTCGGCATACGTCGTCTCGTCGACTCGCGCACTCCGCCCGACCAGCGCCAGGCACGACTCGACCAGTTCCGCGGCTTCGCGCGCCAGCGCGACGTGGTCGATACCGAGCCGATACCACTCCAGCATCGTGAACTCGGGATTGTGACGGCCACCCGCCTCGCCATCACGGAACACGCGACCGAGTTCATAGCAGTCGCCGACTCCGGCTGCGAGCAGGCGCTTGAGCGGAAATTCGGGCGAGGTGCGCAGCCAGCGCGTGCGCGGCGCGCCGTCGGTGCGGCCGCTGAACTCGAGCGCAAACGAGGCGATGTTGGGATCGGTATTGCCCGCGCGCGACATCACCGGCGTCTCGACCTCAAGTACGCCGCGCTCAGTCATGTAGTCCCGGATGCGACGATTGACCGAGGCACGCAACCGCAGTGCATCCAGCGTCGCCGACGGCCGCCACGTGGCGTCGCTCATCCGACGCCGTGCTCTGCGAGGAATGCGGCCAGGCGCGCCTCGTCCCAGACGTCGATACCCAGCTGCTGCGCCTTCTCCAGCTTGGAGCCCGCACTCTCGCCCGCCACCACAAAACCTGTCTTCTTGGAGACGCTGCCCGCAACCTTCGCGCCCAGCGATTCCAGCTTCTCGCCCGCCTGTTCGCGCGTCATCGACGACAGCGAACCGGTGAGCACGACGGTGACGCCATCGAGCACGCCGGCGGATGTGGATGCAGCGGGCAACAGGTCGAGCAGTCGCGCCTGCGACGCGACCGACGCCTCGAGCAGCGCCGCGTTCGCCCTGTCGTCGCGCCAGACCGTAAACGATTCGACGACCGCCTCGGGCACTCCCGCAGCGGAGAGCGCTTCGGCGTCGACACTCACCAGCATCGCGCGATCTAACGCTGCCGCGATCTGCTCCGCACGAATCCGCGTGACCTTCGGGATCTCGAGATCCACGAGCAGGGTCGCCACATCCAGGCGCTCGCGCAGCTTGGCCGACGGCGGATGTTCGTCGCCGGGCATGACGCCGCGTTCGAGCAGCGTGTCGATCACCTGCTGGTTGCCGGGCTGGTCGAAGAAATGACCGAGCGAGCGAGCGACTTCGCCGCCGATGTCGGGCAGCGCCTTGAACAGCGGCCACGGCAGGCGGCGCACGGTATCAAGCGAGCCGAACCATGCAGCCAACGCCTTCGCGGTGCTCTCCCCCACGTGTTCAATACCCAGCGCGAACAGCAGCCGCTCGAGCGTGGTGTGACGGCTGCGGTCGATCGCCGCCAGCAGGTTTTCCGCCCATTTCGTGGCGACCTTGCCGCGCGCCTTCGTCGACGTTTCAGGCTCCGCATCTTCGGCGTCGCGCGCGTCGACCTCCCGCTTCATCGCGAGCAGGTCGTCCAGCGTCAGCGCATACAGATCGCCGAGTTGCTTGACGTAGCCGAGATCGCAGAGGTCCTCGACGATGCGATCGCCAAGGCCCTCGATATCCATCGCGCGACGCGACGCGAAATGCCGCACCGCTTCCTTGCGCTGCGCCGCGCACGTGAGTTCACCCGAGCAACGCCATACCGCCTGCCCTTCCTCGCGCACGATTTCCGAGCCGCAGACCGGGCATGCCGTCGGCATCTGCCACGGTGAGGTACCGCGCGGACGTTCGGACTCGACGACGCGCACGATTTCGGGAATGACGTCACCCGCGCGTCGCACGATCACCGTGTCGCCGATGCGCACGTCGAGACGCGCGACCTGGTCGGCGTTGTGCAGCGTGGCGCTGGTGACGACGACGCCTGCGACATGCACGGGACGCAGACGTGCGACAGGAGTCGCAGCACCGGTGCGACCGATCTGGATCTCGATGCCTTCCAGCACCGTCATCTGTTCCTGCGCGGGGAACTTGTGCGCGATCGCCCAGCGGGGAGCGCGCGAGACGAACCCCATCTCGCGCTGGCCCGCGTAATCGTCGAGCTTGTAGACAACGCCGTCGATGTCGAACGGCAGCGAAGCGCGGCGCTCACCCATGCCGCGGTAGTAATCGAGTAGACCGTCGACGCCGCGCACCACCGCGTTCTCGCCACTGACGGGAAAACCCCAGTCGCGCAGCTTCGCGAGCACGTGCGAGTGCGTGCCGGGCAGCGTCCCGCCTTCGACCGCACCGATCGCATACGCGTAGAACGCGAGCGGACGCTGCGCGGTGATGCGCGGGTCGAGCTGGCGCAGCGAACCCGCCGCACCGTTGCGTGGATTCGCGAGCGGCTTCAAACCCTCGGCAAGCGCCTTCTCGTTGTAGGCATTGAACGCCGCGATCGGCATGAATACTTCGCCGCGCACCTCGAGCACGGCCGGCCAGCCGCCGCCCATCAGGCGCAGCGGCACGCTGCGAATCGTGCGCACGTTCGCGGTTACGTCCTCGCCGGTCGCGCCATCGCCACGCGTGGCCGCCACGGCCAATCGACCCTGTTCGTAGCGCAGGCTGATCGCGAGGCCATCGAGCTTGGGCTCGACCGAGAACGCCGGCGCGGTGACGTCGAGCGTCTGCTCGATGCGACGCACGAAGTCGCCGACTTCCTCGTCGGTGAATGCATTCGACAGCGACAGCATCGGCACCGCATGACGCACCTGCGAGAACGCCGTCGCCGGCGCATTGCCTACGCGTTGGGTCGGCGAGTCCTCGCTCGCGAGATCCGGGTTCTCCGCTTCGAGCGCGAGCAGCTCGCGCATCCAGCGGTCGTACTCGGCGTCGGGCACCGACGGATCGTCGAGGACGTAGTAGCGGTGGTTCGCCTCCGCAATCAGGCGGCGCAGCTCGTCGATGCGTGCAACGGGTTTGGACATGCGGTCAGCGGGCGGTCTTCGAGCGCTGCGAGAGCCAGTCGTGGATGCCCTGAGGAATGTCGCGCTGCGCACGACCCGAGACGTAGATGCCGATGTGGCCGCCGCGGAACGAGAGCTCGCTGTAGTCCTTGCTGCCGACGAGGCCGCGCAGCGGCTTCGATGCATTCGGTGGCACCAGGTGATCCTGCTCGGCGTAGATGTTGAACACCGGCATGTCGATCGCCTTCAGATCGACGGTGCGATCGCCCACGCGCACCGTGCCGTTGACCAGTCCGTTGTCCTGATAGAACTGCTTGATGAATTCGCGGAACGCTTCGCCGGCGAGATCCGGCGAGTCGAAGATCCAGGTCTCCATGCGCAGGAAGTCCTCGACCGCGCGCTTGTCTTCGAGGATGTCGACGAGCCCGACGTACTTCTGCACGAGCAGCCGATACGGCTTCAGCGTGAGGTAGCACCAGTTCATGACGTCGGCCGGCACGTTGCCGAGCGTGTCGACCATGAGGTCGACGTCCAGCGCCCGCGCCCAGCCTGCGAGCATGTTGTCGTCGGTATGGAAATCGACCGGCGTCACCATCGTGACGAGGTTGCGCACCTTGCGCGGATTCAGCGCGGCGTAGCACAGCGAGAACGCGCCGCCCTGGCAGATGCCGAGCAGGTTGACCGCATCGACGCCGTGCGACTTGCGCAGATGGTCCACCGCGCCGCCGAGGTAGCGCTGGATGTAATCCTCGAGCGTCTGGAAGCGATCCGAGCGATCCGGATAGCCCCAGTCGATGATGTAGACGTCCTGCCCGCGTTCGAGCAGGCCGCGCACGATCGACTTGTCACTCTGCAGGTCGACCATGTACGGACGGTTGACCAACGCATACGCGATCAGCAGTGGCACCTTTTCGGTGGCTTCGATGCCATCGCGGCGGAAGCGGTACACCGCGACCTTGCCGTCCCGCCAGACTTCCTCGCGCTCACTCGCACCGACGTCGACCGGGTCCAGCGCCGACAGCGTTTCCATGCCCTTGCGCAGGCGCGACTGCACCTGCAGCGCCTCGCGCGCGAGCGCGTCGAGGCCGATATCGATCGGCGATCCGAACGGCGTGTCCATCAGCGTTTACCGGTTTTGCGCGGCGCGGCCTTGGGGGCGCGCGGCTTGGGGGATTCGGCTTGTTCCGGCGTCGGCGCTGCGCCCGCGCGCGGCGCGCTCATCGCCTCGATGGCTTCGCGAAGGCGACGCAGCTCGCGTTCGAGCTGCGCGACCTTGCGATGCGCGGCGTCGACTTCCGCACGCCCGGGAATGCCCCACTGGGCGCAGGCCAGCTCGACTTCCTTCTGCATGGCGGCGCGCACGCGCATCTGCGCGTTGACGTAGTCGCCGAATGCGGACTGGAAGCGATCGCCGAGGGCGACGTCGGCATAGGCATCCTCCGCGGCGTCGATCCACAGGTCGAACAGGCCGCGCGCGCTTTCGACCGGTTTGCCGTCGTTGCCGCGCTGGGCGAGCAGCGATTCGAAGCGCGCGAAGGCGTCCTGCCCCGCTTCCGCAATGATCGCGTTGAACGCCTGCGAGGCCTGCTGGAACTCGGTCGCCGCCTTCGCGAATGACTGCATACGTTCCTGATGCTCGCGCGTATAACCGAACGCCGGCAGATCGAACGGGCCGCGAGGCGCGCCGTTCGCGCCTGCGCCGAAAAACGCGGCGGGCATGAAAGCGTTCGCGAAACCCGCCTGTGCGAACGGGTTGTCGCCGAGCATCGATCGCCATGCGCGCGTGATATCCGCGGCGTTCGTTTCGACGCTGCCGCCGAACTGCGCGGCCAGCTGCTGCATCTGCGTCATCCACTGGCCGGCGAGCGCGGTCGGATCGAACGACGACGCCTGCGGCGCGGCAGGCTTCCACCATCCGAACGGATCGCTCGGCGCCGGTGCGGGCGCAGCGCCCATCGCGCCGAACCACTGCTGGCCGAGGCGCTGGAACGTGGCGGGATCGAATGCGGGAAATCCGAAGCCCGCGGCTCCGAACGGGGATGTCGACATGGTGGCCTCCGATCGAATGCCGATGATAACGAACGCGGCCGACGCGGCGGTTACGGCTTGGGAATGTGCAGCGTCTTGCTGATCATCAGCGAGCCCGACAGCGCGAACATCAGCACCAGTGGGTGAAGCTGCCACGGACCGAGATGGACCACCCCGCCCCACACGTCCGGACCGATCGCGCCGCGTATCGCGGCGATGGCCAGGACGACGACCAGCACCAGGCTGGTCGGAATCGGCGTGCCCTCGAAATACTTCACCTTGCCTTCGGTGCCCGACAGCTGCTCCGCGGTGACGTTGTAGCGCGCGAGTCGGCTGACGCCGCAACCGACGAAATAGCTCAGCACGACCCAGTCCCACCCGCCCTGCAGGCCGCAGGCGTACGCCAGCGCTGCAGGGGCGACGCCGAACGAGATCACGTCGGCCAGCGAGTCGAGTTCGCGACCGAGCGTCGACGCCGACTGCCGCCAGCGCGCGACACGGCCGTCCAGCGCATCGAACACGAAGGCCAACGGGATCAGCGCCATGCCGGTGAGCAGGTCACGGACGACGCCATCCTGCAGGAAGCGCATGGCCGCGAAGATCGCGCCCGAGCCGCAGAACGCGTTGCCAAGGGTGAACCAGTCCGCGAGCTGGAAATCGCGGAGCATCGAGAAGTGGCGTTGCTTCATCGGGCGCCTGTCCGGTGTTTCGCGGCAGGGTGCCAAACCAGGTGTGACGCCGGCAACAGCAATTCACTTTGCCAACCGGCGGCTGCCAATGTTTTGACACGCAGCCGTGACGGCGCACCCGGTTCGGCATGTCACTGATTTCTATAGTCCCCCGCACTGGAGGGGGATCCAGGGACAGGACATGAAGCGATCGAACTACCCGATGCGGGCCAACCGCGTCGCCCGCCGCGGTGCCTTCTGGACAGTGACGCGCCGCCCCTCCGTACAGGGCCCGACGCTTGCGCAGAAGTACGGCGACGGCCAGCGCATCCGCAGCCAGCCCTTCATCCGCAGCGTCAGCCCGGACGTTGGTGAGGCTGCGTCCCAGCTGCCCGCCGACGTGCTCACCCTCGCCCGTGCGCCGTTCGCGGTGCGCATGCTGCGCAACCTGAGCTTCGGGCCGACCAAGGCCGCGATCGCCGAGTTCCAGGGCCTCGGCTCGACCGACGTACAGCGCCTCGCGAACTGGGTCGACTGGCAGCTCGATTACACGTCGATCGACGACAGCGCGGTCGACGCACGCTTGTCGCGCGGTGGCTACGTCGCGCTGGGCAAGTCGCTCACGCAGCTGTGGACGGACCACGTCGCGCCGAACCCCGCCTGGGAAGTGCGCATGTTGCCCGCGCTCGAGATGCAACGTGCGGCGTTCGTGCGCGCGACCTACTCGCGTCGCCAGCTGCTCGAGATGACGGTGGATTTCTGGCACGACCACTTCAGCGTCTACGGCTACGACTATTCCGCCGGCCCCGTGTTTCCGAGCTTCGATCGCGACGTCATCCGCAAGAACGCGTTCGGCAACTTCCGCACGATGCTCGAGGACGTGGCGAAGCATCCGTCGATGCTCTACTTCCTCGACAACTACTCGAACACCAAGGCGGGCCAAAACGAGAACTGGGCGCGCGAACTAATGGAGCTGCACACGCTCGGCACCGAACACTACTACGGCTTCCAGGATCCCTCGACGCTGCCGCGCGATCCTGCCGATTCGACGTATCCCGCGGGTTACACCGACATCGACGTCTACGAAGTCGCCGCCGCGTTCACCGGCTGGACACTGCGGGACGGCAACTGGCAGTACCCGAATGAGAACGACGGCAGCTTCGTCTATCGCGCCGCGTGGCACGACACGAATCCAAAGACGATCCTCGGTAAGCAGTACTTCCCCGAACAGCCGGACATGAAGGACGGCCGCGACGTCCTCGACCGCCTCGCGTCGCATCCGGCCGTCGCTCGCCACATCTGCGCGAAAATCATTCGTCGCTTCATCAACGACGTGCCGTCGCAGTCGCTGATCTGGAGCGCGGCGCAGGTGTTCCGCGACAACTGGCAGGCGCCCGACCAGCTGACCAGGGTGCTGCGCCACATCCTCAACTCCACGGGGATGTACAACGCGTGGGGCAACAAGACGCGCAAGCCGTTCACCGCGATCGTCGCGGCGATGCGTGCCGGTGGTTCCGACTGGACGCTCGCGACCACCGGCGATCGCAGCAACGAGTTCGCGTGGCGCTTCGGGTTCACCGGCCACACGCCGTTCGGCTGGCCGGCGCCGAACGGCTATCCGGACATCACCGCGCCGTGGTCGGGCTCGAACAGCTACGGCCAGACGTGGCGCATGCTCGACTGGCTGACCGACACCACCGACGGTAGTTTCCCGCTGATCCCAGTGCTTGCGAATACGCGCGCGGACGTCGCGGCGGGATCGTGGACCGCGAACAACCTCGTCGACTACTGGTGCAACCGGTTGCTCGGTTACATCCTGGATGCGACGCGCCGCCAGGTGCTGGCGAAGTTCCTCGCGCAGAACGGTGACCCGGCGACATACGTGATCACCGACACCGAGGCGTGGTCGGGCACCGATCTCAAGAAGCACTACAACCAGTCGCGGCTCAAGAGCATGGTCTCGATGATTCTGCTCTCGCCCGAATTCCTGAGCCGCTGAGGGCGACGTCATGTACACGACACGATTCACCCGTCGCCAGTTCCTCAAGGGCGTTTGCGCGACCGCCGCAGCCACGGCGATCGGCCCGAAGCTCATGTTCGGCAACGACGCGCACGCAGCCGGCGCCGACGGCGATGTCGTGGTCATGCTGTTCCTGCGCGGCGCGATGGACGGCCTCAACTTCGTCGTGCCATTGGGCAGCAGCGATCGCACGTACTACGAGGCGGTGCGCCCGAATCTCAACATCGCGGCCAGCGGCACGTATGGCGCGTTGCCGCTGACATACGCGGACGGCAGCGGCAGCGACTTCGGCCTGCATCCGTCAGCGACCGGCTTGCGTGATCTATGGAACGCGGGACGCGTCGCCATCGTCCATGCCGCTGGCCTGACGAACTCCGCGTCGCGCAGCCACTTCGATGCGCAGATGGCGATCGAACAGGGCGTCGCCCGCGGGCTCAACACGGGTTGGATGGCACGTGCGGTATCGACACAGGCGGGCGTCGCGAACGCGAGCATGGCCGCGCTGGCCTGCATGCCGCGCGAGCCCGTGTCGCTCAACGGCACGACGCGCGCGATCACGATGGACAGCCCGTCCGACTTCCAGCTCAACCTCGGCAACTGGGCTTGGATGAAGACGCGCTCGGATTCGCCTGCGGGCCTCGTCGGCATGCAGGAGACGCTAAAGCAGCTGTGGAGCGGGCAGACGGCGCTGGAGTGCAACGGCGCGCTGGCCGAGACCGCGTTGCGCGTCGTCGGGGCGCAACCCTATGCCGCGGTGCCTGCAGGCTGGCCCACGACGCAGATCGCGCAGGAACTCTGGACCGTAGCGCAGTCGATCAAGTTCGGCATCGGCCTGCGCTATGCGGCCGTCGATCTCGGCGGCTGGGACACGCATGACGCACAGGGCACGGCGGGCTCCGGCTACCACTACTACCAGAACAAGATCGCCGAACTCTCGCAGGCGCTGTCGGCGTTCCAAGCCGAGCTGGAAGCGAACGGCAACACGGGACGCGTCACGACGATCGTGATGTCCGAATTCGGACGCCGCATGCGCCAGAACGCCGCGGGCGGCACGGACCACGGCTATGGCAATCCGATGCTGGTGATGGGTGGCGCGGTGAACGGCCGACGACTGTACGGCCAGTGGCCCGGCCTCACGGGCACGGTGATCGCCGCAGCGAACGGTGATCTACCGGTGACGACCGACTATCGCCGAGTCGTCTCGGAAATCCTCATCCGTCGCATGGGCAACAACAACCTGTCGACGATCTTCCCCGGCTATTCGGGCTACACCCCGCTCGGGATCATGCAGGGCGCCGACATGACCGCCGCGATGGCTCCGATGAGGGCGAGTTCCTCTGCGATGGCGGCAACACCGCAGCAGAGCGAACAGGACATCGCGATCGAACAGGCGCTGCGTGCACGTGGTGGTTCGGTGCGCGACCAGATCCTACGCCGCATGCTCTGATCGTTCGAAGCCGGACATGAGAAGAGCGGGCATTGCCCGCTCTTTTCGTTTGCGCCGCTTTCGCGACCTCCTGGGTACCTGTCCGCGACTTTGGTTCACCGCCAGACAAAGAAAAAGCGGGCCGAAGCCCGCCTCTTCCGAATCCAGCAACGACCGCCGCGCTTACGCCGCCGGCGTGCCCTCGCCTTCCTCGACGGCCTTCATCGACAGGCGGATGCGGCCCTGCTTGTCGACTTCCAGCACCTTGACCTTCACCACGTCGCCTTCCTTCAGCTTGTCCGAGACCTTCTCGACGCGCTCATTGGAGATCTGCGACACGTGCACGAGGCCGTCCTTGCCCGGCAGGATCGTGACGAACGCGCCGAAGTCCATGATCTTGGCGACCTTGCCTTCGTAGATGCGGCCCGGCTCGACGTCCGAGACGATCTGGTCGATGCGCGCCTTCGCGGCCTGCGCGGCAGCGGCGTTGACCGAAGCGATGACGATGGTGCCGTCGTCCTGGATGTCGATCTGCGTGCCGGTTTCCTTGGTGATCGACTGGATCGTCGCGCCACCCTTGCCGATCACTTCGCGGATCTTGTCCGGGTGGATCTTCATGGTGAGCAGGCGCGGCGCGTACTCGGAAAGCTCCGTGCGCGCGGTGGTGATCGCCTTCGCCATCTCGCCGAGGATGTGCAGACGGCCCTGCTTCGCCTGGGCGAGCGCGACCTTCATGATCTCTTCGGTGATGCCCTGGATCTTGATGTCCATCTGCAGGGCGGTGATGCCTTCCGACGTACCGGCGACCTTGAAGTCCATGTCGCCGAGGTGATCCTCGTCACCGAGGATGTCGGACAGGACGGCGAAATCGTCGCCTTCCTTGATCAGGCCCATCGCGATGCCCGCGACCGGCGCCTTGATCGGCACGCCCGCGTCCATCAGGGCCAGCGACGAACCGCAGACCGACGCCATCGACGACGAACCGTTCGACTCGGTGATCTCGGACACGACGCGGATCGTGTACGGGAACTCTTCCATCGTCGGCATCACGGCGAGGATGCCGCGCTTGGCGAGGCGACCGTGGCCGATCTCGCGACGCTTCGGGCCCATCATGCGGCCGGTCTCGCCCACCGAGTACGGCGGGAAGTTGTAGTGGAACAGGAAGTGTTCCTTGTACTCGCCCGAGACGGCGTCGATGATCTGGCCATCACGCGCGGTGCCGAGCGTCGCGACCACGAGCGCCTGCGTCTCGCCGCGCGTGAAGAGCGCCGAGCCGTGGGTACGCGGCAGCACGCCGATCTTGCTGTCGATCGCGCGAACCGTCGTCAGATCACGCCCGTCGATGCGCTTGCGGGTGCGGAGCACCGACTGACGCATCGTCTGGTATTCCTGCTCGCCAAATTCCTTGGACAGGTCGGCCGGGTTCCAGCCGTTGGCCTCGGTATGCGGCTGCAGCATCTCGAGCGCGGCCTTCTTCAGCGTCTGGATCGACGTGCGACGCTCGGCCTTGTTGACGACCTGGTATGCGGCGCCGAGGCGATCACCGATCGCGTTGCGCAGCGCATCGATCATCGACTCGTTCTTGGCCGGCGCTTCCCAGTTCCACGACTGCGTGCCGGCTTCGGCGACGAGCTCGTTAATCGCGTTGATCGCAACCTGCTGCGCCTGGTGACCGAACATCACGGCGCCGAGCATCACGTCTTCCGACAGCACGTCAGCTTCGGACTCGACCATCAGCACGGCGTCCTTGGTGCCGGCGACGACGAGCTCGAGCTGCGATTCCTTCAGCTGCGACGCCGTCGGGTTCAGCACGTACTGACCGTTGATGTAGCCGACCTTGGCCGCGCCGATCGGGCCCTGGAAGGGCGCGCCGGTAAGCGCGAGCGCGGCGGACGCGCCCAGCAGCGCCGGGATGTCGCCGTCGATTTCCGGATTGAGCGAGACCACCGTGGCGATGATCTGGACTTCGTTCTTGAACTCTTCCGGGAAGAGCGGACGGATCGGACGATCGATCAGTCGCGACGTCAGCGTTTCCTTCTCCGTCGCGCGGCCTTCGCGCTTGAAGAAGCCGCCCGGGATGCGGCCACCGGCGTAGAACTTTTCCTGGTAGTCGACGGTGAGCGGGAAGAAGTCCTGGCCTTCACGTGCCGTCTTGGCCGCAACGGCCGCAACGAGCACCACGGTGTCGTCCATCTTCACGATGACGGCGCCGCCCGCCTGGCGGGCAATTTCGCCAGTCTCGAGCGTGACCTGATGGGCGCCGTACTGGAAGGTCTTGGTAATTTTCGCCACGTTGTGTAATTCCTTGAATCGCTTGGTTTCGTCCGGAGCCCCTGCCCCGGCCGGTACATCTTCGTATCCAAAAACGAAACCGCGGCGCATCACTGCGCCGCGGTCGGTATCTCTCTTAGCGGCGCAGACCGAGCTTCTCGATCAGGGCCTTGTAGCGCTCGTTGTCCTTGCGCTTCAGGTAGTCGAGCAGGCTGCGACGGCGGTTGACCATCTGCAGCAGGCCACGACGCGAATGGTGATCCTGCTTGTGGATCTTGAAGTGGCCGGTCAGCTGCTCGATGCGTGCCGTGAGCAGGGCGACCTGCACTTCCGGCGAGCCCGTGTCGTTCGTGCCGCGGGCGTGCTCGCCAATGACCTTGGAGGTATCGATGGACATCGTTTTTCCTTGAGACGCGGAACCTGCAGACACGCTCGGCGACGGAACTACCGCGCCGACGCACCGCCTGGTCCGTCGGGTGAAAAGAAGGGGTGCCCGAAAAGGGCGCGCGTATTGTAGCCGCGGGGGTCCACCCCAACAAGGCGAATCGCACTCCGCCGCTAAGCGGCCGGGGTCGACGCCCAGCTGAAAAGCCGCTGCGGACGAAGCCGTCCGCCGTCGATCGTCGCCAGACCCAGCACGCGCCCGGCGTGATCCCCCACGACCACGAGATCGGCATCGCCGTGGCTCGCCGCGCTGGACGCGCCGGACGCATCGGCACCGAGGCGCGCCCCGGTCGGAATGGCCGCTTCCCCGGGCATTTCGACCGACTGCCCGTAGCCGAAGCGGCGCGCGGTATCAGCGTCCAGATCGACGCGCGCGCGGTGCGCGAGGCCGGCCTCGATCGAGATCAGGCAGCTGTCGAGCGCGTTCTCACCCTCTGGAGCGCGCGTCCGTATCTCCTCGAGGGTCCACATGCGTGGCGTGCGGAACGGATCGACCCAGAGCCGCCGCAGCGTCGTCACATGCGCGCCGCAGCCGAGCGCCTCGCCGAGGTCGCGCACGAGGCTGCGTATATAGGTCCCCGAGCCGCATTCGACAGCCAGTCGCAGATCGTCGCCTTCACGCCCGACCATCTGGAACGACGCCACTTCGACGTCGCGTTCGGGCGCCTCCACCGCTTCACCGCGCCGCGCACGGGCGTACAGCGGTTCGCCGCCCTGCTTAAGCGCCGAATAGATCGGCGCGCGCTGGCGGATGCGGCCACGCAACGGCGTGATCGCGGCGTCGATCGTCGCGTCGTCGATGACCGGAACAGGACGTTCGCGCAGCACGGCGCCATCGGCATCGTCGGTATCGGTGGTGGCGCCGAGGCGCGCGACGGTCTCGTACGCCTTGTGCGCACCGAGCAGCAGGCCGGCGATCTTCGTCGCTTCGCCGAAGCAGACCGGCAGCAGGCCGGTCGCCAGCGGATCCAGGCTGCCGGTGTGGCCGGCCTTCTCCGCGCGGAACAGATGACGGACGCGCTGCAGCGCCTGGTTGGAACTCATGCCCGACGGCTTGTCGAGCAGCAGGATGCCGTCGAGACGACGGAAACGCGTCTTGCCGTTCACGGAACCTCGCTCAGGCGTCGCGCGATGCGTTCGCGTCGTCGTCGGCGTCCTGGATCGGCGGATTGGCGTGCAGCAATTGTTCAATGCGCTCGCCGCGATCGAACGAGGCGTCGTAATGGAAATGCAGTTCCGGCACGTGCCGTAGCTTCATCGCTCGGGCAAGTTCGTAGCGGATCTGCTTCGCCGCCTCTTTGAGGCCTTTCAGCGCCTCTTCGGCACGCTCCGGCTGCAGCGCGGTGACGAAGACCTTGGCGTGCGCCATGTCGCGCGTGACTTCGACGTCGGACACGCTCACCGAAGGAAGTCCCAGCTCGCGCACAGCCTCGTGCACGAGCGTGCCCAGCTCACGGCGGAGCTGGGCGGAAACGCGATCGGTGCGATGGAAGCTCTTGGACGGCATGGGTCAGAGCGTCCGCTGGACCTCGATGCGCTCGAAGCATTCGATCTGGTCGCCCGGCTTGATGTCGTTGTACGCCTTTACGCCGATACCGCATTCGGTGCCCTGACGCACTTCGTCCACGTTCTCCTTGAAGCGACGCAGCGACTCGAGCTCGCCTTCGAAGATGACCGTCTGCTGGCGCAGCACGCGGATCGGCTTGCTGCGCTTCACCACGCCCTCGACGACCATGCAGCCCGCGACCGCGCCGAACTTCGACGAACGGAACACGTCGCGCACTTCGGCGGTACCGATGATCTCCTCGCGGATCTCCTTGCCGAGCACGCCCGACGCGATCTGCTTCACCTGGTCGATGACGTCGTAGATGATCGAGAAGTAACGCAGGTCGACGCCCTGGTTCTCGATGACCTTGCGCGCCGACGCATCGGCACGGACGTTGAAGCCGATGATCGTCGCCTTCGACGTCGCCGCCAGCTGTGCGTCGGACTCGGTGATACCGCCCACGCCCGAACCGATCACATTGATGCGGATCTGGTCGTTGGATAGGCCGGTCAGCGAGTCGCGCAGCGCCTGCACGGAACCCTGCACGTCCGCCTTGACCACGAGGTTGAGCGACAGCTGGCCGGCGCCCTCGCCCATCTGCGCGAGGATGTCTTCCATGCGGTTGCCCGGCTGCGCGACGAGGCGATGCTCGCGACGCTTGGCGTCACGCTGTTGCGCGACGTCCTTCGCCAAGCGCTCGTCGTCGACGACGACCAGGTCGTCGCCCGCATCCGGCACGCCCGACAGACCGAGCACCTGCACCGGAATCGACGGGCCCGCCTTGTCGACCTGCTTGCCGTTCTCGTCGAACAGCGCACGCACGCGGCCGTACTGCACGCCGCAGACCACGTAGTCGCCCTTCTGCAACTCGCCCGACTGCACGAGCAGCGTGGCGACCGGGCCGCGGCCCTTGTCCAGCGACGACTCGATAACGACGCCGGTCGCACGACCGGTCGGCACTGCACGCAACTCGAGCACTTCAGCCTGCAGGCTCAGCGAGTCGAGCAGGTCATCGACGCCCGCGCCGGTCTTCGCCGACAGCTCGACCATCTGCGTATCGCCGCCGAATTCTTCCGCGACGATGTCGTGCGCGAGCAGTTCGTTCTTGACGCGGCTCGGGTCGGCGTCGGACTTGTCGATCTTGTTGATCGCGACCACCAGCGGAACGCCCGCAGACTTCGCGTGCTGGATCGCTTCGATCGTCTGCGGCATGACGCCGTCGTCGGCCGCGACCACCAGGACCACGATGTCGGTCAGCTTCGCCCCGCGGGCACGCATCGCCGAGAACGCGGCGTGGCCCGGCGTATCGAGGAAGCTGATGACGCCCTTCGGCGTTTCGACGTGGTACGCGCCAATGTGCTGCGTGATGCCGCCGGCTTCGCCCGACGCGACCTTCGTGCGACGGATGTAGTCCAGCAGCGACGTCTTGCCGTGGTCGACGTGGCCCATGATCGTGACGACCGGCGGACGCGGCGTCTTCTCGCCCTGCGTCTCCTCGACGTGCGCGATCAGCAGCTCCTCGGCCGAGTTCTCGGACGCGCGAACAGCCGTGTGGCCCAGCTCCTCGGTCACGAGCACCGCGGTGTCGTGGTCGATGGCCTGGTTGATGGTCGCCATCACGCCCATCTTGAAGAGCGCCTTGACGACATCGCCGCCCTTGAGCGCGAGCTTCTGCGCGAGTTCGGCGACGGTGACCGTCTCGCCGATCGCCACTTCACGCCGCACCGGTGCGGTCGGGCGCTGGAAGCCGGTACCGGTACGGCTCTGGTCCGGCTGGCGACGCTGCGGCCTGCCACCCGGCTTGCCGCGTCCACCCGCGCCACGGCGCGCGCGGTCGGCGGCGCTGAGGTGCATCTGACCGGCAAAGCGGCTGGCGCGGTCGTCGTCCTCGACGCCCGCGACCATCGCGTGCGAGCCGCGGGTCTTGTGGGCAGGCGCATGCGCCGGGGCGCGCGCCGGTTCGGCCGCACGCGGCGCCGGGCGGCCATGACCGCCGGTCGGACGGCGCGTTTCCGTCTCCACCTCGGCTGCCGCCTGCTTCTCGCGCTCGGCTTCAAGGCGAGCGCGCTCGGCGGCCTCCGTCTCGAGACGCGCGCGCTCGATTTCCTCTGCGCGGCGACGGTCCGACTCGGCCAGACGCTGCTGCTCGTCGAGGTTGCGCTGACGCGACTCCTCGAGCTTGCGCAGGATCTCGGCGCGCTCGTCGGTTTCACCGCCCGCAGAAGCCGCACCCACTTCCGGGCGCACCAGCGTGACTTTCTTGCGGACGACGACGTCGACCGTCTGCTTCGCCTTGCCGCCGCCCACAGTGATTTCCTGCTTGCGGCTGCGGTTGAGCGTGATCTTCTTGGCCGCGTCGGCCTCGGCGCCCGCACCGTCGCTCTTGCCGTGCGCACGCTTGAGGAAGCCGAGCAGCTTCACCTTCTCCATGCTGGTCACGACCTGATCAGGGCCGCTGAACTTCATGCCGGCTTCCGCCAGCTGTTCCAGCAGCTTCTCGACCGGTGTGTTGACCAGTTCGGCGAGCTTGCGAATCGTGGTTTGCTGCGACATTCGGTTTCCGTTTCTCGTTGCGCGGCCGAAGCCGGGCGTATCCGTTGAATTCTAGCCCGGGCATCCCGCAGCCCCGTCACCGGGGCGGCCGCCGGGCCGGTGCCGGCGGCCTGTCAGCCGCTTACTCGCCGCGTTCCAGACGGGCGATCTCCTCGGCACGAGCGGCGAGGATCAGCGCCGCGGCGCGCTCCTCGTCCAGACCCTCGATGCCGAATTCCGCCACCTCGTCGGCGCCCAGCTCGGACAGGTCCTCGCTGGTGCGGATGCCGTTCGCGGCGAGCGCGTGGGCCGTGGCCTCGTCCATGCCTTCGAGCGCGAGCAGGTCGTCGGCAGGCATCTGCCCCTCCAGCGACTCCTCTTCAGCCAGCGCATCGTTGAGCAGCGAGTCGCGTGCACGCGAACGCAGTTCCTCGACGATGTCCTCGTCGAAGCCTTCGATCGCCAGCAGCTCGCCGACCGGCACGTAGGCGATTTCCTCGACGGTGTTGAAGCCTTCCGTCACTAGGATGGCCGCGATTTCCTCGTCGACTTCGAGCTTGTCCTGGAACAGCTGGCGCGACGCGGCCTGTTCGGCCTCGCTCTTGGCCTGCACCTGGTCGGCGGTCATGACGTTGAGCTGCCAGCCGGTCAGGCGGCTGGCGAGGCGCACGTTCTGGCCACCCTTGCCGATCGCCTGCGCGAGGCGCTCTTCGGCGACGGCGAGATCCATCGAATGCTTGTCCTCGTCGACGACGATCGACTGCACTTCCGCCGGCGCCATCGCGTTGATGACGAACTGCGCCGGATTGTCCGACCACAGGATGATGTCGACGCGCTCGCCGTTGAGCTCGTTGCTCACGGCCTGCACGCGCGAACCGCGCATGCCGATACAGGCGCCGATCGGATCGGTACGGTTGTCGTGCGCGAGCACCGCGATCTTCGCGCGGTCGCCCGGATCACGCGCGCAGGCGCGGATCGTGACGAGGCCCTGGCCGACTTCCGGCACTTCGAGCTTGAACAGCTCCATCATGAATTCGGGTGCGGCGCGGCTGATGAAGATCTGCGGGCCACGCGGCTCCGGGCGCACGTCGTACAGGAAGCCGCGCACGCGGTCGCCGGTGCGCAGCACGTCGCGCGGGATGCCCTTGTCCTTCGGGATGATCGCTTCCGCGTTGCCACCGAGGTCGACATAGATATTGCCGCGCTCGACGCGCTTGACGATGCCCGTCACCAGCTCGCCGATGCGATCCTTCCATGCATCGATGACCTGCTGACGCTCGGCCTCGCGCACCTTCTGTACGATGACCTGCTTCGCAGCCTGCGCGGCGATGCGGCCGAACTCGGCGTTCTCGACCTGCTCCTCGATGAAGTCGCCGACTTCGACACCTTCGACTTCGTCGACGGCATCCATCAGGCGGATCTGGCGATCCGGCGACTCCATGACGACGTCATCGGCCACGACTTCCATGCGGCGGAACGTCTCGTAGCTGCCGTCCTTCCGGTCGATCGTGACGCGCACCAGCACGTCCTCGTCGTGGTACCGCTTCTTCGCGGCCGACGCGAGCGCGGCTTCGATCGCTTCGAAAATGACGTCGCGCGGGACGCCCTTCTCGTTGGCGACCGCGTCCACGACCATCAGAAGTTCCTTGCTCATTTCGATTACTCCGCCTCGGACGGGTTCGAACCCGCCGGCTTAGGTTGGGTGTTCTTCTTCGGCGCCTTGGCAGCCTTGCCACGGCCCTTCGATTCCTTCTGCGGCGCGTAGCCCAGGGCGACCCAATCGGGCACCAGGCGCGCCTTTTCGACGTTGCCGATCGCGATATCGATCGCCAGCGGCTGACCGCCGATGCCCTCGACCTCCATACGCACGACGTCGCCTTCGACGGCGACGATGCGGCCCTGCAAGCGACGGCGCCCATCCTGCGGCAGCTTCAGCGTGACCTTGGCTTCCTCGCCCACGAAGCGCGCGAATTGCGGCGCGGTGAACAAGGGGCGATCGACGCCGGGCGACGACACTTCCAGCGTGTAGTGCACGCTGATCGGATCCTCGACGTCGAGCTGCGCCGACACTTCGCGGCTCACGCTCTCGCAGTCCTCGATGCCCACCATGCGACCGTTCGCGGCATCGGCTTCCGGCACGTCGATGTAAAGGCGCAGCACCGCGCTGCCCGGGGCGGGCAGGTATTCGACGCCGACCAGCTCAAGGCCCAGGGCCTCGACCGTCGGTGCGAGAAGTCCGGTGATCTGTGTGGCTTTGTCCGCCATGCGCTCTACTCCGCTCCGGGCGGCATTGCCGCGTCCGAAAACAACAAGGGGCCCATTGGGCCCCTTGTCCGGTGCTGCTGGATGTCGGTCGATCGCGTGGAGCCGCGATCGTCGAGCCCAAGCATTGTTTCGTCGGCGAACCGCGTTGCCTTCGAATCAATGTGGTAGCGGGGGCAGGATTTGAACCTGCGACCTTCGGGTTATGAGCCCGACGAGCTGCCAGACTGCTCCACCCCGCATCAGGCCGACGATTGTATGGGTGTCACGTAATTCGCGCAAGCCTGAATCGCGCGTCTTCTACGGCCATTCGGCGAACGCTCAGGCGAAGGCGCGCTGGCACCACGCCATCACGGGGCTCCACGCAAGGCCGAGGCCCAGCAGGCCGAGGGCATTGACCGCGAAGATGATGCGAAGCGGGCGCGCTGCGACGACCGGTTGTGCATCGCCGTCCGCCGGGTCGAAGTACATGGCCTTGACCACGCGCAGGTAGTAGAACGCGCCGATCACCGCGAACACCACGCCGACGATCGCGAGCCACATCATCCCGCCGTCGAGTGCTGCACGCAGCACCGCCAGCTTGGCCCAGAAGCCGAGGAACGGCGGCAGGCCGGCCAAAGAGGCCATCACGCACAGCACGAAGCCGGCAAGCCATGGATGACGCGCGTTGAGGCCTTTGTAGTCGTCGATCTGGTCGGCCTCGAAGCCACGCGCCGACATGACGACGATCGTGCCGAAGGCCGCGACCGCCATCAGCGCATAGCTGATCGCGTAGAACATCGCCGCCGAGAAGCCCTGCGCACCGCCGCCCGCGATACCCATGAACAGGAAGCCGACGTGCGACACCGTCGAGTAGGCCAGCATGCGCTTGAGGTTGTTCTGCACCATCGCGCCGAGGTTGCCGATGGCGAGCGAGGCAACGGCGATCACCGCGAACAGAAGGCGCCACTTTTCGTCCAGACCGCCCGCGCCGACCTCGAACAGGCGATACGCCATGCCAAACGACGCAAGCTTCGGCGCGGAACCGACAAACTGCGTGATCGGGGTCGGCGCACCGGTGTAGACGTCTGGCAGCCACATGTGGAACGGCGCGCCGCCGAACTTGAATGCGACGCCACCGAGCATGAAGACCACGCCCGTCACCAGCATCGTCCCACCCTGCCCCTGCGCGACCGCATCCGCGATGCGCGTCAGGTCGAGCGTGCCCGTCGCGCCGTAGACCAGCGACATGCCGTACAGCAGCAGACCCGAAGCCAGCGAGCCGAGCACGAAGTACTTGATCGCCGCCTCCGATGCCAGCGGGCTGTCGCGATCGATCGCGACCAGCGCGTACGAGCACAGTGCCAGCATCTCGAGGCCGAGATAGATCATCACGAGGCTGCCGGCCGACACGAGCAGCATCATGCCGAGCGTCGCGAACAGCACCAGCACCGCGACTTCACCGCGATAGAGCTCGCGTGCGCGCAGGAACGGCCACAGATAGAGCATCGACAGTGCAGACGTCACCAGCACGGCGACCTTGAGCACGTCCGCCGCGACGTCGCGCACGAACATGCCGCCGAGGAACGTGCCGTGGTCGCCGACGCCGCCGGCGACCATCGCCGCGACAGCGACCAGCGCGACGACGGCGAGCGTGTGCGTCACGATGCGGCGGCGCTCATCGAGGAACAGGTCGAGCATCAGAAGGACGAAGGCGGCGCCCGCCAGCACCATCTCCGGGATGAGCGGCATCAGGTCGGCGGCGGTGGGCATCGGGGCGATCATGGGCGGCGGTATTCCGTCGGCATTACAGCTTGGACGACTCGATCTGCTTGGCGAGCTGCGCGATCGAAGGCTGCATCAGGTCGGTGAGCGGCTTGGGCCAGATGCCGAGCACGAGGACGCCGACGGCGAACGCGCCCAGCACGAAGCCTTCGCGCTTGTTGATGTCGGTGAGCTCGGCGACGTGCGCATTGCCCACCTCGCCCCACACCACGCGCTTGACCAGCCAGAGCGTGTAGGCCGCGCCGATGATGAGGGTGAACGCGCCACCGAACGCCAGCAGCGGGTGCTTCTGGAAGCTCGCGACGATGACCATGAATTCGCCAACGAAGCCCGACGTGCCCGGCAGGCCGGCGTTCGCCATCGCGAACAGCACCATGAAGCTGGCGAACCATGGCATGACGTTCGCGACACCGCCGTAATCCTTGATCATGCGGCTGTGCATGCGGTCGTACAGCACGCCGACGCAGCTGAACATCGCGCCCGACACGAAGCCGTGGCTGATCATCTGCACCATCGCGCCCTGCAGGCCGAGTTCCGCGCCGGTCGCGTTTCCGTTCTCGCGCACGAGGCTCAGCGCGATGAACGTGCCGATGGTGACGAAGCCCATGTGCGAGATCGACGAATACGCGATCAGCTTCTTCATGTCGTCCTGCGCCAGGGCGACGAGGCCGACATACACCACCGCGATCACGCTCAGCGCCAGCGGCAACCAGGCCCACGCCCAGCTCGCGTCCGGAACGATCGGCAGCGCGAAGCGCAGGAAGCCGTATCCGCCGATCTTCAGCATGATCGCCGCCAGCACGACGGAACCCGCCGTCGGCGCTTCGACGTGCGCGTCCGGCAACCACGTGTGCACCGGGAACATCGGCACTTTCACCGCGAACGCGATGAAGAACGCGAAGAACAACCAGGTCTGTTCCTTCATGGTCAGCGGCAGCGCGTACATGTCCGCGAGCTGCCAGCTACCGCCCTTGAGGTACAGGTAGATCAGCCCGACCAGCATGAACAGCGAGCCGAGGAACGTGTACAGGAAGAACTTGATCGACGCGTAGATGCGGCGCGGGCCGCCCCACACACCGATGATCAGAAACATCGGAATCAACATGCCTTCGAAGAAGACATAGAAGAGCATCGAGTCCAGCGCGGCGAACACGCCGATCATCAGGCCTTCGAGGATCAGGAACGCGGCGTAGTACTGGCTCACGCGTTCGTCGACCGAACCCCATGCGCCGATCAGCACCAGCACGGACGTGAACGTCGTGAGTGCGATCAGCGCTGCGGAGATGCCGTCGGTGCCGAGGTGGTACTGGATGTCGTAGGCGGCGATCCAGACGCGCGCTTCCTCGAACTGCATGCCGGGATTCGAGAAATCGAAACCGGTGAACAGCGGCACGGTGAGCGCAAGCACGACGACCGAGCTCGCGACGGCGAACCAGCGGGCCGCGTTCGGACGCGCGTTGCCGAAGGCGAGCGTGATGAAGCCGGCCAGGATCGGCAGCCAGATGAGGAGGCTCAGCAAGGGGAAGGTCCCGTTCAAGGGCTCGGGGCTCACGTCGCGATCCCTCGGGTCAGTGCCAGCCGCGGATGAGGTAGGCCAGAAGCAGAATCAGGCCGACGATCATCGCGAACGCGTAGTGGTAGAGGTAGCCGGACTGCAGTCGGCGCGTGACGCGCGCGACCACATCGACCAGTCGGGCGCTGCCGTTAACGACGACGCCATCGATCACTGTCGAATCGAACAGACGCGACACGCGACCGAGGCCGATGCCGCCGCCGGCGAAGCCGTCGATCCAGAGGTTGTCGAAGCCGTACTTGTTCTCGAGCACGCGCACCGGCCACGAGAACATGCGGCGTGCACGATCGGCGAGTTCGGGCTTCCACCAGTACATGACGGTGGCGAGCAGGAATCCCGCGAGCGTCAGCCAGAACGCCGGCGCCAGGAATCCATGCAACGCCAGTGCGACGGGGCCGTGCCAGTCCGCCTTGCCGATCTCCGCCATCGTGTCGCGTGCGGCCTGCAGGTCGATCGCGCCCATGAAGAACGGGAACTGCTTCACGTGGCCGGTCCAGTCCGTACCGAACAGCATGGGACCCGCGGTGAAGAACCCGATCAGCGCCGACGGAATCGCGAGCAAGATCAGCGGGACGGTGACGACCCACGGCGACTCGTGCGGCTCAACCGGGCCGTGGTGGCCATGACCGTGATCGTCGTGATGACCGTGGTCGTCGTCATGCAGCGGCTCGTGCAGCGTCTGCGAACCCTCGGCATGCGCGTCGACGTTGTGGTGCGCGTCCGACGGCGACGCGTCGCGGAAACGCTCCTTGCCGTGGAACGTCATGTACAGCAGGCGGAAGCTGTAGAACGACGTCACGAAGGCGCCGAGCAGCACGCACCAGTACGCATACTTCGGGATCAGCCCTTCGCGATGTTCGGCCGCGAACTTGGCCGCCTCGATGATCATGTCCTTCGAGTAGAAGCCGCTGAAGAACGGCGTCGCCACCAGCGCGAGCGTGCCGATCAGGCTGGTCCAGTAGGTGATCGGCATGTACTTGCGCAGGCCACCCATCTTCCGCATGTCCTGCTCGTGGTGCATGCCGATGATCACGGAGCCCGCGGCGAGGAACAGCAGCGCCTTGAAGAACGCGTGCGTCATCAGGTGGTACACGGCGGTCGAGTATGCGGAGACACCGAGCGCCACCGTCATGTAACCGAGCTGCGACAGCGTCGAGTACGCGACGACGCGCTTGATGTCGTACTGCACCATGCCGATCAGGCCGGTGAAGAATGCCGTCGTCGCGCCAATGAAGAGCACGAAGTTCAGCGCCGTCTGGCTCATCTCGAACAGCGGCGACATGCGCGCCACCATGAAGATGCCGGCGGTCACCATCGTCGCCGCGTGGATCAGCGCCGAGATCGGCGTCGGGCCTTCCATCGAATCGGGCAGCCATACGTGCAGCGGCACCTGCGCCGACTTGCCCATCGCGCCAATGAACAGGCAGATGCAGGCGACGGTCATGATCGACCACGACCACATGCCCGAGGTCGCGCCCGGATGGTTGAACAGGTCGCCCAGCAGATGGCCCGTGGCGATGGGCGCGCGCGCGAACACGGTGCCGTAGTCGAGCGAGCCGAACGCGAACAGGACCAGCGCGATGCCCAGCAGGAAGCCGAAGTCGCCGACGCGGTTGACGAGGAACGCCTTGAGGTTCGCGAACACCGCGGTCGGCTTCTTGAACCAGAAGCCGATCAGCAGGTAAGAGACCAGGCCCACCGCTTCCCAGCCGAAGAACAGCTGCAGGAAGTTGTTGCTCATGACCAGCATGAGCATGGAGAAAGTGAACAGCGAGATGTAGCTGAAGAATCGCTGGTAGCCCGGATCTTCCTCCATGTAGCCAATCGTGTAGATGTGCACGAGCAGCGACACGAAGGTGACGACGACCATCATCATCGCGGTCAGGCGGTCGACCATGAAGCCGACGTTCGCCTGCAGGCCACCGATGTCGAACCACGTGTACAGGTTCTCGTTGAACGGCGGCGCACCGTGATGCACCAGCGTCCACAGCACGCCTATCGACAGCACGCAGCTGGTCGCGACACCGAGAATCGTCACCCAGTGCGCGCCGGCGCGGCCGATCTTCCGGCCGAACAGGCCGGCGACGATCGAGCCGATCAGCGGCGCGAGGACGATCGCGACGAGGATGGACTTGGAGAGGGCGTGTTCCACACCGGGCATCGGATCAACCCTTCAGCGAATCGACTTCGGCGACGTTGATCGTGCGCCGGTTGCGGAACAGCGTGACGAGGATCGCCAGGCCGATGGCGGCTTCGGCCGCTGCGACGGTCAGGATGAAGAAGACGAACACCTGACCCGACGCATCGCCGAGTTGCCGGGAGAACCCGACGAAATTCACGTTCACCGACAGCAGCATCAGCTCGATCGACATCAGGAGCACGATGATGTTGCGGCGGTTGAGGAAGATGCCGGCGACAGCGATGCAGAACAGCACCGCGCCGAGCGCGAGGTAGTGACCGAGCGTGATGCCCTGCGCCATCAACGGATTCATGCGTCACCTCCGGGGGGCTCTGCCGGCGTCGCTTGCGTCGGGCGCACCGCGTCCATGCGCACCATGCGCACGCGATCGGTCGCACGAACACTCGCCTGCCAAGCGGGATCCTGCGTGCGCACGCCGCCGCGGGGACGCAGAGTCAGCATGACCGCCGCTACGACCGCGATGGTCAGGATCACCGCAGCGACCTCGAACGGGAGCAGGAAATCGGTGAACAGGGTGCGGGCCAGCCACACGGTGTTGGGCACATCCGTACCCGCGGCAGCGTTGGCGGGCAAGCCGGACGCCATATGCGCGCGGACGCCGATCAGCGTGAAGATCTCGACCAGCATGACGACCGCGACGACCAGGCCGACCGGCAGGAAGCGCACGAAATGCTTGCGCAATGGCTCGACGTCGATGTCGAGCATCATCACCACGAACATGAAGAGCACCATCACCGCGCCGACGTAGACGAGGATCAGCGCGATGCCGAGGAACTCGGCGCCGGCGACGATCCACGTGCAGGCCACGGAGAAGAACGTCAACACCAGGCACAGCACGGCATGCACCGGGTTGCGCATCGTGATGACGGCACCCGCGGCGACGGTGGCCGTGGCTGCGAAGAGAAGGAAAGCGATCTGCGCGAAGTCCATGGCGGCCTCAGCGGTAAGCGGCGTCGGCGGCGCGACGTTCGGCGAGCTCGCTCTCGAGCCGGTCACCGATCGCCAGCAGCTGCGGCTTGGTCACGACGTTCTGGCCGCGCGTGTCGAAGTGGTACTCGAGCACGTGCGTCTCGACGATCGAGTCCACCGGGCACGACTCCTCGCAGAAGCCGCAGAAGATGCACTTGAACAGGTCGATGTCGTAGCGCGTCGTGCGGCGGGTGCCGTCGGCGCGCTTCTCGGAATCGATCGTGATCGCCAGCGCCGGGCACACCGCCTCGCACAGCTTGCACGCGATGCAGCGCTCTTCGCCGTTGGCATAGCGACGCAGCGCATGGATGCCGCGGAAGCGGTTCGACTGCGGCATCTTCTCCATCGGGTACATGACCGTGTACTTCGGCTTGAAGAGGTACTTCAGCGTCAGCCACAGGCCCTGCATCAGCTCGAGGAGCAGCAGGCTCTTGAAGTAGGACGTGATGCGATTCATGGGATCCGGGCGTCCGTCACTTGTAGGGCACGAAGACGCCGTAATAGGCCATCAGCGCGGTCACGCAGATCCACGCGATGGTCAACGGGATGAAGACCTTCCAGCCGAGTCGCATGATCTGGTCGTAGCGGTAGCGCGGAAACGACGCGCGGAACCAGATGAAGGCGCTGGCGAAGAAGAACACCTTGATCAGCAACCACCACCAGCCATCCACCGACAGGAACGGGATGCCGAGACCCTGGAACGGACTGAGCCAGCCGCCGAGGAAGAAGATCGCCGTCAGGAAGCTGACGAGGATCATGTTCGCGTATTCGGCAAGGAAGAACAGCGCGAACTGCGAACCCGAGTACTCGACCATGTGGCCGGCGACGATTTCCGATTCGCCCTCCACGACGTCGAACGGCGCGCGGTTGGTTTCAGCCACGCCCGAGATGAAGTAGACGACGAACAGCGGCATCAGCGGCCACATGAACCACTCGAACAGACCCGCGTTACCGGACTGAGCGCGCACGATCTCCGAAAGGTTGAGGCTGCCCGCTGCGATCAACACGCCGACGAGCGCGAAACCCATCGCGATCTCGTACGACACCACCTGCGCGGCGGAACGCATCGCGCCAAGGAACGCGTACTTCGAGTTCGATGCCCAGCCCGCGAGGATGATGCCGTACACGCCGAGCGAGGTCATCGCGAGCAGATACAGCAGGCCCGCATTGACGTCGGCCAGAACCAGCTTCGCGTCGAAAGGCACTACCGCCCACGCCGCGAAAGCCGGTGCAAGGCCGATCAGCGGCGCGAGCACGTACAGCACCTTGTCGGCGCGCACGGGTTGGATGACTTCCTTGAACAGGAGCTTGAAGACGTCCGCGAACGCCTGCAGCACGCCCATGCCGACGTACATCGGACCGCGGCGCACGTGCATCCAGCCGATGAGCTTGCGCTCCCAGACGACATAGAACGCGACCGAGATGATCACCGGCATGGCGATCAACAGGATCTTCAGGACGATCCACGCGACGGTTCCAGCGGGACCGAGCCCGTCGAACCAGCCATGCACCGCGTCAATGCGCTCGTGCAACATCCGTCAGGCCCTCCCGGCGTCGACGCGCGCGGTGCCCAGCGGCGCCGTCGCGCCGTGACCGCCTTCGATATGGATCGTGCCCGCCGCGACCTTCGCGCTGACCTCGACCGGCAACTTGGCCGAGCCCGCAGCGACCGCGAAGCGACCGACCGAACCGTGTTCGAGGCCGAGCGACTGGGCGTCCTGCGGGTTCACGTACGCACGCGGCGCATGGTTGAGCGGATGCGATTGCAGCGCCGGCGCACGACGCACGACGGCATCGACGCGATAGATGGCTGGCGACACGGCGAGTTCGAAACCGCCCTGCCCCGCTTCCGGCGCACGACCAGCCGCCACATTGACGTTGCGCGGTGCGATCGACGCGCGCGCACCGGCGAGGTCGACGAACTCGAATCCCGGCGCACCAAGTTCGGTCGCCAGCGCACGCAGCACTCGCCAGCCGGCGCGCGCCTGATCGGGTAGCTTGCCGCCGGCGATCGTCGACTGTTCGCGACCGTCGAGATTCGTGAGCGTTGCATCGATTTCCGGCAGCAGGCCGATCGGCAGGATCACGTCGGCGATCGCACGGGTCGACTCGCAAGCGAAATGGCTGAACGCCACGACCTGTGCACCGTTGAGCGCGGTCATCGCCTTCGCGGTGTCGGCGAAGTCCAGGCCCGGCTCGATGCCGTAGATCACGTAGGCCGAACGCGCATCG
The DNA here is from genome assembly GCF_003367355.1 of Lysobacter sp. TY2-98. Taxonomy (NCBI): domain Bacteria; kingdom Pseudomonadati; phylum Pseudomonadota; class Gammaproteobacteria; order Lysobacterales; family Lysobacteraceae; genus Lysobacter; species Lysobacter sp. TY2-98. The sequence goes on from NZ_CP031413.1 coordinate 1,324,924, forward strand.
GCAAGCATCGCCTGCGCGTCGCGCGAGGTCGGGAGCACGCCATGACGGGTCAGGCCCACCGCATTCGCGCCCTGCGGCACGCGGCAGAGCTTCGCACCCGTCGCATCGGCGAGCTGGCGCGCGGCGGCGCGGATACGCGCGGCGTGCGGGCCGTTCTCGGCGATCGCACCGACGATGATGGCGGCGGACGTGGCGCCGCTCAGCGCATCACGCAGCGAGGCGTCGCCGAGCGCATCGGCAATGCGCGACGGCGCAACGATCTGCTTGCCGGCGAGTTCGAACGTGAAGTCGAAATCGACCGGATTGACGACGTGGATCTTCGCGCCACGCGTCCACGCCTTGCGCAAGCGCGCATGGACGAGCGGCAGCTCATGACGGATGTTCGAACCGACGATGACGATCGTCGAGGCCTTTTCGATATCGGCAACCGGCATCGCGAAGGTTTCAGCGACCGCGGCGTCGGACAGATCGACCTGCGCAATGCGGTGATCGACATTGCCGGTGCCGAGCGCTTCGGCAAGACGCGCAAGCAGCGCGCCCTCCTCGTTCGAGGTCGACGGATGCACCAGCATGCCGAGCTCGTCCGCGCCGTTGTCGCGCAGGATCTGCGCAGCGCGTGCGAGCGCCTGCTCCCACGACACCTCACGCCACTCGCCCGCTTCCTTCACCATCGGACGCGTTGCGCGATCCGCGGCGTACAGGCCCTGGTGCGAATAACGGTCGCGGTCGGACAGCCAGCACTCGTTCACGGCGTCGTTGTCGCGCGGAACGCTGCGCAGCACTTCGCCGCGGCGCACGTGCAGGAACAGGTTGCTGCCGAGCGCGTCGTGATAACCGAGCGACTCGCGCGCCATCAGTTCCCACGGACGCGCCTTGAACTGGAATACCTTGTTGGTCAACGCGCCGACCGGACAGACGTCGATGACGTTGCCCGACAGCTCGGTCGTCAACGGCTTGCCGTCGTACGTACCGATCTGCAGGTTCTCGCCGCGGTACATTCCGCCGAGCTCGTACGTACCCGCGACTTCGGCGGTGAAACGCACACAGCGCGTGCACTGGATGCAACGCGTCATCTCGGTCGCGACCAGCGGACCGATGTCCTCGTCCGGCACCGTGCGCTTGCGCTCGGAGAACCGCGAGATCGATCGGCCGTAGCCCATCGACAGGTCCTGCAGCTCGCACTCGCCGCCCTGGTCGCAGATCGGGCAGTCGAGCGGATGGTTGATCAGCAGGAACTCCATCACGTTGCGCTGCGACTTGAGCGCCTTCTCGCTGCGCGTCACGACCTTCATGCCATCCATCACCGGCGTGGCGCAGGCCGGCGCCGGCTTCGGCATCTTCTCGACTTCGACCAGGCACATGCGGCAATTCGCCGCGACGCTGAGCTTGTCGTGGTAGCAGAAACGCGGGATCGGGATGCCGGCCTTGTCGGCGGCATGGATGATCATCGATCCCTTCGGCGCGGCCATCTCGACACCGTCGATGAAGACCGTGACGTGATCCGGCGGCAGGCTCGGGTTCACGGGCTGGGCGCTCATGCGGCCACCTGCTGCGTCACGACCGTGCCCGCGGCTTCGTCGTCGACGAGGAAGCGCTTGTTGACGATCGCGTATTCGAATTCATGCCAGTAGTGGCGCAGGAAGCCCTGCACCGGCCACGCGGCGGCTTCGCCGAACGCGCAGATGGTGTGGCCTTCGATCTGGCCCGCGGCGGCGCGCAGCATCTGCAGGTCGTCCATCGTCGCTTCACGGTTCACGATGCGCGTGAGCATGCGGTACATCCAGCCGGTGCCTTCGCGGCACGGCGTGCACTGGCCGCAGGACTCCTTGAAATAGAAGCGTGCGATACGCTGGCAGGCGCGCACCATGCAGGTCGTTTCGTCCATCACGATGACCGCGCCCGAGCCGAGGCCCGAACCGGCCTTCTGGATGGCGTCGTAATCCATCGTCAGCGACATCATCGTGTCGCCCGGCAGCACCGGCATCGACGAACCGCCCGGGATCACCGCCTTCAGCTTGCGACCGCCGCGCACACCGCCGGCCATCTGCAGCAGCTCGGCGAACGGCGTGCCCAGACGGATCTCGAAGTTGCCCGGATTGGCGACGTGGCCCGACACCGAGAACACCTTCGGACCGCCATTGTTCGGCTTGCCGAGGTTCGCGAACCACTCCGCGCCGTTGCGGATGATCGCCGGCACGGACGCATAGGTCTCGGTGTTGTTGATCGTCGTCGGCTTGCCGTAGAGGCCGAAGTTCGCCGGGAACGGCGGCTTGTAGCGTGGCTGGCCCTTCTTGCCTTCGAGCGATTCCATCAGCGCTGTTTCTTCGCCACAGATATAGGCGCCGGCGCCGAGCGCGCCGTAGATGTCGACGTCGATGCCGCTGCCGAGCACGTTCTTGCCCAGCCAACCGTTCTCGTACGCTTCCTTCAGCGCCTGCTCGAAATGCTCGAACGGCTCGTGATGGAACTCACCGCGCAAATAGTTATATGCCGCGGTCGAACCCGTCGCGTAACAGGCGATCGCCATGCCCTCGACGACCGCGTGCGGGTTATAGCGCAGGATGTCGCGATCCTTCGCCGTGCCCGGCTCCGATTCGTCGGAGTTGCAGAGGATGTACTTCTGGCCCGGACCCTTCGGCATGAAGGACCACTTGAGACCGGTCGGGAAGCCCGCGCCGCCGCGGCCGCGCAGACCCGACTGCTTGACCATCTCGATCACCGCCGCCGGCTCGATCTTCTCGGTGAGGATCTTGCGCCAGGCGCTGTAACCGCCGGTCTTCAGGTAGTTGTCGTACGACCACGGCGTATCGAAGTGCAGCGTCGTGTAGACGACGTTGTGCTCCTGCGGCGCCGGGCCGACGGGGCCGTAGCCCTTGGAATAGTCGTGGTGCGAGTGCGCCATCGCGCGATTACTCCAACCCGTTGAGCAGCTCGTCCACCTTCGCGGCGTCGAGCTTCTCGTGGTAATGCCCATTGATGACGACGACCGGCGCACCACAGCAGGCGGCGAGGCATTCCTCTTCGCGCTTCAGGTAGACGCGGCCATCGGCGGTCGATTCGCCGAGCTTGCAGCCGAGCTTCTTCTCGGCGTGCTCGACCAGTTCCTGCGCGCCGTTGAGCCAGCAGCTGATGTTGGTGCAGAACGCGACGTTATGACGGCCGACCTTCTCGGTTTCGAACATCGAGTAGAAGCTGGCCACTTCGTACGCCCACACCGGCGGAATGCCGATGTACTTCGCGACCGCAGCGATCAGCTCGTCCGACAGCCAGCCGCCGTTCTGCTCCTGCGCGGCGTGCAGGCCCTGCAGCACCGCCGAGCGGCGACGGTCCGTGGGGAACTTCGACAACCAATGGTCGATGTGCGCGCGCGTGGCATCGCTCAACGCGACCGCGGGGTCGACGTTCTGGCAGGCTTCGAAGTTGCCGGTGGCTTTCATTGCAGTGCTTGCTCCAGCGATCGACTCAGCGGTCGATCTCGCCGAAAACGACGTCGTAGGTGCCGATCATCGCGACCACGTCGGCCAGCATGTGGCCCTTGACGATCGCGTCCATCGAGGAAAGGTGCGCAAAGCCCGGCGCGCGGAGCTTGCAGCGGAATGGCTTGTTCGCACCGTCGGAAACCAGGTACACGCCGAACTCGCCCTTGGGCGCTTCCACCGCCGCATAGGTTTCGCCGGCCGGCACGCAATAGCCTTCCGAGAACAACTTGAAGTGGTGGATGAGGGCTTCCATGTCGTCCTTCATCTCTTCGCGCTTGGGCGGCGCGACCTTGAAGTTGTCGACGATCACGGGACCAGGATTGGCCTTCAGCCACTTCACGCACTGCTGGATGATGCGGTTCGACTCGCGCATTTCGGCCACGCGGACGAGATAGCGGTCATAGCAGTCGCCGGTCTTGCCGACCGGGATGTCGAACTCGACCTGGTCGTAGCGCGCGTAGGGCTGCGTCTTGCGCAGGTCCCACGCAATGCCCGAGCCCCGGATCATCGGGCCGGTCATGCCCCACGCGTACGCGTCTTCGGGCGAGACCACGCCGATGCCGACGGTGCGCTGCTTCCAGATGCGGTTGTCGGTCAGCAGCGTCTCGTACTCGTCGACACGCGTCGGGAAGTCGCGAGTGAAGGCCTCGATGAAATCGAGCATCGTGCCTTCGCGCGACTCGTTGAAGCGCTTCAGCGAATTGCCCTTGCGCCACGGCGACTCGCGATACTTCGACATGCGATCCGGAAGGTCGCGGTACACGCCACCGGGACGGTAGTACGCGGCGTGCATGCGCGCACCCGACACCGCCTCGTACACGTCCATGAGCTCTTCGCGCTCGCGGAACGCATACAGGAACACCGCCATTGCGCCGAGATCGAGCGCGTTCGACCCGATCCACATCAGGTGGTTCAGGATGCGCGTGATCTCGTCGAACATCGTCCGGATCCACTGCGCGCGTTCCGGAGCTTCAATGCCGAGGAGTCGTTCGATGGCGAGCACGTAGGCGTGCTCGTTGCACATCATCGAAACGTAGTCCAAGCGGTCCATGTACGGCACCGACTGGTTGAATGGCTTGGATTCCGCGAGCTTCTCGGTGCCGCGATGCAGCAGACCGATGTGCGGATCCGCGCGACGCACGACTTCGCCGTCCATCTCGAGGATCAGACGCAACACGCCGTGCGCCGCCGGATGCTGCGGGCCGAAGTTCAGCGTGTAGTTGCGGATCTCCGGCGTCGCCGTGCCGGCGATGTCGGCGGGAAGAACCTGGGCGCTCACTTCTTCACCTCCGCGCGCTGCGCGGCTTCGCCGGACGCGGTCGCATAGCGTGCGTCGTCACGGATGACACGCGGCACGCCGACGCGCGGCTCGATCGTGACCGGCTGGTAGACGACGCGGCGACGCTCGGCGTCGTACCGCACTTCGACGTTGCCGATCAGCGGGAAATCCTTGCGGAACGGATGACCGACGAAGCCGTAGTCCGTGAGGATGCGGCGCAGATCCGGGTGGTCGTCGAACACGATGCCGTACAGGTCGAACGCCTCGCGCTCGAACCAGTTCACACCGGGCCAGACGGACACGAGCGAAGCGACGGCGGGCACCGCGTCATCCGGTGCGAAGGTGCGCACGCGAAGGCGTAGGTTGTGCTGCACGGAGAGCAGATGGGCGACGACGGCGTAGCGACGCTCGGGCGCGATGGTCGCGCCGTTCGGCTGCTCGCCCCACACGAAACGACCGGCGCCCTTCCCCTCGACGCCGCGCGAGAATCCTTCCGAGGACACCTCGGTATCCCACTCGTCGCTGCCGTAGCTCAGGTAGTCGACACCGCAGAGATCGACGAGCTGCTCGAAGCCGAACTCGTCGCGCAACGCGCGCGATGCGGCCAGCCATGCGTCGTGCGGAACCTCCAGCGTGACTTCGCCGCGCGGCAGCGCGACCGTCACCACGCCATCTGTGAAGCGTTCGCGCAGTCGCGCGGCGAGAACGGGCTCGACAGCTTCGATCGCAGCGCTCATGCGCGCACGCCCTGCGGCTGCTCACCGAAATTGGTGCCGCGACGGATCTTCTTCTGCAGCTGCAGGATGCCGTAGGTCAGCGCTTCGGCCGTCGGCGGGCAGCCCGGCACGTAGATGTCGACCGGTACGATGCGATCACAACCGCGCACGACCGAATACGAGTAGTGGTAGTAACCGCCGCCGTTGGCGCAGCTGCCCATCGAAATGACCCACTTCGGGTCGGGCATCTGGTCGTAGACGCGGCGCAGCGCCGGCGCCATCTTGTTGACCAGCGTGCCCGCCACGATCATCACGTCGGACTGGCGCGGCGATGGCCGGAACACGACACCGTAGCGATCGAGGTCGATGCGCGCGGCACCCGCGTGCATCATTTCGACCGCGCAGCACGCGAGACCGAACGTCATCGGCCACATCGAGCCGGTGCGCGCCCAGTTCCACAGCGTGTCGAGGTTCGTCGTCACGAAACCCTGCTGCATGACCGGGTTGTCGGCCTCCGGCAGCAGGATGTCGTCCAGCCGCCCTTCGGGCAGCGGATTGAACATGAGGTCGGAAATACTCTTCATGGCGACGGCCGCCTCACTCCCACTCCAGGGCGCCCTTCTTCCACACGTAGGCGAAACCGATCACCAGTAGTGCGAGGAAGGTGCCCATCTCGACGAGGCCGAACGGCCCGAGTTCCCGGAACACGAGCGCCCACGGGAAGACGAACGCGATCTCCAGATCGAAGACGATGAAGATGATCGCGATCAGGTAGTAGCGCACGTTGAACTGCATGCGCGCGTCTTCGAACGCGTTGAAGCCGCTTTCGTAGGGCAGCAGCTTCTCGACCGTCGGGCGCTTGGGCCCGAGGAAGCGTCCGACGATGATCAAGGCGACGCCGATACCGCCGGCGACGATCAGGAACAGCAGGGTCGGCAGATATTCGGCCAGCACTCGTGTTCTCTCTGTTCTCGCGCGGCGGGCCGGCGGAGGCCGCGCGGCGCGCTTTCGACTCCCCGGACCATCGCGGCCGGGGGATTCTGCGGTGTGGTGCCCAAGGGGGGACTCGAACCCCCACGACCTAAGTCGCTACCACCTCAAGGTAGTGCGTCTACCAATTCCGCCACCTGGGCAAAAACGTGTCATCCACGACGTGTTCATCGGGTCGTTGTCGACCCACTCCAGCGTTCCGTACCGGAGCAGCGCATTGTAACTGAATTACGACTTTTAACCAGCAGGTGACGTCGTATTCGGTGGCGTCGTTGCGGGCGCCGACGCGGGCTGTGCGGGCGTCGTGCTCGCAGGCGCCGACTGCACAGGAGCAGGCGCGGCCGGAATGGCGCTCGGCGCCGCCGGAACCGCACCGGTCGGTGCATTCGGAATCGCGCCACCGTTCGACGCGGGCGCATTCGGCACCTGCGCCATGATGCTGCCGCCGGTGTCGGCGTCGGGCTTGCGTGCGCTGCGCGAGACTTCCCACGAGATGAGCAGGCTCAGCACGAAGAACACGACTGCGAGCCACTTCGTCGACTTCGACAGGAAGTTGGCCGAACCGCGCGCGCCGAAGACGGTGCCCGACGCGCCGCCGCCGAAACCGGAGCCGGCCTGCGCGCCCGCGCCACGCTGCATGAGGATCAGCGCGATCATCGCGACCGCCAGCAGCACGTAGATGATGTTCAGGAACAGCAGCATGGGCACAGCCCCGTGGAAGCTCAGTGGGCGGCCGCTCGCGCGATCGCCAGGAAGTCGTCGGCCTTCAGCGATGCGCCTCCGACCAGTCCGCCGTCGACGTCGGGCTGTGCGAAGAGCTCGCCCGCGTTGTCGGCCTTGACGCTGCCGCCGTACAGGATCGGCAGCGAGCCGGCGATTCTAGCATCGCGCTGCGAAATCTCGCCACGAATGAAGGCGTGGATCTCCTGGGCCTGCTCCGGCGTGGCGGTGCGGCCGGTGCCGATCGCCCAGACAGGCTCATAGGCCACGACCGCGCCCTCCAGGTCCGCAACGCCCGTGCCGTCCAGCAGCGGCTCGAGCTGCTGCTCCAGGCGCCACCAGGTGCGACCGGCTTCACGGTCTTCGAGCGTCTCGCCAACGCACAGGATCGGCACCAGGCCGGCGGCCTTTGCGGCGCGGAACTTGCGAGCGACGAGCTCGTTCGATTCGTGGTGGTACTGGCGGCGTTCGGAATGGCCGACCAGGCCATAGACGGCGCCGACATCGAGCAGCATCGCAGCCGACACTTCGCCCGTGTACGCGCCCTTCTCGTTCGCGCTGACGTCTTGCGCACCAAACGCGAGCCCGTGCGCGCCGTAGCGCTCCGCCAGCTCGCCCAGATACGGCAGCGGCGGCAGGATCACGCGTTCCACGCCGGTCGGCGCAGCTTCGGCGACGATCGCGTCCAGCAGCGATTTCGCGAACGCACGGTCTCCGTGCAGCTTCCAGTTTCCAGCGACGATTCGACGACGCATCGCGTGTTCCCCTAGAAAATTCGGCGTGAAAGTCTAGCCCAGGCGCCGCGCCACCGGACCATGACCCGACTTCACGGACTGCCGCCGATCGAGAATCCCGAGGCCTGCGCACTTGTGCTCGGCAGCATGCCGGGTGGTGCGTCGCTGCGCGCGGCGCGCTACTACGCGCATCCACAGAACCTGTTCTGGACGTTCATGGGCGATCTCGTGGGCGCGTCACCGGTCTTGCCGTACGACGTCCGCGTGCAGCATCTGCGCGACGCCGGCATCGCACTCTGGGACGTGATCGGCGCTTGCGAGCGCGAAGGCAGCTTGGACAGCGCGATCCGCGGCGCCGTCGCCAACGACTTCGCGACGTTCTTCGCGACACATACGAAGCTGCGAGCGGTGCTGTTCAACGGTGCGACGGCGGAAACGACGTTTCGACGCCAGCTGCCCGACACCATCGTTCCGGCCGATGTCGCGCTCGTGCGGTTGCCGTCGACCAGTCCGGCGAACCGCTCGATCCCGACTGAAACGAAACGGCTTGCGTGGCGTGATGCACTCGCCGCTGCCGGCGTGCGGGTACGCCCGCTGCCGCCGGTATAGTCGGACGATGCGCCCGACCCTCGCCCGTCTGCCGACCCTGCCCTACCGCAAACCAACGGAGGGCCGCGATTACTGGATCGTCGACGACATGCTTCCGGATCCCGACCGTGTGCGCGGACGCGCGCTCGCCCGGGAGGACTGGACGCTGGGCTGGCCGCATCGCGAGGAGAGCTGGCCTGGCGCGCGGATCATGCCGGGGCTGGAGCCGGAGGAACTCGCGATCGTCGAAGCGCGCGTGAAGGCGCTCACGGGCGCATCGAAACTGTGGGTGCAGACGTCACCGGATGGCACGACGCTCAACCACAACTGCATCCAGGCTGTTGGTGACAACGAAGGCGAAGTGCGTCCGCACACGGATTCGCGCGCACTCTGTCGCTATGCGGCGGTGCTCTATCTCAATCCGAAAGTGCCGGACGACTGCGGCACCAGCTTCTTCCGGCAGCGTCTGCCAACGGGCCAGCTCGGCGGCAATTCGGTGATGCCGCCGCACAACAACCTCGTCGAAGCACTCGGCACGCGTTTCGTCGCCGACGGCAGCTTCGTCGAGGACGTCGCAGTGCCGCATCGCTACAACCGCCTGCTCGTATATCGCGCCAACATCATCCACAGCGCGACGAAGTACTGGGGCCGCACGCTTGAGACCAAGCGCATGGCCGCCGTGTTCTTCTGGATGGCGTGAGTCACGAGCGTCGCAACACACGGCAAAAAAAACCCGGCCGAGGCCGGGTTTTTCACAAATGCTTACTTGAGCTTGATCTCACGCAACCGCTCTTCGAGGTAGCCCTGCGCGGTGATCGACTCCGGGTAGCGACTCGGGTTGTCCGCAGTCACGCAGGACGGCAGCACGTCGATCACGAAATCCGGATTCGGATGCAGGAAGAACGGCGTCGAATAGCGCGGCTGACGCGCCTTCTCGCCCGGCGGATTGGTCACGCGGTGCGTCGTCGACGGATACACGTGGTTCGTCAGGCGCTGCAGCATGTCGCCGATGTTCACGACGATCGTGTCGGCCTGCGCGGTGAACGGAATCCACTCGCCCTTGCGCGACAACACCTCCAGACCCGCCGCGCTCGCACCGACGAGCAGGGTGATCAGGTTGATGTCCTCGTGCGCACCGGCGCGGACGTTCGGCACGTCGGGCGTGGTGATCGGCGGATAGTGGATCGGGCGAAGGATTGAGTTGCCCTGGTTCGTCACGTTGACGAAGTAGTCGCCCGGCAGGCCGATGTGCAGGGCGAGCGCCGACAGCATGCGTGAGCCGAGATCGTCCAGCGCCGTGTACAGGCGATAGCCGACGTCGCGGAACTCCGCAATTTCGGTCGGCCACACGTTCGCCGGCATGACATCGGCGTACTTCGAATCGCGCGCAATCTCGCGGCCGATGTGGAAGAACTCCTTGAGATCGAAGTGCTGCGCGCCCTTCGCGGTCTCGATCCCGAACGGCGTATAACCACGCGCACCGCCACCACCCGGAACGTGGTACTTGCGCTTGACCTCGTCCGGCAGCGCGAAGAACTCGGCGAACACGCGGTAGGCGTCGTCGATGAGCTGCTGCGAAATGCCATGGTTGCGAATGCCGGCGAAGCCCCATTCGCGATAGGTTGCGCCGAGCTCGGCGACGAAGGCGTCGCGCTGCGCGGGATCATCGAAGCGCTGGATGTCGAGGGTCGGAATCTGGCTCATGTCGTTTCTCTGTTCGCGCCGGCAGTGTGCACCACTGCGGGCCTCGTCGATTTGATCGAAATCAGGCGGCCGCAGCGCGCACGGCGGCGGCGAGGCGCTCGAGCGTGGCGTCGACGAGTGCGTCGTCGTCGGCCTCCACGGTCACGCGCACGACCGGCTCGGTGCCGGACGGACGCAGGAAGGCACGCCCGCGACCCGAGACCGCCTGCTGCGCGTCGGCCAGCGCGGCTTTCACGCTATCCGTCTCGACCGGCCTTGCGCCCGCAGCGCAACGCACATTGATCGTCTTCTGCGGCACGCGACGCAGGCCTTCCAGCGCCTGTGACAGCTTGATGCCGCGTCGGCCGAGCACCTCCAGCACCTGCAGCGCGCTGACGATGCCGTCGCCGGTGCTGACACGATCCAGGCACAGCAGATGACCCGACGCCTCGCCGCCCAGCACGCCTTCGTGCGCGACGAGTTGCTGGTGCACGTAGCGATCGCCGACCTTGGCGCGCAGGAAATTGATGCCGCGCTGGCCGAGCGCTTGCTCGAGCCCGAAGTTGCTCATCAGTGTGCCGACCACCGGACCACGCAGGCGCCCATTGGCCTGCCAGTCGGTGGCGAGGATGTAGATCAGATCGTCGCCGTCGCGCACGCGGCCTTCGTTATCGACGAACAGCACGCGATCGCCATCGCCATCGAATGCGATGCCGAGGTCTGCACCCTTCTCCAACACGGTCTGTGCGAGCAGTTCCGGATGCGTCGAGCCGACGCCATCGTTGATGTTGGTGCCGTTCGGCTCGACACCGATCGTGGTCACACGCGCGCCGAGCTCACGGAACACGACCGGCGCGACCTGGTACGTCGCACCGTTCGCGCAGTCGACGACGATGCGCATGCCGGCGAGATCGAAGCGCCGGGGCACGCTCGCCTTGCAGGCCTCGACGTAGCGGCCCAGCGCTTCGCGCGTGCGCAGCGCCTTGCCGAGTTCTTCCGACACAACGGTGCGGAACGGTTCCTCGAGCGCGGCTTCGATCGCGAGTTCGGTCGCGTCGTCGAGCTTCTCGCCTTCCGACGAGAAGAACTTGATGCCGTTGTCGTAATGCGGATTGTGCGACGCCGAGATCACGATGCCGCCGTCCGCACGCAGCGAACGCGTCAGGTGCGCGACCGCGGGCGTCGGCATCGGCCCCATCAACTGCACGTCGACGCCGGCGGCAACAAGGCCTGCTTCCAGCGCCGCCTCGAACATGTAGTTCGAGATGCGGGTGTCCTTGCCGATGATGACGACGGGCTTGCGCCACGCCGGGGCGTGCGCACGCAGCGCATGGCCGTAGGCGTTGCCGAGACGAAGCACGAAGTCCGCCGAGATCGCCCCTTCGCCGACGCGGCCGCGGATGCCGTCGGTACCGAAATATCGACGACTCATGCGACCGCGACCACGGGTGCGGGCTGCTTCATCATCATCGCGAGCAGGTGCGACAGGCGCTCACGCAGCTCGCGGCGGTCGCAGATCATGTCGATCGCGCCGTGCTCGAGCAGGAATTCCGAACGCTGGAAGCCTTCCGGCAGCTTCTCGCGCACGGTCTGCTCGATGACGCGCGGGCCGGCGAAGCCGATCAGCGCTTCGGGTTCGGCGATGTTGAGATCGCCCAGCATCGCGAACGACGCGGACACGCCGCCGGTGGTCGGGTGCGTGAGCACGGAGATGTACGGCAGGCCCGCATCGCGCAGGCGGCCGAGCGCCGCGGACGTCTTGGCCATCTGCATCAGCGAGAACAGCGACTCCTGCATGCGGGCGCCGCCGGAGGCCGAGAAGTTCACGAACGGGCAGCCGATCTCCAGCGCAGTTTCGGCTGCGCGCGTAAAGCGCTCGCCGACCACCGAACCCATCGACCCGCCCATGAAGGCGAAGTCGAAGGAAGCGGCGACCAGATCACGGCCCTCCAGCGTGCCGCGCATGGCGACCAGTGCATCGCGCTCGCCGGTCGACTTCTGTGCGGCCTTGATGCGGTCCGCGTACTTCTTCTGGTCGCGGAACTTGAGCACGTCGGTCGGGCCGAGTTCGGCGGCGATCTCGGTGGTGCTGCCGGCGTCGAACAGCGCGGCCAGGCGCGCGCGGGCGCGGATCGCCATGTGGAAGCCGCACTTCGGGCAGACCTCGAGGTTCTCCTCGAGCTCCGGGCGGTACAGCGCCGAGGCGCAGCGATCGCACTTTTCCCAGAGACCTTCGGGCACGCTGCGGCGGCGCTGCGTGCCTTCGGTGCGGATGCCGGACGGCATCAGTTTCTTGAGCCAGGACATGCTGGAGGCTCTCCCCTGTCGGACAAACGGCCGTCTCGCGGCCAGCGGGTCAGTGTAGCGCAGGGCTCCGGGACGGCCGGCCGCGCGGGAGGCCGGTCCGGAGCGGGACTGCGACGGGTGTCAGGCGTCGAGGGCCGCGCGCAGCGGGGCGAGGAAGGCCCGTGCCGCAGCGGCAGGGTCGGCCGCATCGGCGATCGCCGAGACCAGCGCGCTGCCGACCACCACCCCATCAGCGTCCACCGCCATGGCCGCAGCGCTCGCCGCGTCCTTGATGCCGAAGCCGGCGACGACCGGAACATCGGTGCCCGACCGGATCGCGCGCAGGCGCTCGCCCGCGGCGCGGGCGTCGAGGCGATCGGCGGCCCCGGTCACTCCGGCGAAGCTGACGTAGTAGAGGTAGCCGCGCGCCAGTCGGCGCAGCATGCTGATGCGTGCATCCGACGACGTCGGCGACGCGAGCAGGATCAGCGCGACACCTGCGGCTTCGAACGCATCGCGGAACTCGGCCGCCTCTTCCGGCGGCAGGTCGACCAGCAGGATGCCGTCGACGCCCGACTCCGCCGCGAGCGTCGCGAATGCGCCAGGGCCGCGGATCTCGACCGGATTGAGATAGCCCATCAACACGACCGGCGTCCCGGCATCGCGCTCACGGAACTCGCGCACGCAGCGCATCACGTAGTCGATGCCCACACCGCGGGCGAGCGCGCGTTCGGAGCTGCGCTGGATGGTGGGGCCGTCGGCCATCGGGTCAGAGAACGGAACGCCGAGCTCGATGACGTCGGCGCCCGCCGCGACCAGCGCGTGCATCACCGGGACGGTAGCGTCGAGCGACGGATCGCCGGCGGTGACGAACGGGACGAGTGCCTTGCGACGGGCAGACTTGAGTTGCGCGAAACGCGTGTCGATGCGGGACATGGGGATTGGCGTGCGCTTGGTTTCGCGCCCGATGCGGCGCGGGAGGAATCCAGGTTCAGGAAATCGCCGGCCGCTGACGGACGACGAAAACGCGTCGACTCAGCCACGCCATCGCGTGACGCGGCGGCACACGGCGCAGGTCATAGCGACAACCCGTCGCGAGCAGCGATCGTATGCACATCCTTGTCGCCGCGACCGGACAGGTTGCACAGCACGAGCGCGTCCTTCGGCAGATCGCGCGCGAGCTTCATCGCCTGCGCGATCGCGTGGCTCGATTCGAGCGCCGGCAGGATGCCTTCCGTGCGCGCGAGCGTGTGGAACGCGGCGAGTGCCTCGTCATCCGTGACGCCGACGTACTGCGCGCGGCCGGTGTCCTTGAGGAACGCGTGCTCGGGGCCGACGCCCGGATAGTCGAGGCCGGCCGACACCGAATGCGTCTCGATGATCTGACCGTCGTCGTCGCAGATCACGTAGGTGCGGTTGCCATGCAGAACGCCGGGGCGGCCCGCGGCGAGCGACGCAGCGTGGCGGCCGGTATCGATGCCATCGCCCGCCGCCTCCGCACCGACGAGGCGCACGTCGCGATCGTTGAGGAACGCGTGGAAGATGCCTATCGCGTTGCTGCCGCCGCCGACGCAGGCGGTCACCGCATCCGGGAGACGACCGTATTCGGCGAGCATCTGCGCCCTCGCCTCGCGGCCGACGATCGCGTTGAAGTCGCGCACCATGCGTGGATACGGATCCGGGCCCGCGACCGTACCGATGATGTAGAACGTGTCGCGCACGTTCGTCACCCAGTCGCGCATCGCCTCGTTGAGCGCGTCCTTCAGCGTCGCCGAGCCGCTGCTCACCGGCACGACCGTCGCGCCGAGCAGCTTCATGCGGTAGACGTTGATCTTCTGGCGCTCGATGTCGGTCGCGCCCATGTAGACGACGCATTCGAGGCCGAGTCGCGCCGCGACCGTGGCGCTCGCGACACCGTGCTGGCCGGCGCCCGTCTCCGCGATGATGCGGGTCTTGCCCATGCGGCTGGCGAGCAACGCCTGGCCGATGGTGTTGTTGATCTTGTGCGCGCCGGTGTGGTTGAGGTCTTCGCGCTTGAGCAGGATGCGTGCGCCGCCGACGTCGCGCGTCAGACGCTCGGCGAAATAGATCGGACTCGGGCGACCGACGTAATGCGCGAGGTCGCGATCGAACGCGTCGATGAATTCGGGATCGACGCGCGCAGCGTCGTAGGCGCCCGCCAGTTCCTGCAGCGGGCCCATGAGGGTTTCAGCGACGAAACGCCCGCCGAAGCGGCCGAAATGGCCGTCGGCATCCGGGAACGCGTTGTAATCGTCGACGACGGAAATCGGTGCAGCGTCGGACATCGTGGCAGCCGGCAGGACGCGGGGGAGCGCCCGCCAGTTTAGGCGATCAGCAGGCGGCCGCGATCGCGTCGGTATGGCAGTCGGCGCGGCGCACTTCCTCGACGAACTGGCGCATCTTGTCGCCGTCCTTGATGCCGGGCTCGGTCTCGATGCCGCTGGACACGTCGACGGCCCACGGCGTCGCGGTGGTCACGGCGTCGAACACGTTCTCGGGGCGCAGGCCGCCGGCGAGCGCGTAGGGCTTCTGCAGGTCCTTCGGGATGCGCGACCAGTCGAAGGTCTTGCCGCTGCCGCCAGACTCCCCGCTGCGGTGGCTGTCGAGCAGGAAGCCTGCCGCACCCGGGAACCGCAGCTGCAGGTAGTGGGGCGCCATGATCTCCTCGCCCATCGGCACCACCTTGAGGTACGGCAGGCCGAAGCTGCGGCAGAACGCGTCGTCTTCGTTGCCGTGGAACTGCAGCAGGCTCGGGCGCACCTGGCGCACGACGTCACGCACTTCCTCGAGCGAGTTGTCCTGGAACAACGCCACCGCATCGACCAGCGGCGCCAGCGCCTGGCGCATGGCACGTGCTTCTTCCGGCGCGATGCGGCGCGGGCTACGCGGCGTGAACACGAAGCCGATGCCGTCGACGCCGAGTTCGCAGGCCAGGCGCACGTCGCCCGGACGGGTGAAGCCACAGAACTTGATTCGGGTTCGGAAGAGCGTTCGATTCACAGGGTGACCTCGGGGGGAAGCTGCCACTCCGCGGGATAGCGCGGGCCCAGAAAAACCAGTCCAGCCGACGGTGCCGTCGGGCCGGCACGTGTGCGATCGCGACCTTCGAGCACTTCGGCGATCCAGCCTTCAGGCTTCTCGCCGCGACCGACCATCAGCAGGCTGCCGACGATGTTGCGGACCTGATGGTGCAGGAACGCATTCGCCTGCACTTCGATCTCGACCACCTCGCCGACCCGGCGGACGGTGATCTCCTGCATCTCGCGTCGTGGGTGTGCCGCTTGGCAATGCACCGTGCGAAATGCCGAAAAATCGCGCT
This sequence comes from Lysobacter sp. TY2-98, assembly GCF_003367355.1. Taxonomy (NCBI): domain Bacteria; kingdom Pseudomonadati; phylum Pseudomonadota; class Gammaproteobacteria; order Lysobacterales; family Lysobacteraceae; genus Lysobacter; species Lysobacter sp. TY2-98. The sequence goes on from NZ_CP031413.1 coordinate 1,340,739, forward strand.
CGCCGAGCAGCGACTGTGCCGACCGGTGCATCGCGGTGGCGTCAAGCGGTCGCCGTTCCCAGCCCAATATCTGGCGCTGCAGCGCCGGGCGAACGGGACGGTTGAGGATGCGATAGACGTAGCGACGCGCACGCGCCGAGAAGCGTGCATTGAACTCGCGCGGCACTTCGCGGCACCACAGCGCGGCGACTTCGGGCGGGAGCTTCGACGTCGCGCCCAGCGTCCAGCCGCGTGGGTCGCGGCGAACCGGCGAATCGAAATGCGCAACCTGGCAGGCTGCGTGGACGCCGGCGTCGGTGCGTCCCGCGCAGACGAGCTCGATGGACGTGCCAGCGACGAACGACAGTGCCGCCTCGACAGTCGCCTGCACGGTGGGCAGCGGGGTCGGCTCGGGCTCGCCGTGCGGCGACAGCCGCTGCCAGCCGCTGAAGCCGGTACCGTCGTATTCGACACCGATCGCGTAGCGCGTGGACTCGCCCGGGGCCGGCTCCGTGGCCGCGCCTTCGGTCATCCCATGTCCCGCAGCATCTTGGCCGCGACACCGCGCGTGGTGGTGTCGCCGCTCTCGGCGACCTCGGTCAGCAGGCCGCGCGCACGTTCGGTGTCGCCCATGTCGAGGTAGGCTTGGGCGAGTTCCAGACGTTCGACGTTCGCGCCTTCGGCGGATGGCGCTTCGAGCGGCAGCTCGACCGCCGTAGCGGCCGCCGGCGCCGCGGCCTTCGCGGGCGCGCGACGACGCGAACGGGTGGCGGTGGTGGCCGGTGTGCGATCCCACGACGGCGTCGCGTCGACGGGCTCGTCCGCCACGACCGGTGCGGCGGCGGGCGCGGGCGTCGGCGGGAACGCATCGGCCAGCGACGACCGCGGTTCGGTCGACGGGGCCCGGAATACGGGCTCCTGGCGACCGCGCCGGCGCATCCACAGCGCAGCGAGCACGCCGAGCGCCACGATGACCGCGCCACCGATCCACGGTAGCGGCGACGGCGGCGCGGGCTGCACCGGTGCGGGCGGCGGTGCCTGCGCGGCCTTGTTCTGCTGCGCCGCGGCCATCTGCGAGTTCTGCATCGCGATCAGTTTCTGCTGGTCGGCCTGCAGCTTCTCGAGCTCGGCGACGCGGCTCTTGAGTTCCTGGACCTCGGCGTCGCGCGCGGCGAGCGATTCCTTGGTGGTGGCCAATTCCTGTCGAAGCATTTCCCCCTCGCCTCCGGCTTCCACGCCGGATTGGGTGCCGCCACGGGCCTTGCGGCCCGCACCCGGCGGAACGATTTCAAGACGACCGCCGGTCTCGGCCGGTGCGGATGCGATACGCGACGCAGCGGCCTGCGCGACCGGCGTTTCCGGTTGCGTGCGTGCGCGGCGCACCTGGTGTGTGTAGGTGCGCACGAGGTCGGCCGCTTCCCGTGCCTCGACCCCCTGCAGTTCCGGCGTCGCCGGCACGCGCAGCACGCTGCCGCTGCGGAGCTGGTTGAGGTCGCCGGCGATGAACGCTTCGGGATTGGCGCGCAGCAGGCCGATCATCGTCTGCGCGCTGGTCACGCCTTCGGGCGTCACGCGGGACGCGATCACCGAGGCCGTATCACCCCTGCGAACGCGGTATTCGCCGGGCGCAGGGGCCGCACCCGACGGCTGCGCCGCGATCGGTGCGGGCGTGGTGACGGGTGCCGGCGTCGCCGTCGAAGGCGCAGGCGTGGGTGCTTCCGGCGTCGGCGCGGCAACCGGCGCAGGCGCCGGCTCGACCGCAACCGGGCGTTCGACGACTGCCGGCTCCTCCGCCGTCGGAGCTTCCACCACGACCGCCGGCTGCGCGTCGATCGAGCCCGGAGTCGACACGGTGGCGGTGTATTCGCGGACCAGTCGGCCCTCGCCCCAGTCGACCTGAATGAGGAAGTTCAGCAGCGGCTGCGTAACCGGCTGATTCGTGGTGACGCGGATGATCGGGCGGCCGGCGGTGTCGGTGCCGACCGCAAAGTGAAGGTCGGCGACGATGCCGATCGGGGGCTCCAGGCCGATGCGGGTAAACGTCTCCGGGGACGCCAGCGCCGCCTCGAGATCGATCAGTTCGGACGCGTCGTTGCTGACCACCGGGATCTCGGCGAGCAGCGGCTGGCCGAGTCCCGACTTCACCTGGATCTGTCCGAGCCCGAGCGCGTGGGCCGAGCCGCTCGCCAGCGCGAGGGCCAGCAACACGGCATTTCGCAGACGTGGCCTCACCGATCTCTCCCCTTCATTACGCGCCGACTCTAGCAGGACGGGCCCGCATCGCACGAGCCCGTGCGACGCGGCCCGTTCGGCTCTACTCCGCGATCACCAGCTCGGCGATCTGCACCGCGTTCAGCGCGGCGCCCTTGCGGATGTTGTCGGCGGTGACCCACAGGTCCAGACCGCGCGGATGCGAGATGTCCTCGCGGATGCGGCCGACGTAGACCGGGTCGTTGCCCGATGCGTGCGTCACCGGCGTCGGATAGCCGCCCGCCTTGCGCTCGTCGACCAGCTCGATGCCCGGCGCGGTCGACAGCAGTTCGCGTGCGCGCTCGGCGGTGATCTTCTCGCGGGTCTCAATGTGCACGGCTTCCGAGTGGCCGTAGAACACCGGCACGCGAACGACCGTCGGGTTCACCTGAATCGAGTCGTCGCCCAGGATCTTGCGCGTCTCCCAGACCAGCTTCATTTCCTCGCTCGTGTAGCCGTTGTCGAGGAAGTCGCCGCCGTGCGGGATCACGTTGAACGCGATCTGCACCGGATAGACCTCCGGCTTCGGGTCCTGGAAGTTGAGCAGCGCCGCGGTCTGGCGACCAAGCTCCTCGAGCGCACGGCGGCCAGTGCCCGAGACCGACTGGTAGGTCGCGACGTTGATGCGCTCGATGCCGGCTTCGCGCTGGATCGGCGCGAGCGCGACCATCAACTGCATGGTCGAGCAGTTCGGGTTGGCGATGATTCCGCGCGGGCGGTTCTTCGCGGTCTCGGGATTCACTTCCGACACCACCAGCGGCACGTCGTCGAGGTAGCGGAAGGCCGACGAGTTGTCGATGACGACGGCGCCCGCTTCGGCGAACTTCGGGCCGTATTCCTTCGAAATGTCGCCGCCGGCGGAGAACAGCGCGATGTCGACGCCCTTGGGGTCGAACGTGGCGAGGTCCTGCACAGTAATGTTGCGGCCCTTGAACGTGATCTTCTCGCCGGCGGAGCGCGCGCTCGCAAGCAGGTGCAGCTCGGCGATCGGGAAGTCGCGCTCGGCGAGCACCTTCAGCATGGCTTCGCCGACGGCACCGGTGGCGCCTACGACTGCGACATTCACGGGGTTCTTCATGGATTCGGTCTCTCTGGTGGCCGTCGCGCCGGCCCTCGGCATCGTGCGCGACTGCAAATCATCGGATGGATTCGGCATTACATCGCGGCGCAGACGCGCGTCGCGCCCGAAGGCGCCCGCTGGCGACTGGCCGCTATCGTTTTTTCACGTCGCCGCATTGCGCGCGATGGCGCAGCGCCTGATCCATCAATACGAGCGCGACCATCGCTTCGCAGATCGGCGTCGCGCGGATGCCGACGCAGGGATCGTGGCGACCGGTCGTCACCACTTCCGCCGCATGACCGTCGACGTCCACGCTGTCGACCGGCAGGCGCAGGCTCGACGTGGGCTTGAACGCGACGGAGCAGCGCACTGCCTGTCCCGTGCTGATGCCGCCGAGAATGCCGCCGGCGTGGTTGCTCTCGAAATCGGGAAGACCGTGCGGACCGGGACGCATCGCATCGCGATGCTGCGAGCCGTGCATCGCGACGGCGTCGAAGCCATCGCCGATCTCCACGCCCTTCACCGCGTTGATGCTCATCAGCGCCGACGCGAGCTCGGCGTCGAGCTTGCCGTAGATCGGTTCGCCCCAACCCACCGGCACGCCGGTCGCGACGACTTCCACGCGCGCGCCCACGGAATCGCCCGACTTGCGCAGCGCGTCCATGTAGGCCTCGAGCTCCGCGACCTGCGCGACGTCGGGCCAGAAGAACGGATTGGATTCGACGTCGCTCCAGTCCGGAACGTCGGGGCGTGACGAGCGGATTTCGCCGAGCTGCGACAGGTAGCCGCGCACCTCGACGTCGAACGTCTGCGCGAGCCACTTCTTCGCGATCACGCCGGCCGCCACCCGCATCGTCGTCTCGCGCGCGCTCGACCGGCCGCCGCCGCGCGGATCGCGGACACCGTACTTTGACTGGTACGTGTAGTCGGCATGGCCCGGACGGAACTGCTGCGCGATCGACGCGTAGTCCTTGCTGCGCGCATCCGTGTTGCGGATCAGCAACGCGATCGGCGTGCCCGTGGTCACGCCTTCGTACATGCCGCTGAGGATTTCGACCTCATCGGTTTCGCGACGCTGCGACGTGTGTCGACTGCGGCCCGTCGCGCGACGCTCGAGATCGCGCGCGAAATCCTCCACCGCGATCGGCAGCCCCGGCGGGCAGCCGTCGACCACGCAGCCGATCGCCGGACCGTGGCTTTCGCCGAAGGTCGTGACGCGCAGCAGGTGGCCGAAGGAGTTCATGCGATCAGGCGCGTGCGTCGGCGAGTTCGCGGATGCGCGCGTGGTGCTCGACGAGGTCCGAGCGCTCGACCACGAAAATGCCCATCTGCCCGACCTTGAACTCGACCCACGCCATCGGCAGTTCCGGCAGCAGCTCGACCAGCGCGCGCTCGGCCTCGCCGACTTCGCAGATCAGCAGGCCGTTCTCGGAGAGATGGTCCGGCGCGTCGCGCATGATGCGCAGCGCGAGATCCAAACCGTCGTCGCCGGCGCGCAGGCCAAGTTCCGGCTCGTACGAGTACTCGCGCGGCAGCGCGTCGGTCTCCTCGTTGGTGACGTACGGCGGATTGGTGACGATCAGGTCGAACATCTCGCCCTGCAGGCCGTCGAACAGGTTCGACTTCACGAAGGAAACGTTCGGAACCTGCAGGCGGTCCTTGTTCTCTTCGGCAAGCGTCAGCGCCTCGTCGCTGATGTCGATGCCGACCACCTCCCAGTTCGGGTGGTAGTGCGCGGTCGCGATCGCGATGCAGCCCGAGCCCGTGCAGAGATCGAGTACGCGGTCGACGTCGCGCTCACCCAGCCACGGCTCGAAGCCGGCGATGATGAGTTCGGCGATCGGCGAGCGCGGCACCAGCGCGCGGCGGTCGGACTTGAACGACAGGCCGGCGAACCACGCTTCGCCCGTGAGATACGCGGCGGGCACGCGCTCGTCGATGCGGCGGCGGAAGAGTTCCATCACGCGGCGCGCTTCCTCGTCGGTGACGCGCGACGCGCCGTACACCGGGCTGAGGTCGTGCGGCATGTGCAGCGCGTGCAGGACGAGCTGGGTCGATTCGTCGAGCGCGTTGTCGTAGCTGTGGCCGAACGTCAGGCCGGACGCATTGAAGAGCGAACCGCCGTAGCGGATCAGGTCGATGATCGAGACCTGCTGGAAGGTCGGAAGGCCCGCGTCCATTGACATCGCACACGCATGAAGGCCCGCGATTATAGCGGGCGGCCGGTATCATCGCCGGTCCCGTCGGGGCCCGGAGCCCACCATGTTCAATCGGACGACGCTGCTCGTTCTCGTCGCCGCGCTCGCCGCGGGCCTCGGCCTCGTCGCCGCGCGCCATGTGTTCACGCCCGCGGCGAGCGACGCCCCGGCCATGAAGACCGTGCACCTGATCGCCCCGCGCGAGATCCCCGCGTTCACGCTACGCCAGTCCGACGGCACGCCGCTGGTGCCGGGTGAGCTCAAGGGGCACTGGACGCTCGTATTCCTCGGCTTCACCCACTGCCCCGACGTCTGCCCGACCACGCTCGCGGAGATGGCGAAGGCGCAGAAGCAGTGGGAGGCGCTGCCGGAGACCACCCGCCCGCGCCTGCTGTTCGTATCGGTCGACCCCGACCGCGACACGCCGGATCGTGTCGGCGAATACGCGCACGCCTTCCACCGCGACACCCTCGCCGCCACCGCGGACGTGCCGACGCTGGAGCGTTTCGCCCGTTCCATCGGCCTCGTGTTCGAGAAGATGCCGCCGGCCGACGGCGCGCCTGCCGACGCTTATGCCGTCGATCACAGCGCGACGATGGTCGCCATCGATCCTGAAGGCCGCATGGCGGGCCTGGTGCAGCCGCCGCTCGACCCCGCCGCGATCGCCGCGGACCTCACGACTTTGACGAAGACGATGCGATGAGCCTGGTTACCCGCCTTACGTACGCCCTGCCCCATCGTTTCCTGTCGTCGCTGGCGCGATCGCTGGCGTATTCGAAGCATCCGCGTGTCAGCCAGTGGCTGATCGACACGGTGACGCGCAAGTTCGGCGTCGACCTGCAGGAAGCTGCGATCTCGAATCCGCGCTCGTACGAGTCCTTCAATGCGTTCTTCACTCGCGCGCTGCGACCCGGCGCACGCGAAGCGCATCGCGATGACAACGCCATCCTCATGCCCGCCGATGGCCGCATCAGCCAGTGCGGCCCGATCCGCAACGGCGAGATCTTCCAGGCCAAGGGCCGCAGCTTCACCGCCGCCGAACTGCTCGCGAGCGAGGACGATGCAAAGCCCTTCGCGGATGGCGTGTTCGCCACGGTCTACCTCTCGCCGCGCGACTACCACCGCGTGCACATGCCGTGGACCGGCACGCTGACGCGCACCGTGCACGTGCCGGGTCGCCTGTTCAGTGTCGGACCCGCCGCTGTGCGGCTCGTGCCGCGCCTGTTCGCGCGCAACGAGCGCCTGGTCTGCCATTTCGACACGGACTTCGGGCCGATGTGCGTGGTGATGGTCGGCGCGCTGCTCGTTTCGGGCGTCGAAACGGTGTGGAGCGGTGTCGAGATCCCGCAGTACGGCCACATCGTCACCGAGAAGCGCTACGACGGCGCCGGCATCACGCTGGAGCGTTTCGCTGAAATGGCCCGGTTCAATTACGGCTCGACGGTGATCGTGCTGCTGCCCGCGGGCGTCGCCACGCTGGACCCCTCCCTGCACGCCGAGTCGCCGGTGCGTCTGGGCGAACGCCTCGCCACGCTGCACCGTTAGCCCTGGGTTATATCGACGGACGGCGACGTCGGTGCTGCGGCCGTCTCGTAGCATCGGCCGCTCCTGATGCGACGGAACCGCCCATGCGCTCGATCAACGTCCTTGTTCTGACCCTCGGCTTCGCGGCGACCGGCTTCGCGGCGGCGCAGGCCGCACCGAAGCCGGTCCGCGTGCCCACCGCGACCGCCGGCCGCACTTCGCCGTCGCCGGCGATCATCGTGCAGGGCGGCATCAGCCCGCAGCCGGGCTGCTCGCCGCAGGCCGCCGGCGTCGATTCCACGCCGAGTTCCGCGATCGGCCCGAAGCAGGACGATCCGGTGGGCCCGCACCCGAACGCGCAGATCGCCTCGAGCGCGACGACGTCGTCGAAGGGCGCCGTGGCGATCGGCCCCAAGCAGGACGACCCGGTGGGCCCGCACCCGGGTGCGCAGATGGCATCGAATGCGATGACCTCTTCAAGCGGCGCCGTGGCGATCGGCCCGAAGCAGGATGATCCGAGTCCGCCACCGCCGTCCGCCAACGTGAAGTGCGCCGCCGCCACGCACTGATCCCGGCCCAACGAAAGAAAAAACGCGCCGTCACCGGCGCGTTTTTTTGCTCATCGCGAGATCAGCCCTCGCAACTCGGCAGCTTCAACGCCTGGCCACGCTTGAGCGCGTTCGAGTGCTTGATGCCGTTCGCCTTCGCGAGATCATCGACGTCGCAACCGAACTTGCGCGCAATGGTCGACAGCGATTCCCCCGTCTGCACGCGATAGCTGCGCGGCGCCTTCGCCTTCCTGCCCGGCTTGTCCGCCTCGGCGTCGTCCGCTTTCGCGCTGCGGCGTTCGTCGCGCGCCGGGGTCGGCTTGGCGGCGACCGGCGCAGGCGCGACCACTGGCGACGTCGAAGCGGACGGACCCGCCGGAACCGCGCCGGACGGCACGCCATCGCCGTCAGCGTCGTCGGACGGAATCGTCTGCAACGGCCCCGTGCGCACGATCGCGCGGCTCGGATCGCTCAGTACCAGCGTGCGCGCGAGGTCGGCACGCGCACCGCTCGTGCACCAGCGGTTGTACGCACCGACGATCTTCGTGTTCGCGTTGAGCACTGTGCCGGTCGGCAGGAACGTTTCGGGCTGGTAGCGCGGATTGAGGTTGCGCAGCGTGCGCATGTAGCCGTCGTGCACGCCCTTGTTGCCGAGGCAGACGGTGAGCTGGTAGATCGATGCCGGCTGCGTCAGGCGCAACGGCGCGGGTTTGGCCGACACCTTCGGGAAGGTCAGGCCGTACTCCTTGGGGTGCATGAACAGCCACGACGCGCCGATCACCATCGGGACGTAATCGCGCGTTTCCGCCGGGAACTGGTTGTAGACGCTCTCGTCCCAGAACGACTTCGCGCCGGTGCCCTGGTAGACCCGCAGCGCACGGCCCTCGCCACCGTTGTAGGCAGCAAGCGCAAGCTCGATGTTGCGATTGAGCTGGCCCATGCGTTCGTTGAGGTATTCGGCGCTGGCCTGTGCGGCAGAGCGCGCGTCGTAGCGCGTGTCGAAGCCGGTGCCGTCGTCGCCCAGGCCGAAGCGACGACCCGTCGCCGGCATGAACTGCATGAGACCCGCAGCGCCGGTGCGCGACGTCGCGTGCACCTTGCCGTTGGACTCCTTGGCCATGATGCCGAACAGCAGCGCTTCCGGCAGGCCGCGACGCTCGTACTCCGGCCACATCACGTAGCGCAGCGCCTGGTAGTTCTCGTAGCTCGAGATCAGCGAGCCGCGCATGTCGGTGAGCCAGCGGCGGATCGCCTGCTGCACGGCCGGGTTGTACTCGACCATGCGATCGAAGCGGTGGTCCTCCGACAGCAGCGCCGCGGCGCGCGCGGCCTCCGGCACATTGGCGGCGACGCCCTCGTGGCCGATGGAGTCGGCTGCGGGCTCGTCGTCCCCATCGTCGGCATCGGTGTCGACGGCCTGCTTCAGCAGCCGGTTGTAGCTCGCGAGAAACGTATTGACCGGGCAGCCGCGCAGGCGGATGCAGGCGTTCATCACGTCCTCCATGTCCTGCAGCGCGGCATCACTTTCGGCCTGTGCGCCCGGGTCGTCGTTGCGAACGCCGATCGACGCCTTGGTGAAACGGCTCTCCGCGGCCTGCATGCGGCTATTGAGTTCCTCGACGTTCGCGGTCTCGCGCTTGGCGGCGAGAAGGAGCGTGGGCGCAAGCAGCAGTACAGCAGCGCAGGCGAGCGACAGGCGGTGGCGCAGCGGGAGTGACATCGGCATTCGGGGGATGAACTGCAGGAACGGGCGAGCGTAGGTGCCACGGCCCGGCGCGGCAAGCAACGCAGTGCGCATTCCGGAGCACGCGGGGTGCGTGGTTAGAATCCGGTCATCCCCCGCTGCGAGCGCCCGATGACGCTTTCGATCCTGCTCGGCAAGACCGCACCGCCCGAACTGCAGCCCCTCGAACTTCCCGCCCGCATCGGCAATCGCCACGGCCTCGTCGCCGGCGCCACGGGCACCGGCAAGACGGTGTCGCTGATGACGCTCGCCGAGGGCTTCTCGCGCATCGGCGTTCCGGTGTTCATGGCGGACGTGAAGGGCGACGTCGCCGGCATCGCGATGGCCGGTACCCCGAACGAGCGGCTGCAGTCGCGGTTGAGCACGCTCGGTATCACCGACCACACGCCCGAAGCGAACCCGGTCATCTTCTGGGATCTGTTCGGCACGTCGGGCCATCCGGTGCGCGCGACGATCTCGGAAGTCGGCCCCATCCTGCTCGCGCGCATGCTTGAGCTCAACGACACGCAATCGGGCGTGCTCGACATCGCGTTCAAGCTGGCCGACGACCAGGGCCTGCTGCTGCTCGACCTCGAGGATCTGCGCGCCGTGCTCGGCCACCTCGCCGAGGAGCGCAAGTCGATCTCGACGCAGTACGGCCTGGTGAGTGCGCAGTCGATCGCGGCGATCCAGCGGTCACTGCTGCGTCTCGAGTCCGATGGCGGCCATCAGTTCTTCGGCGAGCCCGCGCTGGAACTCGCCGATCTGATGCGCACCACGCCCGACGGCCGCGGCGTCATCGGCGTACTGGCTGCGGACAGCCTGGTCCTGAAGCCCCGCATCTATTCGACGTTCCTGCTGTGGCTGCTCTCGGAACTCTTCGAGCAGCTGCCGGAAATCGGCGACGTCGACAAACCCAAACTCGTCTTCATCTTCGACGAGGCGCATCTGCTGTTCGACGATGCGACGCCGGCGCTGCAACAGCGTGTCGAACAGGTCGTACGCCTGATCCGTTCGAAGGGCGTCGGCGTCTATTTCTGTTCGCAGTTTCCCGACGACGTGCCCGGCGAGATCCTCGGCCAGCTCGGCAATCGCGTGCAGCACGCGCTGCGTGCCTTCACGCCGCGCGACCAGAAAGCGGTGCGCGTCGCCGCGGAAACCTTCGTGCCGAATCCGAAGATCGATGTCGAAGCCGCGCTGACGCAGCTCGCCATCGGCGAAGCGCTGGTGTCGGTGCTGTCGGCCGAAGGCGTGCCGTCGCCCGTGCAGCGCGTGCTGATTGCGCCGCCGCGGTCGCGCATCGGGCCAATCACACCGGCCGAGCGGCAGCAACTGCGGGCGACGAGCCCGGTCGGCAGCAAGTACGACCAGCCGCTCGATCGCGATTCGGCAGCGGAGACGCTGGCGCGTCGCGCGGAGTCCCCGTCGCCCGCTGCATCGTCGCCGGCGCCTGTCGATGCGCCGCGTCCGCCGGCCCCGCCGCGGGCGTCGAACCGTCAGGGCATCGTCGAGACCATGGCCAAGCAGGCGGCACGCACCGTGGGCAGCCAGATCGGCCGGCAGATCGTGCGCGGCTTGCTCGGCAGCCTGCTCGGCGGGCGCGGACGCAAGAGCTGGTGACGATGCATTCGTTCGTCGACGTGCGAGCCTGACCCGTGGGCCGCTGGCGTCCCCCTGCCGAACACAGCACCGCGCTGATCACGCGCGACGGCTTCGAGCGCATGAAGGCCGAGCTCGACGATCTCTGGCGCGTGCGGCGGCCGGAAATCGTGCGCGCACTTTCAGCCGCCGCCGCGGAAGGCGATCGCTCGGAAAACGCCGAATACATCTATCGCAAGAAGCAGCTGGGCGAACTCGATCGCCGGGTACGCTATCTCAGCAAGCGCGTGCCCGCGCTCAAGGTGATCGAGTCCGCGCCGGCCGATCGCGATGCGATCTTCTTCGGCGCGACAGTGGAGCTCGAGGACACCGCGACCGGCGAATCGCTGTGCTACCGCATCGTCGGCCCGGACGAAGCGGAGCCGTCGAAGGGCGACATCAGCATCGATTCGCCCGTCGCCCGCGCGCTGCTGAAAAAGCGCGTCGATGATGAAGTCGAAGTGCAGCTCCCCATTGGACCGCGACGTGTCGCCGTGGTCGACGTCCGCTATCCCGGCTGATCAGCGACCGCGCGGCTCGGCTTCGAGCGCGGCGTCGATGACGTCGTCGGGCTGGTCGATCAGCGCCATGCAGACCGCGCCCGGTGCGCGCTTGGACACATGCTCCGGCGCAGGCTTCTTGGTCGAACCTTGCGGCCAAGTGCGCTGCGAAATGAATTTGCCGGTGAGCAGGTTCCAGCTGATGCGATAGCCGTCGTTGCCGCCCATGCGGTCGTAACGCTCAGCGTCGAGGCCGATGAGGCCCATGCAGTCCTGATCGGGGTTGAGGCGGAATCGGAAGGTCGACTCGGTGGCCATCGTGCCGCCGGTCATCTGCTCGATGACGACCACATGCTTTTGCACGGTGACGTGCGGCGGATCGAACGGTGAGGACGGCAGCTCCAGCACGTCGATCACCACCGGATCGCTCTCGCGCGGCTTGTGGTCGAAGTGCGCGACCGCGACGCGGTGGCCTTCTTCGCCGCTGTAGACGAACACAACATCGTCGCTGCCGTCGCGAAGGATCGGCGCGTCGACGCGCTGCACGAGCTTCATGCCCGGAAAATGGTCCGCGAGCGATGGTGTCGCCGCCGATGCCACGCACGTCGTCAATGCGAGTCCGACCGCCAGTACAAGACGCATCCTTCGCCCTCCCCGTGCGGCGCCTGCCGCTGGGGCGATGCTACGCCCGGACGGGGAGCGGCGTCAGCGTCGGGGTCTCGGTCTCGAGTGCCTCGCCGAACAGGTCGTGCTCGTCGCTGCCCATGATCTCGACGTCGACGAACTGGCCCGGCTTCAGGCCCATCTCACCGCCGTTCTGGATCTGCACGACGCCGTCGATTTCCGGCGCATCGGCCTTCGACCGCGCGATCGCGAGCTCGCCGTCGACCAGGTCGACCAGGCACTTCTGCACCGTGCCGACCTTGGCTTCGAGGCGCGCCGCGGAAATCTCCGCCTGACGCTCCATGAAGCGCGCGAGGCGCTCCTGCTTCACTTCCTCCGGCACCGGATCCGGCAGCTCGTTCGCTGCCGCGCCTTCGACCGGCGAATACGCGAACGCGCCGACGCGATCGAGCTGTGCCTCGTCGAGGAAATCGAGCAGCTCTTCGAACTCCGCCTCGGTTTCACCCGGGAAGCCGACGATGAAGGTGCTGCGCAGCGTCAAGTCCGGGCAGATGCGACGCCAGTTCTGCACGCGCTCCAGTGTCTTCTCGACCGCGCCCGGGCGCTTCATCAGCCGCAGCACGCGCGGACTGGCGTGCTGGAACGGAATATCGAGGTACGGCAGCACTTTGCCTTCCGCCATCAGCGGAATGACGTCGTCGACGTGCGGATACGGGTAAACGTAATGCAGGCGCGACCACACGCCGAGCTGCGACAGGCCTTCGCACAGCGACTTCATGCGCGTCTGGTACGCGCGGCCGCGCCATTCGCGCTCGGCGTAGCGCACGTCGACGCCGTAGGCGCTGGTGTCCTGGGACACGACAAGCAGTTCGCGCACACCGCCCATGACGAGCTTTTCGGCCTCACGCAGCACGTCGTCGACCGGACGCGACACCAGGTCGCCGCGCATCGACGGGATGATGCAGAAGCTGCAGCGGTGGTTGCAGCCTTCGGAAATCTTCAGGTACGCGTAGTGCTTCGGCGTGAGCTTGATGCCGACGTCGTCGCGTATGGAAGGCAGCAGGTCGATGAAGGGATTGCGCGGCTGCGGCAGAGCGGCGTGCACCGCGGACATCACGCTCGAATAGTCTGCGGGCCCGCTGATGGCCAGCACGTCCGGGTGCGCTTCGCGGATCACGTCCGCGCGCTTGCCGAGGCAGCCGGTGACGATCACCTTGCCGTTTTCCGCCAGCGCTTCGCCGATCGCATCGAGCGACTCCGCGACCGCGCTGTCGATGAAGCCGCAGGTGTTGACGACGACGACGTCGGCGTCGTCGTACGTCTGCACGAGGTCATAGCCCTCGACGCGCAGCTGCGTGAGGATGCGTTCGGAGTCGACGAGGGCCTTCGGGCAGCCGAGGCTGACGAAACCCACCTTGGGGTTCCGGACGGGATTCTGGGTGGACATAAGCGTCGGTCTAGAGGGGCGGTCGGCTCGACGGCCCGGGGGCCACGACGTCGGTCGCGGCGGGCCTCCAGTATAACGGCCGGGGTCGGCCCGCCCGAGCGGCCGTGGATCGCATTCAGGAGGCCCGATGGGCACGTGGCAGGAACTCGAAACTCCCCAGGGTCCGGTGCGCACCTGGCATTCCGCGCCCGCGCAGGAGCCGGTGGGCGGGGTCGTGGTGATCCAGGAAATCTTCGGGGTCAACGGCCATATCCGCGATGTCGCGGAGCGGTTCGCCGCGGAAGGCTTCGAAGTCGCCGCGCCGTCGCTGTTCGACCCGGTCGAACGCGGCGTCGAACTGGACTACGACGCCGACGGCATCGCGCGCGGGCGCGAGCTGGTCGGCAAACTCGGTTTCGACAACGCGATCTCGATCGTGGGCGCGGCGGCGGATTGGCTGCGCGGACGCGGACGTACCGTCGGTGCGGTCGGCTTCTGCTGGGGCGGCAGCGTCGCTCTGCTGGCGAACACGCGCCTCGCACTGCCCGCGGTGAGCTACTACGGCGCGCGCTCGATGCCCTTCCTCGACGAACCGCTGCGCGCCCCGATGATGTTCCATTTCGGCGCGCGAGATCACAGCATTCCGCCCGAAGACGTCGAAACGCATCGTCACAAGCATCCGCTGGCCGAGGTCTACGTCTACGACGCCGGCCATGGCTTCAACTGCGACCGCCGCGCCGACTACGACGCGAGCGCGGCCGCGCAGGCATGGTCACGCACGATCCGCTTCTTCAAGGACGCGCTGGCGTGAGCGACTGGTCGCTGCATCCGCAGCTCACGGCGGACACGCGCCTCGTCGTCACCCTGCCGCTGTGCGACGTGCGACTGATGGACGACGCCAACTACCCGTGGCTCATCCTGGTGCCGCGCGTGACCGGCGCGCGCGAGCTGATCGATCTGGCCGATACCGATCGCCATCAGCTCGCGGACGAGATCGACACCGCGTCGCGCGCACTGCGCAGCGCGTTCCGCCCACACAAGCTCAATGTGGCTGCGTTGGGCAATGTCGTCGCGCAGTTGCACGTGCACGTGATTGCGCGTTTCGAGGACGATCCGGCGTGGCCCGCCCCGGTCTGGGGCCGCGTAGCCGCGCGCCCGCATACGCCGGACGAGCTGGCAACGCGCCTAAAGCGCCTGCGGGGCGCACTGCACGACTGATGGACTGGCGCATCGGCCGCTTGGGCGATGCCGCCCTGCTGATCGAATTCGACGGCGGCATCGACGCTGCGACGAACGCGCGCGTGCACGCACTTGCGAACGCGATGACCGAGCGGCGCGTCGCCTGGATCGCCGAGGTGGTGCCCGCCTACGCAAGCGTCGCGATACATGTGAACGAGGATGCGTTCGATCGCGTCGCGGATCCACTCGCCGACGCCGAGCACCGTTTGCATGGACTGCTGCGCGACATCGCCACTGCGCCGCCCCGAGACCGCACACCCCGTTGCGTCGAAATACCGGTGCACTACGGTGGCGAACACGGCCCCGACCTGCACCGTGTCGCGGACAGCGCGGGCCTGACGGTCGAAGACGCCGTCGCGCGCCACGCGGCCGGCGACTACACCGTCGCGATGCTCGGCTTCGCCCCCGGCTTTCCGTATCTGCTGGGTCTCGATCCACAACTCTCGACGCCGCGCCTGGACAGCCCACGCACGCGGGTACCTGCAGGCAGCGTCGCCATCGGCGGTGCGCAGACCGGCCTGTATCCGCACGGCGGACCGGGCGGCTGGAACCTGATCGGTCGCACCGACCTCGTGCTGTTCGATGCCCGGCGCGATCCACCCGCGTTGCTCATGCCCGGCGATCACGTGCGCTTCGTGGCGGTGAGCGGCGCATGAGCATCGAGGTGCTGTCGCCCGGGCCGCTCACCACGGTGCAGGATCGGGGCCGCACGGGCTGGCGCCATCTCGGTATCGGCGTCGCGGGCGCGCTCGACGACGACGCGCACCAGCGGGCCAACCTGCTCGTTGGCAACCCGCGCGATGCAGCGACACTGGAAATCACGTTGGCTGGCCCGCGCCTGCGGTTTACGCGAGCAACGCGCATCGCGGTGTGCGGCGCCGACATTGAGCTGCGCTGCGACGGCGCTGCGCTGTCCACTGCACGTCCCATCGCTCTCCCCGCGGGCGCGGTGTTGGCGCTTGGCGGCTGTCGTCGCGGCACGCGGGCGTATCTCGCGGTTGCCGGCGGCATCGATGTTCCGCCCGTACTCGGCAGCCGCAGCACGGACCTGCGCGGCGGTTTCGGGGGGCTCGACGGGCGGCCGCTGCGCGCCGGCGACGTGCTCGCCGTCGGCATCGCAGACTGCCCCGACGTCGCCAGCCCGCAGGTCGCGCCGTGGTGGATCGATGATGCGCACGATTCGCCCGTGGACCGGTCCATTCGCGTGCTCCCCGGGGCCGACGCGACGGCGCCGATCGATGCACTCTTCCGGGCCGCATGGCGCCTCGGTGTGCGCAGCGACCGCCAGGGCCTACGACTCGAAGGCGCGCGAATCGCCGCGTCCGACACCGGCGAACGCATTTCCGCGCCAGTGGCACCTGGCACCGTACAGCTCCCGCCCGACGGGCAGCCCATCGTGCTGCTCGCCGACGCACAGACGCACGGCGGCTATCCGCGCATCGGCCACGTCATTCGCGCCGATCTTCCGCGCCTCGCCCGACTGCGTCCCGGCGACGCGGTGCAGTTCGCACCGTGCACGCCCGTCGAGGCGCACGCGGCCTTGCGTGCGCGGCGACAGACGCTTGCCCGCGTCGCGCTGATGATCGAGCTGCAATCGCGCGTTCCGCACTGAAGGCGTGCGCGACGTTGTTCGAGAGCGCAATGTCGACGTCCGAACGGCTGCGACGGTCGAGCACCGCCGGTGCTAGGCTCGACACGTGTCGACCCGTGAAGCACCGATGCATCGACTTCTTCGCCCGATTCCGCTTTCCGCAGGACGCACAAGCCACTCCGCGCTCCTTCGGGGGACCGACGGATCGCGGGATCGTGCGCTGACCTTGTCCAACTTCACGGAGGCGAAGCGGTGACGGGCGCCGCGTCCGACAACCCTGCATCCGGTCGGCACCCGCCGCTGCGCGCGATCGATTTCAACTGCGACCTGGGGGAAGGCTGCGGCACGGACGCGGACATCGTGCCGCTGATCAGTTCCGCCAGCGTCGCCTGCGGCGCCCATGCCGGCGACGCGACCACGATGCGCGAGACCGTGGCGCTCTGCCTCGCGCATGGTGTCGCCGTCGGTGCGCATCCGTCCTTCGAGGATCGCGAGTATTTCGGGCGCCGGGAACTGGACGTGGACGCCGATGCGCTCGAGACTTCCGTGCGACGTCAGATCGAGACACTCGCGGAGTTGTGCGCATCCGCCGGCGGTCGTTTGCATCACGTCAAACCGCATGGCGCGCTCTACAACCTCGCCGCGCGTGATCGCGCGACAGCCGATGTCGTCGCCCGCGCGGTGCACGGGGTCGACCCCACCCTGATGCTCTACGGCCTCGCCGGATCGCATTCGATCGATGCCGCGCTCGAGGTCGGCCTCGCCGCCGCGCATGAGGTGTTCGCCGAACGCGCGTACGACGCCAACGGCCGGCTCGCCCCGCGCGGCACGCCGGGCGCGGTGATCGCGGATGTCGAGCCCGCATTGGCGCAGGTGCGGCGGCTGCTGCACGAAGGCGTCGTCATCGCACGTGACGGCACCCGCGTCCCGCTACGCGCCGATACCCTGTGCCTGCACGGTGATCGCGCCGACGCGCCCGCATTCGCGCACGCCTTGCGCGCTGCACTCCAAACCGAAGGCGTGCGCATTCGCGCGCCCGGGGAGACTTGATGAACTACTGGCCACTGCTCGGAATCGCGATCGTCATCGTGGGTTTCGTGCGTCGCTACAACCCGGTCGCTGTCGTCGTAGCCGCCGGGCTTGCGAGCGGGCTGCTCGCGGGCAAGAGCATCGGCGAGTTGCTCGCGCTGCTCGGCGAGAGCTTCGTCAGCAACCGAACCCTGCTGCTGTTCGCGTTCACCTTGCCCGCCATCGGCGTGCTCGAGCGGGCCGGGCTGCGCGAGCACGTGCAGTCGTGGATCCTCCGACTCCGCGCGCTGACTCTGGGGCGCCTGCTCGTCGGCTACCTCGCGTTGCGTCAGGTGCTGAGCATGCTGGGGCTCGTCGACGTCGCGGGGCACGCGCAAACGGTGCGTCCGCTGCTCGCGCCGATGGCGGAATCGGCGGCGGTCAAGCGCGTCGGCGCACTGTCGCGCGATGACGCGCAGCGGGTGCAGGCGCTGGCGGCCGCCACGGAGAACGTGGGGCGCTTCTTCGGCGAGGACGTGTTCCTCGCCTTCGGTGCCGTGCTGCTGATCCAGGGCTTCTACGCGCAGAACGGCATCCAACTCGAACCTCTGCACATCGCCCTGTGGGCACTGCCGACGGCGATCGCCGCGTTCGTCATCCACGCCGTGCGGATCGTTCTCTTCGCACGCGCGCTGCATGTGCGACGGAGCGCACCATGACGGCCGCCGGTCTGCTCGATATCGGCATGTTCTATTGGTTGCTCGCGGCATTCCTGGCGTATGCCGGGTGGCGCAATCTGCGCGAACGTCGCTGGGCGCACGCCGCATTCTGGTGCGTGATCGCACTGCTGTTCGCGTCGGGCGACCACGTGCTGGCCGCGCGCAAGGCGGGTGATCTGCTGCCGGCGCAGCTGGCCGGGCTCGGCGTGATCGCGCTCGCCGTGCTGTCGCTGCGCATGCATCGCGCGCATGTCGAGGAGGCGCCCGCGTCGGAGCGCGCCGCAGCGGCACTGCGTCTCGGCCATCGCCTACTCGGCCCTGCTCTGCTGATTCCGCTGGTGACACTGCTCGTAGTTCTGCTGGGTCCGAAGCTGTCGATCGCCGGCCGCCCCCTGCTCGGCGATGGCAGCCCGACGCTCATCGGACTGGCGATCGCGAGCGTGCTCGCCGCGGTCGCCGCACTTGTCGTCGCGCGCATGCCGGCGTCGATCGCGCCTGCGGAGGGCCGTCGCCTGCTCGACACCATGGGCTGGGCCGCGTTGCTGCCGATGGTGCTGGCGACGCTCGGCGGCGTATTCGCGGCGAGCGGCGTCGGCGACGCCGTCGCATCGCTGGTGTCGGCCGTGATTCCGGTCGACAACCGCTTCGCCTGCGTGCTGGCCTATGGGCTGGGCATGGCGATGTTCACCGTGATCATGGGCAACGCATTCGCGGCCTTTCCCGTGCTCACGGCGGGCATCGGCCTGCCGTTGCTCATTCACCGCCACGGCGCGGATCCCGCCGTGCTCGGTGCACTGGGCATGGTGACGGGCTACTGCGGCACGCTGCTCACGCCGATGGCGGCGAATTTCAACCTGGTCCCCGCCGCGCTGCTGGAACTCGACGACCCGAACGCCGTGATCCGGATCCAGGTACCGACTGCCCTGACGCTGCTGGCCGTGAACCTGGGCCTGATGGCCTGGCTGGTGTTCCGCTGAGGCGTGGCGCACGCGCCTACACTCGCGCCATGCACTCGGACACGATTCTGCTCACCGGCTTCGCGCCCTTCGGCGGCGAGACCGTCAATCCCAGCTGGCAGGCCGTCGCGCGGCTCGATGGCGAAACCCTCGACGGCCACCGGATCGTCGCGCGGTGTCTGCCCGTCGAATTCGGCACGGCGCTAGACGCGCTGCGCACGGCATTGGCCGAGACGAGGCCCGCGCTCGTGCTGTGCGTCGGCCAGGCCGGGGGCCGAGCCCAGTTGGCGATCGAGCGCGTGGCCATCAACGTCGACGATGCACGCATTCCCGACAACGCGGGTGCGTCGCCCGTCGATGCGCCGGTTGTCGCGGATGGCCCTGCCGCCTACTTCGCCACGCTGCCGATCAAAGCCATGCTCGTCGCGTTGCGCGATGCCGGTATCCCCGCTGAGATCTCGCAGACCGCCGGCACCTACGTCTGCAACCACGTCTTCTACGGCCTCATGCACGCGCTGCGCGACAGCGCGACACGCGGCGGCTTCGTCCATATTCCCTACGCGCCGGAGCAGGCCGCGCGCCTCGCCGGCGCGCCGAGCCTGCATGTCGACACAGTGGTCTCGGGGCTGCGGATCGCGCTGCGTGCGGCACTCGCCCACGATGTGGACCGGCGCATTGCGGCCGGCGCGGAGCACTGAAGGCGTCACGCGACGCGCTGCTCGGTGCACATTTGGCGCGCGGTCCCCGGCAGTCGGCGACGAGGGCGTCCACGATCGCTGCGACAGCGCGGAACGCCCACCGCGCAGCCATCCGCGGCCGCGCCGGCACCGCCCCATGCGACGCGAACCTGCCGTCAGGTCTTCGGCAACGTAACGCCCGTCTGCCCCTGGTACTTGCCGCCGCGGTCGGCATACGACGTCTCGCAGACCTCGTCCGACTGGAAGAACAGCATCTGCGCGACGCCCTCGTTCGCGTAGATGCGCGCGGGCAGCGGGGTCGTGTTGCTGAATTCGAGCGTGACGTGGCCTTCCCATTCCGGCTCGAGCGGCGTCACGTTGACGATGATTCCGCAGCGAGCGTACGTGCTCTTGCCGAGGCAGACCACCAGCGTGTCGCGCGGGATACGGAAGTACTCGACGGTGCGGGCCAACGCGAACGAATTCGGCGGAATGATGCACACGTCCGACTCGATGTCGACGAAGCTGCCCTCGTCGAAATGCTTCGGATCGACGATGGTCGAGTTGATGTTGGTGAACACCTTGAACTCGCGCGAGCAGCGGACGTCGTAGCCGTAGCTGGACGTGCCGTAGCTCACGATGCGGTCGCCGCCCGCGGAGCGCTTGACCTGGCCGGGCTCGAAGGGCTCGATCATCCCCTTCTCCTGCGCCATGCGGCGGATCCAGCGATCGCTCTTGATGCTCATCGGGCGGCCTGTACGGGAAAACCCGCATTCTAGCCGCTGGGGGCCACCGGCCGCCCCTCAGTCCCCGGCGAGATTGATCGCGAGCGAGCGCGCGACGGTCGGGCGCCGCGCGAGCTCTACCGCCACCCGCCGCGCCGCGGCCACGAACGCCTGGGCCGCGGGCGAATCGGGCTCGCTCGCCACCACCGGCGCGCCGGCGTCGCCACGTTCGCGAATCGCACGCTCCAGCGGCAGGCTGCCCAGCAGCGGATAGCCATAGTCGGCGGCGAGCCGCGAACCGCCACCCTCGCCGAAGATGTGCTCGGCCTGCCCGCAGTTCGAGCAGACGTGCAGCGCCATGTTCTCGACGAAGCCGAGGATCGGCACGTTGACCTTCTCGAACATCCGCACGGCCTTGCGCGCGTCGAGCGTCGCGACGTCCTGCGGCGTCGTCACCACGATCGCTCCGGCCACCGGAATCTTCTGCGCGAGCGTGAGCTGGATGTCGCCCGTGCCCGGCGGCAGGTCGAGGATCAGGTAGTCCAGATCGCCCCAGCGTGTGTCGTTGAGCAATTGCGTGAGTGCGGACGTCGCCATCGGGCCGCGCCAGATCATCGGCGTGTCCTGCTCGACCAGCAGGCCGATGGACATCGCTTCGATGCCATGCGCGACGAGCGGCGTGATCGACTTGTTGTCGGGGCTCTCCGGTCGGCCCGACAGACCGAGCATGGTCGGCACGCTCGGTCCGTAGATATCCGCGTCGAGAATGCCGACGCGCGCGCCCTCCTGCGCCAGTGCGACCGCGAGGTTGACCGCGACCGTCGACTTGCCGACGCCGCCCTTGCCGGAGCCGACCACGAGCAGATTGCGAACTGTCGTGAGCGGCGACAGGCCGGGCTGCGTCGCATGCGCATCGATGCGCGGGCGGATCGCGACGCCGCCGTTGGCGAGGCCCGCGGCCACCAGCGCATCACCCAGCCGGCGTTCGATGTCCGCACTCATCCGACCCACCGGCACCTTGGCAACGGCGTCGACGCGCGACCGGCCGTTCTCCGTCTGCACCGTGACACGACTGATGAGGTCGCGCATCGGCATGCCCGCGATGGGCGAATCGGCGGCGAGGAGCATCGCTTCGGTGGCGCTATCGGTCATGTCGGCATCGCGTTCCGCGACGCCCGCGGCGTCGCACCCGCCTATTGTCGCCTGTCGCGCGCCTCGGCTGCACATATGTCGCGAGGCGCGGTGCGACAGGCTGAGGCGCAGTCGATGACTCGTTCGCGCTTCGCGATGCATTCGATGTTGCATGCGTCACACGAAATTCCCCGTGTTCGGTGACGTCTTCAGTTTCGCGATTCCATGCATGACCAATGGCCAGTCAGTCGCGTGTTACGCAACTGTTACGGTCGATCGGTCAATGAACTGACGCATGAAGAGCATGGATGCGAACGCTCTCATCCCACGGGGAATTACTTGATGTCACGCGATGTAACCATCGTGCGCAGTCGCCTTGCGACCGCACTTCTGGCCGCGATGCTCCTGCCGACGGCCGCACTTGCGCAGAACGCCACGCCCGCTACCACCACCGATGATGCGAAGGGCGCCGAGCTCGACCGCGTCGTCGTCACCGGTTCGCTCATCCCGCAGACGTCCAAGGAAACGTCGACGCCGGTCAGCATCATTTCCGCCGAGGACATCAAGGCCCGCGGCTTCACCAGCGTCTCCGACGCGCTCCAGCAGAGCTCGTATTCGACGGGCGGCGTGCAGGGCGGCCAGACCTCGGCCGGCTTCACGCAGGGCGCCGAGACGATGAGCCTGTTCGGCCTGTCCGTCGGCTACACCAAGTACCTGATCGACGGCCGCCCGATGGCCGACTACCCGGCGCTGTACAACGGCAGCGACACGTTCAACAACATCAGCGGCATTCCGATCGACCTCGTCGAGCGCATCGAAATCCTGCCGGGCGGCCAGTCGTCGCTGTACGGTTCGGACGCGATCGCGGGCGTCGTCAACATCATCCTGAAGAAGAAGCTCGATGCGCCGGTGATCAGCGCACGCGTCGGCGGCTACACCGATGGCGGCGGCGACGGCTACCGCGTCAGCGGCGCGACGACGTTCTCGGGTGCTGGAGATCGCTTCAACCTGCTCGTGGGCGCGCAGTACGAAAAGCGCAACCCGATCTGGGCGTACGACCGCGACATCACCAAGCAGTACAACCCGAACGGTACGACGCCGGCGCTGGCCAGCCGTGACTTCCTCGAATACGGCTACCGCAACATCGGCACCGCCGGTTTCGACGACTACGGCTACGTCTTCCTCGATCCGAACAACTGCGCGAACACCACCGCCCTGTTCGGTGGCACCGAAGGTCTGAACACCCGTCCCGGCTACGGCCAGTACTGCGGCTCGCTGTACACGCCGGGCTATCGCACCCTGCTCAACGGCAAGGAAGCGGCGCAGGGCTATGCGCATGCGACCTACGATCTCAGTGCCGATCACCAGCTCTACGCCGACGTTCTCTACAGCCACGAGAACGTGAACTACAACATCGGCGCCGGTTACACGTGGTGGGGCACCGGCGTGAAGTGGGGCTACTTCTACGATCCGAACGTCGACGGCCTGGTCAACCTGCAGCGCGGCTTCGCACCGGAAGACTTCGGACCCGGCGGCTACAAGAACACGATGAGCCGCGACACGAGCAACTCGTGGATGACGACCGTCGGCGCGCGCGGTGCGCTCGGCCAGTCGGGCTGGGACTACGACGCGTTCCTGTCGGGCACGCGCTACGAGCTCAATGAACGCCAGTGGGCGCGTCTGGCGGATCCGATCAACGACTGGTTCGAGCAGAACATCCTCGGACCGCAGCAGGGTCTGGATCCGTACTACGGCGCGTATCCGGTGTTCAGCCCGAACTACGCGCGTTTCTACTCGCCGCTCACCGCCGCGGAGATCGCGAGCTTCAGCGACTTCACGAACTCGAAGAGCCGCACCTCGGATTCGATGGCGCGCGCGCAGCTCACCAACAGCGCGCTGTTCGCGCTGCCGGGCGGCGACGCCGGCATCGCGCTCGCGGTCGAAGGCGGCCACCAGACCTGGGACTACAACCCGGACCCGCGCCTGCTCGACGGCGAAATCTGGGGCACAACGTCGGTCAGCGGTGGCGGCGCGCGCAATCGCTACGCCGCCATCGGCGAACTGCGCCTGCCGGTCTTCAAGCCGCTCACGCTGTCGCTGTCGTCGCGCTATGACAAGTTCGATCCGGATGGCGCGGAAACCGTCAGCAAGGCGACCTACTCGCTCGGCTTCGAATACCGCCCGGTCGAGAGCCTGTTGTTCCGCGGCAAGTACGGCACCGCGTTCAAGGCGCCGACGCTCGCCGACCAGTTCCAGGGCGAGAGCGGCTACTACTCGTTCGTGACCGACTACTACGCCTGCCAGCAGCGTGGCTTCACCCCGGCCGAGATCGACAACTGCCCGGCGCGCTACACCAGCGTGCAGTACTTCGGCACGACGTCGGGCAGCCTCGACCTGCGTCCGATGAACGCCGACGTGTGGAGCGGCGGCGTGGTGTGGGCGCCGACGGCGAAGTTCTCGGTGGGCGCGGACGTGCACCACTGGGCGATCAAGGACGAGGTCGGCCAGCAGAACGCCAACGGCCTCGCCCTGCGCGAGATGTACTGCCGCACCGGCACCGCCGGCTACGACATCAACTCGCCGGTCTGCCAGGACGCGATCTCCAAGATCACCCGCAACGGCGCGGGCACGATCACGGACATCTACACGCCGAAGGTCAACGAAGCACTCGAGGTGCTGACCGCGCTGACGCTCAACGCCAGCTACCGCATCGATGTCGGTTCGTTCGGCAACCTGCTCTTCCGCGGCTCGTACACCAACAACCTGAAGCACGAGTACACGCAGTTCACCGGTGACGAGGCGATCGACCTGCTGCGTCGCCCGGGTTGGAGCACCGATCCGAAGTCGAAGGCGAACGGCTCGGTCACGTGGAGCAACGGTGACTGGGGCACGACGCTCTACGCCAACCGCATCGGCCACACGCCGAATTACCGCGCACAGGTGGATGACAACTATGACGCGGCCACTGCGGGCAAGCTCGATCCGTTCACGCTCTACAACCTCAGCGTCGACTACCAGGTGATGCCGCAGCTCTCGCTGTCGCTGATGGTCAACAACCTGTTCAACACGATGCCGCCGAAGGATCCGACCTATCCGGGCAGCACGGGCGAGCCGTACAACAGCGCCCAGTACAGCCCGTACGGACGCGCCGTCTACCTCGAGGCCCGTTACCAGTTCGGCAAGAAGTAACCGTGTAAGCGTTCCCGTCCCATGGGTGACGCAAAGGGCCCCGATCTCTCCGCGGGGCCCTTTTCTTTTGCGCGGTGTTCAGAGCGGGATGCCGGAATCCTCGAGCACCCGTCGCATGGGAGCCAGCGCATCGCCGTAGCGCTTCCAGCGCTCGAGCGACGTACGGAACATCGGTGACCGCACCTGCACCACGCTCGCGGTCGCGACCGGTGCCTCGTTCTTCTCGAAGGCGAGGCAGGCATCGTTCCAGCCGAGGCCGCAGTGCGCGAGCAGTGCGCGCGTCGTTGATTCCTGCGCGTCGACCAGCTGCTCGTACTGCACCTCGAGCAGGCGCTCGCCGAGCAGCGCGCGCCAGTGGCGCATCAGACGATCGAACAGCACGTAGTAGCGCGCGGTGTCGAGCGGATCGAACGAATAGTCGTAATACGGCGAGCTCAGCGCGAACAGCTGGCGGAAGTTGCTCAAGCACACGTCCATCGGATGACGGCGCACCGCCACCAGCCGCGCATTCGGCAGCGCCGCAGCGATGAAACCGGCGTAGAGGAAGTTGTGCGGCAGCTTGTCGACGAAACGCGGCGTCACACCGGTGCCGGGGCGCGTGCTCGCGATATAGGCCTCGCCCAGACTCGACAGGTCGGCACGACCGGCGGCGTCGACGGTGTCCGGGTCGATCAGCTCCCGCGTGCGACTGCCGGACAGGCGCTTGAGCAACGCGCCGAAGTTCTGCAGCTCCCCGGCCGAATGTACCTCCGGGTGGCTCGAAAGGATGCGGTCGACCAGCGTCGTGCCCGAACGGGGCATGCCGAACACGAAGATCGGTTCGGCGCTGTCGGACGGACTCGCGACGCGCGGGATCGTCTCGAACGCGCGGTGCAACGCCGCGAACAGGCGCTCGTCGCGCTCGCAGCGATACGCGCGTCCGCGCGCGCCTTCGCGTTTGCCGACGACCAGATGTTCGAAGGCCTGCGGATAGCGACGAAGATCCTCCTCCTCCTTCGCGATCGACAGGTGCAGGTACATCGACGGCTCACCGGGCACTGCGGTCGGCAGCAAACCGCGCAGCCGATCGAGATGATTCGACTCGGGCGTCTGCGTGCGCAGTTGCGCGAGCGCCAGGTGCGCGCGGCCGTAGCCGGGATCAAGCGCGAGGCAGGCCTCGTATTCGCGCTCGGCCGCGTCGAGCTCGCCCGCGAACATCAGCGCGGTCGCATGATTGAAGTGGAACGTCGCAACGTCCGGGGCCGCCTCGACCGCGCGGCAAAACAGCTGCGAAGCACGCGCATGATCGTTGGCCTGCGTCAGCACGACACCGAGCGTGTCGAGCGTGAGCGGATCGGAGGGCTGCGCCGCGATGGCTGCATCGGCCGCCTCGATGGCCTCGCGGAACATGCGGGCTGCCGCCAGCGCCCTCGCCCGCTGCGCGTGGTAGTCCGCACGTCCCGGGCTCAATGCGCATGCGCGCTGCAGAAGCGCCAGCGCCTGCGGAACCCGGTCCATCTGCAGCGCCGCGACCCCTCCAATGAAATGCACACCGCCGTGATTCGGTGCAGTCCGGACGACCTGCGCGGCGAGTTCGAAGGCCCGGGGAAACTCGTTGCGATTCAGCGCCGAGACGGCCTCGGCGTACAGCACGGCAGGATCCATTTCCGGATTCTAGGAGGCGTCCGACTCACCACCCGCGATCCGGTCGCCACCCGACGGGGCCGGCATCCTGAACGAGCGGCCGTACCCTCCGACACCGCCCCGAATTTCGGGTTATATAAGGCCACCCGCGCGCCTGCGGCGGGCCACCATACAAGGGGAACCCATGCGCACCACGCTCACCGCACTGCTCCTGCTCGCGCTGCCGCTCGCCGCCAGCGCCGCCGACAACTCGCCGATCGGCCGTTGGAAGACGCTCGACGACGAGACCGGTAAGGCGATGACGATCACCGAGATCTACCAGGCCCAGAACGGAACGCTCGCGGCGAAGATCGTCGAGAACCTCGGCCTGCCGGCCAACTGCGACAAGTGCAGCGCGCCGTACAAGGGCAAGCCCTTCGTCGGCATCGTCACGCTGTGGAACCTCAAGCCCCAGGACGGCGGTTGGGGTGGTGGCAGCGGCTACAAGCCGTCGGATGACCGCAAGTTCAACGCCAAGTCGGTCAAGCTGGTCGATGGCGGCAACAAGCTCGAAGTGAAGGGCTGCGTGGCGTTCTTCTGCAAGACCGCGACCTGGGTCCGCGTGCACTGATCCACGCGACCTCCGTACTTCGAAACGGCCCGGGAAACCGGGCCGTTTTCGTTGGCGCGGCCGGTCGCAGAAGGCCCGCGTGCGATACTGGCCGACCCCCTGCGACACGCGCCCGACATGTCCCGCGAGATCCTGGTCACCTGCGCCCTGCCCTACGCCAACGGCCCGCTGCACCTCGGGCACCTGGTGGGCTACGTCCAAGGCGATATCTGGACGCGCGCACGGCGCATGTCGGGCCACACCGTGCACTTCGTCTGCGCCGACGACACCCATGGCACGCCGATCATGCTCGCCGCCGAGAAGGCCGGCACGACGCCGGAGGCCTTCATCGCCGGCATCCAGGCCAGCCACGAACGTGACTTCGCCGACTTCGGCGTCGCGTTCGATCACTACGACTCGACCAACTCCGACACCAACCGCGAGCTGACCCAGTCGATCTACCGCGCGCTCGAGGCCGAAGGCCACATCACGCGGCGCGCGGTCGCGCAGCTGTTCGACCCGGTCAAGGGCATGTTTCTGCCCGACCGCTACGTGAAGGGCATCTGCCCGAATTGCGGCACGCCCGACCAGTACGGCGACAACTGCGAGAACTGCGGTGCGACGTACGCACCGACGGAACTCGAGGATCCGCGCTCGGTCATCAGCGGCGCGACGCCGGAGCTCCGCGAGTCCGAGCATTTCTTCTTCGAGCTCGGCCATTTTGACGCATTCCTGCGCGAGTGGTTGTCCGGCGACGTCGCCATCGCCGGAGTCAAGGCGAAGCTGCAGGAATGGCTCGACGCCGAGGGCGGACTGCGGGCGTGGGATATCTCCCGCGACGCGCCCTACTTCGGCTTCGAGATCCCGGGCCATCCGGGCAAGTTCCTCTACGTCTGGATCGACGCACCGATCGGCTACCTCGCGAGCTTCAAGGCGCTGGCCGCGCAGCGCGGCATCGATTTCGAATCGTTCCTGCGCGCGGACTCGCAGGCCGAGATGCACCACTTCATCGGCAAGGACATCGTCAATTTCCACGGCCTGTTCTGGCCCGCGGTACTGCACGGTGCCGGCCTGCGCGCACCGACGCGCCTGCACGTCAACGGTTACCTGACGGTGGACGGCGCGAAGATGTCGAAGTCGCGCGGCACCTTCGTCATGGCGCGTACGTATCTCGACTGCGGCCTCGATCCCGAAGCGCTGCGCTACTACTTCGCGGCCAAGACCTCCGGTGGCGTCGATGACGTCGACCTCAACCTCGCCGACTTCATCGCGCGCGTGAACTCCGACATCGTCGGCAAATTCGTGAACCTGGCGAGCCGCTGCGCAGGTTTCATCGAGAAGCGATTCGGCGGTCGCCTCGCCGATGCGTTGCCGGACGCCGGGATGTACGAGCGTTTCGTCGCCCAGCTCCAGCCGATCGCCGACGGCTACGCACGCAACGAAGCCGCGACGGCGCTGCGCCTGACGATGACGCTGGCCGATGAAGCCAACCGCTACATCGACGAAACCAAGCCGTGGGTGCTCGCCAAGCAGGACGGCGCCGAGGCCGAGCTGCAGGCGGTGTGCACGCAGGGCCTCAACTTGTTCCGCGTGCTCGCCGTTGCGCTCAAGCCGGTGCTGCCGCGCGTCGCGACGCAGGCGGAAGGCTTCCTTCGCGCGCCAGTGGCGTGGTGGGGCGATGTCGCCGCACCGCTCTTGGCGCGTGAGATCGCGCCCTACACCCCGCTCTTCACCCGTATCGACCCGAAACAGATCGACGCCATGACCGACGCCAGCAAGGACACCCTGCAGACCACCGACGCCAAGCCGGCGGCGAACACGACGGCGAAGACCGACGCCGCGGCGGGCACTGCGCCTGCCGCGCCGAAGGCGGACGCCGCCGGTGCCGCTGCCCACATCGGCATCGACGATTTCGCGAAGCTCGACCTGCGCATCGGCAAGGTGCTCGAGTGCGCATTCGTTGAAGGTTCGGACAAGCTGCTGCGTTTCCTGCTCGATGCGGGCGACCTTGGCCAGCGCCAGATCTTCTCGGGAATCCGCGGCTCCTACGGCGAGCCGGAAAAGCTCGTGGGTCGCAGCGTGGTCTTCATCGCGAACCTGGCGCCGCGCAAGATGCGCTTCGGCGTGAGCGAGGGAATGATCCTGTCGGCCGGCTTCGACGGCGGCGGGCTGTTCCTGCTGGACGCCGACAGCGGTGCCGCGCCGGGCATGCCGGTTCGCTGAGTCGGGACGCGCGCATTCCTGCGCGCCACACATCCGATGTCCTCGCCTCCACCTGCAGCGACGCCGCACGACGCACTCGTCGAGCGGCTCGATCGCCTGCTGCCGCAGACGCAGTGCGGCCAGTGCGGGTTCGCCGGATGCCGGCCGTACGCGGAAGCGATGGCGCGCGGCGATGCGGGCGTCGACCACTGTCCACCCGGCGGCGATCAAGGCGCGCGCGCGTTGGCGCGCCTGCTCGGCGTAGCAACGCAGCCTTACGACCGCACGCGCGGCGCGCACAAGCCGCCGCAGGTCGCCCTCGTCATCGAGGACGACTGCATCGGCTGCACCAAGTGCATCCAGGCGTGTCCGGTCGACGCCATCATCGGCGGCGCCAAGCACATGCACACGGTCATCGACCCGCTCTGCACCGGCTGCGAGCTCTGCGTGCCCGCGTGCCCGGTCGACTGCATCGTGCTCGTACCCGCGACCTGAGCCGCGCGATCAGTGCGGATTCGCGGAGGCGCAGGCCGTGCAGATGCGTTCGACGCGATAGCCCTTCGCGCGCAGCAGTGCCACCACGCCGTCGTCGCCCAGCAGGTGCAACGCACCGACGACGACGAGCACATCGTGGCCCTTGCCCTGCGCAAGCATCGCTTCGAAACGCGGAATCCACGCGCGGTTGCGATCGACGTTGAGACGCTGGTACGTGACCGGCGTCAGTTCGGCCATCTCTTCGCGCGTCATTCGCTCAAGCGTCGGAATGTCGGCCTCGCGCCAGGCCTTGTGCAGCTCATCGAGCTTCGCTGGCGCGGCGTCGCCTTCGTCGATGAATTCCTTCAGCGAGGCCACCTGTTCGGCCATCGGCGTGCCATCGAGCGTGCTGAGCTGCTCCTGCACGGTTTCGAGTCCGGTCGCCGGCTTGCCTGCGGCTTTCGCGCGTGCCATCAGCTGGCGATCGAGGCCATCGTCAGGGGCGTATCCAGCGCGTTGGCCCAACAACGTGACCAGCATGGTGTCGACGAACCATGGCTCGAACGCGTGCATCTGCTCCGCAGGCAGGCCCAGCCCGCGCATGCGTACGTCGAGCTGCGCCTTGAGATCAGGCGACAGCGTGTGATCGATCGACGACGTGGGATCGGACTTCGCCAGCCCCATCATCATTCCGGTGATCGCGGGATTCTCGAGATCGTCGGGCGCGACTTCGAACACCAGCGATTCGGCGTCGTCGAAGGCGCGATCGATGTCGGTCGACAGCGGATAGTCCGACTTCGCCAACAGATGGAACGAGCCGAGCAGATACAGGCTGTTGTCGGCGTCAGACACTTTCCACAGCAGCGGCACCGGTGGCGCGGATGCGGATGGCGCCACAGGCGTGGAGCCCGCGACGGGGAGCGCGAGCAGGAGGCCGATCAGCGCGAGTGCGTAACGAGGCATCGCGCGCATCAGTGGCCGCCGTAGGCTTTCTCGCCGGCCTGCACGGCGAGATTGAGCCGGTTCATCGGCGGCGGCAGCGGGCACGTCGCGAAGGGCGTGAATGCGCATGGCGGGTTGTAGGCCTGGTTGAAGTCGATGCGGACGCGGCCATTCACCGGCGGCGTGGTGTCGACGAAACGCCCCGCGCCGTAACTGCCATGACCGCTGGTGCGATCGGCGAAGACGAGGAACAGACCGCCGTCGTCATTCGCGAGCGCCTCGAGCGTGTAGCGATTGCCGTTGCGCTTGAACTCGACGCGGCCGGGATTCGGCGTGGGTTCCACGATGCCGACGATGTTCGCGATGTCGATCGTCTGCCCCGGCGGATTCGGCACATACGTCGCGTCGATGATCCAGTCGGGACCGCCCGGCCAGTACGTGATGCCCTTGAACTGCGTGCGCGTCGGCGCGTCGGCGTGCTTGACGCGCAGCGCATAGCGATCGCCGCGGTGGATCACCGTCGCGATGCCCTTGCCGCCGTCGAAATTGATGACGTTGGCACCAGCGGGGTCATCGTCTACCCGCAGCGTCGTCGCCTTAGCGGGTTCGCCGTCGATGGTCAGGTCCGTATGCGCGGCCGGCACGAAGCGCACGTGGCCGTTGCGCACGTCGAACATGCCGAACTGCTCGGGGCCGACCGCGAGACGGATGCCATTGCTCGCCGCACTGCCGACGTAGTGCGAGCCCGGATCGAGCCAGTGCAGACCCACCAGCGACGTCCATCCATCGGGTTTGGTCAGCGACGCGAGGCGCTCGGCGCGCCAGGCCTGCTCAGCCTGCACGTAGGCGGCGGGCAACGCCTTCGGCTTGGGCGCCGGGGGCTGGCGATTGCAGGCTGCGACCGCGAGGCACGCCGTCGCGACGAGGATGCGGGTCAGCGTCCGCGCAGGAACCATTTGTCGATCTCCCCCAGCGAAAAACGCGCCCAGGTCGGACGCCCGTGGTTGCATTGGCCCGAGCGTTCCGTCGCTTCCATCTCGCGCAGAAGCGCATTCATTTCGTGGACGGTCAGGCGACGGTTGGCGCGCACGGCGCCGTGGCAGGCCATCGTCGCAAGCAACTCGTCGCGGGCGGCGGCGATGCGTCGCGTCTCGCCGTGCTCGCGCAGGTCGGCGAGCACGTCGCGCAGCAGGCCTTCGGTGTCGCCACTAGCCAGCAGCGCGGGCACCGAGCGCAGCAGCAGCGACTGCACGCCGGTGCGCGTCACTTCGAATCCAAGTTGCGCCAGCGTGCCGGCCTCGCGTTCGGCGACGTCCGCCTCGCGCTCGGACACCGCCACAGTCTGCGGCACCAGCAGCGGCTGCGTACGCAGGCCCTCGCCGTCGTGCGCGTGTTTGAGCTTCTCGTAGCCGATGCGCTCGTGCGCGGCGTGCATGTCGACGACGATCAGGCCGTCCGCCGACTCGGCCAGGATGTAGATGCCGTGCAGCTGCGCGATCGCGTAGCCGAGCGGCGGCAATGTCGGCTCTTCGTTCGCGGCAAGCGAGGGCGCGAGCGACGACATCGGCATCGACGCCGCGGCGTCCGGCGTCGCATAAAGCGCTTCGTACGCCGCACGCGTCTCCGCTACCTGCAGGCCCAGCGGCGACTGCCGCATCGGCGACGTCCACGCGGAGGGCGCAGTGCCCGGCGTCGACGGTGCAGTGAACGTCGCGACGCCCGCCCCCGCACGTGTTTCCGCGAGCACCCCCTGCAGCGTGCGATAGACGAAGTCGTAGATCAGTCGTCCGTCGCGGAAGCGCACCTCGTGTTTCGCAGGATGCACGTTGACGTCTACGCGGCGTGGATCGAGCGACAGGAACAGCACGTAGGCCGGATGACGGCCGTGGAACAGGACGTCCGCGTACGCCTGCCGCACCGCATGCGACACGCTGCGATCGCGCACCGCGCGTCCGTTGACGAACAGGAACTGCTGGTCGGTGCTTGCGCGGTTGTAGCTCGGTTCGGCGATCCAGCCCTGCAGGCGCAGCGCGCGGCCGTCGTCGCCCACGGTGCCGTGCTCGACGCGCAGCGAATGCTTCACGAAATCCGGACCCAACGCCTCATGCAGTCGTTCGCCCGACAGCAGGTCGCGCTCCCCCTTCCAGCGTCGCGACGGCTTGCCGTTGTGCGAGACGCGCAACTCGACGTCGGGCCGCGCGAGCGCGAGCTGCCGCAGCCAGTCCTCGATGTGCGACAGCTCGGTGCGCTCGGCTTTCAGGAAGCGGCGCCGCGCCGGCACGTTGTAGAACAGGTCGCGCACTTCGACCGTGGTGCCGTGGGGGTGTGCGCGTGGTGTCGGTGGTGCGACGAGTCCGCCGTCGACCTCGATCGCGGTTGCGTGCTCGGCATCGCGCGTGCGCGAGATCAGCGCGAAGCGGCTCACGGACGCGATCGACGGCAGCGCCTCGCCACGGAAGCCGAGCGTTGCCACGCCTTCGAGATCGTCGAGCGATGCGATCTTGCTGGTCGCATGGCGCTGCACGGCGAGCGCTAATTCCTGCGGATCGATGCCGAGCCCATCGTCGCGAATGCGGATCAGGCGGATGCCGCCGTCTTCCAGGTCGATGTCGACGCGCCCTGCGCCGGCGTCGAGCGCGTTCTCGACGAGTTCCTTCACCACGGACGCAGGCCGCTCGACGACCTCGCCGGCAGCGATCTGGTTGATGAGGACGTCGGGAAGCTGTCGGATCGGCACGGCAGGGTTCATCGCGCTCGCGCGCGGTCACGGCCGTCGATGATAGACGCGCGGCACGCCTGCCGCGCGGCTGGGTGTCTCAGCGTCCGCCGCTCGCGGCTGCGCTGCCGGCGAAGGCCGGGGACGCCACCTGCGCCGCGAGCATCGTGCCCGGCGGCGGCGTGCGCACGAAGTAGCTGTTGACGCCGCTGAACACGGCACGCGCGATCGCCGACTGCTGGGTCGGATCGGTCAGGCGACGCTCTTCGTCGGGGTTGGAGATGAAGGCGGTCTCGACCAGCATCGCCGGGATGTCGGACGTGCGCAGCACCGCGAAGTTCGCGCGCTCCACCGTCGACTTGTGGTTCGGACCGAGGCGTGCGAGACCCGACAGCACCTGCCCCGCGACGTCTTCCGATGCCTTGAGGTTGCCGCTCTGCGTGAGATCGAGCAGCACCGAAGCGAGCGTGTTGCCCGGCTCGACCGGCACGCCGCCAATGAGGTCCGCCGCGTTTTCCTTGTCCGCCAGCCAACGCGCGCGCTGCGACGAGGCACCCTTGAGCGACAGCACGAACACGGATGACCCGCGCGCGGCCGGATTCTCTGCGGCGTCGGCGTGGATCGAGACGAACATGTCGGCGCCAGCGCGCTTGGCGAGGCGCGCACGCTCGTTGAGTGGGATGAAGAAGTCCGAGTCGCGCGTCAGGTACGCCTTGTAGCCCGGCGTCGCGTTGACCTGGCGGGCAAGTTCGCGCGCGATCGCGAGGGTGACGTCTTTTTCGCGGCGACCGGTCGGGCCGTGGGCGCCCGGATCCTGGCCGCCGTGGCCCGCGTCGATGGCGATTACGAGTGCACGCAGCGGTCGGCCGTTCGCGTCGCGCAGCGTGGGCTTGGCGGGCGTGAGGACAATGGGCGGCGGAACGTAGGCAGGCGCGGTCGTGACCGGGGCGACCGGAGGATCAATGCGGACCGGCGCGGTCGCGGCGGTCGTCGACGTCGAGGAGGCCGAGACACCGGCCACCAGGCGATCGAGCGAGTCGGTCGACGGCGCGGGCGGCGTCGGCGTCGCTCTCGGGGGGGGATCCATCGCGACCAACGTGCCGGTCGACACCGGCGCAGCCACGGGTGCCGACGTCGCGATCGTCGAAGCCGGCGATTCGTCATCGCCCGGCCACTCGATCACCAGACGCGCGCCGTTGCCCGCCGGCTCCACCTGCGGTTGCAGCGAGGCGATCGGCTGGGCAAGGTCGAACACGACACGGGCGACGCCCGGCTCCGGCTGGCCGTAGCGCACCCCGCGCACGATGCCTGCGGGTGCCGGCAACGACGCGCCGCGTCGCACGGACGACGCCGGAAGGTCAACGACCAGGCGGTCAGGACCGGCAAGACGGATCAAGCGGTAGTCGGCGGGTGCGCCGTCGAGCGCGATTTCGGCACGGGTGCCGGTGGCGCCGCGGCTGAGCTGCACGGAACGGACTTCAGCCGCCTGCGCGAGATTCCACGCGAGCGCGGCAATCAGGGCCGCCCCCAGCAGGACCTTCTGCACCGTAACGGCCTTCACGCGCATGGGCCGTAGTCAACCACCGCGGGAGGCTCAATGCAAGCGACTTTTCCCTTGTGAATCCGTGACCTGGCGCGGATTTCTCCGTCAGGCGTGAAGATCGCCGGCGGTGAAGGCGGCCGCGGCGTTCGTCAGCCACTCGTTAGAGCGGGGTAAACACGCCGTTATCTCAGCGACGCGTCCGTTCCCCAAGAGTTCGAGCGCCACGCGCAGATCCGGCGGCGGCAGAGCCCGCGCGCCGCGCTCGGGCCACTCCACCAGCCACAGCACGGTGTCCACCGCGTCCAGCCCGAGGAAGTCGAGCTCGCCGGGATCGCCGATGCGATAGAGATCGAGGTGCCACGCTTCGCCGCCGGCGACGGCATAGCGCTCGACCAGTGTGTAGGTCGGGCTGCGGATCGCACCGGTTACGCCGAGTTCGCGCAGCAAGGCACGCGCGAGGGTCGACTTGCCGGCGCCGAGGTCCCCCTGCAGATGGATCACGCCGTGCGCCGGCCGCGTGCGCGCGAGCGCGCGACCGAGCGTCGCAGTCGCGTCGGCATCGGGCAGTTCGAACTTCATGCGGGATTCGCCAGTCGACGCAGCGCCGGGAGCAGGTCCGTCGGCAGCAGACCGCGCTCACCTTCGTGAGCGGCCACATCGCCTGCGGCAGAATGGAGCAGCGCGCCGCAGCACGCGGCGTCGAACGCTGAAAGACCCTGCGCACGCAGCGCGGCGATGACGCCGGCGAGCAGATCACCCATTCCCCCGACGGCCATGCCGGGATTGCCCGCATCGAGGATCACCGGCACACCGCCGGGCGCACACACGATCGTGCCGGCGCCCTTGAGCACGACCACCGCGCCGCGCTCCTGCGCGATGCGCACTGCCGCGCCGATCCGGTCACGTTGCACGGCGTCACTGGAAATGCCGAGCAGACGCGCCGCCTCGCCGGGATGCGGCGTCAGCACGGCGGGCGATCTGATGGTGAACGCATGACGCGCAAGAAGGTTCAGCGCATCCGCATCGAGCACCGCGGCAACGTCGCTGTCGACCACGTGGTGCAGATGCGCGAATCCCCAGTTGCCCTGACCCAGTCCCGGGCCGATGACGACGACGTCGGGCCACGCCGCGTCGAACTCCTCGGTCTCGGGCGTCGCCATCGCCTCGGGCAGGCGCGCGAGCAGTGGCGCCACATGCGCATCGCGCGTGTGCAC
This sequence comes from Lysobacter sp. TY2-98, assembly GCF_003367355.1. Lineage (NCBI taxonomy): Bacteria > Pseudomonadati > Pseudomonadota > Gammaproteobacteria > Lysobacterales > Lysobacteraceae > Lysobacter > Lysobacter sp. TY2-98. Next base: position 1,376,747 of record NZ_CP031413.1, read on the forward strand.
ACGCACCAGGCCCGCACCCGCGCGCAACGCACCCTCCGCGCAGAGCAGCACGGCGCCACCGCTGCCGTGATCGCCGCCGATGCACGCGACGCGGCCGTTGTCGCCCTTGTGACTGTCTCGACCGCGCCGGTGCAGCCATCGCGACAATGCAGCGACCGATGCGAGATGCGCACTCGGGTCGGGCATTTCGACTGCAGCCGGAACGTCGAGCGACGCATAGGCGATGGCGCCCGCGGCTGCGAGCGCCGGCCCCGTACGAAGCACCGCCTTCGGCAGCAGGAATTCCAGCGTCGACGACGCGCGCACCGCAGAGCCCGCCACGCCGCGTGAGTCGACACCGCTCGGCACATCCAGCGCCAGCACGGGCGCGCCGTGGATGTTGATTGCATCGATCAGCGCCGCCGCTTCTGCGCGCGGCTCACGCGACAACCCGATGCCGAACAGCGCGTCGATGACGACATCCGCCGCCGGCAACGTCCCGGCCCAGGCCTCGAGTCGCGCGCCGGCGCCAACGTACGCATCGCGCGCTGCGCAGGCCGCCGCATGCGTGGAACCCGTGGGTCGGTATTCGACGACCGACACCTCGCGGCTCGACGCATGCGCCAGCCGCGCCAGCACGAAACCGTCCCCGCCGTTGCCGCCCGCGCCACAGACGACGAGCAGGCGCCTCGCGGCGGGCCACAGCTCCAGCACGCGGTGCCACGCGGCCTGCCCCGCGCGCTCCATGAGGATGGATTCATCGCCGACCGCGGCGATCGCGGCCGCCTCGAAGCGCCGCACTGAATCGGTGTCGAACAGCGGCGGAAGGTCGCGCATCGGGCGATTCTATACTTGGCCCATGAGCCTCGCCGCGGTGTCCGACGCGCCCGTCGACCTCGCCGCGGTCGCGGCGCGGGTGCGCGAACTCGCGCGCGAGATGGGCTTCCAGCGGTGCGGCATCAGCGGCATCGAACTGGCCGAGGACGAGGCCTTCCTCGCCGACTGGCTCGACCGCGGCCTGCACGGAACCATGGACTGGATGGCGCGCCATGGGGTCAAGCGCGCGCGTCCCGCCGAGTTGCTGCCGGGCACGCTGCGCGTGATCAGCGTCGGCCTCGACTACGGGCGCCGCGACGACGAGGAAGCCTGGGCGACACTCGACGACGGCGAACGCGCCTATGTCGCGCGCTACGCGCTGGGCCGGGACTATCACAAGCTCATGCGCGGTCGCCTGCAGAAACTCGCCGACCGGATCGCAGACGAAATCGGACCGTTCGGTCATCGCGTTTTCGTCGACTCGGCGCCCGTGCTCGAGCGCGCGCTCGCCCGCAATGCGGGACTCGGCTGGATCGGCAAGCACACGTGCCTGATCGATCGGAATGGTGGTTCGTGGTTCTTCCTCGGCGAGATCTACGTCGACATCCCGCTGCCCGTCGATCCGCCGGCGACCGCGCACTGCGGCACCTGCACACGCTGCATTGATGTCTGCCCGACGCAGGCGATCATCGGCGCGAACCGGCTCGATGCGCGCCGGTGCATCTCGTATCTCACGATCGAGCACGAAGGCCCCATCGATCCCGAGCTTCGTCCATTGATGGGCAACCGCATCTTCGGCTGCGACGACTGCCAGCTCGTGTGTCCATGGAACAAGTTCGCGAAACGCACCGACGAGCCGGATTTCCGCGCACGCAACGGTCTGGACACGGCGACGCTGCCCGAACTCTTCGCGTGGGCGGAAGACGAATTCCTGCGACGCACCGAGGGCACCGCGATCCGCCGGAGCGGACATTCGCGCTGGCTGCGCAACATCGCGATCGCGCTGGGCAATGCGCCGTCGACGCCCGAGGTGATCGCTGCGCTCGAATCGCGCCGCAGTATCGAGGACGCGGTCGTCCGCGAAAGCATCGAGTGGGCGCTCGCTCGCCACGGCGCAGCGCCAGCGACGAACTGAGCGCATCCCCTACATGCCGTCACGCACAAGGACCTGTCATGGCCACCGATCCCGGCACTGTTGAATTTCTCCTCGACCAGCTCGGCACGCGCGGCGCGTCATACAGCACGCGACGCATGTTCGGCGAGTACTGCCTCTATCGCGAAGGCGCGCCGGTCGCGTTCGTCTGTGACGACGTGCTGTTCATCAAGGACACGTCGGCAGGCCGCGCGTCGATGACAGCGGCGGGCGTGCTCGATTTCGGACCGCCCTACCCCGGTGCCAAGGACTACCTGCGGCTTCCGCCGGATGGCTGGGATGACGGCGACTGGCTGCGAAAGCTGCTCGATGCGACCGCAGCGGAGCTTCCGGTGCCGCGGGCCAAAGGCGCGCCGCGAGCGAAGAAGACAGCTGCGGCAAAGAAGACGATAGCCAAGAAGAACACGGGCGCGGTCAAGAAGTCGACATCAAGAACCGCAGGCCAAGCTCCGCGCGCTGCAAAGAAGAGCGCTTCCCCTATCGCGAAGAAGGCCGCGGCGAAGACCGCCACGAAGACGACGGGCAAACACGCGGCGACACCAGCCCGCACAGCGACCGCGACGCGCGCCAAGAAGCGTTGAAACCCAGGCCCGATCGCGAATCGCGATTCGAGGGTCTGACGGCACGGCGTGTAGCCATGTCGCCCTCGCTCAACGCTGTCGCCCGATCTCCTCGATCAACGCGCGTGTCACCGCATCATCCGCCTCGGTCTCGCCGCGCACCGCCGGCAGCAACGTGTTGGCGATCTGCTTGCCCAGCTCGACCCCGAACTGGTCGAACGCGTTGACGCCCCACACCACCGACTGCAGGTAGACGCTGTGCTCGTACATCGCGATCAGCGCGCCGAGTGCGCGCGGCGTCAGCGCATCCAGCAGCAGCATCGTGTTCGGACGACCGCCCGGATACTGGCGATGCGGGTCATCGCTGTCCTGACCGTTCGCGAACGCTTCGCTCTGCGCGAGCAGATTCGACAGCAGTGCGTCGTGGTTGTCGCGGTACGGCGCGTCAGCTCGGATAACGCCGACGAAATCGCAAGGCACCGTCGAGGTGCCCTGATGCAGGGCCTGGAAGAAGCTGTGCTGCGTATCGGTCCCCGGACCGCCCCACCACACCGGCACGGTGTCGACTTCCACCGGCGAACCGTCGATGTGCACCGACTTGCCGAGGCTCTCCATCACCAGTTGCTGGAGGTAGTTGGGCAGCAGGCGCAGGCGTTCGTCGTAGGGCAGCACCGCCTGGCTGGCGAGATCCAGCGCGTTGCGGTTCCACACCGCCGTCAGCGCATGCCACGCCGCCAGATTGCGACGCACCGGCTCGCGCAGGACGTGGGCGTCCATCTCCGCCGCGCCGTCGAGCAAGGCTTCGAAGCCGTCCATGCCGATGGCGATCGCGATGGGCAGGCCCACCGCCGACCACATGGAATAGCGGCCGCCGACCCAGTCCCACATCGGCAGGATGCGCGTTTCCGGAATACCGAATTCGGCGGCACGCGCGATGTTGGCCGTAATCGCGTAGACGCGCGAATCGTCGCCGAGCCAGCCGCGCAGCACGCCGCCGTTGAGCAGCGTCTCCTGCGTACCGAAGGTCTTCGAAATCAGGAGCGCCGCGGTCCGTGAGGGGTCGAGTCCCGCGAGCACACGGTGCGCGGCGTGACCGTCGACGTTGGACAGGAAGTGCACGCGGATGCGTGCGTCGCCCGCACGCGTCAGCGCATCCACCGCGAGCCGCGGGCCGAGATCGGAGCCGCCGATGCCGACGCTCACGACGTCCGTCACGCCCGACGCGACGATGGCGTCCACCACCGCACGCATCGCCTCGCGGGCCTCGCGCGCCATGCCGTGCGAGACGCGTGCGACCTGCGAATCGACGAGGTCGCTGCGCAGCGCCGTGTGCAGCGCCGGGCGACGTTCGGTGACATTGACCAACTCGCCTTCGAACAGCGCCTGCAGGCGGCCGTCGAAGTCGAACGACTCGCCAAGGCGGAACAGCGTGTCGAGCGCCGCGCGGTCGTAGCGCTGGCGGGCAAAGCTGGCGTGCATGGGACCGACACGCAGTACGAGGTCGCGTGCGCGATCGGGGTCGTCGGCGACTAGATCGCGGAGCGGGGTCTGAGTCACGCGCGCCGCCTCGGCGCGCAACGGGCTGAGGCGGTGGGCGCCGGTCATGCGTTACGCGGCCTGCGCGGGAATCGACTGATTGGTGTGCGTCAGGCGGTTGTCGCGGTCGACGTAGACGCACATCGGCTTGAACTTCGCGGCTTCCGCTTCGTCGCACTGGCCGTAGGCGGCGATGATGACGAGGTCACCCGGCTGCGCGAGGTGCGCGGCGGCGCCGTTGACGGAAATCGTGCCGCTGCCCTCTTCCGCACGGATCGCGTAGGTCACGAAGCGCGTGCCCTGGTTCACGTTCCAGATGTGGATCTGCTCGTACTCGCGGATGCCCGAGATGTCGAGCAGGCGACCGTCGATCGCGCAGGAGCCTTCGTAGTGCAGCTCCGCATGGGTGACGGTGGCGCGGTGGATCTTGGCCTTGAGCATGTTCAGGAGCATGGCGACGAGCTCGTCCCGCGGGCCGCGGGGCTTGGAAAATCAAAGTCTAGCAGCGCATGGCGCGCTGCAACATGAGGCCGTTCAGGCGGCGGATGCCGGGCGGTCGAACTCGAGGTTGTCGATCAGCCGGGTGCGGCCGAGCCGGGCCGCGATCAGCGCCACCAGCGCGCTGTCGCCATCGGACGGCTCGAGCAGGTCCTGGCGGCGAACGACGGCGTAATCGACGTCGAAACCGGCTTCGGCCAGGCGTGTGGCCGCATCGGCTTCCACCGTGCCACGTTCTGCACCGGCGACGATCGCATCGCGCATCGACGTCAGCACGCGATGGATCTCGGCCGCTCGCGGCCGCTCGTCCGCCGACAGGTACTGGTTGCGCGAACTCATCGCCAAGCCATCGGGTTCGCGCACCGTCGGCGCCGCGACGATCGCGACCGGGAACGACATCTCGCGCGCGAGGTAGCGGATAACGGCGAGCTGCTGGTAGTCCTTGCGACCGAACACGGCGACGTCCGGCTGCACCTGCAGGAACAGGCGCGCGACGACTGTCGCAACACCATCAAAATGACCGGGACGATGCGCGCCTTCCAGCACGTCGGTGACGCCGGGCACGCGCACCTGCACCGCCCTGTCGGCGCCGAAGGGATACATGGTCTCGACGTTCGGCATCCACAGCACGTCGCAGCCCGCACCGCGCAAGCCGGCGACGTCCTGCTCCGGCGTGCGCGGATAACGCGCGAAGTCTTCGTTGGGGCCGAACTGCGTGGGATTCACGAACACGCTGGCGACGACGCGATCCGCGTACTCACGCGCCAGTCGCACCAGAGAGAAATGACCCGCGTGCAGGTTGCCCATCGTCGGCACGAACGCCACGCGTTCGCCCGCGCGCGACCAGCCGCGCACCGTTTCGCGCAGCTGCGCGAGGTCGTCGATCACCGTCGTCATGGCTCAGGCGTAGCCGTGCTCGGGCGCGGGGAACGTTCCCTCGCGCACTTCACGCACGTAGGCTTCGAACGCGCCGGAAATGCTGCCCCCCGTCGCGAGGAAATCCTTGACGAAGCGCGGCGAGCGACCGTGACGCAGGCCCAGCATGTCGTGCATTACCAGCACTTGCCCCGTGCAGTCTGGACCTGCGCCGATGCCGATGGTGGGAATAGAAACGGCGGCGGTGATACGCGCGGCGAGCGCACTCGGCACACACTCGAGCACCAGCATGGTCGCACCTGCAGCCTCGACCGCCTGCGCGTCGGCCAGCAGGCGCCCCGCGGCCTCGTCGTCGCGCCCCTGCACCTTGTAACCGCCCAGGCGCAGCACCGACTGCGGCGTCAGCCCCAGATGCGCACACACGGGAATCTCGCGCTCGACGAGGTGACGGATGACATCGAGCTTGAAGCCCGCACCTTCGATCTTGACCATCGATGCGCCCGCTTGGAGGAAACGCGTGGCGGCGTCGAGCGCAGCTTCCCTGGTCGCGTCCGATTGGAACGGCATGTCCGCGATCAGGAACGCGCGACGCAGCCCGCGAGCGACACAGCCGACGTGATATTCGATCGCGCGCACCGACACCGGGATCGTGCTGCGCCGGCCCTGCACCACCATGCCCAGCGAGTCGCCGACCAGCACCGTGTCGACGCCCGCGGCGTCGATCGCGCGTGCGAAGCCGGCGTCGTAACAGGTGAGCATCGTCAGCCGACGGCCTTCATGACGCGCCTGCAGCAGCTGCGGGAGGGTGACGGGCGACGTCGTGTCGCCGGCGGCGTTTGCGTACATGGGCCTAGCGTAGCGCTTGGATGTCGCCGCTCGCCACGCGTTCGCGCAACGCTACGACCGGCCCGTGGCCCGGGACGTGCTTCGATGGTGCGACCTCGGCCAGCGGCACCAGCACGAACGCCCGTTCGTGAAGATGCGGATGCGGGACGCGCAGGCCCGGCTCTTCGATGATCGCGTCGCCGTACAGCAGCACGTCGAGGTCGAGAACGCGCGGCCCCCAGCGCTCGCCGGCGCGGCGGTCGCGGCCCGCCTCGCGCTCGACCGCAAGCAGCGCCTCGAGCAGCGGCAGCGGCCCCAGCGTGGTGGCGATCTCCGCGACCGCATTGATGAAGTCCGGCTGCTCGGTCACGCCCCAGGCGGGCGTGCGGTAGAGGCTGGAGCGCGCGATGACGCGGATGCCGGCCTGCTGGTCGAGGCGATCGAACGCACGTTCGACGGCGGCCGCGGCATCACCGATGTTTGCGCCGAGGCCGATGTAGGCCTCGACCGGCGTGTTCACTCCGCGCCGCCGGTCGCGCGACGACGGCGACGGCGGCGACGGGGCCGATCGCCCGTCTCCGCTTCGGGCGCAACGGCTTCGGCGCTGTCCACGGCAGCGTCGGGATGATGTTGCGCTTCGCGCCAGAACTCGACGTCACCGCGATGCTCGTCCGACGCGGTGAGCCGCAGGACGAGAAAGTCGTACGCCGCGCGGAAGCGCGGATGCGACAGCAGGCGGAACACGCGACGGCGCTGGCGCTGCGAGAAGCGCGTCTGCAGCAGCCAGATCTCCTGCATCGGCAGCGAGAAGCGGCGCGGCAACGCGATGACGTCCATCTGGTGCAGCGTCACGCGGTCGGCAGCGCGCTGCTGCGCTTCGGGTGCATTCACGCCGTCTGCCTGCAGACGCGCGAGTGCACGGCAGTACGCGGGCCACATCAGCAGCGCGAACAGGAACGCCGGCGACACCGGCTCGTCGGCAGCGACGCGCGCATCGGTATCGGCCAGACCCTTCAGCACCATGCGACGCAGCGCGCCGCTGCGGTTCGAACGTAGCGCCGCGGCGGCTTCGGGGAACAGCACCGGCAGCAGCTCGTGCGTTTCGAGGCCGAGGAAACTCTGCACGGCATGGCCGGACAGGAACAGCTTCAGGCACTCCTCGAACAGGCGCGCCGGTGCGGCTTCGCGGAGCAGCGATGCGAGGCGGGGAATCGGCTCGGCGGTGGCGGCGTCGATCGTGAAATCGAGCTTCGCCGACAGACGCACGGCGCGCAGCATGCGCACCGGATCCTCGCGATAGCGACGCTCGGGATCACCGATCAGCCTGAGCACGCGCGCCTGCACGTCCTGGAAGCCGCCGACATAGTCGCGAATCGAGAAGTCCTCGATCGAGTAGTACAGCGCGTTCGCGGTGAAGTCGCGACGCACCGCGTCTTCCTCGATCGTGCCGAAGATGTTGTCGCGCACGACCTGCTCGACTTCGTGCGCTTCGACGTCTTCATCGACCGGCTGGTTGGCGCGGAACGTGGCGACTTCGATGATCTCGCGACCGAACACGACATGCGCAAGACGGAAGCGACGACCGATCAGGCGGCAGTTGCGGAAGAGACCGCGCACCTGCTCCGGCGTCGCATCGGTAGCGATGTCGAAATCCTTCGGATGCCCCCCGACGAGCGCATCGCGCACGGCGCCGCCGACAAGGTACGCACCAAAGCCCGCCTCGCGCAGCCGGTACAGCACACGCAGCGCATTGGGGCTGATGTCGCGACGCGAAACATTGTGCGAATCGCGCGGAATGATCGTCAAGGAGGCGGCGTGGAAATCGTCGGTCATCAGCGGGCGGCGCCGCGAAGTGGAGGTAGCGCCCATTGCCGCAGGACAGTGAGCCCGCCTATACTACCAGCCGCGCTGGACGGAGCTTCCGGCGTATTCCTCTTGCTCCCTTCGTCTAGAGGCCTAGGACGTGGCCCTCTCAAGGCTAAAACACGGGTTCGAATCCCGTAGGGAGCGCCATACACGGCCCGGCGCAGCGTGATCATTGCGACAGGCAATACCGGCAACCCGTGCAGCGATGCACGGGTTGTTTCGTTTCAGGCGGCGTAAGATCGGCCGCGTTCCCTGGAAGCCATCACCATGCCCTTCGTCGTCACCGAGAACTGCATCAAGTGCAAATACACCGACTGCGTCGAAGTGTGTCCGGTCGATTGTTTCCGTGAAGGGCCGAACTTCCTCGTGATCGATCCGGACGAATGCATCGACTGCACGCTGTGCGAGCCCGAGTGCCCCATCAACGCGATCTATCCGGAAGACGACGTGCCGGCCGGACAGGAACATTTCACTGCGCTCAACGCGGAGCTGTCGAAGGCGTGGCCGGCGATCACCGCACGCAAGGACGGGCTGCCGGACGCCAAGGACTGGGAAGGCGTGCCGAACAAGCTGCCGATGCTCGAACGCTGATCGAAGCATCCTCGCGAAACGGAAACGGGCGCCCGAAGGCGCCCGTTTTTGTATCCGGCGTTCGGGATCAGCGCGCGAGTGCGGTCTTCAGTGCATCGATCAGGCGACGCGCGGCTTCGCCCGTGGCGGGCAGACCGCGCGGATCGACCGCCGACACGTACGTCGTGCCGTTCTCGCCCGCCGCAACGCGCACGAGGAAATTCGAACCGCTGTAGTCGACGTCGTACGCACCGATGAGCGGCGCGCGATTGGCGATCGTCAGGCCGGTAATGCCACCGAGCGCGGTGCCGACGCGTGCGTACACGTCGTCCTTGCCGCCCTGCACGGTGAAGCCCAGCGCCGACGACTGGGCCGCGGCCTGCTGCGTGCCCGATGCCGTCGCGCTCGTTGCGTTCGGTGTGGTGGCCGAGGCGTCGAGATCCGGCGGCACTTCCAGCGGGCGCGATTCGGCGGGGCCGGCGTAGAGCTTGTTGCCGCCGCGATGGAACCAGCTGCAGCCCGAGGCGGTGGCGACGATCACGACGGCCAGCAGCGACGTGCGGGCAAGAGGGGACAGCTTGGACATGAAGGCTCCGGGTTCAGGCCGCGACGGCGTCGCGGCAGGCGGTTTCGAGCTGCTGGACGACACCGGCGAATCGCGTCGCGGCATCGGCATGGGTCGCGGACAGATCCGTCAGCGGCAGGCGCAGGCCATGGCCGATGCCGAGGCGCGAGAGGATCGCCTTCACCGGAATCGGGTTCGGCTCCACGCCGATGAAATCGTAGAGGTCGACGAGCTGCGCATCGATCTCGTTCGTGCGCGCATCGCGCGAGCGCGCGGCATCGCACAGACGGCGGAACATACCCGGCACGACGTTCGACACGACGGAAATGACACCGTCGGCGCCTTGCAGCATGGCGCGCGCGGCGGTCGGGTCGTCGCCGCTCAGCACGGCGAAGCCGTCATCGCGCAGTGCGAGCAAGGCCGTCATGCGCTCGGGCTCGCTCTTGGCTTCCTTGATGCCGACGATGCGCGGATGGCCGGCCAGCTCGGCGACCGTCTCCGGCAGCATGTCGCAGCCAGTGCGGCCCGGGACGTTGTAGAGGATCACCGGCAGCGCGGCATCGTTGGCGAGTGCACGGTAGTGCGCGACCAGGCCGGCCTGCGTCGGACGCACGTAAGGCGGCGTCACCACCAGCGCCATGTCCGCGCCGAGCGCGGCCGCGCGGCGGGTCAGCTCGATGGTTTTGAGCGTGTTCGACAGGCCGGTGCCGGCGATGACCGGGATTCGGCCGCCGACCGCCTCCACCGCAGTACGCAGCAAAAGGTCGTACTCGGGGTCCAGCAGGGCCGCGGCCTCGCCGGTCGAGCCGGCCACGACGACCGCCTGGGTGCCGGCGTCCAGCTGCATGCGCAGCAGCCGCTGCCAGGCGTCGAGATCGAGTTCGCCGGACGCGTCGAAGGGCGTGGCCAGCGCGGTGATGCTGCCGCTCAGTCGCAAGGAGAGCCTCCGCGGAACGCGGAAAAGTCGGTGGGGACGCGCAGTATGCGCGCCCCGGATGTTACTTGCGGCGAAAAACCGGCGGCAAGTATCCTGTCGGACCCGCGGATCGCGGCCTTCAGCCGGCGTTTCCGCCGGGCCTCCCCCCTCGAACGCAGGCGACCGCCTTGACCGACACCGCCGCCCGGCCGTCGCCGAACGAAAACTACCTGCTGATCAATGCGTACACGACGCATCCGGCATCGCCGTTGCTCATGGTCACGCGGCGGATCGCCGACAGCGGTTGCAACATGGTCGACGCACGCCTTTCGACGGTGGGTCGCGACGTCTCCGTTACCGCGCTCGCCGTGGGCTCGTGGGACGCGGTCGCCAAGCTCGAAGCGATGCTCACCCGCCTGGAGCGCGAGGAAGGCCTGAAGCTGGTGTGGTACCGCACGGGCTCCAAGCCGGTGCAGTCGAACCTGTTGCCGTACGTGGTCGAGGTCGTCGCCGCCGACAAGCCGGGCATCCTGTTCCAGCTCGCCGACTTCTTCGACCGCCAGGGCATCACCATCGAGACGCTGCACTGCTCGCGCTATCGCGCCATGCAGACCGGCGCGGACATGTTCTCGGCGCAGCTCACCATCGGCGTGCCGTCCAGCATGCACATCGCCGCCCTGCGCGATGACTTCCTCGAGTTCTGCGATCACCTGAACCTCGACGCGATCATGGACCCGATGAAGTTCTGAGGCGCGACATGGCGATCGACATCGGCGACACCGTTCCGGATCTCCCGCTCGCGCTGTCGAGTGACATCACGCGCAAATTGTCGGACTACCGCGGCCACTGGCTGGTGCTCTACTTCTATCCGAAGGACAGCACGCCCGGCTGTACAACCGAAGGCATCGACTTCAATTCGCTGCTCGACCAGTTCAAGCGCGCCGATGCCACGGTCATCGGCGTTTCGCGCGACTCCGTGAAGTCGCACAAGAACTTCTGCGCCAAGCAGGGGTTTCGTTTCGACCTCGCCAGCGATGCCGACAGTGCGATCTGCGACGCCTTCGACGTCATCAAGCCCAAGAAGCTTTACGGCCGCGACTACGTGGGCATCGAGCGCAGCACGTTCCTGATCGATCCGAAGGGTCGCGTGGCCCACGTCTGGCGACCGGTGAAGGTCCCAGGGCACGCCGACGCCGTGCTGGCGAAGCTCCGCGAGCTCCAGGTCGCCTGACCCGCTTCCAACCGTCACCTGCGCGGCGCTAAGGTGGAGCCGTCCGCGCGCGACCCGCGCGCATCACGGAGCGGCAGATGACGGCAGGCAAGCGGATCTACGTGCTGGACACCAACGTCCTGATGCACGACCCGACCGCGTTGTTCAGGTTCGAGGAGCACGACGTCTACCTCCCGATGACCGTCATCGAGGAGTTGGACCGGGGCAAGAAGGGCACCTCCGAAGCCAGCCGTAATGCCCGCCAGGCGAGCCGCTACCTCAACGAGCTAATCCAGTCGCACGGGCACGAGGCGCTGACGGCGGGCATCCCGCTGATCCAGCCCGAAGGCCTCAACCTGCGCGGCGCGCAGAGCATCGGCCGTCTGCGCTTCCAGACCCAGCCCGACGAGATCGCGCCGCGCTTCGGCGCGGTGATCCCCGACAACGCCATCCTCGGCGCAGTCGAAACGCTGCAGAGCCGCGAGCCCGGCACGCAGGTCGTGCTGATCTCGAAGGACATCAACCTCCGCATCAAGGCCGCGATCGCTGGTCTGATGTCGGAGGACTACGAGAACGACCGCGCGCTGTCGGACCTCGACCTGCTCTACACCGGCGTGACCCCTCTGCCCGAGGACTTCTGGTCGCGGCACGGCAAGGGCATGCGTTCGTGGACCGAGCGTGGCCGTACGTACTACGAAGTCGCGCGTGTCGAAGGGGACGACTGGTACGGGAACCAGTTCCTGCATCTGCCGGGTGACGAGGACGCGGAGCTGCGCGTCGTCGACGTCGACGAACAACGCGTGCGTCTGCAGATCGTCGACGACTTCCGCACGCCGCAGCATGCTGTCTGGGGCATTCACGCACGCAACCGGGAGCAGAACTTCGCGCTCAATGCGCTGATGAATCCCGAGATCGATTTCGTCTCCCTGCTCGGCACCGCCGGCACCGGCAAGACGCTGCTCGCGCTTGCGGCAGGCCTTGCGCAGACGATGGACCAGCAGATCTACCGCGAAATCATCATGACTCGCGCGACGGTGAGTGTCGGCGAGGACATCGGCTTCCTGCCAGGCACCGAAGAAGAAAAGATGACGCCGTGGATGGGCGCGCTTACCGACAACCTCGAAGTGCTGACGAGCAACCAGGAAGGCGGCAGCTGGGGCCGTGCGGCGACGAACGACCTGCTCGCGTCGCGCATCAAGATTCGCTCGATGAACTTCATGCGCGGCCGCACGTTCCTGTCGCGCTACGTGATCCTCGACGAGGCCCAGAATCTCACGCCCAAGCAGATGAAGACGCTGATCACCCGCGCCGGCCCGGGCACCAAGATCGTCTGCCTCGGCAACCTCGAGCAGATCGACACGCCCTACCTCACCGAGACGACGTCCGGTCTGACCTACGTGGTCGATCGCTTCAAGGAGTGGCCGCACAGCGCGCACATCACCCTGCGTCGCGGTGAGCGTTCGCGCCTCGCCGACTTCGCCTCCGACGTGCTGTGACGGTCTCGGTCCTGACGATCGCCGGATCGGACTCCGGCGGCGGCGCCGGCATCCAGGCCGATCTCAAGACGTTCGCCGCGCATCGAGTGCACGGCCTGAGCGCGATCGCGGCACTCACCGCGCAGAACACGCGCGGTGTCACGGGTGTCGCGGTCACCGATCCAGCGTTCATCGCCGAGCAGATCGATGCCTGCTTCTCCGATTTCGACATCGCGGCCGTCAAGCTCGGCATGCTCGCGAGTGCGGACGTCATCCACGCCGTCGCGGACGCGCTCGAACGTCAGCATCCCGTGCCGATCGTGCTCGACCCGGTGATGGTCGCGACCTCGGGCGCCTCGCTGCTCGAACCCGACGCGGTCGGCGCGCTGCTCGATCGTCTGCTGCCCATCGCGGCCGTGATCACCCCGAACGTGCCCGAAGCCGAAGTGCTGCTCGCGCGCCACATCATCGATACCGACGACGCACTCGACGCCGCGCAACGACTCATCGCCCGCGGCGCACGTGGCGTGCTGCTCAAGGGCGGGCATCTGCGCGGGAACGGGCCAGTGGTGGACACGCTCGCGATGCCGGGCGGTCGCATCGAACGCTTCGAGCATTCGCGTCTCGACGTGCGTGCGCACGGCACCGGTTGCACGCTGGCGTCGGCGATCGCGGCCGGCCTCGCGCTCGGACACTCGCTCGCGGTCGCGTGCGCACGCGCTGCCGATTACGTGCATCGCGGCCTCGCATTCGGCTATCGCCCGGGACGCAGCGACATCACCGTGATCGATCACTTCGGCGCCGCGCGATGACGGTAGAAGCGCGCTGGACGCCGGTGGTCGCGGCGGACGGGCACCGCTGGGAAGCGCTGGTCGTGGCCGGTACGAATGTGGACCGATGCATTGTCTGGTTGCCGGCGCTCGGCGTTCCTGCGCGCAGCTACGAACCATTCGCGCGTGCGCTTGCGGCGCGCGGCATGGCCGTCGTGGTGCACGAATGGCGCGGCTTCGGGAGCAGCTCGCTGCGGGCGTCGCGGTCGTCGGATTGGGCCTACCGCGAACTGCTCATGCTGGACGTGCCGGCGACGCTCGCGTCTGCTCGCGCGTCGTTCGGTCGCGTGCACGTGCTCGGCGGCCACAGCCTCGGCGGCCAACTCGCGAGTTGCACGCAGGCGCTCGCCGAAGAGCCCGCGGATGCGCTGTGGCTGGTCGCGAGCGGTTCGCCCTTCTGGCGCGTGTTTCCGCGGCCGCTGCGCTTCGGCTTGCCCTGGGCGTATCGACTGCTGAACGCTCTGGCGCGCATGTTCGGCGCCCTGCCCGGTCGCCGGATCGGATTCGGCGGCAACGAAGCGCGCGGCGTGATCCACGACTGGTCGCGCACCGGGCTTACGGGCCACTACCGTGCACCGCATGTCGGCGACATCGAGCCGCGGCTCGTACGCGTCACGTCACCATTGCATGGCGTGCTGTTCGCGCGCGACTGGCTCGCGCCTCGATCGTCGCTGGACTATCTGGTCGGCAAAATGCGTCCGTCGTCAGTCGCCATCACGCAGCTCGACGCCCATGCGCTCGGCACGCACGACGATCATTTCGCATGGATGAAGACGCCGGAGGCGGTCGTCGACGCGCTACTCCCCGACGCATAGCGCGGCTGTCCATGGAGCGATGCCTCGCTCGATCGACCGATACGCATCACTCACGTCACGCGGCCACGCGCACTCGGCTGCACACCAAACGCACAAACAAAAAGACCGACAGTTTCCTGTCGGTCTCTTAGCTTGTATGGCGCGCCCGGAAGGATTCGAACCTCCGACCCCCAAGTTCGTAGCCTGGTGCTCTATCCAGCTGAGCTACGGGCGCGTAGTCGAAAAATTATGACGTTCGATCGATTGCTCGTCAACGATTTTTCGAAGTCGATCGCCGATGTTTCCTGCGATCGTTGCCGCATGCGCGGCGGTACAACTGGCGGAGACGGAGGGATTCGAACCCTCGATGGAGCTTTTGACCCCATACTCCCTTAGCAGGGGAGCCCCTTCGGCCTCTCGGGCACGTCTCCGGGTAATGCTCGCAACAGTCGCTGCGAGCCGGGGATGTTAACGCCCCGACCGCATTGCGGCAATCGTCAGCCTTCCGTGCCGTCGTTCGCTTCGTCGCGCGCGTCGCCGCCACGCTGGATGCGCTGATAAATCTCTTCGCGGTGAACCGCGACGTCCTTCGGTGCAGTGATACCGATTCGCACCTGATTCCCCTTCACGCCGAGCACGGTGACGGACACCGAGTCGCCGATCATCAGGGTTTCGCCGACGCGACGCGTCAGGATGAGCATTACGACCTCCTTGATCCGGCATCTCCGCCGGGCGCGCAGCCTCTGCCACGCACAATATTTGGACACAAACGCCCGCCATGTTAGCGAGCGGCCATTTCATGCCGCAAGGAAGCCGTTCACACTCCTGCAGCGGCGCTACGTTCCTTCACCAGACCGGCGACCCCTGCCAGGGCGGACTCCAGTGCGGGGCCATCGTCACCGCCGCCCTGCGCCATGTCCGGTCGACCGCCGCCCTTGCCGTTGATCTGCCGCGCCACCAGCCCGAGCAGGTCGCCCGCCTTCACCGGACCTAGCGCGCGGCCACCGACGCCCGCGACGAGCGATGCTTTGCCGTCCTGCACGCCCGCAAGAACAACAACGGCATCGACCAGCTGTTGCTTGAGGCGATCGACGGCGTCGCGCAGCGACTTGGCGTCGAAGCCTTCCAGACGGGCCGTGACGACCTTGATGCCGTCGACATCGATCGCCGTACCCGCGAGGTCCGCCGTCGCGCCCGACGCAGCCTTCGCCTTGAGCGACTCCAGCTCGCGTTCGAGGCGGCGCTGGCGGTCGAGTAGCGAACGCAGCTTGTCGGCGACTTCGGCGCGCGGCGCACCGACCAGCCGCGCTGCCTCGTCGAGACGCTGCAGCTCGGACGCCACGTAGTCGAGCGCACCCTGCCCCGTCACCGCCTCGATGCGGCGCACGCCAGCGGAGACGCCGCCTTCCGAAAGAATCTTGAAGATGCCGATGTCGCCGGTGCGCGACACGTGCGTGCCGCCGCACAGCTCCGTCGACGCCTCACCCATCCGCAGCACACGCACGCGATCGCCGTACTTCTCGCCGAACAGCGCGAGCGCACCGAAGTCGATCGCTTCCTGCATGCCCATGTGGTGCACGTCGACGCCGTGGTTCGCGCGGATGTCGGCGTTGACCTGACGCTCGATCTCGGCGAGCTGCGCCGGCGTGATCGGCTCGAAATGCGAGAAGTCGAAACGCAGGCGATCCGGCGCGACGAGCGATCCCTTCTGCTGCACGTGCTCGCCGAGGACGCGACGCAGTGCGGCATGCAGCAGGTGGGTGGCCGAATGATTGAGCACCGTCGACGCACGACGCGCGCCGTCGACCGAACCCATCAGGTGATCGCCGCGCGACAGACGACCCGACTGCAGTGCACCGACGTGGCCGTGGAACTGCCCGGCGAACTTCAGCGTGTCGCGCACGACGAAGCGCGTGCCCTTCTCATCGAGTTCGCCCGCATCACCGACCTGGCCGCCGCTCTCGGCGTAGAACGGCGTGCGATCGAGGATGACGACGGCCTCGTCGCCGGCTTCGATCGAATCGACCGGTCGACCGTCCTTGAGGATCGCGACGACTTCGAGGCCGCCGTCGACGAGCTTGTCATAGCCAAGGAATTCCGTCGCCGGTAGCTGCGCGGCGAGTTCCGCCGGCAGCGTGGTCGCGTTGCCGAACTTGCCGGCGGCGCGCGCGGTGTCGCGCTGCTGGCTCATCGCGGCTTCGAAGCCGTCCATGTCGACGCTGAGGCCGCGCTCGCGCGCGATGTCCGCAGTGAGGTCGACCGGGAAGCCGTAGGTGTCGTAGAGACGGAACGCTTCGACACCCGGAATCACCCCCTTCGATCGCGACGCGACGTCATCGAAGATGCGCATGCCGGACTCGAGCGTTTCCGCAAAGCGCTCTTCCTCGCCGAGCAGCGCGCGCTCGACGAGCTCGCGCTTGGCGGGCAGCTCCGGATACGCGTCGCCCATCAGCTCGGCCAGCGGCGCGACGAGCTTGTGGAAGAACGGGCCCTTCTGGCCGAGCTTCCAGCCGTGGCGCAGTGCGCGGCGGATGATGCGGCGAAGCACGTAGCCGCGACCTTCGTTCGACGGCAGCACGCCATCGACGATCAGGAACGAGCAGGCACGGATGTGATCGGCGATCACGCGCAGCGACTTGTTCTCGAGATCGGTCGTGCCCGTCGCGGCCGCGGCTTCGCGGATGAGGCGCGCGAACAGGTCGATCTCGTAGTTGCTGTGCACGTGCTGCAGGACCGCGGCAATACGCTCGAGGCCCATGCCGGTGTCGACGCACGGCGCCGGCAGCGGCACCAGCGTGCCGTCGGGCTGGCGGTCGAACTGCATGAAAACGTTGTTCCAGATCTCGATGTAGCGATCGCCGTCTTCATCCGGCGAGCCCGGGGGGCCGCCCGGAACGTCGGGACCGTGGTCGTAGAAGATCTCGGTGCACGGGCCGCAGGGGCCCGTGTCGGCCATCTGCCAGAAGTTGTCCGATGCGAACGGCGCGCCCTTGTTATCGCCGATACGCACGATGCGCTCCGGCGGCAGGCCGATGTCGCGATGCCAGATGTCGAAGGCCTCGTCGTCGGTCTGGTAGACGGTAACGAGCAGGCGCTCCGGCGGCAGGCCCCAGACCTTCGTCAGCAATTCCCACGCCCAGGCGATCGCTTCCTTCTTGAAGTAGTCGCCGAACGACCAGTTGCCGAGCATCTCGAAGAAGGTGTGGTGGCGCGCGGTGTAGCCGACCTGGTCGAGGTCGTTGTGCTTGCCGCCCGCGCGCAAGCAGCGCTGCACGTCGGCCGCACGCACGTAGCCCGGCTTTTCGCTGCCGAGGAAGACGTTCTTGAACTGCACCATGCCCGAGTTGGTGAACAGCAGCGTCGGGTCGTTGGCGGGAACCAGCGGGGCCGACGGGACGATCGTGTGGCCCTTGCTGCGGAAGAACTCGATGAAATCGCTGCGGATTTCGGACGTCGTTTTCATGCGGAACCGCGTTCGGAATATGGAAGCCGTGCAGCCGACGGCCGCCAGAGGGCGGCCAACAGGCGCTGGGAGAACCCGGAAGAGTAGCAGGCGGGGCGGCGTCCTATGCGGACGCGAATGGACCGGTCAGTTTTCGGTCGGGAACCGGACGGCAGCGCGAATGACGTCGCCCGGGAAGCCGCGTCGGATCAGGAAGTCCGCAGCCTTGCGCTCGCGGGTGCGCGTGTCCTCGATGCGAGCGAACCGCCGAGCAACCACGTCCCGGGCGAGCTCGGTCCAGTCGCCGTCGAAATCGTCGAGCGCGGCTTGACGGACTTCAGCCGGCAGATCGTGGGTGCCGAGCTCGGCGCGGATGTGCAGCGGGCCGTAGCCACTAGACGCCCGGCTGCGAACGAGGCTTTCGGCGAAGCGGCGGTCGTTCTGCCAACCAGCGTCGACGAGTTTGCCGACGGCGGCCTCGACTTCCGCAGCGTCGACACCCCGGGATACGAGCTTACGGGTCAGCTCCTTGCGCGAATGCTCGCGGCGCGTAAGCAGGCCGAGAGCACGTTGCATCGCGGTGGCCGGCTTGCGTTCGCGGCGAGGTTTGCGCGCGGAATCGCGCGCGGGACCGAAGAGACTTTCATAGCCAGGGCCGTCATCGGACAGCGATGGCGGTTCGCCGATCGATGGATCGAAAGCGCCGGAGGCACCGCGCTGCTCCGAAGGTGCGCAGCACGGCGCGGCGACGGGGTGACGCCGCGCATGCGTATCTTGCCGTCGAGCTTGCTCAGCCTCCGGACGCGTCAACATCGTTTTTTGGCCGCGCGCACCCGACCGGGTCGCCGGGATATCAGCCGCGTTGCTAGCGCATCGGACTTCGTTCGCGCTGTCGCCAATCGATTCCCCACGCTCCCCTGCGCGCACGCTTGCCGAAGCGCCTCCCCTTGGGCGAGGCGGCTCCACCGCCATACCTGCGACCAGATCCGACAGCCGAACGATGCCTTGCGGCTGCCGCCCACCGTCGCGCGAAAACGAGTCGGCCCCGGGCTCATCACCCGGGGCCGCATCGCGATCACGTGGAGGTCGTGGCCGTGCCATTTCCGCCGATTACGCGTCCGCCTCGGCTTCGGCCGGGTTGATCTCCTGCGGCACGAACTTCTCGCGGAGCGCCGCTTCGAGCTTAGCTGCCATGGCCGGGTTCTCCTTGAGGAACTGACGGGCATTCTCCTTGCCCTGCCCGATGCGCTCACCGTCGCAGCTGTACCACGCGCCCGACTTCTCGACGAGCTTGGCGTCGACGCCCATGTCGATCAGCTCGCCCTCGCGCGAGATGCCTTCGCCGTACAGGATTTCGGTGACGACCTGCTTGAACGGAGGCGCGAGCTTGTTCTTGACGACCTTGATGCGCGTCTGGTTACCGATGATCTCGTCGCCCTTCTTGATCGAACCGATGCGGCGGATGTCGAGGCGGACCGAGGCGTAGAACTTCAGGGCGTTGCCGCCCGTGGTGGTTTCGGGACTCTGGCCCGGCATCATGATGCCGATCTTCATACGCAGCTGGTTGATGAAGATCACCAGCGTGTTCGAGCGCTTGATGTTGCCGGTCAGCTTGCGCAGCGCCTGCGACATCAGGCGAGCCTGCAGACCCGGCAGCTGGTCGCCCATCTCGCCTTCGATTTCCGCCTTCGGCGTAAGCGCGGCGACCGAGTCGACGACCACCATGTCGACCGCATTCGAACGCACCAGCATGTCGGCGATTTCGAGCGCCTGCTCACCGGTGTCGGGCTGCGACAGCAGCAGGTCATCGACATTGACGCCGAGTTTCGCGGCGTAGATCGGATCGAGCGCATGCTCGGCGTCGATGAAGGCTGCGGTGCCGCCCTTCTTCTGGCACTCCGCGATCGCCTGCAGCGTCAGCGTGGTCTTACCCGACGATTCCGGGCCGTAAATTTCCACCACGCGACCGCGCGGCAGACCGCCGATACCAAGCGCGATGTCGAGCATCAGGGAACCCGTGCCGACGATCTCGACCGCTTCAACGGCACGGTCACCCATGCGCATCACCGAGCCCTTGCCGAACTGCTTTTCGATCTGGCCGAGGGCGGCTGCGAGCGCGCGCTTCTTGTTCTCATCCATTGCCGGGTTCCTGGTGTTCATGGGTGTAGGAAGACTGTGTGAGCCGGACATCGCACACGTTGAGACGGTGAATCCGGCAAGTGAAATGTGCGATGAGCGGTCGGCGCGATCGATCGGACGACGCACCCGACGGCCGTAGGATTTTGCCGCGCGATCAACCGAAGGCTTCGACGATCGGCGTCGTCGGCGTGGTCGCCTTGACGAGGCCGATGGCGTATTCGCAGTCGTACTTGCTCAGATAGCCCTCGGAGCTGTCCGCGATGATTTCGCCGTTGTCGGCGACGAGCCGCCAGCGCCACTGGAACGCCTGGAGCATCGGATTCGAGCTGTAGATTTCGAACTTCATGGAACGCCTCACCGGTTCGGACGCACGAGGCCGCAGTACAGGCCTTCGATCGCGAAGTCCTGATCCGGCATCACTTCAATCGGATCGAAGTCCGGATTGCGCGGCAGCAGTCGAATGCGGTCCTTCGCGACCTTCAGAAGCTTCACCGTGATTGCGTCATCGACGCGCGCGACGACGATCTGGCCGGAGCGCGCCTCGTTCGTACGATGCACGCCGATGAGGTCGCCGTCGAAGATGCCTTCGTCGCGCATCGAATCGCCCTTCACCCGCAGCAGGTAGTCGGGCGACGGGGCGAACAGGTTCTTGTCGAGCAGGATCATGTCGTCCGAGCCGATGTCGGCGCCGATCGGAAGACCAGCCGCGACCTGGCCGAGCACGGGCAGGTGCAGCATGTCGGACGCGTTCGCCGCCGGCCGGTTCGGCGGGGCGACAAGGCGGATGCCGCGTGCCTGCCCCGGCACGCGACGGATCGCGCCCGCCTGCTCAAGCGCCTGCAGGTGGTACTGGGCTGCCCGGACGCTGCTGAAACCGAAGACCTGGGCGATCTCCGTCTGCGACGGCGGGACGCCGTCGGCCTCGATACGCTCAGCGATCATTTCGAGGATCGCCTGCTGGGTGTCGGTGAGGTTCATTAGTAGCAATACTACTAACCCGACGCCCACCCGCAAGACCGTTCGTCAGGTGGTGAGCTCGATCAGCCCGCCCAGCGCGGCCGCCACGGTCTGGCGGCGGACCGCCTCGCGGTCGCCCCCGAAGTGATGCACCGACGCATGCGGGTAGCCTCCGCGCCGCTTCCAGGCGATCCAGACGGTGCCGACGGGCTTGTCGGCCGTCCCGCCCGTAGGACCCGCGATGCCGGTGACCGCGACCGCCAGAGTCGCCGCAGAGTGCACCAGCGCGCCGGACACCATCTCCACCACCGTCTCCCGGCTGACTGCCCCGTGCTCCTCGAGCGTGTGCGGGTTCACGCCCAGCATCGCCTGCTTGGCTTCGTAGCTGTAGACGACCATCCCGCAGTCGAACCAGCCCGACGAGCCGGCGAGATCCGTCAGAGTCTTGGCGATCCAGCCGCCGGTGCAACTCTCGGCGGTCACGACGGTGAGGCGGCGGTCGATCGCCGCGGTGGCGAGGGTTTCCCCGAGGCGGCGCAGTTCGTCGTCGGAGGGGCTGTGCATCGGCCCATTATGGATGCGGCCGCGCGGCATACTGTCGCCCCGCCGGCCCTGCGCCTGCCTCGCGAAACGTCCTGCCGCCCGTGTCTTCCGTCCGCGCCGACGGCGCTTCCGCCGACGCCCACACCCCGCTCATGCGCCAGTTCTTCGCCGCCAAGGCGGAGCATCCGGACGTCCTGCTGTTCTTCCGGATGGGTGACTTCTACGAGCTGTTCTACGACGACGCCCGCAAGGCGGCGCGGCTGCTCGACATCACGCTGACCCAGCGCGGCCAGTCGGCCGGCCAGCCGATCCCGATGGCGGGCGTTCCGCATCACGCGGCCGAGGGTTACCTCGCGCGGCTGGTCGCGCTCGGCGAATCCGTCGCCATCTGCGAACAGATCGGCGACCCGGCGCTGGCCAAGGGCATCGTCGAACGCAAGGTCGTTCGCATCGTCACGCCGGGCACCGTCACCGACGAAGCGCTGCTGGACCAGCGTCGCGACACGCTGCTGCTCGCCGTCGCGCGCGGAAAGAATGGTTGGGGCCTCGCATGGGCGGATCTCGCCGCCGGCCGCTTCCTCTGCAACGAAGTCGGCAACGAGGATCAGCTCGAGGCCGAGATCGCGCGTCTCGATCCCGCCGAAGTGCTGTATCCGGACGAAGATGCCCTGCCCGCCTGCGTCGCCACGCGCACCGGCCTGCGCCGACGCGCCCCTTGGCTGTTCGACCTCGACAGCGGGCGTCGCCAGCTGCTGCGCTTCTTCGATCTTCACGACCTCAGCGGTTTCGGGATCGACGACCGCCCGCTCGCGATCGCCGCTGCGGCCGCGTTACTCGGCTACGTCGAGGAGACGCAGAAGCAGCGCCTGCCGCACCTGACGTCGATCGCGCTGGAATCCGGTGACGGTGCGATCGCGATGAACGCCGCGACGCGCCGTCATCTGGAACTCGACACCCGCGTCGATGGCGACACGCGGCACACGTTGCTCGGCGTTCTCGATTCGACCGTGACGCCGATGGGCGGCCGACTGCTGCGCCGCTGGCTGCACCGCCCGCTGCGTGATCGCGACGTGCTACGGCTGCGTCACAACGCGGTCGCGACCTTGATCGACACGCGCACGGATGACGCGCTGTTCGAGCGGCTGCGCGCCGTGGGCGATGTCGAACGCATTCTCGCGCGCGTGGCGTTGCGCAGCGCGCGGCCGCGGGACCTTTCCACGCTGCGCGACGCCCTTGCGATGGCGCCCGCATTGCGTGACCTGCTCGCGCCACTCGACGCACCGCGACTGCAAGCGCTGCGCAACGAGCTCGGCGAACACGATGCGATCGCCGCGCACCTCGCCGAGGCGATCGTCCCGCAGCCACCCGTACTCGCACGCGACGGCGGCGTGTTCGCGGAAGGCTACGACGCGGAACTCGACGAGCTGCGCCGCCTCTCGACGAATGCCGACCAGTTCCTCATCGACCTGGAACTCCGCGAGCGCGAGACGACGGGCATTCCGACGCTGAAGGTCGGCTACAACCGCGTCCACGGCTACTACATCGAGATCAGCAAGGCGCAGGCCGGTCGCGCACCGACGCACTACACGCGCCGCCAGACGCTGACCGGCGCCGAGCGCTACATCACCGTGGAGCTCAAGCAGTTCGAGGACAAGGTGCTGTCGGCACGCGAGCGGTCGCTGTCGCGCGAGCGCCTGCTGTACGAGCAGATGCTCGACGCGCTAAACGCGCAACTCGAACCCCTCAAGCGTTGCGCCGCGGCGTTGTCGGAACTCGACGTGCTCGCGACGTTCGCCGAACGCGCGCAGGCGCTGGACTGGGTGCAACCCGAGCTCGCCGAGCATCCGGGCATCCGCATCGAGCGCGGCCGGCATCCGGTCGTGGAAGCGGTACGCGACGCGCCGTTCGAGCCCAACGACCTGATCCTCGACTGCGCGCCGGATCACGTCGGTCGCCGCATGCTCGTCATCACCGGGCCGAACATGGGCGGCAAGTCGACCTACATGCGGCAGAACGCCCTGATCGTGCTGCTCGCGCACATCGGCAGCTTCGTGCCGGCGTCGAAGGCAGTGATCGGTCCGATCGATCGCATCCTCACGCGCATCGGCGCGGGCGACGACCTCGCGCGCGGGCAATCGACCTTCATGGTCGAAATGGCGGAGACCAGCTACATCCTCCACCACGCCACCGACCGCTCGCTGGTGCTGATGGACGAGATCGGTCGCGGCACGTCGACGTATGACGGCCTTGCGCTTGCCGAGGCCTGCGCGCGCCATCTGGCCGCGAGCAATCGCGCCTACACACTGTTCGCCACGCACTACTTTGAACTGACGCGCCTTGCCGAACCCGGCAGCGGGATTGCCAACGTCCACCTCGACGCGGTGGAGCACGGCGACAAGCTCGTCTTCATGCACGCGGTCAAGGACGGGCCGGCAGACCGAAGCTTCGGCCTGCAGGTCGCTGCACTGGCGGGCCTGCCGCGAAGCGTCGTCACCCAGGCGCGTGCGCGACTCGCGGAGCTGGAGCAGCAGCGGCCGGACGACGCACGCGCGCCGATGACGGCATCGACGCTCGATGCTCCGCAACAGGGCGCGCTGTTCGCGCCCTCCTCCGCGGCGATCGACGCGCTCGCCGGCATCGATCCGGACGATCTCACGCCGAAGCAGGCGCTCGAGGCGCTCTATCGACTGCGTTCCCTGTTGTAGGCCTCAGGCGGCCGCGGCATCCGCAACGGCGCGCCGCGGGCGATACAGCATGCGGCGCCACAGCGGCAGCGTAATCATCGCCAGCGGCGCGAAGAACGGCGCGACCTGCGCCAGCGCGAGCGCGCACAACGACGCAGCGATCGTCGCGATGCCGCGTGCGCGGATGTAACGCGCGTCCTCGTCGGTCGTCGTCGCTGCACGCATCTCCGGCCCGACTGCGATCGTGTTGACGCGCAGGTTCAGCAGCGCCATCACCAGCATCCAGAGCCAGTACAACGACGCCGGCACACGCGCACCGGCGTACTCGGCCATGAAGGCGGTCAGGAATGGCATGAACGCGACGCTGCCGAGCAGGAGCAGGTTCCACGCGAGCACGCGCGGCGAATAGTGCGACGCCAGCGAGAACGCACGGTGGTGGCCCATCCAGAACGCGCCGATGACCCCAAAGCTCACGAAGTAGCCGACCAGATTCGGGATGAGATGCGCGAGCGCGATCCAGTAGGCGCGGTCGCCCCCCGCGCGAGGGACTTCGGGCACGTGCACCTCGATCACCAGCAGCGTGATCGCAATGGCGAATACGGCGTCCGAAAAGAACACCATGCGTTCGAGCGCGTGGTCCGTCGTCTGGCTCATGACCCCTCCCCTTTGGCGGCATTGTTTCGCCGTGGTCGCGGCACGGCAAGCGATGCGCCCATCGCTTCCGCGCACTGACCGTGTTGCGATGCATCGACAGATGCGCACTCCGCGTGCAAGGCGCCTGCGATCGCCGCAATTCGCGACGACACGCGGAGCTGACGAAATCCTCACGGAACATCCATGGCGCGCGTGGCTGACTCGTGGCTTCTGCCCGGGAGCACGCCCATGAATGGCCCCCTCTACGACGACCTGCTCGATCAGCTCCGGGGCACGCCGGCGCGCCAGCTCGGCGACCGACTCGGTCTCACCTCCGCGGGGGCGCTGCAGGCCGCGGCGACCGCGCTTCCGGTGCTTCTTGGCGCCCTGCACCACAACACGCGCGCGCCCGACGGCGCCGATTCATTGCTGTCGGCGCTCGACTTCGACCATCGCGGCGTCGATCCCGCCAACGCGCTGGGAACGGCGCTCGCAGGCGGAGGCTCGGGCGCAGGCATCCTCGGCCATCTGTTCGGCGAGCATCGCGCGGGCGCCGCCGATGCCGTCGGGCAGGCCACGGGTCTCGACAGCGATCGCGCGTCGACCCTGCTGCGCGTGCTCGCGCCCGTGGTGATGGCCTACCTGTCACGGCGGTTGTTCACGCCGCAGGAAGCCGATGGCGCGACCACGCCACAGCCGTCCGCGGATGGCCTGCGGGCCGCACTGGGGCAGGAAGTCGACGCGCTGCGCGCGACCGCCGAGCCGCACCCGGGGCTGCTGTCACTGCTCGACCGGGATCACGACGGTGACGTCGACCTGGCCGATTTCACCGGCGTCGACGGGAACGGGCCGCTACCCGTGCAGACGGCCGAGATGCGGAGTCCGCGGCCGAGGATCTGAAATCGCTGCGGGATCCGGCGGCACCACACGGCGGGTGACGTCGCGACGGGTCCCCGAGGCGTCGAGATCGGGTCGAAATTTGCGCTCCATGACGTTTCGCCGCGAGCGATGCGGTTCGCTCACGGCGCATCGCCTAGACCGCGTCGATGTCGCCCAACGCACGAATCAGACGTCGTGCGCGCTTGTCCGGGCGCTGCTCCGGGGCGCGGTAACCATCCCGCATCGCCGCACGTTCGGCGCGCGCCTGTTCGCGACGCTGCTTCGATTCGCCTGTCTCCACATAGAGCGCCTGCGCGACCGGCGCCGATCCGCGTTCGCTGCTGAGCGCGACAACGTCGATATCGAAGCGTTCGTCACCGCGCGTCACGCCGAGACGATCGCCGGTGCGCACGGCGCGCGACGCTTTCACGCGCTGCCTGTCGATCTCGACACGCCCCGTTTCGATCGCCTGCTTGGCGAGCGAACGCGTCCGGAAAAAACGCGCGGCCCAGAGCCACTGATCGAGTCGAACGGTCGGCGTGGTTGCAGGTGTCGTGGCGTCGGTCATGGTCGAGGGAATGATGGAACGCGCGCGATGACGCGTCCCCAAATGCAAACGGCCGCCCGAAGGCGGCCGTTGCAGGAAGACCGTGCGCTTACTGGTTCGAAGCGGCGGCAGCGGCCGTAGCCTTCGCCTTCGCGTTGCCCGCGAGGTCTTCCTTGATGCGCGCCTTCTTGCCCTGCAGACCACGCAGGTAGTACAGCTTGCCGGCGCGGACCTTGCCGCGGCGCTTCACTTCGACGGAGTCGATCGTGGCGCTGTGCGTCTGGAACACGCGCTCGACGCCGAAGCCGTGCGAAATCTTGCGGACGGTGAACGAGGAGTTCAGGCCGCCGTTCTTGATGCCGATGACCACGCCCTCATAGGCCTGGACGCGCTCGCGGTTGCCTTCCTTGACCTTCACGTTGACGACGACGGTGTCGCCCTGGCTGAAGTCCGGAAGCTTGCGGGTGATCTGCTCGGATTCGAAATTCTGGAGCAGCGTATTGAGGGACGGCTTGTTCATTGGCTTGGGCCTGTTGGTGTCGTTGTAGAGCCGCGAGTGCGCGTGGACCCGCGTGCCGGCATCGGTGGAGCGAAGCCCGCAATTCTAGCGGGAATTCTCCTTGCGTGACTAGGGGTTAGCCGATTTCCGGACCGGCGGTGGCGGTATCCGAGGTCGCCGCACCGCTCTCCCTGGCTGCTGCCCCCTCGCGGTATTGCGCGAGCAGTTTGGCGTCTGCCTTCGACAGCACCCGCGCCTCCAACAGGTCCGGCCGCCGCTCCGCAGTCCGACCCAGCGACTGCATGCGCCGCCAGCGGGCGATCTTGGCGTGGTCGCCCGACAGCAGCACCTCGGGGACGGCGCCCAGCGGGTGGTCGACCGGTCGGGTGTAGTGCGGGCAGTCGAGCAGGCCGTCCTCGAAGCTGTCCTGGACGGCGGATTCGGCGTCGTTGAGCGCGCCGTCCTGCAGGCGGGCGATGGCATCGATGACGACGGCCGCAGCCAGTTCGCCCCCCGACAGCACGTAGTCGCCGATCGATATCTCCTCATCGACCTCCGCTTGGATCAGGCGCTCATCGACGCCCTCATAGCGGCCGCAGAGCAGGATCAGCCGCGGTTCGGCGGCTAGTCGGCGCACCGTCTCCTGGTCGAGACGCCGCCCTTGAGGGCTCATGTAGACCACATGCGCCGGCCCCTCGCCCGCGGATCGCGCGGTTTCGATCGCGCGACGCAGCGGGTCGATCAGCATGACCATGCCCGGACCGCCGCCGAACGGGCGGTCGTCGACGCGACGGTAATTGCCCTCGGCATGGTCACGGGGATTCGTCCCGTGGATCGACAACAGGCCGCGTTCGATCGCGCGTCCGACCACGCCGAACCCCGCGCATTGCGCGACGAATTCGGGGAACAGGCTGACGACGTCGATTCGCATGGAGGCCTTCGAGTACGGGCGTGGTGGCATCGAGCGCGGGCCGATGCGTTGAAGCGCGACAAACGACTGCGAACCGCCTTGAAACCTACGCGATCGCTGGGATCAAAAATCCGGATCCCAGTCCACCGTAATGCGACCGGCGTCGAGATCGATGTCGGTGACGAACTGCGGGCGTACGAAGGGCACCATCCATTCACGATCGCCATCGCGCGCGACCAGCACGTCGTTCGCCCCCGTGGCAAACAGGTGCGAAACCCGGCCCATGGCACGACCTTCGACGTTCACCACCTCGAGGCCTTCGAGATCGGCCCAGTAGAACTCGCCTTCCGCGGCCTTCGGCAGCGCCGAGCGCGGGACGTAGATCTCGGTGCCTCGCATCGCATCGGCCGCGTCGCGATCCTCGACGCCCGGAATCTCCGCGGCGAGGCTCTTGCCAACCGCGCGGCCGCGCACGCCCATCAGCTCGCGCTCGACGCCGCGGGCGTCGCGCAGGATCCAGGGCCGGTAGCCGAAGAGCGCCGAGCGCGGCTCGGTCCAGCTCTCGAGTTTCACTTCCCCACGAACGCCGAAGGCGCCGACCACCCTTCCAATAAGGATGCGGCGCCCCGGGTTGTTCGTGCTGCTACCGCCCGCGCCAGGCACGGGCGAGGACATCAGGCCGCGGCCTGCGCCTTGACCGCCGCCTTGTACAGGTCGGCGACCTTGTCGGTCATCTGCGCGCCGTGGCCGATCCAGTGCTGGATGCGCTCGACGTTGAGTTCGACCGGCTTGTCGTTACCCGAAGCCACCGGGTTGTAGTAACCGACGCGCTCGATGTTGCGGCCGTCGCGGGCGCTGCGGCTATCGGTGACGATGATGTGGTAGAAGGGGCGCTTCTTGGCGCCGCCACGCGTCAGGCGGATCTTGACCATTGCTTTTCTCGTGTTGCCCAGCTGCCGGAATGGCAGGGTAAGCCGGCGATTTTAGCGTGAAGCCTGCGTCAGGGTAAACCCGGTCGCCCAAGCGGCCGTGGACCCTGCTCAGCGGAACGGCATTCCGCCCCGCCCGCCCATCATTCCCTTCATCCCGCGCATGAGCCCCTTCATGCCGCCGCCGGCCAGCTTGGACATCATCTTTTCCATCTGCTGGTACTGCTTCATCACCTTGTTGACGTCCGCCGGGGTCAGCCCCGCGCCCTTGGCGATGCGCGCGCGTCGCGAGCCGTTGAGCAGGCCCGGGTTGCGACGCTCCTTCTTGGTCATCGAATTGATGATCGCGATCATCCGCGGCACTTCCTTGCCGGTGACCTGGTTCTTCACCGAATCCGGGATCTGCCCCATGCCCGGCAGCTTGTCCATGAGGCCGTGCAGGCCGCCCATGTTCTGCATCTGCTCGAGCTGGTCGCGCATGTCGTTGAGGTCGAACTTCTTGCCCTTGACGACCTTCTCGGCGAGCTTCGCCGCCTTGTCCTTGTCGACCTGCGCTTCGACCTGCTCGACCAGCGACAGCACGTCGCCCATGTCGAGGATGCGGCTGGCGATTCGATCCGGATGGAACACGTCGAGGCCGTCGGGCTTCTCGCCGGTGCCCATGAACTTGATCGGGCGACCAGTGATGTAGCGCACCGACAGCGCCGCACCGCCGCGTGCGTCACCGTCCGTCTTCGTCAGAACGACGCCGGTGAGCGGCAGCGCTTCAGCGAACGCCTTCGCGGTGACCGCGGCATCCTGGCCGGTCATCGAGTCGACGACGAACAGCGTTTCGACGGGATTGACCGCGCCGTGCAGCGTCTTGATCTCCGCCATCATCGCTTCGTCGATGGCGAGGCGGCCCGCGGTGTCGACGATCAGCACGTCGACATACGACTTGCGCGCATCGTCGATCGCGGCGCGCACGATGGCTTCGGGCTTCTGCGACGGGTCGGACGGGAAGAAGATCACGTCGACCTGCTGGGCGAGCTGGCGCAGCTGTTCGATCGCGGCCGGACGGTAGACGTCGGCCGACACCACCATCACCTTCTTCTTGCGCTTTTCCTTGAGGTGCTTGGCAAGCTTGCCGACAGTGGTTGTCTTGCCCGCGCCCTGCAGGCCGGCCATGAGGATGACCGCCGGCGCCGGCACGTTGAGATTGAGGTCCGACGCCTGCGCGCCCATCACCGCCGACATCTCGTCGCGCACGACCTTGATCAGCGCCTGGCCAGGCGTCAGCGACTTCAGCACTTCCTGGCCGACGGCGCGCACCTTGATGCGCTCGATCAGGCCCTGCACCACCGGCAGCGCGACGTCCGCCTCGAGCAGCGCGATGCGCACCTCGCGCAGCGACTCGCGGATGTTCTCCTCGGTCAGGCGACCGCGGCCGCGCAGGCGCTCGATCGTGCCGGAAAGACGCTGGGAGAGGGATTCGAACATGGACGGTGCCGACGCGAAAAACGGTCGCGAAGTATAGCGGTCGCGCGCCGGCGGCCCGCCGAACGGCTGTGCGACACTTCGAGCATGACGCTTGCTCTCGTGATCGCCTCCGTCCTCCTCTACCTCCTCGCGACCGGCATGCTGGCCGCGGCGCTGCGCGTCGATCCGTCGTCGCCAGCGGACGGTTGGCGCGTGCCATCGGCGCTCGCGCTCGCCCTGCACGCGGCCACGCACATCGTCGCGTGGACCGAGGTGCATGGTCCGGACCTACATTTCTTCGCCGCGCTCTCCCTGGTTGGGCTCGGCATGGCCGCGATGACCACGTTCGTGGCGCGCCGCGAGCGGGTGGCCGCGCTCGCGATCGTCGCGCTACCGCTCGCCGCCGCGATGCTCGTCGCGTATCGCGCGTACGGGCACTCCAGGTCGATGGCGCTGGACTGGCAGCAGCAACTGCACGCAGCCCTGGCGCTGCTCGCCTACGCGACCCTGGCGGTCGCCGCGCTGCTGGCGGTGACGCTGTGGGCGCAGGAACGGGCGCTTCGACGCCGCGAATTCCATGGCTGGCGCCGCGCGCTGCCGCCGCTGATCCAGCTCGAATCGCTGATGTTCCGCACGATCGCGGTCGGTTTCGCCCTGCTGACGGCCACCCTGCTGACCGGCGTGCTGTTCGTCCAGAACCTGTTCGCCCAACACCTGGTGCACAAGACGGTGCTGAGCCTGCTGTCCTGGCTCGCATTCGGCGCGCTGCTCTACGGCCGCCGTCGCCAAGGCTGGCGAGGCGCAAAAGCCGTCCGCTGGACGCTGGCCGCCATGGCCCTGCTGGTGCTCGCCTACTTCGGCAGCAAGGCCGTCCTCGAGCTGATCCTTCACCGCGCGGTCGTCTGACCGTTCGCCGGGGGGAATGCTGGCCGACTATCTGTCGACGCAATAATTGCATTGACAACTATTGCGCGCGCATCTAAAGTACGCCGCCATGACGAACTCCCCCACCTGCAACGGCTCCTCGCTGGGGCTGATGTTCCGGCAGGTCCGCGACGCGATGTGGGCCCGCATGGAACGCGAGCTTGCGGCCGCCGGTCATGACCTGACCTTCAGCCAGTACATCACCCTCAAGACCCTCGGAAACGAGGGCCGCGCGGGCGTCAGCGAACTCGCCCGCGCCGCGCAGCTGCATCCGGGCGCGATGACCCGGCTGCTCGACAAGCTCGAAGCGCAGGGCCTGGTGGCGCGCGTCGCCGATCCACAGGACCGCCGCGCGCTCCACGTCGACCTCACCGACAGCGGCCGCGCACTGTGGACGGCGGTCAGCGACTGCGGACGCCGTGTACACGCGCGCGCCATGCAGGGTCTGGACGATGCGGAACAGGCGCATCTCATGAACCTGCTGGTTCGCGTCCGCGACAACCTTTCTTCCGATCTCGACTGACATGACCCCACGTTCCGTCGCGCCGACGACCCGGCGCCTCGCACCGTTATTCCTCGCGCTCGCACTCGCGGGCTGCGCCAGCATGCGCGGGCTCGAACCGAAGGAGCATCCAATGGATGCGAACGCGGTGGCCGCGTCGAAGACATTGGCCGACGCCGGCACCATCGCGCCGCTCGCGCGCGACTGGTGGCGCGTGTTCGGTGATCCGCAGCTCGACGCACTCGTCGACGAAGCGCTCGCCGGCCAGCCCAGCCTCGCCGCCGCCGACGCGCGCGTCCGCCAGGCCGCCGCGCAGGCGGGGCTTGCCGATGCCGCGCGCAAGCCGACCGTCGGTGCGACCGCGCAGTACTCCGGCTTGCAGATCCCGACGACCGTGGCACCCGATCCCCTCGGCGGCCACTACACCGGCGTGTTCCTGCTCGGCCTCAACATCAAGTGGCCGATCGACGTCTGGGGCGGTGATCGCGCGCGCTACGAAGCGGCGATCGGTCAACTTCGTGCGACGGAAGTCGACGCACAGTCCGCACGCCTGACGCTCGCGTCGAACATCACCCGCGCCTACGTCGGCCTCGCGCAGGCATACGACGCGCTCGACGTCGCGCACAACGAGAAGGCGCGCTCGCAGAAGCTGCTTGGCCTCGGCCAGCAGCGCGTCAAGGCGGGCATCGACAATGCGATGCAGCTGCGCAACGCCGAATCGCTGGTCGCGTCGTCCAACCAGCAGGCCCAAGCGGCGCAACAGCAGATCGATGCGTCCAAGCACGCGATCGCCGCACTGCTCGGCAAGGGTCCGGATCGCGGCGACGCGATCACACGTCCGCAGCTCAGGGCCGCGACGGCGCCGGGCGCTCCGAGCGTGATTCCCAGTGAACTGCTCGGCGCGCGTCCCGACGTCGTGGCCGCGCGTTGGCGTGCCGAAGCGGCGAGCCGCAACATCCGCGCGGCCAAGACGCAGTTTTATCCGTCGGTCAATCTGTCTGCGCTGGTCGGCCTCGCTGCGGTGAGCCTCGGCGACCTGTTCTCGAGCAACGCGTTGCTGACGCAGGGCGGCCCGGCGATTTCGCTGCCGATCTTCGACGGCGGACGCCTGCGCGCGAACCTGTCGAAGTCCGATGCGGACTATGACCTCGCCGTCGCCGCGTACAACGGCAGCCTCGTCACCGGCGCGCGCGAAGTCGCCGACGCGCTCACCAACGCACGCGCGCTCGACGCGCAGATCGCTTCGGTGCG
Organism: Lysobacter sp. TY2-98; assembly: GCF_003367355.1. Taxonomy (NCBI): domain Bacteria; kingdom Pseudomonadati; phylum Pseudomonadota; class Gammaproteobacteria; order Lysobacterales; family Lysobacteraceae; genus Lysobacter; species Lysobacter sp. TY2-98. Next base: position 1,409,513 of record NZ_CP031413.1, read on the forward strand.
CCAGGCGCGCGATGCCGCACAGTCCGCGCTCTCGCTTGCGAACGCGCGCTACAACGCCGGACTGTCGACGCAGATCGACGTGCTCAATGCACAACGTCCGCTGCTGCTGCTCGACCAGCAACTCGCCGCGCTGCGCGCGCAACGCCTCCTCGCCGTGGTCGACCTCGACCAGGCGCTCGGTGGCGGCCTCGCGCTCACCGCGCCCTCTTCCGATTCCATCTCCGATTCCGCGACCGCCACCCGATGAGCACGCCTACCACCGCCACCGCAGAACCCGCACCCGTGAAGAGCAGCAAGCGCCGCCGCGCGCTGGCGATCCTCGCGCTCGTCGTGATCGTCGCCGGCGTCGCCTGGCTGCTCTATCACTTCCTCGTCGGCCGCTGGCACGAGGAGACCGACGATGCCTACGCGCAGGGCAACATCGTCACCATCACGCCGCAGACCGTCGGCACCGTTACCGGCATCACCGCCGACGACGGCATGCGCGTCGAAGCGGGCCAGGTACTCGTGCAGCTCGACGCCACGGATGCGCAGGTGGCCTACGACCAGGCCATCGCGAACCTCGCGAACACCGTTCGCACGGTGCGCGGCCTGTACAGCAGCGTGAGTTCGTCGGAAGCCGAAATCCGCGCGCGCGAAGTCGCGATCGCCAAGCTGCGTGCGGACGTCGCGCGTCGTAGCGGGCTCGTCGCGACCGGTGCGGTGTCGGCCGAAGAGCTGGCGCATGCGCGTGACGACCTCGCGTCCGCCGAGGCCGCACTCGCCACGTCGCGCGGCAACCTGTCGCGAAACCGCGCGCTGGTCGACGCCACCACCGTGCAGAACCAGCCCCAGGTGCAGGCTGCGGCCGCGCAGGTGCGCTCGGCGTATCTCGCACTGCAGCGCGGTGCGATCGTCGCACCGGTCACCGGTTACGTCGCCAAGCGCAGCGTGCAGCTGGGCCAGCGCGTGCAGCCGGGCCAGACGCTCATGACGGTGATTCCGCTCGAGCAGGTCTGGGTCGAGGCGAACTTCAAGGAAACCCAGCTGGCGAAGATGCGCATCGGCCAACCGGTCGAACTGCATTCGGATCTGTACGGCAAGGACGTGACGTTCAACGGCCGTCTGTCCAGCCTCGGCCTCGGCACGGGCAGTGCGTTCTCGCTGCTGCCGGCGCAGAACGCCAGCGGCAACTGGATCAAGATCGTGCAGCGCGTACCCGTGCGCATCGAAGTGCCGCGCGACCAGCTGGTCAAGCATCCGCTGCGCATCGGCCTGTCGATGAGCGCCGATGTCGACATGCACGACCAGTCGGGCGCGGTACTCGCGAGTGCACCGCCGCAGAAGCCGCTGTTCACCACGTCGGCGTACGAGCGTCAGATGCAGACGGCGCAGGACCGTATCGACCAGGTGATCCGCGAAAACCTGTCCGGTCGCAACGGCTGATCCGGGAATCACGTCGATGCGCTTCACCCTGGTCCCGAAGGTGTTCTTCGACACGCTCGAACAGGGCTTCGACCTCTTCGTCGACGCCCTCCGGTTCGAGGTGAAGTACCAGGACGACGGCTTCGCCGTCGTCGAGCGCAACGGCGCGAAGGCCTACATCGTCGCGAGCCCGGAGTTCGCGGCGAAGGACCGACCGGAAATCGCCATCGAAACCGATGCGATCGACGCACTCCATGCCGACATCGCCGCGCGCCGCCGCGACCTGCTGCATCCGAATCTTCCCGATGTGACGCTCCGCCCGTGGGGCGCGCGCGAATTCGCGCTGCGCGACGCCACCGACGTCTGCATCGTCTTCCGGCAGTTCGACTGAGCTGCCGCCGCACCCGCATCCGAAGGCTCCATGGCTGCTGCCCCTCCCGCCCCCGCGAACAGCTTCCGCCCCCCGAACATGGCGCTGACGACGCTGGGCCTCGCGCTCGCGTCGTTCATGCAGGTGCTCGACACGACGATCGCGAACGTGTCGCTGCCCACCATCGCCGGCAACCTCGGCGCGAGCTCGAACCAGGCGACGTGGGTGATCACGTCGTTCGCGGTCAGCAACGCGATCGCGCTGCCGCTCACCGGCTACCTCACCCGACGTTTCGGTGAGCTGCGCCTGTTCACGCTGGCGACGCTCGCGTTCGTCGTCGCGTCGCTGCTGTGCGGCCTCGCGCACTCGATGGGCTTCCTCGTGTTCGCCCGCGCGCTGCAGGGTTTCGTCTGCGGTCCGATGTATCCGGTCACGCAGGCGCTGCTGCTGTCGATCTATCCACCACAGAAACGTGGACAGGCGATCGCGTTGCTGGCGATGGTCACCGTCGTCGCGCCGATCGCAGGCCCGATCCTCGGCGGCTGGATCACGGACAACTACAGCTGGCAGTGGATCTTCTTCATCAACGTGCCGATCGGCATCTTCTCCAGCTTCGTCGTCGGCCGTCAGCTCAAGGGACGACCGGAGCGACTCGAGAAGCCGAAGATGGACTACATCGGCCTCGCGACGCTGGTGCTCGGCGTCGGCGCACTGCAGACGCTGCTCGATCTCGGCAACGACGAGGACTGGTTCAACTCGACGCGCATCGTGATCCTCGCGATCGTTGCGGCGATCTCGCTGATCGTGTTCGTGATCTGGGAGCTGACGGACAAGGATCCGATCGTCAACCTGCGCCTGTTCCGCCACCGCAACTTCAGCGCGGGCACCGCGGCGATGGTCGTGGCGTACGCGGCGTTCTTCAGCGTCGGCCTGCTGGTGCCGCTGTGGCTGCAGCGCAACCTCGGTTACACGGCGATCTGGGCCGGCTTCGCGAGTGCGCCCATCGGCATATTGCCCGTGATCCTGACGCCATTCGTGGGCAAGTACGCCACGCGTTTCGACCTGCGCATCCTCGCCAGCTTCGCGTTCGTGGTCATGGCGGGCACCAGCTTCATCCGCTCGCACTTCAATCTCGACGTCGACTTCCAGCGCGTCGCGATGGTGCAGTTGTGGCAGGGACTCGGCGTCGCCCTGTTCTTCATGCCCGTGTTGACGATCCTGCTGTCGGATCTCGAACCGCACGAGATCGCCGCAGGCTCCGGCCTTGCGACGTTCATGCGAACACTGGGCGGCAGCTTTGCCGCTTCACTCACGACGTGGGCCTGGAACCAGCGCGGCACGATCCACCACGCGCACCTGACCGAAAGCATCAACGCCTACGACCCGGCGATCCGACAGACCGTCGAACGACTCGGCCAGGGCGATCTCCAGCGCGGTGCGTTCGTACTTGATCGCATGATCCAGCAACAGGCGGTGCAGATCGGCTTCAACGAGATCTTCCACGTGCTGGGCATCGTGTTCCTCGTGGTGATCACGTTCGTCTGGGTCGCGAAACCCCCGTTCGCGGCGAAGATCGGCGGTGCCGCGGCGGGCGGACACTGACGAGCGGAACGAAGAAGCCGGCTTTCGCCGGCTTCTTTTTGGAAGCACCTTTTTTTGCCTCAATGCCCCGGTTCACCAACCTTCGGGTCGGGGCCGTAGCGGTTCGCACCGTACGTGCCTTCCATGCACAGCATCACCAGCACGATCAGGCCGCCGATCGACGGGATCAGGTTGAGCAGCACCAGCCACCCCGACTTGTCCTGATCGTGGAAGCGGCGCGCCTGCACGGCGAGGCTGGGCACGATGAGCGCGAGGCTCACCAGCACCACCACGATGATCGACACGATGCCGATCCCACTCATGCTGCCGTCCCCGTTGCGCGTCGCAAGAATCGCGGCGATGCATAGCGGCACCATTACGATCAGCAGCAAGGTATGGAACAGCACGAACATCCAGTACTCCTTGCGCCGCGAGCGGCCCGAGAAGTCGGCGTAACGTCTAAGCGGCATCTACATCCAGTCCATCGAGCCCTCCCCGGCTCATCGAGTTGGATGGATGGTCGCACGCGCGCGGCGCGCGCCCAAGCGCCCGCTCAGGCGTGTTCGAGCGCGTCTGCGAGGCGCTCCACGGCGATGACCCCCATTCCGGCCACCTTCCCGGACTTCGGCGCATTCGCCTTCGGCACGATCGCGCGCTTGAAGCCGTGCGTCGCCGCCTCCTTCAGGCGCTCGTCGCCGTTCGGCACCGGGCGGATCTCGCCGGACAGGCCGACTTCGCCGAAGGCGACGGTGTGCTCGCCCAGCGGACGGTCGCGCAGCGAGGACAACACCGCGAGCAGCAACGGTAGATCGACCGCCGTCTCCTGCACGCGGATGCCACCGACCACGTTGACGAAGACGTCCTGATCGCCCACTGCGACCCCGCCGTGGCGATGCAGCACGGCCAGCAACATCGCAAGACGATTGCCTTCCATGCCGACCGCAACACGACGCGGATTCGACAGCGGCGACTGATCGACCAGCGCCTGCACTTCGACCATCAGCGGGCGCGTTCCTTCGCGCGTCACCATCACGCAGCTGCCCGGCTGCGCCTCGCGACTGCCGGACAGGAAGATCGCCGAAGGATTCGGGACTTCGCGCAGCCCCTTGTCGCCCATCGCGAACACGCCAAGCTCGTTGACCGCGCCGAAGCGGTTCTTGAATGCGCGCAGCACACGGAAACGGCTGCCGGATTCGCCTTCGAAATACAGCACCGCGTCGACCATGTGCTCGAGCACGCGCGGACCGGCGATGCCGCCTTCCTTGGTGACGTGCCCGACGAGGAACACCGCCGTGCCTGTCTCTTTCGCGTAACGCACCAGACGCGCCGCACTCTCGCGCACCTGACTGACCGAGCCGGGCGCCGCGGTGAGCGTCTCCGTCCACAGCGTCTGGATCGAGTCGGCGACGATCAGCCTCGGCCCCATCGGCGCCGCCTGTTCGAGGATGCGTTCGATGCAGGTTTCGGCCAGCGCGTGCACGCCATCGAGCGGCAATCCGAGGCGAACCGCGCGGCCCGCGACCTGAGCCAACGATTCTTCGCCGGTGACGTACAGGCCCGGCATCGTCTGCGCCATCTGCGTGACGGCCTGCAGCAGCAGCGTCGACTTGCCGATGCCCGGATCGCCACCGACCAGCACCACCGAGCCGTGCACCAGCCCGCCGCCGAGCACGCGATCGAATTCGCTGATCCGGGTCGTCTCGCGCGATTCCTCGGAAACCGTGACGTCCTTGAGCGCAGTGATCGCCGGCGGATCGACCTTGCCCGCCCAGCCGCTGCGGCGGCTCTGCGCGACGCCGGCCTTCTCGGTCATCGCCGGTTCGAGCGCGATCTCGCTGAGCGTGTTCCAGCGCCCGCAGTCGGTGCATTGCCCCTGCCACTTGCTGTGCTCGGAGCCGCACCCCGCACAGACGTAGGCCGTGGCGCGGCGCGCACTGGATTTTCCGGACTTCCCGATCATCGAACCCTCCCGTATCGCGGAAGGGTAAACGCGGCAGGTCGCAGGCGCTAAGACCCGCGTCACTGGCGTCGCTCAGTGCAACGAGTTCGACGTCGACTCGACGCGGATGCGGCAGGTCGCCGTGAAACGCTCGCCCGCCACGACGACCGGAAGGTCCTCGTGGCTGCGAAGCGCGTCCGGCGCCGCCGTCATCGGTGCCAGGGTGACGCTGTCGACGGCCGACGACGCTTCGATCCAGGCGTACGGAAAGTGATCGGCGAAATCGATGCTGATGCGGCGACCGTTGCCTTCCAGCGACATTGTTGCGCCCGTTGTCGGCAGCGCGAAGCCGTGGTCGAAGTCGAGATCGGCGAGGCGACCGTCGTACGGCGGCAACGGCGTGCGCTCGCCGACGGGCAGGAGCTGCTCGTCGAGGACGATGCCCGCCATCGCCGGCATGCTCAGCCGCCACTTTTCGCGTGGCAGGCCGGGAAGGGTCAACCGCGGATTGAGGCCAAAGCTCACCGGCACGCGAGCCTCCGCGTTCGCCAACACCGCGACTGCGATCGTCAGCCCGAGGCCGTCCAAGGTCGCGCTGAGTTCGACATCGTGGGGGAACGGAAAGACCTGCAGCAGCTCGTCGCGCGTCCACGAAATGCGCGCGCGCAGGCGGCGGTCGCTGGCTTCGACCACGCGCCAGTCCAATCTGGACGGACGCACGCCATCGCTCGGCGTGCCGTTGACGTCGGTGGATAACCACGACGACGCGGGATCGAGCTGCACGCAACGTCCGTCGAATGCGTAGCGACCATTTCGAACACGATTCGCGAACGGGTAACGCAGCGCGATGCCGGAGACGACCTCGTCGAACGACGCGGCCGGATTCGACGCCACACGCGACAGAATCTCCTCGCCGCGATGTTTGAGCGACACGCACACCATTCCCCGCATGGGCTCGAACACCGCGAGCAGGTCACCCGCCGCCAACACGTGCGTGCGCGTCGGCTCGCCGGCGGCATGCGCGGCGGAGCTGTCTTGCAACGGGACGGGCTCGATGCTCATGTCGATGATCCGGACACGGGACGAAGGTGCCTGCGGACCGCAGCCTGTCATGCAGCGCGTGATGCGAGCGCCACGCGGATCCGTGTCGCGTGTGAACAATGCCTCGACCGGAAACGAAACAGGCCCGCTTGCGCGGGCCTGTCGTCGCGGCGGAGATCCGCCGGCTCGATGGCGGACGCCATCGGCAGTATTGGTGCCGGAAATAGGAATCGAACCTACGACCTACGCATTACGAATGCGCCGCTCTACCAACTGAGCTATTCCGGCGATTGCCGCGCGGGGCGGCAAGGCGTGGAATTCTAGGCGGCCGTGCGGGGCCGGTCAACGCCGACGTTCACTCGACGAGCTGGAGCCGCAGCGCCTTCGGTAGCGCGAAGACCATGCTCTCCGGCTCGCCGTCGAGCTCGCGGACGCCCGTCGCGCCGAGTTCGCGCAGGCGGTCGATCACGCCCTGGACGAGCACATCCGGCGCCGACGCGCCCGCGGTGACCCCGACCGTGCGCTTGCCGTCCACCCAGCGCGGATCGATCTCCGTCGCGCCGTCGATGAGGTAGGCCTCGACACCCTGCCGCTCCGCGAGTTCGCGCAGCCGGTTCGAATTCGAACTGTTCACCGAGCCGACCACGAGCACCAGATCGCACTTGGCGGCGAGCTCGCGCACCGCGTCCTGCCGGTTCTGGGTGGCGTAGCAGATGTCGTCGTTGCGCGGCCCCTGCAGGGACGGGAATTTCGCGCGCAATGCGTCGATGACCGCGCGCGTGTCGTCGACCGACAGCGTCGTCTGCGTGGTGTAGGCCATGTTGTCCGGCTGGGCGACGTCGAGCTTGGCGACGTCATCCTCGTCCTCGACCAGGTAGATGCGGCCGGTTGCGCCTTCGCGCAGCCACTGCCCCATCGTGCCTTCGACTTCCGGATGGCCTTCATGGCCGATCAGCACGACATCGCGTCCCGCGCGGCAATGGCGCGAGACTTCGAGGTGCACCTTGGTCACCAGCGGACAGGTCGCGTCGAACACGCGCAGGCCGCGGCGGTCGGCTTCGGCACGCACCGCCTTCGACACGCCGTGCGCGCTGAAGATCACCGTCGCGCCGTCGGGCACCTCGTCGAGCTCCTCGACGAAGATCGCGCCGCGCTGGCGCAGGTCATCGACGACGAAACGGTTGTGCACCACCTCGTGGCGGACGTAGATCGGCGCGCCCAGCAGCTCGATCGCGCGCTTGACGATCTCGATGGCGCGGTCGACGCCCGCGCAGAAACCGCGCGGATTGGCGAGCAGGATGTCCATGCGCGAATGCTACCGCCCGAGGCCGTGCCGCGCCTGACGCTGCGGCAACAGCCCCGCCAGGAAGATGGCGACGACGCCGACGCAGATCGCGGCGTCCGCGACGTTGAATGACGGCCAGTAGTGCTTGCCCACGTACCACTGGATGAAATCGACGACGTGGCCGTGCACCAGCCGGTCGATCACGTTACCGGTCGCGCCGCCGATCACCAGCGCATACGGAGCGGCCGTCTTCCACGCACCGCGCGGCATCCGCGCCAGCGCGACCGTCAGGCCGATGCTGATGCCCACCGCCAGCAACATGAACAGGTACTTCTGCCAGCCGCCAGCGTCGCTGAGGAAGCTGAAGGCCGCGCCTTCGTTGTAGGTGCGGAACCAGTTCCAGAAGCCGGGCACGACCGGTACCGCGGTGTACTCCGGCAGGCTGCGCAGCACCCAGGCCTTCGACCACTGGTCGACGCCGACGATCGCAGCCGACAGCAGCAGCCAGCCCAGTGCATTGGATTTGTTGCGATGACGCATCGGAACTCCGTTCGGCCGCTACGCGGCATGCAGCGGCACGTGGCCGCGATCAGAACCAGCGGCGGGTTTCAGCGTGGCCGTCGACGTTGCCGGCGCAGCGCGCGCAGATCGTCGGGTGTGCGAGCACCGCGCCCATATCCGCACGGTAGTGCCAGCAACGCGCGCACTTGGGCTTGTCGGATTTGCGCGCAATCACGCCACCGCTGCCCTCGCCTACTGCGACGTCGCCACTGATGAACAAGAAACGCAGCTCGTCCTGCAGCTCGCGCAGCCAGCTGGCATCGTCTGGCGACGCGGCGATCGCGATCTCCGCCTCGAGTGCGGCACCGATCTCGCCGGCTGCGCGCATCGGCTCGAGCGTGCGGCTCACCTCTTCGCGCAACGCAAGCAGTCGATCGAAACGTGCGACGTCGATCGGCGCATTCGCCGGCATCGGTGCAAGCCCGTCGTACCACGTGGTGAACAGCACGTTGTCCGCGCGCGCGCCCGTTGCCGTCACGGACGGCAGGAAGCGCCACATCTCGTCGGCAGTGAACGTCAGGATCGGCGCGATCCAGCGCACGAACGCCTCGGCGATGTGATACATCGCGGTCTGCGCGGAGCGACGGCCGGCGGAGTCTTCCGGCATCGTGTAGACGCGATCCTTGGTGACGTCGAGATACAGCGAGCCGAGGTCGACGCTGCAGAAGTTCGCGAGCGACTGCACGACTTCCGCGAAGTCGTAGCGCGTATACGCGGCGGCCAGCTTCTGCTGCAGCTCGTACGCGCGATGCACGATCCACTGGTCCAGCGCGACCATGGACTCGAGCGGCTGCACATGCGTGGCCGGATCGAACCCGTCGAGGTTGGCGAGCAGGAAACGCGCCGTATTGCGCAGTCGACGGTACACATCGCCCGAACGCTTGAGGATTTCGTCGGACACCGCGATTTCGCCGCGATAGTCGGTTGACGCGATCCACAGGCGCAGCACGTCGGCGCCCATCTGGTCGATGACCTTCTGCGGCTCGACCGTGTTGCCGATCGACTTCGACATCTTCTTGCCCTGCGCATCGACGGTGAAGCCGTGCGTCAGGACCTGCTTGTAGGGCGCGGCACCATCCATCGCGACGCCGGTCAGCAGCGACGACTGGAACCAGCCGCGATGCTGGTCGGAACCTTCGAGATACAGGTCCGCCGGCTTGTGCAGGCCGTCTTCCGGACGCTGCGCGAGCACGCATTCATGCGTGACGCCGGAGTCGAACCAGACGTCGAGGATGTCGGTGACCTTCTCGTAGTCCGCGGCATCGGCGCCGAGCAGTTCCGTCCCGTCGCAGTCGTACCACGCGTCGACACCCGCGGCTTCCACGCGCGTCGCGACCTCACGCATCAGCTCCGCCGAACGCGGATGCGGCTCGTGCGTCTGGCGGTTGACGAACAAAGCGATCGGCACGCCCCAGGTGCGCTGGCGACTGATGCACCAGTCGGGGCGGCCTTCGATCATGCCGGCGATGCGCGCTTCGCCCCAGTCCGGGAACCAGCCCACGCCCTTGATCGCCTCGAGCGCATCGCGACGCAGGTTCGCCTGCTCCATCGAGATGAACCACTGCGGCGTCGCACGGAACACCACCGGCGTCTTGTGGCGCCAGCAGTGCGGATAGCTGTGCTCGACGACGTGCGCGGCGAGCAGCAGACCGTTGTCACGCACGGCATCGACGATCAGGTCGTTCGCCTTCCACAGGTGCAGGCCGGCGAGTTCGGTCGTACCGGCAGGCGGCGTGCCCGGCAGGTAACGGCCGCGCGCGTCGACCGGATTCATCTCCGCCGCGCTGTACTTGTCGATCAGGCCGTACTTCTGGCTGACGGCGAAGTCTTCCTGGCCATGGCCGGGCGCCGTATGCACGGCACCCGTGCCGTCCTCGGCCGACACGTGGTCACCGAGCAGCACGGGGATGTCGCGCGTGTAGAACGGATGCACGAGCACCGTACCTTCCAGCGGCGCACCGGTCGACGTGCCGAGTACGTGCGCGTCGTCGACGCCGTAGCGCTTCAGCGCGCGCTCGGCCAATGCGCTCGCGAGCACGAGCAGGCGTCGACCATTCGGACCGACCGGCCCTTCCACCAACGAGTACTCGAGGTCCGGACCGACGGAAACCGCCAACGACGCAGGCAGCGTCCACGGCGTGGTGGTCCAGATCGGCACGGCGACTTCGACACCCGCGTCCACTTCGACACCGAACACGCGCGCGAGCGCCTGCGGATCACGCGCGAGATACGCGACGTCGATCGCCGGCGACTTCTTGTCGGCGTATTCGATCTCCGCTTCGGCGAGCGCCGAGCCGCAGTCGAAACACCAGTGCACGGGCTTCGCGCCGCGCACGAGGTGGCCGCGTTCGACGATCTTCGCGAGCGAACGCAGCATGTCCGCTTCGTAGCGGAAATCCATCGTGCGATACGGCCTGTCCCAGTCGCCGAGCACACCGAGGCGCTTGAAGTCGCGACGCTGCAGGTCGATCTGCTCGGCGGCGTATTCGCGGCACTTCTGGCGGAACTGCGCGGCATCGAGCTTGTCGCCGACCTTCCCGAACTTCTTCTCGACCGCGACCTCGATCGGCAGGCCATGGCAGTCCCAGCCCGGCACGTACGGCGCGTCGAAGCCGTCGAGCAGGCGCGACTTCACGACGACGTCCTTCAGTACCTTGTTGACCGCGTGACCGATGTGGATCACGCCGTTCGCATAGGGCGGGCCGTCATGCAGCACGAACGATTTGTCGCGACTACCGACCTGCTCGCGGATTCGGGCATACAGGTTCTCGGACTCCCAGCGCGCGAGCGTCTGCGGCTCGCGCTTGGGCAGGTCGCCGCGCATGGGGAAGTGAGTCGCCGGCAGGTGCAGCGTGGCCTTGTACGGGTTGGCTTCGGGGGTGTCGCGGTCGGTCACGGGTCAGGCGGTCCGTCGGGTATGCGTGGGCGACAGGATTTCGCGCGCCTGGGCTGCGTCGCGATCCATCTGCGCGACCAGGGCGGGAAGTCCGTCGAACTTGAGCTCGTCGCGCAGTTTGGCGACGAATTCGATGCCGATGCGGCGGGTGTACAGGTCCGCATCGAAATCAAAGATATGGGTTTCCAGCAGCGGCTCAACTCCGCCGACGGTGGGACGCGTGCCGAGGCTGGACACCGAGGGTAGCGGCGTCGGCCCGAGGCCGTGGACGCGCGTCGCGAAAATGCCGGAAAGCGGGGGACGGCCCTGCGGCAGGCGAAGGTTCGCGGTCGGATAGCCGAGCGTGCGGCCGAGTTGCTTGCCGCGGACGACGCGGCCTTCGATGAGGTAGGAGCGACCGAGCGACTCCGCCGCGGCGTCGAACCGACCTTCCGCGAGGGCGTCGCGGATGCGGGTGCTGGAGGCGCGCGAACCCGCGGCGTCGATGGGCTCGATCGAGTGCGCGTCGAAGCCGAAATGCGCGCCGATCTCCCGCAGGACAGCGAGGTCGCCGGCGCGCGCGCGGCCAAAGCGGAAATCCGGGCCGACCCAGACCTCGCGGGCACGCAATGCGTCGGCCAGCACGCGCTCGACGAATTCAACAGGCGACATGCCGCTCAGGCGCGCGTCGAAACGCAGCAGGAGGACGGCATCTATGCCCTGCGCGTACAGCGCATCGATGCGCGAGCGCGTCGACATCAGGCGGGACGGTGCGACGTCGCGGGCGAAGAACTCGCGCGGCAAGGGATCGAACGTCACCGCCACCGAATACAGGCCGAACTCGCGTGCACGCGAAACGGCGTGGCGCACCAGCGCCTGATGCCCCAGGTGCAGGCCGTCGAATGCGCCGATGCAGACCACGCTTCCCTGCGGAATCAACACCCCGCGGTCGACGTCTCGGAACAGCCTGCTCATCCGCCGAAGTATAGCCAGCCGGGCACGTTCGCCCGGCTCAGTGTTCGCGGAAATCGCGCGGGCGGAAGCCCAGTGCGAGCAACGCGAGCAGATAAACGAGCCCGCCTGCACAGACGAGCACGATCAGGTTCACCACGCGGGCGCGTGCCGGCGCGATCGTGAATTCCGGCATCAGGTGGAGCCCAAGCCCGACGACGGCCGCCATGACGGCGCAGGCCAGGCCGACCCGGACCACGAACGACCACCAGCCCGGCTGCCGCTCGTAGACGCCGGCGCGGCGCAGCCAGAACCACAGCAGGCCGAGGTTGAGGTAGCTCGCGAGGGTACTGGCGAGTCCGAGCGCAAGATGCAGACCGGGCGTCGTCGCCAGCGCATTCAGCAGACCCGTGCTGCGCGCAGCGGGCGTCGCCCACATCGCGTACAGCACGGCGATCAGGATGGCGCTGAACACCATGTTCGCGAGAAGCGCGGCGACGCCCGCCCGGACCGGCGTCTTCGTGTCCTGTCGCGCGTAAAACGCCGGCAGCACGATCTTGAGCAGCGCGAACGACGGCAGGCCGAAGCTGAGGCCGAACACCGACATCGCGGTCATGCCGCTGTCGAACGCCTCGAAATGGCCGTGCTGGAACACCGTCGCGACCAGCGCCTTCGATAGCAGCATCAGGCCAACGGCCGCAGGCACCGAGATCAGCAGCGTGGTGCGCAGGCCCCAGTCGAACGCCTTCGAGAACCCGGCCCGATCGTCGCGGACGTGGTGCGCCGACAGCGACGGCAGGATCACCGTGCCGAGCGCGACGCCGAACACCCCGAGCGGGAGTTCGAGGAAGCGATCCGCCAGCGACAGCCACGTCTGCGAACCGACGTACAGGCGGGCCGCGACCACGGTGTCGAACAGCAGGTTGATCTGCGCGACCGACGCGCCGAACAGCGTCGGCACCATCAGCGTCATCACCTTGCGCACGCCCGGGTGGGACCAGCCCCATCGCGGCAGGACGAGCAGGTCGAGTTTGGCCAGCGCGGGCAACTGGAACAGCAGCTGGAGGATTCCGGCGAATAGCACGGCCCAGCCGAGCGCCATGATCGGCACCTCCAGATGCGGCGCCACCCAGAGGGCCGCCGCGATCATGCAGAGATTGAGGATGACCGGCGTCAGCGCCGGCATGCCGAACCGGTGGAAGGCGTTGAGCGCCCCGCCCGCCAGCGCCGTCAGCGAAACGAACAGGATGAAGGGGAAGGTCAGCCGTAGCAGGTCGATGGTGAGCTGGTACTTACCCGGCGCGATGCCCGATTCGCCGAGATTGAAAATCCAGGCCACCTGGGGTGTGAAGATCAGCCCCACCGCGGTGATCAGCATCAGGACGCCGGCCAGCGTGCCGGCGACGCGGGACGTCAGCTCCTTCAGCTCGGCGTGGGAGCGCTTTTCCTTGAACTCCGTGAACACGGGGACGAAGGCCGTCGAGAACGACCCCTCGGCGAACAGCCGGCGCATGAAGTTCGGAATCCGGAACGCGATCATGAACGCGTCCGTCGCGGCGGAAACGCCAAAGACCGAGCTGATGGTGATGTCGCGGATCAGACCGAAGACACGGCTGACCATCGTCATGCTGCTGAACGACAGCAGCCCTCGGAGCATGCGGGGCTTGCTCATGCCGCCCGCCTCCACGCCGCGTTGACGCAACCCATTGAAACCGCCATACTTTCCGGTCTAGCTGTCCCCACCTTTACCTCCCTAACGTGCTGTCTCCCGGACAGCCGCTCCATCAAGACTTCCAGGAAACCGCCGTGGCCAACATCAAGTCCGCCAAGAAGCGCGCCAAGCAGACGATCGTGCGCAACATGCGCAACGCCAGCCAGCGCTCGATGCTCCGCACCTCCGTCAAGAAGGTCCTCAAGGCCCTTCACGCCAATGACGCCGCCGGTGCCGAAGCCGCTTTTGCGCAGGCCCAGCCGCTGCTCGACCGTTTCAGCTCGCGCGGCCTGATCCACAAGAACAAGGCTGCTCGCCACAAGAGCCGCCTCAACGCCCGCATCAAGGCGCTCAAGGCTGCTGCCTGAGTCGTTTGCGGCGTGACGAAGAAACCCGGCTCCGGCCGGGTTTTTTTGTGCCACGAGCGCGCGATCGAGGTCGCGTGCATCGCTTCCGAACGGAACGCCGGATCTGACAGCGGACGGCGCCTCGGCATCGGTGGACGCCGCCGCAGCAGCCACCGATCCGCATGCGCTCCTAAGCGACATGAGAGCGCGTCGTTGCATCAGGCAGACGGCGCGGCCGCGTCCCCACCGCGCCGATGCGCATCCTCGCGCGCAGCTTCTTCAGCATCCTCGCGCTGACGATCGAAGAACGCCATGACGTCCTTCATGATCGGCCACGTGCCTTCGCGACCGATCGCGGACACGACATACGAACGATCCGTCCAGCCGAGTTCCGCGATGATCTCGCGCACGAGTTCTTCGCGCTCTTCGTCGAGCAGAAGATCCGCCTTGTTGAGCACCAGCCAGCGCGGCTTCGCAAGCAACTCCGGATCATGCCTTTCGAGCTCACGCTCGATCGCCCGCACCTGCTCGGCAGGCGTCACGCCCTCCACGCCCCCTTCCATCGGCGCGATGTCGACGAGGTGCAGCAACAGGCGCGTGCGCTGCAGATGGCGCAGGAACTGCGCGCCGAGCCCCGCTCCGTCCGCCGCGCCTTCGATCAGGCCGGGGATGTCCGCGATGACGAAGCTGCGATGCGGCTCGACGCTGACGACGCCGAGGTTCGGATAGAGCGTGGTGAACGGATAGTCCGCCACCTTCGGCGTCGCCGCGGACACGGCGCGAATGAAGGTGCTCTTGCCTGCGTTCGGGAAGCCGAGCAGGCCGACGTCGGCCAGCAGCTTCAGCTCGAGCTTGAGCACGCGCTCCTCACCCGGCAGACCCGGCAGCGCCTTGCGCGGCGCACGGTTCACCGAACTCTTGAAATGCATGTTGCCGAGGCCGCCCTTGCCACCCTGCGCGACCAGAAGGCGCTGACCGTGGCGGGTCAGGTCGCCGATGACTTCGTCGGTCTCGACATTGGTGATGACGGTGCCGACCGGCACGGTCACGACCAGGTCGTCGCCCGCCTTGCCGTACATCTGGCGGCCCATGCCGTTCTCGCCGCGCTGCGCCTTGAACATGCGCTGGTGGCGGAAGTCGACGAGCGTGTTGAGATTCTCGTCCGCGACGAGCCAGACGCTGCCGCCGTCCCCGCCATCACCGCCGTCGGGGCCGCCGAGCGGAATGAACTTTTCGCGACGGAAACCGACGCAACCGTTGCCGCCATTGCCTGCGGTGACCTGGATTTCGGCTTCGTCGACGAGCTTCATGGAGAGACCTGCGTGGCCCGGCGCGCAGCCGGCCGGGCATTGTGAACGATAGACGGGCGACGGCACGCAACGCATGGTCCCCGCAAACGAAAAGCCCCGCCGAAGCGGGGCTCGTCGCTGCGTCGGAAATCGCTTACGCGACGCTGACGGTGCGGCGCTTGGCCGGACCCTTGACCGAGAACTCGACCTTGCCGTCGACGAGCGCGAACAGCGTGTGGTCGCGGCCGAGGCCCACGCCCGGACCCGGATGGAACTGGGTGCCGCGCTGACGCACGATGATGTTGCCGGCCTCGATGGCCTGGCCGCCGAAGACCTTGACGCCGAGGTACTTCGGATTGGAGTCGCGGCCGTTGCGGGTGGAACCTACGCCCTTTTTGTGTGCCATGGCGGCTTCTCCTTACTTCTTGCTGCCACCGGCGATGCCGGTGATCTGGATTTCGGTGTAGTGCTGACGGTGGCCCATCTGCTTGCGATGGTGCTTGCGTCGACGGAACTTCACGATCTTGACCTTGTCGTGGCGGCCGTGGCCGACGACCTTGGCCTTGACCGTCGCACCCTTGAGCGCGTCGCCCAGGGTCACGCCGTCACTGCCGCCGAGCATCAGGATGTTGTCGAACGTGATCTCGCTGTCGGCTTCGACATCGAGCAGCTCGACGCGAAGCGTCTCGCCTTCCATCACGCGGTATTGCTTACCGCCGGTGACCAGTACTGCGTACATGACCAGACTTCCTCTGTAGTTATTGTTGGTCGCTGCCTGCCGTCGAGGGCAGACAGAAGCGGAATTCTAGGCGACTCAACGGGTTAGCGCAACCGACCTCCCCTGTCAGCCGCGCGAGGCCCGTCTCACCCGGCGAGACGCCGACCCGTCACGCTATCCCTGTTCAGAGAAGCGGCCGCCGCGCCCCGCTCACGTGCCAGTCAAGGCGCCGGGGCCCAAATTGTCCGGGACCGCGGCTCCCGATACGCTCCCCTGTTCGCCGTTCGACGGCGTCCCCCTGCTCCCCGAGATTTCTCCTGATGGCGATGGAATTCATCCGCGTGCGTGGCGCGCGGACGCACAACCTGAAGAACGTCGACCTCGACCTGCCCCGCGACAAGCTGATCGTCATCACCGGGCTTTCCGGCTCGGGCAAGTCCTCCCTGGCCTTCGACACGATCTACGCGGAGGGCCAGCGCCGCTACGTCGAGTCGCTGTCGGCCTACGCGCGCCAGTTCCTCTCGGTGATGGAGAAGCCTGATGTCGACCACATCGAGGGCCTGTCGCCGGCGATCTCGATCGAGCAGAAGTCCACCTCGCACAACCCGCGTTCGACGGTCGGCACGATCACCGAGATCTACGACTACCTACGCCTGCTGTTCGCGCGCGTCGGCATTCCGCATTGCCCGGACCACGGCTTCCCGCTCGAAGCGCAGACCATCAGCCAGATGGTCGACCAGGCGATCGCGCTCGACCCGGAACAACGCTATGCGTTGCTCGCGCCCGTCGTGCGTGAGCGCAAAGGCGAGCATGCGCAGATCTTCGATCAGCTGCGCGCACAGGGCTACGTGCGCGTGCGCGTCAATGGCGTGATGTACGAGATCGACGAAGTGCCGAAGCTGTCGCTACGCAGCAAGCACACGATCGAGGCGGTGATCGACCGCTTCCGTCCGCGCGAGGACCTCAAGCAGCGCCTCGCCGAATCGTTCGAAACCGCGATCAAACTGGGCGACGGCATGGCCATCGTGCAGTCGCTCGACGACGAAAAGGCTGCACCGACGCTGTTCTCCGCGAAGTACAGCTGCCCCGTCTGCGACTACTCGCTGCCCGAACTCGAGCCGCGACTGTTCTCGTTCAACTCGCCGGTGGGCGCGTGCCCGACGTGCGACGGCCTCGGCGTCAGCCAGTTCTTCGATCCGGCTCGCGTGGTCGTGCATCCTGATCTCTCGCTGTCGGCCGGCGCGGTGCGCGGTTGGGATCGTCGCAACACCTACTACTTCCAGCTGGTGCAGTCGCTCGCGCGGCACTACAGCTTCGACGTCGATGCGCCGTGGAACCAGCTGTCGGAGAAGGCGCGGCAGGCCGTGCTCTACGGCAGCGGCACGGAGGCGATCACCTTCACGTACATCAACGATTCGGGCGGGCGCTACCAGCGTCGTCATCGTTTCGAGGGCGTGATTCCGAACCTCGAGCGCCGCTATCGCGAGACCGAGTCGCAGGCGGTGCGCGAAGAGTTGTCGAAGTACATCAGCGAGCGCCCGTGCACCGACTGTGGCGGCGCGCGCCTCAACCGTGCCGCGCGCAACGTGTTCGTCGGCGAGCACAACATCGCGCACATCGTCGTGCTGCCGATCGACGCGGCGCTGCGACTGTTCAACGAGCTTGACCTGCCCGGCTGGCGCGGCGAGATCGCGACGAAGATCGTCAAGGAAATCGCCGAGCGGCTGACATTCCTGGTCGACGTCGGCCTCGACTATCTCACGCTCGAACGCAAGGCCGATACGCTGTCGGGCGGCGAAGCGCAGCGCATCCGCCTCGCGTCGCAGATCGGCGCCGGTCTCGTCGGCGTGATGTACGTGCTCGACGAGCCGTCGATCGGCCTGCACCAGCGCGACAACGAGCGCCTGCTCGGCACGCTCACGCGCCTGCGCGAACTCGGAAACACGGTCATCGTGGTCGAGCACGACGAGGATGCGATCCGCCTCGCCGACTACGTGCTCGACATCGGCCCAGGCGCGGGCGTGCACGGCGGCCAGATCGTCGCGCGCGGCACGCCGCAGGACGTGATGTCGAATCCCGCCTCGATCACCGGCCAGTTCCTCAGCGGTGCACGCAGGATCGAAATACCGGCAACGCGCCACAAGCCCGACAAGTCGATGATGTTCCGGCTCAAAGGCGCCAAGGGCAACAACCTGCGCGACGTGGACCTCGAGATTCCCGCCGGCCTGTTGACGTGCGTCACGGGCGTGTCGGGTTCGGGCAAGTCGACGCTGATCAACGACACGCTGTACGCGATCACCGCGAACCAACTCAACGGCGCGGCGATGTCACCGTCGCCCTACGAGAGCTACGAGAACATCGAGCTGTGGGACAAGGTCGTCGACATCGACCAATCGCCGATCGGCCGCACGCCGCGCAGTAATCCGGCGACGTACACCGGCCTGTTCACGCCGCTGCGCGAGTTGTTCGCGCAGGTGCCGGAGTCGCGTTCGCGCGGCTACGCACCGGGTCGCTTCAGCTTCAACGTCAAGGGCGGTCGCTGCGAGGCCTGCCAGGGCGATGGCCTGATCAAGGTCGAGATGCACTTCCTTCCGGATGTGTACGTGCCCTGCGATGTCTGCGGCGGCAAGCGCTACAACCGCGAGACGCTGGAGATCCGCTACAAGGGTTACAACATCAACGACGTGCTCGAGATGACCGTCGAAGATGCGTTGCCGCTGTTCGAGGCGATTCCGTCGATTTCGCGCAAGCTCGAAACGTTGATGGACGTCGGCCTGAGCTACATCAAGCTCGGTCAATCTGCGACGACGCTTTCGGGCGGTGAGGCGCAGCGCGTGAAGCTCTCCCGCGAACTGTCGCGTCGCGATACCGGCCGCACGCTGTACATCCTCGACGAGCCGACCACCGGCCTGCACTTCGCCGATATCGAGCAGCTGCTCGGCGTGCTGCATCGCCTGCGCGACGAAGGCAACACGGTGGTCGTCATCGAACACAACCTCGACGTCATCAAGACGGCGGACTGGGTGATCGATCTCGGCCCCGAAGGCGGCCATCGCGGCGGCACGATCCTCGGCTGCGGCACGCCCGAGCAGATCGCCGCGATGCCGCAGTCGTACACGGGCAAATTCCTTGCGCCGTTGCTGCAACGCGATCAAGCTGTCGCGCCCGCGCCGAAGCCCGGCCGCAAGCGTAAGACCGCATCGCGATGAACGACCAGCCGCCTCCGCCCTCCGACAAGAAGCCCGGCCGACGCGGGGCGCCGCGCAAGCGCCCTGCGGCGAAGCGTGCAACCAAGACGAAGGGCGCAGAGGCGACCGTCGCGACTGGCGCCGCGACGGTGACCGAAGCGGAGTCCGCGACGCGTGACGTTGCACGCGATGCGGCGACTGCCGTGGCGGACGTCTCGAACGCGCTGACGAATGGGGGCGGCGGCGCCGAGGCAACTGGCGAAACGGCCAAAAAGAACGCCGGAGCTGGCGATCGCCGCGGGCGCGCATCACGTCGCGACACTGTTCGCGATGGCGCGTTGCCGACCGCAGTAGCGGGCGCCGCAACCGACGCACCGGCTGCGCCCGCTACCGCCGACGCAGCGCCGCCCTCCGCCGCGCCGATGAAGCAGATCGACCTGCGCCCGGGCGAACTGATCCGCGTGCCGCTATCGGTGCGCTGGCGCGATCTCGACGCGTTCAACCACGTCAACAACTCGAAGTACCTCAGCTACCTCGAGGAAGCGCGCCTGCGCTGGATGCTGAGCGTTCCCGGCATGGGCATGGACGACAACGTCGCGCCGGTCGTCGCGGCATCGAACCTCAACTATCGTCGCCCCATCGAATGGCCGGGCGACGTGGTGATCGAGCTGTTCGTCGAACGCCTCGGTGGCAGCAGCATCACCATCGGCCATCGCATCGTCGATGCGAACGAGCCGCGCGCGCTCTACTGCGACGGCAACGTCGTGATGGTGTGGATCGACCGCACCACCGGGCGCTCGGCGCCGCTGCCGGACGAAGTGCGCAAAGCCTGCAGTTAAGGCGTCGCGCTGCGGACGTCGAAGTCGACGGGCAGCCTGCGCCCGTCGGCGAGCTTGAGATCGATACGCACGCGGCCTCCGGCAGCAACGTCGCCCGTCGGCGACATCAGCATGAGATGACGACCGCCTGGATGGAATTCCGCGTTCGCGCCCGGCGCGACGTCGACGCGAGCCAACGGACGCATGCGACTCATGCCGCCTTCGATGCGCGTCTCATGCATCGACACATCGCCGAAGCGCGGTGACGAGGCACCGGTCACCGCGACGGGCGCCTTGCAGCGATTCTCGAGCACGAAGAAACCCGCGCCCATCGGCATCATCGGCGTCATGCGCACCCATGCATCACGAACGATCGGCGCGCACGGCGTCGACTTCGCCGTGCCGGCGAATGTCGCGAACGGAACCAGGGCGAACAGCGCGGCGAGCGCGAGCGATGCGGAGCGGGCCATGCGCGCATTCTAGGCAGTGCGCCACGCGGCGTGGCGAGCACGGCGGCCGCCGGTTAACCTGCGGCACGGTCTTCGGAGGCGAACCATGGCACTGGTGCAGACGCAGGAACACGGCGACATCCTCGAGATCCGGCTGGCACGGCCGCCGGTGAACGCGCTGGATCCCAGCCTCTGCGGCGCCCTGCGCGATGCGGTGACGCATGCAGCCCAGCACGGTGCGCACGGCATCGCGCTGACGGGCGGACCGTCGGTGTTTTCTGCAGGCCTGGACGTTCCCTACCTCATGTCGCTGGGCGACGACCGCGCGGCACTGATACATGCGTGGGAGGCGTTCTTCGGGGCGGCGCGCGCGCTGATCGGCAGCCCGATTCCGGTGGCGGTCGGCCTCGCCGGCCATGCGCCCGCCGGCGGTTGCGTGCTTGCGCTGTGCTGCGACTACCGCGTCATGGCGCGCTCGCCGGATCCGGCCAAGCCCTTCCGCATCGGCCTCAACGAAACGCAGGTCGGTCTCGTCGCGCCGGAGGGCATCCAGCGCCTGCTGCGCCGTGTCGTCGGCGCGCATCGCGCGGAGCGCCTGCTAGTCGGCGGCCTGATGCCGACGACCGACGAAGCTCTCGCGATCGGGCTGATCGACGAGGTCGCGAGCGTCGACGACACGGCGCAGCGCGCGACCGCATGGGCGCAGGCGCTTGCAGCGCTGCCACGGCAGCCGGTGCTCGACACGCGTGCGATCGCTCGTGCCGATGCGATCGAGGCGCTGCATCCGCGCAACATCGAGCTCGAGCGCTTCGTCGCCTCGTGGTACGCGCCGGATACGCAGAACGCGCTGCGTGCCGTGCTGGAACGCCTCGGCAAGTCGCGCTGATCAGCCGCCGGTGGCGATCGGACGCGCGTCGTCCTCGATCCAGCCACTCCACGAACCCTTGAACAGCCGCGCACCGCGCAGGCCGGCGTGCTCCATCGCGAGCAGGTGGTGGCAGGCGGTGACGCCGGAGCCGCAGCTCGCGATGAGCGTGTGCGGCGCGCGGCCATCGAGCAGCGCATCGAACGCCGCACGCAGTTCCGACGCGGGGCGGAAACGGCCATCGGCAAGATTCAATGCGAAAGGCCGATTGAGCGCGCCAGGGATGTGTCCGGCCTTGCGATCGAGTGGCTCGACGTCGCCGCGATAGCGCTCGGCAGCGCGCGCGTCGAGGACCGGTTCGCCCGCGCTGAGCGCCGCTTCGACATCCGACGCATCGAGCAGTCGACCGTTGTCGAACGCACCGGCGTACGGACCGATGTCCGGGGGCGTGGCGGCCCCGCTCTCGACGTCGCCATTCGCGGCGCGCCAGGCCGACCATCCGCCGTCGAGCACGGCCACTGCATCGTGGCCCCACGTCTTCAGCATGAACCACAGCCGCGCCGCGGCGAGCGCGCCCTGCGCATCGTCGTAGACGACGACCTGATGCGCCGGCGTGATGCCGAGGCGTCCCAGCATCGCGGCGAACGCATCATCGGACGGCCATGGATGACGTCCGGCGCCCGGGTAGTGCGGGCCGGACAGATCCGTTTCCAGATCCGCGCGACGCGCACCCGGAATGTGGCCCTCCGCGAATCGTCGCGACCCCGCGCTGCGGTCGGCGAGATCGACGCGCGTATCGATGATGACCAGCGGTCGATCCTGCGCGGCGATGGCGCGCTTCAGCGCGTCCACGTCGACCAGTGTCGTCCAGCTCATCGGTGTGCCTCCAGGCGATCGTGCAGGTTGAGCAGCATCGAGGCGGTCGCGCCCCAGATGCGCTGGTCCGGATAACGGTACTCCCACACGACGCGGCTGCGGCCCTGCACTTCGAAGCGGCGCTCGACGCGATTGTCCGGATCCATCAGGTAGGCAAGCGGCACTTCGAACACGTCCGCGACTTCGGCGGGATCGGGTTGCGCGACGTAGCGCGGATCGATCAGCGCGACGACCGGCAGGACGCGGAAGCCGGTGATCGTCGCCAGCGGATCGAGGAAACCGATCGGCTCCAGTTGCGACGCAGGAATGCCGACTTCCTCGTGTGTCTCGCGCAATGCCGCCGCGATCGCATCGACATCATCGGGGTCGCAACGACCGCCGGGAAAGCTCACCTGCCCTGCGTGCTGACGCAGTGCGTCGTTGCGTCGCGTCAGCAGAACGTGCAGGCCGGCGTCGCGTGGCACTAGGCCGACGAGTACGGCCGCGTCGCGCATGGGCTGGGCGCCGAGCAGGTCATGCAGTTCAACGAGATTCCAGGCCGCACCCCGCGGCGGCGCATCCAGGGGATGCAGCGCACGCTGAAGGTGGGCGAGAACGCCATCAGTCATGCGCGCGATCGGGATCGCGGGTGGGCAACACGCAGTCCATGATGCGCAGGCGTTCGTCGTCGCCCATCATCCCCCAGCGCGCGATCTCGTCGAGCGTGCGCAGGCAGCCGGCGCACAGGCCGTCGTCGCGCATCTCGCAGATGCCGACGCACGGGCTCAGTACGGCGCGGAACGGGGAATTCATGCGGGCATTCTCTCAGACGCACGCCGCCCGGAAACGCGAACGCCGGCGCGAGGCCGGCGTTCGGAGAACCTGGACGGTCCGATCTTACTTGGAGCTGACGAGCTTGATCTCGAACACCACCGCCACGTTCGGCGGGAAGCCGGTGCGCGGGTCGGCGCCGTAGGCCTTGTCGGCCGGTAGCGTCACTTCCCACTTCGAACCGACCGGCATCTGCTGGATCACTTCGCGCATCGCCGGCATTTCGATCTGGCTGACCTTGATCGACGGGATCTTCTGCGGCGCCTGCGCCTGCTGAGGGCGGTTGCCCCACGGGAACGGACCAGCCACTTCCAGCGCAACCGTGCTCGCCATCGTCGGCTTGGCGCCGGTGCCGTTCTCGATCACGCGGTACTGCACGCCGCTCGGCAGGACCTTGATGCCCGGCTTCGCCTTGTTGGCGAGGATGAAGGCATCGCTCTTGCCCTTGTTCTCGGCCGCCGCCTTGTCCCACTCGGCCTTGGCCTTCGTGGCGAGGCGGGTCTGCATGTCCTGCAGCACCTTCTGCAGCTGGTCGACCGGCACGGCAGGCTGCTTCTTCGCATAAGCGTCCTGCAGGCCCTTGGTGATCGCCGCCAGGTCGAGCTGTTCCCCACGATCAATGAGCTCGGCCGCATCGGCGCCGGTCTTGAAGCCGAGCGCGTAGCTGAGCTTGCCCTTGTCGGACGTGATGTCCTGCGCGGACGCGGCGCCTGCAACAACAAACGCCGCAGCAGCGACGGCCATCAGACGAAACTTCATCGGGTGAAACCTCCGAAATGGGGAAAGCCGGGTGCGCTTCGCGCAGCGGCGTTGGACGACCCTGTGCCGCGTACCGGTCGACAGCCCCGAGTGGCGCGCTAGGATACTGAGGGCAGGGCTTAACCGCCACTGACACCGAACCCTCTGACCGCCTCCGGCCGCTCGAGTTCCGCGGCGCGTTCGAGGCGTGAATTTCCGCCCCTTTTCATTCAGGCCCGCCATGACCGACAGCAGCAGCGCTTCGCCGGTGACCGTCGCCGACCGCGACGCCGTCCGCATCATCACCGTCAACCGGCCGGACAAGCTCAACGCGCTCAACGCGGCGACGCTGGATGCGCTCGACGTCGCTTTTGCCGAGGCGATCGCGACGGCCTCGGTCCGCGCGATCGTGCTGACCGGCGCCGGCCCCAAGGCGTTCGTCGCGGGGGCCGACATCGCCGAGATGAACACCCTGACACCCGCGCAGGGCCGCGATTTCTCCCTGCGCGGCCAGCGCATGATGCGTCGCGTCGAGAAGAGCCCGAAGCCGGTGATCGCGATGGTCAACGGCTTCGCACTCGGCGGTGGTCTTGAACTCGCGATGTGCTGCCACCTGCGCATCGCATCGGACAGCGCGCGCGTCGGCCAGCCCGAAATCAATCTCGGCCTGATTCCGGGCTTCGGCGGCACGCAGCGCCTGCTGCGACTTGCCGGTCGTGCCGCAACGCTCGAGCTGTGCCTGCTCGGCGCACCGATCGACGCCCAGCGCGCGCGCGAACTCGGCATCGTGAATCGCGTTGTGCCCGCCGCTGAGCTCGAAGCTCAGACGATGGCCGTCGCGCAGCAGCTTGCGTCGTCCGCGCCGCTCGCGCTGCGGGGCGCGCTCGACTGCATCAACGTCGGCGGCGAATGCGGCATCGAGGAAGGCCTCGAATACGAAGCCGCGCAGTTCGGCCTGATGTTCGCGACGCAGGACATGCGCGAAGGCACGACGGCGTTCCTGGAGCGTCGCAAGCCGTCGTTTACCGGCGCGTGACCGCGGCGCCCTGCCCCGTCTGCGGATGCGGTGCGCCGTCGGCGGCGCATGTGATCGCCGGCTGCCTGCAGGGCGATGATGTGGATGGTGCGATCGAGGCCGGGTTGCTCGATGTCGAGGCCTGCGGGCTGTGCGCACCCGCGTGCACGGCGCAGTTGATCGCCATGCGGGATCAGCGTCGCACCGCGCTCGCCGCGCGTGAACGCTTCCGCGCACGCGAACGACGCCTCGCGCGTCGCGCGGCCGAGCGTGAGGCCGCGCGCAATGCGCGTCCGCCGGCCGCGGCAACGAATGCGCCGGCGCTTCCGCCTTCGGCCGCCGCAGCGCTGCAACGCGCGCTGGCGCGTGCGAAGGGTCCGACCCGATGACGCGTTCTAGCGATACCGGTCGCGGCAAGCCGGCCAGGAAGAAATCAGGCATGCCCACGAAGCGCCCGAAGTTGCGCGTCATGGGAGCTGCATCGACTGATTCGAAGCGAAAGACGGCGACAGCCCGCGCGGGCGCAAAGCCCGCGTCGGCGCGTGCCGCCACGGGCAAGACAACCGCTCGCACTTCGACGACGACGGCCAGCAAGGCCGCACCGAACGCGAAGACCTCGACATCGGCGTCGAAACGCAAGGCCGCACCCGGAGTCGCGACGAAAGCCGGAGTACGCGCTGCCCGACCACTCGGCGGAAGCGAGCGCGTCAAGCCGTCGAAGCGCATGACGCCGAAGGAGATCGACGCGCTGTTCGAGCGCTTCCGCGACGCGAACCCCGAGCCGACCACCGAACTCGAATTCTCGACACCATACGAGCTTCTCGTCGCGGTCGCACTGTCCGCGCAGATGACCGACACCGGCGTCAACATCGCGACGCGCAAGCTGTTTCCCGTCGCGAACACACCACAGGCCATCGCGAAGCTCGGCGTCGAGCGCCTGCTGCCCTACATCGCCAACATCAACTTCAACCGGACCAAGGCGGCGAATGTCGTCGCGATGGCGAAGCAGCTCGTCGAACTGCACGGCGGGCAGGTGCCGCGCGACCGCGAGGCGCTGGAAGCGCTGCCGGGCGTGGGCCGCAAGACCGCCAACGTTGTACTGAACACGGCGTTCGGCGAACACACGATGGCGGTCGATACCCACATCTTCCGCGTCTCCAACCGCACCGGCTTGGCACCGGGGCCCGACGTCCGCGCAGTCGAGGATGAATTGCTGCGCGTCGTTCCTGACCGCTACCTGCAGCACGCCCACCACTGGCTGCTGCTGCACGGCCGCTACGTCTGCACGGCCCGCGTACCCGACTGCCCGCGCTGCATCGTGCGCGATCTGTGCCACTTTCCGGACAAGACGCCGGGGGACGCTCCGCCGCTGGAGATCGCGCCGGGGCGGCCGCGCGCGAAATGACCGTCTTCGGGCAGCGGCCGCGGAACTGTCACATTTACGCAAACTTCACGCCCTAGCCTTCACGGCGTTCCTCCTTCCCAGGACCCTCCATGAAACTCTCGCGTAACACGCTCGCCCTCGCCCTGCTGGGCGTGCTCGCCGCGCCGGCCGCCCACGCCGAGGTCGCCATCGACGTCATCCACGACTCGGAAGTGTCGTTCGAAGGCCTCGTCCAGGCCGATGCCAACTGGTACAACGAAGACAAGGCGTTCCTCGGTGCCAACAGCAACGACGGCGTCGACCACGACTTCGACATGCGTCGCGCCGAACTCGTGCTCAAGGGCAAGGGCCCGGGCAATTACGACTGGGTGCTGGGCTACGACGCCAAGGCCAACAAGTGGCTCGACGTCAACGCGAAGTACAAGCTTGGCGGCGACGCCAACAAGTTCATCCAGATCGGCCAGTTCAAGATGCCGAACAGCCTGGAAGAACTGTCGTCGACCAAGAACAACGATTTCATCGCCAAGGCGTCGATCACGAACACGTTCGGCGTGTCGCGCCGCCTCGGCGGCCAGTTCAGCTATGGCGACACCAACTGGTCGGTGACCGGCGCGTATTTCGAGCGCGAGCTGACCCGCAACCTGGCGCACGGCAACGGCTACGGTCTGCGCGGCACCTGGGCGCCGATCAACGACGGTGACAACATCGTCCACCTCGGCCTGTCGTACGTCGACCTGGACACCGACACCGACACGATCCGCCTGCGCGCGCGCCCGCTCGCTGACCTCGCCGGCACGCGTCTCGTCGACACGGGTGCGACCGGCATCCGCAACTCCGATCGTGAAGCGGTGCTCGGACTCGAAGGCCTGTGGGCGCACGGCCCGTTCAAGCTGCAGGGCGAGTACATGAAGGCCAGCGTCGACCGTTACGACACGGGCTTCGCCGCGCAGCCGGGCAGCTCGTTCGATGCCGACGGTTATTACATCTCGGGCGTGTGGAACATCACGGGCGAGAAGTTCGGCTACAAGGCGGGCGTGCCGACCACGCCGCTGCCGGCCAACCCGGCGTCGGGCATGTTCCAGCTCGGCCTGCGTTACGACCACATCGATCTGGACGACGGCAGCCTGACGCCAGGCGCGACGCCGACGTCGGCGCCGACCGTGAACGGCGTGCTCGGCGGCCGTCAGAACGCGTGGACGATCGGCGCGAACTGGTACTGGCATTCGAACTTCAAGTTCATGTTGAACTACGTCAAGGTCGACAGCTCGCGTTACATCGGCAAGACCAGCGCGACGTACTCCGCTGATCCGGCGCTCAACAACAAGACGTTCAACGCCGTCGTCGACGACAATCCGGACATCATCGAAGCGCGCGTCCAGTTCTACTGGTAATCGCCGCGTCACACTCTCTCCAAGGGTCGAGTCATTGGAGGCGCAGCCATCGCTGCGCCTCCTTTTTTGTTTTCGCGGCGTGTCACGCGAATGTCATCGACGTGCAACCGCCGTGTCATCGCGTCGCGATGGAATGCCGGGAGGCGGGTCGTGCCCGTCCCTTTCCAGGAGTCCATCCGTGCTGAAGTCTTCCGTATCCCGCTCCATGCACGCGCGCGTGCTGGCGCTCTCGTTCGCAGTGGCGTGCTTCGCCGCCCAGGCTGCCGACATCACCGGCGCCGGCTCATCCTTCGTGTATCCGGCGATGTCGAAGTGGTCCTCGGACTACGCGAAGTCGACCGGTCACAAGGTCAATTACCAGTCGATCGGCTCGGGCGGCGGCATTGCCCAGGCCAAGGCCGGCACCGTCGATTTCGGCGCGACCGACATGCCGCTTAAGCCGGAAGACATCGCGTCGGCCGGTCTCGTGCAGTTCCCGATCGTCATCGGCGGCGTGGTGCCGGTGATCAACGTGCCGGGCGTTGCTTCCGGCGCGATGAAGCTCGACGGCGCGACGCTCGGCCGCATCTTCATGGGCGAGATCACGATGTGGAACGACCCTGCGATCGTGGCGCAGAACGGCGGCATCCAGCTGCCGGCGAAGAAGATCACCGTCGTGCACCGTTCGGACGGTTCGGGCACGACGTTCAACTTCGTCAACTATCTCGGCAAGGTCAGCCCTACCTGGAAGCAGAAGGTTGGCGAAGGCACGATGGTGCAGTGGCCGGTCGGCATCGGCGGCAAGGGCAATGAAGGCGTCGCGGCCTACGTCAAGCAGATTCCGGGTGGAATCGGCTACGTCGAGCTGTCGTACGCGCTGCAGAACAAGATGACGTACGCGCGCCTCAAGAACGCGGCCGGCAACTACGTGCTGCCGAGCGACGAAACCTTCGCCGAAGCCGCCAAGAGCGCGAACTGGAGCGATGCGAAGGACTTCTATCTCGTCATGACAAACGCGCCGGGCGAAAAGGCGTGGCCGATCACGGCGACGACGTTCGCGCTGATGAGCCGTAAGCCGCGCAATGCCGCGGGCGCGAAGAACTCGATCGAGTTCTTCCGCTGGGTCTACACGAGCGGCGACGCGCAGGCCCGCGCGCTCGACTACGTGCCGCTGCCCGACTCGCTGATCAAGCAGATCGAACAGTACTGGTCGATCAACGCGAAGTACTGATCGACGGCCGCTTGGCGGCCACCTGGACGGGCCCCTTCGTGGGGCCCGTTCGCATTGCGACAGCGGTGTCATGGTCGTGTAACAAAAACATCATTTCATGGCGGGGCAACGCCGCCACCCGGCGGCACGTCCTCATGGAGTCGCCATGCATCTCGCCCGCCTCGCCGGCCTTGCCGTCGCCCTGACCGTCGCCCTCGCTGCGTGCTCGGGCGGCAACAACGCGTCCACCGACAAGGCATCGACCGCCGCCACTACCGCTGCGTCCGCCCCGGGCGAGAAGAACGAAGCGACGATCACCGGCGCCGGCGCGACCTTCATCTACCCGCTGCTGTCGAAGTGGTCGGCCGAATACGCGCAGAAGAGCGGCGCGAAGATCAACTACCAGTCGATCGGCTCGGGCGGCGGCATCGCGCAGATCAAGGCCGGCACCGTCGACTTCGGTTCCAGCGACAAGCCGCTTTCGTCGGACGAACTCGCGCAGGCGGGCCTCGGCCAGTTTCCCTCGGCCGTCGGCGGCGTGGTGCCGGTCATCAACCTCCCGGGTATCGCTGCGGGTCAGCTCAAGCTCACCGGTCCGGTGCTCGCGGACATCTATCTGGGCAAGGTCACGATGTGGAATGACGCCGCGATCGCGGCGCTCAATCCGGGCGTGGCGCTTCCGGCGATCAAGATCAACGTGGTGAAGCGCTCGGATGGCTCGGGAACCACCTTCAACTTCGTCAACTACCTGTCGAAGGTGAGTCCGGAGTGGAAGACGAAGGTCGGCGAAGGTACATCGGTGAACTGGCCGACCGGCATCGGCGGCAAGGGCAACGAAGGTGTCGCCGCGTACGTGAAGCAGATCAAGGGTTCGATCGGTTACGTCGAGCTCGCCTACGCCGCCGAGAACGGCATGGCGCACGCGCAGATGCAGAACGCCGCCGGCCAGTGGGTGCAGCCGAGCATCGCGTCGTTCCAGGCCGCGGCCGCGACGGCCGACTGGAAGAACGCGAAGGACTTCAGCGTCGTGATCACCAACGCGCCCGGCGAGCAGGCGTGGCCGATCGCCGCGACGAATTTCATCCTCATGTACAAGCAGCCGAAGGATCCGGCGCGTTCGAAGGCCGCGCTCGACTTCTTCCGCTGGGCGCTGCACGACGGTGGCAAGACCGCCGAATCCCTGAACTACGTGCCGCTGCCGCCGGATGTCGTTGCGCAGGTCGAGACGTACTGGACCGCGCAGTTCAAGTGATGCATCGCGTCCGCACCCGGCGGACGACAACGACGGCGTCGCGCTTCGAGGCGACGCCGTTTCCACACGCGAGATCCGGACCAGTCTTCGGGTGACATGAGCGCAATACCCGCCCCCGCCGTCTACACAACTTCGCGCGATGCTAAGGCCGACCGCGGCTTCCGCTGGCTGGTCACGGCCGCCGGCATGTTCGTACTCGTCTCGCTCGCCGCCGCCGCGCTGTCGATGCTGTGGGGCGGTCGCGAGACGTTCCAGACGTTCGGCCTCGGCTTCTTCGCCTCGCGCGACTGGGATCCGGTCGGCCTGAAGTTCGGCGCGCTGGTGCCGATCTACGGCACGGTCGTCACCGCGCTGATCGCGATGATCATCGCCGTGCCGGTGAGCTTCGGCATCGCGATGTTCCTCACCGAGATTGCGCCGAAGTGGATGCGCGGCCTGGTCGGGACCGCGATCGAACTGCTGGCGGGCATCCCGTCGATCATCTACGGCATGTGGGGCCTGTTCGTGCTGGTGCCGTACCTGAGCGAGCACGTGTATCCGTGGATCGACGCGCACCTCGGCACGCTGCCGGTGATCGGTTCGATCTTCGCCGGCCCGCCGCTCGGCCTCGGGATGCTCACCGCGGGCCTGGTGCTGGCCATCATGATCATTCCGTTCATCGCCTCGGTGATGCGCGAGGTGTTCCTGACGGTGCCGAATCGTCTGAAGGAATCGTCGTACGCACTCGGTTCGACGCGTTGGGAAGTGGTCTGGGACGTCGTGCTGCCGTACACGCGCTCGGCCGTCATCGGCGGCATCTTCCTCGGCCTCGGCCGCGCACTCGGCGAGACCATGGCGGTGACGTTCGTGCTCGGCAATGCGCACGAGCTCACGACGTCGCTGCTGATGCCGGGCAACTCCATCGCCGCGACCATCGCCAACGAATTCGCGGAAGCCGATTCCGACCAGTACCGCTCTGCGCTGATCGCGCTCGGCTTCGTGCTGTTCCTGGTCACGTTCGTCGTGCTCGCGGTCGCGCGCCTGATGCTGCGTCGACTGTCCAAGCGGGAGGGCGCGTGATGATTTCGCTCTACGCCCGACGCCGCGCCTTCAACGTCATCGCCCAATCGCTGGCGGTCCTCGCCACGGCATTCGGCCTGTTCTGGCTGGTGTGGATCCTGTGGACCACGCTGCACAACGGCCTGTCGTCGATAAACGTCGCCCTGTTCACCGCAATGACGCCGCCCCCGGGCGAAGAAGGCGGCCTGCTAAACGCGTTCTTCGGCAGCGCGTTGATGAGCCTTCTAGGCATCGCGATGGGTGCGCCGATCGGCGTGCTCGCCGGCACCTATCTCGCCGAGTATTCGAACCGCAGCTGGGTCGGCGACACCGTGCGCTTCGTCAACGACATCCTGCTGTCGGCGCCGTCGATCGTGCTCGGCCTGTTCGTCTATACGCTGGTCGTCGCGCGCATGGGGCACTTCTCGGCACTCGCCGGCGCGATCTCGCTCGCCTTCATCGTGCTGCCGGTGGTGGTGCGCACCACGGATGAAATGCTGCGCCTCGTGCCGACGCAGATGCGCGAGGCCGCGCTGTCGCTCGGCATCCCGCAGTGGAAGGTGATCGTGCAGGTGCTGTACCGCTCGTCCCTGCCCGGCATCATCACCGGCATCCTGCTCGCGCTCGCGCGCATCTCCGGCGAAACCGCGCCGCTGCTCTTCACCGCGCTCAACAACCAGTACTGGTCGACCGACGTCACCTCGCCGATGGCGAACGTGCCGGTGGTGATCTTCCAGTACGCGATGAGCCCCTACGACGCCTGGCATTCGCTCGCATGGGCCGGCGCCTTCGTGCTCATGCTGTTCGTGCTGGCGGTGAGCCTCCTCGCGCGCGCGATCGTCGTGCGCAACCGCGTGACCCACGACTGATGAACGCTGCCCTTCCTTCGGACCTCGCGATGAACGACGCTCCCCGCTTCCACCTGGCGACCGCGCAGACTGCGTCCCCCGCGGCGACGGTGAAGCTCGCCGCCCGCGGGCTCGACTTCTATTACGACAAGTTCCACGCCGTAAAGAACGTCAACCTCGAGATTCCCGAGCGTCAGGTGACTGCGCTGATCGGACCGTCAGGTTGCGGCAAGTCGACGCTGCTGCGCGTCTTCAACCGCATCTACGCGCTCTACCCCAAGCTCACCGCGAAGGGCGAAGTGCTGCTCGACGGCGACAACATCCTCGACCCCCGCTATCCGCTCAATCGCCTGCGCAGCAAGGTCGGCATGGTGTTCCAGAAGCCCGTTCCGTTCCCGATGACGATTTTCGAGAACGTGGCGTACGGCATCCGGCACCACGAGCGCCTGTCGAAGTCCGAGATGAAGGATCGCGTCGAACAGGCGCTGCGCCAGGCCGCGTTGTGGGACGAGGTGAAGGACAAGCTCGGCCAGAGCGCGCTGGGTCTTTCCGGCGGCCAGCAGCAGCGCCTGTGCATCGCGCGCGCCGTGGCGCTGCGGCCGAGCGTGCTGCTGCTCGACGAGCCGACGTCCGCGCTCGACCCGATTTCCACCAGCCGCATCGAGCAGCTCGTCGACGACCTCAAGCGCGACTTCACCATCGTGATCGTCACCCACAACATGCAGCAGGCGGCGCGCATCTCCGACTTCACCGCCTTCATGTACCTGGGCGAGCTGGTCGAGCACGGCACCACGGAAACGATTTTCTCCAATCCCTCGAAGCAGCAGACCGAGGACTACATCACCGGTCGCTTCGGCTGATCCGACGGGGCACAACACATGCACGAACACATCCTCAAGAGCTACGACGCCGAGCAGAAGCGCCTGCTCGACGAAACCCTGCGCATGGGAGAAATGGCCGCGGCGCAGCTGGAGGCCGCACTCGACGTGGTGCAGCGTCGCGACGACAAGGCCGCCGCGCGCATCGTCGCCAA
This sequence comes from Lysobacter sp. TY2-98, assembly GCF_003367355.1. Taxonomy (NCBI): domain Bacteria; kingdom Pseudomonadati; phylum Pseudomonadota; class Gammaproteobacteria; order Lysobacterales; family Lysobacteraceae; genus Lysobacter; species Lysobacter sp. TY2-98. The sequence goes on from NZ_CP031413.1 coordinate 1,442,479, forward strand.
CGACGAGGCCATCGACGTGCTCGAGCACGAAGTCAGCCACGACGTCATGAAGCTCGCGCTGCGTGGCCCGATGGCGCGCGACCTGCGCGAGATCCTCGCGGCGATCCGCATCGCGGCGGACATCGAGCGTATCGGCGACTACGCCGCGAACGTCGCCAAGCGCTCGATGGCGCTCAACACCGCGCCGCCGCTGCCGCACGTCGCGGGCCTGCAACTGATCGGCACGCTGGCGGTGCAGCAGGTGCGCGCGGTGATCGCCGCCTACCGCGACAACGACGTCGAGGCGGCGCAGCGCGTCCGTGCGGCCGACACCGAGATCGATGCCGCCTATACGGGCCTGTTCCGCGAACTGCTCACCTACATGATGGAAGACGCGCGCGCGATCACGCCCTGCACGCATCTGCTGTTCATGGCGAAGAACATCGAGCGCATCGGCGACCATGCCACCAACATCGCCGAGAACATCTGGTTCCTGGTGCGCGGCGAGGAAGCGCTGCCGCCCCGCGAGAAGGCGGACGAGAGCAATACCGCGACGCTCTGACCGGGGCGTCGCCTCACGGGCGGCCTGCGGGCCGCCCGTTTCGTTCGTGCGCCGGGCTGCATCCGCAGACCCCGGCGCGCCGTAAGGAAGCTCTGACGCTGGATGAACCGGCGTCCGGCGAACCGGGACCACCGGCTGCCGAACCCTCCCCGCCGCGCTAGCATCGCGGCTTCGCGCGGCAAGGCCGCCCCGATAGAGGTCCTCCCATGTCCCGTTCGCTCAAGACCCCCGCCCTCGCCGCCGTCGCCGGCTCGCTGCTGCTCGCCGGCACCGCCTTCGCGTCCACGCCGCTGTCGCAGGGCTACATGCTGTCCGCCGCCGATGCCCCCGCGAAGACCGACGCCAAGGCGGCGGAAGCCAAGTGCGGTGCCGACAAGGCGAAGGCCGGCGAAGCCAAGTGCGGCGCCGACACCGCCAAGGCCAGCGAAATGAAGTGCGGTGCCGACAAGAAGGCCGCGGAAGCCAAGTGCGGCGCCGACAAGAAGGCCGGCGCGGCCAAGCCGGACGCCGCGGCACCGAAGGCGCAGACCGTCGCCGACAAGAAGGTGGCCGACGCCAAGATGGCCGAAGGCAAGTGCGGCGAAGGCAAGTGCGGCGGCTCGATCTGATCCAGCGGTAATGGCCGCAGCCCGCCCTCTCGCTGCGAATGCTGCCGGCCTCGGCCTGCGGCGGGCCCTTCTGGGTCCGCTGCAGGCGGCCTCCGACGACACCGTCGACTTCATCGAAGTCGCGCCGGAGAACTGGATGGGTGTTGGTGGTGCATCGGGCGATGCGTTCGACGCCGTCGCGTCACGCTGGCCCGTCATCTGCCACGGGTTGTCGTTGTCCCTGGGCGGCCCGGGCGAGCTCGACGAAACGTTCCTCGCCAAGCTGCGACGTTTCCTCGACCGGCTCGGCAGTCCGATCTACAGCGAACACCTTTCGGCCTGCACCGACGCGCGCGGCCAGCTCTACGACCTGATGCCGCTGCCATTCCACCGCGCCGCGGTCGATCACGTCGCCGCCCGCATCCGGCGCACGCAGGACATCCTGGGCCGCCGTATCGCCGTCGAGAACATTTCCTACTACGCGACGCTCGACACCGGCGACGCGGCGGCCATGCGCGAAATCGACTTCATCAACAACGTCCTCGAACGGGCCGACTGCGACCTGCTGCTCGACGTCAACAACATCGTCGTCAACGCGACCAATCACCGCTACGACGCGCACGAATTTCTCGCCGCGCTTCCCGGCGAACGCGTCGCCTACATCCACGTCGCCGGCCATTACGACGAGGCCGACGACCTCAAGGTCGACACGCATGGCACGCCGGTGAGCGCGCCAGTGTGGGAGCTGCTCGACGCCGCCTATGCACGCTTTGGTCCACGACCGACGCTGCTGGAGCGCGACTTCAACCTGCCGCCATTCGATGAACTGCTCGTCGAACTTGGCGGCGTGCGCAGCCGTCTCGCGCAGGCAACGCGCGGGCGACGCGATGCCGCCTGAGGCCTTCGACGCGCTGGCGGCGCTCGGCGCGTACGTGCGCGATCCCGATCATGCTGCCGCGCCCGCGGGTGTCGAAGCGCGGCGCCTGAAGATCTACGCCGAGCTCGTCTTCAACAACGTCGAGTCGCTGCTCGCCGGGACCTTCCCGGTGATGCGGGCGACGCTCGGCGACGGCGTCTGGCTGGCTCTTGTCCGCGACTTCCTGCGCGAACACGACGCGCGCACGCCGGTGTTCACCGAACTGCCGCGCGAACTGATGCGCTACCTCGATGCGCGCGCCGACGCCGGCCGCGATGATCCGCCTTGGCTGCGCGAGCTCGCGCACTACGAATGGGTGGAGCTCGCGCTGCAGATCAGCGACGAAACGCCCGCCGGCATTGCGCATGATCCCCAAGGCGATCTGCGCACCGGCGTGCCACTGCTGTCGCCGCTCGCGTGGCCGCTCGCCTACGACTGGCCGGTGCAGCGCATCGCGCCGGGCGCGATTCCCGATACGCCCGAATCCACGCTGCTGCTCGTGCATCGCCGCGACGACGGCTCCGTCGGTTTCCACACGCTGAGCCCGCTCGCCTTCCACCTGCTACATCGCCTGCCGGAGTCGAATGTCTCCGGCGAATCGCTGCTGCGTTCGCTCGCGCACGATGTCGGCGCGCCCGACGTCGACGCCTTCATCGAGGCCGGGCTCGCACTGCTCGAGACCTACCGTCGGGACGGCATCGTCCTGGGCGCGCGTATCGCCAGCTGACGGCCGCGCCGGGGCCCGTCTGCTAGGCTGCCCGCCCCGCACCACCGCCGGTCCCCTGTGCCCTCACTCGCCACGCGCTTCCGCGGCTTCCTGCCGGTCGTCGTCGACGTCGAAACCGGGGGCTTCGACTGGAACCGTCATGCGCTGCTCGAGATCGCGGCGGTGCCGCTGGATCTGGACGCCGACGGGCGCCTGATTCCCTGCCCGACCACCAGCGCGCACGTCATGCCCGCACCCGGCACCGAGGTCGATCCCAAGTCGCTGGAAGTCACCGGCATCGTCATCGACCACCCGTTCCGCGACGCCAAGAACGAACGGCAGGCGCTCGACATCGTGTTCGCGCCCGTGCGCACGGCGATGAAGAAGCACGGCTGCCAGCGCGCGATCCTGGTCGGCCACAACGCGCACTTCGATCTCAACTTCCTCAATGCGGCGGTCGCGCGATCGCGCCATCAGCGCAATCCCTTCCATCCCTTCAGCGTGTTCGACACGGTGACGCTCGGCGGCGTCGCCTACGGGCAGACGGTACTCGGCCGCGCCCTGCAGGCCGCAGGCATCGAGTGGCGTGCGGAAGAGGCGCATTCGGCGGTGTACGACGCCGAACGCACCGCCGAACTGTTCTGCAAGATCGTCAACGCGTGGCCGATGCTCGGCGGCGTGGGCGCAGCGGCGAACGCCACGCCCGACGCCTGAGGCGTCACAGCGACAGCGTGCCTGCCGCCATCGGCTTGGACGACGGCACCTGCGGGGCGACCGGCTGCACCGGTTCCATCGTGATCGCGATCGTCCACTTCGACGTCATGCCGGCATGCAGTTCGGCCTTCGGCACGTCGACCCAATGCGATTTCCACGCGCCGACGTAGCCGAGCGCCTTCGGCTTCTGGCCCGGCGCGATCAACCACAGCACCGGCGCCATGCCGTCCTCATCCATCGCGCCCGGTACAGGCACCAGCCACATGCCGCCGCCGTGCATGTCGACCGTGGCGAGATAGGCGAGCTGGCCGTCGTTCTTCACCAGGCGCGTGACCGGCATTTCCGGCATCGGCGTGACCGCCTTGGGTGTTGCAGCAACCGGCGTGGATGGCGGGGTCGAACGCGGCACCTGCAGCATGACGACGGCGAGTGCGGCAGCGGTCGCGAAACCGGCCGCCGTCGCCGCCTTCCAGAGGCCGACACGCGGTGTCGAAGCACGCTCGATCGAAGCCCAACCCAGGCGCGTGCGGATGCGCGGCCAGACATGCGTCGGCACGGCGTCCTTCGGCAATTCGTCGTGCAGCGGCTCGAGGCGCCGCGCCCAGTCGTCGATCAGGCGCGCGAAGGCGGGATCGTGCGATGCGCGCAGGCGGGCTTCGCGGCGCGCGTGCGCATCGAGCACGCCGAGGACGTACTCGCCGGCGAGCAGGTCGGCGGACGGCGGATCGCGGTCGAGATCGTGTTCGCGCATGGTCATTGCTCCAGGCACGCGCGCAGCTGCAGCAGGCCGCGTCGGATCCAGCTCTTCACCGATCCCAGCGGCGCGCCGGAGCGCGTCGCCAGCTCTTCGTAGGTCGCGCCGTCGAAAAACGCAGTGCGGATCAGTCCGCGACGGCGTTCGTCGAGCCGCTGCATGCAGCGCTGCAGGCGTTCGCGATCGTCCGAGGCTAGCGCCGCGTCGATCGGCGTCTCGCCGTGGTCCGGCAGTTCCTCACCCAACTCGATCGCCGTGGTGCGCACGGTGTGACCCGGCGAACGCAGGCGGTCGATGCAGCGGTTGCGGGCGATCATCGCCATCCACGCCATCGCACTCGCGCGCGACGGGTCGAATTGTTCCGCCTTGTGCCAGATCGCGGCGAAGACTTCCTGCAGCACGTCCTCGGCCTCCGCGCGGTCCGGTAGCAGTCGCAGGCAGATCGCGAACAGACGCGACGACGCGGCGCGGTAGAGGCGTTCGAACGCGTCGCGGTCGCCCTGCGCGACGTCCAGCAGCAGGTCGACGTGCACGTCCGTGTCGCTCGCGACGGTGAGCATGGGGGCCTCGCGGAATCCGGGATAGGCGATGACGGTCACTGCGTCCCTCGATCGATGTCGGGGCCGGAGCGTTATGCCACCCGCGTCCAGCCCCCGCAAGCGCGCCGGAATGGCGCATATACGGGGCGACTACGGACGGAAGTGGCGGACGGATGCACTGTCCGTCGACCTCAGCTGCGGCCGCGTTCGCGCAGCGAGCGCGCGATGCCGTAGGCGCTGACCGCGATCCACGCGCTCTCCAGCAGCGCGACCGACAGATTGAACGTGCCGACCAGCGAGACCAGCACCGCGGCGGCGCCGAGCAGGTTCAACAACTGGTACGTGATGCCTGTGGCCGAAAGGCGACGCGACTGCGCGAGGTAGAACGCGAGCAGGATCGCGAACGAGCCGCCGAGACCGACGAGGTCGTACCAGTGCAGGGAAACGAGCGCACCGTCGTCCATCAGCGGGCACTCCGCTGGCGCACGGCCTCGAACAGCGTGACGCCCGCCGTCACCGAGACGTTGAGGCTCTCGACGCCGGTCTGCGCTGCGCCGGGCATGGGCACCGAGACGAGACCGTCGCAGGTATCGCGCGTCAGGCGACGCAGGCCGTCCGCTTCGCCACCGAGCACGAGGCCGACGTTGCCGCGCAGGTCGAGCGCGTAGAACGAGCCTTCGGCTTCACCGGCCAAGCCATACAGCCACACGCCGAGCTGCTGCAGATCCTTCATGGTGCGCGCGAGATTGGTGACCGGCACCACCGGCACGGCATCCGCGGCGCCCGCCGAGGTCTTGCGCACGGTCGCATTGACCTGCACCGACTTGTCCTTGGGGATGATCACCGCCGTCGCGCCCGCTGCCGCCGCACTGCGCAGGCAGGCGCCGAGGTTGTGCGGGTCCTGCACGCCGTCGAGGATCAGCACCAGCGCGCGCCCATCCGCCGCCGCGATCAGGTCTTCGAGTTCGTTCTCGCTCCAGGTGCGCGCCGCGATGTAACGCGCGATCGCGCCCTGGTGGCGCAGGCCGCCGGCCGCGCCGTCGAGCGCCTGCTGCGCCACGCGTCGCACCGGAATGTCCAGGCGACGCGCCTGCGATTCGATCTCCTGAATGCGGGGATTCTTCGCGCCCGCCTCCAGCAGCACCTCACGCACGTTCTCGGCGTCGTTCTGGAGCGCCGCCGACACCGCGTTGATGCCGGCGATCCACTGGTTCTGTTTGCTCATGCGCCTATTGTGCAGTGTGGCGCCGCGCCGCGCCGCGGACAGACCCCGCCCGCGACCAGCCCCAACGGGCCGCAACGCGGGAGAAAACCCGCTTCCCGGCTTCGAATGCGGCCGAGAAACCCCGGGGCCGCCGTGAGGCGGCGCGAGGCGAGGTCAATACGCCTGCTTCTTCCGCTTCGCCGGCTGCCCACGCGGCGGCAACGGCTTCAACCCGCCGCCGCCCTCCTCGAGCAGCCGGAAGTCGATGCGACGATCCTCGACACTCGCCTTCAGGACCACGATCCGCACCCGGTCGCCGAGGCGGTATTCGCGTCCACGGCGCTCGCCGGTCAGCGTCTTGCGCACCGGGTCGAAGTGGTAGAAGTCGTTCGGCAGCTGGGTGACGTGCACCAGGCCGTTGACCTTCGACTCGTCGAGTTCGATGAAGAGACCGAAGCTGGTCACGCCGCTGATCGTGCCGTCGAACTCGCCACCGACGTGCTGTTCCATCCACGCGGCGCGATAGCGTTCGTCGACCTCGCGCGCGGCTTCGTCGGCGCGTCGCGAACGCTCGGAACTCTCCAGCGACAGCTGCGCCATCTGGCTCGGTGAATACCTGTACTTCTCCGGCTTCGCACCACTCAACGCGTGCTTGATCGCGCGATGCACGAGCAGGTCGGGATAGCGGCGGATCGGCGACGTGAAGTGGGCGTACGCGTCCAGCGCGAGGCCGAAGTGACCGACGTTGGTCGGCGCGTACACCGCCAGCGCCTGGCTGCGCAGCAGCACCGATTCGAGGAGCGCAGCCTCGGGGCGCTCGCGGATCTTCTTGAGCAGTGCGGTGAAGTCCTTGGGTTTCACCTTCGACCACGCGGGCAGGCTCAGATTGAATTCCTTGAGGAATTCGAGCAGGTCTTCGTACTTCTGCTCCGGTGGGCGCTCGTGGATGCGGAACGGCGCGGGCACATCGGCTTCGATCAGGAACTTCGCGGCCTCGACGTTCGCTGCGATCATGCATTCCTCGATCAGCTTGTGCGCGTCGTTGCGCTGGAGCATGCCGGCCTGCACGACCTCGCCCTTCGGGCCGATCACGAAGCGCACTTCGCTGGATTCGAACTCGATCGCGCCGCGTCGTTCGCGTGCCTTCACGAGGATGTGGAACAGCTGGTGCAGATTCTCGATATTCGGCATCAGCGAACCAATGATGCCGCGGGAATCCTCGCGCTCTGCGTCGGTGACGTCGTCGCCGATCGCGTTCCAGACCTGCGTGTACGTGAGGCGCGCATGCGAATGCATCACCGCCTCGTAGAACTTCGATTCCGTCACCTGCCCCTTGCGATCCACCTGCATGTCGCAGACGAAGCACAGGCGATCAACCTTGGGCTTGAGCGAGCAGATGCCGTTCGATAGCGTCTCCGGCAGCATCGGCACGACGAAACCCGGGAAGTACACGCTGGTCGCGCGCTTCTGCGCCTCCTCGTCGAGCGGCGTGCCCGGACGCACGTAATGCGAGACATCGGCGATCGCGACGACGAGCCGGAACCCGTCTCGATTCGGTTCGGCGTAGACGGCGTCGTCGAAATCCTTAGCGTCCTCGCCGTCGATGGTGACCAGTGACAGCTTGCGCAGGTCCACACGTGTCGCGGCCGTGGCGGCGTCGACATCGACCGGAATCGACGCGGCCTCCTCCAGCACCGGCTGCGGGAATTCGTGCGGAATGTCGTGACCGTGGATCGCCGCCTGCACCGCCAGCGACGCGGTGAGCTTGTCGCCGAGCACGGTGAGGATGCGGCCGACCGGCACGTGCTTGCCGTCCGGCATCTCGGTGATCTCGCACACGACGACCTGGCCGGGGTTCGCATCGTTGCGCGCGTCCGGCGGAATCAGGATGTCCTGCTGCACGCGGCGGTCGTCGGGGATGACGAAGCCGACGCCCGCGCGCGTCTCGTAGCGGCCCATCAGGCGCGTCAGGCGACGCTCGAGGATCTCCGCGATCGCGCCCTGGCGACGACCGCGGCGGTCGACGCTGGTGACGTTCGCCAGCACGCGATCGCCGTGCATGACGCGGCGCATTTCGAACGGCGGCAGGAACAGGTCATCGCCATGCCCCGGATCGGGCTTGAGGAAACCGAAACCGTCGGGATTGGCGATGACGACGCCCGGAATCAGGTCGACCTGCTCCGCGGGGACGTAGGCGCCCTTGCGGTTCTGCAGCAACTGGCCGTCGCGCAGCATCGCGCGCAGGCGGAAATTCAGGGCCTCGCGGCGTTCGTCGTCGTCGATGCCCAGCTGCTCGGCGATCACGTCGATGGGCAGCGGACCGTCGGCCGACGCGAGCAGCCGCAGGATCATTTCGCGGCTGGCGATCGGTTTCTCGTAGCGCGCGGCCTCGCGGTGCGCGTGCGGATCGACCGTCGGCGCTTCGCCGCGGCCCCGCAGTGGACGCGGCGGCTCGGGCATCCAGGCTGGCCGCTGGGATCCATGCTTCCCGTGGCCGCCGGGTTTGCCGTGCTTGCCCGCAGGTTTGTTGGACGATGCACCGCGCGTGGGTGCCGACGGGCCGCCCTTGCCGGTGCCCTTGCCCGCGCCAGCGCGGGAGGATTTCTTTTGCTTCATGAATGGGATCGTCTCACACGTTCATGAAGGGGGTGTCGGCTAACGCCTGCTCCGTCGCAGCCGCCAGGCCGCCCACAGGCCCGAAACGAGCAGGACCGCACCGATCACGCTCGCGGTGATGTAGAACCCCGTCGCACCCGTGTCGAACAGGGGGGCCTGGAAGTTCATGCCCAGCACGCCGGCCAGCGTCGCCGCGAGCCCCATCGCGACGGTCACCACCGTCAGCGTGTAGACCGCCTCGTTCGTGCTCTCGGCGGTGCGCGAGGTGTAGAGGTCGAAACTGCCGTTGACGAGTTCGCGTGCGGCCTCGATCGCCTGCATCACGCGGCTGTAGCGCGCGCTCACCAGTCGGCAGTGGTTCTCCGCGGATTCGGACTGGCGGGGATCGAAGTCGGGGCGCCCCAGCGCATCGAACAGATCGCGTTGCGAGGCGAGGTGCCGGCGCAGGCGCGAAGCGAGATGGCGCAGCGCCTGCAGCTCGCTCAGATGCTCGGGACGCGGGCGGCGCAGGATCAGCAGCTCGAGCCGGTCGAGGCGCGTCTCGAACGCATCGCGGGCGTCGAGGTAGTCGGTGAGCATGCGATCCATCAGCGTGGTCGCGAAGCTGATCGCTTCAAGGCGGCCGACGCGCAGGTGGTCCGCTTCGTTGTCGAGCACGCCTGAAATGAAGTCCACGGGCTCGCGATGCACGGTGAGCACGATGTTGGGCCCGACGCCGAACACCACCGGGACCTCGTTCGGCCGGTTGCCGCTGTGCCAGTTCAGCGCGCGCACGTGCAGGTACTTCCATTCGCCCTGGACCGCCATGCCCAGCTCGCCCGCCGAGCCCGGTTCGAGGCGTTCGGGATCAGCGCCGAGGCGGGCCATCGTTTCGGGCAGGCCATTCGAACGCACGACGTCGACCCACAGCAGGCGATCGTCGGGCACCGGTGCGTACGCCTGCAGTTCGGAGTGGGCGACCTCGCGGCTGCGCTGGTCGCTCTCGAACAGCAGAGCTCGGACGGTGGACGTGGATGCGGGCGTCGCGGGGTTGGTCATGAAAAGCTCCTCGGCCGCTGCAGCTTCACGACTGCCATGAGTACGCCTTGTTAAAACCGGTCGACACGGGCGCTGAGCGCCCCCCCGGTTTCACGAGGTCCCTGATGCACACGCCCCACCCCTCCGTGATCCCTACGGACAAGGAACTCGACAACGCGCTGAAGCACACGTTCCCCGCCAGCGACCCGGTCTCGGCGACCGCCCAACTCACCGCGACGCCCACTTCCGACAGCTTGGGCGCCACCGAGCACAGCGTCGAACATCCGGGGGTGGTGACGGTCTATCGCGTCGTCGACGAGGACCAGAAGGACAAGCCGTTCGGTGCCGGGCCGACCGCCGCGGGGCGCTGGACGTCGGAGGGCACGCCGGCCATCTATGCCTCGCTGTCGCCCGCCGCCGCCTTGCTGGAATTCCTCGCCCACAGCGCGGGCGCGCCGCCGGAATCCGCGTATCTCGCGAAGGCGCACCTCCCGCGCGGCCGGGTGACCGTGGTCCAGGCGTATCCGTCGACGTGGCGCGACAGGCCGTATCACGCAGACGTGCAGCGCGTGGGCGATGCGTGGTCGAGCGAGCACCAATCGCTGGCCGCGCAGGTGCCGAGCGCGCTGTCGGAGGAGAGCTGCAACATCCTCATCAACCCCGAGCACGTCGACGCCCCGCTGATCCAAGGCGTGCACGTCATCCGCATCGACATCGACGAGCGCCTGCGCAACACGACGCGCCATTAGCCGACCTACATACGAGAAACCCGCGGACTCCGCGGGCTTCTCGTTTCGATCCAGTGGTCAATGCTTGCGCGGCTGGTGATCGCCGCGATCGCCCTGACCCGGGCCCGCGTCGTGCTTGGCGTGCTGCCGGCGATCCGCCGCCAGCGACCGCGACACGTTGTCGGACTCGGCGAAGCGGCCCTTCTCGTCGCGTCGCACGTAGCGCTTGTCACCGGGATTGGGTTCGATCAGCTCTCGCTTGCTCATGGGCTCTCCGTTTCGGTGCGCGTGGCCAAAACGTCGCGCCTTGGCGGTGAAGAGCGGGACAAGACCTGCGGCCACGTTCGACGCGCGTTCACTGCCGCGCCAAGGCGATTGCGGGAACGCATCCTCGGAACGCCACGCCGCGGGCGCCCGGAAACGAAAAAACCCCCGATCGCTCGGGGGTTCTTCGTAATGAGTGGTGCCCGGGAGAGAGCCCGAAAGACAGGCGCAACCTATTGATTAATCTGCCATTACCTTGGCTACGGTGCAGGCCGTCTCCCCATCCGTATCCCCACAGTTGCCGGGCAACGTGCGGCGCGCTCACGTGCCGCGCGGCCGTGCGCCGGGGCCGCCAAGCGGGGCGCCCGCTTATGCTCGGCGAATGAACCGATTTCCCGAGCCCATCTCTGCGCGCGTCTACGGCACGTCGCGCGTACTGACGTTCCAGACTGCAGAAGACGTTATCGCTTGGGCGGACAAAGAACGCAGCGTATGGCAGAGCTTTCCGGTTGAAGGCCTAACGTCCGCCATCCTGCGCGCCTATTGGGATGAACAAAGAAGTTACGCCGACGTCCTGCGCTCGCAGGCGAGTCAATACCTGACGCTGTCCGACGAAGAACGCGGCAACACCGTCGGCGGCGGCATTCGTCACCAAATCGCCGCGAATCTTGGCCTTGTGGAGCAGGGAATACGTCTTACCGCTGACCTACCAGCCCTGCCAGCAGTCGAGCGTCTGTGGCCACAAGCGCCGGACGTGGCGGCCCTGATAGTGGTCGCCGGCCGCACGGACGCCGCCAACATCCTCGGCAATTTCGGACCCAACCTCACGTTCGCCAGTCTCGGCCGCGCGTTCGAATTATTCGCCGAAGGACAACCTGCGGAAGATCCTAAATGGCTCCGCGCGCAGCGCGAGGAGATAGCGCAGGTCGTTTCTACACTGGAAGCGTTGCGCTCAGGCCTCGAAGCTTCTCGCGAAGCTGGCTCCGCCGCCGTGGTGGCGATGCAGCGCAAAAACGCCGAGAACTTAGAGGCACACGACGAAGCCGCCACGAAGCTCTTAAACGGCATCGAAGCGCAATGGGCGAAACTCAATCGCGTGTATGACGAGCAGTTGGCCATGGCTGCGCCCACACAGTACTGGTCAAAGCGTGCAAGCCGCCACGCAACAGGCGCTGCGATTGCGGGCGTTGCGTTCGCCGCGCTGGTCGTCGGCAGCTTGACGGCCTTCTTTGTCTACGCAATGCCGCACCTCGGGCTGATCTCGCTGCAGAAGAACACGTCCGTGGTACTGGCACTTGTTCCTGTGGTCGTGCCGGCGTTCGGGCTCATTTGGATCGCAAAGGTCGTCGCGCGACTTCTAAGCGAAAATCTTTCTCTCATGCGCGACGCTAAGGAACGAGAGACCATGGTCAAAACGTTTCTGGCGTTCATGCACGACGAGGAGCGCGGTGAGGCGCTATTAACCGACCAAGATCGGATACTCATCCTGCACGCGTTGTTCCGGCCGTCGAGCATCGCGTCCGTGGACGACAGTCCGCCTGTCCACTGGTTCGATATTCTCGCGAATAAGGTCGCGGACCGAAAATAAGCGATGGATGCAGCCCCGCGTCGCGCCGGATTTGCACTTTCATACTTTTTACGAGGATCCCGTGGGGAGAAAGTCGGCCCGTAGCAACGCCTTCAAGGACGCATTAGCTGTCGTCACCGTCGCGACGCTCTGTGTCGCGCTGTGGCTGCTGTGGGGCGCTGGATTTTTCCGGCCCGGCGGTTTGTACCCGGACGTTGAAGATCTCAACCGCATTGGCGGCTTCCTTGCCGGGGTGCTAGCGCCCGTGGTCCTCGCGTGGGCGGCACGGGGTTATTACCTGCAGCGGCGCCAGATCCTCCAGTCATTGGCCGCCACGCGGCGACAAATCGCACTGCAGCTAAAAGCCAATGATCTGAGTCGACGCGACCTCGAACTGCAGAAGGAATTGCGCGATGCCGCCGTGCGTTCGGAGGACTTGCGTACCGCACCCCGATTCGTCGTGCGGGACGAAGGCGTAACGTGCGGGACGAGACGGCTGGTAATCGGTGCGCTCGACTTCCAAGGCCTTGGAAACGCGCAGGTTCGTCTCGAATACGGACTGATAGCTACCCAAGCTATTGCGCTTGGAATTCGGGTGCGCATGACGTGCCTTGCTCCGGAGCCTGTGCAAGTTGTCGCGTTCGATCACCCCGGCAGTCTCCTTGAAGTCGGCCAGAAGCACGGCGTCTCGATCGACTTTCCACAGCATCGATTCGCTGAGCTAAACGAGCTCCCGCTGGTGTGCGAGGTCGAGGCGCGGCGCGCCGACGGCCGGGTGACATACCAGCGGTGGGTCTCGCCATATGACTGGGTCAGTTTTGCCGAAGACGCGTTCTATCCGGTCGACGAGGCCGGCAGTTTCGACAACGGTCTAGCGGCGTGCGTACGCATCGGAGACGCGGCATGAACGCCTCCTCACCCCCGGCAGGCGCCGTCAATCCCAATAGGCGCCCGCGCACGGACTGGGTAACCACGGCTCTCGTCGGGGCGACGCTGCTTACCTTGGGCGGCACCCTTGTATGGCTAAGGGGCGCCGGCTACCTCCACATCGGCGGCACCTTCCCGAGCTTGGATGAGCTCAACAAAATCGGCGGCTTCGTGGGCGGATTGCTGGCGCCCGTCGTCGTCGCGTGGGCGGCCCGCTCCTTCTACCTGCAGCGCCAGCAGCTCATCGACACGATCGAGGTCGCGCGGACACAGATTGATGTTCAAAAAGAAGCGAACATCCAGTACGCGGCCGACCTCGCCATGCAGAAGGAACAACGCCGCGAAGAGCGAGCCGCAGAGGAATATAGAACCGCACCCAAGTTCGACATCCTTGCCGGTGGAATTTCGTCCGATGCACATAACGGTCGTGAAATCCTGAGTTTCGCGGCGGTCAACGTCGGGCACACAGGAAATGGGCTGGAAATTCGAGTTGTCGCGTTAGGCAACCCCTCACGCTTGCTAGCGAGGCCGCGTTTCGATGGTCTTCATCCACACGGGGCGCGGCTCGAATTCAACGTTGCCGTGGCTGCAGGCGAGCGGCCGACACTGGGAGAACACGGGCTAACAATTTTGATCCGCTCGGAGCGGACGGACGGACGGCACGTCTTCGAGAAGCTTCTAGCGGACACCCAGCTTGCCGACTTCGATCTTGTCGAGTTCGTTCCGGTCGACTCAGAAGGCCGCTACAAACGCGACTGGGTCGAGCTGTGACTTCGCGCGTGCGCGCGTTTTCGTGCGCTGAATTGTGCGCCGGGCGGCGTCCGTCGTGACGACGAAGCCCGCCCCGACGATTCGCGATCTTGTTCCTGCGAGCTGGTCCAACCAGCACGATCACGTATGGCATGCCTTATACAGCATCGCTCTGGGCACGCCGGAAGAATTCAGGCCAGCGAAGCGTGTCGAGATCGATAACGCCGTGCTATTAGCCGGCTGGGGCTCGATAACGTACTTGGATGCAAGCAGTCAGCGCCTAAGCTTTTCCCACACAGGAGACGTCGTCGTCGATGGTGCACTTACACATCGGGACACGGGATTAGGCGCGTGGCTTTCCATACTGCAGCCATGCACGACAAATAGCCCTGCGAACGAATACGCACTGCGCGTCCGGGCAAGCGTGCTTGCATGCCTTCTTAACTGCGTAACCTCACGCAACTATGCTTACGACTTCATTGCAGAGAATTGCCTGTCACTTACGACCGACTTGGTGACCGTATCGGGCAAGACAGTTCTTGGTCCACACGCGTTCCGAGTACCTCGGCGCTCGGGACTGGATACGTTTGGACAAGCCGCCGACCGACTTCACGCGGCGCCCGCTCCACAGCGCAGGCGGATCGAACTATCGCTTCATTGGTACGACAAGGCACAGCGGTCGTTCGGCGTCGATAGCTTTCTCAGTAACTGGATCGCAATCGAAACGTTGGCCATGCCGGACACATCTCATGTGCGTCCTGTAAACGAGCGACTTTCCCGCATTTACGGGGTTTCGCCACCGCAGGCGGCCGCGACATTCCATGTAGGCCGATTGCTCAACCTTCGATCGAAAATCGTGCACGACGGTGAGGACCTGACGATCTATTCGCACCTTTCGGACTACGCATACGCGCTGTACGAGGATCTTCTCCATGACGCGCTCGGCATGCGGACGCACTATCTCGGCGCCTTCGCGTTGCAACCTGGGTTCGATTTCGATGACCTCCTGCGCCCCCGCCCGTAAGCGGTGACTGAGGGCAATCGCCACGGTGACTGGCAGCGCGACGTCTGCCTCGGCCGTTGCGGCGCTCGCCCTAAATGTCGGACACGCCGTCACCACCAGCGCGGACCCCGTCAAAGGTCGCTGGTGGTGACGTGGCCCCGGGCGCGTGGATGATCGGGCTGGAAGCGTCCCTGCCGGTATGGACTCACCGAGGCATCCCTCCTCGGATCAGTAGACCGGTCGCGCCCGGGGCAGAAATAGAATCGCCCGCCACTGCGCCTACGTCCGTCGGAACCGACCGTACCGTTATGTAGGACTTCTCCGCCGTCTCAGCTCGCCATCACGCCGACTGGCTACGATGGCAGCATGGCAATTCGAGTTGGCACGGCGGGCTGGACAGATCCCAGCCTTATCAAGTCGAAGCTCTTTTATCCGAAGGGCGTAAGTACGGCCGAAGAGCGGTTGCGGTACTACGCAAGTGTCTTCCCTATGGTCGAAGTCGATTCGACCTACTACGCGCTGCCGAGCGAATCGAACGCCAAGCTCTGGGTCGAGCGCACACCCGAAGACTTCGTTTGGAATATCAAGGCGTTCCGACTTTTCACCGGACACCAGACGCCTGCGAACGCCCTGCCCAAGGACATTGCGGAAGAGCTGTCGTCGCATTTCGAGGGCAAGCGGAACCTGTACTACAAGGACGTTCCGGCGGAGATCCGCGATGAACTGTGGAAACGATATGAGCGCGGCGTGCGCCCCTTACACAAGGCGGGCCGCCTCGCAGCGCTGCATTTCCAGTTCCCAAGGTGGGTGACGCCCGCGCCGGATTGGCAGCATCATCTGGAGGAATGCGTGGGCCGCCTGCCCGGATACCGGTTGGCCTTCGAATTTCGTAACCGGACGTGGTACGACGGCAAGCACGACCACAAAACGATTGCCATGGAGCGGGATCTAGGCGTCGCCCATGTTGTAGTCGATGAGCCGCAGACGGGCGCGTCGTCCATCCCGCAGGTATGGGAAATCGCGACACCGGACCTCGTCATTGTCCGCATGCACGGGCGCAATCACGAAACGTGGGACAAGAAGGGCCTCAAGGCGGCCAGCGATCGATTCGACTACGACTATTCCGACGCCGAGTTGCGTGAAGTTGCGAAGCCCATCGTCAAGCTTTCGCGGGATGTTAAGGACGTGCACGTCGTCTTCAATAACAACCGCGAAGACCAAGGGCAGCGAAACGGTCTGGCTCTGATGAAGATCCTTGGCAAGCTCGCGATTCGACCGTAGAGATCCTTCAACAGCTAAAGCGGCGTAGCAACAACGTGCTTGCCGACGCGCAGTCAAACGCAGGCGCACAGGCAGGAGCCCTTCCCGGACCGGCACTGTAAAGCGCTATTGCGCCACATGCTCAATCGGACGTTAGCGCCGCTCGTGTTTTCGAGGACCGGCCCAGAACATCCCCTGCTTGTCGACCCACCGCTCGGTGTAACGCTTGCCGGTGGACCTCGAAGCAACACGAAAGGTCATCGTCCCTTTCCAGTGGTGCAACTCGACGAACCAACAACCATCCCGCCGGCGGACCCATGCCGGCGTACAAAAATTGAAGCGAAGGTTGGAGCCTTCGTCATGGTCGAGCCAATAGAACGGGCCGCGAATCTTTGCCTTCTGCCACATGGTCAGCGACGTTCCGTCTGCCGCCACGCGAACTGCCGCGCCCAGCCGACCATTTCCCGCAATGCAGCGTCGTAGTCGGCGTGCGATGTCGGCTCGCAGTCGTGACTGCACCGAAGTTCCCAACACCCTGACGCGAGCAAGCTCGCATACGCGATGCGCGAGCCGCGGAAGCGGCATTCCAACATCTTCGCGGTGCGTCGATAACGCAAATCTGGGTGCGGATCCATGCGCGCATTGTCTGAGAGCCCGTCTCATCGGCTGCGCGCCCCTGTGGACAAGCGTCAACGCATCAAGCCCGGTCCACGCGCCGAGGCAAAGGCTTCGTGCCCGCTGAGTCGCTCGCCGGTTGCGTGCTGTTGTTGTGGAACAACTCCCGCCAATTATGGTTTCCGCGCGCAGGCGGGTCGTAGGCAGAACCATCGTCGCGCATGGCGCCGTGCGCGAGGACGCCAGCACGCCGTGGGCTCTGCCGCGACTGCGGCGACAGTCGAAGCGCCCGCCGCGCGGACTGACAAAGCGCCATGCACGCACGCCAATGCGTCATGGTGTCGCGTGTACGCTCCTTCCTCATGGCGACGAGCGCCTTGGAGGTTTCATCTACGAGCGTGCAAAGGTCGAGCATTGCACTGCGGTCGGCGGCGACGAAATGACCGGACGCAACGTCGTCGAACTCGGCAGCCCATATAGGGCGGAGATGAGCAGGCAGGTCGTCTGGCGGGAAAACGCGGTTCGGCCGATGGGACCATGCAGCATCACGTTTCATCGCGGCCTCCGGTTTTCGAAATTGTGGCCATTGTCGAAAAGGGCGTGGTGGGATCCGGTGGGGCGCCGTTCGCTAGGAATTGGGCGAATCCCCCCCGGGGGTCCCGGTCGAGGCGCGACGAGACGACGGGTCATCCGCCGTCCGCGCCACTTTCTCCGCCGGGCGAGCAACACGGCACATGGCACAGTCTCAGAGGTGCCCGCCGCAAGGGCCACAGCGGGCGGGCTTAACGCTATGACCGGCCCGACTTCCGGGCCTACGGCGCGGCTGCAGCGCCCACTGCTAGGGCTGCGTTGGCCCGTGGGACGGGCCATGGTGGCCCGCCCACGAGGCTTGCGATCGCATTTCGGTCGGCGAGGCAGCGGCTGCTTCCACAAGCCGGATGCGACGCCCGTTTCCGGCGCGTCGAGCTTGCCGTCGCAGCGATTGATCGGCTGCCACGTGAACCCGTAGAGGGCGGCCCGATGCCGCCCTCCCTGTCGCGTCAGTTGAATGAGCCCTGCGTCCGCCAGTTCCGCAATCCCCGCCTGCAGCGACGCGTGTGACGTCCATCCCCGAGCCTTCATCAGCGTTCGAGACGGCGACAGATCGCCGTTGTGTCCGTAGCGGTACTGCGCGAAGAGGTCGACGAGAAGGCGCTTCGCGTTTGCGGACAATCCCACGACCGCTTCGCTGTTGAGGACGGCGATCGGGACTGCGATGAACGCACCGTCCACGACGCGGCCCTTTTCCCGACGGCGGCGGTCAGACGCCATTGCGCACCCCATGACCGGCGATGCCCACGCTCACCACGGCGACGATATGACGTGCAAGGGCAAGCGCGGCGTCGGCACGCATCACGGTTTCCGCGCTTGGCGCGTGCGCCAGCTCCGCCAATGCCGCGCCGAGCTCGTCAGCGACCCGGTGCAGGTCGTCGAGAACGCGTCCATCCACGTTCACGGCGCACCTCCTTTCGAGTCGGCGGTTACCACGTCGGCAATCCAGCGGTCGACGGCGGTCGAAGCCCACCGGGCGCTGCGGCCGACGTGAAGGGGGCGCGGGAACGTGCCATTGCGGGCCATTCGCCAGAGCTGCGAGCGGGACAAACCGCACCGGCGCATCACCTCGCTCTGGGGAAGCAGGCACACCGGTTCGAAGGACTCTGCGTGTTTCATGGGGCTGCCAGGTATCGCCCGCGGTTCGGGCAACGCGACCATCGCAGCGCGCGCGCCGGTACAGTTATTGACCGGCGGCTCTTCTCACGTCGCGGACATGCCCGGGACTGCACTTGACCCGCCGAGCCACCTCCTCTGTCGACAGTGTGCGCGGCAGCGCCAGAATCCGTGCCTTCTTGGTAAGCGGGGCGTCGCGCTCGATTCTCGCGCGCATGCCCTTCGCTTGTTTCTGCGACGCACTCGACCGCCGTAGCGCCAAGCGGACGATCTCCTCGCGCTCGGCACACCATTCGCCCATTAGCTGGCTCGTGATGTGGAAGGCATCGGTCCATTGCCCTTCCGGCAGCAACCCGGCTTGCCCGAGCCGCAGGGCGAGCCTCTGCGCAAAAGCATCTCCTTCGGCCTTGCTCCAACCGATATCCGTCACCGGGCCCGGCCGCTCGAACTCGTAGCGAATCGACAAAGGCTGCGGCGGCGGCTTCTTGCGCGGCATCGCTACGCAACCAACTCGTCGAGGAAGTCTGCCCATGCCTGCATCACGCGGCGGCGCGCAGCTAGATGTTGCGTGCGGTCGTATGCCTTCGCGACATCACCCTTTTTCGCGTGGGCGAGCTGCGCCTCCAGCACATCGGCGTCAATGTTTAGGCGCTCCCGTCCTATCGTGCGTAGCGTTGCCCTAAACCCATGCGTGGCGTGTCGGCCCTTGAAGCCCATGTCACGCAGCGCCTTCGACAGGGAGTCACGATGGAGATGCGGCGTGGACTGCCGTGCTTGCGCCGGAAACACATATTCGTGCCCGCCGCTGAACTGACGCACGAACTGCAGGTCCTCCACTGCCTGCCGGGGCAACGGCACGATATGCGCGTGCCGGGTCTTCATGCGCGACGCCGGCACATGCCACTCGGACGCCACCAGATCGATTTCGTCCCAACGCGCGCCCGCCACGACGCCCGGCCGCATTGCGGTGTACATGGCGAGTCGCAACGCGCAGCGCGTCACGGGAGACCTGTAGTCGCGTAGAGCGATAAGCAGGTTACGCAGCTCCCGCATTTCGGTCGCTGCGCTGATGTGCGACTTCCCGTGCTTCGGCACGGTTCCCTTCAACGACAGAGTGCGGCCATCCTCACGCATACCCCGCTTGATCGCGAAGTCCACGATGCCGGCCAAATACTGCCGGGCCTTCACGGCAAGACTGGGCGCCACCTCGGCAATCGAGGCCAACACCTCGGCAGCATCTCGGGTCCGTAAGGCTGCGATGGATTTCCGCTTCAACCTCGGCACGAGGTATTCGGACACCACGTAGGTCGCTTTCCGCAGCGTCTCCGGCGCCCATTCCTTCGCCTTGAAGGCCAGCCACTGGTGCGCTACTGCCTCGAATGCCCCTGCCGTCTCCAATCGCGCGTCCGCTCGGGCTGTCTGCCGCGCGACGCCCGGGTCGGTACCGTTCCTGAGCAGCGCTCGCGCCTGATCGCGGTACTGCCTCGCTTCGGCGAGCGAGACCTCGCGCAGGTTTCCGAAGGCGATACGGTTCTCGCGGCCGTCGGGCCGGCGGTACTTGAAGCGCCAATGCCGCTCGCCTGAAGGGGTAACGATGGCGTGGAGACCGCCGCCGTCCCACAGCGGGAAATCGTTGTCCTTCGCACTGCGCAGGCGGACCTGCGTGAGCGGCGTAGCTTGGCGAGGCATAGCGTAGGGAGATTCTGGGCCCATACGCCGGATGGCGCTGGCGGCCGTCTCCCCAACCGTATCCTTACAACACCCGCCATGCAACGGGACTTCCGGGGCTTGCAAGCAACAAAAAAGCCCCGCTTTCGCGAGGCTTTTTGGTCGTTCCAGATCCGCGAGGGACTTCCTGAAACATTTGGATGGTGCCCGGGAGAGGACTCGAACCTCCACGGTTTTACCCGCTAGTACCTGAAACTAGTGCGTCTACCAATTCCGCCACCCGGGCCCGGCCAGCGACGTGGTCACTGGCGAGGGCGCGTATGTTCGCTGCCGGTGCACGCGATGTCAACGGGACGGCGTCCACAAGTCGCGCGCCGAAAGCGGTCGCGGCCGCTGAGACCTCCGACGCGGATGCTGAACGCCTCCAGCGCGCACGTAGAATCCATGCGAAATCGAACTCCCGCGGGCCGCGCCCGCGCCATCGCGAGCGCCGCTCGCGTCGCCTCCCGGACCTCCATGACCGATTCGCCCCGCTCCACCTTCCACGGCTTCGAGCAGATCCCGCTGCGCGAATACGCCGAGCGCGCCTATCTCGACTACTCGATGTACGTGGTGCTCGACCGCGCGCTGCCCTTCATCGGCGACGGCCTGAAGCCCGTGCAGCGCCGCATCGTCTACGCGATGAGCGAACTCGGCCTCAACGCGGGCGCCAAGCCGAAGAAGTCGGCGCGCACCGTCGGTGACGTCATCGGTAAATTCCACCCGCACGGCGACTCGGCCTGCTACGAAGCGCTGGTGCTGATGGCGCAGCCGTTCTCGTATCGCTATCCGCTGATCGAAGGCCAGGGCAACTTCGGTTCGCCGGACGACCCGAAGTCGTTCGCGGCGATGCGCTACACCGAATCCAAGCTGACGCCGATCGCCGAAGTGCTGCTCGGCGAACTCGCGCACGGCACGGTGGACTGGGATCCGAACTTCGACGGCACGCTCGAGGAACCGAGCTGGCTGCCCGCGCGCCTGCCGCACCTGCTGCTCAACGGCACCACAGGCATCGCCGTCGGCATGGCGACGGACGTGCCGCCGCACAACCTGACCGAAGTCGTCAGCGCCTGCGTGCGACTGCTCGACGATCCGGACGCCACCACCCGCGATCTCTGCGAATACGTGCAGGGCCCGGACTATCCGACCACTGCGGAAATCATCACGCCACGCAACGACCTGCTGCAGATGTACGAGACGGGCACCGGCAGCGTGCGTGCACGTGCGATCTGGCAGAAGGACGGCCAGAACATCGTCATCACCGCACTGCCGTACCAGGTCTCGCCCGGCAAGGTGATCGAGCAGATCGCGACGCAGATGCGTGCGAAGAAGTTGCCGTGGCTGGAGGACATCCGCGACGAATCGGACCACGCGAACCCGACGCGCATCGTGCTGGTGACGCGCAGCAATCGTGTCGACGTCGACCCGCTGATGGGCCACCTGTTCGCGACAACCGATCTAGAACGCTCGTATCGCGTCAACTTCAACATCATCGGCCTCGATGGCAAACCGCAGGTCAAGGGACTGAAGGCGCTGCTGAGCGAGTGGCTGCAGTTCCGCAGCGACACGGTGACACGCCGACTCACCCATCGCCTCGAGCGTGTCGAGCGTCGCCTGCACCTGCTCGAAGGCCTGCTGGTCGCGTTCCTCAATCTCGATGAAGTCATCCGCATCATCCGTTCGGAGGACGAGCCCAAGCCGGTGCTGATGGCACGCTTCGGCCTGACCGAGGAGCAGACCGACTACATCCTCGAAACGCGCCTGCGCCAGCTCGCGCGCCTCGAGGAGATGAAGATCCGCGGCGAGCAGGAAGACCTCGCCACCGAGCGCGACCGCATCCAGGCCATCCTGGCGAGCAAGGCGAAGCTGCGCAAGCTCATCAAGGACGAGCTGCTCGCCGACGCCAAGAAGTTCGGCGACGCCCGCCGTTCGCCGCTCGTCGCGCGCGGCGCCGCCCAGGCGATCTCGGAAAGCGAGCTCGTCGCCAGCGAGCCGATGACGGTCGTCGTCAGCCAGAAGGGGTGGGTGCGCGCGGCCAAGGGTCACGAGATCGATGCCGCGGGCCTGAGCTACCGTGAAGGCGATGAGCTGCTCTCCGCCGTGCGCACGCGCAGTACCGCGCAGGTCGCGTTCCTCGATTCGACCGGTCGCGCGTATTCGGCGGCCGTGCACACGCTGCCTTCGGCGCGCGGCAACGGCGAACCGCTGACGGGTCGCTTCTCGCTGCCATCGGGTGCGGCGATCCAGGCGCTCGCGAGTGGCGAGGGCGAACAGACCTTCCTGCTCGCCAGCAGCCACGGCTATGGCTTCGTCACCAGGTTCGACAACCTCGTCGGCCGCAACAAGGCCGGCAAGGCGATGCTGTCGCTGACGCCGAACGCCGAGGTGCTGCAGCCCGCCATCGCGCCGACGAGCAAGGGCGCGCGCGTCGTCGCCGCCACGAGTGCCGGCCACGTGCTGGCCTTCGCGGTCGACCAGTTGCCCGAGATGGATCGCGGCAAGGGCAACAAGATCATCGACATTCCTAAGGCGAAGCTCGGCACGGAGCGCGTCGTCGACGTGGTCGTGGTGACCCCGGAGCAGTCGGTAGTGGTGATGTCGGGCGCACGCACGATGACGCTGTCGTACAAGGACCTCGACACTTATGTCGGCCAGCGCGCCACGCGCGGCGGGCTCTTGCCGCGCGGTTGGCAGAAGGTCGAGGGGCTCGTCGTCGAGTAAGCGACGCGCCCTTCCTACAGCCCACCCGAGGAACGCAATGGACGCAAGCTTCTGGCATCAGCGCTGGCAGGACAACCGCATCGGCTTCCATCAGGACAAACCGACGCCGCTGATGCTCAAGCATTGGCCGTCGCTCGGCGTGGCGGCCGGCGCGCGAGTGTTCGTGCCGCTGTGCGGCAAGTCGCTTGATCTCGCGTGGTTCGCGTCGCAGGGGTACGAGGTACTTGGCGTCGAGCTGTCGTCGCGTGCGATCGAGCAGTTCTTCGCCGAGCACGCATTGACGCCGGATATCGTGGACACACGTTACGGCCGTCACTACCGAGCCAACGGCATCGAGATCATCTGCGGCGATGCGTTCGCGCTCGACAACGACGCTCTGCGCGAGTGCGACGCGGTATTCGATCGCGCTGCGCTGATCGCCCTGCCCGACCCCATGCGCGAGCGCTACGTGGCCGAGCTCTACGCCCGCCTGCCGGCGCACTGTCGCGGCCTGCTGATCACGTTGGAATATCCGCAGCACGAGAAGTCGGGGCCGCCGTTTTCGGTGGACGAGCCCGAAGTGCGCGAGCGTTTCGGCCGCGACTGGCGTGTCGAGCTGTTGGAGCGTCGCGAGATCCTCGGATCGCAGCAATCCTTCGTCGACGAAGGCGTGACCCGACTGTCGACCGCCGTCTACCGCCTCGACCGCCGCTGATTCCCGCCGCGCGTACAGTACGGCGGGGATCGCGAGGGGACGGCATGAAGCGTTGGATACGGTGGATCGCGCGACTTGCCGTCGCGCTGGTGGTGCTCGTCGCGGTGGTCGCTGCGGGCATCTGGTTCGCGATGCGGGGCAGCGTGCCGCGCATGGATGGCCGCGTCGCCCTGCCCGGTCTCTCCGCACCCGTCACCATCCAGCGCGACGCGCTCGGCGTGGTCACCATCGACGCGGCGAACGAAGCCGATGCGATGCGCGCGCTGGGCTACGTGCACGGGCAGGAACGCTATTTCGAGATGGACCTGATGCGGCGCGTTGCCGCGGGCGAACTGTCGGAGCTGTTCGGCATGCGCGCGTTTCCAATGGACGCGAAGCATCGTCAGGATCGGCTGCGCGCGCGTGTCGCCTCGCATCTCGACGCCGCGCTGGGCGAGCGCCGCAGCGTCGTCGAAGCTTACGTAGCGGGCGTCAATACCGGCGCCCACTCGCTGAAGGTGCGGCCATGGCCCTACCTGCTGCTGCGACAGTCGCCGCGCAAGTGGGCGATCGAGGACACGCCCCTGGTCGGGTATGCGATGTATTACGACCTGCAGGATGCGACCGGTGCGCGCGAACTCGCGCTGTCGCGCGTGCTGCCGACGCTGCCGGCACCGTTGCAGACCCTGGTCCGCCACGACGGCAGCAGCTGGGATGCGCCGCTGGAAGGCGAGCCGCGCGGCGATGCCACGTTGCCGACCGCCGCTCAGATCGACCTGCGCCGCTGGGCAACGCAGGCCAAGCGCATCGAGCCGCTGACGCCGAAGCAGGAAGTCGGCAGCAATAACTTCGCCGTTGCCGGCGCCCTGACACACGATGGCCGCGCCATCCTCGCCGACGACATGCACCTCGGCCTGCGCGTGCCTGACATCTGGCTTCGCGCGCGCCTGCGCTATGCCGACGCACGCGCACCCGGTGGCCGCGTCGACGTCACCGGCTTCACCCTGCCCGGCCTGCCGGGCGTCATCGTCGGCAGCAATACGCACGTCGCCTGGGGTTTCACCAACAGCTATGGCGACTGGCTGGACTGGGTGGTGGTGCCGAACTGCCACCGCGCCTCGTGCCCGGCCGCGCGCAAGGTGCGCGAGCGCGTGCTGCCGAACGCGACGGTCGTGGTCTACGACACGCCGTGGGGCCCGATCGACCACTTCGATGCGCAGGACCGCGCGCTTGCGCGTCGCTGGGTCGCCCACCTGCCGGGTGCGTTGAACCTCGGCCTGCTCGACATGGCGACCGCCGGCTCGATCGACGATGCGATGCGCGTCGCCGACCGCACCGCGATCCCCGCACAGAACCTGCTGCTCGCCGATCGCAGCGGACGCATCGCGTGGCGGCTGCTCGGGCCGGTGCCGCAGCGCGCGCCGGGCTGCGAGGCTGCAGGCGTTTCGGACGGTGCGACCTGTCCGCCGTGGTCGTTCTCGACCGCCGGGGCGCCCGCAGTCATCGATCCCGCGTCCGGCCGCGCATGGTCGGCGAACGCACGCGTTACCGACGGCGACGATCTACACCGCATTGGCGACGGCGGCTACGTGCTCGCGGTGCGCGCGCGCCGCATCCGCGACGACCTAATGGCCAAGCAGCAGTTCAACGAACGCGACCTGCTCGCGATCCAACTCGACGATCGCAGCGTATTCCTGCAGCGCTGGGCGACGCTGTTGCACGAGGCGGCATCGCGCAGCCCGAAAGATTCCCCGTTGCGTGCGCTGGATCTCCGCCCGCTGGAACCGCGGGCGAGTGCCGATGCCGTGCAGTACCGCCTCGTCCGTGCCTGGCGGCAGTCGGTGCTCGATCGCGTGCGCGAAGGCCTGCTGATGCCGGCACGCATCGCGCTCGGCGCAGACGCCGACATGCCCGAGCTGCCTCAGCTCGAAGGCGTCGCATGGCCACTGGTCACGCAGCGCCCCGCGAACCTGCTGAACCCGCGCTTCGCGTCATGGGACGCGCTGTTCGACGACGCCGCGGCGCACGTCCGTGATTCGCTGGGAAAGAAGGGTCCGCTGCGCGACCGCACCTGGGGCGAGCGCAACACCGCGGCGATCTGCCACCCACTCGCCGCCGCGCTGCCCTTCGCGCGCCGCCTGCTGTGCATGCCGATGGAACCCCTGGACGGCGATGGCCTGACGCCGCGCGCCGTTGCGCCGGATTTCGGTGCGTCGCAGCGCATGGTGGTGGCGCCGGGTCATGAAGCCGATGGCATCGCGCATGTGCCCGGCGGCCCGACCGGCAATCCCGCATCGCCCTACTGGGGCGCCGGCCACGACGACTGGGTGCACGGTCGCCCCACGCCATTCCTGCCCGGCGCGACCACGCATCGCATGACACTGGAGCCGGCGCGCTGACGGCGCGCGATTTAGGAGTCAGACGACTGCTGGCGCCGGAACGGCGGACGCGACCGCATTGCGTTCGCGTTCGACGTAGCGCATGAGCAGCGGCAGCAGTTCGTCGAACGGCATCGGGCGACCGAGCAGGTAGCCCTGCACTTCGTCGATGTGGCGCTCGCGCAGCCAGTCCAGCTGCAGTGACGTTTCGACACCTTCCGCGACGGTGCGGATGTCCAGCGCGTGCGCGAGGCCGATGATCGAGTTGCAGATCGCGGCGTCGTCCTCGTCGCTGCCGAGGTCGCGCACGAACGATCGATCGATCTTCAGACGATCGATCGGGAAACGCTTGAGGTAAGCCAGCGACGAATAGCCCGTGCCGAAGTCGTCGATCGAGAAGCTCACGCCGAGGCCGGCGATCTGGCGCATCAGCTCGATCGCACGTTCCGGATCCTGCATCAGCAAGCCTTCGGTGATTTCGAGTTCCAGCACCTCCGCCGGTAGGCGATGACGCTGCACCGTCTCCGCCACGTACTGCACGAGTTCGTCGTTGAACTGTGCCGGCGACACGTTAACGGCGACGCGCAGTTGCGGCAGGCCGGCGTCGGCCAGCAGGCGGTAGTGGCGGGCCGCCTGGTCGAGCACGCGCCGGCCGAGATCGACGATCAGACCACTCTCTTCGCAGACCGGAATGAACTCGCCCGGCATCAGCAGGCCGCGTTCCGGGTGGTTCCAGCGCACCAGCGTTTCCAGCGCGACCGGACGTTCGTTGGCATCGAACAGCGGCTGGAACACCGGAACGAATTCGTCGCGCTCCAGTGCTCGGCGCAGCTCGGCGACGAGCTGCACGCGGCGTGACACGCCGTCGACGAACTCGGCCTGGAACGGCACCGCGCGATTGCGGCCCTGGCGCTTCGCCTGGTGCATCGCGAGATCGCCGTGCTTGAGCAGCGTCTCGACGTCCTTGCCAGCTTCGGGGAAGCGGCACCAGCCCAGGCTGGCCGTCAGCGTGTGCTGCGTGTCGCCGAGGTCCATCGGGCGCGAAAGCGCCTCGGTGATGCGACGGATGACTTCGGTCGCGCCGCTGTCACCCATCTGTTCGGTCAGGACGATGACGAACTCGTCGCCGCCGAAACGCGCGACGGTGTCGGTTTCGCGCGCAACGCTGCGCAGGCGGTCGGCGACTTCGCGCAGCACCTGGTCGCCCGCGCCGTGGCCGAGCGCGTCGTTGACCAGCTTGAAGTCGTCGAGGTCGATGAAGATCAGCACGCCGCCGCGGCCGTAGCGCTGTGCATTGAGCAGCGCCTGCTGCAGGCGGTCCTGCAGGAGCTGGCGGTTCGGCAGATCGGTCAG
Organism: Lysobacter sp. TY2-98; assembly: GCF_003367355.1. Classification (NCBI taxonomy): domain Bacteria; kingdom Pseudomonadati; phylum Pseudomonadota; class Gammaproteobacteria; order Lysobacterales; family Lysobacteraceae; genus Lysobacter; species Lysobacter sp. TY2-98. The sequence continues at coordinate 1,469,726 of NZ_CP031413.1, forward strand.
GGAATCGTGCGTGGCGCGGTACGCGAGACGCTCTTCGTAGCTTTCACGCTCGCTCATGTCGAGCATGCCACCGACGACGCGCAACGCGCGGCCGGTGCTGTCACGCTGGATGAAGGCGCGGTCGATGACGAGTGCGTAGCTGCCGTCGCCGCGGCGGTAGCGATACTGCTCACGCCACTCGCCGTCGTCGCTTTCCAGTGCGTGCTTGAGGCCGTTGGTCACGCGCGCGTGGTCCGTCGGGTGCACGCGGGTCGACCACTCCTCGATCGGCGAGACGTCCTGCGGCAGGGTGCCGAAGCGCGTGTAGTAGCTCTCGCTCCACCACACTTCGCCGCTCTGCACGTCGTAGTCGTAGACCGCGTCGCTGGTCGCGCGCGAGACGAGATGGAAGCGTTCCTGCGCGCGCTCGCGCTCGGTCACGTCTTCGGCGGCGACCAGGCGCGCGTTGCGGCCGTGGAAGTCGATGTCATGGTTGTAGATGGCCATGCGCATGACATGGCCATTGCGATGCAGGTGCGTCCACACCTTGCCCTGCGGGCGGCGCGAAGAGGCGTCCGCCGCCGCGGCGCGCACCGCCTCGTGCTCGGAGTCGGGGCGGAAGGACAGCATGCTCGCGCCGATCAGTTCGTCGCGCGTGTAGCCGTAGTGCGAAACCATCGCGTCGTTGATCGCGAGGATCTGCAGCGTGTCGCGGTCGAACACCCACATCGGCAGCGGGTTGTGTTCGAAGAGGAAGCGGTACTCCTCCTCCGCTTCGTGCGCGCGCTCGCGGGCTTCGACCAGTTCGGTTACGTCCTGCTGGATGCCGCGCACGATCGTCTGGCCATACTCGTCGTGCGTGACGAGCGACCGCGCGAGAACGACACGCTCGGCGCCATCGGTACGGCGGATGCGGAACTGGACGTCGGTGGGGCCGCCGCTGGCCATGACCTCGACACCGCCCGCTTGCACGATCGCGTGGTCGTCGGGATGCACCAGCTCCATGACGTCGTCCAGCGGCATCGCGCGGGTGGTTTCCGGCAGGCCGTAGATCCGCGCGCCCTGGCGGCTGACCTGGATGATCCCGGTGCGCGGATCCCATTCGTATTCGCCGAGCATGGCGAGCGTCTTCGCCTGCTCCAAGCGCTCCTCGCGGTTCTCGAGCTGGTGCAGCACGCGATCGAAGCGGCGGACCAGCCAGCTCCACGCGAGCGCCAGCAGCAGCGCGATGATGCAGATCGCGCCCGCGGGCCGGCCCCAGAGGTCCAGCATCTGCGGCGGTTCGGTGCCCACGATGATCGCGAGGCCGGTGCCTGGCAGCCGGCGGAACGCATGCTCCCGCCAGCGTCCGTCGCTCAGCGTCGCCGAGACGTAGCGCCCTTCGCGCAGGCGCGCGTAGTGCGGTTCGAACAGCGGCGAGCGGCCTACGGGCGAGCCCAGGCCGCGTTCCGTGCGCGGCCAGCGCGCGACGAGCACGCGGCTGTCCTGCACGAGGCTTACAAAATCGTGCCGATCCAGGCGGTACCCGCGGACGACGGCGGTGAGTACTTCGGGGTCGATCGTCGCCCGGACGATGCGGTCGCCCACGCGACGCGAGACCGGAAGGCGCCACCGTCCGCCGATGCGCGTCGGCGCGCCCACGCGCGCCCCGGATGCGCCCATCGAATCCGCCGCGGTTGCCGGCGTGACCGTGACGTCGGCCATCGGCACGAGTGCGGTGCCATCCGACGTGGAGGCCGCGCCCGCCAGCTGGCGTCCGAGCAGCCCGAGTCGATCGAGGAGCTGGCGCTGTACCGCGTCGGCGACCAGCCGGCTGCGAACCTCGCGCGCGTCCTGGTATTCGCGATAGTCGGTGACCGCGAGCACGACGGCGATCACCGGCAGGAGCGCGGCCAGTCCCCAGCCCACGGCGAGCAGCCGCAGCCGGCGCCGCTCGCGCGCCGGACGGGCGCCGACGGCGGATGTGCTGGTGCTCGCCATTGTGGAAGTCATGCCGCTCCGGTCACTACAGGCGGAACGGCCGGGCACCCCAAGGCACCCGCCACGCCCGCGTTCTCCCGATCGTTAACGGGCGCGGGCGGGCCGGTCTTGAGTCATGCAGCCGTGACGCGCGTCTCGCCTGCCGGTGCCAGTGCCGCTTCGTGGACGCCAGCAACCGCGCGGCCCGACGGATCGGCGGCATTCGCGAAGGCAGCGTCCCAAGCGATCGCGGCCGGCGTCGAGCAGGCGATCGACTTGCCGCCCGGCACCGTGCGCGCACAGGCCTCGCCCGGATACCAGCGCTCGAACAGCGTCCGGTAGAGGTAGGCCTCCTTGGCCTGGGGCGGGTTGATCGGGTAGCGGAACTCGGCGGTGGCGAGCGCGGCATCGGTCACCTGCGCGTCGGCATGCGCCTTCAGCGAATCGATCCAGCCGTAGCCGACGCCGTCGCTGAACTGCTCCTTCTGCCGCCACAGGATGGAATCGGGCAGCGCACCTTCGAATGCTTCGCGCAGCACGGCCTTCTCGATGCGGCCCTTGCCCGCCATCTTCGCGGTCGCGTCCATGTGCATGGCGACGTCGAGGAACTCGGTGTCGAGGAACGGCACGCGTGCTTCCACACCCCAGGCCATCATCGACTTGTTCGCGCGCAGGCAGTCGAACTGGTGCAGCGCCTCGAGCTTGCGCACCGTTTCCTCGTGGAATTCGCGCGCGTTCGGCGCCTTGTGGAAATAGAGATAGCCGCCGAAGATTTCGTCGCTGCCCTCGCCCGACAGCACCATCTTGATGCCCATGGCACGGATGCGGCGCGCGAGCAGGAACATCGGTGTCGACGCGCGGATCGTGGTGACGTCATATGTTTCGATGTGACGGATGACTTCGGGCAGTGCGTCGATGCCCTCCTCCACCGTGTAAGTGAAGCCGTGATGCACGGTGCCGATCGCATCGGCCGCGATCTGCGCAGCGGCGAGATCCGGTGAGCCTTCGAGACCGATCGCGAACGAGTGCAGGCGCGGCCACCACGCCTCACTCTGATCGTCGTCCTCGATGCGACGCCGCGCATAACGTGCGGCGACGGCGGCGACCAGCGACGAATCCAGGCCGCCGGACAGCAATACGCCGTACGGCACGTCGCTCATCATCTGGCGATGCACGGCGCGTTCGAACGCGTCGCGTAGCTCGGCCTTCGATACCTGCACGCCTTCGGTCGCTTCGAAGCGACGCCAGTCACGCACGTGGTAGCGACGGAGCTGACCGGTCGCGCTGTCGTACCAGTGCCCAGGCGGGAAGGGGCCCACGTCGGGGCAGTTGCGCGCGATCGCCTTCATTTCCGATGCCACCCACACGCGACCATCGGCATCGTGCCCCCAGTACAACGGGCAGACGCCGATCGGATCGCGCGCGATCACGAAGCGGCGCGCTTCGCGATCCCACAGCGCGAACGCGAAGATGCCGTTGAGCCGGTCGAGCCACGCGCCGATGTCGGCCTCATGCGTGTAGAGCGCGCTGATCGGTTCGCAGTCCGAGCCGGTGGTGAACGCGTAGTCCGGCATGGACGCACGCAGCTCGCGGTGGTTGTAGATCTCGCCGTTGACCGCGAGCACGACGCGGCCGTCCTGCGACACGATCGGCTGCGCGCCGCCAACCGGGTCGACGATGGCGAGGCGCTCGTGCACCAGCAGCGCCGCGTCGTCGGCGTGCACGCCACTCCAGTCGGGGCCGCGATGGCGTTGTCGCGCCGACATGGCGAGCGCGAGGGGCCGAAGCACGTGGAGATCGGCGTCGGGACGGAGGTCGAACGCGGCGAGGATCGAGCACATGGTGGGGAGCCTTCTTCGTGGGGTTTGATGTTCGGGATGCAGAAACGAAGAAGCCCGCACTTCTCAGTGCGGGCTTCGTGGTCGATCAGCGTGTGTTGCGCGCGCTAATCGCCGGCCCGCGGGAGGCTGGCGTTATTGCGATTGTTATTGACGCGCGCGTCGACGCGCCCGAAGCGGGCGGCGTTCAATGCGAGGGCGGGCGTCGAGACCATGGGTCGATCCTGCCCGCGATTCCAGCAGCAGGCAACCCGCGTTCGCGACCGTTCGTCCGAACGCGCGCCTTCACGCCATCGAGTGCAGGCCGAACATGTTGCCCTCGGTGTCGACGGCGAGCGCGATGAATCCGTACGGCCCGATCGACATCTTGGGCTTGTGGATGCGGCCCCCAGCCGCTTCCACGCGTGACGCCTCGACGGCGCAGTCGGCTGTGCGGAAGTAGACGATCGTCGATGCACCGCCTGCCTTCAGTCCGTCGTAGTGCACCAGCGCGCCGCCGGCGCCGGGCTGATCGGGCGTGGCGTCGAACGCCCACATCTGGATCTCGGGCGACGGCAGCTGCGAGAGACGGCGCTCCAGCACCGTCTCGTAGAAGCGGCGTGCGCGCGCCATGTCGTCGACGTAGATCTCGAACCAGTTGACGGGGTTGAACGACATGGCGCTTCTCCGCGGGGACGAAGGTCGGATGCTAGTCCGCGCCGATCAATGCAGGTGTTGCGAGCGTCGGCGCGTCCCTCGGCGTTGCGTGCGCCACACGACGCAGATCCTCGAGCAGACCGCGGTACGCCTCGTCCTGTACATCCAGCGGCTGTCGCAGCACCCACGACGGATGCACCGTCGCGAGCACGGGCGTGCCATCCGGCGCCGGATGCCAGCGTCCGCGTTCGCGCATCAACGGAAACCCACGACCGAGCAGTGCCGTCGCCGCCGTCGCGCCGAGGCCGACGATGTATTCGGGCTGCAGCAGTTCCAGCTCTCGCTCCAGCCAGCCACGACACGCCGCCTGTTCCGCTGCGTTCGCGCGCTGGTGGATGCGCCGCTTGCCGCGCTGCTCGAACTTGAAATGCTTGACCGCGTTGGTGACATACACGGCACTGCGATCCAGTCCCGCCTCCGCCATCGCGCGGTCGAACAGGCGACCGGCGGGCCCAGCGAACGGCCGACCGCACAGGTCTTCCTCGTCGCCCGGCTGTTCACCGACGAAGACGATGCGCGCATCACGCGGACCTTCGCCCGGCACCGCCTGCGTCGCCGGCTGCCACAGCGGGCAGTTGCGACAGTCACGAAGCGCGAGATGCAACGCGTCGAGATCGTCGACCGGCGTTGCCTGCGCAAAGACCGGCGCCGGAATCACGCGTCTCGCCGGCTCGGGCGAGCGCGCCACCATCGCATCGACGCGACGCGAAGCATCGCGCATCAGCTCGGGCAGATCCTGCGCTTCGGGCAGGTGCTTCCAGAACCGCACCGGCATCTCGGCCTTCATCGCGCGCGGATTCAATCGTGCGGGATTGAAGATGCTCGCGTAATAGCGCCGCCATAGCGCCTCGCCCGCATCCTCGCGTGGCACTTCGCTGCGATCGCCCCCATCGCCGAGTGCAAGCGCCTCGCCATCCCAGATCGCGCGCCGGTACGGCGTGAGGATCGCCCAGCGCATGCCGGCGAAGCGCTTGGCAAAGAATGGCGCGACCAGATCGACGACGTGATGATCCGGCTCGTACCAGGCGACGAACGTGTTCGCTTCGCCCGGCACTTCGCGGAAGCGCACGAACGCCTTCATCTTGTGCGAATCGCGGTGCACCGCCTTTTCCATCTGTGCCGCGCGACGCACCTCGACATCGGCGTTGTGCTCGAGCAGCGACGTCTCGCCCTGCGTGATGCGCCACAGCAACCGGTACAGCAGCGCGTGCCGCTGCAAATCGCGGTGCGCGACCACGGCCTGCGCAAGTCGAAGGAACGCACCGGGAACGTTCGGTGCGGCGTGCACGACCGGAGCATCGTCGAGCGCACGCCCGCCGAGCAGGCCGTCGACATCACCGTTCCATTCAATCGACTCCGGCGCGATGCCCGCCTGCAGCGCGCGACGCGCCGCATCACGCCACGCGCCAAGGTCCCATGCCGGCTCGACGACTGCACGCCACATCAGAACAGCGTCGCCTGCATCGGTGGCGGCGCGAGGCTGGCACGCAGACGGTCCGGGCGTTCAAGCGTGCCGCTCGGACGATGATCGAGCGTCTGCACGAATGGCCCGACCTTGCGCAGGCTGGCGCCCAAGCGCGCCAGATCGTCGAAGCGCAGGCGCGCGAAGCGGCGCGACGACAGCACGCGCTTGACGGTCTTGGTGCCGAGGCCCGGCACGCGCAGCAGCATTTCCTGCGGCGCGGTGTTCACGTCGACCGGAAACTTCGCCGGATGGCGCAGCGCCCAGGCGAGCTTGGGATCGATGTCGAGATCGAGCATGGCCGCGCCGGAATCGCGCGGCGCGATTTCATCGACATCGAAGCCGTAGAAGCGCATCAACCAGTCGGCCTGATACAGGCGATGTTCGCGCACCAGCGGCGGCGATTTCAGCGGCAGCGCAACTGACGCATCGGGAATCGGACTGAAGGCCGAGTAGTAGACGCGCCGCAGTCGATAGTTGCCGTAGAGGTTCGCGCTGGTGTCGAGGATGCTGCGGTCGTCCGCATCGTCCGCGCCGACGATCATCTGGGTACTCTGCCCCGCCGGCGCGAAAACCGGCGCGTGGCGGGTGGCCTTTCGCTCTTCCTTCGCTTCCTCGATGCGCCAGCGCAGCTGCCCCATCGCGCCGCGAATGCTGCGCGACGTCTTTTCCGGCGCGAGCGACGACAGCCCGCCTTCGGTCGGCAATTCGATGTTGATGCTGAGCCGATCAGCGTGTCGGCCCGCTGCGGCGAGCAGCTCCGGTGAGGCTTCCGGAATCGTCTTCAGATGGATGTAGCCGCCGAAAGCGTGGTCCTCGCGCAACGAGCGCGCGACTTCCACCAGCTCCTCCATCGTGTAGTCCGCATTGCGGATGATGCCGCTCGAGAGGAACAGGCCTTCGATATAGTTGCGACGGTAGAAATCGAGCGTCAGCCGCACGACTTCGTCGGTGGCGAAGCGCGCACGACGCACGTTGCTGCTCCGCCGGTTGACGCAGTACGCGCAGTCGTAGACGCAGAAGTTCGTGAGCAGGATCTTCAGCAGCGACACGCACCGGCCGTCGGGCGTGTAGGAATGGCAGATGCCCATGCCGCCGGTGCTGCCGATACCGCCCGTGCCCGACGAGTCGCGCACCTTGCCGCCGCTCGATGCACAGGACGCGTCGTACTTGGCGGCGTCGGCGAGGATCGCGAGCTTGTCGATCGTATTCACGGCCGGCTCCGTCGGGGAGCGGCCGATAGTGGCGATGGCGCGTCTCGGCCCGTGAGACGCGGCCGGCGCGGGCTCAGCCGTCGTCGTTCATCTCGCTGAGCAGCGCCAGGTCATCGCGGAACGTTCGGTACGCCGCGCGGCGATCGGCATCGCCGCGCTGGCGCAGCACCCAGGACGGGTGCACGGTCGCAAAGGCACGACGGCCGTCCGGCAGCGACTGCCATTGCCCGTGCTGTTTCATCAGCGCGAACTTGGAGCCGAAGATCGCCTTCGCCGCGATCGCTCCGAGGCACACGATCACGTCGGCCTTCACCGCTTTCAGTTCGCGCTCCAACCAGAGGTGGCAGGCCTTCTGCTCGGCAGGATCGGGCTGCTTGTGGATGCGTCGCTTGCCGCGCGGTTCGAACTTGAAGTGCTTCACCGCATTGGTGACGTACATCGTCTTGCGATCGATGCCGAGCTCATCGAGCGCACGATCGAACAATTGACCCGCCGGACCCACGAAGGGCTCGCCCGCGATGTCCTCGCTGTCGCCCGGTTGTTCGCCGACGACGAAGATGCGCGCTTTCGGCGAGCCGCGGCCGAACACGGTCTGCGTGGCGGGCCGCCACAGGTCGCAGCGCTTGCAGGCCTCGGCCGCCTCGCGAAGTGCGCGCAGGCTGCTGCCGGCGGGTTCAGGGGCGGTGCCTTCGGGGACGTCGGGAAAGCGTTCGTCTCGTCGACGCGCGGCCGGCGCGCGAGTGCGCGTCGCCGGGGCGTGCGTCGCCGGACGCGGCGTCATCAGCCGGTTGTCGCGAACAGTGCGCGGTACGCCGGAGCGACGTCCTGCACCAGCTGCGCCGCCGGCAACTCGACCGTGTGGGTGCCATCGGAAAACGGCCCGACCTGGTACGGCGGGAACACGAAGCGCAGCGCGCTGATGTGCCCGGCGTCGTCGAAGACCGGCTCGAACACCGCGAAATCGTCGGCCTTCGGTTCGGTGCCGCCTTCGATCATCGCCGTCGCCGACTTCAGCAGCTGCGCGCGCTCATGCGGCGCGATCTCATCGGCGTCCAGGCGCTGCTGCAGTTCGGTCTGCAGCTGCGTGCGCACGTCGGTCGCGATGCGCTGCCAGCTCTGCGCCTGCGGGAACAGCTCGGCGGCGGTCAGCTGGCGGTTCTGCGCAGGCAGCCAGACCCAGCGCTGGATCATCGGCGTGCTGTGCGCGCCGCCGGTAAAGGTGCTGCCGTCGACCGCGAGCACAACGAGCTGCGGCGATTCGTGGCGAAGCTGGAACTCCAGCGACAGCTCGTACGGCCCCGCAGCCGTGCCCGGCGGGCGCTGGCGTTCGGCGTCGAGCACCTGCTGGCGCGCCTGCGCGGCGTAACGCTGCGCGAGTGCGGCGAGCCCGGGATATTTCGACAGGTCCTTGGGGTAGCTGACGCCGATGACGTGCTTCGACGAGGTGTCGAGCACGTCCTTGATCTCCACGCGCGATGTCGCCGGGATCGCGGCCGTCGGCGATGCAGCCGACCGCGCTCCCGGCGTCGAGGCGTCGTGCTTCTGGCAGGCGACAAGCAACACGCAGGCGACCGCGGACGCGGCCAGCCAGGGCGCACGGCGGGAAATCATCGAAGAGGGGGTCATGCAGCGTCGAATTGAACGGGGCGTCGACGCGAAATTAATGGGCCGCGTGTGACGCCCGCATCCACGCGACTACCAGTCGGTACGACCCGGCACCAGCCCGTGCAGTTCGGCGTCGGTGAGGTTGCGCCACTGCCCGACCTTCAGATGGGCGAGCTTGACGCCGCCGATGCGCACGCGCACCAGCGTCTTGACCCGATAACCGAAGTGCGCGGCCATCAGGCGGATCTGCCGGTTCAGGCCCTGCACCAGCGTGATGCGGAAACCGAAGCGCCCGAGCTTTCCGGTGCGGCACGGCAGCGTCATCTGCCCATGCACCGGCACGCCACGCGCCATGCCGCGCAGGAATTCGTCGGTCACCGGGTTATTCACCGCGACCAGGTATTCCTTCTCCAGCTTGTTCTCCGCGCGCAGGATCTCGTTGACGATGTCGCCGTTGCTGGTGAGCAGGATCAGGCCTTCGGAATCCTTGTCGAGGCGGCCGATCGGAAAGATGCGCTCCTGGTGGCCGACGAACTCCACGATGTTGCCGGGGACTGAACTCTCGGTCGTGCAGGTCACGCCCACCGGCTTGTTGAGCGCGATGTAGACATGGCGACGCTTGCCCGGTGCCGCCTTGCGAACGGCGAGCTTCTGCCCGTCGAGCAGCACCTCGTCGCCTTCGGCCATTTCCGCGCCGACGCGGGCGCGCAGGCCGTTGACGGTGACGCGGCCTTCCGCGATCAGGCGGTCCGCTTCGCGTCGCGAGCAGAGGCCGGTGTCGCTGATGTATTTGCTGATTCGCATGGCGGGGTCGGGCCGGCGTGGGGCGCGGATGCTGTCACAACCGCGCGCTGCGTGCAGCGGTCAGCTTGCGAGCACGTCCGCATAGTCGGGGTGGCGCTGCGCCCAGGCGACCGCGTAGCTGCAGGCCGGACGGACACGGAGGCCGTGGGCACGCGCGTAGTCGAAGCCGGCACGCACCAGGTCACCCGCGATGCCGCGCCCGCCGATTTCGGACGGAACGCCGGTGTGCGTGATGACCAGGACGTCGCCCTCGCGGCGGTAGTTCATCTCGGCCTCGTGGCCGTCGGTGAGCACGACGAAACGCTCGTTCTCGGGCTGGTGCTGGATGTCCATCGAAGGCTCCTCGTGTCGAAAGCGGTGAGCAGACACCGGCCGTGATGCAGACGCGGTGAGCGTCAGAAGTGCGGCGACATCAGCGCGGCGAGGAAGTGCGGGCCCACCGCGGGATTCATGACCAGCATGAACAGCACGCCGTAGATCGCGCCGGACAGGTGCGCGTTGTGGTTCACGCCATCCTGGCTGTTGCGATCGGCCCACCACGACCAGCCGACGTAGCCGATGCCGTAGAGGACGCCGGGCACGGGGATCGGGATGAAGATCATCATCCACGGATCGATCAGGATCGCGGCGAACAACATGGCAGCGACCGCGCCGGACGCACCGAGGCTGCGATAACGGCTGTCGTCGCGATGACGCAGGTAGCTCGGCAGGATCGCGACGACCACCGCGGACACGTAGAAGAAGACGAACACGACCGGGCCGGCGAGGCTTTCGATGACCTGCTCGGTCAGGCGACCGAAGAAGAACAGTGTCAGCATGTTGAAGAACAGGTGCGACAGGTCCGCATGGATGAAGCCATGCGTGAGCAGCCGATCGACCTGTCCCCGTTTCACCGCGGGCGGCCACAAAATCAGGCGTTCGGCGAGCCGGCCGTTCTGGAACGCGAGCCATGAAACGATCGCGGTCACGGCAATGATGAGAAGAGTCAGCATGCAGTCGGGCGTCCGGCCGTCAGGCCCAGTCGGTGAGGCCTTCGCGCTCGTAGAGCGTGGCGAACGAGGGTCGCGCCTTCATCTTGGCAGCGAGCGCGCCCAGATGCGGAAAGCGGTCCGCGGGCTTGGGCATGTTGCGCGACCAGCGCATCAGCATCGTCAGGTAGAAGTCGGCGATGCTCGGCTGTCCACCCAGCAGGTAGGGCCCGTTCTTGGCGAGGTGGTCGTCGAGACGCTGCCATGCCGCTTCGATGCGCGGGATCACCTGCTGGCGCACCAGCTCCGCATTGGCCTCGCCTGCCGGCTCGTGCGGATACCACCAGATGCGAAACAACGGTTGCACCGCATTCGCGAGGTGGAACATCCACTGGTTATAGGTCGCGCGCTCTGGTGCGTCGAACATCGGCGCAAGGCGGCCGGACGCGTAGCGGTCACCCAGCGTCATGATGATGGCCGCGGCTTCGAACATCGGTCGGCCTTCATCGACGAACGTGGGCACGACGCCGTTCGGATTGAGCGCGAGGTATTCGGGGCTCTTCTGTTCGCCGGCCGCTGTGTCGACCTTGCGAAGCTCGGCGTCGAGGCCCAGCTCGATCAGCAGCCAGTGCACGACGAAGCTCGCCGCGCCGGGGGCGTAGTACAGGGTGCGCATCGGAACACTCTGGACGGGACGGACGGCGATGATCGCACGGCCAGCCGGCTACCATCCCGGCTCCCTTGCCGATCCCGCCGCCGATGAACCGCACGCCGCTGCTCGTTGCCCTGCTCGCCGTCGCCCTCCCCGTCTTCGCGCAGGACGCGCTCACCACCGTCGCCGAGCGCAGCGGATTCGTGCGTACGGGGCGTTACGACGAGGTCATCGCCCTTTGCGACGCCTTCGCCGCCAAGTACCCGAACGCGGTGCGCTGCGAGACCTTCGGCACCACGCCGGAAGGCCGGCCGATGAAGGCGCTGATCGCCTCGACCTCCGGCGCTCTGACGCCCGAAGCCGCGCGTGCGAAGAACCTGCCGGTGACGCTGATGCAGGGCGGCATCCACGCCGGCGAGATCGACGGCAAGGACGCCGGCTTCCTCGCACTGCGGGAAATGCTCGACGGCAAGCTCGCGAAGGGTGTGCTCGACCGTCAGGTCTTCGTGTTCGTGCCGGTGTTCAACATCGATGGCCACGAACGCTTCAAGGCCTGGAACCGCCCGAACCAGCGCGGGCCCGAGGAAATGGGCTGGCGCGCCACCGCGCAGAACCTCAACCTCAATCGCGACTACATGAAGGCCGACGCGCCGGAGATGCGCGCGATGCTCGCGCTGATCGAGCGCTGGGATCCGGTCGCGTACGTCGACCTGCACGTCACCGACGGCGCGAAGTTCCAGCACGATGTCGCGGTGCAGGTCGAACCGGTGAACTCGGGCGACGAGAAGCTGCGGGTCGCCGGTCGCGCGCTGCGCCATGGCACGATCGATCGACTCACCAGACAGGGCGCGCTGCCGCTGCCCTTCTATCCGTCGTTCGTGAAGGGCGACGACCCGTCGTCCGGCTTCGAGGACGGCGTGTCGACGCCGCGTTTCTCGCTGGGCTACATGCAGCTGCGCAACCGCATGGCGATGCTGGTCGAAACGCATTCGTGGCGGCCGTACGCCTACCGCGTCAACACGACGCACAACGCGATCATCGCGGTGCTCGAGCAGGTGGCCGCGAACGGCGTTGCCTGGCAGCGTCTTGAGCGTGAGGCCGACGATCGCGCGACCAAGCTGGCCGGAACGTCGGTGCCACTCGACTACAAGGCCACCGAGGCCGCACGTACGATCGACTTCAAGGGCTACGCCTACACGCGCACGCCGTCGACGGTCTCCGGCGCGTTGATGACGCGCTATGACGAGAGCAAGCCGCAGATCTGGCGCATCCCTCTGCACGACGTCGTCGTTCCGCGCATCAGTGCCAATGCACCGCGCGCCGGCTACGTCGTGCCTGCCGCGTGGATCGACATGGTCAAGCCGACGCTCGACGCACACCGCATCCGGTACACGCGCCTGGACGCGCCGCTCGACAACATCGCCGCACAGAGCTGGCGTGCGAGCACGATCAAGTTCTCGTCGGATTCGTTCGAGGGCCACCAGCGCCTGGACGCGCAGGGCACGTGGACGCCCGAAACGCGTTCGCTCGTCGCCGGCGCGCTGTTCGTACCGATCGCGCAGCCGAAGGCGCGACTGGTGATGGGCCTGCTCGAACCCACCGCACCCGACGCGATCGCCGCGTGGGGCCGCACGAACACGGCGTTCGAGCGCAAGGAATACATGGAGGATTACGTCGCCGAGGAAGAAGCGGAAAAGATGCTCGCCGCCGATCCCGCGCTGCGGGCCGAATTCGACAAGCGCCTGAAGGATGATCCGGATTTCGCGAAGAGTCCCGAGCAGCGGCTCGAGTTCTTCTACCGCCGCCACAGCGCGTGGGACGAGCGCTACGGCCTGTATCCGGTGCTGCGCGTGGACACGGCACCGCGCTGACGCGGGATGAACGCGACCGGCGGCATCGTGCGTGCAGAGGTGACGTCATGACCACACGATCCGTTCTGTTCTTCCTTGCCTGCACCGCGTTGTTCGCGGGCTGCAACGCGCGCTCGCCCGATTCGCCGTCCGGCGCCGCACCCGCAGCGTCGGGCGACGCGCCACCTCCGCCGCCGCGTGCGACCGCATCAATCGCACCCATCCACGGCATCGCGACGTACGTGGAACGCATCAAGATGCCGCCGGGTGCGTCGCTCATGGTGGAGCTGCTCGACGCGGCGTCGGGGTCGGTCGCCACCAGCAAGACACTGGGCGACGTCGCCGGTCCGCCCTACCCGTTCGAACTCCCCGTTCCGTCGACACCGCATCCCGCCGGTTATGCCGTGCGCGCGACGCTGATCGGTCCGGACGGCCAGCGCTGGTTCGAAACGCCTGCGCCGGTCGGCGCCATGCCCGGCGGGGACGTCGTCGAAGTGCGCATGCGTCGCGCGACGGCCGGCGATGCGGCGCCCGTCGAGCCCAGTGGACCGATCGCGCACTGGGAATGCGGCGACCTCGGCGTGATGTCGCGCTTCGACGACACGCCCAAGCAGGTTCGACTCGCGTACAACGGCGCGTCGCTCACGCTGCCGATCGCGATGTCGGCGTCCGGTGCGCGCTACGCCGATGCCCACGGCAACGAGTTCTGGACCAAGGGCGCGACGGGCACCCTCACGTTGACGGGTGAAGCCGCACGCGATTGCGTGCAGGCGAGGCAGGCTTCGCCATGGAACCAGGCGGTGCTGACCGGCGCGACCTTCCGCGCGGCCGGTAGCGAGCCGGGCTGGATGGCCCTGATCGCCGGCACGCCACCGAAGCTCGACGCGCTGCTCGACTACGGGCAGGACCACGTCACTGCGACCCTCACGGCAACGGCGAACGGCTATAAAGGCGTGGACGTCTCGGGTCGCGCCGTGCGCCTCGAGATCCGCAAGGAGCGTTGTCGCGACGGCATGAGCGGCCAGGCCTTCGAGGCGACGGTCACGCTCAGCGTCGGCGACGGCGTTTACCGCGGCTGCGGTGCGAACCTGCAGGACTGATCACGCCGGCTTGCGTGCGCGGGTGAGCATCGCCTGCAGTCGCAGCGCGTCGGGAATCGCGTGGCTGTGCGCGGTGTTGTCGAACACGACCCAGCAGTCGTGACCCTTGCGGCGCGCGGCGCGGATGTCGCGCGCCCAGGGCTGCAGTCCTTCTTCGCCGTACGCGTCGTAGTAGATGCGCGGCGAGCCGTGCAGGCGCCAGTAGCGCACGCGGCCGGCGCCGCCCGGCTTTGCCGCCTCCGCGTCGCGCACGGGGTCGGCAGCGACGCGGGACACCTCGAAGCGCGACCAGAACGCGTCCGTCTTCTTCTCGAACCACGATGCGTGGCGAGGCTCGCAGACGATGGCGCCGTCGAAACGAGCGCGCAGTGCACGGAAGAACGCGTTCGCGGTGCGGGCCTCGAACTGCAGGCTAGGCGGCAATTGCACGAGGATCGGCCCGAGGCGATCACCGAGCCCGCTTACCTGCGAGAGGAACGTGTCGATCACCGGAACGCAGCCGCGTAGCCGCGCATCGTGCGTCGCCGCGCGCGGGAACTTAACTGCGAACCGGAAGCCCGACGGGACGCTCGCCGCCCACTTCCCGTACGTGGACGCCTGATGCGGCCGATAGAACGAGGAATTGATCTCGGCCATGTTGAAACGCCGCGCATAGCGTTCGAGATGGGTGCCGTCGCCGGGAAAGAACGGTGCGCTCGCCCGCGACAGACTCCACCCTGCGCTGCCGATGTGCAGTTGTTTGCTTGCCATGCCGAAAGGCTGCATGCGCAATGCGTGCGCGCCGTGAACGCTAGGGCTGAAGCGGCCAGCGATCGACGATGTCGTAGCAACCGTCGTGGCTGTGCACGAGCACGAAATCGTGGACGGACCACGGAACGGGATCGATCGCGACCTCCGCCAATCGTCCCCGCACGTTGCGTAGAACCGTCACATGCGGGGTAAAGCGTTCGTGCGAGCGATAGCGGATGCCTGCGTCGTCCAGCGCCCGTCCGAGCGAAGCCCACAGCGCCTCCAGCCCGGCATTGGCCGAAGGCGCAAGCCAACCCACGCGTGCCGCTGCAAAACCGCCCGCATGATCGATGACAAGACGGAGCGCGTCGGCGCGCACCGTTGCCGCCGCATCACATGCCTGTTCAATCACGTCGTCCGGTGGGGCGGGCCAGCCGCCGAGAAAATGCAGCGTCAGGTGATGCTTTTCGCTCGCGGTGCGTCGACCCGCCCCGACGAACATCTCCACGCCGTGCGTGGCCCGACCGAGCGCGACGCGCACGTCATCCGTCGGCCACAGCGCGAAGAACAGCCGATGGCCGCCGCCGGTGGTCGCAGGATTCGGGTTCGCTGTCACATCGCGAGTCTAGGCGTTCATGGCACGTGCGACCGGTGATCTCCGCAGCTGTTCCGCCGGCAATGTGCCGTGGCCCGCCCGCATGTTTTCCGTAAGCCATGCACGGCCGCTTCACGGCCGCCCGATCAGCCGGCAGGCCGATAGCCTCGCAGCAGGTCACCGCCCGGCTGGCGCACGCGAAACGCGAGGCTGATGCGCGGGCCAACGGCCTCGCGCGTCTTCGGGATGCCGTGGTCGTGCGTCGACTGCGAGGCATGGCTCATCAGCAGCAGGCTGCCCGGTTCGAGCGGCAGGCGGATGCGTCGTCCGCGAATGCCGGGCTTGGGCGTGATCACCATGTCGCGCACATCGCCGAGCGAAACCAGTGCGATCGGCTGCCGCGGCATCAGCGCGTGCAGCGTGTCGCTGTGCGGGGCGACGCTGTCGCCGCCGTCGCGATAGAGGTTGATGCCGACCGAGTCGAACGGCGCATCGACCACCTGTTGCACGACCTGGAGTATTTCGCCGACTGCCGACGGCAATGCAGGCGCATCGAGTGGGTACGACGCGATGAGGCGCGGCACATCGACCGTGCGCTCGTACATCTCCCGCTGCAGCGCGCGCCATTCGACGTTCTGCAGCAACGCGTGGAACAAGCGCGACGCCGTGTCGACATCGATCAGGCCGGGGCGATAGCGGATGCCGCCCTCGGCGTCGTCGAACAGGGCGACGTCGCCGGTGGCGAAAAGCGAGGGCTGGCCGGTGGACGAAGGCATGGCGACAGGGTCGCCCGCCCGCGTCTCACAGGCGGTGAATGTCAGCGTTCGGGCTCGACGACGACGGCCGTGCCGTAGCACAGGACTTCGGTGAGTCCCGCCATAAGCTCCGTCGCGTCATAGCGCACCGCGATGACGGCATTCGCGCCCAGCTGGCGCGCGTGCAGCATCATGTCGCGGTAGGTCTCCATGCGCGCCTGCTCGCAGAGCTGCGTGTAGATGGTGATGTTGCCGCCGAACAGCGTCTGGATGCCGCCGAGGAAATTGCCGACCACCGAGCGCGATCGCACGGTGATGCCACGCACGAGTCCCAGGTTGCGCACCACGCGCATGCCGGGGAGTTCCAGCGCGGTGGTGACCATCGTGTCATTGAGCGACAGCGCACCGTTGGCGTGCGAGGGCGCGGCAGTGTTGTTGTACGGGTCCATGTCGACTCCTCGCAAAGCGCCATCATTCCACGGCCGCTTCGAGGCTAACGCCCGCCCGTCGATTTTCCGCGCGACCGCTTAGGCGCGGCGGCGGAAATCCATCGTCCAGTTGGTTTCCCAGCTCGCGCCACCGTCGGCCGAGAACGCCTGTTCCCAGCGCAGGTGGTCGGCATTGGTCTTCGACCAGATGAAGCGGATGACGATCGGCATGTCGCCGAACATGTCATTCGCGAAGAAGGTGCCGACGCCGTTTTCGAAGCGCCCCACCACCGGCACGTCGACGCGATCCGGAAAGCGGCCGTCCAGCCACCAGATCGACCACGTGCCCTTCGAGGCGTCGTACGAGCGCAGCGCGACCGCGCGGAATTCGCCTTCCGGAAACTTGAGCAGGTTGTCTTCGATGTTGCCGAAGCCGCCGAGCACGGCGCGCGTCGACATCTCCCCGTCGAACTCCACCCATTCCGTGCAGTTCGCGAGGCGTTCCTTGAGGCGACGGTGCGTGACGTGCCAGTCGCCGATCACGAAGTCGAAATCCGTGGGCGCGTTGGTCAGTGATTGAAGTGCCATGACTCTCGTCCCTGAAAGAAGGATCAGCGCTCGGCGCCGCTGGGCCGCAGGTCGGTGGCCGCCTTGCCGCTCGGATTGCGCGGATCGGTGCCGCCCTCCAGCGTGTTCGCCCGCTTGTCCCAGGCAACCGTCTGAAGGTTGCCCCAGCTCGCCTCGGCGGCGTTGACCTTGTGGCCCATCGCTTCGAGTGCGGTCACCGTTTGCGGATCGAGTGCACCAGCTTCGGCGGAGATCACATCCGGCAGCCATTGATGGTGGATGCGCGGCAGCGCAGCGACCTGCTGCGCGGAAAGCCCCGCGTCGTAACCGAGCATGCCGAGCAGGACCTCGGTGATGATGCGGCTGCCGCCGGGCGCGCCGATCACGACGAGCTTGTCTTTCGACTCCATGAAGCTCGGCGACATCGAACTCAGCATGCGCTTGCCGGCCTTGGGCGCATTCGCCTCGAAGCCCATGACGCCGAACGCGTTCGCGGTGCCCGGCTTGAGCGCGAAGTCGTCCATCTCGTTGTTGAGCAGCACGCCCGTTCCCGGCGCGACCATGCCGGAGCCGTAGGTCAGGTTGACCGTCTGCGTCGTCGACACCAGGTTGCCCTGCGCGTCCATGATCGAGAAGTGGGTGGTCTCGTCGTCTTCCAAGGGCGCGGGCTGACCCGGCAGCAGGTCACTCGGCGTCGCCTTGTCGGGGTGGATGGTGGCGCGCAGGCCGGCCGCGTAATCCGGCGACATCAGGCGCGACAGCGGCATCTTCACGAAGTCCGGGTCGCCGAGGTAGATCGTGCGGTCGCGGAATGCGCGGCGCATGGCCTCGGTGAGGATGTGCGTGCGATGCGCTGCGTCGAGCTTCTGCAGGTCCCAGCCCGATACCGTCTGCAGGATTTCAGCGAGCGCGACGCCACCGGACGACGGCGGCGGCGCGGTCGTGATCTTCCAGCCGCGGTAATCGAACTTGAGCGGCGTGCGCTCGCGCACGCGGTAGTTCTGCAGCTCGGCTGCGGTCCAGTGCCCGCCCTCCTCCGTCACCGCCGCGAGCAGCCTGGTCGCGGTTTCGCCGCGGTAGAAGCCGTCGAAACCCCTGGTCGCGATCAGCTCCAGCGTGTGCGCGAGTTCCGGTTGCTCGAACGTTTCGCCGACCTTCGGCGGATCACCGTCAGCGAGGAACACCGCGCGCGTGCCGCGATAGCGCTCCATCACCGTGCGCCGACTCGCATAGCCCTTCTCGAGGCGCGGATAGACGGGAAAGCCTTCGCGCGCGATGCGGATCGCCGGCGCCAGTGTCGTCGTCAGCGGCAGCTTTCCGTACTTCTGCGCGATGTGCACCAGCGCGGCGGGTAGACCGGGAATGCCGGCCGACCACGGGCCGTTCTGCGCGCGGTCGCGATCGAGATCGCCCTTGGCATCGAGGAACGCCGCGGGCGTGGCCGATTCCGGCGCGGTTTCGCGCGCGTCGACGAAGACGTCGCGACCGGTGTTCGCGTCATGCAGGAGGAAGAACCCGCCGCCACCAATGCCCGAACTCACCGGCTCGACCACCGACAGCACGCCCGACACTGCGACCGCCGCGTCGAACGCATTGCCGCCCTTGCGGAGCATCTCCATGCCGGCATCGGTGGCGAGCGCGTGCGCGCTGGCGATCGCTACGCCGGGCGGGTGCGCGCCGCGCGTCGTCGTCGCGGCCGTTTTCGCCGGCACCGGGCCTTTCGCGGCCGCAGGCAGCGCGACGACCAGCGAGAAAACGGCGATGGCGAGCACGTGCAGCACAGGACGCTTCATGGAGTCTCCAGCGAGCCACCGGCGAGCGCGATCGCTTTCGCCAGCAGCTCGTCGCGGGTTTCGGGATGGGTGGGATCCGGGTCGATGCATTCGACGGGACAGACGACGACGCACTGCGGCTCGTCGAAGTGACCGACGCATTCCGTGCAGCGCGCCGGATCGATCACGTAAATGGTCTCGCCCTGCGCGATCGCCTGGTTGGGACAGGCCGGCTCGCACACGTCGCAGTTCACGCAGAGGTCGTTGATGCGGAGGGACATGCCGCGCCGGATCGGGATCGGAGGGGGATTGTCGCACCCGCCGCCGCCGCGGTCGCCGACACGCGCTGCACGCCGGGTTGTCGCCCGCGAAACGCTGGGGGGACGCCGGAAACGACGACGGCCGGCGCTGAGGCCGGCCGTCGCAGACGGGCGAAGGTCGCTGCGAATTACTTCGCCTCGGCGAACTCGAACTTGGCGCCCGATGGCTTGACCGCGGCTTCAGCGCGATCCTTGTCGGCCGCGTCGCCGATGAACAGCACGCGCACGCCCTTCATGGTGTCGACGCCGGCGCCGTTGAACGCGGCGACGATCATGTCGGCGGTCTTGGCCGAATCGGCCGAACCGAACGCCATCAGCGTGCCCTCGACGCCGCCACGCGACACGTCTTCCTTGGCCTTGTCGACCGCGCGCTGGAAGGAGTCGTCGTAGCCCTCGGAACCCGGCGCCGGCAGCGTGTACGCGAAGGTGCTGGTCGCGCCTTCGAGGTGGCGGGTGACCTGGTCGGTGATGTAGGCGTTCCAGGCGTTCTCGTCAGTCGGAGAAGCCGGCTTGGCGACGGCAGGCTTCGACGTCTGGGCGGTCTGCGTGCCTTCATCCTTCTTGCACGCCGCCAGGACCGGCAGGGCGAGCACGGCGAGCAGCAACAGGCGGGTCGTGGTCTTCATGTATTTCCTCGGGGTTGACATCAAATGCGCCGCCAATGGGCCTGCAGCGCGGAGGCCACCGCCGGGGGTACGAAACCCGAGACGTCCCCGCCGAGGCGGGCGATCTCGCGAACCAGCGATGAAGAAATGAAGCCGTACTGTTCGGCCGGAGTCAGGAACAGCGTCTCGACCTCCGGAATCAGATGGCGGTTCATGCTCGCCATCTGGAACTCGTATTCGAAGTCCGACACCGCACGCAGGCCGCGCAGCAGCACGCCGGCCCCGACGTCGCGGACGAAATGCGCGAGCAGCGAGTTGAAACCGCGCACTTCGACGTTGGGATGGTGGGCGACCGCTTCGCGCACGAGGCCGACGCGGACCTCCAAGGGCATGGACGGCCCCTTAGACGGGCTTTCCGCAATGCCGATGACCAGGCGGTCGAACAACGGCGCGGCCCGGTCGACGAGGTCGATGTGACCATTCGTGACCGGATCGAACGTGCCGGGATAGACAGCGATGCGGTGGTGGGCCGCGCTCATGGCGTCTCGTGCGGGTTCGACGGCTCCCCGGCCGTCGGTTCAGGATCGAGTGTAGCAGTGGCCGCGACGTGTGAAGGCACGCGGTAGAGGGCGTAACGGACGTCCCGCGTCCGCCCTTCGCGATGCAGTTCCCAGTTCGAAGGGACGGCGGGGTCGAGGTCGGACGGGCTTTCGACGTGCACCAGCGCATCGGGCGCGAGCCGCGGCGCCAGCGCGGGCCAGACCCGCGGCCACAGCCCGCCTGCGAACGGCGGGTCGACGAAGGCGATGTCGAATGTGGCGGTCGACGTCGCCAGCCAGCCCAGCGCATCGCCCTGCACCACCTGCCCGCGCTCGCCGCCTTCGAGACGGCGCAGCGTATTGCGAAGTGCGGTGGCGAGGCCCGCATCGCGTTCGATCATCACGGCCGCGTCGGCGCCGCGCGAGAGCGCCTCGAGCCCGAGAGCGCCGGTGCCCGCGAAGACATCGACCACGCGCGCGCCGGGCAGCCATGGCATCAGCCAATTGAACAGGGTCTCGCGCACGCGGTCGGACGAAGGCCGCAGCCCCGCCACGTTCGGCACCTCCAGGCGCGTTCCGCGCCATCGCCCGCCGATGAGACGGACCTTCCCTGCGGGCGTGTTCATCGGAGCGTCGTGGGGGCCGGTGCTAGCATGTCGCGCCCATTTTCCCCTAATTCCGACGCCTGCCGATGCTGAGTTTTCTGCGCCGCAAGAAGCCGACCGACCCCGAGCGGCGCATGTCCGCCGAGGAGTTGGCCGCGGCGTTTCCGGGCGGCGACGCTACCCCCGCGGCCGAGGCCGCGGTGGAATCGCTCGACGCCAGCGTCAACGATCCCGCATCGGTCGATGCCGCCGGCGAATGGCTGGGCAGCGCGCTGCCCTCGCCCGCCGAACCGGTGATCGACGAGGAGCCGCCCGTTGCCGATCGCGCATCGGATGAGCTGCTCGGCGTCGCGACCAACGCCGTGGCGGCACCCGCCGGCAAGCGCGGCTGGCTCGAGCGCCTGCGCGGCAACGCGATCGCGCGTTCGCTCGGCGGCCTGTTCTCGCGCAATCCCAAGCTCGACGACGATCTGCTCGACGAGATCGAGACGGCGCTGATCACCGCGGACGTCGGCGTGACCGCGACCACCGAGATCGTCGGCGACCTGCGCAAGCGCATGAAGGCGCGCGAGTTCGCCGACGCGAACGCGCTGCTCGCCGCACTGCGGGCCGACCTCCTGGCGATACTCGAGCCGGTGGCGAAGCCGCTGGTCATCGATCGCGACGCCAAGCCCTTCGTCCTGCTCACGATCGGCGTCAACGGCGTCGGCAAGACCACGACGATCGGCAAGCTCGCGCGCCGGTTCCGCGACGAGAACCGCACGCTGATGCTCGCCGCGGGCGACACCTTCCGCGCCGCAGCGGTCGCGCAGCTGCAGGCCTGGGGCGAGCGCAACGGCGTGCAGGTGGTGGCCCAGGGACAGAACGCCGACGCCGCGTCGGTCGCGTTCGACGCGCTGCAGGCGGCGAAGGCGCGCGGCACCGAAATCCTCATCGCCGACACCGCGGGCCGCCTGCACACGCAGCAGGGCCTGATGGCGGAACTGGGCAAGATCAAGCGCGTGCTGCAGAAGCTCGACGCGAATGCGCCGCACGAAGTGCTGCTGGTCATCGATGGCACCACGGGCCAGAACGCGCTCTCGCAGCTGCGCCAGTTCCACGCGGCGATCGGCGTCACCGGCCTCGTCGTGACCAAGCTCGACGGTACCGCCAAGGGGGGCGTGGTGTTCGCGCTGGCGCGCGAGTTCGGCATCCCGATCCGCTTCGCTGGCATCGGCGAGCGCCCCGAAGATCTGCGCGTGTTCGACGCCGCCGCCTTCGTCGACGCGCTGCTTCCGGAGTCGCTGGGCGCCGGATGACGGACGGCGCGCCGGCCCCGCCGACGCCGCTCGCCGCGCCCGCGCGGTCGCGGCGTCGCGTCTGGTGGATCGCACTGCTCATCGCGATCGTGCTGGTCGCCGGCCTATCGCGTTGGGCCACGCGACCTCGGCAGGTCGCGTCGCTGGTGATGTCCCAGGCGGGTCGCGTGCTCGGCCTGCGCATCACCGCGAAGGGCGTCAGCGAATACACGCTCGGCAACACACCGCGACTCGTGTTGCGTGAGGTGACCGCACAGCGCGACGGTGACGCCACGCCGCTGCTGAAAGCCGATCGCATCGCGATGTCGGTACCGCTGTCGACGATCAGGTCGCGCGGCGCGAAGGTCACCGTGCATCGCATCGAAATCGATCATCCTCAGCTCGACATCGGCGCACTGCAGCGCTGGCTCGCGACGCGTCCGCCGACGCCGACGCGCCCGACACCCACACTGACCGATGGCTTCGTCGCGCGCGATGGCGTCGTCACCGGCGACGGCTGGATCATCGACGGCCTTGCAGTGGACGTGCCGCGCCTCGCGCCTCGCCGCATCGTGCGCGGCACGTTGCGTGGTCGCATGGTTGCGGGCGAAACCCGCGTTCCGTTCGAAGTCGCCGCGACGCTCGCACGTCCGGAGATGCCTGCGGGCCTTGGCGTCGCCGGTCGCGTGACGGTGCAACGGCCTGACTGGTCGCTGCCCATGGACCTCGTACTGCGTGGCGTGCCCGACCTCACCCACGACATCGCGTTGAACGCCATTTCGCTCAGCGCACGCGCGCGCTACGTCTCGCCGTCGACCACGCTTCCGTTCGCACTCGGCATCGGCGGTCGCGCCACCTATGCGCAGGGCCTGCATCTGGCACCGTTCGGACTCGCGTTCCGAAAGGGCGACAGCATTCCGGACCTCACTGCGTCCGGCCGACTCGACTGGACGTCCGCGCTGTCGCTGCAGCTCGATGGCGCGATCGCGCGCTGGCCGCAGAGCTGGCCGGAGCTGCCCGCCCCGTTGCACAGCCCGCGCGGCCCGCTGCCGATGCAGCTCGCGTACACCGGGCCAGTCGATTTCTCCGGTGATGCCTCGCTTCATCTCGAATCCGGCGCGACGCGTTTCGACGGGCGCTTCCGCCTGCCACGCGTTCTCGCCTGGCTGGATGCATCGTCGAAAGGCACGCCGCTGCCGCCACTCGACGGCCGTGTATCGACGCCGCGCCTAGAGTTTCCGGCCGTGAAGATGGACGGCGTCGAGGTCGAGTTCTCCGATGGCGAATGAGGGCTTCGCCGCGCGGCTGCTCGCGTGGTTCGACGTCAACGGCCGCCACGACCTGCCCTGGCAACACCCGCGCACGCCGTACCGCGTCTGGCTGTCGGAAGTGATGCTGCAGCAGACGCAGGTCGCGACCGTCATTCCGTATTTCCATCGCTTCGTCGACGCGCTGCCCGTGCTGCGCGATCTCGCCGACGCACCGCTCGATCAGGTACTCGCGCTGTGGTCGGGGCTCGGCTACTACACGCGCGCCCGCAACCTGCACGCCGCCGCGAAGTTGTGCATGGAGCACCATGGTGGCGAACTACCGCGCGATGTCGACGCGCTCGCTGGACTTCCGGGTATCGGTCGCAGTACAGCCGCGGCGATCGCCGCGCAGTCGTGGAACGATCGACACGCGATCCTTGATGGCAACGTCAAACGCGTGCTCGCGCGATATCACGGCGTCGAAGGCTGGCCCGGTACGTCGAAGGTCGAACGCGTGCTGTGGGCGTTCGCAAATGCGCATGTCGCGGAGCGTGATCTGCCCGACGACCGTCTCGCCGACTACACGCAGGCGCAGATGGATTTCGGCGCGACGCTGTGCACCCCGCGACGCCCGCCCTGCGTGATCTGCCCGATCCAGAGCGACTGCGTCGCGCGCATCGAAGGCCGGCAGGACGAACTGCCGACGCCACGTCCCGCGAAAACATTGCCGCGACGGCAGGCGGTCGCGCTGGTCCTACGCGACGCCGACGACCGCGTGCTGTTGCGTCGCCGCGAACCGACCGGCATCTGGGCGGCGCTGTGGTCGCTGCCGCAGTTCGACGACGAGGCCGCGGCGGATGCGTGGCTCAGCGGCCGTGGCGTTCACGGCGATGCGGTGATGTGGCTCGACGATGTCGCACACACCTTCTCGCACTACCATCTCACCCTGCGGCCGCGGCTGCATCGCGTCGACGCGAGCACGCGCGTCGCGGATGACGACGCGGCGACGTGGGTGACCCGCGACGATCTCGCATCGCTCGGCATTCCCGCGCCCGTGCGCAGCCTGCTCAACCGCCTGTTAGAGACCTGATATGCCCCGTACCGTCGACTGCGTCTGGCTCAAGCGCGAGGACGAAGGCCTCGATTTCGTGCCGTGGCCGGGCGAGCTGGGGCGTCGCGTCTATGCGCACGTGGGCAAGCAGGCCTGGGCCGCATGGTTGGCGCACCAGACCATGCTGATCAACGAGAACCGCCTTTCGCCCATGAACCCCAAGCACCGCGCGTATCTGGCGGAGCAGATGGAAAAGTTCCTGTTCGAAGGCGGCGCGGACGCCGCGACGGGCTATACGCCGGAAGGCTGATCAGGGGGTTTCGGGGCGCTGCCAGCAATGGCCGGCCAGGTGTCCCGCCTTCTCCAGCAATACCTCGCGCGCGGGGGACGCCCACAACACGCAGACCACGTCGCGCTCTTGCTCGAAGCGCTTGAGTTGCGCGGCAGCGACGTCGGTGTCGAGGCCCGGAAGCAGCGGCGGCAGTTGTTGCACTACGCGCCAGGCGTCGATGCCGTAGTACGGCAGGCTGACAAGGCCACGTGGCGTCTCCAGAGTCATCAGCGACAGACCGGTTTCACCCGGCTGCGAATGCAGCATCAGCATTTCCAGCTGCGTCAGGTCGACGCGCTGCATGTGGCCGTCATCGCCGCGTGCGGTGAACAGGCGCTGCTGCGTATCGATGTCGACGCGCGTCGTGTGCCCCTGGGCGCGCTGGGCGGCAACGTAGGCGTCATGGTCGTGGCGGACCTTCCACTGCCAGCCGTACCAACCGGCGGCGAGCAGTGCCAGCGCTACCACGATCGTCGTCCATCGATTACGCATCACAGCTCCTAGCCGTCGAGTTCCGCCCAGCGCGCATATGCCGCGTCGAGCTCCGCCTGTGCGCGGGCGATGTCCGCGTTGTGCGCCGTGATCGCGGCCGCATCGCGGGCGTAGAACGAAGGATCGGACAGCGCGTCCGTAAGCCGCGCGACGTCACCTTCCAGTGTTTCGATGCGGGCCGGCAACGCCTCCAGCTCGCGGGATTCCTTGTAGCTGAGCTTGCGCTTGGGCGGCGTCACGGCGGCGACGGGCGCGGACTTTGGCGGCTCGGCACGCGTCGACTTCGCTCCGAAGACCGGACGCTGGCGCAGCCAGTCGGTGTAGCCGCCGACGTAGTCGCCGACGCGTCCATCGCCCTCCATCACGAGGGTCGACGTGACCACGTTGTCGAGGAAGTCGCGGTCGTGACTGACCAGCAGCAACGTCCCCGCGTAGTCGCCCAGCAGTTCCTCGAGCAGCTCCAACGTTTCGACGTCGAGATCGTTGGTCGGTTCGTCCATCACCAGAAGATTGGACGGCTGCGCGAACAGGCGTGCGAGCAGAAGGCGGTTCCGCTCACCGCCCGACAGTCGCGTGATGGGCGCACGGGCGCGTTCCGGAGTGAACAGGAAGTCCTGCAGGTAGCCGATGATGTGCTTGCGCTTGCCGTTGAACTCGACGAACTCGCGGCCTTCCGCCACGTTCTCGATCGCGTTCCAGTCATCGCGAAGCGTCGCGCGGTACTGGTCGAAGTAGGCGATCTGCAGGCCGGTACCGGGACGCACCTCGCCCGAATCAGGCACGAGATCGCCGAGCAGCGTGCGCAGCAGCGTGGTCTTCCCGCTGCCGTTCGGTCCGATCAGGCCGATGCGGTCGCCGCGGAAGATCGTGGTCGAGAAGTCGCGGATGATCGTGCGGCCACCGAGCGCGACGCTGACGTCCTTGGCCTCGATCACCTTGCGGCCCGAAGCATCGGCCTGCGCAGCCTCCATTCGCACCTTGCCGGTGAGGTCGCGACGCTGCGCACGTTCGTCGCGCATCGCCTTCAGTCGGCGTACCCGGCCTTCATCGCGAGTGCGGCGCGCCTTAATGCCCTGGCGGATCCACACCTCTTCCTGCGCGAGCAACTTGTCGAAGCGCGCGTTCTCCTGCGCTTCGGCATGCAGGCGTTCCTCGCGTCGGCGCAGGTAGTTGTCCCAGTCGCCCGGCCAGCTCGTTAGCGAGCCGCGGTCGATCTCGACGATGCGCGTCGCCAGCGAACGCATGAAACGGCGATCGTGGGTGATGAAGATCAGTGTGCCGCGCCACGACTTCAGGAAGCCTTCCAGCCAGTCGATCGATTCGATGTCGAGGTGGTTGGTCGGTTCGTCGAGCAGGAGCACGTCGGGCGCCGAGACCAGAGCACGCGCGAGCATGACGCGACGTCGCATACCACCGGAAAGCCCGGCGAACGCGAGATCCCCGTCCAGTGAGAGACGCGTCAGCGTTTCGGTGACACGCTGATCCAGTGACCACGCACCCAGCGCCTCGATGCGCGATTGGACCTCGGCCAGCGCCACGGCATCGACTTCGGCCGCATGACTCAGATGATGGAAACGCGCGAGCAACGCCCCCTGCTCGCCGAGGCCACCGGCGACGACGTCGAACACATCGCCCGCGGTATCCACCGGCACTTCCTGTTCGAGACGGGCCACGCGCACGCCATCTTCGTAGCGAACTTCGCCATCGTCCGCGCGCAGGTCGCCGGAAATGAGCTTGAGCAGCGTGGACTTGCCGGCGCCGTTGCGACCGATGACGGCGATGCGCTCGCCGGCATCGATCGAGAGATCGACGTGGTCGAGCAGCAGCGGGCCGCCGACGCTGAAGTCGACGGACTGGAGGGTGATCAGGGGCATGACGCCATTCTACGCGCCGCGGTGCCGGCGCCTTCTCACGAGCTGCACGAGAGCATCGAACAGCCGGCCTTGTGGCGCGCCCAGTCGGGCCGCCGCTGCGCGAATGTCTCGCGGCCGGGCTGATCGTCGTAAGGCCGACGCATGACGTCGAGCAGTTCGTCGATGTCGGAGGGATCGCCGGCCGTCGCGCGATCGATGACCTGCTGCGCGAGGTAGTTGCGCAGTACGTAGCGCGGGTTGGCGCAACGCATCTGCTCGCGGCGTGCGTCGGCCGATGGACCCTCCGCGAGCCGCGCGGCGTAGCGCGCGAGCCAGTCGCGCAGCGCGGGCTGGCCGGCGTCGCGCTTGGCGTCGTCGTAGTACGCGGCCTCGAGGGATGACAGATCGGGCGACGCGGGATCGACGTCGATCAGGCCGCGGAAGAACAGCGTCATGTCGACCTCGGTATCGCGCATCCATTGCTGCAGCGATTCCACCAGCTCGAGGTCGCCCTCGCGGAATTCGCCGAGCCCCAGCTTGGCGACCGCGTTGTCGCGCTCGGTGCGTTCATACGTCGCGACGTAACGCGCGAGCCCATCCTGCAGCGGCGTGACGTCGGGATCGAGCGCGGCGACCGCCGATGCAAGTCGACCGAGGTTCCAGTACGCCACCGCGGCCTGCTGACCGAACCGGTAGCGACGGCGCTGCGCGTCGGTGGTGTTCGGTGTCCAGTCGGGGTCGTAGTCGTCGATCCATCCGTAGGGGCCGTAGTCGATGGTAAGCCCGAGGATCGACAGGTTGTCAGTGTTCATCACGCCGTGCACGAAGCCCACGCGCATCCAGTGGCCGACCATCACCGCAGTGCGCTCGCAGATCTCGCCGAACCACTTCGAGACGACGTCGGGCGCATCCGGATCCAGATGCGGAAAGTCCCGTCGAATACAGAATTCGACCAACCGCCGCAGCAAGCCGATATCCCCGCGCGACGCCGGCAACTCGAAGTGGCCGAAGCGGATGAACGACGGCGCGACGCGGCAGACGACGGCACCAGGCTCGGGCGCGGCATGACCGTCGTAGAACATGTCGCGCAGGACGTCCTCACCGGTTGCAACCAGGCTCAACGCACGCGTCGTCGGCACGCCGAGGTGATGCATGGCTTCGCTGCACAGGAACTCGCGGATCGACGAACGCAGCACCGCGCGGCCGTCGGCGGTGCGCGAATACGGCGTGCGACCGGCGCCCTTCAGCTGCAGCTCCCAGCGCTCGCCGGCCGCGTTGACGGTTTCGCCCAGCGTGATCGCGCGGCCGTCGCCCAGCTGCCCGGCCCAGTGGCCGAACTGGTGGCCCCCGTAGTTGGAGGCATACGGCTGCATGCCGGCCAGCAGCGCATTGCCGCCGAACACCTGCGCGAATTCGGGCGATTCCGCATCGCGCGCGTCGAGCCCCAGCGTCGACAGCATTTCGCGCGACACCGCGAGCACGCGGGGTGCAGCGACGGGATCGGGGTCGACGGGCGACCACAGCGCGCCGTGCACCTGCCGCACCGCCTTCCCGCGCGCCGGATCGCCCGGTAGCTCGTGCACGAAGCGGTTGTCGAAGTGGAGGTCGGACAGGCTCATCAGGGGCCCTGAAAGCGGACGCTGCACGCGCATCGGGTGCGCATCGTAGCCGGCGCGGCGTCATCGCCCACGCGACGGCGGCCGTCGTTTTCCCCGGAAAACACCGTGAAAACGTCGCCATCGACGGCCCGGTCGCGCGCGGGCCTGTAGACTGCCGCCCCCCGACCGGCGCGACCGGCGCCCACGTCCTGCCGCCATGAGCGCCGAAACCGACCCGTCCTCCGTCACCTTCACCGACCTTGCCCTCGGCGCGCCGCTGCTGCGCGCGCTGGCCGACGTCGGCTACGAAACCCCCTCGCCGATCCAGGCCGCCACCATCCCGCCGCTGCTCGCCGGCCGCGACGTCATCGGCCAGGCGCAGACCGGTACCGGCAAGACCGCCGCGTTCGCATTGCCGGTGCTGGCCCGCATCGATCCCGCCAAGACCAAGCCGCAGGCCCTGGTGCTGGCACCGACCCGCGAACTCGCCATCCAGGTGGCCGAGGCGTTCCAGAAGTACGCGACCTACCTGCCCAACTTCCACGTGCTGCCGATCTACGGTGGGCAGGGTTACGGGCCGCAGCTGGCGGCGCTGCGCCGTGGCGTGCACGTCATCGTCGGTACGCCCGGCCGCGTGATCGACCACATGAAGCGCGGCACGCTCGATCTGTCCGCGCTGTCGATGGTCGTGCTCGACGAGGCCGACGAGATGCTGCGCATGGGCTTCATCGACGACGTCGAAGCAGTGATGAAGGCGACGCCGGAGACGCGTCAGGTCGCACTGTTCTCGGCCACCATGCCGGCGCCGATCCGCCGCATCGCGCAGACCTACCTGAAGGATCCGACCGAAATCGCCATCAAGGCGACGACGACGACCGCGGCGAACATCCGCCAGCGCTACGTCGCCGTCAGCCAGCACCACAAGATCGACGCGATCACGCGTGTGCTCGAAGCCGAGACGTTCGACGCGATGATCGTGTTCGCGCGCACCAAGATCGCGACGGAGGAGCTCGCCGGAAAGCTCGCCGCGCGCGGCATCGCGGCGGCGGCTTTGAATGGCGATGTCCAGCAGGCGCAGCGCGAGAAGATCGTGCAGCAGCTCAAGGACGGCCGCATCGACGTGCTGGTCGCCACCGACGTGGCGGCTCGCGGTCTGGACGTCGACCGCATCACGCACGTCCTCAATTACGACATCCCGTACGACACCGAGAGCTACGTGCACCGCATCGGCCGTACCGGCCGCGCGGGCCGCACCGGTGAAGCGATCCTGTTCGTGACGCCGCGCGAGCGCGGCATGCTGCGCGCGATCGAACGTGCCACGCGCCAGCCGATCGAGCAGATGGAGCCGCCGAGCATCGAGTCGGTGAATGCGCGTCGCGTCGACAAGTTCATGGAGCGCATTTCCGATGCGCTGGAATCCGCCGAGCTGCCGACCTACCGCGATCTCATCGAGCGCTTCGAGAACGAGCGCAACGTGCCGGCGGTGGAAATCGCCGCCGCCCTCGCGCACCTGCTGCAGGGCGAGTCGCCGCTGCTGATGGCGACCGGCCACGATCCGCTGCTCGACGCCCAGCGTCGCGACCGCATGGATCGCGAGCGCCATCAGGATCGCGATCGCGGTCCGCGTCCGGATCGTCCGGGCCGTTTCGAACGCGACAGCCGCGGCGAGCGCCCGGCACGTTTCGACCGCGACGATCGCGCGCCGCGCCCGGACCGCGACGGCAAGCCGTATCCGGATCGCAGCGAACGCCCTGCCCGCTTCGAGCGCGATGATCGTCCGCGCCCCGAACAGGGCGGTGATCGTGCCTACGGTCGCGCGCCGCGCCCCGAACGCGACGACCAGGCGCCGCGCATCGAACGCGGTCCGATGGGCGACGAGCGCCCGCAACGCTTCGAGCGCGAGGACAGTCGTCCGCGTCCCGAGCAGGTGGAGCGTCCCGCACGCAGCGGGAGCGATTTCGAGTCGCGTGGACCGCGCTTCGAGCATGATTCGCGTCCGCGCAACGATGCGGAGCGCGCGTTCGACGATGCACCACGTCGCGAGCGTCCGCAGCGTGGCCCCGAGGCGGGCATGGAAACGTTCCGCGTCGAAGTCGGGCACGTGCACGGCGTGAAGCCGGGCAATCTCGTCGGCGCGATCGCGAACGAAGCGGATCTCGAAAGCCGCTTTATCGGCCGCATCGACATCCGCGACCACTTCACGCTCATCGACCTGCCGGAAGGCATGCCGCGCGAAACAATGGAACACCTCAAGCGCGTGCGCGTCGCCGGGCAGCAACTCAAGCTGCGTCGCGACGATGGCGCGCCACCGCGCGAGGGCGATCGGGGCGACCGCGGGGACCGGGGTGGGCGGGGCGATCGCGGCGGCTTCCGCGGCCCGCGTCGCGATCGCTGATCGGACCGCAGCCCAGAGAAAAAGCCCGCGAGCGATCGCGGGCTTTTTCGTATTACGGACGTGCGACGCGATCAATCAAAAGACCGCACGTCGTTCGGCCATGCGACTTCCAGTCATCGCGATGACTTCCGTGCGGTGTATCGACCCGACTACTGCAGATTGATCCGCTGGTTGTCGGACAGCACGCCCGGATCATGCGTCACCGCCGTCAGCAGGAACTGCAGCGCCTTGCCGGCGACCGTGCCCGGCGTGTCCCAGTATTCCGCGCTCTCGGCCTCCACGCGGATCAGGCACAGGTTCGGGTCGTCCTTGCCGCCTTCGAAATACGGCGCCATGTACGGCTTCCAGTGACGCTCGATGTCCCCACGATCACGCGTCGCGATGGCACGACCCGAGATCGAGATGTAGGTGCCGTTATCGTCCGACGCGAACGCGACGTTGACCTGCGGAGTCGCCTCGATCTCGCGCACCTTCTCACTGTCGGCGCCGGTCGCGAACCAGAGATCCCCGTCGAATTCCACTTCGGCGACGCCCAGCGGGCGGCTGAACAGGCGACCGTTTTCACCCTGCGTCGTCAGCATCGCGACGTGCAATCCCTTCGCGAGATCCCGCAGCTTTTCGATGTTCTCGTCGCGGTCGGGCGCGGCGGTTCGGGCGTTGTCGCGCAGTTCCATGTCGTCTCCTCGTCGATGCGGCGCTAGCGCCATTGGAGGCAGGAGACCGCACCCGCCGACGAGGCCGGGTGAAACGCCGGTGACGCGTCAGGCCGCGGCGTCGACCACCGGTTTCAGCTGCGGATCGAGCGCGACGCGGCCGTCGAATACGAAACAGTGCCCGTCGTAGCCGAAACCGCCGACCTGTTCGAAGTAGCCGAGGATGCCGCCGTCGAGCTGCAGGACGTTTTGCATGCCGTCGTCGTGCAGCCAAAGTGCCGCCTTCTCGCAGCGGATGCCGCCCGTGCAGAAGCTGACGACGGTGGCATCGGCGAGCTCGTCGCGATGCGGCGCCAGCGCCGCGGGCAGATCGGTGAAGTTGTCGATGGGCAGCGTCATCGCGCCACCGAAGGTGCCGTAGTCGAACTCTTCGCGATTGCGCGTATCGAGCAGAACGAGGCGCCGACCGTCGTCATCGGTGCCCTGCGCGATCCAGCGTGCGAGCGTCGGCGGATCGACCGCAGGCGCGCGGCGATCGAATGGCGTGGTGCCATCGCGACGAAACGTGATGATCTCGGGCTTGCGCTTGACCTTGAGGCGCCCGAATGGCTGCGCGCAGCTCCAGCTGCGTTTCACATCCAGACCGGCGAAGCGGGCATCGTCGTGCAGCACGGCGAGCACCGCATCGATCGCAGTTTCATCGCCCGCGAGGAACAGGTTCACGCCTTCGGGCGCGACGAGAATCGTGCCGCGAACGTCACCGGCTTCCGCCGCCGTGCGCAGCGTCGCGGCGAGCGCATCGGCGTCGTCGAGGGGAGTGAAGTGGTAGGCGGCGACATTGAGCAGCATGCCGCCATTGTACGAAGCGGCCCGGGCCGCAGACCCTGTTCAGCGGCCCGCGAGTGCTTCCAGGTGCGGCAGCGGCTGTGGGCTGGCGATGAACGTCGCGCCGTTGTGGTCCTGCTTGAACACGAAGCCATGCGCCATCTGCAGGTCGTCAGGAACCCAGAACACCCGCGGTTCGAGGCGGAAGCCGCCCTCCCAGCCGGCCGCGAGCGCGGCTTCCTTGGCCGACTCCCAGCTCTTCAGGAACGCGAGGCTGGCCGAGGTATCGAGGCCTTCGCGCGGGTCGCTGCCCTCGCAGGGCACGGCCGCGACCTCCAGCGTTTCGCGCACGCTGCGCAGCTGGTGCCAGCCGTAATCGATCGGTCCGATGGAATAGACGTGCCAGTTCATGTGCGGTCCCCCTCCGCGATGTTCGCTGTCAGCCCGGCATCGGCAGGCCGAGATGCGGCGCGATGAGCCAGTACACAGCGCCGAGGATCACGGCCCAGATCAGCAGGCGCACGACCAGCCCGACCGCCTTGAAGGCGAGCCAGATGCCGAGGATGACGATGACGATCGCGACGATGCTCATGGGCGGTCCAGGTCGAGTCCGGCCAGCATAGACCGGAACCCGTGCACGTTACGGCGTCGCCACCGGCGCCAGGCGCAGGTCCTGGAAGTCGAAGCTGAAATCCGTGAGCGGCGACACGGGCTGCATGCGCACGCCCTGGATCACGCCATCGTGGTCGAGGTCGAAATCCACGAACGCGTCCGCGTTGAGCCAACGCTGGTCCCAGCGGACGATGAAGCTGTCGTGCTGCCAATGTTCGAGGCGGCCGACGAGTTCGGGCGTCCTGGTGAAGCGCAGGCGCAGGCCCTTCGCATCGCGTTCGACAACGACATCGCCGTACCACGGGTCGCGGTACGTACCAGCGTACTTCGCGAGCGGCAGCGACGGCTTCGATGCGGCCTCCCGCTGCGCCAGATGCTTCTTCCAGCCTTCGTCCGCATCACCGCGCGACTTGTCGAGCGCGGCGCCGTAGGCCGCAACCCAGTCCGTCTTCGACGCGCCGGTGTAGGCGTCGAGTACGCGATAAGTGATGGAGTTGAACGCGCCACCCATCTCGGCGTTTGTGAGCACGACCACGCCGACGCCGAGGTCGGGAATCATCGTCACCTTCGACACCATGCCGGGCCAGCCGCCCGTGTGCCAGACGAGCTTGTGGCCGCGGTAGTCGGACAGGAACCAGCCCTCGCCATATCCCGCGAAGTTGGGCTTGAGCGGTTCGAGCTGCGGCACCGACGGCTTCGACACAGGAATCGGCGTCACCACCTGCCACTGCGCGTCGTGCCGCTTATCGCTGACGAGTCGTTTCGCGTCGTCACCGCTGCCGCTGATGATGCCGCCGGCGAGCTGCACGTCCATCCAGCGCGCCATGTCGTGCACGCTGGAATAGATGCCGCCGGCACCGGCGACGTTCGACCACGTCATCGGCGCGGCGAGCGGCCGGACGTCCTTGAAATCGAGCGCGGCGTGACCGGTGGCGAACTCGTCGCCCGGCTTGAGGAAGTCGCTGTTGTAGCGCGTCTCCTTCATGCCGAGCGGGCCGAGGATGCGCGTGTCGAGGAAGCTCTGGAAGCTCTGTCCGCTCGCCTGCTCGACCACCAGCTGCGCGACGCCGAACAGGATGTTGTCGTAGGCGTACTGCCCGCGGAAGCTGCCATTGATGGGCACGTTCTTGAGGCGTTCCGCGACTTCGCGACCGGTGTAGGTCGTGCCGGGCCAGTAGAGAAGATCGCCCGCACCGAGGCTCAGACCCGAGCGGTGCGCGAGCAGGTCGCGGACGCGCATCTCGTGCGTGATGTACGGATCCGACATGCGGAACCACGGCAGGTGGTCGATGACGCGATCGTCGAGCGAGAGCTTGCCGTCGTCGGCGAGCATCGAGATCGCCATCGACGTGAACGCCTTGGTGTTCGATGCGATCGCGAACTGCGTATGCGCGGTGACCGGCTCATTCGTGCCCATCTTGCGCACGCCCCAGCCTTTTTCGAGCACGACGTGCCCGTCCTTCACGATCGCGACGGCGATGCCCGGCACGTCGAATCGCTTGCGTGCGGATTCGACGTAGGCGTCGAAGTCGGCGAGTTGCGCGGGGAGCGCGGTCGCGGCGGTGGGAGCGGAAGCGGTTTCCTGTGCGCTGACGGGCGCGACGAGCAGGAGCGGAAGCACGAGCAGGCAGGCGGACAGGCGCGGCGTCATCGGGTCGGATCGGAGGGACGAGCGCGCGACGATACCGCGTCGACCGTCGCAGCAGGCATGCTGTGCGCCCCGCATCGCATACGCACCGCATGGCCTCCGCACGACTCGAGCTTCCCGGCATCGCCATCGTCGGCGGCGGCCCCGCTGGCCTGATGGCTGCGGAAGTCGCGCGCGCGGCGGGCGCCGAGGTCGACCTGTTCGATGCGAAGGGTTCGGTCGGCCGCAAGTTCCTGATCGCCGGCAAGGGCGGGCTGAATCTCACGCATTCGGAGCCACGACCCGCGTTCGACGCGCGCTATCGCGAGCGTGCGGCGCAGGTCGGCCAGTGGCTCGACGATTTCGACGCCGATGCTCTGCGCGAGTGGGCGCGCGGGTTCGGCATCGACACATTCGTCGGCACGTCGGGCCGGGTGTTTCCGACCGACATGAAAGCCGCGCCGCTGCTGCGCGGCTGGGTGCGGCGCCTGCGCGAATCCGGCGTTCGCTTCCATGTGCAGCATCGATGGACGGGATGGAGCGAGGACGGTGCGCTGCGCTTGGAGACGCCCGATGGGGTCGTCGAAGCGAGCGCGCGGGCAACGGTGTTCGCGCTGGGCGGCGGCAGCTGGCCGGAGCTGGGCTCGGATGGTGCGTGGATGGCCCCGTTCCGCGATGCGGGCGTCGACGTCGCGCCGCTCGTGCCGTCCAACTGTGGGTTCGATGTCGCGTGGACGCCGCACTTCGTCGAGCGATTCGCTGGCGAGCCGTTGAAGCCCGTCGTCGCGCAGTGGACGGACATCGCAGGTGCGCGTCGCTCGCTGCAGGGCGAATGCGTGGTCAGCGCCGCGGGCATCGAAGGCAGCCTGATCTATGCGCTGTCCGCCGACCTGCGCGACGCGATCGCGCGCGATGGATCGGCCGTCCTCGAACTCGACCTCGTGCCCGGCCGCGACGCGCCCACGCTGCGCGACGCCCTCGCCCGCCCGCGCAAGGGCCGCAGCCAGAGCGACCACCTGCGCCGGCAGGTGGGCGTGCACGGGGTGCGCGCCGGCCTGCTGCACGAGGTGCTGCGCCATCCGCTCCCCGACGATCCCGCCCGCCTGGCCGCCACGCTCAAACGTCTGCCGCTTCGGCTGCTGTCGCCGCGACCGATTGCCGAAGCCATCAGCTCCGCCGGCGGCGTGCGTCTCGAAGCGCTGGACGATGATCTGCAGTTGCGCGACCGCCACGGCGTCTTCGTTGCCGGCGAGATGCTCGACTGGGAGGCGCCCACGGGCGGCTATCTGCTGACCGCCTGCTTCGCCAGCGGGCTCCGGGCGGGCCGCTCGGCCGCCCGTCACGTGACGCGCTGATCGCCCTCAAGCTTCCTCCATACGCGCCGTTACGGTGTTCCGAGGGACGACGCCGATCGCCCCACGGAACGCGCGCGCCGGATGCGTGCCAGGACACCACGATGACCGACCGCCCGAAGGTTCTGCTCTGCGACGACTCCCGCGCGCTGCGCATGCTGACCGCCCAGCAGATCGACGCCTGCGGCTACCAGCTGGCGGGTGAAGCCGACAACGGCGTCAAGGCGGTCGAGCAGTACCTCGCGCTCAAGCCGGATGTCGTGCTGCTCGACCTCGTCATGCCGAAGGTCGATGGCAAGGCGGCGCTCAAGCGCATCCTCGAACTCGATCCGGCGGCGAAGGTCGTCGTGCTCAGCTCGCTCGGCGCGCAGAACGACATCGAGCAGTGCCTGAAGATGGGCGCGAAGAGCTACCTGCAGAAGCCGATCGACCGCGACACGCTCGCGCGCGTGCTGGCAGAAGTCACCGCCGCCACGACCGCCTGAGGACCTGACCATGGCAGCCAAGTTCTTCGGCCAGTTCCTGCTGGAAAAGGGTGTGATCGACGCACAGCAGCTTCTGCGTGCGCTCGAGATCCAGCGCGTCTCCAATCCCGCGCTGGGCGAGCTCGCCTGCGAGCGCGGCATGCTCACCGCCGACCAGGCGATGGCGATCAACGAACGCCAGCGTCGCGAGGACAAGCGTTTCGGCGACCTCGCGCAGGCGATGGGTCTGCTGACCGGCGACGAAGTGAACATCCTGCTCGACGAGCAGAAGTCCCGTCGCAAGCTGTTCGGCGAAATCCTCGTCGAGGAAGGCTTCCTGACACGCGACCAGCTCGACGCGGAGCTGCGCTCGCATGCGGGCGAGCGCGACGATGCGATGCGTTCGCTCGACACGATGGTCGCGTCGCACAAGATCGGTCGCCGCGTCGGCAATTCGATCGCGACCTGCAACAAGCTCTTCCCGCGACTGCTGCGCACGCAGTGCCAGTTTTCCGCCGTCGTCGACCCGAAGAATCCGCCCCACACCGATGCAATGGCGCTGGTGCGCGTCGCCGCCGAGCGTCCGCTGGCGATCGGCGTCGCGTGCGACAAGGCCACGATGCACAGGATCGCCGAGGCGTTCCTGTCGATCCCGCCGGAAGCCTGCGACGAGGAACTCGCGCTGGATGCGCTGGGCGAACTCGTCAACGTGCTGATGGGCTACGTCGTCAAGGACAGCCTGCCGGAGGACGCGACCTATCGCGCCTCGCCGCCGGACTTCGAAACGCCGGTGTCGGCGCTCAACGACGGCATGCACGTGCTGGTCTCGATGACCTCGCAGCTCGGCCCCTTCCTGCTGGTGCTGGGCGACTGAGTCCGCGCTACAGCCGGTTCGACGCCGCCTGCGCCCCGGCGTCGACCGCCCAGCTGAAGGCGTCAGCGAGCGGCCGCAGGCTTCACGTGGCCTTGAACTTGGCGCCCCGCAGACTGGCTCCCGTACCACCTGGGGAGCCCGCGCCATGAATATCCAACCGCACACGACGATCATCAGTTCGCGCGAGCTGGCCGCACTGCGTCTGCTGGCCGTCGATGGCCGCGCCAAGATCGACAAGCAGCTGGAGGACGACCTCTACGCCAAGGGCCTGCTGCAGATCTCGTGGGACCGCTGTCTGTCGCCGGCGGGACGGGATGCGATCGATCCCAGCCCCGCGCTCACACTGCGTCGCGCGCACGCCTGAAAAAAGCGATCGGCCACGCCGGTCGCTTCACGCCATCAACCGTTCTTCGAACCGCCCGCCGCTGTCGCACTGGCGGGCGTGGTCGCGCCTGACGTCGCTGCCGCGCTGGGCTTCGCAACGTGCCAGCTGCCGAACTTGTCCTTCACGCCATCTCCGTTGGCCTGGCTGACACCCGTGTCCGCCGCGTACCGATACAGTGGATGACCATCGAACGTGACCTGGCGCATGCCGTCCGCGCGCGAGATGGTGGAGATCGATGCACCCTGCAGGCCCGGCGCGCCGGCCGGCTGCTGCGCGTCGGCCGTCACGGGCGGCCACGCCTGCGTGCATTCGGCCTTGCACTTGCTGCCGTCGGTGTCGCCTTCCACCCAGTAGACCGCGTTACCGGCGCCGTTGGTGACGTACGCGCCATGCGGCCCATTCGCCGTGAGCATCAGCGTAGGCGACGCTGCGGCGCCCGTGGTGGGCGTCGTCGCCTGCGATGCGTCGTTGCCAGCCGCGGGGCTCGCGGAGTCAACCGGCGGCGCACCCGGGCCGGCGGACGTTGCGCCCGTCGCCGCGGAACTCGAATCGGTCGCGCCATCGGCGAGCGTGTCGTTGCCGCCCTGCCCCTTGCACGCGACGAGCGCGAGAGCGGCAGCAACGGCCAGGCCCAACAGATGGGCGGAAGAATGACGGGACATCGGAAGCCTCCGGTCGATGCGCGGCTGCGGCGCCGCCTCGTCCCGATGAATAACTTTCGCAGCGTGATCGCCGGGTAGTACGGCGACGCGATGTCAGCGCTGCCGGCGCGCGCGCTTCTGCTCGTACATGCGTTCGTCCGCCGTATGCAGCACCTGCGACGCATGTGATTCGCCGTCATGGATCACCCAGCCGACGCTGCACTTGATGCGCAGGCGCACGCCGTTCACCACACGCGGCCGCGCGAGTTCATCCTCCACGGCCGCGGCGACCGAGCGCACGTCGCGGTCGGCATCGCGCAGCGACGACAGCAGCACGACGAATTCGTCGCCACCCAGGCGCGCGACCACGTCGGTATCGCGCAGCGTGTCGCGCAGGACGCCGGCGGTGGTGCGCAGCACCGCATCGCCCGTCGCGTGTCCGTAGCTGTCGTTGATGTCCTTGAAGTCATCGAGGTCGATGAACAGCACACCGAAGCGGTGGGGCTGACCGTCGTGCGCGGCGCATACGGCCTCGAGCTGCGCTTCGAACGTCGCGCGGTTGGGCAGACTGGTCAACGCATCCAGCGACGCCGCGTCCTGATACATCTGCGCAGTGGCCTGCGTGTCGAGCAGCGCATCGTGCAGCCGACGCAGAAGGCGCGCGTTCTCCTCCAGTGCGAGCTGGCGGCCCAGCGCGCCGCCCATCGCGTTGCCGATCAGCGCGATCGCCTGCGCATCGATGTCGTCGAACGCGTGCGTCACGGAGGAACAGATCTCGAGTACGCCCTGCGCGGTGTCGCCGTAGCGCAACGGGGCCGCGATGAGTGCGTGCAGGTGGTGGCGACGGCGCGCGTCGCCGCGGATGCGCTCGTCGCCCGCCGTCGCGTCGCTGCGGAGCGACGTACCCTCTTCGAGACAGGCGCGCGCCAGCGTCTGCCCGCCGTTGAATGCATCGACGTCCAGCCGTGTCATCTGCCCTCGCGCGGACGCGACCGTCAGGCCGGCGTCGCCGTTGTCGAGCAGCACCACGCCACCGGTAGCGCGGGTGATCTCCACGACTTTGTCGAGTGCGTATTCGACGAACGACTGCGCGCCGCCCGGGTGCTCGGCCACGGACGCGAGTGTGGCGACGAGCCCACGCAGGCGCAGGATTTCGCTGTCCTTCGACGAGGACGCGATCCAGGGCAGGCCCCGTTCACCGCGGGGTCGACCGGGAGTCAGCACGTTCGCAGCAATCCAATCCGGCAGAGCGACGCATCGTCGTCGAGCGTCCATAAAGTGCGCGTGAGCCGGGAAAGTGCGCGCGTCACGGTCGAGGCGGAACGTCGTTCACATAGCGGCCTCGACCGTGGCGTAACGCGCGTCTGCGACACTGCGCTGGCTGAACG
Organism: Lysobacter sp. TY2-98; assembly: GCF_003367355.1. NCBI lineage: Bacteria > Pseudomonadati > Pseudomonadota > Gammaproteobacteria > Lysobacterales > Lysobacteraceae > Lysobacter > Lysobacter sp. TY2-98. Next base: position 1,509,836 of record NZ_CP031413.1, read on the forward strand.
AGAGGGGTTTTGCATGCGCCTGCTGCGGTGGTCGTTCTACCTTCTCGCGGCGAGCGCGTTGCTCGCCTGCGTCCCGACCCGCGCCGATTCATCGAGACCGATCGCGACGGCGCTCCTGCCATCGAAAGCGGGCTCGCACCGGCTCGTCGTCGTGCTGCCGGGGCGGCGCGATCGTCTGGAATCGCTACGACGCAGCGGCGTGGGCGAAGCCATCCAGCGCGCGTGGCCGGACGCCGACGTGCTGTTCGCCGAACTCTCGATGCCCTACTACGTCGATCGCACCGCGCCGCAGCGGCTCCACGACGAGGTTCTGATGCCGGCACGACGCCGCGCCTACACCGAGATCTGGCTGGTCGGCGCGTCGCTGGGCGGCATGGGCAGCATTCTTTATGACGGCATGTACCCCGAGCAGGTCGACGGCATCGTCCTGCTCGCGCCCTACACGGGCGAACGTGAGATCCACGACGAGATCCGCGCCGCGGGCGGTCTCGGGACGTGGCGTCCGGAAACATCGGCGATCGACCCCAAGTCGTTCTGGCAACGCGACCTGTGGGCACAGATGAAGACCTGGCGTGAAGAACCCGAGCGCGTGCGCAATGTCTGGCTGGCCTATGGCGACAACGATTACCTGCGGGAGGGCATGCCGCTCGTGGCCGATGCATTGCCGAGGGACCACGTGCTCGTGCAGCCGGGCAAGCATGCATGGAGCACGTGGACGCCGATGACCGAGAGCGTCTTCCGGGCGATCGACGCCGAACGTTCACGCACCGCGCGAACGCGCTGAACCTTTTGTCCACACCCGGGCGTCTACGGTAGACGTCGGCCCACTACGGATGTCGCCCATGCGCATCGAGATCAACCACGACAAGAACATCCAGTTCGACGAATCGGTCGAACGTCACGTCCGCCAGACGCTCGACAACACGCTCGCGCGCTTCGCCGACCAGGTCACCCGGGTGGAAGTGCACCTGCACGACAAGAACGCCGAGCGCCGCGGCGCGAACGATCGTCAATGTCTGCTGGAGGCGAAGGTCGAAGGGCGTCCGCCGCTGGCCGTGTCGGACGATGCGGATTCGATCGGCGCTGCGATCACGGGTGCGGCGAAGAAGTTGCAGCGCCGCCTCGATACCGACCTGGGTCGCCTGCACTGAGGCGACGTCATGCCCCGCGCCCAAGTCGCGCGGGGCGTGCTTACGATGTCGGCGTGCGGTCGTCGTCTTTCGGCTGCCGCATCGCCCACATGTTGTCGACGAGGTTCGGATAGCGCCGCCCGGCCGCCTCGGCGCGCTCCTTCGCCGCCGCCTTCTGTGCCGGCGTGAGATGGCCGCCCGGACCCGCGCGTTTCGGCGACGGTTTGTTCCACGGTGGACGGCGATCGGTCGGCATCACGTCATCTCCCCTGCGGCCTCGCCCGCTAGGATGCACGCATGCACGTGATCGCCGACGTCGAGATCCCCACGAACGCCGCGCTCCTGCGCGACTGGCTCGCACCGCGACGGCGCGTGTTCGTGCTCACGGGTGCCGGGTGCAGCACCGCATCGGGCATCCCCGACTATCGCGACGAGGCCGGCGGCTGGAAGCGCAAGCCGCCGGTGACTTTCCAGGCTTTCACACAGGACGACACCACGCGGCGTCGCTACTGGGCGCGGTCGTTCGCCGGCTGGCCGGTGTTCTCGCAGGCGGCGCCGAATGCCGCGCATCGCGCAATGGCGGCATGGGAGGCGACGGGCCGCATGTCGATGCTGCTCACGCAGAACGTCGACGGCCTGCACCATCGCGCGGGGAATGCGCATGTCGTCGACCTGCACGGTCGCCTCGACACCGTGCGCTGCCTCGCCTGCGGTGACCTGACGCCGCGCGACACCATGCAGCATCGCCTCGCCGACGCGAATCCCGGTTGGATCGACACCATCACCGCGTTCGCGCCCGACGGCGATGCGGACCTCGAACGCGTCGACTTCAGCGATTTCGACATCCCGTCGTGCACGCGCTGCGGCGGCATGCTCAAGCCGGACGTGGTGTTCTTCGGCGAAAACGTGCCGCGCGCCCGCTTCGAAATCGCGCGTGATGCCCTCGCCGCCAGCGACGCACTGCTCGTCGTCGGGTCGTCGCTGATGGTGTATTCGGGCTTCCGCTTCGCACGCATGGCGCACGAGGCCGGGCTGCCGATCGCGCTGCTCACGCGCGGTGCCACCCGCGCCGACGAACTCGCCACGCTCGCAGTGCGCGCCGATTGCACCAAGGTGCTGCCCGAAGCACTGGTCTGAACAGGCCGCTGTCACGGTGCGCCGACCCCGGCCTTGCGAGCCTCGCCGCGTTCACCGGGCGTGCGCGGCCATGAAGATCCATCACCTCAACTGCATCTCGACCTGCCCGCTCGGCGGGCGGCTGACGGATGGCAGCACCCGGTCACTCGTCGCGCGAGGGCATCTCACCTCGCACTGTCTGCTGCTCGAAGCCGACGATCGCCTCGTCCTCGTCGACACCGGCCTCGGCCTGCGCGACGTGCACGCACCACGCAGTCGACTGTCCGCCTTCTACCTCGCCATGCTCGCGCCCGACCTGCGCGAGGACATGACGGCGATCCGCCAGATCGAGCGCATGGGCTTCGACCCGCGCGACGTCCGCGACATCGTGCTGACCCATCTCGACTGCGACCACGCCGGCGGTCTCGACGACTTTCCGCATGCGCGCGTCCACCTGATGACGCGCGAACGCGAATGCGCGGAACAGCAGCGGACGTGGCTGGATCGACAGCGCTACCGCCCCAGCCAGTGGTCGACGCGCGGCCAGTGGCACACCTATGCCGGCTCCTCCGGCGACAAGTGGCTGGGTTTCGACTGCGTGCGCGATCTCGAAGGCCTGCCGGCCGACGTGCTGCTCGTTCCGCTGCATGGCCACACCCACGGCCACGTCGGCATTGCGGTGCGCAGCTCGCAGGGATGGATGCTGAATGCCGGCGACGCCTACATGCATCACGCGCAGATGGATCCCGTGCGTCAGCACTGCCCGATGGGCCTGCGCCTGATGCAGCGCGTGCTGGAGAAGGACCGCCGCGCGCGCCTCGCCAACCAGGCGCGCCTGCGCGACCTGCGTCGCGACCACGTTGCCGACGTGCAGATGTTCTGCGCGCACGACGTCGTCGAATTCGAGCGTCTGGCCAATCGCTCCGCACGCATTCCGGCCGACCGCCTGCAGGCCGACATGCCGCAGCGCGGTGCGCAGGCGGCCGACCCGCACTGGGCGTTCGACGACCGCCTGCATCGCCCGGGCTTCGACGGCATCGGCCATCGTCCGCACTGAGCGGCGCACACCTGGCCACCACGGCCGGTCACGCAGGCTGTCGACCTCCCCGAACAGGAATCGACCATGCCGGCTCGTACCGTCGTCATCACCGGCGCCTCCAGCGGTTTCGGCCGCGGCGTCGCGCTTCGCCTTGCCGGGCAGGGCTGCAACCTCGTCCTCGCCGCCCGCCGCGGCCATCTGCTGGATCAGCTGGCGAAGGAATGCGGCAACGCGATCGCCGTGACGTGCGACGTGGGTGATCCGAACGCGGTCGAGAAACTCGCCGCCGCGGCCATCGCGAAGTTCAACCGCTTCGACGTATGGATCAACAACGCCGGTGTCGCCGCCCTCGGCGCGTTCGAACGCATCCCGCTCGAGGACCACATGCGGGTGATGAAGACGAACCTCGGCGGCGCGATGGCCGGAAGCTACGTCGCGCTGCGCCACTTCCGCCAGGCGGGCGGCGGCGTGCTGATCAACGTCGCATCGATGCTCGGCCGTACGCCTGCGCCGTACTACGCGAGCTACTGCGCGACGAAGTACGGCATCGTCGGCCTGTGCGATGCACTGCGACAGGAAGTCGCGGCCGCGAATGCAAAGGACATCCGCATCTGCGCCGTGCTGCCGATGGCGGCGGACACGCCGTTCTTCGACCACGCCGCCAACTACACCGGTCACACGCTGCACCCGTTCCCGATCACCGACGCGGACGAGATCGTCGAGGCCATCGTCGGCGTGGTGAACGCACCGCAGGACGAAGTGACGGTCGGGCTTTCGGCGACGGCGGCGACCATCGCCGAACGGCTGTCGCAGACCATCACGCACGGCATGACCGGCGCGGTGCAGCAGCTGCTCCAGGACGAAGCCCCGGAAGCACCGCAAGAGGCCGGCAACCTGCATCGCCCGATCGCGATCGGAACGGGCGTTCACGGCAGCATCCTGCAGCGGCTCGAAGTCGAGCGCGCGCGGCCCCGTCACTGACCACGTGCGGGTCACGTCGTGCCGGCGGTGCTGGCGCCCTCGCATTCATGGAGCACGACGATGACCCGCGGCGATCGCACCCACGAAGATGGCGGCTACGGCAACAGCAATCTCGTCGGCGACAGCCCCACCGGCGTGCTTTCGGCGTTCGAGAGTCGCGAGGCCGTCGAGAACGCGCGGCGCGATGACGGCGCGCATCGCGATACAAGCCGGCGCGACGCCGACCTCGGCCGTCCTGCCGAGCGTGACGCGACCGGCCCACGCGCGGAAGGCCCGGATTCCAGCGCCGGTACGACGCTCGACGACGACACGTCGTCCGCCGGCCGCGGCGGCCGCAACGGCCTCGAAAACTGACGCTTCCCCGCCGTCGACCCTCGCGCCCCGCGACGCGACGGTGCAGACTGCGCGCCCTCGCACCTGATCCCGCCCATGCCCGTTTCCTCGCGCCCCCGCCACCCCCGACGCCGCGCCGGCACCGACGGCGGCGGCAATATGCCGGCGGTGGCGCATCTGCTGGCGGACGATGAGCGCATCGTCGGCGGTGTGGCACAACGCGACGACGACTACGCACTCGTGCTCGGCGGTCGCGTGGTCGCATCGACGGACAGCGCCGGCATGGCGATCGCGATGCTGCGCCATGCGCGCGTCACGCTGTCGACGGACGACACGCCGCTGACCGTCCGCATCGCACCGGCACTGGAAAACCCGGCGACGCGCGAAGCCGAAACCGCCGGGCTCACGCTCGAGGCCTACCTCACCGCGCTCGAAGCCGAACGCGTCGAACGCGCCGACGATCGCCTCGCCGCATCGCGACTTCAGTAACGTTCACGCGATCACGCCGATCGCATCGCAAGACTCGCGTCGTTTCGCACGGACCACGCCCATGCCCCAGGAAAGCGCCGGCATCCTGCTCTATCGCAAGAGCGGCGGCCTGCATGTATTGCTCGCGCATCCGGGCGGCCCGTTCTGGCAGTCGCGCGACGACGGCGCGTGGAGCATCCCGAAAGGCGGCCCGATGCCGGGCGAAACGCCGGAGCAGACGGCGCGTCGCGAATTCGAGGAAGAACTCGGCGCCCCCGCGACCGGCACGCTCGAACCGCTGGGCCGGCTGCGCCAGAAGGGCGGCAAATGGGTGGAGGCATTCGCGATGGAGGGCGACTTCGATCCCGATCGCCTCACTAGCATCATGTTCCGCATGGAATGGCCGCCGCGAAGCGGGCGCTTCAGCGAATTTCCGGAAGTGGACCGCGCGCAGTGGTTCGCGATCGAACGGGCGCGCGAGAAGATGCTGGAAAGCCAACGACCGCTGCTCGATCGCCTCGACGCGCTGGTCAACGGTGCGCCACACGCCTGATCAACGCAGCTGGCTGTCCTTGCTGCCACGGCGGTTGTAGCCACTGACCGCGTGCTCCTCGGCGTCATGTGCTTCCTGGCAGGCCACGCACAGGCGCACGCCCGGCAACGCATTGCGCCGCGCTTCGGGAATCGGCGCCTCGCACTCCTCGCAATGGCTGCGGCCTGGACCCTGCGGCAGACGGCTTCGCGCACGGCGGATGGCGTCGCCCACCGTGGCGTCGATCTGATCCTGCACCGCTCCATCGCCCGCCCAGCCCGTCGCCATCGCCCTGCCCTCGTGAGGACGCTCAGGATAGGCCTGGCGCCGTGAACAGGCGACTAAAGCTCGGACTGGATCACACGTTAACGATTCAGACCGACGTGCGTCGTGCAGAATCGGTTCACCAGACGGGAGACCGCGCCGGATGGATCGGCTGCTCGCTCAGCTTTCGCAATCACTCGACCGGGCCCGCACGCTCGATGAACTCGCGCGTCCGCTGCTCGAGATGCTGCAGACGGTCACCGGCCTGGAATCGACTTACCTCACCGAGGTCGATGAAGCCGCCGGCGAGCAGCACATCCTGTTCTCGCGGAACACCGGCACGATCGAACTGCCCGAAGGGCTGACCGTGCCGTGGGCCGACACCCTCTGCCGCCGCGCGCTGGAGGAAGGCCGGACGCAGTGCGACGACGTGCCCGCGCGCTGGGGCGATTCCGACGCCGCGGCCCAGCTCGGCCTGCAGACCTACGTGAGCGTGCCGGTGCGCATGGGCGACGGCGCGCTGTTCGGCACGCTGTGCGCCGCCAGCGCCGAACGCCACGTGCTGGATACCGACGCCGAGAATGTATTGCGCCTGTTCGCGCACCTGATCGGCTACCACATCGAACGCGAGCGCATGATCGACCAGCTGCGCCGCGCGAATGCCGAGCTCGCCACTTCTGCGCTGTCCGACGCGCTGACCGGGCTGCCGAACCGGCGGTCGCTCGAACAGGAGCTCGCGAGAATGCTGGCGCGTGCACAGCGCGATGATCGAGCGCTGGTCGTCGCCTTCATCGACCTCGACGGCTTCAAGACGATCAATGATCAGCACGGCCACGACGCCGGCGACCGTTTCCTGATCGCGATGGCACGCGCGCTCGAAAGCGTGCTGCGCGGCGGCGACCTGGTCGCGCGCATCGGCGGCGACGAGTTCGTGGTCGCCGGCATCGTGCCGCGCGAGAATCCGGAAGCGGCGGCCAAGGTGCTGTGCGACCGCCTCGCCGATGCGACCGTCGGCCAGTTCGACCTCGGCGACGGCCGTCGCGTCGACTACGCCGGCGCGAGCGTCGGCGTGGTGCTGGCGCGCACCGGTGAAATCGACGCCGGCGCCATCATCGACCGCGCCGATCGCGCCATGTACCAGACCAAGCGCGAGCGCCGCGGCCTGCGTTCCTAAGCCGCGAGGCGTTCCACGCGCGCGGCGAAACAGCCGGGGCGCGCGTAGTGCACGTGGACGTAGGCAACGTCGGGCTTGGCGAACATCGCGCGCAGGCGTGCGTCGGCCTCCGTGCCCTCGAGTACGTCCGCTTCGATCAGCAGGTGTTCAGCGTCGAACGCACGCAGGGCCAGCAGGCGACGCCGCATGACGTCCGGCACCTCGTTGTCCATGTTCCGCGGCGTCGTCGACCCTTCGCGTACGTAGACCGCATACCGCGCGTGGTACGGCGTGTGCTCGGGCTGGTGCACATGGTTGACCAGCAGCGCGACCTCGCCTTCACGGAGATCGCGCAGTTCGACGCGATCGGGCACGCCGCCCTCGGGCCCGACGCGCACCCGGCGCGCGCCACGCGCGACGAGCTCCTCATCGGAAAGGCCATACAGCGGCGTGAACGGCGCCGGGTCGAGACCGAAAATGCGATAGGACATGACGCTGCTCCAGCGGACGATGCATGGAGCATCGGCGCAAGCGAATTCCTTCGCTATCCGCATCGTGCGCTGCGACGCAGCCGCCGCTCGGCTACCCTGCCGCATCGTCCTCCACCGCTTTCCAACGTGCCCCCATACGCTGCCTCGAAGTCGACGTCCGTACGTCCTGGAATCGCGCCGCGCCTGCTGCGCTCGGCATTGGGCGCGACCGCGCTGCTGGCGCTGCTCGTCGGCTGCCGCCAGGAGCCGAAGCCGCGACCGAAGACTCCTGCCGAGGTCCGCGCCGAACTCGCGCGGCTGATGCCGCGCGGCGTGCGCGACCGCAGCGGTTGGGCGGCGGATATCCAGTCGGCGTTCGCCGCGCTGAAGATCGAGCCGAAGACCGCCAACCTCTGCGCGGTAGTCGCGGTGACGGAACAGGAGTCGACGTTCAACGCCGATCCCTCCGTGCCCGGGCTGGGCCGCATCGCGCTGGAGGAAATCGACCGCCGCATGACCGCGCATCACATTCCGCCCCTGGTCGCGCGCGCGGCGTTGCAGATCGAATCGCCGGACGGACGCACATGGGAAAAGCGCATCGAGGCGGCGACCACCGAGCGGGATCTCAGCGACATCTACGAAGCGATGATCGCGCGCGTGCCGATGGGGAGCCGCCTGCTCGCGAGCTCGAATCCCGTCCATACCGGCGGGCCGATGCAGGTCAGCATCGCGTTCGCGGAAGAACTCGCGCGCGACAAGACCTATCCGTATCCCGCGCAGGGCTCGATCAGGCACGAAGTCTTTACGCGGCGCGGCGGCGTGTACTTCGGCACCGCGCACCTGCTCGGTTATCGCGCCTCCTACAAGCAGCCGATCTTCCGCTTCGCCGACTACAACGCCGGCTGGTACGCGAGCCGGAATGCCGCGTTCCAGAACATGGTCTCGGTGGCGACCGGTGTGCCTCTCGACCTCGACGGCGACCTCGTCAGCTATGACGGCGACACCAGCAAGACCGAACTCGCGATCGGCACGCTGTCGCAGGAGCTCGGCATGGACGCGTCGCAGATCCACCGCGCATTGCTCAAGTCGCGCAGCCTCGACTTCGAGACGACCGCCCTCTATGTCGAGATCGGCAAGATCGCCGACCGCGCAGCCGGACACGTGCTGCCGCGCGCACGCCTGCCGGAGATCCGCCTGCAGAGTCCGAAAATCACGCGGCGGCTGACCACCGCGTGGTTCGCCAAGCGCGTCGACCAGCGCTACCGCGCCTGCATGGCCCGCGCGAAGGGCTGATCGCTGCGATCAGCCGCGCGGGCCGCCCATCACCGGCAGGATCGCCCCGTTGACGTAGGAACCGGTCACCGGCGATGCGAGGAAGACGTAGGCCGGCGACAGCTCCTCCGGCTGCGCCGGTCGCTTCATGTCGCTCTTCGCGCCGAATTTCGACACCGATTCCGCGTCGCGATCGGCGGGATTCAGCGGCGTCCATACCGGGCCCGGCGCCACCGCGTTCACGCGGATGCCGCGTTCGAGCAGGTTGCTCGCCAGCGACATCGTGAACGCGTTGATCGCGCCCTTGGTCGCGGAATAGTCGAGCAGTTCCTTGCTGCCGAAGATCGCGGTTTCCGACGTCGTGTTGATGATGCAGGCGCCTTCCTGCATGTGCGGCAGGGCCGCGCGCGCCATGTGGAAGTAGCCGCCGACGTTGGTTTCCAGCGTCATCATCAATTGATCGTCGGTGATGTCCTCCAGCGTCTTCGCGTGCTGCTGGAAGGCGGCATTGTTGACCAGGATGTCGAGCTTGCCGAATTCATCGACCGCCTGTTGCACCGCCCGCTCGCAGAAGCCGGCGTCACGCACGTCACCGGCGATCGTGATGCAACGGCGACCTTCGGCTTCGACGCACTCCTTCGTGGTCTTCGCGTCCTCGTGCTCGTCGAGATACAGCACCGCGACGTCCGCACCTTCGCGCGCGAACAGCACCGCCACGGCGCGCCCGATGCCGGAATCCGCGCCGGTGACGATCGCGACCATGTCTTCGAGCTTGCCGCTGCCGAGATAACCGGGCGCAAGAAAGCGCGGCTCCAGCTCGAGATCGTGCTCGTTGCCCGGCTTCTTCAGATGCTGCCTCGGCAGCGGGTTCTCGGGCTTGCGATCGAGGCCGGCCTGCACGGCCTTCTTGCTCGTGTCCGACGACGTGCCGCCGTCGGACACTTCCTTGCGATCGATGCGCGACTGGATGCGTCGCTGGGCGTCCGCGGTGCGCGCACCGTCGCCCTTCGGATGCTGGCTCGCCATGGTCTCGTCCTGTGCAGGGAAAGCTCCACCCTGCCCGGCGCTCCGCAAAGCGCCGGTGAGCAACGACTGACGAAACCGTGAGCGCGACCCCGTGTATTCAGGCCGGCGCGTCGGGACCCGCGATGAAGTCCATCTTGCCGAGCGGCGCGCCTTCGCGACGCAGCAACGCGTAGGTCGTAGTGACGTGGAAGTACAGGTTCGGCAGCACGAACTTCAGCAGGTAGTCCTGGCCGTTGAAGCGCATTTCACCCGACCGCATCTTGAGCACGATCTCGCGGCCTTCGCTGCCGTCGACCTTGCCCGCCTCCACCGCCTCGACCAGCTCGATGGTGCGCGCGATGCGCGCGTAGAGCTGATCGAGCGTGGCCTCCTCGTCGGCCAGCGGCATGGGCTCCTGGCCGGCAAGGCGCGCCGCACCGTTCTTGGCCATGTCACAGGCGATCTGCACCTGGCGCGACAGCGGCAGCATGTCGTCGATCAGCCGCAGCTGCAGCAGCGAATCAGGATCGACGCCGCGCTGGCGCGCATGCGCCGCGCCCTTTTCGAGGATGTGCCGCAGATTGTGCAGCGCACGAACGAATACCGGAACCGACGCCTGGTAGAGGGAGATCGCCATGACCGTCTCGCAAGAGGGGAAGCGGCAAGCTTAATACGCCGCCACAGTCCGTCATCCGCCCGGCGGCGGCCGCGCGACGGCGGCCGCGCGACGGGGCCGCACGCTGCGTTCACCGCCGGAAAACGGCGGGGCCCGGCATGATCGCGATGCGGCCGTAGGCCGAATCGTCGAGGTGCAGACCATGCAGGAGCGGATCGAGGTCGGGCAGATGGTGTTCGTGAAGGACGGCGGCGTCGGGATCGGCGCCGTGCGCGAAACGCGACGCACCGAATTCGTCGTCAACATCCAGAACGCGGGTGACTTCGTCCTGCCGAACAATGCAGTGCGCGACGTGCACTCGGGCAAGGTTCTGCTGGCGGTCGACCGGCTCGCCCCGGAGGTCGTGGAGGCGCTGCGCCACGTGCACGATTCCGAATCGCCGGAATTCGCCGTGGTCGACCCGCGCGATGGCACGCCCGACGCCGGCGCGCGTCCGCACTGACTGCCGGTTCAGCCGCGGCGGCCTGCACCGCACTATCCTCGGCATCCCGTTACCGGATGCCGATCGCATGACCCTGACCCGCACGCTGCTCGCGACCGCGATTGCCCTCGCTCTCCCGCTGTCCGCCTCGGCCAGCAGCTTCGCCGGCTCGTCCGCGGGCTCGTCGGCCGGCGCGTCGTCCAATTCGAGCGGCAGCTCGTCGGGCAACGACAAGGTGGTGATGCAGGCACGCGACGATGCTGCAGTGTTCGTCGCCACCGACGGCCGCGTACGCGGCGCGCAGCTCGAAGCCGCACTTCGCGTCATGCGCGAACACCGCGCCGATGCGCGTACGGCCAGTGACCTGCAACTCGCGATGGCGATCCTCGCCCGCTGATTTCGCGTTGCGCCGCAATGTCGATCGCGCGCCTGCTCGCGTTCATTGCCGCGTTCGCGCTGACGTCGCCCACGGGCGCCGTTACCGTGTCGACGGACACCGCCGGCCTCAGCGACACGCAACGCGCGATCAGTGACGCCGCGCTCGCACGCGCCGCGTCGATGCTTCCTACCGCATGGTCCGATGCACTGCGCGCACCACTGCGCGTGCGGTGGCGCGACGATCTGCCACCCGACGTCGAGGGACGCTACGTCCCCGGCACGCTGACGCTGCGACGCGGCCTGCTCGACACCTCGACGCCTCTTGCGCCATCGCGCGAACTGCTCGCCGCGACGCTGCACGAACTCGCGCACGCCTGGGACCGGTCGCCGCAGGGCGGGCTATCGCGGGATCCACGCCTGCTCGATCTCGCTGGCTGGTCGGTCGCACCGCTGGGCGGTCGCGTCGCGCGGAACGACTTCCGCGATCGTTCGCCGGATGCGTACGAACGCACGGATCCGCGCGAGTTCGTCGCGGTGAATCTCGAACATTTCCTGCTGGACGCGGACTACGCCTGTCGCCGGCCGGAGCTGGCGCAGTGGTTCGCGACACGCGCGGGCCGCGACCAACCCGCGCGTGAGTGCGGCGCGCCCGTATTCGCCCAGCCGCGCCCGGTGGGCGCCGCGGACGAATCCCCTCTGCTCGCGCTCGACCCTGCACGGGTTTACGCCGTCGACTACCTGCTTGCAGGGCCCGATACGCAGCCGATGAGCCGCTGGGGCCATTCGATGCTGCGTCTGGTCATCTGCGCGCCCGGTCATGCGTCTGGCCCCGAGTGCCGGCTCGACATCGCATGGCACGTCGTGCTGTCGTTCCGCGCCTTCGTCGACGACGTGCAACTCTCGAGCTGGCGCGGGCTGACCGGCGACTATCCATCACGCCTGTTCTTGCTGCCGATGCCGCAGGTGATCGATGAGTACACGAAAGTCGAACTGCGCGATCTGACGTCGCTCCCACTGAAGCTCTCGCGCGGAGAGATCGCATCGCTGGTCGAACGCGCCGCACAGGTGCACTGGAGCTATGACGGGCGCTATCGCTTCGTCAGTCGCAACTGCGCGGTGGATACGTGGACGCTGCTGCATGACGGCGTGCCGCGCCTGGCGTCCATCGACCTGCGCAGCTTCACGCCGACGGGCCTGCAGTCGAAACTGGTTCACGCGGGCATCGCCGACGCGCACGTGCTGGACGATGCCGACACCGCGCGCCGCGTCGGGTACCGCTTCGATTCGCAGGCGCAGCATTACGCGCAGCTGTTCGACGTCGCGAAGTCTTCGCTGCCACTCCCCGCTCGTGACTTCGCGGCTTGGCTCGATCTGCCCGCGTCGCAACGTACCTCGTGGATCGAACGCGGCGATCTCAAAGCCACCGCCGCCCTACTCGTCCTCGAAACGGCCGCGCTGCGTCGCGCCGAGTTGCGTGCGGCCGACGAGGTGAAGCATCGCCTGCTGCATGATCGCGATGCAGCCATCGACGGCCTACGCGCCGGCACGAACGCAGCGATCGCGACCGCGGCCCGTCTCGCGCGTCCCGCCGCATTCGCGCCCGACGGCTACGGTCTGCCGACGATGGACGAACGCGCCGGGATCACGGCGCGCCTCGCGGCTGAGGCGAGTCTCGCCAATCGTCAGGAAGATGCGCTGCGCGCCGCGGCCGACGCGCTGCTCGCGCCGCCGCAGCGCGACGATCTGCACGACGCCCGCGATAACGTCGAGCGGCTCGGCAAGCGACTGCGGATGCTCTCGACGGCCGCTGCGATCTGAGCGCGAAACGTTCCGCGCGACGCCGCCTATCGGCGTCGCGCCGCTAAAGCCGCGTCGCGCGCGGTCGTTGACGTGAGGGACATCACAGGACCCGCCCATGACCCGCTCGACCGCACGTCGCCTCCTGCTCGTCGCCGGCCTCGCCGCCGCGCTGCCCGCTTTCGCCGGGGATCCGATCTCGACGGATCGCCCGGACTTCGTCGAATCGAGCGCGACGGTCGGCCGTCATGTGCAGCTGGAGACCAGCGTGGCCGCGAGCGCCGACGAGGGCGCGCCGCTGGAGCGTTCGACGCCGACGCTGCTGCGCGTGGGACTGGGCGATGCCTGGGAGCTGCGGTTCGAGACCGAAGGCCGCATCAACGCGGCGGGTGAATCCGACTGGGCCGACATCGGCGTCGGCGTGAAGCATCACCTGCAGGATCGCGAGGGCATGCCGTCGATGGCGTGGATCGCGGGCGCGGAACTGCCGACGGGGGTCGGTGCGGACAGACGTGGCGTGCGGCCGTCGCTGGAGTTCGTCGCCGAGTGGGAACTCGCGCACGACATCGGCATCGGCGTGATGCCCGGCCTGTCCTATGAACGCGGCGATGGCGACAACGGCCTTGCCGGGTTGTTGGCGGTGGTGGTCGGCAAATCGTTCGCGGACGGCCGCGCGCGCGTGTTCGGCGAAGTCGCGGCGCAGCGCATCCCGATCCACGGCGACGATGGCCCGGAAACCACGTTCGATACCGGCGCGAGCTGGCGCTTCGGCGACAACACGCAGGTCGACATGGCGTACAGCTACGGCCTGAGCGACGCCGCCGCCGATCGCGCATGGACGGTCGGCATCTCGCAGCGCTGGTGACGGTGTAGCGCGCGACGCAGGCGATGCGTCGCGTCGACCTCAGTACGGCGTGCCGTCGCGGTGGATGTAGCGCTCGCCGGTCCAACGCATGTCGATGTCGGAGTAGTGGCAGAGCTTCGTCGTCGCTTGGCCAATGGCGACGAACACGCAGTCCGCATGGCTGTCGTTGCGGAGGCAGTGACCGTTGCCGTCGCCCTTCGGAAATGCGGCGACGTCACCCGCACGCAGCACCGTTTCCCCGTGGTCGTCGACGAGCACGGCCTCGCCCGAAATCATCACGACGAGTTCGTCCTCGTCCTCATGCCAATGGCGCTGCGACGACCACGCGCCTGGCTTCAGCGTGACGTGGCTGGCGCCGAAATCCTTCAGGCCCGTGGCGGGCGCAAGGCGGCGATACCAGCGGCCGGCGACGTCGCGGGCGAAGGGCTCGGGATAGCCCGTGGCATTGGTGGCGGGAAGACGGTCCAGGTCGATGCGCGGCACGGCGGGCTCCTTGGTTCGCGTCACTGCATTGAAGCCGGTCGCGGTGCGCGCGGCGCGCCCGCTGTCGGAACCCGGCGTTCCGCTCAATCGATGTCTTCGTCGTCGAGCCACGACTCGTCATCGGGCAGCGGCGTCCCGTCGTCCGTCGCCGCGGCCGGCTCGAGCAGCGTGTAGTCGTCGACCTCGCGATCCCGGATCGCGCGCGACACGGCGTAGGCTTCGAGCGCCGGCTGGCGCATGCCGGACAGGAAGCGCTGTGCGAACCACGGGCCGGCGATCCAGTCGTCGACCTTGCCCGCGGGCAGGAACACCGGCCCGTCGGGCACCAGCGGCGGCGGGATCGCCGAATTGGGCATGGTCAGCACCGTGAACGTAAGCATTTCCGGCGCATCGGCAGGCCACCGGTCCCACAGGCCGGCGGCGAACAGCACCTCGCCCGCGCGCGACTGGATGAAGTACGGGCGCGCCGGCTTCACCGTGCGGTCCCACTTGTAATAGCCGGTCATCGGGATGACGCAGCGTCGCTTTTCCCACGCGCTGCGGTAGATGCGGCTGGACGACGCGCGATCCAGGCGCGCGGTCACCGTCGTGTACTTGGTGTCCGGCGTCTTCGACCAGCTCGGCACCAGGCCCCACAGCGCATCGCCGACATCGGTCCCGGAACCGACGTCGAGGATGATCGCCGCCGGCTTGCGCACGGCGATGTTGTAGCGCTCGGGCGACGCGGCGAGCGCAGCGGCGACGCCGCCCGGCAGGCCCGCGGGCAGCGCCTCGGGCAGGAAGGCCTGGGCGAATCGACGCATGGACGTCCATTGGGGGCGACGCCCTGCTGATGCCATGCAGCGCGTCGACACCACGTGCGCAGCCCACGCTTCACGACCCTTCAGTTCTTCACGCAGCGGCCGATAGCGGTGTCGACCCGGAATGGCCGCCGGGAAGGGATCCGCCTGCGTGACCTCGACACGACGCTCCGTCTTCGCGCTGCTGCTCGCCCTGCTCCCGCTGCTGGCCATGGGCGCGCCGCATGCGCCGCGCCCGCGCATCGTCGACATCGACCCGAACACGCTCACGCTGGAGCCGATCTCGAGCGTCGTGGTGGACGTCGACAACGACACCGTGCCCGACCGCAAGGGCGAGCGCGTGCGTGTGCGTGGCACCGTGCTCATCGCCACCGGCGTGCTGCGCCAGCGCGGCCTGCAGGTGTACGTGCAGGACGACACCGGCGGCCTTGGCCTGTTCAACTCGCGCGACTTCAACGTGACGCTTGCGCCGGGCGACGTCGTCGAAGCCTGGGGCGAGGTCAACCAGTTCAAGGGCGCGATGCAGCTGCAGGACGCGCAGGTGCGCCGGATCGGTCACGCCGCGCTGCCGAAGCCGCTCGCGCTGACGGTCGAGGAAGCGGATGGCTGGGCGCACGTCGGCCGTCGCGTCCGCATCGAAGGCTTCGCGGGCGCGGTGTCGCTGGACAAGTACGCGATGCTGCGCATCAGCGACGAGGACGGCGTGCCGATGCAGCTGTATATCCCGGCGCCGGTCGTCGATCGTTTCGACTGGAAGCGGTACCCGCGCGGCACGCGCATCACCGCGACCGGCGTGCTGTCGATCTACAAAGCCACCTGGCCGTTCGATGGCGGCTTCCAGGTCGTGGTCGCCGATCCCGACGACATCGCGATCCTCGAACCGCCGCCGCCGGAATGGCATCGCTGGCTGGGCTGGGCGCTGGCCGGTGCGCTGGGCGTGGTCGCGCTCGCCGGTCTGATGCTCCACGTGATGCATCGCCGCCAGCGTGCGCGTGATCGCGAACTCTCGACACTGTCCGCGCTGTCCGCAGCACTGGCCGACACCGACGTCGGCGAAGCGCAGCTCGCGCGCAATGCGTGCGAGATCCTCACCGCGTATGACATCGTCGACGGCGCCAGCGTGCACGTGTTCGACGACGCGCAACGCCTGCACCGCATCGCCGACGCCGCGGCCGACGCCCGCCTGCGTGAGGTCGCCCCCGATCACGACGCCTCCGATGAAGGCGCGGACGGCCTGCGTTCGCGACTGGCCGCGCGCGGCGTGCACGTGCTTGCGCTGTCGCCGCTGCCCGGTGCGAACGCGCCGCTGGGCATGCTCGCCGCGCTGTCCCCCCGCGCGCGCAAGCCGTCGCAGCGCCAGGAACGCACGCTGCTGTCGGCCGCGAAATTGCTGGCGATGGCGGTCGAGAACCATCGCATCCGCGAACGCGCCAAGGAAGAAGCTCGCGAGCTGCAGAAGCTCGTCATCACCGACGAACTCACGCGCCTCTACAACCGCCGCTTCCTCGATGAGTACCTGCGCGTGCAGATGCCGCTGGCCGAGCGTCGCGGCGGTGGCCTCGCGTTCGTCGCGCTCGACATCGACCACTTCAAGCGCGTCAACGACACCTACGGCCACGAGGCGGGCGACAAGGTGCTCGCGGGCATCGCGGGCCAGCTGCGTCAGGCCAGCCGCAGTTCGGACCTTCCCGTGCGCCTGGGCGGCGAAGAGTTCCTGGTCGTCATCGCCGAACACGACATCGACGGCGCGATGGTGTTCGCCGAACGCCTGCGCGCAGCGATCGCGGAGCAGGCGTTCGACGGCATCGTCGCCGGTGAATCGCTGCGCGTGACGGTGTCGATCGGCGTCGCCGTCTACGGCCTGCACGGCTGCGATGCCGCCACGCTGATGCGCGCGAGCGACGAAGCGATGTACGCCTCGAAGCGTGCGGGGCGCGACCGCGTCAGCCTGTCGACCGCACTGGCCGCGATCGCGCCCTGATCGTCACTTGCCGAGTTCGTACAGGTAGTCGACGAACGACATCACCGCGCCGTCGTAGCCCTGCACCTTCGGGTTACTCGACTCGATCACGTAGAACTCGTCCGGCGCGTGCGCGCCACCGCCGGTGCCGAGGCCGAAGTGGCCGGAGGCGAGGCTCAGCGGCGGGTCGGTGAACACGAAGCCCGGGTACGAGCCCGCACCGCGCGGCCACAGCAGCGGCTCGATGCCGAGCGAACGCAGCGTCGCCACCTGTGCGCGGATCAGCGGCGAATTCGGATCGGTGCTGGTCGGGTTGTAGCCGCCACTGACGTTGACCTCGATGTCGCCGAAGCCGTGCTTCGCGAGGTGCGACTTCAGCGCCGCGACCGCCGCGTCCTTCGTCATGCCAGGCACGAGCCGCATGTCGATCTTCGCCACCGCCCGATGCGGCAGCACCGTCTTGCCGCCCTGCCCCGTGTAACCGCCGACCAGCCCTTCGATGTTGATCGTCGGTTGCGAGATCAGGCGTTCCTGCGCGGCCTGCCACGGCAAGTCACCGATCCAGTGCTGCACGCCGAGCTGCTTCTTCGCCAGCGCTTCGCCATCCGGCGACGCCTTCACTGCCGCGTCGATCATGGCGCGGTGTTCGGGGCTGATCGGCGGCGCCTTCGGATAGCCGTCGACCGTGATCGTATTGCCGTCGTCGGACACGAGCGTGTCGAGCGCCTTGATCAGGTGCCACGACGGGCTGTCGACCATCGCCTTCAGCGACGAATGCACGTCCTTCGACGGCCCACGCCCCCACTTCTCGCCGCTGCTCACCAGTTCGAGTTCGACCACGCCCTTCGCGCCGAGCGTGACGGTGACGGTGCCGTCGGCTTCCTGCTCGGCGGACGGCATGAACACACCCATCGTGTTCTTCATGGCCGCCGCGATGTCCGGACGACGCACGATCTGCGCGATGTGCGGCGAGCCGATTTCCTCCTCGCCTTCCGCGACCAGCACGAGGTTCACCGGCATCTTCTTGTTCGCGCCGCGGATCGCGTGCAGGGCGGCGAGGAACGCGGACTCCGGACCCTTCTGGTTCACCGCGCCGCGGCCGACGATCGCCTTGCCGTAGTCGGGCTTGTCGACGATGCGACCTTCCAGCGGCGGCGACGACCATTCCGCCGGGTCGAACTGCTTCACGTCGTACATGAAGTACAGGCCGACGGTCTTTTTCGCACCGGCATCGAGCGTGGCGAAGACGCCGGGCTTGCCGTCGGTCTTCACGATCTCGACCTTCTGGAAGCCCGCGTCGCGCGCGAGCTTCGCCATGTACTCCGCGCCTTCCTCGGAGTTGCGGTTCTCCGCCGCGATCGACGGCAGCGCGATCCAGTCCTGCAGGCGCTTCACCGCTTCGTCGTGGCGGCGCGTGATTTCGCTGCGGATGTCGCCGCGGTCATCCGCCGCGGCGGTGCCGGCGAGCGCGCCAAGCGCGAGGCCAAGTGCAAGTACGAGGGCACGGGGGACACGACGGTGATGCATGGGCAGCTCCGGATCGAGGGATGTGCCGATCCTAGAGGTCCGCGTCGCGCTGCCCGAGATCGGTCCGACGTGCGGGCGAAATCCCGTCGTCAGCTCAAAGCACGAACGGTGCAACGCGCCCGGTCGTGTCGCACTGCGTCATCGCTGTGCGCGCAATGGCGCCGATGCGGCAATCGACGGGTGCCGATGTCCGGCGCAGGTCAAGCCGCGGCAGTGACCGCACGTGGCGCGGCGGCGGCGGCATCGCGCGCAACGTCGCCCGCCGTCCACTTGGTCTTCTCCATGACGCCCCACATCAGCAGAGCGAACAGCACGAGGCCGCCGACCGCGACCGCCCACCAGATCCACGTACCGGGCCCGCGTCGCGTCTCGTATCGGCGACGTTGACGATCGCGCTCGCGCGACGCGTCGCTGCGCATCGCCTCGCCGTAGCGTGCGGCGGGATCGGTGTCGTGCGGCTGCGTCACGCGATCAGGAAGCGGTGGCCGCCTGCGAACGCCCGAGCAGCGTGGCGATGCGCTTGCCGAGATCCTCGACGCGATACGGCTTGGGGATGAAATCGCATCCCTCGGGCAGCTCCGGCAATTGCCCACGCGCGTAACCCGAGGCGAGCAGCACGCGCAGCTCGGGACGGATGCGGCGCGCTTCGCGGAACAGGTCGACGCCGCTCATGCCCTTGGGCATCACCACGTCGGTAAACAGCACTTCGATTTCCGGGTCGCGGGTGAGGATTTCCAGCGCCGCGGAGCCCTCGTCCGCAGTGAGCACCGAGTAGCCGAGAAAGCGCAGCGACTCGATCGCCATGGCCTGCACGTCGGGATCGTCCTCCACGAGCAGCACCTTCGTCGGCGCACCGCTGTCGCCGTCACCCAGGCGCGTGTCGCCGTCGCGCACCGGCAGGTAGAAGCTGATGGTCGTGCCCTTGCCGACCTCGCTCTCGATCGCGACGTCACCGCCCGACTGCACCGCGAAGCCGTAGACCTGGCTCAGGCCGAGGCCGCTGCCCTTGCCCACTTCCTTGGTGGTGAAGAACGGTTCCATCGCGTGTTCGATGACGTCCGGGGTCATCCCGGTGCCCGTGTCCTCGACCGTCACCACGACGTAGCGCCCGTGACGACGCCGGCCTTCGCGCTCCGCCTGCATGTGCTCGCGCGTGCGGATGGTGATGCGACCGCCATCGCGCATGGCATCGCGGGCATTGACGACCAGGTTGAGCAGCGCGGCCTCGAACTCCGGCGCGTCGATGCTGACGTCACTGAGCCCGCGGCCCAGCGAGAACTCCATCTCCACGGATTCGCCCGCGCCGCGACGCAGTACGGCTTCCGCGGCATAGATCAACGCGTTCAGATCGTGCGTTTCCGGGCGCAGCGTCTGCCGGCGCGAGTACGCGAGCAGCTGCCGCGTGAGCAGCGAGCCGCGCTCGGCGGCGCGTTGCGCGCCCGCGAGCAGTCGGCGCACCCGCTGCGGATCGCTGCTGTCGACCGCGATGAGGTCGAGGCTGTTGGTGATGACCGTGAGCAGGTTGTTGAAGTCGTGCGCGACGCCGTAGGTCAGCTGACCGATCGCTTCCATGCGGTGCGCCTGCAGCATCGCCTGCTGCGCGACTTCGAGCGCGCGCTGCTGCTCGCGGCGCTCGGTGATATCGCGGGTGATCTTGGCGAAACCGATGTGGTGGCCGTCGTCGTCGTAGACCGGGTCGATGATGACGTTCGCCCAGAAGCGCGTTCCGTCCTTGCGCAGACGCCAGCCTTCCTTCTCGTAACGCCCCTGCGTGCGCGCGGTTTCGAGCGCGCGCGCCGGCTCGCCGGTGCCACGGTCTTCATCGGTATAGAAGCGCGAGAAGTGCTCGCCGATGATCTCGTCGGCGCTGTAGCCCTTGATGCGTTGCCCACCAGCGTTCCAGCTTGCGATGCGCCCGTTCGTGTCGAGCATGTAGATCGCGTAGTCGGTGACGCCCTGCACGAGCAGGCGGAATTGCCGCTCGCTCTCGCCCAACCCGATCTGTTCGCGACGGGTCGGCAAGTGGTGCACGCTCGCATCGGCCGTGCTTTCGGACATCGGTTCGCCCCTGGGAACTTTGCTTCGATTGGCCCGCGGATTCTGGTGACGAATCCGTGAACGGGCCGCGACGGCGCGAGTATCGCCGATCCGGCGTGACCACCGACTCAGCGGCGACGCCGGCGATGGGGCGCCTAGGTGCGTGTCAGTGCGGACGCTCGATGTGCGCCCGTGCCGCGCCGACCACCTCGCGAAGCTGCTCGGGCTTCTTGAGCACGGTGCATCCGTAGCGCTCGGTCAGGCGTTCGACCGAAGCCAGGTCACCGAGCGAGCTGAAGACGATCACGTCGGGACGCTCGGGCATCTGCTCGACCGCAGCCAGCACCTGCCAGCCATCGACGTCCGGCATCATCAGGTCACATACGATCAGGCGCGGCTGCAGGCCGCCCTGCAGCAGCTGCAGCGCCACCTGCCCGGTTTCGGCCTGGTAGACGACATGCCCCTCCAGTTCGAGCAGGTCGGCCAGCATTTCGCGCACGCGCGCGTTGTCGTCGACGACGAGGATCCGCGTTTCCATCGGGGTCCGGGGTGGAAGGAGACGCGCACTGTCTAACCGGCCGGACATTCAACCCGTGTGAGGCGCACCGCCGGAATGCGCGCGCCGCATCACGATTCCGCGCTTCACGCTCGCCCAAACGACGACCGGCGCCCAAGGGCGCCGGCCGAAGTGCAACCCCCGACGAGAAGGGTTACCAGATGCGCACGCGGTCTTCCGGGGCGATGTACAGCGCGTCGCCCTTCTTGATGCCGAAGGCGTCGTACCAGGCGTCGACGTTGCGCAGCGGCGCGAACGCGCGAATCTGGCCCGGCGAATGCGGGTCGCCCACGAGCTGCTGGCGCAGCGCGTCGTCGCGCATCAGCGTGCGCCAGACCTGGCCCCAGCCGAGGAAGACGCGCTGGTCACCGGTGAAGCCGTCGATCACCGGCGCCGGCTTGCCGCCCAGCGAACGGTGGTAGGCCTCGAGGCCCAGCGTGATACCGCCGAGGTCGCCGATGTTCTCGCCCATCGACGCCTTGCCGTTGATGTGCACGCCGGGCAGCGCGGCGAAGTCGTAGGACTCGTACTGCGCGCCGAGCTTGTCGGCCTGCGCCTCGAACTTGGTGGCGTCGTCCTTCGTCCACCAGTCGCGCAGCACGCCCTTGCCGTCGGACTTGCGGCCTTGGTCATCGAAGCCGTGGGTAATCTCGTGGCCGATCACGCCGCCGATCGCGCCGTAGTTCACCGCCGGATCGGCGTCCGGATCGAAGAACGGCGGCTGCAGGATCGCGGCCGGGAACACGATCTCGTTCTTCACCGACGAGTAGTAGGCGTTGACCGTCTGCGGGGTCATGCCCCACTCCAGCTTGTCGGTGACCTGGCCGAGGCGCGAGACGTCGTAGGCCCACTCGAACTGCGACGAACGCTCGGCGTTGCCGTACACGTCACCCGCGACGACCTTCAGCCCGCTGTAGTCGCGCCACTTTTCCGGGTAACCGATCTTCAGGCCGAAGCTGTTGAGCTTGGTGAGCGCTTCGGCACGCGTGGCATCGCTCATCCACATGAGCTGGCCGAGGCGCGCACGCATCGCTTCCTTGATGTTCGCGACCAGCGAATCCATTTTGGCCTTCGATTCGGCCGGGAAGTACTGCTGCACGTAGTCGCGACCGATCGCTTCGCCCATCGCGCCGTCGGCGAACGCCACCGCACGCTTCCAGCGCTCACGCTGCTGCGGCTGGCCGGACATGAACTTCGAACGGAACTCGAAGTTCGCGTCGGCGAAGTTCTTCGACAGCACCGGCGACGCCTGGTCGATCACCTGGAAGGCTTCCCACGCCTTCATGGTGTCGAGGTCGGCCTCGTTGAAGATCTGCGCGAGCTTGGGCAGCGCGGTGTCCTGGCGAACGACGGCGCGTGCCGCCTTGTCGACGCCCGCCGCCTTCAGGAACGGACCCCACGCGAAGCCCGGCGCCTTCGCATCGAGCTCGGCGACCTGCACCGGGTTGTAGGTCTTGTCGCGGTCGCGGCTCTGCGCGCGCGTCCAGTGGACGTTCGCGATCTTCGTTTCCAGCGCGACGATCGCCGCGGCATGCTCGGCCGGCTTGTCCCAACCGCCCAGCTGCAGCATCTGCTCGACGTACTTCTGGTAGCGCTCACGCTGCGGCGCGAACTTCGGGTCGAGATAGAGCTCGCGATCGCCGAGGCCGAGGCCCGACTGGCTCATGTACAGCGCGTAATGCTCCGGATCGCGCGCGTCGTCGCCGATCGACAGGCCGATGAAGCTGCGGCCGTAGCCGCCCATCGAGCGACCCATCACCTCGGCCATCTGCGTCTTGTTCTTGACCGCGCGGATCGCGTCCAGCGACGGCTTCAGCGGCTTGGCGCCAAGCTTCTCGATCGTCGCCTCGTCCATGAAACCGCGGTACAGCGCGCCGACCTTCGAGGCGTCGTCACCCTTGGACGGATCGGCCGGATAGCTTTCGACCAGCTTGTGCACGCGCGCTTCGGACAGATCGCGCAGCACCGCGAAACCGCCGTAGCTCGAGCGGTCGGCCGGAATCTGCGTGGTCTTGGCCCAGTTGCCGTTGACGTAGCCGAAGAAGTCGGCGCCCGGCTTGATCGAGCGGTCCATGCCGGCCGTGTCGATGCCCCAGGTGCCGAGCTTGGGCGCGACCGTCGCGTCGGCCGATGCGGATGCGGTGGCCGACATGTCGACGTTCTCCGGAAGCAGCGCCTGGAGGCTGCAGGCCGCGTCGAGGCAGTGCGCGTCCTGCGCGTTGAGCGTGGGGGCGATCGCGAGCGCGAGGGCCGCGGCGAGCGGGAGCAGCGTGGTCTTCAAGCGGAGTCTCCGGGGAGCACCGGGACGTCCGGTGCACTTCATCTCCCGAGCATACGGCGGCAATGCCCCGCGGCTTCTAGGCCGAAAGTCCCGGACGGCGGCGTAGGGTCGTGACCGGGCTCACGCGCGGCGCATCACGCTGGACGTGTTCCGAAAATGCGATCGCCGGCGTCGCCGAGGCCCGGGAGAATGTAGGCGTGCTCGTTGAGGCGCTCGTCGATCGCGGCCGTGTAGACCTCGATGTCCGGATGCTTGGCCTCGACCGCGCTCAGGCCTTCCGGCGCGGCGACCAGGCACAGCGCCTTGATGCGCGGTGCGCCAGCAGCCTTGAGCAGGTCGATCGTTGCGATCATCGAACCGCCGGTGGCGAGCATGGGGTCCAGAATGATCGCGGTGCGCTCGTCCAGGCCGTCGCACAGCTTCTCGTAGTAGCAGACCGGCGCGTGCGTCTCCTCGTCACGCTGCAGGCCCACGACGCTGACGGTCGCCGTCGGCACCAGTTCCAGCACGCCATCGAGCATGCCGAGCCCGGCACGGAGGATGGGCACCAGCGTGACGTTGCGACCCCTGATGCGCTGCACCTGCACGGGGCCGGCCCAGCCGTCCTCCGTGACTGTTTCGGTCGGCAAGTCGGCGGTTGCTTCGTAGGTCAGCAGCGTGGCCACTTCCGACGCGAGGTCGCGGAATTCCTTGGTGCTCAGGTCCGTGCGTCGCATCAGGCCGAGCTTGTGCTGCACGAGCGGATGGCGGACTTCGATGACCTTCATGGCGGTTCCGTGGCCGGGCGACGCGACAGTGTGACCGATGCGCGAACGCCCGCGCGACCGCGGCGTTCACCGCACCTGCGGCAGGCTGGCCGCGATGCCGAACTCCGCACGCACTCCCGGCGACCTGATCGACGCTGCCGACTACGCGTTCTCGCATGCAGTGCTGGAGCCGCAACCCAAGGCACCCGGCGCCTTGCTCGTGCTGCTGCACGGCGTGGACGGCGACGAGCAGCAGCTCGTCGCGCTGGGCCAACGCATGTCGCGCGACGTGCAGGTCGTACTGCCCCGCGGGCCGCGCAGCATCAGCGGCGATCGAATCGGCTGGTACCGCGTCGGCCTCAGCGACGATGGCCTGCAGGTCGTGGAAGAGGAAGAACTCGACGCGCGTACGAAACTCGTCGACTTCATCGATCAACTGCAGTCGCGTTACGGCGTGACGCCGCGGCGCACGTGGATCGGCGGTTTCAGCCAGGGCGGCATCCTCGCTGCAAGCACTGCACTGTTCGCGCCCGATCGCATCGCCGGCTTCTTCATGATGGCCGGACATCTGCTGGCGGACGCGATGCCTTCCGATGCGGATGCGATGCGCGCACTCGACGCGCTGATCGTGCACGGTCGTGATGACGACACGCTGTCGGTGGACGATGCGCGCGACGCGCGTTCGCGTCTCGACGCGATGGGTGTCTCGACAACACTCGCAGTCTTCGATGCCGGACACACACTCGAACCGTCCATGATCGACGCGGCAGTCACCTGGCTCGAGGCGCAATTGCGCAGGCAATAAAAAGCCCCGGACCCGAGAGAAGTCCGGGGCTCAAGCCCTCATTGGAGAGACGCGACCTCGACCCAGTCGGTACGCGCTGCGGCCCATCCCGGGACGCACGATGAATACATCAGCGGCATCGTTTCGCCTTCGTGATGCCCGCGTATCGAATGCGTGGCGGTGCATGAAAGCCGATGAACGGACGTTACCGACAGGCGAGCGGCGGCGCGATGTCGCGCGCCCACGGCTGGCGTATAACGGTCGCCTCCGACATCGGGACACGCCATGAACGCCCTGCACCGCGCCACCCTCGCTGCCGTCGCCACCCTCATGTTCGCCGCGCCTGCCCTGGCCGCCCTCAAGGCCGGCGACAAGGCGCCCGACTTCAAGGCGCAGGCCTACCTGGCCGGGAAGCCCTTCACGTTCGAACTCGCGACGGCGCTGAAGAAGGGACCGGTCGTCGTCTACTTCTTCCCGGCCGCGCACACGCCGGGCTGCAACCTCGAAGCGCACCTGTTCTCCGAAGCCAGCGACAAGTTCAAAGCCGAAGGCGCGACGGTGATCGGCCTCAGTGCCGGCAACACCGAGCAGCTGTCGGACTTCTCGAAGGAGACCGAACACTGCGGCGGCAAGTTCGCGGTGGGGGCCGACCCGGGCGCGAAGATCGCGAAGACCTACGACGCGGTGCTGGAGAAGAAGCCGGAGTGGTCTAACCGCACGTCGTATGTGGTCGCGCCGAACGGGACGATCGCCGCGGTGTATTCGGATCTCAATCCGAACCAGCACGTGCAGGCCATGCTCGACGGCGTCAAGGCGGCGAAGGCCGGCAAGTCGGGCGCGACGAAGTAACGATTACGCCGGTCGCGACGCGCTCACCCACGCCAATGTGGTGAGCGCGTCGGCACGCGCGGCCAGTCGCGGACGATCGAGTGCCGCCAGGCCGTACAGCGCGAGGTGATCCCACAGCGCGACGAGGTGCAGGCCGAGATAGTTCGGTTCTTCCCCAAAAAGCGCGGCGCGCTGCTCCAGCCAGTCGAGCCCCGCGTCGATCGCGGATCGCATCTTGTCGAAGCGCGGATGCGCGATGTCGAGACCGGTGCGTGCGGCGAGCACCAGTTCGACTTCCGCCGCCATCATTCCATTCATCACCGCACGCGCATTGAGCACGTCCGGATCCTGCGTCAGCACGCCGAAACGGTCGGACGGGTCACGCGTGCGCACCAGCCACGCCGCGATGTGATCGGAGTCGAGCACGACGCGGTCGCCGTCGATCAGCGTCGGCACCTTCATCAGCGGATTCGGACCGAACAACGCCGGATCGGCGTCGGCGACGTTGCCGGCGTCCACGAGTTCGAGGGCGATGCCGAGGCCGTCCGCGAGCAGGCGGACCTTGCGGGAGAAGTGCGAGCGCGGAGTCATGACGAGGCGCGGCGTCATGCGATGCGCCTCGTTAGGACGGATGTCAGCCGACGACGGCGAGGTCCGACCACAGCCCCTGCAGATAGCGCGGCGGCACGCGGTAGAACACGCCCGGCTCGACGCTCATGCGCAGGCGCACGCTCCACTGCGCGGGGTCGATGCTCGCCAGCCCCACCCAAGTGAGTTCGGGCTCCTGCACCAGCCCACCCGCGTGCAGGCGCAGCAGGTAGTCGCCGTGTCCGGTGGCGTAGACATCGGCGAGCACCGGTGTGGAACGACGGCGCGTCGGCGCCGGTGCGACCCGCTCGATGACCGGCATCGGCTGCAGGAAGCGCAGCGCTTCTTCCGCACTAGCCGGCTTGGCCAGGCGCGGGCGGTCGCGGAACTCGCTCGGCAGCGTCCACGTTTCGTATGCCGTCCAGAACACGAACGGGATGCGACGCGCCTCGAGCGCGGCCGCGACCGGGAATACCGTCTCGCCACCGAGGTTGATGTCGAGGATGGCGCCGTCGATCTCGTTCTGATCATCAACCAGCGCGATCGCGCGGGCGACGCTACCGACCGGACCCAGCACGCTGGCGCCCAGCGCCTCGAGGTCGCGACGCATTTCGTCGGCGACGAAATACTCGTCCTCGACGACCAGCAGTCGTCCGGGGGCGCGGGAGCGTTGGAGAGTCGCGAGCGTCATTGTTCCAATCTAACCATACGGCACCGCGCTGTCGACCAGCAGCGTCCCATTTCCGTGCCGAACGTACGTCCACATCCATGACCCGTTCAAGTTGGAGCGGTGCAGCCCGATCGGCACGCGCTCCGACATGGCGAACCACGGCGCGTCCGGTCCTTCATACGCGCAATACGCCGTACACCCGCGTTTCGCCTCGTCCTAATGCGGCTGACGGGATTATTCACAGTGTTCCCCGGGCTGCGCCGCACAGATACGTGGTGGAAGGCGGACCCGAGCGGGGTCATCGCGCATCCCGGGGAACATCCCCAACCGACCGACACGTCGCGCCTGCGGGCTCGGCGGCGATCACCCTCAGCCCGGAGACTGCAATGACCTTAGATATCAACCCCGATCGACCGCGCGGTGGCTTCGGACGCATGAGTCCGGAGCGTCAGCGCGAAATCGCGTCGATGGGCGGACGCGCCGCGCATCGCAGCGGCAATGCCCACGAGTTCGACTCCAACGAAGCCCGCAATGCCGGACGCAAAGGCGGCGAAGCCGTCAGCCGCAACCGCGACCACATGGCCAGCATCGGTCGCAAAGGCGGCGAAGTCGTCAGCGGCGATCGCGATCACATGGCTGCGATCGGCCGTCGCGGCGGCGAAGCCAGTCGTCGCGTCGTGCGCGCTGCCGAACTGAACTGAAGCGAAGGCCGGCGCTCGACGCCACCGAACGGCAGATCGGCGTCGCGCACCGGCCCGAGGAGTGACCCATCGCGCCTCGTCGCGGAGTTCAGACGACCTGCAGGTCGACGTCGATGTTGTTGCGCGTGGCGTTGGAGTACGGGCACACCGCGTGCGCCTTCTGCACCAGCTCCTCGACCTGCTCACGCGGCAGCCCCGGCACGTGGACGCGCAGCGTCGCATTGATGCCGAAGCCGCCCGGAATCGGACCGATGCCGACGCTGCCATCGACGCGCGCATCGGCCGGCAGCGCGACTTTCTCCTGGCCCGCCACGAACTTCAGCGCCCCCAGGAAACAGGCGGAATAACCCGCCGCGAACAGCTGCTCCGGATTGGTGCCCGCACCCCCCGCGCCGCCGAGTTCGCGCGGCGTCGCCAGGCTCACGTCGAGCGCGTTGTCGGAGGAAACGGCGCGGCCGTCTCGACCGCCGGTGGCGCTGGCGTGCGCGGTGTACAGAACCTTGTCGAGCGACATATCGATATCCGTGCGTGTCGACGCAACGCGCGCCGATTCGGCTGCGAAGCCTGAGGCCGCGTACGCACGCTGTCACGGCATTTATTCGGATCACTGCGATAGAACGCGTCTATGCGCATCGTTTAGACCGCACCGCGGCAAGGCTTTCCGCATGCCACGCGGCATCCGCACCACGGATGCAACAAAGCGTGCCTGCGACGACGGCTGTCGCGCCGCCCCGGCACCCCCAGAGTTCGCTCCCCGACATCTCGCAGGCCCCCGCATGTCCTCCTCCGCTGCTTCCCCTGCCCCCGTCGCGACGCAGGCGCCGTCGCTGTTCGATCCCGTGCGCATCGGCGCGATCGACATGGCCAACCGCATCGTGATGGCGCCGCTGACGCGCAGCCGCGCGGAAGCGGGCCTGGTGCCCTCGCCGCTTGCGGTCGACTACTACGGTCAGCGCGCGAGCGCCGGCCTGATCATCACCGAGGCGACGCAGGTGAGCTGGCTCGCGCAGGGTTACATCAGCACGCCGGGCCTCTTCACCACTGAGCAGATCGAAGGCTGGAAGAAGGTGACGGACGAAGTGCATCGCCGCGGCGGCCGCATCGTCGTGCAGCTGTGGCACGTCGGCCGCATCTCCCATACCAGCCTGCTGCCACCGGGCGAAGTGCCGGTGGCGCCGAGCGCGATCCGCGCCGACACCAAGACGTTCACGCCGGAAGGTTTCGTCGACGTGTCCGAGCCGCGCGCACTCGGCATCGAGGAGATCCCGGGCATCGTCGAGGATTTCCGCAAAGCCGCTCGCAATGCCATCGACGCCGGCTTCGACGGCGTGGAAGTGCACGCGGCGAACGGTTACCTGATCGACCAGTTCCTACGCGACAAGACCAACCATCGCAGCGACGCGTACGGCGGCAGCATCGAGAATCGCACGCGCTTCCTGCACGAGGTGGTGCAGGCCGTCGTGCAGGAGATCGGCGCCGATCGCACCGGCGTGCGCATCGCGCCGGTCACGCCGTCGAACGACATCGCCGACTCCAATCCGCAGCCGCTGTTCGAGCGCGCGGTGGAGCGACTGGATGCGTTGAACATCGCCTACGTACACGTCGTCGAGGGCGCGACCGGGGGGCCGCGCGATGTGCAGCCGTTCGACTACGAGGCCCTGCGCTCCCGCTTCCGCGGCGCATGGATCGTCAACAACGGCTACGACCTCGAGATGGCACAGGCCGCGGTACGCGAAGGTCGCGCCGATGCGGTCGCGTTCGGACGTCTCTTCATCTCCAACCCCGATCTCGTGCGTCGCCTGCGCGAAGGCGCGCCGCTCGTGGAGCCCGATCGCGACACGTTCTACAGCGGCGGCGCGAAGGGTTACGTCGACTATCCGGCGCTCGCCGATACCGACTGACCGTCGATCGGAACGCCCGCATACCGCCGCGCTCCATCCGGGTGCGCGGCGTATCGTCGCGTCGACCCGGGCACGGAGCGACGCGATGAGGGGACAGGACGCGAACTTCGCGACCGGCATCGCCGACGTCTACGCGCGCCTGCTCGTGCCGATGCTGTTCGAGCCCTACGCGGCGGACCTGGCGACACGCATCGCCGCATTCAAGCCGCACGACGTGCTCGAAACGGCGGCGGGCACCGGTGCACTCACGCGCGAAATCGCGTCGCACCTGCCGGACGCGCACCTCGTCGCCACCGACCTCAACGCGCCGATGCTGGAAATGGCGCGGGCATATCTCCCTCCGAGCGTGAAGCGGCGTGTCGCGGATGCACAGTCCCTGCCCTTCGACGACGCGAGCTTCGACGTCGTCGCCTGCCAGTTCGGCGCGATGTTCTTTCCCGATCACGTGCTGGCCTATTCGGAGGCGCGGCGCGTGCTGCGTCCCAGCGGCAGGTTCGTGTTCAACGTCTGGGATTCACTGGCGGCCAATCCCGTCACCGCGGCGATCTCGGACGTCCTGATGCAGCGCTTTCCCGACGACCCGCCAGACTTCATGGCCCGTGTTCCCCACGGCTACCACGACGCGGATCGCGTCCGGCATGACCTCGCCGACGCCGGGTTCCATGACGTGCGCATCATGCATGTCGATGCGATCGCACCGATGGCGAGCGCGCACGATGCGGCGATCGCGTTCTGCAGCGGCACGCCCATGCGCCACGAAATCGACGAGCGCGATCCCGGCGGCATCGACGATGCGATCGTCGCGGTGACGTCGGCGCTTGAAGCGCGCTTCGGGCAAGGTCGCATCGATGCACCGATGCGCGCGCTGGTGATCGAAGCACGCGTCTGACGGGCTCGCTCAGTCGTTCTTTGCATCGCCGTGGTAGAGGCCGTGGCGACGGTGCCAGTCCTCCAGCGATTCCTCCGGGTATTCGTCGAAGTGCACGTCGTACTTGCCCGACGGCACATGCACCCAGTTCGCCTTCGAGCCCAGCATCATGTGTACGCGTTCCGGCGGAATGGGCAGCGGCGTGTCGATCGCCGATGCGTGCGGATGCACCAGGTCCGGCCACTCCGGATCGAACAACCACAGTGCACTGCCGCAGCCGGTGCAGAAGTGGCGCTGGCCGCTGCTGATACGGCAGTCGCCGTTCTTCCCATGGATGCGGGCGCGATAGACACCGAGGTGTTCGCGCCCTTCCACCTCGAGCGTGTCCGACCGCGCGCCGAGGTTGATCGCGCCGCCACTGCCGCCCGCAGTCTTGCGGCAGATCGAGCAGTAGCAGATCTGGTAGGGCACGGGCGACGGCGCGTCGCACGCGAACCGCACCTGGCCGCAATGGCAGGAACCTTCGATGCGCATGCCCGTCTCCCGATCGAAAGCCGCATGCTGCAGACGCGGCGTTCAACGGTGCGTGGACGATCGCCGCCACGGCGATCGTGTCGCCTTCGCCTGCTGCTAATGCCGCCGGCGCTAGCGTGGCGTCGGCGCCGGGATTCGCCCGACGGCCTGACGCATCCCGGAGGCTCCCCGTGCATCCGAACCGCCTGCTCCTGCCCGTACTGGTCGCCGCACTCACTGCGTGCGCGACCGCCCAGACCACGTCCGACCTGACGCCCACGTCCAACCCGATGACCGGCGCGAACGCGCGACCGAATCCCAGCCCGCTCGCCGTCGGCGCGTACAGCGCCATCGGTACGTCGGACGATGTGCGCGGGCGATCCGGTGCCGGCGGATCGTCGGTGCTCACCGGACGTGCCAACCTCGCCGGCGACGATGCTGGCACCCCGGCGAAGTCCGATACGTCGACGAGCGCGACGTCCGATGAAGACGATTCCACGTCGAACGGATCGAAGAAGAAGCCGACACCGCCGTAACCGTCGGCGCTCCGGTCGATCACCGAACGCGATGCACGGGCGTGGCATTCGTAAGCGCGCGTCATCGTCGGCGCCCACCGCCGCCTGAACCGGCTTTGCCGCACCCCGTCCTGTTCAGTCTCGATACGGTCGCTTGCGACAAAGCTGGATTCGCGACCCCGCACCGAGAGACACGATGAACACGATCAACGCTTTGGCCGCTTCGCTCGTTTTCGCGACCGCTTCCGCTTTCGCCCTTCCCGCTGCCGCCCGCGACGACCACCGCGACAACGACCGCCACGAATGGTCGCGTGATCGTGACGAACGCGGTGATCGCGACCGTCGCGACCACGACCGCGACGACGACCGTGACCACGACCGCCGCGACGATGATCGTCGCTACGGCGATGCCCGTCGCGACGACCGCTATGCGCCGCGCTATGTCGCACCGCGTTACATGCCGCCCCGCTACACCGCGCCACGCGCCTATCGCCCGGGTTATGTCTATGTCGCACCACGCGGTTACGCGGTGCAGCGCTGGCGCGTCGGCACGCGCATGCCGCCGCCGTTCTACGTGAGCCAGTACTACGTCGATCCGTACGCGTATCAGCTGCGCATCCCGCCGCGCGGCTATCACTGGGTGCGCGT
Source organism: Lysobacter sp. TY2-98 (assembly GCF_003367355.1). NCBI lineage: Bacteria > Pseudomonadati > Pseudomonadota > Gammaproteobacteria > Lysobacterales > Lysobacteraceae > Lysobacter > Lysobacter sp. TY2-98. The sequence goes on from NZ_CP031413.1 coordinate 1,542,142, forward strand.
CGACCGCGATGCGTACCTGGTGTCGATGGGCTCGGGCCTCGTGGCCGACGTGCTCTACGGCCTGTTCCGCTGATCCACCGCTCGATCCGAAGGGCCGGCCTGCCGGCCCTTCGTCGTCTCCGGCATCGGCATGGAATGCAGCGGCGCGGTGGCGTCGCCGCGGTGTAACGCCGGCCGGCGTAGGCTCGCGGCCTTCGCCCATCCTCGCCAGGAGCGTGTCCATGTCCGTGAAAGCCTTCGGCGCCCATGCCGCCGACCAGCCGCTCGTCGCCCTCGACATCCAGCGCCGCACGCCCGGGCCGCGTGATGTGCAGATCGAGATCGCCTACTGCGGCGTCTGCCATTCCGACCTGCACACGGTGAAGTCCGAATGGGCGGGCACGCGGTATCCGTGCGTGCCGGGGCACGAGATCGTCGGCACGGTCACGGCCGTGGGCAGCGACGTCAACGGCTTCGCGGTCGGCGACACCGTCGGCGTCGGCTGCATGGTCGACAGCTGCCGCCACTGCGCGGCGTGCGCGGAAGGCCTGGAGCAGTACTGCGAGAACGGCTTCGTCGGCACCTACAACGGACGCACCAACGATCCGCCGGGCCACACGCTGGGCGGCTATTCGCAGCGCATCATCGTCGACCAGCATTTCGTCCTGCGCATCAACCACCCGAAGGAGCAGCTCGCCGCCGTGGCGCCACTGCTGTGTGCGGGCATCACCACCTACTCGCCGCTCCGCCACTGGAACGTGGGCCCGGGCAAGAAGGTCGGCATCGTCGGCATCGGCGGGCTCGGGCACATGGGCATCAAGATCGCGCATGCGATGGGCGCGCACGTCGTCGCGTTCACCACGTCGGAAAGCAAGCGCAAGGACGCCCATGCGCTCGGTGCGGACGACGTCGTCGTCTCGCGCGATGCCGGCGCGATGGCCGCGCACGCCGGCAGCTTCGACTTCATCCTCGACACCGTGGCCGCCAGCCACAACCTCGATGCGTTCACCAGCCTGCTCAAGCGCGACGGCACGTTGTGTCTGGTCGGCGTGCCGGAAGATCCGCATCCCAGCCCGAACATCGGTGTGCTGATCTTCGGCCGACGCTCGCTCGCGGGCTCGCTCATCGGCGGCATTCCGGAGACGCAGGAGATGCTCGACTTCTGCGCGAAGCACGGCATCGTCGCGGACATCGAAATGATCCGCGCGCAGGAAATCAACGAGGCTTACGACCGCATGCTGCGCAGCGACGTGAAGTACCGCTTCGTCATCGACATCGCGTCGCTGGCGGCCTGAGGTGACGCGGTCGGCGGCTTCCACGTCCGCCGACCGCCCACGGCGTCACGCGCTCTCGGTCGGCCGCCGGCGATCGTGCCGCGCGCGACCCGACAGTTCGCGACGCAGCTCGTCGAGCCCCAGCGCGCCGCCCGACAGCTTGATCAACGCATAGCCTTCGAACGCCGAATCCATGACGTCGCTGCCGAGCGCGGCGACGGTGTCGTCGAGGCGCGCGGCCAGCTGCTGCACGCGCTCCAGCACAGGGCGTAGCCTTTCGACTGCACGCAGATCGGCCTGCGCGGCGGCGACGTCGAAGCCGGTCGGCACGATTTTGGGGTTGTGCTCCAGCACGCGCAGTGTCTGCCGCGCGAACGCCTCGGACTTGGCTTCCATCGGGGTGAGCAGCCGTCGCTCGGCGGGATCGAGCGTGACCAGCGCCGGCAACGCGGCTTCGAGCCGATCGAGCGCGGACCGCACGCTGTGCAGGTGATCGTCGCTCAGTTCCATCGCGATCGGGTTATGCGACACGTCCATCTCCTTATGCGTCCCTGTGTCCCTGCGCGGATCCGGCCCGCGCCGCCGAGCACCGTCGATCCGGACGGCGCTCCCGGAGTGTGGCAGAGACGGATGCGTGCGAGCCGTCCGGTTACCGGTCGATCGACGATTTTCCGGTCCATGGCGAGCGTCCCGCACGATGCGGGTGCGCATGTTTTCCGATGACAGCGCCCGACAGGCGCGCCGCCGCGGGTGCAGCCGCTAGTGCAGCCGCGCTTCGATCGCCTTTACGAACGCCGGGATGTCGTCAGGCTTGCGGCTGGTGATGAGCTGGCCGTCGACCACGACCTCGGCGTCCTTCCAGTGCGCGCCCGCGTTCACGAGGTCGGTGCGTACGGACGGCCACGAGGTCACGTCGCGATCCTTCGCGATGCCGGTTTCGACCAGCAGCCACGGCGCATGGCAGATCGCCGCGAGCGGCTTGCCGGCGCGGTCGAACGCGCGCACGAAGTCGAGCGCGGCGGCGTCCTGGCGCAGGACGTCGGGATTCATCTGCCCGCCGGGCAGCACCAGCGCGTCGTAGTCGTCCGGCGACGCCTTCGACAGTTCGACGTCGACCGGCACGGATTCGCCCCAGTCCGTGTGGCGCCACCCGCGGATCTCGCCGGCCTTCGGCGAAATCACGTCGACGTCGTGTCCGGCCGCCTTCAACCGCGCACGCGGCTCCATCAGCTCGGACTGCTCGAAACCATCGGTGGCGAGAATGGCGATGCGGGACATGTCGAGCTCCGTGTTGGGACAGCCCACCCTAGGCCGCACGGAATGAAGTACCGATCAGCAAGCGGCACTGGCTCGCGGCCATGCGCGCGCCATCCGTGACCCGTATCCAGCGACGTCGCGCGGCGGCTGCGCTAACGTCGCCCGGCGGCGACCGTCCGATCGCCGCTGCAGGACATCGATGCCGTTGCAGACTCCCCGCTCCATCCACGACGAACCCGGCGCGTTTCCGCTGCTCGGCACCCTGCGCGCCACGCGCAACGATATCCGGCGCGCGAGCCTGCTCGTCGGCGTCCTGGTCGTCGCCTTCTTCGCGACCGCGCCGTTCGCCGAGCGCCAGTGGCCGGTCGTTCCCGCGTTCATTCCCGTGTACGACGTCGCCATCGCGTTCCTGTCGCTGTTCACGGCGGTGCTGCTGCACGCGCACTATCGCGGCGAGCGGTCCGCCGCGTACCTCTGGCTGAGCTGCGGTTACGGGTTCTCGGCAATGGCGGCGCTCGTGCACGGGCTGAGCGTGGCCGACGCGTTCTCCCCCGGACGACTGTTCGGCGGACCACAGACCAGCGCCTGGCTCTGGATGAGCTGGCACGGCCTGTTCCCCCTGTTCGTGCTCGGCTTCTTCTGGGCGGTCACGCGACGGGGAATCCGATCGGCATGGCCCGCGGTGACCGCGACGCGCGCGTACGTCGCAGTGGCCGCGCTTGTGGTGGCGCTGGTCGTGACGTCGACGTACGCCGAGGACTCGCTGCCCGAACTCGTGAACGGCATGCACTTCGGGACCATGCGGCTACGAGTCTTGATCGTGGCGTGGTTCCTGCACGTGGTCGCGATCGCCTGCATGATCCGGCGTGCACGGGAACGGCGACTGATCGACCTCTGGATCACCGTCGCGCTCGTCGCCGATGCGATCGACCTCGCGCTGGGTGGCCTGCTCGTTACCGGGCGCTATCAGCTCGGCTTCTACGTCGGCCGCATGTACGGCCTGGTCACCGCGATGTCGGTGCTCGCCCTCCTGTTGCTGCAGATGTTCGAGCTGCAGCGTCGTTTCGTGCAGGCCCGCCTCGACCTGCGCATGCACGAGCGTCGCTATACCGACCTGTTCGGCAGCATGTCCGAGGCGTTCTACGTCGTGGAAGCGGTGCGCGACGGCGACCAAGTGACGGACCTGCGCGTGGTCGATCGCAATCCCGCCGCCGCGGCCGTCGTTCCCGCGGAGGCGATCGGCCAAAGCCTGCGCGACGTCGATCCCGAGTTCGACCCGCGCTGGCTCGACGTGGTGTCACGCGTGCTCGCGACCGGCGAGCCCGAAGACTTCGAGTGGACGCACGACGACCGCATCTTTGCGTATCGCGTGTTCCGCGCCGAGCACCTGCACGACCAGGTCGGCATCCTGTTCGACGACGTCACCGATGCGCGCCTGGCGGAAGCCGCGCTCGCCGACAGCGAGGCGCGCCAGCGCATCCTCGTGCAGGGCGTGCCGCAGCTGCTGTGGCGCACCGACGACCAGGGCCGCAGCACCTGGGTGAGCCCGCAGTGGTACACGTACACGGGCCAGAGCGTCGACACCGTCGTGGGTACGGGCGCGATGGAGGCGGTGCATCCCGATGACCGCGAGCGCACGCGCACGCTGTGGACGGCCGCGCAGCAGACCGGTCGCCTCGACGTCGAACATCGCCTGCGCGCGAGCGACGGCAGTTATCGCTGGCACCGCAGCCGGTCCGAACCGCATTACGACGCGGAGGGCCGCATCGAATCGTGGCTCGGCTCCAGTACCGACATCCATGATCTCAAGTCTTTGCAGGATCGCCAGTCGGTGCTCGTCGCCGAACTCCAGCACCGCACACGCAACATCCTTGCGGTGGTGCGTGCATTGGCCGACCGCACCGTACGCGACAGCCGTGACATGGACGAGTTCAAGCCGATCTTCCGCGACCGGGTCGACGCACTGGCGCGCGCACAATCGCTGCTGTCGCGGCTGGACAGCGCCGATCGCGTCACCTTCGAGGAGCTGCTGCAGACCGAGGTGTGTGCAATCTCGGGCGTGCGCGCCGCGCAGGACGACGGCCGCATCGTGCTCGAGGGCACGCGCGGCGTGCGGCTGCGCTCGAGTACGGTGCAAACGCTCGCGCTGGCACTGCACGAACTCACGGTCAACGCGCTGAAGTACGGCGCGCTATCCGCTGCGAACGGACACCTCGAGGTGCGCTGGTTCGTGGAACATGACGCCGACCGCACGCCGCAGCTGCACGTGGTGTGGAAAGAGAGCGGGCTGCGCGTCGACCCCGCCGCGCCCGTTCAGGGCGGCGGCTACGGGCGCGAACTCATCGAGCGCGCGCTTCCGTACCAGCTCGGTGCGAAAACTTCCTACGCGATCGAGCCCGACGGCGTGCGCTGCGAAATCGTCATGCCGGTGTCGGTGCAGACCGCAACGGGCGAGGCGATGGCGCCCGCCCGCGCGGCGGCGGCCCGCTGACACAGCGACCGCGCGCAGGCCGTGCCCGAAGGGGAAATAGGCGGTTCACCAAGTGTCAATGGCGGGTATTTCGGGGTTGCGCGAGGCTCCCGGCTGCGTCCCCGTCCGGCGTTCCGGGCCCGGCGCAGCGTCCCGGCATGCACGTCGGCGACGCAGTTCCGGTCGCGGCGCTCGCCTCCCGGCGACGTCGCGTGGACACATCTCCCCGAATCCGCCAGAAGGTCACCGCCATGACAACCGCAAAGCACTCGAAGCAGAAGACGATGTGGGTCGCCGCCCTCGTGGGCCTGCTGGCCACAGCGTCGGTGTATGCCGCCGACGGCGACAAGACGACCGTCAAGGGCATGATCACCGCCGTCAACGGCAACGTGATCACCGTTCGCGACATGGACAAGGTCGATCACACCATCACCCTCACGCCTGAAACGACCTACAAGCAGAAGAAGGGCCTGACCGGCGTCGTCTACGAAAAGGTGAAGGCGACGCGCCTGATGCCGGGCCTGCCGATCACGGCCGACCTGGTGGCTGCCGGCGGAAACCAGAACGCCACCGGCATCTCGTTCACGTCGGAAGACCTCAAGACGGCACAGCAGGTGCGCGCGGGCACCGGCAAGAGCATGGAAGCGATGAACAACCGGATGAACGACTTCGGCACGTACGAAGCGCTCGCCACCATCGACGTCCTGTTCGATTCGGGCAGCACCAAGCTGTCGCCGAAGGCGCAGTCCGACCTGCTGGCGTTCGCCGCGAAGGCGAAGGACACAAAGGGCTACCAGGTCGTGATGCAGGGCTTCACCGATTCGACCGGCAATGCGGCGCAGAACCAGCGCCTGAGCACCGCGCGCGGCCATGCGGTCGCGAACTTCCTGCAGCAGAAGGGCGGGCTGATGCCCGGCCGCGTACGCGCGCCGGACGGCATGGGCATCGCGACGGACGCGGGTGCGGGCAGCAACGCGGGTGCGCGCAAGGTCGTCGTCAAGCTCGTCGTCGACAAGGGCGTGCAGGGCGGCGACAAGTAACGCCACGCGCCGATGGACGTCGTCGGAAAGCCCCGCTCTGGTGGGGCTTTCCGCGTTCGGAGATCCGTACGCTCAGCGATGCGCGAGTGCGTAATCCAGCGCGGCGCGCACCGCGGCGACCTGCGCCTCGTTGCACTGTGCGGGCGTCGCACGCGGACTGTCGGGATAGACCTCGGTGGTGGTGACGTACGGCGCATCGGTGATGCCCGCACACAGCCCGAGCTGCTTCAACGGATAGTTGATGACGCCATGACCCACGACCGGCGAGCCGATGATCAGGCCGTCCGCATCGGCGGGCGCGATGTGCGTCACCTTCGCGACGGCCTCGATGATCGCGTTCTGGAAATCCGGTTGCGGGTTGGCCGTGTCGCCGACGACGTAGAAGCCGTCCGGCACGCCGTCGGGCTCGAACGGCTTGCCGTCGCGCGCGGCCAGCGCCGGGCGGAATTCGCTTTCGTCACTGTCGGTGGTCTCGTGCAGGTCGACATGCACCAGCACGCGATCGCGCAGCGGCGCGACCAGGCGCATCAGCGCCGCGGATTCGCCGGTCTGTCCGCCGTCGCGAAACGAACGGTTCGGGTCGACCGCATCCAGATTCCAGCGGTGGATGCGCTCATAGCCCCACGGGCTGACGCAGGGCGCGACCAGCACGTTGAAGCGTCCCGCGTAGTCCTCGCCATGCCGTTCCAGGAACAACAGCGCGCCGTGCACGCCACTCGTCTCGTAGCCGTGCACGCCACCGGTGACGAGCGCGACCGGCAGATCGTCGCGCCATCCGCGGCTGCGGATCGCGAGCAACGGGAACACTTCGCCCGCGTAGTCGAGCTCCCCGTAGGTCTCGACATCGAAGCGCGCGCGCAGGCCATCGATCACCCCCACCACGTCGTCCGCATAGCTGCGCTGGCGGCTCTGACGTGCGCGCCATGCCGCGAGTTCCGCCTCACCCCAGGGCTGGCCGGGCGTACCGATGGGATACGGCGTGGTGCTCATGTCGATGGAACTCCGATCGAACGGTGGACGCCGTCGACTCTAGCATCGCGTCCGGGCACCGGCCGCGTGCGCACGCACGGATCGCGATGACGCGATGGAAACACTGCGTGCCCTGCGATCGATCGGCTGCGTCGCGATGTTCGCACTCGCCGCGTTTTTCGCGCACACCGCCCGGGCGCAGGACATCGAACCGCGCGCGTATTCCAACGCGCCGGTCGGCGTGAACTTCGTCATCGTCGGCAACGTGCTGGCGCGCGGCGGCATGTCGTTCGACCCGTCCGTTCCGCTGGACGATGCGCACATCGAAACCAACAGCATCGTGCTGGCGTACGCGCGCGCGCTCGACCTATGGGGCCGCTCCGGAAAGTTCGATGCGATCGTCCCCTATTCGCGCATCGACGGCACCGCCTTGTTCGCGGGCCAGCCGGTGTCGCGCGACATCCACGGCTTCGCGCGTCCGGCATTTCGCGTGTCGATGAACCTGTACGGCGCGCCGGCGCTGCAGGCGCGCGAGTTCCGCGGCTGGAAGCAGGACCTGATCGTCGGGATGAGCCTGCAGGTCGCGCCTCCACTCGGACAGTACGACGCGACGCGGCTGGTGAACGTCAGCAGTCACAGGTGGTCGGTGAAGCCCGAGATCGGCGTATCGAAGGCGGTCGGCCGATGGACGATCGAGGTGCAGGCGGCCGCGACGCTCTACGGCGACAACGGCCACTTCTTCGGCAACACCACACGCTCGCAAGATCCGATCTACGCACTGCAAGGCCACCTGATCTACGGCTTCGTTTCCGGAAAATGGGTGTCGTTCGACGCCACCTGGTTCACCGGCGGCCGCACCCGGATCGACGGCGCGCTCAACAACGACCTGCAGCGCAATACGCGCGTCGGCATCGTGTTCGCGCTGCCGGTGAATCCGCGCAATTCGGTGAAGCTAACGGCGAGCAGCGGCGTGGTCACGCGCACCGGCAGCGATTTCGATGCGGTGGGAATCGCCTGGCAGTACCGCTGGGGCGGCGGTCTGTGAGCCGACGGCCTACCATGACGGCTTCGAACCGCCATTCCCCGTCGTCGATGCATCGCCGCACCGCCCTCGTCCTTGCGCTCGCCCTGCTCGCCTCCGCCTGCGGGCGGGATGCCGCGCCGGACGGGACCGCGCACGCAGCGCATGCCGTGACGCCGTCCCGCGCGAACGTCGCGAAACTGACCGATGGCCAGCGCCTCGCGCGAATCCTCGATGTCGACAACATCGGGCGTCGCCTCGACATCTTCGAGCGCATCGCCGGCGAACCCGACGACGCGACCGCGACGACGTCCACCTACACCGTCGCGGGCTGCACCATCGACGTGGAGACGGCCGATCGCGCGATCGTGTGGATCAACGTCGAACTCACGGGCAGCGCCTGCACGGTGGACCTGACGCCGGTGCTACGCCACCGGCGCGTGGTGCGTCCCGGCGAACCCCTCACGTACGGCGAGCTGGAGCGGCTCGTCGGCGATCGCGCGGAGTACAAGGTGCTGTGCCTCGGGTCCACCTGCGGCGACAACGGCCAGCCCGATTTCGAAGCCGTGTTTCCGGGCGGCGCCAGCTCCAACTACATCGCCGTAGCCGGTGCATCCGACCCGCTGAGCGCCGGCGCACAGCGACAGGTCAAGGAATGGGTACACGCGCTCACCGCGGCGAATGGCGACTTCCGCGTATTGACCGAGCTGCGCTGCACGCGCGCTTACGACCCGCTCGCGCGCAAGGCGCTGGCGAGCGCGGTGGTGCAGAAGATCGGTTTCGGCGAGAACGAGGACGCCGACTGCGATCCGGACGACGAGGAAGAGGATGTCGATCCGTCCGTCGAAAGCGCGGGCGTGATCCGCACCTGATCGAGCGCGCATCGCGTCGGTGCCAACTCGAAGTTCGATGCCGCTCGACGAGCACATCCGGTGAAGCCGGGGACGCTGGTCAGGCGATCGGACTACGCGGCGGAAGCTGACGTCAGCGGGAACGCTCCGCCGATGGAAGCCGACGGCTAGGCGTCTACGTCGCGCTCGACGGTTATGAGTCGGGGGCTGTGCCATGGCGGCGCCCAAACGCGTGGGCCGACCGTCGTCATTGACGCCGCGGAGCGCGATCTCCGTAGTCCTCCGACCATCGCATCCGGGCTCCGCGCCCAGCAGATCACCTCGCCTCCCCCGGCAATTCGACCGCCAAGTGACGTTCGCCGGCCGTAAGCAGCCGTTCGTCGCCCGCAGTTGCCCTTTGGTGCAAGACCGCACGCCGCCACGGCCGTTTGCGCCAGACTGCTTCGGGGCGACGCGTAGCGGCAACCTGCCGGCAACGCGGACGCGGCAGGCTGTGGACACCATGGAATCGGGGGACGGGCTGTGCTTCTGCCGGAAGGGCGACTTCTTCCGCATGTCACCGACCTCGGCGGCTGCATCGCCAGCCACCGGGTGACGCTCGACCGCGCACCGATCCGCTGGATGTACCGCTCCCACCCCGTCTGGCCCGGCGATTCCGGCTGGCGGTTCTTCGCCGGCGACGAGGACGACGACGCGATGGTCGACCCCGATCGCTTCGGCATCTACGCGATCGACGCCATCGCCGCGCTCGATCCGACCATCGTGCCGTGGCTGTTCCAGCCGATCGGCGCCACGCTCGAACGCAACGACGTCGCCGAAGGATTTGTCGAAGCCGTGGCCTGGCGATCGGCGCACCCGCGCCGGTAATCGCGATCGACGTCCGCGTTGCCGGTATCGTGTCGCTCCCTCGCGCCACGACCCGACCGTGCCCCACTACACCGGCCCGCTTCTCACTCGCCCCGATGCCGATGCGCTGCTGCGCGCACGCGTTTCGGGCGCCACGGAATGGACGGGCTCGCTGGATCTCGGCCGCTCGACCGGCACTGCGGTGCTCGGTGCGAACGAATGGCGATGGCGTGACATCGCCTATCCGTATCCGGACCGCGTGAAGGACCGCACGATCTACCACTGGGACGGCGACGAATTCGCGCCCGTATCGCGCTACGCGGACTCGCTGATCAAGCTGGTTCCCACCGACTGGGGCGTGCCGACGTTCGAGATCGACGGCATCAAGATGCTGCCGACGTCGAAGGCCTCGCCGCTCGACGACGCGCGCCGCAAGGTTACGCTGGTCGAACCGCGCGGCAAGGTCGTGCTCGATACGTGTGGCGGACTGGGCTACTTCGCCGCGTGCTGTCTGGACGCCGGCGTCGCGCGGATCCGCTCGTTCGAGAAGAACGAGGATGTGCTGTGGCTGCGCACGCTCAATCCTTGGTCGCCCGATCCGGACTCGCCCGAAGCGGGCGGCCGACTCGAACTCACGCACGGCGACGTGTCGAAGGCGATCGTCGACATTGCCGATGCATCCGTCGACGCCCTGCTGCACGACCCGCCGCGCTTCGGCATCGCCGGCGAACTGTATTCCCAGGCGTTCTATGACCAGCTCGCCCGCGTCGTCCGTCGCGGCGGCCGCCTGTTCCACTACACCGGCACGCCCAACGCGCTGACCAGCGGCCGCGACGTGCCGAAGGAAGTCGCCAAACGCCTGCAGACGGCCGGTTTCCGTGCCGAGCCGGCACTCGACGGCGTGCTGGCGGTCCGCCGCTGATCCAGCCCGTGTGACAAATCCTTCCCGTCGAGCGAATCACATGGACATCGCAGACGCACGGGAACGGAGATGGACGGAGGAATTGCGGTGACGCGGGCCGACGCCGGCGAGGAATTCGCCGCGTTGCTGCACGCGCACCGGAACATCGTGTTCAAGGTCGCCGCCGCGCATGCCTGGCAAGCGGACGACCGCGCGGATCTCGCGCAGGAGATCGCCGCGCAACTGTGGAGCGCATGGCCGCAGTACGACCCATCGCGACCCTTCACCACGTGGATGTACCGCGTCGCGCTCAACACGGCGATGAGCCATGCGCGTCGCCGCCACCTTGAACGTCGTCACTTCGAACCGCTCGACGACAGCGACGTCCGCGCACCGTGCGACGACGATGACGCGTTGCTGCTCGCACAAGTCATGGCCGGGCTCGATGCGCCATCGCGCGCACTGCTTCTGCTGCATCTCGAAGCGCGCAGCAGCGAGGAGATCGCCGAGATCCTCGGCCTCAGCGTCACCGCCGTCACCACCCGACTCAACCGCCTGCGGCAGCGCCTGCGCGACCGCTACGCCACGCCCTGAGGACACCGACATGACCACCGAATTCGATCGCCTGCAGGCTGCCTGGTCCGCGCTCGAGCAACGTGTCGACGCGCAGGACGCGCGGCTTCTGCAGGTCGAACGCGCCAGCCGGCTCGACGGCCTGCGCCGTCGCCTGCGTCCCGCCGTGACCGGGCAATGGCTGCAACTGGCGCTCGGCGTCGGCCTCGCGCTGCTCGGCGGCGCGGTATGGCCCGATGGACGCGGCCCGCTGGTGACCGCGTCCGCCATCGTCATCCAGCTTTACGGCATCGCCTGCATCGCATGGGGCGTCGTCGCACTCGTCGGACTCGCGCGCCTCGACTACACGGCGCCGGTCATCGCGTTGCAGGCACAGCTGCTGCGCCTGCAGCGGGTGCACCTCATCGGCAACATCGGACTCGGCCTGGTGTGGTGGATACTGTGGATCCCGTTCGCGATCACCGTGTTCGGCGCGGTCGGCGGTCGCTATCCCGGCGGCGTCGGCAGCGTGTTCATGACGATGGTCGGGGTCTGCATCGCCGGCTTCCTGATCAGCCTCGCGGGCATCGCCCTCGGCTGGCGGCACCCGCGAGTCCGGCGTGTTCTGCAGCGAACGTTCGTGGGCGAACGCTTGCATGAGATGGGCGAGGAACTCGCGGCGATGCACTGAGCAACGCCGCCACGCTCATCCTTTCGCCGCCGCCTCCAGCGTCGCGATGTCGATCTTCTTCATCGGCATGAAGGCGCGGACGACGCGGTCGATGACGCCCTGGTCACCGGATGTCATCAGGTCCTGCATCCGCGTCGAGCTGATCTGCCACGACAGGCCGAAGCGGTCCTTGCACCAGCCGCACTGCTCGGCCTGTGGCACGGCCGACAGGGCGAGCCAGTGACGATCGAGTTCGGCCTGGTCGCGACATTGAACGAGGAACGAGACGGCCTCGTTGAACTGGAAGCCGTGTGGATGCGCGCTGTCCATCGCCGCGAACCAGGTGGGGCCGACGCGGAAGTCCGAATACATGGTCGTGCCCTCGCGATCGGGCGCCATGCCGGCCGGATACGGCACGCGTCGACCATCGCGCGAGCCTTCGAACACGCTGCGATAGAACGCGCTGGCCTCCTTCGCGCGCCCGACGACGTCGCCGGTGAACAGGAGCGCGGGCACGATGGCCGGTCGCGCTTCGCCTTGAGGGTTCGACAGGATCAGCTGCCACGACAGGCCGTAGCGGTCCTCCACCCAGCCGTAGTGCGGACTGAAGGGATAGGCGTCGAGCGGCATCAGCGCCTTGCCGCCGTCGATGAGCTTCGACCACGCCGCATCGAGATGCTCACGCGCCTGCGGATCCTGCGACGGATCGAAATTGACGATGAACGACACGCTCGGATTGAACGTGAACAGCGGGCCCGCGCTGATCGCCATGAACGGCTGGCCGGCCAGCGTGAACGAGACGAGGTCGCAGTCGCCCGACGGCGTGTCGTGCAGCGTCGTGACGTGGTCGATGCGCGAGTTGGGAAAGACGGAGCAGTAGAACGACGCGGCTTCGCGGGCCTGCGTGTCGAACCACAGGTGCGGCGTGATGGGCGGGACGGTCGACATGCGGGCGGTCCGTCGTAGGGGTCGGCGAGGCATATCACAGGCCGGGTTCGCCCGCCGTGTGGCGACTTCAAGCTCGCTTCACACGGCGCCCATCGTGACCTTGCACCGGAGCGGCACGTTGAACGCACCGCCGCTCGCCGTGAACGCATGTCCCGATCCACCGACTTCGATTTCGATGCCGACGTCGTCATCGTCGGCGCGAGCTTCGCCGGCGCCGCCTGCGCGCTCGCGGCCGCGCAGCGCGGACTGCGCGTGGTCGTACTCGAACGCAAGCGCGACCCCGGCGAGAAGCTGCACACCACCGGCATCATCGTGAAGGAAGCCGCCGAGCAGACGCTGCTCAACCGCGTGCCGGCACCGATGACGCGACGCATCGAACAGGTGCGCCTGTACGCACCGAATCTCAGTCAGATCGCACTCGCCGCGCCCGGCTACTACTTCCTCACCACGGACACGCCGTCGGTGATGCGCTGGCTGGCCGACGAAATGCGCGTGCACGGCGCTGACTTGCGACTCGGTTGCGCCTTCACCGATGCCCGCGCGATCGATGGGGGTTGGGAGGTCGAAGGCGTCGGTCGCGCGCGCTATCTCGTCGGCGCCGATGGCGCGCGTTCGCGCGTCGCTCGCCGCTGCGGGCTCGGCGAAGTGCGGCAATTCCTGTACGGCGTCGAATACGAATTTCCCGGGGCGAAGCTGGCGCAGCCGAACGCGCTTCACTGCTTCATCAGCAAGCGTTACGCGCCGGGCTACATCGGCTGGATCGCGCAGAGCCCGATGGGCATCCAGACGGGGCTGGCGCTGCGCCACGATGCCGCCAATGCGCGCGTACCCGACATCGAAGGTTTCCTGCTGCGCGTCGGCGCTGCGGGCGGTCTGCCGCGACACCTCAAGCCGGGCGCGACCCGCGCCGGACTGATTCCGTGCAGCGGTCCGGTCATGGACATGGCGCGCGATCGCGCCATCCTGATCGGCGATGCGGCGGGCATCGTCTCGCCGGTCACCGCGGGCGGCATCCATTCCGCGTGGGAACACGGCTGGGCCGTGGGCCGCGCGATCGCCGCGCACCTGCGGGATGGCGGACCCGAAGCGGAGTCCATCGCCGTCGAGGCCGCACCGCGCTTTCGCACCAAGCGCGCCCTGCGCTGGGCCTACGATCGCCTGCAGTTCGACTGGCCGTTCGATCTGCTGCTGCACTCGCCGCCGCTGCGCTGGGCAGCCGAGCAGGTCTATTTCCACAAGCGTCGCGGCTGAGCTGCAGCACATCGTTGCCCGGTCGATACTGGAGACAGGCGTACGCATCGTCCGGCTGTCGCATACTGGGCCGAACGGCGCAGGACGCGACCGCCCGCTCCGGAAGAAGGTCCTGACCGCCACCCTGCCGCCGCTCGCCGAAATCCTCGACCTCTTGCCCGACGCGGTCTGCGTCGTCGATGCCGAAGGTCGATAAATCGATGTAAGCGCGGCGTACGAGCGCATCTTCGGCTACACCTGCGCAGAAGTGCTGGGGCGGCGGATGATCGATCTCGTGCATCCCGACGATCGCGAAGCCACGCTCGCCGCGGCGCAGCGCGTCATGGGCGGCACGATGCAGCGGCATTTCCGCAACCGCTACGTGCGCAAGGACGGACGCAGCGTCGACGTGCAGTGGTCCGCCCGCTGGCTGCCGGACTACGGTGTCCGCGTGGCGATCGGTCGCGAGGTCACCGACCTGCGCCGCGCGGAAGTCGAGCTCGAACATCTCGCGCGCCACGATCCGCTCACCGGGCTGCCCAACCGCTACCACCTGCAACGCGAGCTGCGCCTGGCGCTCGAGCGCGCGGCCGAAACCGGGACCGGACTGGCGGTGCTCTACATCGACCTCGACGGCTTCAAGGCGGCGAACGATCGCGCCGGACACGCGGCGGGCGACCTCGTGCTGCGGGACGTCGCGCAACGCCTGCAACAGGCGTTGCGACAGGGCGACCTGCTGGCGCGTGTCGGCGGTGACGAATTCGTCGCGATGCTGCCGGGCTGTCGCGATTCGGTCGCCGCAGGGCTCGTCGCCGACACCTTGCGTGCGCGCCTGCAGACGCCGTTCGAATTGACCGAGGGCCAGATCGATCTTGATGCCAGCATCGGCATCGCCTGCTTCCCCGGCAACGGCGCCACCGTCGAGGCGCTGCTCGCGTCCGCCGACAGCGCGATGTATGCGATCAAGCGCACACGGCCGCACCATGCGGCGGAATATCGAAGCGGCGTCCCGCTGCCGGGCTGATTGCACTCACACCGCGTGGACACCGCTGTCGCCGTGCACTGACATGCTCTGGACACTGCGCTGGCTAGTTTCGAAGCGACCGGTCGCCGACGTAGTCATTGCGTCCACACGCACCGGATGACTTCCGCGCCCCGAGGCCCCGTCCATGCGCCCTTCCCCGCTGTCCCGCTCGCCCGTCGCCGATGCGCTGTACGGGCTGCTCAATCCGATCCCGTTCGGCTGTTTCGTCGCCGCGCTGATCTTCGACGTCACCTACGCACGCAGCGCGCAGATCATGTGGACCAAGGCGGCGGCCTGGCTGATCGTGATCGGGCTGTTCGCCGCGATCGTTCCGCGGCTGGTGAACCTCGCGCAGGTGTGGTTCACCTCGCGCCGTAGCTTCTCCCGCGCGCATCGCGTCGACTTCTGGCTCAACCTCGTCGCGATCATTGCGGCGGTCGTGAATGCCTTCGTGCATAGCCGCGATGCCTACGCGGTCGTGCCGACCGGCGAATGGCTGTCCGCGCTCACGGTGGTGCTGATGGCGGTGGGTGCGATCGTCGTCGCCGTGCACCGCCCGGTGATGGAGGTGCTGCCGTGACCCGCGTCCGCAACGTTCTCGCGCTTGCGCTCACGTCGCTGCTGGCGACCGCGTGCAGCGAGCATGCGTCGCTCGACCCGTCGCAGCAGTCCGGCGCCAACCCGCCCCTGCCCGACGCGCGCAACTTCCTGCTTCCGCCCATGCAGGTGCCGAAAGGCGTCGGCTGGGCGAAGGGGCAGACGCCCCAGGTCGCGGCGGGCCTGCACATCGACAAGGTCGCGGGTGATCTCAAGCATCCGCGCCAGTTGCTCGAACTGTCGAACGGCGACGTGCTCGTCGTCGAATCCAATGGCCCGGGCACGGAGGCGACGACGACGCCCAAGCAGTGGATCGCCGGCAAGATCAAGGCGAGCTCCGGCAAGGGCGCGAAGGGCGGCGACCGCATCACGTTGTTGCGGCCGACCGCATCGGGCCCGTGGGAACAGCACGTGCTCGTCGAGCATCTGCACTCGCCATTCGGCGCGCAGGTGATCGGCGACGCGCTGTACGTCGCCAACACCGACGCGATCGTGCGCTTTCCGTTCCACGTCGGCGACACGCAGATCACCGCGCCGGGCACGTTCTTCACCGACCTGCCCGACACCATCAACCACCACTGGACGAAGGCGCTGCTCGCAAATGCGGATGGCTCGAAGCTGTACGTCGGCGTCGGTTCGAACAGCAACGTCGGCGAGAACGGGCTGGAGGTCGAGTACCGTCGCGCGGCGGTGCTCGAAGTCGATGTCGCTACCGCGAGCAGTCGCATCTATGCCTCGGGCATCCGCAATCCGACCGGGCTCGGCTGGAATCCGTGGACGCAGCAACTCTGGGCGATCGCGAACGAACGCGACGAAATCGGTGCGGACCTGGTGCCCGACTACCTGACGTCGGTGAAGCCCGGCGGGTTCTACGGGTGGCCCTACAGCTATTACGGCCAGCACGAGGACCGTCGGGTGGTGCCGCAGCGGCCGGACCTCGTGAAGAAGGCCATCCGTCCCGATTACGCGCTGGGTTCGCACGTTGCCGCGCTCGGCATGCTGTTCTCGCAGTCCAATGCATTGCCCGCGGCCTACCAGACCGGCGCCTTCGTGAGCGAGCACGGCAGCTGGGACCGTTCGCCACTGAGTGGCTACGCCGTGGTGTTCGTGCCGTTCAAGGACGGGCATCCGAATGGGCTCCCGCAAACGCTCGTGAGCGGCTTTTACTCAAAAGACGAGAAGCAGCTCTACGGCGCGCCCGTCGGCCTCGCACAGGACCGCGACGGCGCGTTGCTGGTTGCGGACGACGTCGGCAATGCCGTGTGGCGGGTGACAGCTTCACCTTGAGCGCGGCGTCGCGTCACTGCGTCCCCACGCCGCGGGTTCACCGCGCATCGACCGCGTGACGCGACGATGCGTGGAGCCACTATCGATCGAGGCCCACCATGCTGCAGACCGCTGCGATCCTGTTCCTCATCGCTGCCCTCGGCGGCCTCGTCATGGCAGGCATCCGCTTCGCCGCGAAGCGCAATCCGCCCGCATGGCTGGCAATGCTGCACGGCCTGCTCGCGGCGTCAGGCCTGACGCTGCTGGTCTATGCGGTCTGCACGGGCGCGGCGCCGCCGCTCGCAACGCTCGCCGTCGCGCTGTTCCTGTTCGCCGCCGCGGGCGGCGCGGTGATGAGCCTCGTCTACAAGTGGCACGACCGCCTGCTTCCCGCGTGGCTGGTCATGGCGCACGCGACGCTCGCGGTGCTCGGCTTCCTCTGCGTACTGGCCGCAGCGTTCGGCTGACGCAGGCGTCCGGCGGCTCCCGACCGGGCCGCCGGGCATTCACGTCGCTCAGCGCGTCGCCTTCGTGGCCTTCTTCGCGACAGCTTTCCTGACCGCAGCCTTCTTCGTCGCGGCACCCACCTTCTTCGCCGTTACCTTTTCGGAGTTGAGCACGATGGCCGCACGCACCAGCGCCTTCAGCGCCTTCTCGTCGAGCCGTTCATCCTTGCGGATATCGATCGCACGGCGCGTGTTGCCGTCGAGACTCGAATTGAAGAGCTTCGATGGATCGGGAAGCGATGCGCCCTTCGCAAAGGTCAGCTTGACGACGTCCTTGTAGGTCTCGCCGGTGCAGACGATGCCGGCATGCGACCACACCGGCACCCCGCGCCACTTCCATTCTTCGACGATGTCGGGATCGACGTCGTGGATGAGGCCACGCACGCGCGCCAGCATCGCGCCGCGCCAGTCACCGAGTTCCTCGATGCGGGCATCGATCAGGCGTGACGCGGTGTCGCTCGCCGACGTTTCCGAAAACGTTTTCGCGTGCATGGCGGTTCTCTCCGGAAATCAGGCGTTGGTGCGGTGCGACTGGATCATCTTCCATCCGTTGCCGGACGGATCGCGGAAACCGGCGTCGATGGTGCCGTAGCGTTCGATCGGCTCCTGCGTGAACTCGACGCCTTGCGACCGCATGCGTTCGTGCGCGCCCTTGCAATCGTCGACGACCAGCACCAGCGGCGGCATCGCGCCCTTGGCGACGATCTCGCGCACGGTCTGCGCCGTGCTTTCGTCGAGCGTCGGCGGCTGCGGCGCGAACAGGCCGAGCTGGAACGACGGCTGCTCCGGATGCTGCACTGTCAGCCAGCGGTAGTCGCCGTTGCGGGCATCGGTGTGGACGCGGAAGCCGAGCTTCTCGACATAGAACTGCAGCGCTTCGTCCTGGTCGCGGACGTAGAGGCCGACGACGGCAACTCCCTGGCTCATTTCGATTCCTCGTGGTGGGTGGCGCCATTAGACGCCTGCGCTTCGCGGCGGCGCTTCTCCGAAACTGCGATGGTGAGGCCGGGCCGTTCCGCGGCGCTGAGATAGCAACCCGGGACGAACTCGCGTTGCTGAGGCATGGCCTGCTGGCGCTCACGCACCGCGGTGGGACTTTCACCGGTGATGTCGCGGAACGTGCGGCCGAAGGTGCCCAGGCTGCTCCAGCCCGTCTCCAGCGCGATATCGAGGATCGGACGATCGCTGTCGCGAAGCAGCGCCGTCGCGCGCTCGATGCGGCGGGTCAGCAGGTAGCGATGCGGCGGCAGGCCGAACGCGTCCTTGAACGATCGCGCGAAGTGCGCCTCGGACACGCCGCTCACCTTCGCCAGCCGCGTGATCGGCCAGGCCTCGTGCGACGCCGCGTCCATGCGGTCCTTCGCGCGAAGCAGTCGGCGCAACAGGCGCGGGTCAGGTGTCGAAGTGGCGGGCGCATTGCCGGGCGTTGCAGGGGCGTCCGTCGTGCACTTGCGTGTCATGCACATTCCTCGCGCGGACCCACCACGCTCATCGACGCCCCATCCGTCGCCCGCATCGGATACGCCGCGACGTCGAAATCGCGCAGGCAGCGCACGTTGACGCCGAAGTGGTCCGGTGCGGCGCGCTTGCGATGGAACACGTAGACGCCGCAGGCAGCGCAGAAGAAGTGGCGGGCGACGCGTGTGTTCCACTGATACAGAACGAGATGATCGCGACCGCGAAGCACGCGCAGCGCACGCTCGGGCACTTTCGTCATCAGCGCGCCGCGCATGGCGCAGAGCGTGCAGTCGCAGGTGGTCAGCTCATCGATCGGGCCGTCGATGGCGAACTCGATCGCGCCGCAATGACAGCTGCCGGTCCAGCCGGTCACAGTTCGATCTCGCCGCGCAGGTAGAACACGCAACGACCGGCGAGCTCGACGCGATCGCCGCGCAGCGTGCAGGTCATTTCGCCGCCACGTGTCGACGCCTGCCAGCAGCGTAGCGTGCTGCGACCGAGGCGCGGCGCCCAGTATGGCAACAGGCCGCAGTGCGCGCCGCCGGTGACCGGATCCTCGGGCACGCCCTTTCCCGGTGCGAAGTAGCGGCTGGTGATGTCGTAGGGCGCATCGCCGGCCGCGGTCACCACCACGCCACCGCGCGGGAGGCGCGCGATGGCCGCCATGTCGGGCTGCAGGCGACGCACGGTGTCGGCGTCGTCGAACACCGCGATGAAGTTGAAGCGATCATCGACGACTTCGCGTGGCGTGGCGCCGAGGGCTTCCGCAAGACCGGCCGGAGCGTCGATCACCCGCCCGGGCCGCGTCGGGAAATCCATGCGATAGGCATCGCCATCGCGCGTGACGGTCAAGGCGCCGCTCGCCGTGTCGAATGCGACCTCGCCACGCCCCGGTTCCAGCACCTCCATCACCACCGCGGCGGTCGCGAGCGTCGCGTGCCCGCACAACGGCACTTCAAGCACCGGCGTGAACCAGCGCAGGCGATAGCGACCGTCGGCGATGACCAGAAACGCGGTCTCGGCGAGGTTGTTCTCCGCGGCGATCGCGCGCAGCGTCGCGTCGTCGGCAAACTCCGGCATGACGACCACCGCCGCCGGGTTGCCCGTGAAGAGGCGCGAGGCGAACGCGTCGACCTGGAACAAGGGAAGGCGCATGGTGGGCGACGATATCGCGTCCGGCCGCCCGCCGCGCGTCCGGTATGGCGCGGCGGTCATCGATGCCGCGCGGATCGGAAACATTCAACGACGAGGCTCCAGCGATCGCCATCCGACGTCGCACGTGCGGCCGGTCCGCGCCGGGGGCACGCGCATCGGCGATCGGATGCGGCACACGCGCCGTCGACAACGACAACGACTTCATGCCGACGGCGACCGATGCGCGCACCCGACCGGCGCGTCGCAGCCGAACATGTTCTTCGTGTTCGTGTTCGACGGCAGCGCCCGGCCTGGCCATACGGCCGCACGCGGCGTGCGCCGAGCGAGACCGCTTCGCGCGCCGTCACCGCCGGTGCGCCTCACGCCCACTGTCATCGGGCCACCGCCGAGGTCAATCGCGATCAGGTGCGCCCAGCGGGAACAGCGATCGATACGGACGGGCTTCGTCGACGGCGCGAGCGAACGACGGTCGCTGCAGCAAGCGAGCGCGATAGGCGCGCAGCGTCGGATACACACCGCTGATCGGGTGCACCCAGTCGGCGTAGAACAACGAAGGCGCGGCGGCGCAGTCGGCCAGGCTGAAGGTATCGCCGGCGGCCCAGGTGCGGCCCTGCAGGCGCGCTTCGAGCCAGGCATAGGCGATGTCGAGCGCGGCGGCCGTGCGCTCGCGCGCATCGTCGACGCGACCGTCGGGGCGCAGCGCTTCCGACACCGGCTGCTGCATCGGCGTCATCACGTAGTGGTCGAACACACGATCCATGAAGCGCACTTCGAGCGCGGCGACGGGATCGTCGGGCAACAACGCAACCGGGTCGCGGTGATGCAGATGCAGGTGCTCGATGATGATCGTGGTTTCCGCGACGGTGCGTCCGTTGTCGACCAGCACCGGCATGCGCTTCATCGGCCACAACGCGGACCACTGCAGGGCGACGTCGGGATGCTCCGGCGAAATGACGCGGTAGTCGAACGGCAATGCATTTTCGTACAGCGCGATGAGCACCTTCTGGCAGTACGACGAGAACGGGTGTCCATAAAACACGAGTGACATGGCATTTCCTCGTTGCATCGCGGCGCTGCCGCAGTGGGGTGCGCGGGTGACGTCAGCCGCGCCAGTTCGCGTGCGTGCGCCAGAACTCGACGCTGCGTAGGTAGGCGTCGTGGTCCAGCGCCACGCCGGAGCCGCCCTCCTCCACGCCCAGCGCGTTGCGCATCATCGTGATCGGCGCCATCGGCGTTTCCTCCGGCTCCGCGGTGTACATGCAGCCGACGATGCCCCAGTCCGCGTCGATCACCGTGCCTTCCCTCGCCAGCTGTTCGCGGCTGTAGAGGATGGGGATGATGTACTCCGCCACCGGCGGTTCCAAGCCATCGAACCAGCGCACCAGCACCGGCAGTTCCTCGCGGTTGCGCGCCTCGTAATCCGAGCGCAGCAGATGGCGGTTGTCGTCGGTGATCGGCACCGCGAGGCAGCGCGTCGACGTCCAGTTGCGATGCACGTGCAGCTTGCAGAACGGTGCATAGCCGTCGAGCACCTTCATCGGCGCGACCTCGTTGAGGTGGCGCACGAATTCGTCCGGCGTGCAGTCCTGGATGGTGTTGCGGCGCGGCTCGCGCGGGAACAGCCGAGGGCGCGCGAACTCGGTGAGGACGATGGACATGCGGGATCACGTCGACGGCGGAAGCGCGATTATCGCGGCCCGCGACGTCGGCCGTCGCGCGTCGCGCGTCGCCGGAAGGGTCGGCGCCGCACACGTGCGACCTTGCCGACCCATTCACTCGGAGCGTCCTATACCGGGCCGCCCCGACCCGGAGCCGCCCATGTCCCGTCCCGCGCCGCCGACCGTGACCAGGTTCGATCTGTCCCGCTATCTCGGCACGTGGTACGAGATCGCGCGCCTGCCGATGCGCTACGAGCCGCCGGACTACACCGACGTCAGCGCGACCTACAGCCTCGAGGCCGATGGCAGCGTGCGCGTCCAGAACCGGGCGTACGACGGCAAGGGCGAGCTGCAGGAGTCGATCGGCCAAGCCAGGCCGCTCGACGCCAGCGACGACAGCCGGCTCGAAGTCACGTTCCTCCCCGAGGGCCTTCGCTGGATTCCGTTCACCAAGGGCGATTACTGGGTGCTGCGCGTGGATACCGACTACCGCACCGCGCTGGTCGGCAGTCCCGACTACACCTTCCTGTGGCTGCTGCATCGCGAGGCCACGCTCGATGCGACGACGCGCGACGCGTTCCTCGCCACGGCGCGGGGACTCGGTTACGACCTCTCGAAACTGATCCAGACGCCGCATACGGGACGCCGCACGGCCTAGGGGTCGCTGCACCACAGGGCACCCGTCGTCCGACATACGGTCGGCGGCCTCGACCGCTCGCAAACATTCCGTGTGCGAGCGTCGGCCGTTTCTACGTTGCCGCCAGATCGCATGACACGTCCGCAAACGATGCGCTTCGCGCTCGCCGTCATCGCCGCCACGCTTGCGCCTCGCGCGCACGCCGCGGACGTGTGCGCGGACGCGGCGGCATCGACGTCCGGCAACACCGCGTCCCGCATCGCAGCGATCGCCTGCGCCGAGCACGATCTCTGGTACGCGCCCTTCATCGACGAGAACGGACGCCTCGCCAACATGCGCATCTCGGAAGCCGAGGGCTCACGCCTGCGCGATGGTGCGACCCCCGCATGGCAGCGCGTCGCGATGTACTGGCGCGGCAGCGGTGTGCAGTGGCCGAGCCCGTCATTGCCCGCAGGCGCGGATTGCAACGGCACCGGCGGCGAAGTCGCGTCCGCGCTGTGCCGGACGTTCCTGATCGACACCCCGTGGTCGGCGGTGTTCGTGTCGTACGTGATGACGCGTGCCGGCGTGCCGGGCTTCCAACCCTCCGCACGCCACGTGGACTACGTGCGCGACGCGTTCCGCGGCGGCGACACCGCCCCGTATCGGCTCGCGGATCCCGATGCCGAAGCGCCCGCGACCGGCGACCTGATCTGCTTTTCCCGCGTGTCGCAGGTGTTCGGCGTGCAGGGCTTCCGCGACTGGCTGGCGCGCTCGTCCTCCGCACCTCTGGCGATGCATTGCGACATCGTGGTGTCGACCGCCAACAACCGTGCACGACTGGTCGGGGGCAACGTGCTGCAGGGCGTGACCATGCGTGTGTTGCCGCTCAACCGCCTTGGCAAGTTCTGGGCCTTGCCACACCGGTCCATCGGCGAACCCGAATGCGATCCCGGCACGCCGTCCGCGTGCAATTTCAATCGTCAGGATTGGGTGGCGCTACTCAAGCTCAACCCCTCGGCGAACGTGCCCGCCACCGGACCGCTCATGCCCGGCCCGCCGACCAAGTGCTGCGTGGTATGCATGCTGCCGATGGCACCCGACATGAAACGCTGCCCGGCGCCCGCGACCGAGCCGACGACGTCGCCAGTTCGCTGAGCGAATCGAGTCGGTCGATGTCGGTGCCGTGCCGGATTGCCGGCGAGGCCTTCAACCGACGACGCGCGCCGACCGCTGCCGGCCTGCGCCGTTCCCGCTCCGGCGCGCGACGGCAGGCTTCGAGACATTCGGGCGTCGCTGCAGTGCGGCTATCGCCCCCGGATTCCGCGCCGGGAATGCCAGACCTCGCCACCTCGTCGAATCCGACCCGGACAGCGAAACCGCGACCCCGCCCCGCGCGAATCGCCCGGACTCCCCAGCGCGACGGCTCGTTCAGGCGCTGCGTGGAGCGCACGGAGACATCCTCGGCTCAGGGGCTACGCGGTGCCGCGCCGTGGCGTTGCGCTACCGCTCACACGCGAAAGCGTAAGATTGGGGCTTCCAGCTACACTCGCGCGCTTCGCCCGGCCCAGGCCGACCGTTTCGCTCCTTCCTGCGACACCACGTCACGTGGGCGCCCCCTCGGGAGCAACGGCATGCGGTTCGACCCCCTCCCCATTCATCCTGATTCGCTGTCGTCCCTGACACGCGAAGACGAGTCCGCCGCTCCGCCGACCGCGGACTGCGACCATTGCGACGCGGTCTGTTGCCGTCTCACCGTCGTGGTGCAGCCGGAGGACGGCATTGCCGAGCACCTCACCACCCGCCTCGGCGGCCTGCGGGTGATGGCCCGTGACGCCGACGGCTGGTGCGTCGCGGTCGACAGCGCACGGATGTGCTGCTCCATCTACGAGGCACGCCCCGAAGTCTGCCGCCGCTTCGAGATGGGCGGCCCCTACTGCGAGGCCGTGCGCGAGGACTACACGCGCAGCCATCGCACCATCCCGTTGCACCTGACAGGAACCCCGTCATGACGTCGAAGATGTCGCAAATGCCTTCCGCAAGCTCATCCACCCGCCGCAGCGATGTGTCGCGCGACCTCACCCGCGAACACATCAGCGAGCACCTGGCTGCATTCCGCGCAGCGGGCGGGGTGGTGGAGGTTCTGGGTAATACTCCGATCCACCGCTCGACGCCGCCGTCGGGCAAGTCCGCATCGAAGAGCGCACCGCGCGCGACCACCAGCCCACCCGCCTCCACCTGAGGACTCCATCTTGCCCAAGCCCAACTATTCGTTCGAGAAGCGCCAGCGCGAAATCGCCAAGAAGAAGCAGAAGGACGAGAAGGAAGCGCGCAAGCGCGAAGCACGTGCCGCGGCGAAAGACACCGGCACCGACACCGCGACTCGGCCGGAATAGGCGTCGCCGTCAGGGGCGGGTGGCATCCATTCGTCGTTGCCATCCACCGGCATCGACGCCCCGGATCAGCAGCCAGAGCGCGAACGACGTTTCGGCAACGAAGACCGGCAGCATCACCCACGGGAACAGCACGCCTTGCAGCGACGGCGCGAGCAACTGCGCGAGGCTGTTGACGAGATAGCAGACGCCCGCGACCTGCATGAGCATGCCGATCGTGCGCGGCAGGAACCCCGAGCGCCGGATCAGGTGCCCTTCCAGCACGCATACCACGCCGAAGAAGATCAGCCCGATCCCGAAGCCGTGTTCGTGCAGGCGTATCGCCACGTATGACCACGCCTGCAACTGCGTGGCCGGAACGCCATGCAGGTATGGCGCGTCGCCCAGCAGCATCAGCGGTACCAGCAGGAACAGCTTGTTGGCGACCAGCACCGCCGTCTGCACGAGATTGAACAGCAGCACCAGCAGCGCGAGACGCCGGTTCACGACGCGGAACAGCGCGTACAGGCTCCACATCACGAACACGTCGCAGACGTGCATGAGCAGGTCGATCGCGATGCCCAGACGCCAGCGATCGGGCGACGCTGCGATGCGTGCGGCCGTCAGCGCGGCGTCGCCACTTGCCACCATCGACCCGCGCACGGCCAACTCGCCGAATATGCCGGCAGCGATGATCACGAGATAAAGCAACCCGGCGAGACGGGCGTAGGGCTGCGGTGACGTCGTCATGAGTCGTGTGCGCTGAATGCCTGCCGCACGATTCCACGCGAAGCGCGGCCGCGAGCGTGCCGGTGGTCACGCGCACCCTTGGCGCCGCGAGCGGCGCGTCAGCGCTGGCGCGCGAGCCGCCCCACCTGCCGGATCGCCGCCAGCGCGCGCGTGCTCAGCGGGTGACCGAAGTTCACGCGCAGGAAGTTCCGGAAATCACCGGACGCCGAGAACATCGGACCGGGCGCAAGGCTGATGCCGGCCGTCGTCGCATGTTGGCGCAGCTGCAGTGCGTCGACATCCGCGGGTAGCTCGACCCAGAGGAAATATCCGCCATAGGGGCGGCTGACGCGTGTCCCCGCCGGAAAACTTTCGGCAATCGCCGCGATGTACTCGTCGCGTTGCGCTTCGAGCGTCGTGCGCAGCTGACGCAGGTAACGCGCGTAGCTGCCGCGTTCGAGATAACGGGCGAGTCCCAACTGCACCGGAATCGACGTCGCCAGCGACGCGGTGAGCTTGTTCTGCGCGACGGGCGCTACGAAGCGTCCGGGCGCCACCCAGCCGACGCGATAGCCCGGTGCCAACGTCTTGGAGAATGAGCTGCAGTGCAGCACCCAGCCCTCGGTGTCGAACGACTTGGTGAGCGCGGGGCGTCGGCTGCCGAAATAGAGTTCGTTGTAGACGTCGTCCTCGATCAGTGGCACCTGGTGACGCGTGATCAGCTCGACCAGCGCGCGCTTCTTGTCGTCGGGCATCGCGCTGCCGAGCGGGTTCTGGAAGTTCGTCATCACCCAGCACGCCTTGGGCCGGTGCCGGACGAGTGCGGTTTCGAGCGCTGCGAGGTCGATGCCTTCGCGTGGATCGGTCGCGACTTCGATCGCATGCAGGCCCAGCCGCTCCAGCGCCTGCAGGCAGACGTAGAAGCAGGGCGACTCCACCACGACGGCATCGCCCGGCCTGCACACCGCGGACAGGCAGAGGTTCAGCGCTTCCATCGCGCCGTTGGTGACGATGATGTCGTCCGGGCTCACCTGCACGCCGTCGAGCAGGTAGCGCAGCGCGATCTGCCGTCGCAGCTGCAGGCTGCCGGGCGTGAGTTCGTCGACGGTGCTCCACGGGTCCATGTGCGTTGCCGAATTTGCGAGCACGCGGCCCAGCTTTTCGAGCGGGAAAAGCAGCGGGCTCGGGAACGCCGACCCCAGCGGCACGACATCGCGCGACATCGCCGAACGCAGGATCTCGAACACCATCGCGCTGATCTCGACGGGCCGCGCCTGGCTGTCGGGCGTCGACGCCGCCTCCGGTTCGAGCGGGAGTTGCCGTCCCTTCGCGGCGACGTAGTAGCCCGAGCGCGGCCGTGACTGGATCAGCCCCTGCGCTTCGAGCAGGTAATAGGCCTCGAACACCGTGGCCGGGCTCACCTGCCGGGTCGCGCTGGCCTGCCGCACGGACGGCAACCGGTCCCCCGGCTTCAGCAGGCCGTTCTGGATGGACGCGGCGATGTCGGCGGCGAGGGCTTCGTAGCGCTTCATGACGGGCCCGATGAGGTGCGCAGGCGGGACCGGAGCGATCTGATCCGGTTTTTTCAACCGAATCTGCTTCTGAAAAAACTGATCCGGTCGGCCTAGGCTAGCACCCGTCGAAAACGCTTTGCCGAGCGCCACCATGAATGCCGACGTCCAACTCAATCTCGCCCTGATCCTGTTCCTGCCCTGGTACGCGATCCTCGTGGGCCTGTACTGGTTCTTCCCGCGGCAGCCGCGCTCGCTCGTGCGCTGGACGTTCGACGTGGTCGCACTGGTCGTCACCACACTGCTGTCGATCATGGCGATGCAGTGGGGCTACCTCAACGCCGATCCGCACGCCGGCGCGATCTGGAAGCAGGTGCTGGCGACGTCCGTCTGCTACGGCGTCTTCCTGGCGTCCATGACATCCGCATTCTTCCTGCGTCGCTCGCTCATCGTGCGACCGCATGCACGGCGCGCGTCCGAGACGACGCCCGTGACGCACTTTCCCGAGGTGGCTTCATGAAGACCCTGTTCGTCCTCGGCTTCCTCGCGCTCATCACCTACAACCTGGGCGCCGGCCTCTACTACATGCTCGCGGACAAAGGCACGAGCAAGCGCACCGTCGATGCACTGACCAAGCGCATCGTGCTTTCGGTAGTACTGATCCTCCTGATCTGCGCCGGCATCGGTACGGGTTACATCCAGCCGCACGGCGTCGGCGCGTAAGCCGCGCGCTCAATCGAGCAGCGGCCAGTCGCGCGGATCGAGGATGGCCCGATAACCGTGCCAGGCCGCGTAGGCGAGCCACGGCATCACCAGCGCGAGGCCGACGAACGCGGTCGCAAAGCCGAGCGCCGTCAATGCAACGATCAGCGCCGCCCACGTCGCGCAGGCCGGCTTGTTGCGCAGCACGGCGTTCACGCTCGACACCAGGGCGGTGATCATGTCGACGTCGCGATCGGCCACCATCGGCAGTGAGAACGCGCTCGCGGCGAACGTGATCGCTGCGAACACCGAGCCGATGACCGAGTCGATCGCGATGAATTCGAGCAGCGAATGCAGGCTGCCGTCCTCGACCGTCACGAACGCGTTGATCATCATGCCGGCCCGTGACCACAGCAGCAGCACGACCATCTGCACGATCGCGAATACCGCCGCCTGTCCGACGATGCGCCGCGCCCGTGCGATGCAGGCGGTCGTCCGCGGCATGCCACCGCGTTCGAGCGTGCGGCTGACGTCGTAGAGCGCGGCCCCGAGCAGCGGCGCGACGAACACGAAGCCCGACAGCAGCGCCGCGAGCAGGGCGAATCGTCCCAGCCACCACGCGAGCGCCGCGATGCCGGCACTGATCACGACGAGCACCAGGCCGAAGCCGAACGTCAGCGCCGGTGCACGGCGCAGGTCTCGCCATCCGGCCGCCAGCCAGTCGAACGGCGCTGTCCACGGCAGCGTTCGACAGGGCACGACGAAGGGCTTGTCGGATGCGGCATCGCGGCGTTCCGGTTCCTGCATCCGCCCTCCCGCTCTCATCGGTCCGGCTGCACGCTGCGCCGGGTGTCGGATCGCGTCAAGCGCCTCGACAAGCGAACAGACGGCCGCGCGTCCGATCTGCACGGAGCGCCGCTAGGCCGTCGCCGTCTCCGCCTTGCGCGCCACTGGCTTGTAGTTGCCGCCGATCGTGCGCGCCGCGATGTTGATGCGGTTCCAGCTGTTGATCGCGACGACCAGCAGGGTGAGGTCGACCAGCGCGTCTTCGTCGAAGTGCTCGCGCGCCTTTGCGTACAGAGCGTCCGAAACGGACTCGTGCGACGGCAGCTCGGTGAGTTCCTCGGCCCAGGCGAAGGCGATGCGCTCGCGCTCGCTGTAGAGCGTGGTCTCACGCCAAGCTGGCAGCAGGTACAGGCGCTGCTCGGTCTCGCCGGCGGCGCGTGCGTCCTTGCTGTGCATGTCCAGGCAGAACGCGCAGCCGTTGATCTGGGACACGCGCATCAGCACGAGCTCGATCAATGCAGATTCGAGGCGGCCGGCCTCGTGGATACGCTGACCGAGCGTCACCAGCGGCTGCATGGCGGGGTAATGGCGCTGGATGGAAAAACGGTTCACGACGGACTCCTTGCGGTGAGGCGACCGGAGTGGCCGCCCTTCCCTACAAGGACGCTGCAGACGGCGGATTCGTGACAGGCGCGAGGCGCGCGAGCTTGTGCGGATGCCGCAGCGCATGGATCGCGGTGATGCGCTCGCCGTCGGACTCGATCCACATGGCCGTCGCCAGGCCGCCGTCTTCGTGCATGAGCAGCGCCGGCTCGCCGTTGAGCGTCGTGAGCTCGTAGCGCACTTTCGCCTGCAGCAGGTGGCGCCCGAGCTGAAGATATAGCCGCGCGAGACGCTCTGCGCCGTGCAGCGGATGCAGCGTCGCTTGGGCAAGGCCGCCGCCGTCGCTGATGTGAATGGCGTCCTCGGCGAACAGCGCACGCAGCGTGTCGAACGTCGGCTGCGCCATCGCGGCGACGAAGCGTTCGAGCAGACGGCGCTGGGCGGCGGCATCGACGTTGAACCGCGGGCGCCCCTCGCGCAGGCGCGTCCTCGCGCGATGCACGCGCTGCCGGCAGGCGTCATCCGCGATGTCCAAGATGCGCGCAGCCTCGGCGTGGCTGTAGTCGAACACCTCGTGCAGCAGGAACGCCGCGCGTTCCTCCGGGCTCAGGCGTTCGAGCAGCAGCAGGAAGGAGAGCGTGAGCGTCTCGCTGCGTTCGTGCTCGGCCTCGGGCTGATCCGTCTCCGGCGCCAGCGGTTCGGGCAGCCACGGCCCGGTGTAGTGCTCGCGGTCGGACTTCGCGCGACGCAGGCGATCCAGCGCGAGGCGCGTGATCACGGTGACCAGCCACGCCTCCGGATCGTCGAGCGACTCGACGCCCTGCGCATGCAGCCGCAGCCACGCGTCGTGCAGCACGTCCTCGGCGTCAGCGGGCGTGCCGAGCATGCGATAGGCCAGGCCGAACAGGCGGGGCCGATGGTGCTGGAAAAGCTGTGTCGCGCGGTCCATGGCGATCTCCTCGAATCCCTCCAGGACGTTCCAGACCGCCCGAACGTGACCGCGTTCCGACCGCCTGCCCGTGTCGGGACGGCGCTCCGTCCCGACACCGGCCGTCAAACGACAGCGATCACCAGATCCGCACGCGATCCGCCGGTTCACGCCACATCGGCTGGCCCGGCTTCACGTGGAAGGCGTCGTAGAACTCGGGGATGTTCGACATCGGGCCCAGCACGCGCCACTTGGCCGGCGCATGCACGTCGGACAGGAGGCGCTGACGCAACTTCTCCTCGCGCTGCTGGCTCATCCAGCCCAGCGCATAGCCCAGGAAGTAGCGCTGCGTCGGCGTCAGTCCGCCCATGCTCTTGCCTTCCTTGTACTGCGCGGTCTTCTGGAAGGCTTCAAGGCCCAGCAGTACGCCGCCGTAGTCGGCGATGTTCTCGCCCAGGCTCGCCTTGCCGTTGATGTGCAGGCCGGGCAGCGGTTCGTAGGCGTTGAACTGGTCGACCATCTTCTGCGCGGCGGTGGTGAAGCGCGCGGCGTCCTCGGCGGTCCACCAGCCCGACAGGTTGCCCTTGGCGTCGAACTGGCGACCTTCGTCGTCGAAACCGTGGGTGATCTCGTGCCCGATCGTGCTCGCGGCAACGTAGCCGTACGCGACGGCATCATCGACCTCGGCATCGGGCACGCCCGGCACCATGAAGATCGCAGCCGGCAGCACGATCTCGTTGTTGGACGGGTTGTAGTACGCGTTGTACGTCTGCGGGGTCATGTCCCACTCGGTGCGGTCGACCGGCTTGCCGAATTTCGACAGGTTGTCCTGGAACTGCCAGCGCTGCGCATTCATCACGTTCGCCGCATACGACTCGCGACCGACGACCAGCGCGGAGTAGTCCTTCCAGTGATCGGGATAGCCGACCTTCGGCGTGATCGATGCGAGCTTTGCCAGCGCCTTGGTCTTGGTGTCCGCGCCCATCCAGTCGAGACGCTCGATGCGCGCGCGGTACGTGTCGCGGATCGCTTCGACCATCGCGGCGTAACGCTGCTTCGACGTCGCCGGAAAGTATTCACCGACGAAGATGCGGCCGAGCACCATGCCCATCGCATCGTTCTCTTCGTCGAGCACGCGCTTCCAGCGCGGACGCTGTTCCTGCTGGCCCGACATCGCGCGGCCGTGGAAATCGAAGTATTCGGTGTCGAACGCGGTCGACAGGTACTCCGCGTACGAATCGACCAGGTGGTAGCGCAGGTAGTCCTGCAGCACCGGCACCGGCGTTGCGCGCAGCAGCTTCTCTTCCGCAGCGAAGAACTCAGGCTGGCCGACGATCACGTACGAGGGTTTCAGGTTCCACGCGGCCAGGCGCGCGGTCCAGTCGATCGACGGCGTGTATTTGGCCGTCAACTCCGCCGGAGACATCTTGTTGTAGTTCTTCTCGGGGTCGCGCAGATCCTCGAGCTTGCGCGAAGCCTTTGCGAGCGCCGTTTCGAACGCCATCACCTTTTCGGCAGCCGCCTTCGCATCGTTGGGCTTGCGGCCGAGCAGTTCGAAGCTGCGTGCGATGTGCGCGACGTAGGCAGTGCGCAACTTTGCGACGCCGGCTTCGGGATTGAAATAGAAGTCGCGCTCCGGCAGGCCGAGGCCGCCCTGGCTGACGCGCACCGCCATTGTCGCGCTGTCCTTGTCGTCCTGGCTGATGCCCACGCGGAACAGGCTGCTCACGCCGATCGGCTTGAACGCGAACACGGTGTCGAGCACGTCCTTCGACGAGCGGATCGCGTCGATGCGTGCGAGTTCGGTGTCCAGCGGGCGGACGCCCAGCTGGTCGGCCTTCGCCGTATCCATCGCCGTCGCCCAGAAGTCGCCGATCTTCTGCGTGTCGCTGCCGGCGTCGCCACCGGTCTTCGCCGCGGACTCGCTGATCGTGCGCAGGCGCGCATACAGTTCGTCGTCGACCTCGTTGCCAATGCCCCAGCTCGACTCGGACTTCGGGATCGGATGCGCCTTCAGCCAGCCGCCGTTCGCGTATTGGAAGAAGTCCACGCCCGGATCGACCGACGTATCGAGGTGCGCGGCGAGGAAGTCCTGCGACGTGCCCGCGGCGACGGCGCCACCGGTGGAGAGCACGAGGCCGGCGGAAACGAGCGCAAGGCGCAGGGAGGACGCGAGGCGGCCCATGGACACTCCGGGGGGGAAAGAGGAAAGCGGAAACTTTGGCGGCGGGCGCGGCGGACGCCAAGCCCCCAAAGGTCACGATCGCGAGGCCTCGATGGCTGGCGGGTTCCCGACGAAATGCGGGCCGGGAAGATGGCGAGGAGGGGTGTGTGAACGTTCGCACCATTGCCGGCGACGGCTGAACACGGCATGCACCGGGGTGTCGCGGCTCGAGAGTTCGCGCGCGGATGCCGCCACAATGCCCGCATGGTCGACGCTGACTTTACTGCGCGCCGCGAACGCATCGTCCGCGACGTCCTCGCCTATCAACCTCTTCCCACCGCGCTCGTGCGCCGCCGTCGCTGGATTCGATGCGGCGCGCAGGTGCTGGCGCTGGGCGGTGTGTGCGGTGCCCTCGTGGCGGTGTGCCTTGCGCATCCGGACCACGTGGCCGACGTGACCATCGGCGTCCTCATCGCGATCTTCATGCTCGGCACGGCCGCGTTGGCCGGCGCCACGCGGACGCGACTGGAGCGCGACCTCGCGCGGATTCCACCGATCCAGTTCGACGAAGTGATGCGCCTGTGTCGCGCGCACGCGCCCATCGGCGCCGCCGTTCGCGGATGGCGCGAAGCACTGGGCGAACTGCGCAACATCGAGGGCCGCATGCTGTGCGCGGCGAGCGATGAGCTGACGTTGCTCGGGGTCGAGCGCGAGCTAGCGGGTGGCAGCAGCGACGTGCACGCCTATCGCACGCGCTGAACCGCGCAGCGACGCCGCGACCGCACTCAGCGACCGATCGTCTCCAGGATCGCCACCGCCATGCGCTTCTTCGCTGGCGGCATGCGGCGCAGATGGCCTAGCGCCTGCGCCTCGAACTCGTCGCCGGCGTAGTCGTCGACCAATAACGCCGGCGTCGCGTCGAGCGCGTCGAGTTCGCTGGGTCCGCGGCCGGTCGCGAGCCATTCGAAACCGGTGCCGGTTTCGATCGCGATGCGGATCAGGTGTTCGACGCTGGGATGCGTGCCCTGCGGATGCTCCCACTGGGTGACCGCGCTGCGCTTGATGCCGATGCGCGCGGCCAACGTGCTCTGGGAGAGGCCGGCAGCCGTGCGGGCACGGCGGATGCGCTGGGGCAACGAGGTCATGGCGGGGCTCGCGGGACGACTCGTGGGAACGACGGCGGGACGTGCACCGCCGTCGCGAAGGCGTCGGGCGCGTGCAACTGTCCTGCCAGCGATTCTGTCGCGACGCGGTCCAGCCCCGCTGTCCACTCGTCGGTGCACGCGGTCATGGTCGCGACCGGTCGCCCTCGTCAGGACGACTTGCCCGCACGGCCGGTTGCTTCGCTGCGGGCGGAGTGCGTTGATCGCGTCCTACGACAGCGGCGCACCCGGGGGCGCCGACCGCCCCGGCAGGATGCCGGTGATGGCAGAGGGCACGCCGATGCTGCGTATTTCCCTGTTCGGGTCCATGGCGCTGGCCACGGGACCGGAGAGCGCACCCGAAGTGGCGGTGGCCGGCCGGAGCGCCAGCCTGCTCGCCTACCTTGCGCTGGGCCACGGCCGAAGCTTCAGTCGGTCGGAACTGCTCGCCAGCCTCTGGCCTGATCCCGGCGCCAGCGCGACCGCCGGCTCGTTCAACACCGCGCTGTGGCGGCTGCGCCGCCTGCTGGAGGCACCCCCGCTGGCGCAGCCCGGGCTCATCACCACCGACCGCCGCGGCGGCATCGCGCTGTGTCCGCAGGCGGACGTGTGGCTGGACGTCGCCGAGTTCGACGACCTGGTGGAACCGCGCCTCGCGCGGCCCGTCGAGCGATTGACCGACGAGGACGTCGACGCGCTCGAACGCGGCGTGCGGCTGTACAAGGCCGACCTGCTGATCGAACTCTCCGACGACTGGGCGCTGCGTGCGCGCGAGCGCTATCGGCGCAACTTCCTCAACGCGCTGTACCGGCTGATGCAGATCGCGACGATCCGTCGCCAGTATCTGGACGGCATCGGCCATGCGCAGCGCATCCTCGACCACGACCCGCTACGCGAAGACGTGCATCGCGACCTCATGCAACTGTTCGTCGCCAGCGGGCAGCGCGCGCTCGCGCTGCGCCAGTTCGAGCATTGTCGCGAACTGCTGCGCCGCGAACTCGCGATCCAGCCCATGCGCGAAACGCAGGCGTTGTATCGGCGCATTGCCGACAGCGCGGTCGGCCTGCACGCGGGCGGGGATGCGCCGGCCTCCGGCGAGCGTCGGCGCGCGACCGACATCGCGCTGCCGCCAATGACGAAGCCTTTCGCGATCGATCCGACATCGCGCGACGCCGGCATGGAGCCGCTCGACCTGCTCCACGGCGCGCGCGCGCACCTGGCCGCCGCGGACGCCCAGCTGCAGTTGAGCCTGCGGCTGCTGAACTGACCGGCCAGACCGCGCGGCCACAGTGCCGCGTAGTGACCGACTCCCACACAGCGCCAGCGGCGTCGACCTTCGGGCCGATGCCTCGCTTTGCGCGCGCTCGATGGCGATTCGGCGCAACGGCAGGCTGACGCCGCTTCCGGCCGGCTGACTCCGCAGCGATCTGCCTGCAACGCGCTGCGTCGCACTTCATCGCGCCACCGGCGCAAGCGATGCTTGCCGACATTACGGCCGCATCACACGCATCGCCCATCCGCGTGATCCACGCGTGATCCAGCCGTGATCCATCGGTGATGCCCGCGGCGCAGCGTCGGCTCGACACGCTGGCGGAGTTCCGCGATGGCCCTCCTCGAAGACCGCACTGCCGTTTTCATCGTCCGCGTGTGGTGCGAACGCGGCGACGGTGACGCCACGCTTACCGAATGGCGCGGCTCGGTGGAGCACATCCAGAGCGGGCAGCGCGCCTTCTTCCGCAATCTCGATGCGGTGCTCGAGTTCGTCCGCCCACATCTGGAAGGCATCGGCATCGACGCGCAGCAGCGCTTCTGGGAGCGCATCTCCTCCGCGCTCGACGACCCGCCGCAGGCCGCACCGGTCGCCATTCCCATTCCGTCCGCCGACGGCGCAGTGACCCACGACGCGCCCGCGCCCTCCCCTGTCGCCCTGCAAGCCAGGAGTTCGTCATGACCCGCATCCGTGCCAACCGCGAATCGATCGACGATCGCTTCAGCGTGCTCGGGTTCACCGTGAACGTCGACCAGCCGCTCTACGAGATCGGCCTGGCGACCGACCCGGAACTCTTCAAGCCCGAGAACCGCACGCGCCGTACGGCGGGCAACTTCTTCGCCAGCCCGCTGCAGGGCGCGCGTCCACGCAGCGACGCCACCTACCTCGTCCCGCCGGCCGTGGTGGCGCGCTTCGTCGGTCAGCCACGGCTGTACTTCGGTGTTGCCGCGTATGCCGGCAACGATCGCAACAAGCCGATCGTGGTGCGCCGCCCGGACAGCGGCCACATGTACGTGAGCCTGCGCGGCCTCACCGAGCGCGGCCTGCGTCGTGGCCTGCGCAACGGTAACGGCGGTAACGCTTCCGGCTACGGGGCGCCTTCACCGACGCCGACATGGGGTGGCGATGCGCTTCCGGATGCGCCGACGGTCTCGCCTCCGCAGAGCGGAAGCCCCGCGGCGACCGCGTCGCCGGCGCCGTACAACGACGGCTATTCGGACGAGCTGTGGAAGCAGAACGCTTCCGCGGCCACGACGCCCGGCGCGCCCGCGCCTGCTGCGCCGGCGTCCACTACTGCGCCTCTCCCGCCTGCTGCCAGCGCTGCCCCGACGCCGGGCACCGCGCCCTCCAACACGCCAGCGCCGGCCGCCACCACGCAAGGTCTGCGCGCGAACGGCGCGGGACAAACGTATTCGCGCAGCCCGCCCGCTCAGCTCCGCGCGGCGCCGCATCGCGCCGGCTACGACGACGGCTTCGGGCCGATGCCGGCGACGCACCGTGCATCGCCCGCACCATCGGCACCGCCGGTGCGCGCGATGCGCGTGGTCTCGAGCTACTACAACCCCAGCGACTGGCTGGACGCCCTGCGCACGCAGATCGGTTTCTTCGCCGCGAGCGTGCAGTGGTGGGCCGGCGTCGACAACACGACGGTGATGCCGCACAGCGCGATCTGCCAGGCACGTCGCGTCACCGGCGACGGCGGCGACACGCAGCACGGCACCGCGTTCTTCATCGCACCGAACCTGCTGCTCACCGCCGCGCATGTCGTCGACGGCCAGAGCGAGCTGATCATCGTGCCGGGCAAGAACGGCGCGGGCAGCGGCACTGCGAACGAACCGTTTGGACGCTTCCGTGTGACCGCCGCGGACATGGTCAAGCACCCGTCGTACGTGTCGAGCAGCCGCGACTTCGACATGGCACTCGTTCGCGTGCCATCGGCAAATGCATCACCCAATTATTTCGAACTGGTCGAAGAGCTGACGCAATCGCGCCCGGAAGGCGTGGTCGTTTCCGGCTATGCCGCGTACTCCGACCCGCAGGGCATCATCGACAGCGTCGTCAACGCAACGATCGACTCCGACAAGCAGCACCTGCACGGCGGCTACATCCGCTCGCTGCCGAGCGACGAGACGTTCGACTACGACCTGCAGTCGCTCGGCGGCACCAGCGGCTCGCCGGTGTACTACATCGAGAACGGCGACACGCCGCGCACGCACATGGTCGGCGTGCACGTCGCCGGCCAGAGCGACACCACAAACCTGGGCTGCCGCATCACGCCGGCCAAGCTTGCGTGGATCCGGCAGCAGGCCGCCGCGTGGAGCCAGTCGCTCACGTTCTCGCTTGGTGCGCGCGCGTTCTCCGACGACAGTGCCGGCGACGACGCTTCGTACGACGAAGCCGACCGCTACAGCCTGGTCGGCGAGCCGGTCGAACCGGAATTCGCCGAATCGCAGGGCGTGCGTGCGCGTACGCGCACCATGAGCGTTCCCGCGCCCGACTATCCCGGCGCGAGCCGCTTCGTACCGGCGCATTCGCGCAACTTCCGCGTCGGGCGTCGCCCCGGTGCGGTGATCGACCGCATCGTCATCCACATCACCGCGGGCGGGCCGAACATCAACGGCACGATCAGCTGGTTCCAGGATGGCGAACGCCGCGATCCGACCACCGGCAAGCAGGCTGGCCCGAGCAGCGCGCACTACATCGTCGGCCGCGACGGCGAAGTCGTGCAGATGGTTCGCAATGCCGACACCGCGTACCACGCATCGAGCGCGAACAGCCGCAGCATCGGCATCGAGCACAACGCCAACAAGCCGTACCGGCTGAACCGTCGCGACCTGCCGCCGACCATGGAGCAGTACCAGGCGTCGGCACATCTCGTTGCATGGCTCGCGTCGCAGTACGGCATCCCACTCGACCGCGAACACATCGTCGGCCACAGCGAGGCGACGCCGTCCGACCAGCACGACTGCCCGTCGTCGTACTGGGACTGGGACACCTACATGCAGTGCGTGCAACTCGCCGCGCAGGCGCTCGCGCAGAACAGCTCGACGGGCGCGGTGCCGGCGACGTCGCAGGGGCTGCGCAGCCGCGCCCCGGTTCGCGCGGCCAGCGCGAATCCCGCGCAGTTCACGTGGCCGTCGGGCCTCAGCGATCCCGGCCAGTACGTGCAGCTGTTCACGAGCGAATACAACCAGCGCCTGGCCGACGGTGCCTCCGGCGCACCCGCGCCGGATCCGACGCAATACGCCCCCGCCGAGGACGCGGACGCACGTGCGCGCGCCCGCACGCGCCACGACATCCTCGATCGCCTCGGTCGCGACCTGCAGGATTCGACCGACCGCATGCTGCTGCAGCGCGACCTGCTGTCGCTCGCGACCGCCGTCGCGATGCAGGTGCTCGACCTCGTCGCCGACCGCATGCCACCGGCGCCGTACGCCACGCTGATCCTCGACCCGAGCCAGGCGCCTGCGCCGACACGCGAGTTCACCGTGCCGACCGCGCTGCCGGCGATCAGCCGTCGCATCGGCATGTTCCTGGCGTGGATCGACGCGGCCACGCAACTGGCACACGCGGATGTCGCGGAGCGCATCGCGGCGCATCGCCGGCAGTGGGACAACATGAACTCCATGATCGGCATGGGCGGCACGTTCGCCAGCCTCATCCCGGGCCTCGGCGATGCGGTGACGATCGTCCAGCTGATCGTCCAGGGTGTCGTGCAGGCCGCGACGCCCGACTTCGACCGCCCGCAGAGCGATCTGTCCGCAGCAATGACGTCGATCCGCCGCGCGTACCGCGACCTCGCCTCGTCGCTGCTCCGCGGCCTGATCCTGGCGAAGTACGGCCAGACGATGGTCGTCAACATGCCGCTGCAGCCGTCGCTCGAGACGCTGATCGAAGAGCACGCTGCACACACGCTGCGCGGCTGGCAGGACGAGCTGCGCTTTCTCGGCGTCGGCGTCGACACCATCGCGGCGTCGCTCGGTGCACGCACCGCGCCGCCACGTGCGCGCACCGCGTCGTACTCACCGGTGCGCGCGCAGGAACTGCTGACGCCGTACTACGACCCGTCGAACCCCGGGTCCGCCCTGCAGTGCACCAGCGACGCATTCAGCCAGCAGCGCGAGGAGTGGTACGTCGGCGTCGAAGACACGTCCGCGTTCCCGCATTCCGCGATCTGCTACCTGCGCATGACGGCGCCGGACGGCACGGCCTACACCGGCACCGGCTTCTATATCGGTCGCAACAGGATCCTGACCTGTGCGCACAACCTGCACGGCATGAGCACGGTGCAGATCGTGCCGGGCCGCAACGGCGCAGGAACCGCACCGTTCGGCGAAGCGACGATCGATTCATCGCAATGGCGCGTGGCTCCGCGGTACACGGGCGACGGTAACTGGGACAACGACCTCGCAGTCATCGACAACGCACCGATCGCGGCGCCCAACGGCGCGTTCTTCCAGTTCCTCAACGCGACGCCGTCGAGCGCGATGCCGCTCGCGGTCTGCGGTTACTCGTCGAGCTCCAACCTGCACCGCGACCTGGGCCCTGTGGCCGATCGCAACAAGCAGCACCTGCACGGCGGTCACGCGCAGGGCCAGGCCACACCCGACACCATCGACTACGACATCCTCGCGGTCGCAGGTGCCAGCGGCTCGCCCGTCTACACCGTGCGCGATGTGGGCAACGGGCTCGAAGCCTTCGTCTGCGGCGTGCACGTCACGCGCGGGCCGATCGACCCGGGCACGGGTGGCACCAGCGTCAACCGCGCCTGCTTCGTGACCCCGGTGAAGATGGACTGGATCGAGGGTCGCGCCACCACGTTCGCGTATCGCGGCGCGCAGGCGCTGTCGGGCGACGGCGTCGAACACCGTGTCGCGCTGGTGCCGCAGCCCGACAAGAACGCCTGCTGGGCCGCCTCGATGGCGATGCTGAAGTCGTTCCGCAGCGATGCGTCGTTCGATCCGGAAGCCTTCGTACGCGAAGCCGGCGGTTCGCTGTCGACGTCGTATGCCTGGGACCAGCTCGAACGCGTGCGCGACCACTACGGCTTCCGCGTCATCGACCAACCCTCGAACGCGAGCCTGTACCACACCCCCATGCAGTGGGCGCAGTGGCTGCGCGACTTCGGCCCGTTGTGGGTGGTGATCGTCGGCGCACCGCATGCGGTGGTCGTCTCCGGCATCCGCGGCGATCTCAACGATGCCGCAGCGACCGAGCTGTACGTCCTCAATCCCTGGGACACGACGACCGCGTTCGACAACGATCCCGTCGCGTTCAACCCGCCGAATCGCGGCCACGAAGGCTGGATGTCGTTCGACGCGTTCGCCGCCGACTTCGGCAACATGGCCGAGCCCGACTACGGCAACTGGCGCATCCTGCATCTGCCGGCGACCGCCGCGCAGGCGCAGTCGCTGGGCGTCCGCAAGGCGACGTACCGCCTGGCCGCGGCACCGCTGGGGCGCTCGCTCTCCGACGATGGCCCGCAACCGATCGAACCGACGCGCGTGCCCGGCACGCGCATGAGCACCGTGCGCGGAAGCGCAGGTGCGAGCCGCTGGGCTTTGGACCAGCTTGAAGGTCGCAAGGCGCCGCAGACGCCCGCGCCGTCCGTGTCCTCATTGCAGGCGACCGACGTGGTGATCGACCTCGGCGAATGGCCCGCACTCGAAGGCCAGGCCGCGCCGCTCCCGCTGGTCGTGCGCTACCGCAGCGAAGCCGACGGCTCCATCGGCAACGTGTCGATCACGGCCGGCACGCCGACGCAACTCGGTTACGGCGTCGACGTCGTCGCCCGCATCGACGACGCGCCCGATGCGGACGGCGTCGCCGCGCTGAAGGTCGGCATCGACGTGCGCTTCAGCGGACTCGCCCAGGGCGCGCCGTGTGCACGCATCGACCTGCGCCTGCTCGGCAACGGGCGATACGAGCGCAGCAACCGCTGGACCGACACCAGCCTCGCCGCCTGAGACGCGACCATGTCCGCGCGCGCGCCCCTCAACGGAACGCCAGCCCGCGGCGGGATCTTCCCGCCCGGCATGGCGCGCGATGCGCAGGGTCGCAGCGCGCCGTCGTATGCGATGGCCAATGGCGATGCGTCCGCATCCACGCCGACTACGACGCCGAAGCCGCAGGCCACCGAGACCATCGCGCGCCGCGCCGGCGCGATGGTCGACGAGATCGACTTCCCCGGCTTCGTCGCGCAGCTCGTGCACGGCACGTTCGACGCGATCGTCGACGCGTCGATCCGGCAAATGGAGAGTTATTCGGAACTCGTCAGCGCCTGCGCGAAGACGGTCGAAGAGTTCACCGAAGCCAACGTCACGCCGAACCAGGCGCGCGACTGGCTGGCCACGCGCTATCCCGGCGACGTCACGCTGCTGCTGCCCGACGGCGCCGACCGCACCGAACCGCAGGTCGCACCGCGCGCCGAAGGCGTCGCACCGGCGTGGCTGTCCGACTACGGCATCGAAGGCGAAGAGCTCACCACCGAGCTTCTCGAGGAACGCGTCGTACCGCAGGTGCGCCGCAACATTGGTTCCGAACGCCATCAGCTGCTGTCCACCATGGTGCTGATGGGCCTGAACCGCGTCGCCGTGCGCGACGGAAGCATCAGCGCCAAGGTCATGTTCCGCGCCGCCGCCCGCGATGCGGCGGGCGTTCAGTACGCGACGTCGAGCGATCCCAAGTCGGTGAACAACTGGGGCGAACGCGGCGCGGCGAGTTACTCCGGCCAGAGCTCCACCATGGTGTCGACCCTCGCCGTCAACGCGCAGAACGAATCGAGCGTGCGCGCCGATCTGTTCGGCGAGGTGAAGCTCAACTTCGTCAGCGAAACCATGCCGCTCGACAAGCTCGTCGAGCCGGCGAAAGCCGCCGCGGTCCAGCGCCATGCCCCCGCACTTCGCGCTGCCGTTGCACCCGCACCGCAGGCCGCCGCGCCCGCGACGCCCGCACCGCCGAGCGGAGGCGCCGCCTGATGCTGCGCGAACTCCACCAGCTGCTGGATGAGCTGCACGACGGCCTGACCTCGATCGAGCTCCAGGGCGGCGTGCGTCTGTCGAAGGTCGACATGACGCTGCCACTCGAGCTGCGACCGGTATTCCGCAACGGCGGCTGCGTGCTGCTCGCCGACGTGCCGCGCGCCCGCGCCGTGGATGCGTGGTTCGCGACGCCGTCGAAGCTGGTGATCGGCTGGAGCGCGGACGGCGCGACGGCGGTGGCGTCGCACATGGAGCCGTCGCCATGAGCGCGCAGATGCCGCAACTGATCCAGGACTCCGGCGTGCCGTTCGACCTGTTCATCCAGGCGCTCACCGAGCAGCTGGACAAGGCGCAGGCGTCGATGGCGATCAAGGCGCGCGTCGGCCGCATGCCGCTGACGTTCGCGGTGAAGGACGTCTCGATCGACCTTCGCGCGTTCGTGCACATGGT
This sequence comes from Lysobacter sp. TY2-98, assembly GCF_003367355.1. NCBI lineage: Bacteria > Pseudomonadati > Pseudomonadota > Gammaproteobacteria > Lysobacterales > Lysobacteraceae > Lysobacter > Lysobacter sp. TY2-98. Next base: position 1,584,067 of record NZ_CP031413.1, read on the forward strand.
CGACGACGACGTCTACCTGCGCCCCGCCGGTCCGGGTGAAGCCGAAGCCAGCACGATCAAACTCGCGCTCACCACGATCACCAAGGCGATGGTCGAGGAGAACGCGGTCGACTTCAAAGCCGAGGATCCGAAGTTCAACCTCAAGGAAGCACTCGGCGACCAGATCAGCGACGACGAACAGCGTCGCCTCGAACGCATCGGCGTCCGCACGATCACGCAGCTCAACGAACTCAAGGCGACCGCCGGCACGGATGTCATCGCGCGCCTGTCGCGCATGCCGGTCAACCGCCTGCAGCAGGCGATGATGAGCGCCGCCGCGCCGCGCGTCACGCGGGTGGAACGCAACGACCAGGGCGATCGCGTGCATCTCACCGCGCCGGGCCTGCGTGCCGGTCGTCTGCCGCTGGTGCGTGCGAACGGGATGTCCGTCCCGGTCGTCGCCGCGCATGACGGCGAGATCGTGCTCGCACCGATGGCGATGCAACTCGGCTGCGAGGCCGAAGTCGACTTCGGCGACGGTGAATTCGCGCGTGTGCACCTGGCCGACGGCCAGCTGGGCCGGTGGGAGGCGTCGCCATGAACGCAACCCTGGTCCCGCGCCGCCTGCTGCTCACACTGAAGCTTGGCGAAGTGCCGGAGCACGTGCCGGGCCTGCGCGCGGTGCACGGCTACGGCACGCCACTGGCGGACCACGTCGATGGCGGCGTCATCGACCGCATCCTGCGCCACCACGGCGGGGCGATCCGCGTCGCGCGTCTGCACAGCGCGCGCGTGCGCCGCGCCGAGCGCAACGTCGTCGGCGCACGTCGCTTCGACGACGCCGAACAACTCAGCGGCGTCGCGCGCGTACTGCGCGTCGAAGTGCGCGACGACGACCGCATGCCGGCACTGCTGGCCGCCCTCGCCGAACTGCCGATGGTCGAGCGTGTCAGCCCCGATCATCTCTGCCACGCGCCGTTCGACGCACCGACGGCCGACACGGACACACGCCGTGTCGGCGAAACGGGCTGGGCGCAGGATGCGATCCGCCTTGCGCAGGCGCTGCGCCTGGAACCGGGTGACCCGGCGGTGGTCGTGGGTCTCGCCGACACCGGTGTCGCCATGCATCACGCCGAACTCGACGCACGCGTACGCGCCGGCTTCGACAGCGTCGACCTTGATCCTGAGTCCGTCGGTGGCCTCACGCTCGTGGGCGACTTTCGCAATCGCGGCCAGCGGCCCGACGACGACGTCGGCCACGGCTCGGGGTGCGCCGGCATCCTGTCCGCACGCGGCGCCAGCATGCCGTCCGGCGGAGCAGGCCTGTGCGGCCTGACGCCCGTACGCGTGCTCGGTGCGGCCGTCGGTGCGGACGGCAAGCGCTTCGGGGTGGGCGCGCTCGACAACATCGACGCGGGCATGAAGCGCCTGATCGATCTCGGCGTGAAGGTCATCAACATGAGCTTCGGTACGCCGGACTCGCTGCTCACCGGCGACGCGCCACGTCCGCACGAGGAAGTGATCCGCTACGCGATGGCGCGCGGCGTGATCCTCGTCGCCGCCAGTGGCAATTCGGGCCTCGACGAGCGTTTCCATCCGGCCGCGCACGAGGGCGTGATCGCGGTCGGTGCGGTCGATCCGGCGCTCAAGCCGACATCGTTCAGCACGCGCGGTGACCATGTCGCGCTGTGCGCGCCGGGCCGCGACATCGTGACCTGCGGCCTCGCGGGCTACCAGCACGCCACCGGCACCAGTTTCGCCGCGCCGTTCGTGGCCGCCGTCTGCGCACTGATGTCCTCGCGTGCCCAACGTCGTGCCTGGCCGTTGAACGGCGACGACTGCAAACGCCTGCTGATCGCAAGTGCGCGCCCGTTCGCGCGCGCCGGCGTCACGGGCTGCGGTCACGGCGTGCTCGACGCGGCGGCAGCGCTGCGCGCGCTCGACGACGACATCGATCTGCAACTACGCGACGCCGATGCCAGCGACGCGTCGTACGAGTCCACCCCCGCGCCTGCCGCGGCCTGACGACCGAGGAGATTGCAATGGCGACGAAACGAAGTGCGAAGAAGGCGGCGGGCGGCAGAAAACGCGGCCTGAAAGCGCCGAGCAAGAGCGCCGCAGGCACCCGACGCGGCATCAGCGCGTCCGATGCACTCGGCACGGGCTCGCGACGCGCGCCGTCCGGCTCGGGCGGCAGCCCGCGCACCGCGGGCGCATCCAGCGGACCGCGTTCGGGCGGTCCGACGTCTCCACCCGCCGCGGCGGCCACCGCCTCAGGCACCTCCGGCAGCACCCACCCACACCACGAAGAGAGAACCGCCATGAACCGCATCCTGCTGGTCGATCTCGGCGAGCGCGAGCACAAGACCCGTGAGGAATTGCGCGGACGCAAGCTGAAACTCGAATCCATTCTCGCCAACAAGACGTTGGACGGCCTCAATCCCTCGCAACAGCGCGATTACGAGGCGATCAAGAAAGCGCTCGCCAGCGACGTCACCGCCGATCCGTTCTACCAGGTGCTCGCCGAAACGGTCACACAGATTCCGTGGCGGCAGCTGTCGGACGGCAACGACTTCGTGCACGAGTACGGCCTGCTCGGCAGCCAGCGCGTGCCGACCAACCTGCTCAAGCCGCTGAAGGAAGGCGAACGCGAACTCGCGGGCATCGCCGGCATCCTGCAGCTGGACAACCACGTCGAAGCGACGCGCGGCAAGGCGGACCTGGTCCGCGCGGTCAGCACCGCCCAGGGCGAATACCGCGCCAACCGCGCACTGTTCGATGCCGCGTTCGCGCAGTTGTCGGACCAGTACAAGGTCACGCTGCAGTCGCAGATCGATGCCGGCCTGATCGATGCCGACATCATCGGCTGCGAGCGCCCGGGCGGCGATCCGAACGAACGTCGCGACGTCGCCAGCACCGACACGCCGTTCCGTCCGAGCGGTGCGGAGATCGTGTGCGCGCTGTCGGCCCGCAACGTCGCCGCACTGGTGCGTCGACTCGCCTCCACGGGCATCACGGCAAACGATCCGTGGCTGACCAGCCGCATCCAGAACGGCTACGACATGCAGGCCGGTGCGATCGAAGGCGCCCCGCTGTCGTCGGCCGAGATCTCACTGCCCGAATTCGACGACACCACCGACGAAGTCGCGGTACGCGAGAACCTGCTGGGCGCGCAGGCCGTCGTGTTCGCCTCGCACTGCGAGGACATGAACATGTTCCAGGTCGTCGAGAAGTGCGTCGACCTGTTCCGCACGGGGCTGCTGCCGATCAGCCGCGGCAAGGCCGGCGACTACCTCTACGGCTACCTGAAGAAGGCGTCGGAGCGCATGACGCAGAACGAACGTCAGGACCTCTATCGCCAGGTGCTCGGTCGCAACGAAGGTGATCCGTCGCTGCCGGGCAATCCGGAGTTCAAGGAACTGTGGCTGCGCTTCATCGCCGCAGTGTCCAACTTCGGACGCCAGCTTTCCGTCGACCGCCTGCTGCGCACGAACGTGCCGGTCGCGGTCTCGCAGGAGCAGGTGCGCAAGGCCGGTCGCGACCTCGCCGCCAACCTGTCGGTGCACAGCTTCGGCATCGTGCGCTTCGCCGCCGCCGAGCTGCAGCAGACCATCCTCGAGTTCCGCGACGTGCTGTCCGACCCGGAGCTGCGCGCCTGCGTCGGCGCTCGCGACATGTGGCAATTCATCGACCAGGTCAACGCGAACTACCTCGGCGGGCTGCGCAATACGCACCAGCACCGCACGCAGGCGCGGTCGAGCGCGGTGGTCATCCGCTGGCTCGCGAACCACAGCGATCGCCTCGCCGGTCGCTACGGCGAAGTCATCAGCGTCAACGCGCTGACTAATCCGCAGATGAGCGGCAGCGACCAGCCGATGCTCAACCCGAACGACTGGGACCTGGTGCAGGCCTGCGAGCAGTGGCTGGCCGTCAGCGGCGTGCAGGAAGCGAGCATCGAGCAGTACTCGCAGTCGGTGGAGTCGCCCGTCATCCCGAGTCGGCCGATCGGCAACGGCAACGGCCTGCCGCCGGAGGCCCGCGCCATCCTCGAACAGGCCGGCATGAGCCTGCCCGCGCTGTGACCTCGTGACCTGACCGACCTCGGAGTTCCGCCATGAACGTCTCCACCTTTCCCGAACAGGCCGGCCCGCGGCCGGTCAAGCACCTGGTCCAGCGTTCCCTGCAATCAGCCGCGCGTGCGCTCGGCACGCGCGACCCCCTGCCCTACCTCGACAACCTCATCGAGCGCACGTTCTACCTGCCGGACGACGACTACTCGTACGCGCAGAACTCGCTGGCCCCCGGCGCCGTGCCGTACGAGCCGTCGTTCTCGGAGACCGAGCCGGGCAAGCTGCGTTTCACCATCGAACCGCTGGGGCCGAACGCGTCGCCGGTCGCACGTCGCGACGAAGCCACGCGCGAGATGCGTCGGCTGGTCTCACCGATCTTCGGCCGCGACGCACTCAAGTGGTTCGACTCGCGGAGCGAGGAATGGCGCGGCTTCGGCGGTCTGTCGTGGATGAACTACGGCGCATGGTTCGGCAGCGCGTTCGACGAGGATGGCCTCTACGCGGCGAAGATCTACTACGAACTGCTACCGACGCAGATCGACGCGCTCGCACCCGGCCTCGCCAACCTCACCCGCCAGGTGATGACGGAGATGCCGAACCTGATGCCCATCTTCACCAGCATCGGCTGCAAGCGCGAGAGCGGCAGCCAGCGGGTGACGTTCCTGCATCGTGGCCCGATGGCGGTATCCGCGCTGGGCCCGCTGATGAATCGCCTCGGCATCGGCCATCAGCTGCCGAGCCTGATGCGCATCGTCGGTGTCGCGCTCGGTGGTCGCTTCGAACTGCCGCCCGGCGGTGTGCTGGTGGGCGTGCGGGAAACGCCGGACGGCGCGGAGCTCAAGCTCGAGGTGCTGCTCGCGGCCATCCCCGACCTGCCGTCGCGCTTCCTCGACCTGCTGAAGCTCGGGCTCTCGGAACGTCCGCGGCAACTCGCGGCGCTCACGCGCTGGCTCGATGCGTTCGGCATGGACACGGGCGACGAAGGCCACTTCTCGGTGCTCAGCATCCGCGTCAATCCAATTTCGCCCGCACGCATCAGCCTGTACGTGCGGCCGATCGAGTTCGAGATGCGCGACGCCCTCGAAGACGCCCGCGCGATCCAGTAGCCCGCTGCACGCACGTACCGCGACGTTCCACCGCACGCCGATCCATCCGGAGCCCGCCATGTCCACCGTCCGTGCACCGCTGTTTCCACCCGGTTCGCGCACCTACACGCCGCCACCCGCCACCGATGCGCGGACGCCGGTGCGACAGGCCGTGCGCAACCTGCTGGAAGCGACGCCGGCGTTCCGCCAGCTTTCGCCCGACGCGCAGCGCAACCTCGCGCAGGGCATGGTGCGCATCGGCGAAGAGCTGGTCGCACCGCGAGGCGACGTCGCGCGACCCAGCGCTCAGGTGCGCGCGCTCGCGGGCGAGGAACCACCGGCGACACCGAAGTTCGATGCGCAAGGCGCGCGCGAAGGTGCGGCCGTCGCAGGCGCGCTGTTGCAGCAGGTGAATTTTCCCGACTTCTGCGCCGGCCTCATCAATGGCGTCTTCCATTCGATCGTGCAGACCTCGATCGAGCAGATGGAGGCCTACGCCAAGCTCGTGGCGGACGTGTCGAAGAGCCTCAACGATTTCCGCGACGAGAACACCACGCAGAACCAGGGTCGCGACCACCTGGTGCAGAACTTCCCCGATATCTTCCAGCTGCAGACCGGCGGCGATGATCCGTTCTCGTTCGGCTCCGGCTCGTTCGCCGACGCGCCCACCCCGCCCCAGCCGCGCGTGGTCTTGCGCGAGGACATCGACCAGGCCGCCGCCGTCACGCGCATCAACCAGTCGCTTCCGCTGGAGAAGCCGATCGACCACATCGACGACGAACTCGTCGAAGCCCTGCTCGTCCCGGCCGCGCGCACGCAGATCGCCAGCGGACGCCAGCAGCTGCTCGCGACGATGGTGATGCTCGGCATCAACCGCATCGTCGTCACTGACGGCGAACTCACCGCCAAGGTGATGTACGACTTCCAGGCGCGCGACAACTTCCAGTTCCAGCACACCGCGCAGTCGTTCGACTACGGGGACGCCACCGTCACCACCGAGCAGGTCGCCAACGGCGCGATCATGCGCAGCGGCCCGACGCAGACGATGATGCGCATGCCCGATGGCCGCGTCGTCGAACAGCGCCGCGATGCCAGCTTCTACACCAAGGGCGACTACAAGAGCGTCAGCCAGCCGCTGATCTCGATGCAGTCGGTGACGCAGACGCAGGGCGACGCGCAGCTCACCGCCAAGGCGTCGCTGGCCGGCACGATGAAGGTGAAGTTCAAGAGCGACTACGTGCCGCTCGACAAGCTCGCCAATCCCGAGTCGATCGCCGCGATCCAGATGAATGCGCAGCCCGGGATGGTCAAGACGCTGGCCGGACGACCTGCGCCCGCGCAGACGCCGTCACCTGCGTCCGCTGCCGCACCCACGCCCGCCCCCGCCGTCTGATTCCTGTCCCGGAGCCCGCCCATGTCCGCCGTCGCGCAACGCCTTCCCAGCAGCGAACCCGGCTGGCTCAGCGACGCCACGCTCGACGTCGTTCGCCCGCACGTGCGTCGCCTTCTGCAGTCCTCGCCCGGCTTCCGGGCGCTGCCGCCGAATGAGCAACAGGAAATCGCGCGCAACATGGTGCGCGTCGCCTCGTACATGGCGAACCCCGACGACCTTGCGCGCCAGGAACTCGGACCGCGTGGCGGCGTGCTCGCACGCGAAGCGCCGTCCGCCACCGCGATGCCGGTTTCGCGCGCGCAGGGCGTGACCACGCGCGCGCTCGACGCGGTCGAGAATGCAAAGAACAAGGCGTCCGACAAGATTGGCACGGCGGCCGGCGCGGATTTCGTCGACGCGTCAACCAGCAAGCTCGGCGCGAATGCGAAGAAGCTGATGGAGGCCGTGGATTTTCCGAAATTCGTTGGCGGGCTCATCCAGAACGTGTTCCAGGCGATCGTCGACGCCACCATCCAGCAGATGCGCGCTTATGCCGAGCTGCTGAAGTCGGTGTCGCAGTCGGTCGACGAGTTCGCGCAGGACAACATCAGCATGGACAACGCGCGCGACTACGTCGCCGGCAAGTTCCCCGATGCGATGCGCGTGCAGAAGAACCCCGACGGTGGCGGCAACATGCTGGCGATGAACGACGTCGAGGACATGGACGCGACGATGGCACGCATCAACGCCGAACTCGGCCTCGCGCAGCCGGTGGACGACATTTCCGACGCCGAGCAGGAAGCGCGTTTCGTGCAGGCCGCGCGCCTGCAGATGGCGCGCAGTCGGCAGCAGTTGCTGTCGTCAATGGTCATCCTCGGCATCAACCGCATCGTCGTCACCGACGGCCAGATCAACGCCAAGGTCGTGTTCGACTTCCGCGCCAGCGACGAGATGATGCGCGATGCACAGGCCGGCCTGACCGACACGCAGTCGAGCTACAACCGCAACAAGAGCGCGGCGGGCGTGCATTTCGGCTGGGGCGCCGCGGGCTCGGTGAACGAGAACGTGCAGCGGCACATGACCACGGTGTCGTCGTCTGTGGACGAGACGTCCGAGTCCAAGCAGGACATGAAGGCCAAGCTCACCGGCGAAGTGCGGGTGAACTTCAAGAGCGACTACTTCCCGATGGAGAAACTCGCATCGCCCGCGATGATCGCGGCGATCCAGGGCAATTCGACACCGGTCGACCCCAACCTCCCGCCGCCGCGCGCGGGCGCCAACGCCGGCACCGCGACCACACCGGCCTGACGCCCGTCATGCGCCTCGCCCCGCCTCCGCCCGACGTCCGCCTGCCGTGGCGACCGGCGCACGCCGGACTGTTGCGCGCCCTCGCCTTCGCGACCGCGCAGGTGGCAGGCCACGAGCGCGCCGTTTCTCTTGCGCTTTCCGCCGATGCCCCCGGCGCCATCGATCTGCCCGAAGGCGCACCGAACGCCATGGACGCCGCGCAGCTGCGCGCGGCGGGGCCGTTGTATTTCGCCGCCGAACTCGAGGCCGCGGGCCTGCTGCGCTGCGGGGAACTCGTCGCCGGCCTGTTCGCGAGCGGCGCGATCACGCAGCCGCTCGGGCCGGTCGCGCAGTCGATCAACACCTTCTGGCGCGGCCGCCGCGATCGCCTGCAGCCCGGTGAACGCGAGGCGATCTTCAATCGCGTCGTGGAACAGCCGCACTTCGATCGCCTGATGATGGCGCTGTGCCGCGCGATCGTTGCGCAGGCCGACAATGCGGACGACCGCGGCGTGCGACCCGACCTGCGCGAACAGACGGGACTCGCCGTCGCTGCGCAATCGCTCGCCGAATTCCTCGCGCAGCGCATCGACGCCATGGCCTCGATCGCAGTGCGCGACGTCATCGACACGATCAACGCCGCGATCGGCTTCCTGCGCGACCGCATGCTGCAGTCCGCGTTCGGCACGCATTCGCTGTGGGCGCTGATCGCGACGGCCTCCAGCAGCGATGGCATGACACCGGGCAGCGCCACGACCGTGCAGAGCCATGCAGACCGCGGCCGCGCCGGCCAGGCCGTGCTCGCGTGGCTTGCGTCGAACTACCAGAGCAGGAACGTCACGCTCGATCCGCGCGCGCCGGCGGACGCCGACCTGATCATGTCCGCGCAGCGCTGGCTCGACGCCACGCCGTTGCAGCCCACGCAGGCGACGCCCGCCCTCACGCCGTCGCTGCCCATCGCCGCCTGAGGCCGCGCCATGCACGCGGCCACGCCCACTCGACGCCCTCCGCCGCCGCCAACGTCGACACGTGAGACGGCAGGAGCGATGGCTGTAACGCCGCCCGCCGCGCACGATCCGCCGCCCAGCTGGATCCGCGGCGCTGTACGTGACGTGCTGGAAAAGGCGCCCGGCTATCACGCACTGCATGAAGACGACCGTCGGTCGCTGGCGCACGCGATGGTGCGCGTGTCGTCGCTCGCCGCGCGGCTGATCGAGGAAGAAGGCGATGCGCATGCGGCCACCGCGCCACCGCGTAACGCGCCGCTCGCGCGTGCGCAGTCGCAACCGGACTTCGGCGCCTCGGCCGACCGCATCGCCGGCACAACGCAGAACGTCCTCAACGCGGTCTCGTTTCCCCGTTTCGTCACCGACCTCATCAATGGCGTGTTCCGCGCCATGCTCGATTCCAACCAGACGCAGATGCAGCAGTACGTCAACCTGCTCAACGCGGTGTCGGCATCGGCCGAGGGCTTCGAAGGCGCGCAGTTCGGGCTGATGCGCGTGCGTCAGTGGCTGGCGGACCACTTCCCCGAGGCCATCGAATACGAAGCCCCCGACGTCGAACCCGGCGAAGCCCCGGACCCCGACGAGATCGCCAATGCACGCCTTCGCCTGCGCAGCGGTGCGTCGATGCCGACGCCGGACATCATCCGCGCCACGCTCGGCATGGCGCCGGAAGATCCGCTGGAGGCGAGCAATCCGGAGCAGCTCGTCCCGATCGCGCGACGTTTCCTTGCGCGGCAACGCCAGCAGATGTTGGCGACCATGGTGATGATGGGCATGCAGCGCATCGTGATCGACAGCGGCAAGATCAACGCCGCGATGCGCTTCCACATCGATACGCGCAGTGCCGCGAACCAGGACCAGGGCAGCCAGACCAGCATCCAGAACCGCATCAAGGGCGGTGGCAGCTTCGGTTTCGGGCCGTGGGGCGCGAGCGCGGAGGTCGAGAACACGATCGGCTATGTCTCGACGCAGCGTTCGCAGTCGACCGAGGAAATGAACACCGATCTCGACCTGAATTCGTCGGTGGAACTGAACTTCCGCAGCGACTATCTGCCACTCAACCAGATGGCGAACCAGGCGCAGGCCGAGCGCATTCGCAACAGCACGATTAATCCCGCGGCAACGGTGGTCGAAGATCCGGCGGCCGCGCGCGCGACCCGTCAGGCCGCGCAGCGTGCGGCGGAAGAAGCGCGACGCGCGGCGACACCGATCGCGATGCCGACCACGCCTGCCGCGCCCTCACCATCGACGTCGACACCGGCGACGACCGCGCCTCCCAGCGCACCCGCCACCGGGGGCGCGACGTCGACAGCGCCCGGCGCGACCACGACAGCGCCCTCGACATCCGGAACCACGACCTCGACACCTTCGACGTCGGGCTCGGGGACGACGACAACGCCCTCGGCACCGGGCACAACGCCACCGCGACCGCCCGCGACGTCGGGAACAGGCGGCACGACGACGACGCCCAGCGGCTCGTCGACAGCCACTGCGCCCGCGGTCGCGCCCGGCACGGCCCCGCCTCCCACGTCGACGACGGCGCCATCCGCACCACCGTCCACCACGAGCGTCACCGCGCCGGCGCCGGCGCCGACATCGGGCAGCGCAGTGGGCACGCAGGTCGGTGCGACGGTCGGCGGCGCGGCAGGCACCGCGGCGGGTGGCGCGGTGGGTGGCGCAATCGGCGCTGCGGCGGGTGGCGTGGGCGCGGTGGTGGGTGCGCCGGTCGGCGCCGCGATCGGCGGTGCGGTGGGCACCGCCGCCGGCGGGCTGCTCGGCGGTGCGATCGGCGGTGCCATCGAATCGGGCCTGAGCGGAAGCTCAGGGACGCACTGAGCGGCCCGCAAGTACGCCTTCGCGCCGGCTCAACGCAAACGTGCGATCTAGGCCTGTACGCCGGGCATCGCCGGCGTTTGCGTCAGGCATCCCAGTGGAAATCGCATCACCACCTCGGTGCCCTGACTCGTGCCCGGGCTGTCGATGCGCACGTCGCCGCCGTGCAACTGCAGGATGCTGGAGACAAGACTCAGCCCCAGCCCGAGCCCCGCAACGCTTCGCGCCGGCTCGTACGAGGGTTTGAAGAACGGCTCGAACAGGTGCGGCAGCGAGTCACGTGCAATGCCGATGCCGGTGTCGCGCACCGTCAGCCATGCGTTCTGGTCACGCACTTCCAGATGCACGTCGATGCGGCCGTCCGGCGGCGTGCAGCGGATGCTGTTGTCGAGCACGTGCGTGAGGGCTTGGCTGACACGACGCGCTTCCCCCCAGATGTCGACCGCCGTGTCCGGCACCGACATGCCCAGCGTGATCTCCGCCAGTTCCGCTTCCGATGCGCGCCGGCGGACCACGTCGGCGACCATCCCGCGCAGATCCAGCAGGCGCGGGTGCAACTTGGCCTGGCCGGTAAGTAGCTGGCTGCCGTCCACGAGGTTTTCGATCAGGCGCGCCTGGCGATCCAGCTGCTCGGAGATGACTTCGGTCATGCGTGCGTCCAGCGCCGGATCGCGTGCTTGCCGGCGCAGATGCAACGACGTGCGCATCGGCCCCAGCGTCTCGCCAAGTTCGTTCGCCAGGCTGCTGAGGAACGCGTCCTTGCGCTCGCTGCTGCGCTTCAGTTCCTGCAGCAGCTGGACGTTCGCCAGCGCCAGCGCGGCCGAATCGGCGAGCGCACGCAGCGCTGCCATTTCCAGCGTCGTCGCCTCGTGTTCCGTCGCCCAGTAGACACCGAGCGCACCTTCCGGCTTGTCGCGGACGATGGGTGTCATCGCCATTGCGCGCACGAACGTCGCTTCGTACAAGGGCAGCGGAATGCGCGGGTCCTGGCGGATGTCCGGAATGATCACCGGCTCACCGGTGGTGATGCACCAACCGGAAATGCAGCTGTCGAGCGCGAAGTCCTGCCCTTTCCACAACGCACCGATCGCGTCTTCCTCGAGATACCGGCAGCGACCGCCATCGCGCATGACGACGGTGACACCGTCCGCGCCGATGAGGTCGCGCGTCGACCGCGCAAGGATGGAAACGATGCTCTGCGCGTCGGTGCATCCTGCCAAACGCTGGACGATGCCAACGAGGGAAAACTCCGAACTGACAATGCCTGTCACACTCACGTTGCGTTCGCCCCCGGCCAAGGACGCGGCATTTATACCCACTCGAGTGTCGCTCGATCGTGAGGGCGCGGTAGGGAACTGTTCATGCATCACGGAACTGCGACCTCGGCACGTGATGGGTGCGAAAGCAGCTCGAGAATGCGCTGCAGCTCCGCGAAATCAGCAGGCTTGCTCATGTGGAAGTCGAATCCCGCCTCGCGCGTACGCGCCTGGTCCGACAGCTGGCTCCATCCGGTGAGTGCGATCAGGCGGGGTCGCGCGTCGACGGCGAGTTCACGGATGCGGCGCGCTACTTCGTAGCCGTCCATGCCGGGCATGCCGATGTCGAGGAACACCGCGGTCGGGCGGTAGCTCTCGACCGCGCGCAGCGCGCTGCGTCCGTCAAACACGACGCGATTGTCGATCTCCAGCGTCTCCAGCAGCAGCCCGAGTGTCTCCGCCGAATCACGGTTGTCGTCGACGACGAGGATGCGCAACGATCGCGAATAGGCGCCGACCGCGCGCGCCGGCTCCGGTCCGCCTTCAGTCCACGCGCCGACCTGCGCGACGGGCAGCCGCACCTCGAACGTCGAGCCGGCCCCCTCACCTTCGCTGCGCGCGGTCACCGAGCCGTCGTGCAGTTGCACGAGCCGCTTCACGAGCGCGAGGCCGATGCCGAGCCCGTCATTGACCTGGCCGGGTTCGCGTGGTCCCTGCACGAACAGGTCGAACACACGCGGCAGCACGTCCGCCTCGATACCCAGCCCCGTGTCCTTCACCTCCACCACCGCATCAGCGCCATCGCGATGCACGCGTACTACGATGCGCGCATGCGGTCCCGAATATTTCGCCGCATTGTTCAGCAGGTTGCTGAAGACCTGCGTCATCCGAACGCGGTCGGCATCGACGATCATTCCGCGCGGCTCGATCGTGACGCTGACCTCGTGGCCCGCCTGCACCATCAGCGGCCGGCTCAGTTCCAGCGCCGATTCGATCAGCGCGTCCAGCATCACCGGGGCGCGGCGCATTTCCATGGTGCCGCGGGTCAGGCGCGCGACATCGACGAGATCTTCGACCAGCCGGACCATGTGGTCGGTCTGTCGCTGCATGATGTCGAGCAGTTGCTGCTCCGTCGGGCCGCCGAGCCCGAGCTGCCGAAGCATGTGTAGGGCGTTGCGGATGGGCGCGAGCGGGTTGCGCAGCTCGTGTCCGAGCATGGCGAGGAATTCGTCCTTGCGTTCCGCCGCCATGGCCTGCTCGTGACCGGCGCGTTCGAGTGCACTCAATTGCGAACAGATCTGATACTGGCGTTCGCGCGCTCGCAACGCGGCGCGCGCTGCGCTGGTGAGCGTGGCGATGCGCATCGGACGATCGATCAGCGTTGCGTTGCCGAGGCTCTCGAGCACTGCACCGATCTCGCCCGACTCCACGCCCGCGCGAGCGACGATCAGGATCGGCAGATCCGACCACGCGGGCTGTTGCTCCAGGGCCGTCCTCAACGCGCCGAGCGCGCCGAGCGACAGCCACTCCTCGCCGACCATCACCGCACCCGAGCGCAACAGTGCGGACGGGTCGAGGTCGGCCAGGCTCGAGCACCGGCGGGTGACAACGCCGGCGCGATTGAGGATGCGCGCGGTCAGCTCCGTGTCGCGCGGCGTCGGCAGCAGCAAACTGAGGTGCATGCCTCCGACGGCGGCCGAACCGGCGTTCATGGGGCAGGCCCGCCCGCGGGCGCGCGCTCCTGCGGAACGCCCGTGAGGACGCCGCGGAATTCGCTCAGCGGTTCGCCGATGGTGAAGCCGGACGCCGTGATCTTCATCGGCCGGATCGTGCGTTCGTGGCTGCCCGTCCGCTTCTTCAACACCGAGATCGCCTGCCGCACCTCGCCGATGGCCTCGAAGTAGCGCAGCAGCACGACCGAATCGGCGAGGTAGCTGACATCGACCGTACTCGTCATCGAGCCGATCAACCCGAGCTGGGCGCTCACCATCAGCGTGATCACGTCCTTCGCGCCGAGGTAGGCGAGCAACTCGTGCATCTGCAGCATCATGTGCTGCTCGTCGGGCATCGCGTTGAAGTAGCCATTGAGGCTGTCGAACACGATGACGCGCGCGCCCTGCTCCTCCACCGCGCGACGGATCAGCTGCGTGAATTCGCCCGGCGTGAGTTCGGCCGGATCGACCGCCCGGAGTTGGACAAGGCCGCTTTCGATGTAGGACTCCAGCGCCATGCCCATGCCGGCTGCACGCGTGAGCAGCGACTGCTCGCTTTCGTCGAACGCGAAGATCGCGGCGTGTTCGCCGCGCTGCGCCGCCGTGATCGCCACCAGCGTGGACAGCGACGACTTGCCCGTTCCCGCCGCGCCCACCAGCAGCGTGCTGGTGCCGCGATCGATCCCGCCACCGAGCAGCAGATCGAATTGAGCGGAGCCGGTCCCGACGGATTCCTTCTTGCCGAGGCGCCGGAAGTGCGCGGCCACCAGACGCGGGAACACACGCAGGCCGCCCGTTTCGATGCGGTAGTCGTGATAGCCGCCGACGGCGCGCCGTCCGCGGTACTTGCTGACGCGCACGCGATGCCGGTCGCCACCGAACTCGGCCGCAGCCGCCGACAGGTTCACGACGCCGTGCACGATGGTATGGACCTGCAGGCCGTGATCGGCGGTGCCGCTGTGGTCGAGCAGCAACGTCGTGCACTGGCTTCCCGCCAGCGCCTGCTTGAGCGACAGCACGTGACGCCGGTAGCGAAGCGCGGAGCCCGACAGCAGGCGCAATTCGGCCAGCGAGTCGAACACCAGGCGTTGCGGGCGCGTCTCGGCGACGCGCTTGAGGATGCGCTGCGTGGTTTCGGCCAGCTCGATCTCGGACGGATGGAACATCGTGTACGGCGCATCGCCGTCCAGATGTTCGTTCCCTTCGAGCATCTCGAAAATGTCGATGCCATCCAGCGACCACCCGTGCGACGCCGCCATTTCGTGCAGCTCGTCCACGGTTTCGGAGAGCGTGACGTAGAGCACGCGCTCGCCCTGGCGCAGGCCTTCGAGCAGGAACTGGATGGCCAAGGTGGTCTTGCCCGCACCGGGCGCGCCTTCGACCAGATAGAGACGGTTGGGCGTGAAGCCGCCGGACAGGACGGCATCGAGGCCGGGCACGCCCGAGCCGATCGCGCGTGGGACGACAGAAGAACGATTCATGAACGGTTTCACCAGCGAGACGGGCGAGCCAGCGACCGTGACCCCGCATGCACGACCGCTTGCGAAGAATCCCCTGCGAAGCGACCGCAGACCCCGCAGAAGCGGTCGGGTCGTAACAGGGCGGCTCAGTATCCGCGCCGCCTCCGTAACGGAGAAAGCGTCGGAAGCGTGGCTTCCATAAATTCTCCGTAACATTTCCTTGACGTATTGCGAGCATGGAGGGCGCGATGAAGAATTCGTCATTCCTTCGTTTCGCAGGCCCGACGTCTATGCGCATGCAGCGTTCGCGTGCGGTGTCGGGCGGGCTCGCACGCGCGTCCCAGCCCGTCCTGGTGATCGCCACGCTGGCCGCCCCGTTCGCCGTGTTCTTCTTCGACAGGCTGGAGCCCGCCAGCGTGCTTCGACCGGACGCGGTGGCCGCGTTGTATCTGCTCGGCATCGCATCGATCGGAACATCCGGATCGAGCCTGCATGCACTGGCCGCGGCACTGCTGAGCTTCGTGCTGTACGAGTTCGGCGCCGCCGAAGCCACGTCTACAGCGATAGCGCTCTCGTCCGGCGACTTCGTGGTGCTCGCCGCGTTCGTGGCGTCCGCCGCGATCGTGGCGTGGGTGGCGGCCGGGCGCACGCGCCAGGTTGCGTCCCTCACCGCACGGCAGGCCCACGGGACGCTCCGCCACGAGCTGTCCGAGCGCCTGGCCGAACACCACGACGAGGGCTCGGTCGCGCGTTCGGCGCTCGCGTTTCTCGAGCGGACATTCGAGAGCGAGATCGTCATGTGGCTCGGGGAGCGCGCCTTCCATTCCGGTGCCGGCACGCGCGTACCCCATCCGCCGTCCTATCTCGGCACGCCGGCTTTCGACGGCAAGTGGCTGTGGATTCCGCTCAATGGCGTCGACGGCCAGCTCGGTGCGGTCGCGCTCCAGCGCGGTCCGGATCATTCCTCCTTCGACGACGAGCTCGTGCATTCGCTGAGTGCCGACATCGCGCATTCGGTCGTGCGTGCGCGGCTGACCGGTGAGTTGCACCAGGAGCGCGTGGCCAACGAATCCGAACGCCTGTGCACCGCGCTGCTGGCCTCGGTCTCGCACGACCTGCGCACACCGCTCACCACCATCATGGGCGCCGCGGAAAGCCTGCGTACCTTCGGCGAGACGCTGCCGACGCAGGACCGTGGCGACCTCCTGTCGACCATCGAGGCGGAGGGTCGCCGGCTCGACCGCTACATCCAGAATCTCGTCGATGTCACGCGCATCGGCGACGGAAACCTGGCGATGGACGTTGCGACATCGACGGTCGACGAGATGATCGCGTCCGCGGTCGCGCGCCTGCGTCGCTACGACCCGGAGGTGCGGCTCGACGTGCACATCGATTCGGACGTGCCGCAGGTGCGCGTGCATGCGGCGCTGGTCGAACAGGCGATCTTCAACGTGCTCCACAACGCATCGAAGTTCTCGCCGCCGGGGCATCCGATCGTCGTGCACGCGGGATTGGACGACCACGTCGCGGTGGTGATCGAAGTCGTCGATGCAGGCCCCGGCATTCCGCATGCGGAGCGCGAACGCGTATTCGACATGTTCTACTCGGCGGACCGTGGCGACCCCGCACGCGCCGGCACCGGACTCGGCCTCGCGATCAGCCAGAGCATCGTGCGTGCGCATGGCGGTGAAGTGAGCGCGCACGCGGGCGGCGACGGCGTCGGCACGCGCATGCGCCTCGTGCTGCCGCTGGTGCCGGTGGGATGCGAGCCGTGCCACTGAAGTCCGAGGCGCTGGCGCCGACGACGCCTGCCCGCATCCTCGTCGTCGAAGACGAGCCGCAGATGCGGAAGTTCCTCGACATCAGCCTGCGCGCGCAGGGCTACGACGTCGTGCTGGCCGGCCTCGGCCGCGAGGGCGTCGAAAGCCTCGCGCTGCACGGCGCCGATATCGTCGTGCTCGACATGCACCTGCCGGACGGGGACGGTCGCCACCTGATCGGCGAGATCCGGCAATGGTCGGACGTGCCCGTGATCGTGCTGAGCGTGACCGATGACGAAGCCACGAAGGTCGAAGCGCTCGATGCCGGCGCGAACGACTACGTGACCAAGCCTTTCGGCGTGCAGGAGCTGCTGGCCCGTATCCGCGCACTCCTGCGGCTGCCGCAGCCCTCGACCACGCGTGCACCGGTGTTCGACGACGGCCTGCTGCACGTCGATCTCGCGCGCCGGCTCGTCACCGTGGGCGGCGTGCCCGTCCAGCTCACGCGCAAGGAATATGCGTTGCTGTCGATGCTGATCCAGCACGCCGGGCGCGTCGTCACCCAGAAGCAGCTTCTCAAGGAGCTCTGGGGGCCGAGCTACGAGAACGACACCCACTACCTGCGCATCCTGGCCGGCCGCCTGCGGAACAAGCTGGGCGACGACGCGATGGCGCCGCGCTGGATCGCGACCGAGCCGCGCGTCGGCTTGCGCTTTATTCCGGGCTGACGTCGGCCCGAGGGTGGCGCGCCGACGGCGACGCCACCCGACCGGCGACTTGGGTACGATCGAGCCCGCGCGATGGCGCATGGCTCGGGAACCTGCGGCCATCCGGTTCCCAATCGCCGGCGCCCGCAATGGATGGCCTGCCCGCTCCCGGAGCGCACACTCGTCGCGGGGTCGCAATGAACAACGTCGGACGGCTGGAGCCCTGCCCCTGCGGAAGCGGTCGACGCTTCAAGCACTGCCATGGCGCGCTCGGGGCGACCGACGTCGAGACCGTCGAGATCCCGCCGGCGCAACTCGAGAACCGCATCCGCGAACACGCGCTCGAATCCTTCGAGCTGCAGCGCCAGCAGGGCCGCACGCGTCCGATCATTTCGACCGTCGTCGACGGATCGCGTCACGTGTTCGTCGGCAACCGCGTCTTCCGCGGCCCGTGGACCACATTCACCACATTCCTCATCGATTACTTCAAGGACACGTTCGGCATCGACTGGGGCAATCGCCAGCTCACGCTGCCGGTGCATGCGCGCCATCCGGTGCTGCAGTGGATGGACGCGCTGCACGAACAGGTCGCCAAGCATCGCGGCAGCAATGACCGACACGTGTTCTCCGTGCCCGATGTCGGCTGCCTGCGCGCGATCCGCAACCTCGCGTATGACCTCTTCCTGATCGAACACCGCATCCGGCCCGATCAGGGGCAGCGCGCTTTCGACGATCTGCTCGATCGCCTCCGCGATCCCGACCGGTTCGACGCGGCCCGTCACGAAGCACGCGTCGCCGCCATGCTGCTGCGCGCCGGGTTCAGCGTGCTGTGGGAAGACGATGCCGCGCCGGACCGAGCCAGTCATCGCGGCGGATTCACGGCGACCTATCCCACAACGGGCCGTCCGTTCCGCATCGACTGGGCGGTCGGCGAGCACAAGCACGGTGGCGATGCGCTGGCGCTCGGCGATGTTCTCGCCGCGTCACTGCAGCAACCCGTCCCGCTTGAACGCGTTGTCGTCCTCGATCTGAATCATGCGGATGCGCCGGGCGTGCGCAAGGAGGACTGGCAGTCTCGCGCCGTCGAGCAGTTGCACGCGCTCGAACAGGACAGGTCGTACGCCGATCTCCCCGCGGCACTGGTCGTCCTGCTCAATGCGCCCGATCGCCACGCGCTCGACGAGTTGATCCCGGACCCGGGCATGGTGGTCGAGGGTTTCAGGATGGACCGGTTCAGGGTTGGCGATCGCGTCGCGCTTGCGCGCGAGGACGACCGCGCGATCGAAATGGAGCGCCTGCTGCAATCCCTTGGCGAATACGGATTCGTGCCCGTCACCTTCGACGGTTCGGTCGCGGGACTCGACGAATCAAGACGTCTGCTGTTCGGTGAGTTCTACGAGCTCCACGAGGCCAGCGGCGTGCTCGAGGAAGCCATTGTTGACGACGGCGAGTGCCACGCCATCGGCTTCGTGCGGACCGAAGCCGGCAACCTGCGCGCGTTGCGGGTCGCGCTCAGCGATCAGGAAATGTGGGCATGGCGCCGCCAGCCCGAATCCTTCTTCGGAATCCTGCATCGGCCGGATCGGCGCGCGCGAAAGCCGCTCGATCTCTATGAATTCCTGTACGCGATCTATCGCAGCGCGCCTAAGGACAAGCTGCTCGCGCTGATGACCGACCAGCCGGACACCGAGCGCCTGCGTGCGATGGATCAAGCGCACCTGGCCAAGCTCTACTGCTTCCGCGTCGCAGCGGAAATCGGCAACTCGCCGGATTCACCCGAGATGCCCGCATGGCTGCGGCACCTGCTCCCGCTCCAGCGTGACGATACGGACAGCGCCCCCGAGTAGCGGCCCCGGTCGTCTCAACCAGGAATCCGCCAGCGACTGCACTCCGAAGCCGTCGAGCTCACTCGACGGCTCCCAAGCCGGCTCAGATCACCACACCTCGCAGCGATCCGCCTGCGGACGCACCATCGCGTCGCCTTCCTTGCACTGGAACGCCTGGCGGAACTCCGGCAGGTTCGACAGCGGGCCGTTCACGCGGTACTTCGCGACCGGATGGGGGTCGCCCTGGATCATCGTGCGCTGCGTTTCCGGACGCGTTTCATCCCCGCGCCACTGGCCCCACGCGATGAAGAACTGCTGCTCGGGCGTGTAGCCGTCGATGGTCGGCTCCGGGCCCTTGCCCTCGCGCGACTTCAAGTACGCGCGATACGCGATCTTGGCGCCCGCGAGATCGCCGATCGACTCGCCCAGCACCAGCTTGCCGTTGTGGTGCAGCCCGGGCGCGATGAAGGTGTTGTCGAACTGCTTGACCACGCACTGGCCCTTCTCGGCGAATTGCGTGTTGTCCTTCGCCGTCCACCAGTTCTGCAGGCGGCCCTGCGCGTCGAACTGCGCGCCCTGGTCGTCGAAGCCGTGGCTGATCTCGTGGCCGATGACGACGCCGATGGCACCGTAGTTCACCGCATCGGTGGCGGTCACGTCGAAGGCCGGCGGCTGCAGGATGCCGGCTGGGAACACGATCTCGTTGAGCAACGGGTTGTAGTAGGCGTTCGACGTCGGCGGCGTCATGCCCCAGCGTGCGCGGTCGACCGGCTTGCCGATCTGGGCGCGATCGTCGTTGACGTTCCAGCGCATCGCGGCTTCGCGCGCGCTCCAGTACGAGTCGCGCGACACGCGCACGCCGTCGTAGGTCTTCCACTTGTCCGGATAGCCGATCTTGGGATTGAAGGTCGACAGCTTCTCCAGCGCCTTCGCCTTGGTTTCCGGGCTCATCCATTCGAGGCCGCCGATGGTGTCGTGCATGGCGAGCAGGATGTTCTTGACCATGTCCTGCATGCGCGCCTTGGCTTCCGGCGGGAAGTACTTCTCGACGTAAGCATGGCCGAGCGCATCACCGAGCACGGCGTCGGTGTCTTCCGCGCAGCGTTTCCAGCGCGGCTTCATCTCGGTCGCGCCGCTCAGGTACTTGCCGTAGAACGCGAACTGCTCGGCCACGAAGGGCTTGGGCAGCGTGTCCGATACGCCGGCCAGCGCCTGCCAGCGCAGATACGTCCGCCACTGCGCGATCGGCGTCGTCGCAAGCTCGTGGTTGAACTGCTGCACGAACTTGGGCTGGGTGACGTTGAGGTCGGCGCGCGGCATATGCGCGGCGTCGAAATACGCGGCCCAGTTGAACGCCGGCGCCAGCTTCTGCAGCTGGGCGAACGTCATCGTGTGGTCCTGCTGCTTCGGATCGCGCAGGGCGACGTTGTCCAGGGACGCCTCGGCGAGGCGCTTTTCGAACGCGAACACCGTGGCCGCATCGGCCTTGGCGGCGGCGGGTGTTTCGCCCGCCAGCACGAACATGTTGGCGACGTGCTCGAGATATTTCGCGCGCGCTTCGACGAAACGCGCGTCGGGCTTGAGGTAGTAGTCGCGATCCGGCAGGCCGATGCCGGCAGCGCCGATCTGCGCGACGACTTGCGTCGGGTTGTGCAGGTCCTGACCGGAATTGAGCGCGAAGGGTGCGGGGATGCCGAGGTCGTTGAGATGGCCGATCGTGCGCTGCAGGTCGGCGGTCGTCTTGATCGATGCGACTTCGTCGAGCAACGCCTTCGCCGGCGCGAGGCCGCGCTGGTCGATGCGGCTCTCGTCCATGCAGGCGGCGTAGTAGTCGCCCGACAACTGTTGCGCACTGCCCTGCGGCCAGTCGGTCTTCGCCGACACCTCGGTGAGGATGTCGCGCACGTGTTCCTTGTTGACCTCGCCCGACTGCCAGCGGCGGCTCCAGCGGTCCATGTAGTCGGGGATCGGATTCTCCTTGCGCCAGGTGCCGTTGGCGTACTCGAAGAAGTCGGTGCAGGCGTCGGCGCTGCGATTCACGTCCTGCGGCAGGATGCCGTGCAGCGGCCCCGCGGAAGCGATGCCGGCGGCGAGAAGCAGGGCGAGCGTCAGGCGGGAGCGTTGCATGGGCGCGATGTCCGTTCGGGCGAGTGCGCCGAGCATGGCCGCCGCGCAAGCCTGCTGCCTATGCCGGAGGTCCCGAACACGGCGGCGCGCGTGACCTTCTGACGAGCGGTCCACGTGCGATCCGAATACGTCGCGCGCTTGGGCGCCGCGTGGAAGCCGTCCTGCGGCAGCCTTGCGCGCGGTGACCTTGAGTACGCTATCGCCGACGCCGCCTGCGTCCCCCCTGCCCTGTCCCGAGGCTCGCCTTGGTCGTCCCCCTTCGTGTCCGGCTGTTCGTCATCGGCGTGGCCTCGATGCTGCTCGTCGGCATCATTGGCCTTGCGCTGATCCGCTGGAGCTTCGCGGGCGGTGCGAGGCAGCCGCTCGACTACGAGACGGACGAGGTCAACGCGATCGTCGCGGTGCTGTCGGCCACTTTCGATGCGGCCGGCGGATGGAAAGCGCTTCCCGCGACGTCGGCAGCGCGCGACGCCTGGTGGCGGGCGACCATCGCGCGTGCCGTTGAAACGTCCCCCACGCCGCCCGGACGTGCGACCTCGACGCTCGCCGATCGCGCCGCGCTGACCGATGCGTCCGGCCGGCTGCTGGCCGGTACGCAGCCCGGGGCACCGCTGGTGATGCTCGCATCGATCGACCGTCGCACGTGGACGATTCCCTCGCGCCACGGCATCGCGGGCCATCTCACGGTCGCCCTGCCGCGGAACCCCGACGATGCATTGACCATCGCCGTGCTCATGCAGAAGCAGCGTCATCTCACCGTGCTGGCGCTGATCGGAATCGCGTTGTCCGCGCTGGCGGCAGGCATGGTCGCGACGAGCCTACGCCGTCCGATCCATGCGCTGCTCGAAGGTGCGCGTCGGCTGGGACGGAGTGAGTTCGACACCCAGATCGACGCACGGCGTCGCGATGAATTCGGCCAACTTGCGCGTTCGTTCAACGAACTTGGCGCGCGGCTCAAGGCGAATGCGGGATCCCGCCGGCAATGGATTGCGGATACCTCGCATGAACTGCGAACACCTTTGGCCGTGCTGAAGGCGCAGCTCGAGGCGATGCAGGACGGCATCCGCCCCTTGTCGCAGGCGAGCCTGGCATCGATGGAGGCGCAGATCGCCTCGCTGCAGTCGCTGGTGGGTGACCTCGATCAACTCTCGCGCGGCGACACCGGCGCGTTGCATCTGGAACGCGAGCCGCTCGATCCGTGGACGATCGCGAAAACCACCTGGGACGATTTCGCGGAACGCATGCGCGAGCGTGGCCTGGATGCGCGGATCGTGCCTCCGACCTCGCCTGCAGTCGCCGTCGCCGACCCCGCGCGCCTCCGTCAGGTGATACGCAATCTTGTCGAGAACAGCGCGCGCTACACCGCGACAGGTGGCAGCGTCACCATGACCGGCGATGTCGAGGCGAGCCACTTTCGCTTGCACATAGACGACAGCGCGCCCGGCGTGCCCGCGACCGATCTGCCGCGCCTCGGCGAGCGCTTCTTCCGCGTCGACGCATCACGCAGCCGCGAACATGGCGGCAGTGGGCTGGGTCTCGCGCTCGCACGGCAGATCGTCGAAGCCCACGGCGGCCGCCTCGAATTTTCCGCCTCGCCGCTGGGCGGACTGCGCGCAACCCTGTCCCTGCCGCTGGTACCGACATGAGCGCGACCGTGCTGATCATCGAGGACGAGATCGAACTCGCCCGCATCGTGGCCGACTACGCACGCGCGGCGGGACACCAGGCTATCGCTGTCCACGACGGCCGCGAGGCACGCGATCGGCTGCCGACGTTGCGGCCCGACGTCATCGTCCTCGACCTGATGCTGCCGGGTGCCGACGGGCTGCAGCTGTGTCGCGAGATCCGTGCGGCTTCGGACGTGCCGATCATCATGACGACCGCGAAGGTAGAGGAAGTCGACCGCGTCATCGGCCTCGAATCCGGCGCCGATGATTACGTGTGCAAGCCCTACAGTCCTCGCGAGCTGATGGCTCGCGTCGGCGCGCAATTGCGCCGGTATCGCGGCGCGGCCGGGACATCCAATGCGATCGTCGTCGACGCGTCGACGCGGACGGTTCGCGTGCACGGAACGCCACTCGACCTGACGCCCACCGAGTTCGCCCTCTTCGCCGCGATGACGCGTCGTCCCGGCGTCATCTTCAGTCGCGCGCAACTGCTCGACGCGGTCGGTCGCGACAACCTCGACGTGACCGAGCGCGCGGTCGACAGCCACATCAAGAACCTGCGTCGCAAGCTTGCTGCGCTGTCGGCCGGCGATGATGTGATCCAGTCGGTCTACGGCGCGGGCTACCGCGTCGAGTTCTGACGCTCCATCGTTCCTCCACAATCGTGGCCGAGCCTGCGTACGTCGAATCACGACGAACGGAGACTCCACATGACCACGATGAAGCGCCGCACCGCCGCGATCGCCCGGCTCTGCGCCCTCGGCCTCACCCTGTCCAGCGTGGCCTGCGCGGCTTCGTCGGGGCCAGCGATGGACGCACGCACGCAACAAGCGGTGATCGCGAGCGCGATCGCCCAGCTCGACCGCGCGTACGTTTTCCCCGAGACCGCGAAGACGATGGGCGCCGATCTGCGCGCACGCCTGCAACGCAAGGAGTTCGAGGGTCTCGACGGCGATGGGCTCGCCGAAGCGATGACGAAGGCGTTGCGGTCCGTCAGCCATGACGGACATCTGGAAGTCCGCTACATCGTCGACGCGCCGTCGCCCGGCGCCGCACCGAACCCCGCATCGAAGGCGGGTGACGGCGAGCTCGTGCAGCAGCGCCGCCTCAATTTCGGCATGGCACATGTCGAGCGCCTCAAAGGCAACCTCGGCTACATCGATGTGCATCAGTTCGGTCGCCCGAACGGTGCGGCACCGCGTATCAGCGCCGCGATGGGATTTCTCGCCGACACCGACGCACTCATCATCGACCTACGCAAATGCGGCGGCGGCGACCCGGAGACGGTGATGGCGTTCGCCAGCTATCTCTACGACCGTCCGACGCACCTCAACGACGTCTACTGGCGCGACGAGAACCGATTGGAAACACGCTGGACGCAGGCGACCGTCCCCGGCAAGCGCTACGGCGCGTCGCGACCCGTGTTCCTGCTGACCAGCCGCGATACGTTCTCGGGCTGCGAGGATCTCGCCTACGCGATGAAGAACAACCGGCGCGCGGTCGTCGTCGGAGAAACGACCGGCGGTGGCGCGCACGCGGGCGGGCCGCAACCGCTGGCGGACCACTTCATGATGTTCGTGCCGACCGGCCGCCCCATCAATCCGGTGACGCACGGCGACTGGGAAGGTGTCGGTGTCGCGCCGGACGTCGCGGTGTCGGCGGATTCCGCGCTCGACGTGGCGCAGATGGCCGCGCTGAAGACGCTGGCCGCGAAGGAGACCGATGCAGAGTGGAAGGTGAAGCTCGAGGAGCGGATCAGCGAATTGAAGTAGACCGCGTCGTGGGCGACACCCGGCCGAACTGCAGTCGGCCGGGTGCGTTTTTTTGGTTGCGACGCGCGCCGCTCAGTGCTTCGTGTGCGAAGGCGCGACCCGGTCCAGAAGCCGCTTGGGCGCCTTGTTGCGCCACGCCGCGCGGATCAGGTGTTCGACCGCCTCGGGACGCGCTTCCTCCAACGCGACACGCAGGCCCACGACCCGCCTTCCCCACGCCAAGGGTTCGAGGCCGTCGGGATACATCGTCAGCGCCGTGAGACGCTCCTGCTCGTCGACGAATGCATGGATGTGCGTTCCACCGGGCGGCAGCGTGATGAAGAGCTTGCCGTTGACGCGGAACGACCCGAAGTCGAAATGTGGCATTTCGACGACCTCGGGAAGCGCAAGTGCAATGTCGCGCACGGCCTGCGTATCGAACGCGCGACGCTTGCGCCGGGAGGTCGACTGCACTTTCGAAGCAGCGCGGTCGCCCGATGCACGCGTGCTCATGACGTCGGCACCACGACGCGACCGGCGACCTCGCGATGCACACGCAGCATCGCGTCGACGCTGCGATCGACGTCCTCGGCCGTCGTCGCCCAGTTCGATACCGAAATGCGCAGGGCGGCGAGCCCATGCCAGGTGGTGCCACTCGCCCAGCAGGTGCCGTCGTCCTGCACACCGGCAATGACCGCGCGCGTGGTGGCGTCGTCGTCGCCAAACCGCACGAGCACCTGGTTGAGGACGACGTCATTGAGGACGCGCACGCCTGGCGCGTCGCCGAGCTGCTTGGCGAAGCGTCGCGCATGGGCGCAGCAGCGTTCGACCAGGTCGCCGACGCCAGCGCGACCTAGCGTGCGCAGCGCCGCATACACGGGAATGCCGCGCGCGCGCCGCGAGAATTCCGGCACCCAATCGACCGCATCGCGCTCGGCGCCGCGCGTCTGCACCAGGTACGCGGCGGCCACCGTCATCGCCGCGCGGTGGTCTTCGGCATGGCGAACGATGGCGACGCCGCTGTCGTACGGCACGTTGAGCCACTTGTGTGCGTCGGTCGCCCAGGAATCCGCGAGCTCGATGCCGTCGGCCACCTCGCGCAAGCCATCCGCCGCGCGCGCCCACAGGCCGAATGCGCCGTCGACGTGCAGCCACGCGCCGCGAGCGTGAGCGATCTCCGCGATGCCGCGCAGCGGATCGAACGCGCCGGTGTTCACGTTGCCAGCCTGCGCGCAGACGATCACCGGACCATCGAGCGCATCCATCACCTCGCGCAGGCGATCAAGCCGCATGCGGCCCTGCTCGTCCGAGTCCACGCGCACCAGCGACCGCGTGCCGAGCCCGAGATAACGCAGCGCGACGTCGACGGTGACATGTGCTTCGGCCGACGCAACGACATGGATGCGCGGCGCACCCATCAAGCCATCCGCTTCGACGTCCCAGCCGACGCGGCGCAACACGCCATGCCGCGCGGCAGCCAGGCAGGTGAAATGCGCCATCTGGCAGCCGGTGACGAAGCCGGCGCCGCTGTCGCGCGGCAGGTCGAACAGCTCGAGCAGCCAGCGTGCGGCGATCTCCTCGACCGCGGCGGTCAGTGGCGAGATGACGTGGATGCCGGCGTTCTGGTCCCACGTCGACACCAGCCAGTCGGTGGCGAGTGCGACCGGCACCGTGCCACCGATGACGAAACCGAAGTAGCGCGGCGCGGCGCAGGCCTGAGTGCCCCGCGGCGCATGCATGGCGAGACGATCCAGCACCGCGTCGGCGTGTTCGCCCTGCACCGGCAGAGGACCGTCGAACGCCGCGATCATCTCGTCGCGCCCCGCACGTGCGCCGACGAAGCGTTCGGGCAGCGCGTCGAGGAACGCCGTCGCATGCCCATGCGCACGCCTCAGCAACGGACCGAAATCGTCGAACGTCATCGCGGACTCCGAGGATTCAAAGGCCGGAACGGCCTTCGCCGATTATGCGACGGCGGCGGGCGGCATCGCCCCCGCCAGCAGCCGTAAGCGGACCGCCCGGCCACGCGTACCCCGCTACACTGCGCGCCCCCTTGCCCGTCCCTTCCGATGACCGAACCCGTTCGCCTCTCGCGACGCGTCACCGAACTGATGGGCTGTTCGCGCGCCGACGCCGAGCAGTTCATCCGCAACGGCTGGGTATCGGTCGACGGGCAGGTCGTCGAATCGCCGCAGCATCGCGTCACCACGGAGCGGGTGACGATCGACCCGAACGCGCAATTCGAGGCGGTGGAACCGGCGACGCTGCTGCTGCACAAACCGGCCGGCGTCGACGCGATCGATGGGCCGCATCCGGCGACGGCACTCGTCACGCCCGAGACCCGATGGGTCGACGATCCGTCCGGCGTGCGCCTGCTGCAGCGTCACTTCCATCGACTCACGCCGCTGCTACCGCTGGATCGCGATGCCAGTGGGCTGATGGTGCTGACGCAGGACGGTCGCGTCTGGCGTCGACTTACCGAAGACGGCGACGACATCGAGCACGAGTACCTCGTCGAGATCGACGGTGATCTCGCGCCATACGGCATGGCGCGCCTCGCGCATGGCATGGACTACCGGGGCCGCGTGCTGCCGCCATGCAAGGTCAGCTGGCAGAACGAGAACCGCCTGCGTTTCGCGATCAAGGGCGCGCGCGACGGCCAGCTGCGGCACATGTGCGCGCAGGTGGGCCTGCGTGTGCTGTCGATCCGCCGCCTGCGCATCGGTCGCATCGGGCTCGGCAAAGGGCCCGACGGCGCGATGCCACCGGGCGCATGGCGCTACCTGCCGGTGGGCGAGAAGTTCTAGTCTCGCGCGGCGCGCTCGCTCACTTCACCGGAATCATCAGGTGCTGGTAGGGCGTGCCGGGCCACATCACGTACGGCATCGACGTATCGGGTTGCGCGTCCTTCGGATACGCCGCGTAGAACTCCGGGTCCGCGCCGACGACCATGACGTGCGGGCCCGTCTTGACCCAGTGGTTGGCCGACGTCGGTGCCTTCGCATAGGGATCGGTGTTGCTCGCGTCGGTGCCGCCTTCGAGCATGTACATGAAGCCGACGCGGCCGGCGGGCGGCGCGGTATGCGTCATCCACGCATGCGCCCATCCCATTGCCGACGCGTCCATGCACATCGGATCCGGACCGGGCGTCGTCGGGTTGTCGGGCATGCAGGTGAAGCCGCCCGTGCCCTTGCGCAACGTGCGCATCGAGCCGTCCTCTTCCGCAACGACGATCGTCGCCGCCTCGCCCACTTTCTTCGGCGCGGCGGTCATTGCGCTGCGGATCATCGCGGCGTCGTCGGGTTTCGCTTTCGCCTTGGCGGGCGGCGATGCCAGCGCGCCCGGACTCGCGGCCATGGCAGTGGTGATGGCAAGAACGCAAAGACGCTGCAGTCGGTTCATGACGTGTCTCCTCGGAGGTTGGCTGCAAGCGGCCGCGCCCCGCACGCGCCGTCGCGTCACTATCCGCCGGCCGCGCCTCGACCGTGTGCGGCACGCGACCTCCCGTCGGCACGCGCCCGGCAATGACGACGAATGGCAGCTGCTTGCGGCGCGATTTCACACGCGACAGTGGACGGCCGACTTGGTGACGCCGACCGCCCCGCCTGCTGCGCCGATCGGCGGACTCCCGACCTGCTGGTCAGCCCCACGCTTTTTTGCACAATGCGACCAAGCGGCCCGAAGGGGCGGTCCGCCGTGACGATCGACGCCGCCGGGGATCCCGACCATGACGATGCGTTCGTTGTTCTTCGCTCTCGCGTTGTGGACGACCGCGTCCGGGGCGCAGGCTGCCGGTCGCGACATCGAGGCGCGCTACGGTCTCGACGAGATCGCGTTCCGCAAGGCGAGCGCGGACCTCTTCGCCGCGGGCTACCGGCTCATCGACATCACCGTCGCCGAAGTGAAAGGCGCGCCGGTCATCGGCGGCGTGTTCCAGCGCATGGACGGCGGCCCGACCGGCCCCGAGCGCGCCACGCAGCTGCAGGATCTGCTGTTCCTGCACCAGACACGCGATCAACTCACGGCCACTGGAGCGCGCGTCGGCCCGCAGGGTTCGCAACTCGACGTCATCGACGCCTACGAATCGAACGGGCAGACGGTGTTCGCCGCGTCGTTCAGTCCGCCGGGTGAGCCAACGATCGCGACGGTGGGCGTTTTCCTCACGCAGCCGCAGGCGGCCGATATGCGCCGTCAGGCGCGTGCGAGTAACAACGACCTCGCACGCTGGGACGTCTACCAGGACGGTGACCAGCTGCGCTATCTGCCTTCATTCGTGCCGCGTGCAAATGCGGAGATCTCGTCGCTCACCGCCGACGGCTCGATCCAGTTCAACGCGAACAGCATCGCGCGCGATCTCGGCAACGAATCGCCGCTGAGCATCTCCGCCTACATCACTAAGACCGGCACGATCGGCTATGCGGGCCTGTTCGACGACCAGGCCGGCCGTCGGTCGGTGATCGGCCTCACGCTCGACGAGTTCCACAAGAAGATGGATCCGTTGATCGCGGGCGGCGCGATGATCGTCGACCTCGACAGCGCGACGCTGGGCGATACGGTCTTCTACTCGGCCGTGTACGTGCCGGCGCGATAGCTCTCGCTGCGTTCGCATCGACGCGCTGCCGGGTACGGAGCAGCGCCAGCCTAGCGACGGGGCAACGGCCGGCGATATTGCCCTTCGAGGCAGCAACGGCCGCCCCGAGGTGCGTCACCGATATCTCCACAAGCGGGCGCGGAGACCGGAGAATCGACGGCAGACCCGCAGCCCACCGCAGCGCTGATGCGATGACCGACCCTTCCGACCACGATGCCCGCCGCAGCGACCTGATCGCGCGTCGCGATGCG
The DNA here is from genome assembly GCF_003367355.1 of Lysobacter sp. TY2-98. Taxonomy (NCBI): domain Bacteria; kingdom Pseudomonadati; phylum Pseudomonadota; class Gammaproteobacteria; order Lysobacterales; family Lysobacteraceae; genus Lysobacter; species Lysobacter sp. TY2-98. The sequence continues at coordinate 1,613,808 of NZ_CP031413.1, forward strand.
CTGTATGCCGAACAGAAGGCGCGCGATGAAGCACGCGAACGTGCAGGCACGGTCGCGGAATTCCTGCGCTGGCATGCGGCGGACCTCGCGAACGTCTCGCACGCGTTGCATTGGCCATGGGAGCCGGACGGCGTGCGATTCCCGGCGTATCCGTGGGCGTTCTCCGGCATCGACTGGGCGCGCGTTCCGGGTGCGAACACGCGCTACGGCGGTACGGAGGAAGTGCTCGCCGAACTGTTCACCGACGCACTGGACGCTCTCGGCATCCCCGCCGATCGCCGGTTGCGCCTGCAATGGGGCGTCGCGCATCTGCCCGACGTCACGCTGGCCCGTGCAGACGCCGAACGTCTCGCCGAACGCTTGATGCGATGGAGCAGCGATCTCTGGATCCACGATCCCACCGACGTGTGGGCGATCGAGATCTACCACGAAGGCACGCTCAGCTACGCACGCAGGCCGCCGGATGACGGCGGCTCCGGTTGACGCCGCATTAATGCCGGCGGGCGCTCATTCGCCCAGCGACAACGCTCTCGGTTCTTCCCCGCGATACCTGGAGTCAGCGCCATGAACGTGAAACCGCACTGGGCTTTGGTCGCGCTTTTGCTCGCCACGCAGACCGGCAACGCGGGTGAAGCGAAACACGGGCACTGGGCCTATACCGGCAGGGAAGGCCCGGCGCACTGGGCGTCGCTCGAGCCCGGCTTCGCGACCTGCGGAAAGGGGCACAGCCAGTCGCCGATCAACCTCGCGCATGCGGTCGACACCGCGCTGCCACCGATCGACTTCGACTACCGGCCTGACGGCTACCGCGTCGTCAACAACGGCCACGCGATCCAGGTCGACTTCAAACCGGGCAGCCACATCCGCATCGACAACACCGACTTCGAACTCAAGCAGGTCCACTTCCACGTACCGAGCGAGCACACGGTCGACGGCAAGCGATTCCCGATGGAAGCGCACCTGGTGCACGCCGACGCACAGGGGCGTCTCGCGGTCGTCGCCGTGCTGTTCAAGGACGGTGCGAACAACGCGTGGCTGGAGAGCATCTGGCCGAAGGTGCCGGCGAAGGCCGGTGGGAACGCCAAGCTCCCAACCGCGGTGAATGCGGCGGCTCTGCTGCCCTCTGGACACGACTACTACCGCTACAGCGGATCGCTGACCACGCCGCCGTGTTCCGAGCAGGTGCGCTGGCTCGTGCTCAAGCAGCCTGTCGCCGCCAGCGCGAAGGAAGTCGCTTTCGTGCACGACGCGGTGGGCCAGAACAACAACCGCCCCGTGCAGGCGCTCGGCGCGAGAACGATCCAGCAGTAGCGCGAACCTCGACGGAAACGCCCGACACGCGCAGCCGTTTCGCATCGGCAGCAGTCGCAAGACTCCAGTCGACGATGGCGCGGGAGCACATGGCGATCGATGCCGTGCGCGACCGCCTCTCGCGCATCATCCATCAGCGCTGCTCTCGCTATTCGCTGCGCCATGCCGCGCGATCGGCGTCGCGTCTCGCGACGGCGCTCCCATGCGAGTCGTGCAAGGTTCCCGCGCTGTCGTCACGACTGCGGATCGAACATGAATACGCGAAGCTCCTGCTCGCAGCGGCAGGCCTTCGCGATGCGCGCAGCCCAGTCGATCGCGGCTTCGCGCGACGGCAGCTCGAGGACAGTGAAGCCACCATTGAGATTCGATCCGTCGGCGTAGCCACCCGACGTGATACCGCCGTCCGCGGCAACGCGCACCACCGGCACGGCTTCATCGAGTCCGCCGGCGAACACGTAGACGCCAGCGGCTTTCGCCTGTGCGATCACCGCGTGCGATTCGCGGACAACGGTGTCCCATTCGCCGTCAGGCACCACCATCGCCGCGCTCGGAAATGAAATCAGGTATTTCGCCATGCCGCCCTCGCCTCTCGTCGACGCTGCGTAGCCGTTCGACTCACATGTTCGTACTTTCACCCGGCGCGGTGCTGCCCACGGGTGGCGCGCCTTCCTCATCGCCGAGAGCCGCGGTCGGCGGCCCATCGACGGTGAAACAGGTCATGGACAGGGAACCGTAGGCATAACCGTCGATCAGCACCTCGAGCGGCCGACCGGCCTGCGCGGAAACGCCAGCGATGTACACGAACGGAAGGAAGTGCTCGGGCGTCGGCGCAACCTGCAGGAACGCCGCATCGGTCGTCAGTGATGCGACGTCGCCGGGGCGCGACGTCGCGAGATCGATCGCCTTCTCGTTGAAGCGCCGCGCCCAGTCGAAGCCCGTGTCGATCGCACGCCGATCCATCGCGCGCAGGTTGTGCACGACGTTGCCGCTGCCCATCACCAGCACGCCGCGCTCGCGCAGCGCTGCCAGTTTCGCGCCGAGCGCCAGGTGCCAGTCGGCGGGCTCGGCCGCGTTGATCGAGAGTTGCACGACCGGAATATCAGCGTCGGGAAACGCGTGCACCAGCACGGACCAGGTGCCGTGGTCGAGCCCCCAGCTCTCGGTGTCGGCACCGACGTAGTCGGGCTGGACGGCGTCGGCGACTTCCTCGGCCAGCTCGGGCAGCCCCGGCGCGGGATAGCGCACATCGAACAGCGCCTGCGGAAATCCGTAGAAGTCGTGGATGGTGCGCGGACGCGGCATCGCGGTCACCGCCGTGGCGTTGACGAACCAGTGCGCGGACACCATGAGGATCGCGCGCGGCCGTGGCACCGCAGCACCGAATGCGCGCCAGGCGTCGGTATAGCGATTGCGCTCCAGCGTGTTCATCGGACTTCCGTGACCGATGAAGGCGGCAGGCATGCGGGACGTGGCCATGGTGGGTCCGCGGGCGGCCGGGGCCGGTGTGTCGCAGCTTGCCGCGGCATCTGTTCATGCGTTGCGATGCGGCGGCCATGGGACATGCTGGCCGTGCGTCGAAATGCATGGGCCACGGGCCTCGCGCAGGCATGCTCCGATGCTGCGCCGACGCATGCCAATCCCACGCCCCGGGGCCATACTCGGGCCATGACGACGCTCGCCCTGCTGGACCCGCAACCGTTGAGCCACGCCACCGCGCTTCCGGCGCGGTTTTATGTCGATGCCGACATGCCGGCCTGGGATCGCAGCGTGGTGTTCGATCGCACCTGGCAGTTGCTGGCGCACGTCTGCCAACTGCGCGATGCAGGCGATCACGTCATCGGTGACTTCGCGGGTCTGCCGGTGATCGCCGTGCGCGGTGCGGACGGCGAGATCCGCGTGTTCCACAACGTCTGCAGGCATCGTGCCGGCCCGATCGCCACCTGCGACGGACTGGCGGCCAAGTCGCTGCGCTGCCGCTATCACGGCTGGACGTACGGCCTGGACGGCGTGCTGCGTTCGGCACCGGAGATGGGCGGCGCGCAGGATTTCGACGTCGCCAACGTGCGCCTGCCGCAGCTCGCCGTGCGCATCTGGCACGGCATGGTGTTCGCCGCCGTCGACGAAACGAAGGCGCCGGATTTCGACGCATTCACGGCCGGCATCGACGAACGCCTGGGACCGACGCGCGGTCTCGAACGCTATGGCCACCACCGGCGCGTGAGCTACGACGTCGCCTGCAACTGGAAGGTCTACGTCGACAACTACCTCGAGGGTTATCACGTCCCGCACATCCACCCCGGCCTCAACCGGTTGCTCGACTACCGCAGCTACGTCACCGAAACCGCCGAGTGGTATTCGTACCAGTGGAGCCCGCTGGAAAGCGGTGATGCGCTGTATGGCGACGGCGACGCGCTGTACTACTGGATGTGGCCGAACACCATGCTCAACATCCTGCCGGGGCGCCTGCAGACCAATCGCGTGGTGCCGCGCGGTGTCGATCGCTGCCGGGTGGAGTTCGACTTCTATTACGCGCTGGACGACAGCGAACAGGGTCGCTCGCGACGCGAGGCGGACCTCGTCTTCAGCGACGAAGTCCAGCTGGAAGACCTGACCATCTGCGAGGACGTGCAACGTGGGCTGGCTTCGGGTTCGTACGTGCCCGGCCGCCTGAATCCGTTGCGCGAGAACGCGGTGCATCACTTCCACGAGCTGCTGCGCAGGGCGTACCGGTCGCCGCGTGAGTAACGCGCGGCCGCTCGGCCTGTGGTCGGCCACCGCCCTGGTGGTCGGCAGCATGATCGGTTCGGGCGCCTTCCTGTTGCCGTCGGCATTGGCGCCGTTCGGGCTGGCGAGCCTCGCCGGTTGGGCCGTGACGTTGTGCGGCGCATTGCTGCTGGCCGCCACGTTCGCGCGCCTCACCGCGCTATGGCCGCAGAGCGGCGGGCCCTACATCTACGCGCGCAATGCGTTCGGTGAGTTCGCCGGTTTCACCGTCGCGTGGAGTTACTGGGTGTCGGTCTGGTGCGCCAATGCTGCGATCGCGGTGGCGTTCGCCGGCAGCCTCGGCGCGCTGGTGCCCGCCACGACGGCGACGCCGCTGCGTGGCGCCGCGTGTGCATTAGCGGCGTTGTGGATCTGCACCCTGGTCAACCTTGCCGGCGTGCGCGAAGCGGGACGCATGCAGGTGGTCACGACCGTGCTGAAGCTGGTGCCGCTGCTGCTGTTCGGCGTCGTCGCGGTGTGGTCGATCGATCCGTCGTCGCTGAGGTTCAATCCGAGCGGCGGTTCGTTCGCCTCGGTCACGCAGTCGACCGTCGCGCTGACTCTGTGGGCGTTGCTCGGCCTCGAAGCCGCGACCGTTCCGGCGGGCGCGGTTCACGATGCCGAGCGCACGGTGCCGCGCGCAACGCTGCTGGGCACGCTGCTCGCCGGAATCGCGACGGTGCTCGCGTGCAGCACCGTCGTGGCGTTGCTGCCGGGACCGCAACTCGCCAGCTCATCGGCACCGATGGCCGATGCGGCGCGTCTGCTGTGGGGGCCGACCGCCGGAATCGCACTGGCCGCGGTGATGGCGGTTTCGTGCTTCGGCGCACTCAACGGCTGGGTGCTGGTGTGCGGACAGGTCTCCCTGGCCGCCGCACGCGACGGCGTGTTTCCCTCGCCGTTCGCGCGTTGCGATGCACGCGGTACGCCCGTCGCCGGCGTGCTGATCGGCACGCTGCTCTCCAGCGTGCTGGTGCTGTCGAACTACAGCCATTCGCTCGTGCAGCTGTTCACGTTCTCGATCCTTCTGTCGACAGCCGCGACGCTCGTGCCGTACGTGGCCAGCACCGCGGCGTGGCTGCGACAACGCGGACAACCCGGTCGCGTGCTCGCAGCGCTCGCACTGATCTACGCGCTGTACGCGCTCGTCGGCACCGGCCGCGAGGCACTGGCCTGGGGCGCAGTGCTCATCCTCGCCGGCATGCCGCTGTACGCGTGGCGCCGGTTTGCGGCGCGGGCGCGACCGACGTAGGCGACGACGCGGATCGCGACATGCGACCGACACCCCGCATCTGCCGCGCACGTCGTCCCGTCAGTTCGATTCAACGAACGCCTTCAGGCTGCCCAGTGCGACATCCCATTGCTGGCCGATGATCTCCAGCGTGCGACGCGCGGCTTCGAGTTGGCGCGGATCGAGTTGCCACAGGCGTTCGCGCCCGGAGCGCACGTCCTGCACCACGCCGGCCTGCGCCAGCACTTCGAGATGCTTGGTCACGCCCTGGCGGCTCATGTGCGTGGTCGCCGTCAGCTGCGCGATCGACAACGCACCGCCCGCGCACAGCAGCGTGACCAGCCGCAGGCGCGTGGGATCGCCGAGTGCGGCGAACACGCGCGCGAGCGACTCGCTGGCTCCGGCGATGTCGGGCAAGGCGGTAACGCCCTGCCCGTTCGGGTCAGGCTTGGCTCGCATGGCGTGCGAGGTTCTCCAACTGGGCCGCCCAGCCGCGATCGTTCATGCGGAACGCTTCGAGGCGGCGATGCGGCGGGACGTCGTCGAAACCGGATTCCACCACCGTCACCAGCGTGGCATTGCCGGGGGCGTCCTTGAGCGTAAAGGTCACCAGCGTCGGCGTCTCGGCGTCGTAGTCGATGGACGGATCGACGGGATACGGATGCCAGCGGTAGGCGAACACGCTTTCGGGTTCGACGCGCTCGACCACCACGTCGAAATTCACGTGCTCGAAGCCGCAGTGCGTGATCGGGCCGCGCACGCGCTGGCCGGCGGCGAAGCGCTGGTCCTGGATCCGGGTGCCGAACTAGGTACTGAAGTCGCGTGTATCGGTCAGCGCACGCCAGACGCGATCACGTGGGGCATTGATGACGATGCGGCGCTCGACGACGTCGCTGGCACCGGTGGAAACGGGCATGTCCATGGGAATCCTCGTGGGCGAAAGGGACGTCGCGGATGCGCACGGCGCGCGACGGCAGAAGGCGATACGCAACCATTAAGTTGCGCGACCTACGGTACGCCGATGCAACCCTTTGCGCAACCTTTCAGTTGCCGTTTGTCGGACAAAGGCTCAAGGGGCTCGCGCCGTACCGAGTCACTCAGGAGACACTGCTTCCGCACGAATCGCCGGCAGCGAGACTTCGAACAGGCAGCCACCGCCTTCGCGCGCCAGGCAGCGAACCGCACCGCCGTGCTCCGCGCTGATCTGCCGGACCAGCGCGAGGCCCAGCCCCCACCCGCTCCCGCTCTCCCGCGTGTTCGCGGGCCGGTAGAACGGTTCGAAAATCAGCTCGCGCTCGGCCTCCGCGATGCCCGGCCCGCGATCGGCCACCTGCACGATGCGACGCCCTTCGCCGTCGACGAACACGCGTGCATCCACGCCGGTCTGTCCGTGGTTCAGCGCGTTGTCCAACAGGTTGCGGATCATGCGGCGGAGCAGCCGGGCGTCGCCACGCACCGGCGCGTGTTCGACATCGAACGGGATGTCCAGCCGCGCGCATTCCTCGGCGAGCACGGCCGCGAGATCCAACTCGTCCACGCGTTCGAGGCCCACCGCCTCAAGTTTGCTGGCGAGCAGGATCTCCTCGAGCTGTGCATCGATCTCGGCGCAGTCCGCGCGGATGCCTTGCAGCAGTTCGGCGCGTGGCGCGGTGTCGTGCAGCTCCAACGCGAGGCGGATGCGCGCCAGCGGCGAACGCAACTCATGCGACGCATTGGCCAGCATGCGGCCATGTGCCGACATCAGGGACGCAACGCGGTCGGCCATCGCGTTGAAGCTCGCCGCGAGGTGCGCCACCTCGTCGGAGCCCGTCACCGATGCGCGCGTCGCCAGATCGCCCGCGCCGAACCGGTCCATGCTCGTGGCCAGCGCCTCGATCTGGCGGGTCAGCGCGCGCACCAGCGGATACATCGCGAGTCCAACGGCCAGCGCGACGATGACGATGACGGCGAGCCCGTCGACGTGCAGGTGCAGCGCATCCGAATGCAGCCGTCGCAGCATCTGCGGGCCACCCGGGCGTCCCCACATCACGGACGATGCGAGTGCGAAGAGCGCGACGACGGTCGCGAGCGCGCCCAGCGTCGTCAGGTAGATGCGCAGGTAGAGCCGGCGGATCATGCCGGCGTGTCCTCGTCCTGCACGCGCGTGAAAAGATAGCCGACGCCGCGCAAAGTGAGGATGCGGCGCGGCTGTCGCGGGTCGTCCTCGATCGCCGCGCGGATGCTCGAGATGTGCACGTCGACCGTGCGATCGAACGTGTCCAGCACGCGACCGCCGATGGCGTCGAGCAGTTGCGTGCGACTCACCACGCGTCCCGCGCGCTCGGCCAGTGTGATCAGGATGTCGAACTGATGCCCGGTGAGTGGGCGCGGCTGGCCGTCGATGCGCGCCCGCCGCGCTTCCCGGTCGATCTCGAGACGACCGAAGCGCATCACGGGATTGATCGCATGCTGGCCGCGGCGGAGCACGGTGCGCAGGCGCGCCAGCAGTTCGCGCGGCTCAAAGGGCTTTGGCAGGTAATCGTCAGCGCCGAGTTCGAGGCCGACCACACGATCCATCGGGTCGCCGCGCGCGGTGAGCATCACCACCGGTACGCCACTGCGCTGGCGCAGCCGCGTGCAGACGTCGAGGCCACTGGCATCCGGCAACATCAGGTCGAGGATGATCGCGTCGGCCGGCGTGCGGCGCTGCTCCGCCAGCCCATCGGCCGCCGTATGCCGCGACGTGACGCTGTAGCCGCCCTGCGCGAGATACTGCTCGAGCATCGCGCACAGGCGCTCGTCGTCGTCGATGATGAGGATGCGTTGCGACATGGAAGGCCTGCATGCGGATGCGGCTGCCGCGTGGTGCGCGGCAGCCGCGGGTTCGCGTCACCCGCCGTGATGATGCCCGATCTGCTGCGCCATCAGCCGGTCGATCTCCGCGCCCAGCGCCTGGCGTTGCGCCGGCGTCAGCACGCGCGCCGATCGCGTCAGCGTTTCGGTGATGCGGCGATTGGTGTCGAGCAGGAGCTGGTCCTGGTCGCTGCGCACGCGCTCGACGGCGAGGCTGTCGATCTGCGACGCCGTCAGCAGCGTCTTCATGCGGCCCATCGTGGCGTGGTAGCGCGCCATGTCGGCGTGCTCGGCGGTCATGGCCTCCTTGAAGATCGCGTCGATCTGCTGCCTCTGTGCATCGTTCGCGCCCGCGCCTGTGAGCACCTGCTCGAAGTGGGCATGCATGTCGGCGTGGGAATGCAGGTGCTGCATCAGCGGTGTGCCTGCAAAATTCTCGGCAACGGTCGATGCGAATGCCGACGGCGCGGTGGCGGCGTACGTGGCGAGGCCGCCGATGCAGAACGCGGCAGTGAGGGCAAGGCCGCGAACGAGCGCGCCGGTGGAGCGGGCACGGGTCGAACGGAGGGAACGGTCGGAATCCTGGGTCATGAGTGCACCTGTTCGATGAGGAATGGGCGTCCGGATGGACAGGTGCAGGGTCGCGTCGCCGCATTCAGCGTCGACGAGCGCTTTGTGTAGTTTTGTAAAGGCGCAGCGTGTGCAGCGAGTGCGGTGCCCGCGCGGAAGCGCCGCTGGGACCAGGCGCCAACGCACGTTCGTGGGCTGACGACGCACCCGTGCCGTCAGCGGATCGACGCCACCTCGACACCGTGCCGCTGCGCATAGGCTTCGAGCGTGCGTGACCACGCCGGGCGGGCGAACGCGCGGCCGTAGAAAGCCTGCACGGCGGGGTAGCGATCGAGCAGGTCGGTCTTGCGGATCTCGCGCAACACGGCGGCCATCAGCAGATCCGCTGCGGTGAACCCGGCACAGGCGATCCACTCGCGTCCGTCGAGACGGCCCTCGAGGTTGCCGAGCACGCGTTCGGCCCAGGCCACCAGCCACACGCGCAACTGCGCATCGCCCTTGCCGAAGTTGTCGAGCATCTGCAGTTGCGCCAGCGGCAGTTCGACCGTCGCGAGTGCGGCGAAGCACCACTGCGTCACGCGCGTACGGCCCTGAAAATCCGGCGGAATCAGTCGACCGGATTTCTCGGCGAGATAGAGCGCGATCGCGGCGGACTCGGACAGAACGAATCCCTCGTCGTCGATCACCGGCACCTGACGGAAGCAGCTGATGTCGCCATAGGCGTCGCCGTCCAGCTCGCCGCCCGTGTGGTCGAGGCCGTGCAGACGGTACGGCAGGCCCGTTTCCTACAGCGCCCAGAGCACGCGCAGGTCGCGCGTTTCACCGATGACTGCCGGGTGGACGCGACCGAAGCCGTAGACGGTGATCATGGGATTCCTCGTATGGCGAGACGGGCGGGCTGGACGGCCGCAGCGACGCGCCGCATGAGCGCATGTCCGGCGGAACAGCTGCTACTTCGCGAATTCCGGAAACGCGGGCAGCTTGGCGATGTCGCGCGGATCGTGCTGGATGATCACCGTCGCATGCAGATTGCGCGCGATCCTGCGGAAGCGATCGAGCGAGGCCAGCGAGTCGGCGCGGCTCGTATTCCACGCCGGCACGCCGTCGGTATCGTAGTTCTCGTGGAAGTGGGTGACGTCGCCGCTCAGCAGCACGTAGCCCGACTTCTCCAGTTTCACGAGCAGACCGGAGTGGCCCGGCGTGTGCCCGGGCAGGCTGATGATCACGACGCTGCCGTCGCCGAATACATCCTTGCGATCGCCGCGCACCGGATCGACCTTGGCGCCGCCCGACAGCCACGGCGCGAACGGGGCGCGACGCGATGCGAAGGCTTTCGCGTCGACGCCCACTGGCGGTTCCATGGCACGGATCGCGTCCCAATCGCCACCGCCGATCAGCAGCGTGGCCTCGGGCAAGGACGCCAGCTGTCCGGTGTGATCGTGGTGGTAATGACTGATGCCCACATAGTCGACCGCATCGACCGGCACGTGCGCCTGCGCGAGCAGGTCGACCAGCGCCGTCTTCGGGGCTTCGGGTTCGCCGTCGCGCGGATTGCCGGTGTCCCAGACGATGTAGCGGTCGCCATGGCGGATGACGTAACAGCTGTAGGTCAGCGGCAGCTTGAGGTCGGGATACGCCAACGTGTCCGAGAACGACGCGACGCTGACCGGCTGGGGCTCGTTGCCGCAATCCAGCCGCGCGAGTGCGACGTCGGCGGCATGTGCCGGCGCGGTCATGGCGCCCGACAACCCGAGCGCGGCGAGGAACAGTGTCTTCATCGAAATGGCCAGCCGGTGCATGAAAGCCCTCTTGGTTGCGGCGCAGGGTGATCGAAATCAAAGACGTCGGGTGATGCGAGGCGACCCGGGAAACACGATGCATTTGGCGAAACGAAACGCGCCAAGACGACGTTGGTCTCAGCCACCCGTCTGCATGTTCGCGTCTTCTACCCGTGCTTCGCCCGGTGACGATCGAGCGTACGCGACACGCGCCCCAACGCCGCCTCGACTTCACGCGTGAAGCCGCCCGCCGGCAGATGCCGTACCGCCGAATGCGCGGCGCAGACGATGCGAGTATCGGACCAGCGCGTCGCCAGCCCACGCGCCCACGCGGCGTAGGCGTCGGCCGCGCCTGCCGTCGGCTTGAGCGCACGCGCGAGCAACGGATGCATGCGCAGCGACGACTGCGGCAGCAGCTTGTTCAGCGCGCCCTGCCCGGCCAGGACATTCAACGTGTCGTCCACATGGATGATGCCGCTCGCCCGATGGCGCACGAGCACCGAAGCCACGTGCACGCGCTCGTCGAGGCAGACAAAGTTGACGCCGTCCGGAATCGACAGGTCGAAGACGTCGGCGAACGGGTGGTCATCGCCCCAGTCCTCGATCGGCACGTCCGACCAGGGCAGCGACGGGGCGCGTCGACGGTGGCGCGCGGTGCCGTGCAATGCCGCTTTCGGAAACAGTCGATGCGTCGCGTCCACGTACATGGTGTGGAACGGATGCACATGCACGACGGCGTCGACCTGATCGCCGTTCGACGTGAGCGCCATGACCGCGTCGCGCTGCGCATCGTCGAGGCCGCAGCCGTCGATGACGACGAAGCGGCCGTTGTCCCGGCGCACGAGCGACATGTGCGTGCCGATGTTGAGCACGCCCCCAACCCGGTAGGTGCCGCGGAGATTCCAGAAGTTCTCGGCGAATTTCTGCATGGCGGAAGCCCGTTTGCGCGGTGGAAACGTCGAGGCAGGACGGCAGTAGACCCTACCCGCGGTGTCCGTGACGTGCGGGGCGACGAACGGCCTGCGACTAAAACGCTCCGATCACCATCATCAGATCGAGCGCCCTGTGACCTGCCGACCCGCAGTCGCCGCGATCACTCCCCGTAGAAGAAGGAACGTCGATGCGCCAGCTCGCCCTTGCGGTCGCCCTGTCGTCCGCTGCCCTTCACGCGCACGCCGCCGATTGCAGCGGGTCGCGCACGCCCGATCAACACAAGGACGTCGACACGCTGCAGCGCATCGAGCGCGGCTGGCTCGCGGCCGAGGCACACGGCGATACCGGCTTCCTCGACTGCCTGCTCGACCCCGCCTACTCGGTCATCGTGGCGCGGGACAACGCGGTGCGCAGCAAGGCCGACCTGCTGGCGCGCGTCGCGACGAACCGCGGCAAAACCGGTGACGTTCCGCCGCTCGACACCACCGTCGTGATCAGCGGCGACTACGCGACCGCGTATTCGGTGATGCACGGTACCGGGAAGGGTGGACAGCCGTACGACGCGCGCTACGTGGACTCGTACCGGTTCGAGAACGGCGCATGGCACACATTCGCCGGCGTGGACCTCTGACGACGCATCACCGTCGCCCGCACAGTACGCCGCAGTCGGACAGCGACGCCTACTTCGCCAGCAGGCGCTCCATCTCGGTGTCCTTGTCGCGCCACACGCTGTTCATCCACTGCTGGAAGCGCGCCCGGAATGCCCGATCGTTCTGGTAGTCACCGCCCACCAGCGTCTCGGGAATCGCACGCTGGCGCACCTGCAGGCGCACGGTGGGGACGCGATCGGCGAGCAGGTCCATCAGCGACGGGCGCCCGGCGGGATACGCGATGGTCACATCGAGAATCGCGTGCAACCCCTGCCCCATCGCATCGAGCACGAAAGCGACGCCGCCCGACTTCGGCTTGAGCAGGTGCCGGTAGGTCTCGCCCTGCCGTGCGTGCTTGTCCGGGGTGAAGCGCGTGCCCTCGACGAAATTGACGATCGTCACCGGAATCGCGCGGAACTTCTCGCAGGCGCGGCGCGTTGCAGCGATGTCGCGCCCGGCGAGTTCCGGACGGCGCGCGATCTGCTTCTTGGTGTAGCGCCCCATGAACGGGAAATCGAGCGCCCACCACGCGAGGCCGAGCAACGGCACCCAGATCAGCTGGCGCTTGAGGAAGAACCGCATCAGCGGAATGCGCCGGTTGAACACCTTCTGCATCACGACGATGTCGACCCAGCTCTGATGATTCGCGAGCATCAGGTAGTGGCCGTCCGCAAGGAGCGCTCCGTCCACTTCGACGTCGACCTGCGTATGGGTGAACCGGTCGAGCATCCAGCTGTTCACGCCGATCCAGCTCTCCGCGATGCCGGTCAGCAGCGCATCGAAGCGCCGACGCAGGGCGTCGATCGGAAGCACGGCCTTCAGCAGCGCCGCCGCCAGCAGGGGCACGACGTGGGTCACCGTGCTGACCGCGATGAGCAGGAAGATGAGGAACAGGCGGAGCAGCGTCATGGCATCACGGGTACGGCGGGGGTGCCCATTGTGCCGGCCCGCGCCTCACGGAGCCGACAACGACCTGGAACAAGCCTTGCCGATGTCGTGCGCAGAGCCGATCAGCCTGCGCTACTTGAGCGCATGCCAATTCGTCTCGAACCTGGCCAGCGTGTCGCCATGGAAGATGAAGCGCAGCTCCAGCGCGACGGGATGGACGCGCGTCCCGCCCTTCGACGCCGGGTCGTCCGCCATGCAGTCCGCGATCGGCGGATCCAGCGACGAGTGGAAGCATTCCAGCGACATCCCATAGCGCCCGACCAGCGCGTCGACTGCGTCCTTCGACGTACCGGTCGGCGCTTCCTTCGCGATCGTCTCCCGCCAGAACGCATCGCGTTGCTTCAGATTCCCGCGGTCGAACATGCCGTCCACAAGCCCCGTCGACCACAGCAGCAGGAGACTGACGGCCACACCGATCAGATAGACGATTGCTTTTCCCACGCGTAATTCCCCTCTTCTGGCGTGATGGGATTGCGGTATCAGCGCGCGACGACCGATATGCGAAACAGCCGCAAGACCGGCCCGGTCACCAGCGCACCCAGAATGGCGGACGGCGTGCCCCACAACAGCACACCGACATAGATCATCGACGCGCCGCCGCCGGTGTACGGACGTACGCAATCGGTGTAGTACGCGAACGCCAGCCACGGCGCGAACAGCGCGCACGCGCCGACGGCACGCAGGGGATTGGCTGTCATCAGCGAGACGAATGCGGGGATCAGCGGGATGAGGACGAAGAACGCCCAACCCGACAGGAACTGCCCGAGCGTCGCGTCGTAGCAGGTGAAACTGTTGAACGCCTGGAGCGCGGTGACGCCGCCGATCGCGGCGACCCCGGCAAGCACTGCGGACCTGCGACCGAGCTGCATCACGGCGGACACCGGGTCGGCCTCGTGCGGAGGCGGTGGCGCGATAGTCCGGCGGACACGACCCGTGGTCAACCGCTACCGGCTCGCGCGGGCGAGCGACTCGCTGTGCTTGGAAGTGCGCTCGAACCAGCCCCGCAGGCGGCCCTCCGCAGCCCCCAACGTGCCGCGCGACTGGCGCGGACGGAGCGACGTCGAGCGGCCGCGGAACTTATCTGGGATTGCGTGCCGCGCCGACCGCCGTCTGAAGCGTGCGGATGTACACCGCGCGCTTCGGCTCGGCCTGGGCCGCCGCGCTTTCCAGCGCCTCGATGTACGCCGCCGTCAACGTGGCGCCGTTGTACTGCTCACGAAATTCATTCAGCGTGCCGGTCACCGCGCCGCGCAGATACCAGTCCACGTTGACGCCCTTTTCGGCCTGGTTGGCGAGATCGATGACGCGCAGGACATGCGGCGTTACGAGACCGACGACGGTGGCGTTCATGGGGTCATCCCTGCTTTCGACTTGGGGAAAGGTTAACTCGACGCACAGGAGGTGGCACGGCGTCATGACGCGCCGTCATGCACTCCTCCCGGCCACCCCGACCCGCCACGCCGCGCACGGTGGCGCGATCGCCACGGTCGCGGGCTAGACTCCCGCATCGGCCGCACGACGGGGCGCGCACTAGCGCGACGTGGGCCGCACGGGTAGCAGGGGAGCACGCCATGGATGCAACGCCAATCGATACCACCGCGCCGACGCACGATGCGCACCGGCTGACCTTCGCCTACTTCGCGCACCAGCTGCAGCACTACCTGCATCTGGACAAGGGACTGCCGCGCACCTTCGTCGACCTGATCTGGCGCCCGGGTACGATGCTGCGCGACTACTTTGCCGGCACGGCGCGTGCGCGCTATACCAACCCGATCGCATACAGCCTGCTGGCCGCGGCAGCCTCGCTGGTGGCATATGGGTGGTATCGCGCGCCTTACATCGCGTGGATGCGCTCGCAGATGCTGTCGGGGCTCGATCCGCGTGTCGACACGTTCGTGCGCGCGCTCGCCGAAAACATCTTCGCCGCGACCGAGCACATGGCGCTCGTCAGCGGCTTGCTCGCCGTGCCCATGGGTGTGCTGCTGTGGCTCTTCTTCCGCAGTCCACGCTTCAATCTCGCCGAGGCGCTCGCGTTCGCGCTCTACGCCACCGGCACGTTCCTGTTCGTGCACGCGCTGCTGATCGCCCCCCTCATGTACTTCACCCACGCCTGGCAGACTGCCCAATCGATCGGCATGTCCGTGCAGATGGCGACGATGCTCACGATGGGCCTCGGCCTGTTCGGCCGGCGCTGGGGCAATGCTGTCCGCCTGATGCTCGCATTCGGCCTGAGTTTCGCGGTGTGGTTGGTGGCCCTGGGCCTCGGCGTCTACGCGTACACCGCGGCAACGATCTAAGCCCGGCGCGTAACGCCAAGGTAGGCGTCTTCGCAAGCGACCGCGACGACCACCGGCGAAGCTGCCCCCTAACCGCGACGCGCAAGGCAATCGACTTATTCGCTCGACGTGCCAGCGGGCTCCGCCGCATTCACGGCGAAGCCCGCATCGCATCAATGCCGCGTGCTGCCGTGCATGCGGCCGAGCATCACGGCCAGCGCCATGCCGCCGAGGGACTTCACCAGCGTCGGGTGCTGCGCATAGAACTGGCTCATCTGCCCGACGATGCCGGGGTTCTGCTGCTGCGCCTGCTGCGCGATCTGCTCCACCTGCTGCGGGGTCGCCCGCGCTGGAGCATTCGGGTCGATGCCGGCCTGCTGCACGACCGGATGGCTCGCACCGCCGAGCCCGCCGAGCAACGCGCCCAGGATGCCGCTTTTCTGCTGCTCGTTCGCGTGACCGAAAAGCTGGCCGACCATCTGCGCGAACGGCGGCGTCTGGTCGGAATTGAAGGCGTCCTGCAGCCCCGCGCTCAAGGCCTGCGGCGGCGCCTGCTGCACGATCTGCTCCACCTGCTGCCGCGCTTCCGGTGGCACCGGCGCATTGCCGTGCGTGGAGAGCTGCTGCGCCAGGCTTTCGAGATTGCTGTTCATCGCGTGTCCTCCTCCGCTGGGGGCGCGGAGTGGGACGCAGCATTTGACCGCAGGCGTCGACACCGCGCGAAGCCGCCCCAGTGCGACTTCAGGACGAGTGACGGGTGCGCTGCATCGGGCGCGTCATTGCTCGTTTCGACGCTGACGTCCCGCGATTACGGCTTGAGCCAGGCGCTACACTTGTCCAGTTCGTCGACGGCGCCCATCAGCGGAAGATCGAGATGGAACTGCTTCAGCTTGCCGTCGATCAGAAGGGACTGCGAAAGGCGCAGGTTCTGTCCATTCGCGCGCATCTGATTGATCAGTGCCGCCGTGTTCTTGCGCGACATGGTCGGAAAGCCGCCGTCGAGCACGGGATTGGCGTCCACCTGCAACGTCAGATCCATCGGTGTGGCGTCGGACCCCTCGAGCGACAGCTCCCCGCTGCTCTCGCGCCCGTAGAAGAAGATCATCGGGAAAGGCTTCGTGCGCAGCGGGTACACCGCGCACGTGCGCGTGCCGGCCGGGTCGGTCGATTGGTGCGACACCCATTTGGGCGCGGTCGCGTCGGCGGCAGGCGCGTCCTGCGCGAATACAGCGGTCGGGAGAAGCGCGATCGGGGACAGTAAGCAAGCGGTGCGAAGGCGGAACATGGAGGGGTCCGATGAATGTTGCGACGGAAATGAGCCGCGAGCGGGCTGCACGCATAGGCGCAGGGTCGCGGCGGCGTTCGTGTCGCTAACGGCCAACGCGGCAAATGGTGTAGTCGGGACAGCCGTGCGGGTCGGCAACATCGAGCTCAGCCGCGATTGTCTGCAGCGTCCGTACGCAGCGCGATCGATGCTCCCGCGCCATGATTGAGCGCCCGCCGCACCCTGCCCGGTCGGCGAGCTTGGACACGCCGGAAGGGCGCGGCGCAGACGGGTCAGGACGAAACTCGCTGGTGCCCCGGCTTCGTTGTTTCTCGATTGGCAGCCACGCTCTCGACGGACCTACTCTCGCGACGACTCCCATTCCGCGAGCTGCGCCTTCCGCACGAACGACATCGCGCCGATGTACAGGTTCCAGTACGCCGGCTTGCCGCGCTTCTCGTAGAAGGCCGACGCGGCCTCCGAGCAGCTGTCGTGTCGGAGATCCGTCCAACACTCGCCGCTCCACACCACGCGCGACCCCTGGTGCTGGACCGCATCCAGCCGCGCCAGCACCAGCCCCGGCACGTAGTGCTGCTGGGTCGGCCATGGCTTCGAGCTGCTGTTCTCGACGACGGTGATGACGTTGTTCTTGACCTCGATCGTCACCTTCTCACGCGTCGCGTACCACTTGCCCTGGAGTTCCTGCAACGTATTTCCCTCATCCGCCGCGCGCAGGTCGCCCGCTACCGATAACGCAGCGAGCAACACGCCCAGCGCCAACATCGAGATGAACTTCGTCGCCATGTCGCCCCCATCTGAGTTGCGGATAAAAAGCTTGCAATCGAACCCGACGCTTTTTCGCGCTCAAAGCGATGTCAGGTTCGTCCGACCGCCGACGTGCACCACGTATTCGAAGTTCTGCACCATCGTGCCGTAGCCACGATCACGGCCGGAGTCGTAGTTCGCACCGACCGTAATGACATGCCGTCCGCGGGGCAGCGGTCTGAGAAACAGCCAGTAACCGTCCGCCGCGGCGTTCGCGTTACGCGCGGCGAGTTCGAAGCAGCGCCCGCTTCTCACGCGAAAAGCGGTGACGTCAGGCACCTTGACGCCATCGACCAGGACAACGGCACTCGCCAGGTTGTCGTTGTTCACCGCGGCGGATCGACGCAGACCCTCGCAGGCCGCGCTACTCAGATGCGCTGTCGCGGGAACGCGCATCTGCACCATGTTGATGATCGGAATCAGCAGGTACTTGCCTTCCGGCACCACGCATTCGCGGTGTGCGTCGAACGAGCCGTCCGTGCCGGCCAGATACCAGACCGGGCCGTCCTGACCCCGATCACAGATACGACCGTCGGGATCCAGGAACGGCTCGATGGGCTGCGACAGCGCCCAGTTCCACCACCGCCCGGTCCATTCGCCAAAGCTCGCACCTTCGACCACGGTGTCTGCGGGCAACAGCCAGGAATTTGCTGCGGGCGATGCAGCACGCTCAACCCGCGCGCCTGCGCTTGCCGAAGTCGCAGCCATCACCGCAGCGAACGTGGCCCCCGAAAATCGTGCACGTCGATTCATCGCTTCCCCCTAAGCGGCCCATATGCCCGACGGCCGTAAGGCGCTCGGTTCGGACCCGGCCCCACCTGGGTCCGGACGTCAACCTAATCCAGCTCGATATTGGTGGCAATGCGGATTTGTCAGCCGTTGCTGCGCGGAAAATCACCGCGGCGTCCGCGTTATCTCTCTTAGCCCAACCCGGCTGCGGTAGGGGCGGAGTTCCCTGTCGTTGCATGTGCGCAGTCGCTCGCTCACGACACCATTACGGCCGCTTGGCACGCTGTGCTGCCTCCAAGCAGCCGATAGCGCGATGGATTTGAAGAGCGGCTACCCGTACTGGGCGATACGCAGCGGCCTCATGCATGCGTTTCCTCGCATGGAGGCGGACACGCGCGTCGATGTCGCGATCATCGGCGGCGGCATCACGGGTGCGCTGATCGCGCATGAGCTCGCGAGCGCAGGCCATGCCGTTGCCGTGCTCGAACAACGCGACGTCGCGTGGGGGAGCACGGCCGCGAGCACCGCGCTGTTGCAATACGAGATCGACGCGCACCTGACGGATCTCTGCAGGCGCTACGGGGAGCGCGACGGCGTGCTCGCGTACCGCGCGTGCAGCGAAGGCGTCGACCGGGTGGCCGAGCTTGCAAAGTCCGTCGGCAATGTCGATTTCCGCGCGCAGCAAAGCCTCTACTACGCGAGCAAGGCGCGACACGTCGAACCGCTCAAGGCCGAGGCGGCGCTGCGTGCACGCCACGGCTTCGACGTCGAATGGCTCGACGCCGCGCACGTGCAGGCCCGCTATCGCATCGATGCACCCGGCGCGATCCTCAGCGC
Organism: Lysobacter sp. TY2-98; assembly: GCF_003367355.1. Taxonomy (NCBI): domain Bacteria; kingdom Pseudomonadati; phylum Pseudomonadota; class Gammaproteobacteria; order Lysobacterales; family Lysobacteraceae; genus Lysobacter; species Lysobacter sp. TY2-98. The sequence continues at coordinate 1,632,755 of NZ_CP031413.1, forward strand.
GCAGGCGGCGCGCATCGATCCCTATCGCATGGCGTACCGCCTGCTCACGCAGCTGATGAGGCGCGGCGTCGAGGTCTACGACCGCACCCGGGTTGAACGCATCGAACCGCGGCGTGGTGGCGTGCGGCTCACCGTCACGACAGGCCAGGCGATCGAGGCGTCACACGTGGTGGTCGCCGCCGGCTACGCCTCGCAGCAGTGGTTGCCCAGCGGCCTGGCGAAGAGCCGCTCGAGCTATGCGTTCATCACCGATCCGCTCGACGCCGAACTGATCGGCGAGTTGCGCCACGCGGTGGTGTGGGAATCCGCACGCCCGTATCTATACGTGCGCAGCACGGGTGACCACCGGCTGCTGATCGGTGGCGACGACGATGCGGTCGACGTTCCGGCGCGACGGGACGCACGCGTGCAGAAGAAGGTGCGCTCGCTGTGCAAACAGGTCGCCGCGCGCATGCCGCACCTGGACCTCACGCCGGCCTTCGCCTGGGGTGGCACGTTTGCCGAAACGTCCGACGCGCTGCCGTGGTTCGGCCCACATCCGACATGGGGCCCGCGCGTGCAGTTCGCCATGGCCTACGGCGGCAACGGCATCACCTACAGCGCGGTCGGCGCACCGCTGCTACGCGCGCTGATCGAAAAACGCCGCCATCCGCTGGCGGCGCTGTTCGGGTTCGGGCGATTGGAGCGGATGTAGCGCGAGCTCAGCCCTTGCCCAGCAGCGCGATCAGCGCATTCGCGGCGTCGGCGGATGACGCCGGGTTCTGCCCCGTGACCAGGTTGCCGTCGATCACGACGTGGCTGGCGAAGTCGGCCCCTTTCTCGTAGCGGCCACCCTTCGCCTTCAGCATGTCCTCGACCAGGAACGGCACCACCTTGGTCAGGCCCACCGCTTCCTCTTCGCTGTTCGTGAAGCCGGTGACCTTGCGCCCCTGCACCAACGGCGCGTCGTCGATGGCCTTCGCGTCCCGCAATACACCGGGCGCGTGGCATACCAGGCCGAGCGGCTTCACCGCCGCGTACGTGGACTGGATCAGCGAAATCGAATGCGGATCGGAGACGAGATCCCACAGCGGGCCGTGGCCGCCGGGATAAAACACCGCGTCGTACTCGCTCGCCTGCAGGCCCGCCAGCTTCGCCGTGTTCGCCAACGCCTGCTTCGCCGCGTCGTCCCCGGCGAAACGACGCGTGGCGTCCGTCTGCGCGTCAGGGGCATCACTGCGCGGGTCCAACGGCGGCTGGCCGCCCTTGGGCGACGCCAGCGCGACGTCGAAGCCGGCGTCCTTGAACACGTAGTACGGCGCCGCGAATTCCTCCAGCCAGAACCCCGTCTTCTCGCCCGTGTCGCCCAGGCGGTCGTGCGACGTCAACACCATCAGGATCTTCATGGCCGGCAGTTACGTGAGGGAGGGAGGGCCGCGCACGTTACGCCGGCAGGCGCTAAGCGGTCGTGAGGCGTCGCAGCAGGCGCCATCGCGCGCGCATCGGCGAGTGCGCGATGCCGCCGTCATCCGCGCCCCGCCGCATCGCCTGAAGCGCGCCGATGCCGCGGCGCGAAAAAGGATTCGGTTCAATTTCCTCGACGCCGCGGCACGAACTGGCACCTGACCCCATTTCTGCGGACGCCATTTCTCCGTTGACCCACGCCTTCGATCTTCAGCGCGACGGATCCTGCACGAAGCATCCCGCATCACTGAACCAGTGCACCGTCTGTTGCAGCGGCTTCGTCGGGCTGTCCTTGAGGGTGAGCGTGCACTGCAGTTCCGTCGCATCGCCCGACCGCCCCGGCACCACGGCGCTGGCGGGACCCGTGCGGCCGACGACGCAGCGATACGCCGTTGCAGTCGAGATGTTGATGGCGCCGCCATCCGTCGTGCGCAGGCTGGCGGTGTAGCCGAAGGTGTGGCCCTCGACCAGCGGGAACGGCTGGCCCTCCAGCGCGTCGATCGACGTGACCTGCGACCTGAACTCGTGCGGGCCCATTTGGCTCTGCGACCGCATCGTTCCGTCGAGTGCGAGCAGTCCCGCCCACGTCGTACCGTCATACCGGGTTTCGACACCGCCGGCGCTCGACGTGGTGTGCACGCGGCAGAGGTTGGACGCCGGCTCGCGCTGCGCACGCAACGTCAGGTTGACCGCAAGCGATCCGGTCTTATGCGAGCCGGACCGCTCGACGCTTCCACCGCCCGACGCAGGCAGCTGGAAGAACGGATCCTTCGCGATGCGCGACGCGATGGCGTCCGGCACGGTCGCAGCGTTCGTCGACGCGGCTGCCGAGGCCCCCGTACCGCCGGATTCGCCGCGCAGGCGACGGGCTTCGAGCCGCGCGATCGGTGCATGGCGGCCCTGCGGAAACGACGCGAGATAGTCGTCGAAGTCCGCGGCCTGGCGGCTGCCGCTGATGCGTCGCCAGAATTCGGCTTCGACGTCGTCGTCGGCGGCCTTGGCGCCTTTGGCGGACGACGAAGCCGTCGGCGCCGCGGCAGCCGCGGTCTGCCGCGCGGCCGGCGGTGCGGATGCATCGGCCGCATCCGGCACCCACGGCATCTCGATGTTCTTCACCCGCGAGAACCGGAACGCCTTGCGGTAGTCCTCGAGGTCCTTCGTAGCCTCCGCAGCGGTGTCGCTCGCGATGCAGTTGGGCGACTCGTTGACGCGATACGCCGCTGCGGCCTGCGCCCCGAACGCCTTCTGCCAACGCTCGAGCGTGCTGAAGTGCGCCATGTCCTGACGCCCCGGCATCTGCACGGGAATGACGGCGCTCGTCACCATCGTCCGCGTTTCGACATCGACCATCCGGCAGTAGACGTACTGCGTCGAAGCACCGCGCGGCACGGGTGACGCCGCCGCGTAACGCGACGCGTCGGGCGTCCACGGCACGTCATGCCAGGTGTAGACGCGAATGCCGAACACGCGCTTGCCCATGATCTCGGCCACGCGCGCACGCGTGGCATCCACGGTGGCGCGGTCGGCCACCACGCACTGCTTCATGCCCGCGCCGCCGAGCGTGCCGACATACGTGTGGAAGTCGGTGGCGAGGTCGTCCGCGCTGGCCGACGGCGGCGGCGTGAACACTGACGACACCCAGATGTGCCGGCCACCCGAATCGTCCACGGTGCAATAAGCCGACGACGCCTCCGCAAATGCCGCGAGCGGGCAGCCGGCCAGAATTGCCAGAGCCAGCAGCACGACACCCGCACGTGCCTTGCTATTCGCGGCTGACAGGCCGCGACGTTCGTCATTGCGCATCATCGTTTTCCCCTTGAACGATTCGCGACGGTGGCCGCCGCAGCGAGCCCCCGCCCGCCTTGAGGCGCATATTGCCATCGGCAGGCAATGCTCAGCCGCGCGAAGAAAAAAATGACGGGCGACCTCGCGCCGCGATCACTGGGGCCCGCATTTTCCCGGCAAGACGCGGACCCGTCGCCGTTTCCCCCTCTTCTATGCGTACGCGCCCTGCCTGAGAGAAATGGACCCTGGCCCGTTTCCGTCTGGGTCAGGGCGGTGTTTCGGAAAGTGTCCTGAAATGGAGGCTGACCCCATTTCTTGGATCCATTTCTCTGCGACCGCGCTTGCTTCAACGCGGCGGATGATCCGCCAGGAAACTGCCGACCGCTGCGCTTCGTGCCGCGTCCATCTGCGGGGACGCCACGGCCGATGTCGGCGCCGGCGCGACATTGCGCGAGGTGGAGGACACTGCACTCGTCGACGACGTGCGGACGTCGACGGTGGATCGCGCACGAGACGTCACCGGTGGCGCGGCCGACGTGCGGACAGCGGAACGCGCCGCAACCGGCACCGGCGCGCGGCCGATCACGACTCCGGGGAACAGCCACAGGTCGCGCTGCCGCCGGCCGTGCTTCCAAGCCTTGGCGTACTCACCATGATCATGACGATGACCATGGCCGTGTCCGTGCTTGCCGTGCTTGGCATCGACCACCGTGGGTGTGCACAACGCTGCCGCGACCAGCACGGCGACGACGCGAGGAAAGAGAGGTGCGGTTCGAGTCATCGCACGACCCTGCACCGCACCGGCTCAACGCCCCGTCGAATCCGCCGGGACGTCCCGCCGCCCGGCCGGTCTCCGTTCGGGTTGGCCCAGCGGACGTGAAGAGCGGGACCGGGGGAAACCAGACGGCCGGGGGCAGCGGGCTTTCCGACCGTGGACTTCGGCGCTTCTCGTCAGACAGGCGCGCGACGTCGACGGACGACGGGCGTCGTCGGCGAAACGGAGCGGAGGCGCCAGGTGATGGTCGAGAAGGCACTGGAATGTCCGGCCGCGGTGCGGGCGCGACCGGCGCGTGCTTAACCGCGCCCGTCGACATTCGGGGTCGGTCGACACCGACCCTGTTGTCTTCGCCAGCCTCGTTCAGGCGCGGGCGCTGCGCGGGTGCTCGACCGGCGGCGAACCTGCGTGGAAGCTGCGGCGGATCATGCTGCGCAGCTCGGGCGTGTCGTGTTCGCCATGTGCAGCCACTGCGTGGTGCACGGCGGCGTCTTCAAGCTCCCGCTCCGAGTCCGCGGCGATCGCGACGGTGCATCCGGATTCGCTCGGCATCTCCCGGCAGTCGACGTACTTGCGTGTCATGGCGTACTCCCATAACGGCGGCCAATCCGCCGGCCCAATCTAGGCCTGGGTTCTTGGACACAGCAAGCACGACCGTTGGACTACCAAGGCGCGGCCATTTGTCGGAGCAACGGGCCAGGCTCAATTGCGCGAGGAGATGAACCTGACCCCTTCTTTCTGCGATCCCGCGATGCCGTAGGACCAGCATGCGAAGGGATCTGACCCATTTCTCTGGGAATTTGCACTCTGCGCCGTGTTTAAGCCGTTCTACACATGGATGTGCGGCTGCTCCGACTGCGGCGCTTGCTCCGAGTCCGGATCGACCACCGACACCTGATCGGGATCAGTGATGATGACGTGCGTCTGGTAATAGAACGCACCCGATGGCATGCGCATCTCATTCATGAAATCGATGCGAACGCGCTTGGCGAATCCCGCAACCAACAGCGTCTTGCCGGTCAGGTCCTGCTTGGGATCGCTGCCGTGCTTCTGGCGATAGCGCGCCACCGCCTCCGGAGTAAATTCGATCGTGAGGCAACGTTGGTCGCGATAGTCGGACTCCGAGTTCAGGAAGGCACTTCCGCCGAGCAGCGCGCCGCCCTTCGCCTCCAACGCGAAGATGCCCGCGAAGGCGTACGGCGCCTTCTCGGCCGCGACAAGTACTGCCGCAACGGGCGGCAGGACGGTCCCCCGACGGGCATCGCGTAACGTCTTCAACACGGGCAGCACCCAGTCCTCGTTGCAACTGTCGTCGAGGATTTGCGCGGGATCGCCGGGTAGCGCCGCCTGGGCTGACGCCCATGCACGCTCCGCGGCGGCGCCATCACCCTTGCGGTAGGCGAGCGACCACTGGCGATAACGCGCGGCAGCAAGGTGGCGGTGGGCGAGCCCGTAGTCCATGCGCTCCAGCGCGGCCATCAACTCCCGCTCGGCGTCATCCGGACGATCCCGTGTGCACAGCAGGAAATGGCCATAGTTGCCATGGTTCCAGGCCGAATCCGGGTGGGCGGCGATGAAAGCCTTGTGGAGCCTTTCGACATCGTCGACGCGGCCCAGCCCCTCGTAGGAGTCCATGAGACAGCCATTGTTGGGTTCGCCGTCGTCGCCCTTTGCACGCTCGCAAAGGGGAATCGCCTCCGCGTAGCGTCCCTGCGCCTGCAGCAGAAACGCCCTCGACTGAGCGACGAGCCCTGCATCACTGCCCAATGCCTCGGCATGTTTCAGCGCCACCTCCGACTCCTCGAAGCGTCTTTGCAGTCGATCAATATCCGATCGCAGCACGAACGCGTCGCCCTTGGTGGGCTCGAGCTCGATCGCCCGATCCAACGCCTTCTGCGCTCGCGCCAACCCGGCCTCGTCGTAGTGGTCCGAAGTCTCCATCGCGTCGAGCATTTCAACGCGCGCCAACCTGCGATAAGCGCGCGACGATTTCGGATTGCGTTCCAGCGCGGCCGCGAGCAGCGAGCGCACCTTGGCGAGCACCGCACCGTCCCCTCCCCAGTGATCCATCAGCCGCGTCGCTTCCAGAATGTCCGGATCGGTCTCCGGCGGACTGGATGCGGGCATCGCGGCCGGCTTGGTTGGCACCGGCTCAGCGGCAAGTGCGCGGTGCAGCCCGACTGCAAACGCGAACACCAGGCAGACCAGGACGACGGCGGACTTCGTGGTGCGGGCGATTGTGCGTTCCATTTCAATTCTTTTCTTTTGGCTACAGCCTTCCGACTGCGGTGCGATGGTGAGGCCGGGATAAGACGAAACGCGTCGAGCTACATCTCCGGCGTGCTCGACTCGATGAGACGTGCAGCGTCGTTCGCCTTGCGCTCGGAGGCGACGCCGCTCTGCCCCCCATGCTGCTGCGCGGCATGCTCGGCACGAATTTCGGGGGAGAGCACGTCCAGCTGACGGCGCTCCTGCAGCAACGCACGGTCGCCTTCGGCCAGCTGGCAATTCCGGGACACCGTTTCCAGCTCGTCGCCCGTGCGCGCCACGCGACTCTGCAGATGGACGACAACGGCGAGTGTGTCACCCAGCGGATCCAACTCGCGACAGATCGCGTCGACGGTCTCCATCGTGCGCTGTTCATTGTGATCCACGAGCGCGAGCAGGTTCGAACGGTCCACCCACACCACCGAATGCACGCCCGGCACGCGCTTGGCGGCAACGCGCGCTGCTTCGCGATCGATGGGCCGTCCCGCGTCTGGAAGCTTCATCGAGCGCCGGAGGTCATCCTGCATGGCATCGGCTTCGCGCCGAACGCCCTCCTGATCGCCCATGACCGCGTGCGCGCGAATCTTCGCGACGCGTGCAGCCATCTCGAGCGGGTCGAGCGGCTGACCTGCACGGGACGGTGGCGCGCCTTCGCGCGACGCCGCATCAGGGCTAGATGAATTGCATCCCGCAAGAAAACAGGCCAGTAAAAGCCCTGTGGCACGGATCGCGATCACGGCGACGTTTCCCCAAACGTTGGCCGGCAGTCTAGCGAACACGCCCAGCCGATGGCGGCGCTTCGGTTGAAGGGCGCCCGATCACTCTCCGTGGGAAAAGAACCGGCGAGTTTTCGCCTGTGGGAAGAAATTGGACCTAACCCCGCTTCTCGTAGGCCCAAATAGAACCTGACCCCTGCTTTCGAGCAATCAACCCGCTTGGCTGCATCCACCCCCTTTCGCGACACATCGGCAGTGAGCAGGCGCGGATCGCATCAGCCCGTTGTGGCATCCCGCACACGATCACGACCGGCGACCTTCGCCATGTACAGCGCACGATCGGCGCGCGACAGCGTCTGCGCGATCTCATCGCCGCGCTGATGGGTCGCAACGCCGATCGATGCGGTCAGGCCGAACGTCGCCGCCCCGAAACTGACGGGTGAAGCCGCGACGCTTGCCCGGATACGTTCGGCCGCGTCCACGGCGTGCGCCGGATCCACGTCCCGGAACAGCAGCACGAACTCCTCGCCGCCCCAGCGCGCCACCGCGTCGCAGCTGCGCATCGCCTTCGTGCAGACGCGGGCGACGACGCGCAACGCTTCGTCGCCCGCGGCGTGTCCGTGCACGTCGTTGATGCGCTTGAAGTGGTCGATGTCGAGGATGGCCACGCACCACGCATGCCCCGCGCGATCCGACCGCTGCCGCTCGCGTTCGAGGAGTTCGGACATCGCGCGGCGGTTCAGCAGCCCGGTCAGGTCGTCGGATGTCGCCAGCAGGCTGATGCGCTCCAGCGCCGCGGCCAGTTCCGCGCGCTGCGCGCGGAGCCGGTCGCGCATGGCCGAGACGCGCTGGCTGACCGCCGTCAGACCGCATACGAACAGGATCAGGCAGATGAAATACGCGAGTTGCACGCGGGGGTCGTAGATGTCCGGACGCGCGCGGACGCCGGAATACATGGCGAGCCCGAACGCCAGAACCGAATAGCCGCCGATCAGCCACGCCTGCACCGCGCGCAGTCCGAACATGCCGAACATCAACACCACCGAGACCATCAGGAGCGGCGCACCGTGTCCCGCGCCCGCGACCCGATAGGCCGACGCGCTGCACGCCACGGCGAACAGCAACTGCACGACCGTCAGCGATGGATCCTTCAGACGCGCCGACCAACCGAATCGGATCGCCGCGAACAACGTGACGATGCAGGTGACCGACGCCACCGTCCACGGCCACAGCCCTTTGCCGTCATTGACGCCGAACGCGGCCATGCCATGCATCGCCGCGACGGCCGCGAGCAGCAACACCGACGCCAGGCCCGAATGCGCGAGGCGGATGCGCTGCTTGGCATCGCGGGTCAGCACGAGGTCTTTCAGTGAGCCGAGCATATCGAGGGGCCTCGTCGGCCCCACCTCCGGGACTGCGTCGCGTCCGTTAACGGTCGCGCGCGGGCCTCCTTGAGCGACAACCGGGACAACCGGGGTCAGAGTGGTGTTTTCCGAAACTCAACTCTGACGCGTGTTTCGGACACCGTGCAGGAAAGTCACGTATGAAAAAGGCCGCCCGAGGGCGGCCTTTGCACTCACCTCGTCGGCGCGGCCGCAAGCGGCGTCGCGCCGGCGTGCCGTCAGCAGTGGATCGAGTAGAGGTGCACGAAGTACCACTGCTGAGACGTTCGGCGGTATCGCGCGACGGTCATCAACGGCTGCGCGTCGTTCCCGTAGTAGCCGTAGCTGACGACGAGGTGGCGTTCGCAGGTGCTACCCCGCGGTGAGCAGTCGCCTGTGAGCCAGCTGTCGCCCACCTGACGGCACGCGGCGTTGGCCGACGCAGGCAGCATCAGCGCCGCGCCCAGAAGGGCCGTGGCGACGGTGGTGGAGAACGACGGGAAACGATGAGTCATGGGCTGCGCCTTATGTGTTGGGGGATGTGCAACAGGTGCAGCGGCAGGCTAGCCGACGCGCGCCAACGCGAAGTGATCAATGCGTTGCGGCCGCGGTCACCACGGGGCGAAATTGCACTCTGACCCCTGCTTCATTCGAGCGTCGACCAGAGCGAAATTCGACTCTGACCCGTGTTCTTACCTGCTTTCCAGCGGGCAGCTCAGTCAGCAATCGACTCTTCGAGCAGGTCGATGTACGTGGAGAGGCGGACGCGTAGTCCGACGAGCGCCCATCCCATGACGTACAGCAGGGCAATCGCCCAGATCAGCAAACCGCCTACGAGGTGGACGTCGAACGCAGCCGCCCAATCGCCAAACTTCCAGTTTCGGAACTGAAGGTACAACGCAACCAATATCGGGAACACGCCAAGGCGTTCGACGCCGCCAAGCGCAAGACCCAACCGATAGGTCATGCCTTCTCGCAATTGCTTGGCAAAGCTGAGCATCTGCTCGCGCTGCGATCGTGGAAAGGCGCGCATTTCGGAGATGAGATCACGCCATAGGTGGAACTCGCGATCCATCTCCGCAGCATGATTCGCGCGCAGTCGGCGCCAGTGCGGCACCTGACGCCAGAGCATCCGAATGGCTGCCACCGCGCCTCCCAAGCACTCACATGCCAGAGCGACCTTCATTACGTTTAGCGCTGCCGGCGGCGAGAGGACGGCCGGAGACAACATGGCGGCTAGCAAGCCAACCCCGGCGCTAGCGAACGCCAACCGAGTGGCCCACCTTTCAGTGAGGGATGGACTTTCGGAAGATGTCTTGTCGACGTACGCGCTAACGCGGCGGTAAAGCCACTCGAACGACAGTCGATCAACCGATTCCTCTGTTGCGAGGGACTGCTCTAGCTCGACAGCGTCAGAGTTCATGCGCTTATCTGCGACGACTGGAGCGAAAGATCAAAGCGCGATTCGCACGAAAATGGAACCCGACCCCATTTCTTGAAATTCGACTCTGACCCCTGTTTCTGGAGAAATGCAATCTGACCCGACTTCTGGAAACTGACCACTTCTCCCCGGTTACATTTTCGACGCCGCTTGCCATCCCTCACGGACACCGCGATGACCGCCTTGCAAGAGAGAGCCGACCGAAACCTGCAAGACCTCCAATTTGCCGGCGAACAGGCCAGCCGACTCCGGATGCCAGGATCCATGCCTGAGCACCATCGCACGGCACTCGCGCTGCTGCGCGCGGCGTACGACGACGCAGTTGCGATCAACATGCTTGTTCTTAACTCGAGCGGGGAACTCGCTGGCAGCGCTTTCAGCCTACTTCGCCCCATGAACGACAAATTCAAGCGAGGCTCTTGGTTCCTTCTCTGCGGCGACGAGGAAAGCGCTCTAGATTTCCTCAAGAATGACAATGCGCCCAAGGGCAATTTGGCTCAACAGATTGAGGCGCATCCTCCCTTCGATCAATTCAGGATCTTCTCGGAGCTATATCAGAACGCATTCGGCTTTTTCCATTCATTCACCCACGGCGGTAACCAAATTGCGAACGGTTACATTGCCAGCAACGGAATCGGTGCGTCCTACCCGGAATCCAAAATCATCCAAGCCATTGATCACGCTCAAGCCGTCGGCATTACCGCCGTACAGGTCATGGTGATGCTTGGCGGAGAATACGACTCAACCACGGGGAACGACATTCTGGATCAGCTTGGAGCCAGATTTGTGCCGCGCCCTGCCGGAACTCACACGGATTGATTCCAACGAGTTTTCGCTCGCTGTACACCGACCGTAGAAGCCGTCGAGCAGCGACCCCGTCAGGACGAAGCCCGAGGTGCTCTCAGGCCACGCACCGAGCTGCGGTCCGCTGCGGCGGCACGGCGATCAGCGGGGGATGCGAGCTAAACCCTATGTGCTACCTGCCTGTAGTGCAAAAACCTGTGCACGCGCCTAGTGACTATCGCTTCGAAGGCTCCACTTGAAGCCAAGGTTGACCAGTCGGGCTTTCGAACAACAGGGCTCCCAACTCTTCCATTTTAAGCAACTGGTCCGCGCCGCATTGAGGCGTAGTCCAAATCGTCGATTGCATGGCAACAGCGATTTCGCCGACTTCGGGTGGGTGGCGTATAGCAGCTGACGAAGCGACTAAGACGCCACACAGACGCTTCGCGGCGATGTAGCCGGCCAGCCGCGTGTGATGACGGTTTAAAAAATCGATGTTGTGGTTATCTAAGAAGGCGACGGCATCATCAGGAGACCGAGCCTCCACGATGCAGTAGGGCGGCAGCAGATCGTCAACGCACACGGCCAAGAGCCCGGGCACCGTAGCGTTTGAAATCTGCCTCACTCCAGTCGACAACTGCAGTTCCGCGTTTTTCGCCGAATAGATACGCTTGCATGCAATTGCCAACTCGCCGGACGGCAACGCAACCATAACGTCCGGCTCACGCAGTTCCGCCGTTACGTTTCGACTTCTTAGCAGATGCAAAAGCTCCAACTCCCACAACTTATCCTTGGCTCTTGAAGGGCTGCGATCACCCGGGCCGATAGCGCCCTTCTTCAACGGCCAAAGGTGGGTCTTCGAATCCGGATGTCCCGTGAGGACGCTCGCAGCTTGTGCCAATCGATCAACGTGCTGCCCATTTAGCAGTGCGCGCACGTGCCCCGGTTCGTCTGACGGTGGCAACCCGTTCTCGCTGTAGTCGATTGCAAGCTCTATTAGTCGACCGAGATCGGAGGCGGGATTGATGGCAATGCCTACATCAGCAAATTGCGTTCGCAACCTGTCAGCCGCTCGAGCGGCCGCCGTGAGAATATCGAAGACTGAAACAACGCGCTCTTATCGTGAGAACTGGGCACGCCAACCCCCGTGGTGCTGCTTCAGCTGCAGATCGCGAGGCTAAGGTGCTAAGCACATTCCGCCGAGCGTCGGACTAGGCCTTACGGTCGATGCTCCGAAAAGCGCTATCCGGAAATGGCGCAACCGCTCTAGGCCAACGCTAACAGGCGGCTTTCGATACGTACGCCAAACTCGGGAGGAACTCGGGTAGCCCTAGAGAAGTAATCAGCCATCAGAATCGCGAAGCGCACTGCCTGACCGTCGCTCTTCGCCAACGCAGACAAATATGCGCGATCACCGGCAATCAAGCCATACGCGCACTCTTTAAGTATCAAGCTCGCGCGCATTACTGCATTCGGATCGTCGAGCAGCTGCCGCAACAGCTTGGTGAAACGCGGCCATTCCGGCGGTGCAAGATCGTCGTCGAAGTCGTCACCATGGCGAGACTGCTTAACGAGCTTAAACAGACGATTCTGTTGTTCGTACGCCTCCCTGCCCCCGTACAGCTTCATGCGGACGGCCTCCTCGAAGTCGGCACCCGACGCCGGTAAGAGCATGATCCGAAAGATCGACGAAACCAAAGCGGTCAATGAAAGGCCGAACATGGAGGCGAGGTCGCCGAACAGGACCTCGTGCTCGACGTGCGCCGGATCAAACTCAGCTCGCGTTTCGAGAACGTTAGCTACGACCCTGCGGCAACCAGAGTGGCTTGACCGCATGCGCCAAAACTCCCCCGCCCTGTAGGTCAGCAACGGTCCCAGAGCCGGAAACCTTGCCTTGAGGCCCGCAATCCGCTCCCAAGCGTCAATCGAAGCGACTGCCGCCTCGCGGGTCAAATCTTTGCCTGAGCTAACCTTCGCGAAGGTCTCGAATTCGTCCTCAGGGATAAGGACCACACCGAGCTCCTGCGCGACCTGCCGGTGATCGGATTCGATACTGGCCTTCTTAAGCACACAGAACGCCTGCTCAGCGCCGAAGTGACGCATCAATCCACCGAGCCATAGCGACCGGTTCGCGCCCGACTCAGCGGCTTTCGTCTTGCAGTCGAAAAGTATCGATTGCGTGCCCAAAACCGGATCGGGTACAACCGCGATTACGTCGATATCGGTGACTAACGACACGCGCTGACCCACTCGCGCCGGTGGTGCAACCTCCACTTCCATGTGTGGATACCATCGACGTGTCGCTGCATAGCGCAACGCCAACTCCTTGATCGCGCGGTCCTTGATCATCTTATTTATTGAAGATTATTTCGAGCTGGTGGGCGGCCTCTTCGGAAAGAGGGGCTTTCGTAGACTCCTTCAGCTTAGCGCTCGCGATCAGCGACTCAACGTAGTGCTGCTCCTGCTGAAGCGCACGACGCGCGTCTTCGTCCACTTCGATCCCCGCTACCCCACCGCTAGTCACGAGCTGATAGGCCATCTCCAGCGCCTCGGTGTTTTCCTGCGTCTCAATGACGTGGAGTTCGGCGTACCCATTGCCTACAGGAACGAGCCTGGCAATTCGGAGGTGCTGAAGATTTTGGTACTGCTCCCGAGCTTCCGTCGTCGCGCGACCCAATTTACCGTGGTGCTTCAGCTGGCCGATGATCGCCGCCGGATTGCGCACCGCAAACTCCCTCGGCAAGTACTGCCCCTGACGGATTGCCGCAACGATCGCCATTGCGCGCTCGTAAATTTCGCGCTTCGAACCCGCCAACGCAGCGCTTCCCGGTGTGGGCGTGAACATGAAGTGGTTCTCGCCCGAGTGCGACGTAACGATCGTCGGCGGCCGGACAACACCATCGCCGGCCAACCGCTGCAATATCGCGATCTCGTCAGCCGTCAGATTCGAATTCCCCTTCTTCGAAGCGGCCTCGAGCACTGACAACGGCACGCCCTGATTATTTCGCAACTCCTGCAGAACCCTTTGGACGCCCTTTGCGCCGGACTTCGCCACTGCGTCGGCGAAGATGTCGGCGTTCTCCGTGAAATAGGCAGGGCTGAGTAGAAGATCTTTACCGCGATGCCGATTCTTCTTGATGTAGCCACCGTCAACGCCCAAGGACACTGCACGGTCGAAACGCCGACTGTCGGCACCCACCGCATTGCGCAGCGCATCCAACTTATCTGGCGACTTGGCAAGCCGCCGCAACAGCTCGACCGAAAGCTGCTCGGTCTCATTCAGACCGACGTCCGCGGCGTACTCGCCTATCGTTTCGTACAGACTCTCGTAGTACGGCACATCGGGCACGACCTTGTCGATTGTCCGCCCAGTTGTCGCCAGCTTTACAAACTCGACCTCGGCCAGCATCTCGACGACCGCCCGCAGCGCGAGTGGGCTGATATCCAAGAAATGACTAGCGACAAGCTTGAGCTTTTCGTAATCGATGGTGGGCAGACCCTGAATATGAAGGGCTAGCCGAACCGCGCTACCGACCAGCGTCAGCTGTTCAAAGTCGTCGACGACCTTGTTCGCTAACCCCGTCTGGATCTCATGGCACCGAACCGCGAGTTCTTTGTTATCCATGCCCCCGTCCTTGAATAACTCGGCTGCCGCTTAGGCCATCACATATTCCGCCTGTACTCCCCACCCACCTCATACAGCGCATGGCTGATCTGCCCCAGCGAATGCGTCTTCACCGCCTCCATCAGCGCCTCGAATACGTTGCGGCGCTCGCGGGCGGTCTTCTGCAGGAAGCGTAGGCCGTCCCCTGCCCGCGCGTTGCGGTTGCCCTGGTAGCCGGCGACGTTGCTGATCTGCTGGCCCTTCTCTTCCTCGGTCGAGCGGATCAGTTCGATCTCGGTGGCGACGTCGGAGTGGCCGTCCTTGCCGAGGAAGGTGTTGACGCCCACCAGCGGCAGCGAGCCGTCGTGCTTCTTGTGTTCGTAGTACAGCGACTCTTCCTGGATCTTGCCGCGCTGGTACATGGTGTCCATGGCGCCCAGCACGCCGCCGCGCTCGCTGATGGCTTCGAACTCCTTGTAGACGGCTTCTTCGACGATGTCGGTGAGCTTGTCGACGATGAAGCTGCCCTGCCAGGGGTTCTCGTTGAAGTTGAGCCCCAGCTCCTTGTTGATGATCATCTGGATCGCGACGGCGCGGCGCACGCTTTCTTCCGTCGGCGTGGTGTAGAAAAAGGGTCGGGTCCAATTCTCAAGAAATGAGCCTGACCCTTTTTTACTCGTGTTGGTGCACTGCGACGAGGCCATCGACAAAAACCGTTAGCCACTGGAAATACAGCTAGACCGAACCCTACCTGCAGATCGCGACAACGCAACCGCCAACGCGCGCCGGAGTCAATGACGGGGCAGATTCCCTATCCATTGGAAGCGAACCTGACCCCATTTCCAGTCGGGCTCAAGGCCGCAGAAAATGAACCCAACCCCATTTCCGGAACTCAATACAACACCAGCTCTTTGCGCCCATACCACAACTTGCCATTCGGAATCCCGATCATTCCGAACGCGATCTGCTCTAGGGTGGGGAGCAGAAATTCTTCTATGAGTTGCGAAATCTCTGCGCTCAGAGACTGAGACGTCAAGTGAAACTCTGTCTCTTTGTTATGAACGATCGAATTTCGCACTATGTAGACAAGCTTCGCGTAATTGCCGTGCACGCGTTGTCCTGAGAAATCGGACGCACTTTTTTCATACCCCAGCCGCTGCAGGGCGCTATTAATTGCAGCGGAACCATGGGCCGCCACCAATGCGCTCCAGGTGTCGCGGACCAGCTTCCCGTACTTAACGACACTCGTCGCATGTAGGTCAAAAGCCGTTTCGAACAGCTTTTCTAACGCAGGCAATTCTTTCAGGCTAACCGAGTCGTAAAGCCGACGAAAATCTCGGATTGAAAACATAGAGCCGTTTCTCTGCCGCTCTAGGTCCACAATCGGCATCTTGAACATCAAATTTTCTATAACGTGGTATATGGTCAGATACTTCAACAGAAGCTCGTCTCTGCTGTTGTATTCGCTTAACACTCGGAGCACATCGGCCCATTGGTGGTACGCCGACTCTGCCCGGACGGAATCCTTATCCACCACGGCCGGCGTGCGACTAATACGCCGTGGCGTATGCGTGGGCAGCCCGGCCATTGCAAGATGCAGCTCGACAAAGGCCTCAATCTCTTTAATGCCGAGTTGAGGATTTGATTTTTTGACTACCGCACAGGGGCAAGTGACAACCGGCTCTGCGACCGCTAAGGCCGCAAGAAAGGCGAAAGCCAGCTCTTGCGAAGCTGCAGCGGACGCAAGCCCCGCCTCAAAGGTCGCAAGATCCCGCGAATCGAACACAACCAAGGACTCGTTGGGCTGTCGGGCGTTCTCATGAAGGAACCAGGCTGGGGCGAGCTCAACCCCAGGAATACCATGGACTGTAAACGCCGTTTCGTCGACGTCAGCCGCATCCAGTACAGGGGCATGATTTACGCACAGCCAGCCTGCGACGCAGCAGAATGCAATTAACAAATCGCGGCGAAAATCCGGGAAAGTAGGGAACCTTCTACCAAACTCGTCAAGTGCAACCGCAATCTCGCCCCACCTGCCAAGAAGCGCACGGCCAGCTTTTGCGCCGGCAACCTCCGCCCCAAAATTTCGCAACGTTTCGGTCAGGGTGACGAACTCGTCTTGGGCGGGCCCGACAAGCCCTGCAGCAAAGGTCTCAGCGGCTGGCGAATCCGAGAGATGCGTAATCTGCGCATACAACCAATCGTATAGAACCTCGTACTTCTTCACGCCGCCTCCATAGCGAAATACTTGCGCCAATGGAGGTTGCTCGAAGGGTTATGCAGAAGACTCAACGTGGCATTGAAGACAGCAAGTCGATTTACATTTCCGATGTTTATCTTGCTGAGATCCAGACTGTTTCGTGTAGATTCAAATTCTGAAAGCCTTAAAGCTTTCGGGTTGGCTTTAAGTGTGGCGATGAACTTTTTGAAGGGAAACTCTCTGGAGTTGGACTCGGCAAAATACGCGCCGAGCCCAGCAAACAGCCCTGAAAGCGTTACTTCCCGTCCGATCCAAAGGCGAGCGAGGTCGCCGTGCTGTTCCTCCAGAAGTGCCTCTAAGCGAACTAGGAAACGGACTGCCTCGTTGAACAATTCCGGATCGATTGCCAGCGTCGCATCTTCCTCATCATCGGAAGCACCATTGACCTCCTGGACTAGGCCTGTCGACGCAGCAACTGGCCTCCCCCTCAGGAAGGAAAGCATCGCGGTAATTAAATGAGCAAAGTGGAACTCTCCAGGTGCTCTGACTTTGCTGAACTGCGACGAACCAACCTCTTTCTCGCGAACGATTTCGAACTTGCCAGCCCCCGCTCTACGAAGAACCGGGAGTAGATTGAGGAACAGCAGCTCAAGCTGATGGCGTGTCTTCACAGGCTTATGGCCCGCGTTGAGGATCAGCATTTTTCGGACTTCGTCAGCGGCCGTGAGGCCAGTCCATACCTCAAACCACTGGGGATTCTTCGATAAGCAGTTTCGAAGCTCATCAGCCCCGTGCTCGGAACGAAACTCCAAGACCGCCCTCAGAATCTCGGTATTCGAACTGTGCTGGCGCAGTTCGGTCGAAAACTTGCGCGAGAACGCGAAGCGCGAAAGTCCCAAGAGTTCGCTCGGATCCAGGTGCTCTGACAGCGCAAATTCAATCGTTCGCTGTATCGCGTGCAGCCTATATGTGCGCTGCAACCCGTCCAAAATCTTAAAGTTCTCGATTGTTAGCGACGAGCCGTTTTTGGACACAGTTTTGGCGATCAACACAATAGGGGGTATGTGTCGTCGCTCAAGTACTGTGGACACAAGATGGTCCAAGTAGACGTTTGAGACGATCTCGCGCTGGACCTCGTAATCTTCATATGAAGCTGGAAGCGAGGCTAGGTAGTCGCCGAGCTTGATCGAGCATAGATAACAGGTGGCTTTTCGCTCAGACCTTTTATCCAGATATTGCGCCTTCATTGGCTCTCCTAGACTTGGCAAACCGTGACTGAACGCAAGCACCTGCATCGCGCATCCGTTTTCGTCAGCTATGGCCGACGAACCTGGATAGCTGCACCGCTCAGCCCATTACATATTCCGCCTGTACTCCCCACCCACCTCATACAGCGCATGGCTGATCTGCCCCAGCGAATGCGTCTTCACCGCCTCCATCAGCGCCTCGAATACGTTGCGGCGCTCGCGGGCGGTCTTCTGCAGGAAGCGTAGGCCGTCCCCTGCCCGCGCGTTGCGGTTGCCCTGGTAGCCGGCGACGTTGCTGATCTGCTGGCCCTTCTCTTCCTCGGTCGAGCGGATCAGTTCGATCTCGGTGGCGACGTCGGAGTGGCCGTCCTTGCCGAGGAAGGTGTTGACGCCCACCAGCGGCAGCGAGCCGTCGTGCTTCTTGTGTTCGTAGTACAGCGACTCTTCCTGGATCTTGCCGCGCTGGTACATGGTGTCCATGGCGCCCAGCACGCCGCCGCGCTCGCTGATGGCTTCGAACTCCTTGTAGACGGCTTCTTCGACGATGTCGGTGAGCTTGTCGACGATGAAGCTGCCCTGCCAGGGGTTCTCGTTGAAGTTGAGCCCCAGCTCCTTGTTGATGATCATCTGGATCGCGACGGCGCGGCGCACGCTTTCTTCCGTCGGCGTGGTGATGGCTTCATCGTAGGCGTTGGTGTGCAAGCTGTTGCAGTTGTCGAACAGCGCGTACAGGGCCTGCAGCGTGGTGCGGATGTCGTTGAACTGGATCTCCTGCGCATGCAGGGACCGGCCGCTGGTCTGGATGTGGTACTTCATCATCTGGCTGCGCGGCGAGGCGCCGTAGCGCTCGCGCATGGCGCGGGCCCAGATGCGGCGGGCGACGCGGCCGATGACGGTGTACTCCGGGTCCATGCCGTTGCTGAAGAAGAACGACAGGTTGGGCGCGAAGTCGTCGATGTTCATGCCACGCGCCAGGTAGTACTCGACGATGGTGAAGCCGTTGCTCAGCGTGAAGGCGAGCTGGCTGATCGGGTTCGCGCCGGCTTCGGCGATGTGATAACCGCTGATCGACACCGAGTAGAAGTTGCGGACCTTGCGATCGACGAAGTACTGCTGGATGTCGCCCATCATGCGCAGGGCGAACTCGGTGCTGAAGATGCAGGTGTTCTGCGCCTGGTCTTCTTTCAGGATGTCGGCCTGCACGGTGCCGCGCACGGTCTGCAGCGTGTAGGCCTTGATGCGCTCGTAGACCTCGGGTTCGACGACTTCATCGCCCGTGACACCCAGCAGGCCGAGGCCCAGGCCGTCGTTGCCTTCCGGCAGCGGGCCTTCATAGCTGGGCCGCACGCGGCCTTCGAACATCTTCTCGATCTTGTCGTGCGCGGCATCCCAGCGGGACTGGTCCTCGCGCAGGTACTTCTCCACCTGCTGGTCGATCGCAGTGTTCATGAACATCGCGAGGATCATCGGCGCGGGGCCGTTGATCGTCATCGACACCGACGTGCTGGGCGCGCACAGGTCGAAGCCGGAGTACAGCTTCTTCATGTCGTCGAGCGTGGGGATGTTGACGCCCGAGTTGCCGATCTTGCCGTAGATGTCCGGGCGCGGCGCCGGGTCTTCGCCGTACAGCGTGACGCTGTCGAACGCGGTCGACAGGCGCGCGGCCGGCTGGCCAACGCTGAGGTAATGGAAGCGGCGATTGGTGCGCTCCGGCGTGCCCTCGCCCGCGAACATGCGGATGGGGTCCTCGCCGGTGCGGCGGTACGGATACACGCCACCGGTATACGGGTACTCGCCCGGCAGGTTTTCCTTCTGCAGGAACGTGAGCAGTTCGCCCCAGCCCTTGTAGGTGGGCGCGGCGATCTTCGGGATCTTCTGGTGCGAGAGCGACTCGCGGTAGTTCTCGACGCGGATGACCTTGTCGCGAACCTTGTATTCGGTGATGTCGTCGGTGATCGACTTCAAACGCGCCGGCCATTCGCGCAGCAGCTTCAGCGCTTCAGACGTGAGCGACTGCACCGCGTCGTTGTAGCGCTGGCGCAGCGTGAGCAGCGAGCGGTCGACGGTGGTTTCGGCCGCCGGCACCGGCACGGACGGCGACGGGCTGTCGGGCACGTTCGAGCCGGTGGGCTGCACGCTGGTGCCGAGCAGGTCGGCGCTGTCGTACAGGTCGAGCGCCTTCGGCAGGTGCGCGTCACCGAGTTCCTTCAACGCCTGCCACAGCGACTGCGCGCGGTCGGCGATCTCGGCCTGCGTCTCGATCTGGCGGTTGATGCCGCGGCCCTGCTCGGCGATCTCGGCGAGGTAGCGCACGCGGCTGCCGGGGATCAGCACGGTGGCGCGCGGTTCGCGCAGCGAGGTGTCGATGTCGGGCGTCCACTTCTCGCTCGGCAGCTGAAGCTTCTCGCGCAGCAGGCGGCAGAAGTTGGCGAACATCCAGCTGATGCCGGGGTCGTTGAACTGCGAGGCGATGGTGGGATAGACCGGCACATCCTCATCCGGCATCTGGAACGCGACGCGGTTGCGCTTCCACTGCTTGCGCACGTCTCGCAGGGCGTCTTCGGCACCGCGCTTGTCGAACTTGTTGAGCACGACGAGCTCGGCGTAATCGAGCATGTCGATCTTCTCGAGCTGGCTCGGCGCGCCGAAGTCGGACGTCATGACGTACATCGGGAAATCGACGAGGTCGACGATCTCCGAATCGCTCTGCCCGATACCGGCGGTTTCGACGATGACGAGGTCGTAGCCCGTGGCCTTGAGGAAGCCGATGCAGTCGCGCAGCACGACGTTCGTCGCCGCGTGCTGGCGGCGCGTCGCCATCGAGCGCATGTAGACGCGGTTGCTGCGCAGCGAGTTCATGCGGATGCGGTCGCCCAGCAGCGCACCACCGGTGCGGCGACGGGTCGGGTCGACCGAGATCACCGCGATGTGCATGTCGGGGAAATGCGCGAGGAAACGGTTGAGCAGTTCGTCGGTGACCGAGGACTTGCCCGCACCGCCCGTGCCGGTAATGCCCACCACCGGCGTCTTGCTGCCGGCCAGCTGCCACTGCTTGCGCAGGTGCGCGAGCTGCGCTTCGTCGAACGCGCCCTCTTCGATCGCGCTGAGCATGCGACCGAGCGCGATCTCGTCGGTCATCGCCGGGTGCGTGGTGTCGGGCTGGCTATCCAGGCGCGCGGCCGAGGCGCGACGGATCACGTCCTCGATCATCGCGACCAGGCCCATGTGCATGCCGTCGTTCGGGTGGTAGATGCGCTCCACGCCATAGGCCTGCAGCTCGCGGATTTCCTCCGGCGTGATCGTGCCGCCACCGCCGCCGAACACGCGGATGTGGCTGGCGCCGCGCTCGCGCAGCATGTCGACCATGTACTTGAAATACTCGACGTGGCCGCCCTGGTAGGACGACAGCGCGATCGCGTCGGCGTCTTCCTGCAGCGCCGCGCGGACGACGTCCTCCACCGAACGGTTGTGGCCCAGGTGGATGACTTCCGCGCCCTGCCCCTGGATCAGGCGGCGCATGATGTTGATGGCGGCGTCGTGCCCGTCGAACAGGCTCGCGGCGGTGACGAAACGCAGCGGCGTTGCGGTCTCCGTGGCGGTGGCGGTGGTTTCGGGCAGGCGGTCGGCAGGCGAACTCATGGCGGTCGCACATCTATTTCTAAGGATGCGGCGATTGTAACAAGGCGTCCGTACGGGCCCTGCCTGCCGCGTAGGGTCGGTTACGCTGCGCGCCATGACGGATTCCAACGACATCGGCGCCCTGCGCGCGAAGGCCGCGAGCGGCGCCCCGGACGACCTGCACCGCCTCGCGGCCGGCCTCGTCGCCGACCTGCAGATGGAGGAGGCGCACGCCATCCATGTGAAGGCCGCCGCGGCGGGACATGTGGGGTCGCTGATCGAGCTGGGGCGGATGCGGATGTACGGCGTCGGCACCGACACGGACCTGCCGGGCGCGATCGAGGCACTGGAACGTGCGGAGGCCGCAGGCCAGCCAGTCGCGGGTTACTTCCTCGCGCTGATCGGGCTGGGAAACAAGGCACTGCCGCGGGACGAGAAGGTCGCCGCGCGCCTGCTCGCCGCGGTGCAGGCCGGGCACCCGCCCGCCCTGCGTGCCGCCGCGATCCACTTCGGACGCAAACCCAACCTGCAGGACCAGGCGCTGGCCGTGCAGCTGCTCGATCACGCCGCCGGACGCGGTGACGCGATCGCTGCCCAACTGCTCGCCGAACGCCTGCGTCGCGGTGAAGGCGTGACTGCGAATCCGGAGGCGGCGTCGCAGCTCAAGGCGCGCCTGCGCGAGAGCGGGTTCACCGACCTGCCGGAGATCATCGCGGTGCCGGCGGCGCCGAGGCATCTGGTACCGCCCTCGTCACTGGTACTCGAGGAAGTGCTGGATCCGCCGCCGTCGACCGTGCTTGCGACCGATCCCGGCATCGCGCAGATCGACGGGCTGCTGTCCGTCGACGAATGCCGCCTGCTGGTCGCGAGCGCGCAGCCGATGCTGCGGGCGTCGCAGGTGCATTCGCCGGATGGACGCGAAGTCGGCCGGGAATCGCTGCGCACGAGCAGCGATGCCTCGTTCGATCCGCTGACGGAGGACTTCGCCTTGCGCCTGGTGCAGCTGCGCATGGCCGCGGCCGCGGGCGCGGAACTCGTCGACGCCGAACAGCTCATCGTGCTGCGCTACGAACCGGGACAGGAATACCGCCCGCATCGCGACTACCTACCGCCGGACGCGATCGAGCGCGACGGGCCGCAGGCGGGCAATCGTCGGCGCACGATCTGCGCCTATCTCAATACGCCGGCTGAAGGCGGGGCGACGGAATTCCCGGAGCGCGATCTGCGCGTCGAGCCGCAGGCCGGGCGTGCAGTGGTGTTCGACAATCTGGATGCCGACGGTCGCCCGCAGCCCGCCTCGCTTCACGCGGGCCTGCCCGTGGTGCGCGGCGAGAAGTGGCTGGCCACGCTGTGGCTGCGCGAGCGGGCCTACCGCGCGTTCTGATCGCGCCGCCATCAAGCGGCCGTACGCCTGCGAACGGCGGCATCGCTGAAGTCCCCTCCTCCGGGGTACAGGCCCGGGGAACGCGAGTGGGCTAAAATCCCGCTTCTGTGTCGGGCCGTTTGCCGCCGGGCACCCTGCAGCACCTTTGCCGTTTCAACGCCGTTTCACTGACTCACACCAAACCAGTCGGCCGGAAAGCGCGGAGCGCGTTTCGTCGGTGCCGACGCGGAGCCCGAGATGATCTTCGAAACCCTCGACACCACCGGCCACGAGCAGGTCGTGTTCTGCCACAACAAGGACGCGGGCCTCAAGGCCATCATCGCGATCCACAACACCGTGCTCGGCCCGGCCCTCGGCGGCACGCGCATGTGGCCGTACGCGAGCGAGCAGGAAGCGCTGAACGACGTGCTCCGCCTGTCGCGCGGCATGACCTACAAGAACGCGGTGGCGGGTCTCGACATCGGTGGCGGCAAGGCCGTGATCATCGGCGATCCGTCGAAGGACAAGTCCGAAGCGCTGTTCCGCGCGTTCGGCAAGTTCGTCGATTCGCTGGGCGGTCGTTACATCACCGCGGAAGACGTCGGTATCGACGTCAACGACATGGAATACGTCTACCGCGAAACCGAATACGTGACCGGCGTGCACCAGGTGCACGGTGGTTCGGGCGATCCGTCGCCGTTCACCGCCTACGGCGCGCTGCAGGGCCTGATGGCCACGCTGAACCGCAAGTACGGCAACGAGGAAGTCGGCAACTATTCGTATGCCGTGCAGGGCCTCGGCCACGTCGGCATGGAATACGTGAAGCTGCTGCGCGAGCGCGGCGCCAAGGTGTTCGTCACCGACATCAACAAGTCCCTGGTCGACCGTGCGGTTGACGAGTACGGCGCTGAAGCCGTTGCACCGGATGCGATCTACGACGTCGACGCCGACGTCTACTCGCCGTGCGCGCTCGGCGGCACCGTCAACGAGCAGACGCTGCCGCGACTGAAGGCGAAGATCATCTGCGGCGCCGCGAACAACCAGCTGGCGAACAACGCCATCGGCGACGAAGTCGAGAAGCGCGGCATCGTCTATGCGCCGGACTACGCGGTGAACGCGGGCGGCGTGATGAACGTGGCGCTGGAAATCACGGGCTACAACCGTGAGCGCGCGATGCGCATGATGCGCACGATCTATCACAACCTCGCGCGCATCTACGAGATCGCAGACCGCGACGGCATCCCGACCTACCGCGCCGCCGACCGCATGGCCGAAGAGCGCATCGCGATGCTCGGCAAGCTCAAGCTCCCGCTGGGCCGTTCGAAGCCGCGCTTCGAAGGTCGCATTCGCGGCGGGCACTGATTTATCGGTCTTTGACCGATAAATCCCCCTGCGTTTTTCGCTTCGCGAAAAACTCGGGCCCCAGTCGTCAGCACCCACAACCCCCGCCGCTGTCGCGGCGCCCCCCTTGACTCAAGGGGGGCTGCGGCAAGCCGCACGAGCTCGCGCCGTGCGGTTCGCCTGCCCCGCACTTGATCGGCGCACCACGCAATCCAAGTGAGGCAGTTCAGCATGCGACCGTTCCCTCTCGGCGAAGAGATCGATGCCCTGCGCGACGCTGTGCGTCGCTTTGCCGAATCCGAGATCGCGCCGCGCGCCGCGCAGATCGACCACGACAACGTCTTCCCGCAGGACCTGTGGCCGAAACTCGGCGAGATGGGCCTGCTCGGCATGACCGTGCCGGGCGAATACGGCGGCAGCGAGATGGGCTATCTCGCGCATCTCGTCGCGATGGAAGAGATTTCCCGCGCGTCAGGTTCGGTGGGTTTGTCGTACGGCGCGCATTCGAACCTGTGCGTGTCCAACCTCTATGCGAACGGCAACGAGGCGCAGCGTCAGAAGTATTTGCCGAAGCTCTGCAGCGGCGAGTGGAAGGGCGCGCTCGCGATGAGCGAGCCGGGTGCCGGCTCGGACGTCGTTGGCTCCATGAGCTGCCGTGCCGAACTGCGCGACGGCGTGTGGATCGCGAACGGCAACAAGATGTGGATCACGAACGGCCCCGAGGCCGACGTGCTCGTCGTCTACATGCGCACCGCGGGCAAGGACGCCGGCAGCAAGTGCATGACCGCCTTCATCGTCGAAAAGGGCATGAAGGGCTTCAGCACCGCGCAGAAGCTCGACAAGCTCGGCATGCGCGGCAGCAACACCTGCGAGCTGGTGTTCGAGAACTGCGAGATCCCGCAGGAGAACGTGCTCGGCGAGGTGAACAACGGCGTCAAGGTGTTGATGTCGGGCCTCAACACCGAGCGCCTCGTGCTCACCGGCGGCCCCCTGGGCCTGATGCAGGCCGCGCTCGACATCACCCTGCCCTACGTGCGCGAGCGCAAGCAGTTCGACCACGCGATCGGCACGTTCGGGCTGATGCAGGGCAAGGTCGCGGACATGTACACATCGCTGCAGTCGTCGCGCGCGTTCGCCTACCAGGTGGCGCGCGATTACGACGCGGGGCACAAGTCGCGCGTGGATGCAGCGTCATGCCTGCTGCATGCGTCGGAAGCCGCCGTGCAGGTCACGCTGGAAGCGATCCAGGCGCTGGGCGGCAACGGCTACATCAACGAGTACCCGACGGGTCGCCTGCTGCGCGACGCCAAGCTCTACGCGATCGGCGCCGGCACGAACGAGATCCGCCGGATGCTGATCGGCCGCGAGCTGTTCAACGGCAACAACTGATCGTTGAGATCGCTTCAAGGACGGGCGGCCTCGGCCGCCCGTTTTCATTTCTGCGACGGCCGTGTTCTGGACGCGTCAAGAAGGCGTTAGCGCTCGGCGCCGCCATCGGCCGATCCAGGCGGCCAATCGCCCCGTTTCGCCGCGTCCAATTTCGCGGGCTTGGCGACGTTTGCCGCACCGCAACACGCCGCCGCATAATCGGGTAGTTCCGGCCCCGGCGCCGGCTGCCCCCTCCCGGAGTTCGCCATGAGCGACGTCGTCATCGTCGGTGCCAAGCGCACCGCCATCGGTTCCTTCCTCGGCCAGTTCACCGGCGTCCCCACCCCGGAGCTCGGGGCCACCGCCATCCGCGGCGCGCTGGAGCAGTCGGGCGTCGCCAGCGACGTGGTGCAGGAAGTGATCATGGGCTGCGTGCTGCCCGCGGGCCTCGGTCAGGCGCCGGCGCGCCAGGCGGCGATCGCCGCGGGCATCCCGACCTCCGCCGCCTGCATCACCATCAACAAGGTCTGCGGCTCGGGCATGAAGGCCATGATGCTGGCCACCGACATGATCCGCGCCGGCTCGGCCGAGGTGATCGTCGCCGGTGGCATGGAGTCGATGACCAATGCGCCGCATCTGCTCAACAACTCGCGGACCGGCATCCGCTACGGCTCCGCCGAGTTCCTCGACCACATGGCCCACGACGGCCTGACCAACCCCTACGACGGCAAGGCCATGGGCGTGTTCGGCGACGCGACCTGCGTCACCTACGGCTACACGCGTGAAGCACTCGATGCCTATGCGGCGGAAAGCGCCAAGCGCGCGCAGCACGCGGTGACGTCGGGCGCGTTCAAGGCCGAAATCGTTCCGGTGACGGTGAAGGGCCGCAAGAGTGAGGTCGTCGTCGACACCGACGAGGAGCCGGGCAAGATCGATCCGTCGAAGATCCCTGGCCTGCGCGCCGCGTTCGGCAAGGACGGCCTGCTGACCGCCGCGACTTCGTCGAAGATTTCCGACGGCGCCGCCGCCGCCGTGCTGATGTCGTCCGACGCCGCGCAGCGTCTCGGCGCAAAGCCCATTGCGCGCATCGTCGCGCACGCGGGCCACGCGCAGGCACCCGAGCTGTTTACGACCGCCCCGGTCGAAGCCACGCGTCGCGTGCTGGAAAAGGCGGGTTGGACGATCGCTGACGTCGACCTGTTCGAGATCAACGAAGCCTTCGCGTGCGTTGCGATGGCACCGATGACGGACCTCGGCATTCCGCAGGAAAAGCTCAACGTCAATGGCGGCGCCGTTGCGCTGGGCCATCCGATCGGCGCGAGTGGCGCGCGTCTGGTGGTCACGCTCGTGCATGCGTTGATCGCGCGCGGCGGCAAGCGTGGCGTCGCATCGCTGTGCATCGGTGGCGGCGAAGCCACGGCGATTGCAATCGAAATCATCTGAAGTTAAATAATCGTGATAAGCCGCTCGTCGAACGGGCGCTTGACATGCCGCAGCCGCTTGTCATCATGTTTAGGGCGCGCAATAGCGCGTTGCCAAACCTACGACGAGGAATTGACCCGATGAACACCAACAAGGCGCTGATCGCCCTGGCCCTGGGCCTGGCTCTGACCGCTTGCTCGAACAAGGACCAGGCTGCCGACTCCGCCGCTCAGGCGCAGCAGGACGCCGCGACGGCCCAGGCCGCTGCTGACGCGACCGCCGCTACGGATCCGAACGCCGCCGGCGCCGCTCAGGCCGCTGCCGACACGGCTGCTTCGGCTGCCGACGCCGCCGCCACCTCGGCCGACGCCGCTGCCGCTGCTCCGACCGCTGGCCAGGCTGACGCCGCTGCCGACGCCGCCGACAAGGCTGCCGACGCTGCTGACGCCGCCAAGGACGCTGCCCAGGCTGCCAAGCCGGACACCGCCCCGGCTGCCACGCCGGCTGCTCCCGAGAAGAAGTAATTCTTCTACGGTTGCTGTAGTAGATTTGGAAAAGCCGTCGGGTGACCGGCGGCTTTTTCCATTGTCAGTGAACGATAAAGGCCGGCTCAGCCGGAGCGATGCGCGCACTGGCGTTGCCTGACTGTAGTGACATCTCGTTTCAGACAACTCCTAGGAGACTTTCAATGAACACCAAGCTCTACGTCCTCCTCGTCGCCGCCGCCCTCTCGCTGTCGGCCTGCAAGAACGACACCCCGACCGCGCAGAACGAAGCCGACCAGGCCGCCGCTGCCGCCCAGAATGCGGGCGACAAGGCTGCTGACGCCGCCGCCGCTGCCGGCAACGCCGCCGCCGAAGGCGCCGACGCCGCCGCCGCCGCGACCGGTGAAGCCGCCGCCCAGGCCGGTCAGGCGGTCGACAACGCCGCCAACACCGCCGCTGCTGCCGCGAACGAAGCCGCTGCTTCGGCCGCCAACGCCACGGCGAACGCTGCGCAGAACACCGCCGAAGCCGCCCAGAACGTCGCCAACAAGGCCGACGCTGCTGCGGAAGAAGCGAAGGCCAAGGCCGACGCGAAGAAGTAATTCGCACCGCTATTGCTCGACGAGAAGGCCCGCGCAAGCGGGCCTTTCTCGTTTCAGAGGACTCCATCGCTACGACACGCCGTCGTCCGACGCAACGGCTGGTCCCTGATGCCGCCGTATGGTTTGATCGCGCGTCCCGTTTCGCCCGGCTCCGCCATGCCTGTCATCGAAAGCCATCTCGACCCGCGCTCCGCCGCGTTCCAGGAGAACGCCGAACACCATCGCGCGCTCGTCGAGGAGCTGCGTCAGCGACTGGCGCGTGCCGCCCAAGGCGGTGGCGAGAAGGCCCGCGCGAAGCACACGGCGCGTGACAAGCTGCTCGCACGGGACCGCATCACCACGCTGCTCGACGAGGGTTCGCCCTTTCTCGAGATCGCACCGCTCGCCGCCGAAGGCATGTACGACGATGCCGCGCCGGCCGCCGGCATGGTCTGCGGCATCGGTCGCGTGATGGGCCAGGAAGTCGTGATCGTCGCCAACGACGCGACGGTCAAGGGCGGTACCTACTTCCCGATGACGGTGAAGAAGCATCTGCGTGCGCAGGAAGTCGCGCTCGAGAACAACCTGCCCTGCGTCTACCTCGTCGACTCCGGCGGCGCGTTCCTTCCGCTGCAGGACGAGGTGTTTCCGGACAAGGAACACTTCGGCCGCATCTTCTACAACCAGGCGCGCATGTCGGCGCTCAACATCCCGCAGGTCGCGGTGGTGATGGGCAGTTGCACCGCGGGCGGCGCGTACGTGCCGGCGATGTGCGACGAGAGCATCATCGTCAAGGAACAGGGAACCATCTTCCTCGGCGGCCCGCCGTTGGTGAAGGCTGCGACGGGCGAAGTGGTCGACGCCGAAGCACTGGGCGGCGCGGACGTGCACACCAGCGTGTCCGGCGTGGCCGACCATTTCGCGCAGGACGACGACCACGCGTTGCAGATCGCGCGCGACATCGTGAAAAGCTTCAATCGCCGCAAGGTACTTCCGGTTACGTCGGTACCATCGCGTGAACCGCTCTACCCCGCCGACGAGCTGTACGGCATCGTGCCGAAGGACACGCGCCGTCCGTTCGATATCCGCGAGGTGATCGCACGCGTCGTCGACGGCAGCGAATTCCAGGAGTTCAAGGCGCGCTACGGCAAGACGCTGGCGACCGGCTTCGCGCACCTGCACGGCTATCCGGTCGGCATCGTCGCCAACAACGGCATCCTGTTCGCCGAGAGTGCGCTCAAGGGCGCGCACTTCATCGAGCTCTGCAACCAGCGCGGCATTCCGCTGGTGTTCCTGCAGAACATCACCGGCTTCATGGTCGGCCGGAAGTACGAGAACGCCGGGATCGCGAAGGACGGCGCGAAGATGGTGACGGCGGTGGCGTGCTCGCACGTGCCGAAGTTCACCGTGGTCATCGGTGGCAGCTTCGGCGCAGGAAACTACGCGATGTGCGGCCGCGCCTACGGTGCGCGTTTCCTGTGGATGTGGCCGAATGCGCGCATCAGCGTGATGGGCGGTGAGCAGGCGGCGAGCGTGCTCGCGACAGTGCGCCGCGACGCGCTGGAAGGCGCGGGCAAGACCTGGAGCGCCGAGGACGAGGAAGCCTTCAAGGCACCGATCCGCGACCAGTACGAATCGCAGGGCAACCCCTACTACGCGACGGCGCGCCTGTGGGATGACGGCATTATCGATCCGGCGGATACACGCCGCGTGCTCGGCCTCGGAATCTCCGCATCGCTCAATGCACCGATCGAGGAGCGCACGCGCTTCGGCGTGTTCCGGATGTAGCACTCGATGCGGTCGCGACGCGCGATCGTTCCGATGAATGCGCGTCGTCCCTGAACCTCGGGAAACGCAAGATCACAGCGGCGGCGACGGGTGACGCGCAGCGTCAGATCGCGGCCCTGCATCACGGTTTTGCAGTCAAGGTCGCGTGATAGGCTCGGTTTCCTTCCCGCCCCCGAGGGACCTACCGATGGCAATTTTTCCGAACACGAGCGCCAACACCAAGCGCGACACCCCGCAGCCGGAGACGGCGCTGGGCAAGGATCCTTCGCCGAACGAGTTCTCGTTCGCCACCACGCCGGCCACGTCACCGGTTGCAGCGCCTGCCGCCGCTCCGACACCCTCCCGCGCTCCGGCACGTCAGGTGCAGGAGTCGCTGATCGCGTCCGACCTGTCGATCGAAGGCAAGATCAACGGCGCGGGCAGCGTGCGCGTCGCGGGTCGCTTCACCGGCGACATCGCGGTGGAAGGTGATCTCACCATCGAAGTCGGCGCGCGCGTCAACGGCGGCGTCAAAGCGCGTCGGGTGATCGTCGCGGGCGAACTCGAAGGCAATATCGAGTCGGCGCAGCGCGTCGAAGTCGTCGAAAGCGGCTCGATGGTCGGCGACGTCAAGGCCGGCACGGTCACCGTCGCACCGGGCGCACGCATGCGCGGCATGGTCGAATTCGGTTGGGACGACGCGAACAACGGTCGCAAGCCGAAGAACGACAAGACGGACGCCGACAGCGCCGCATGAGCGCTGTTCGGCCCGGCACGCCGGGTGCGACACGGACCTGTCCGCACTGCAGGACGACCATCCTCGAAACCGCGAGCGTCTGCCCGGGGTGCAAGCATCATTTGCGCTTCGATGCGCCCAAGGAGAAGGAGCGCACGACGTCCCTGTCGGTCGAGGGCGCACTCCGCTCCGACCGGCCCGGCGAAGCGGTCGAGTACACGATGGTGCTCGTGATCCGTAACGAGCGCGGCGAGGAAGTCGATCGCAAGGTCGTCGGCGTCGGCGCGCTCGAAGGCACGCAGAGCCGCACCTTCAGCGTGTCGGTGGAAACGAACGTGGTGCCGGCTAAGGGCCGGCGCCGCTGATTCTGCGCGGGTAATTCAGCGCTTCGGTTCGCAGCTGTTGCAGCTGCCGCAGGCGTCCTGGGCGCGCGGCACGGGCGCAAGCCGGCGTCCCCACTTTTCCAATCTCGGCGATCCGCTGTCGACCATGCGGATCGCGACCCAGCCGCGCAGGCGTCGTGCCGTGCCCGGGAAACGCGTACGGAATACGTAGACCGCGCTCGCGATCACCGCGAGCGCGACGATGATTTCCTGAAGCGTGCGGCCCGCGTCCATGGTCATCCGCCCAAGCGGACCGCGATCTGATAGGTCAGCAGCGAAGCGACGTACGCGAGCCCGAACAGGTAGCCCGCGGCAATGCCGACCTGCTTCCACGAATTCGTCTCGCGGCGGATCGTGGCGAGCGTGGAGATGCACTGCGGTGCATAGATGTACCAGACGAGCAGCGACAGCGCGGTCGCCAGCGACCAGCCGTGCGCGATGATCGGCGACAGCGAATCGGCGGCGTTCGGATCGTTGGCATTGGCCAGCGCGTAGACCGTGGCAAGCGACGACACCGCGACCTCGCGCGCTGCCAGGCCAGGCACCAGCGCGATGCAGATCTGCCAGTTGAAACCGAGCGGCGCGAAGACGGATGTCATCGCGTGACCGATGCGACCGGCGAAGCTGTAATCGATCGCCGAGCCAGTGAAGCCCGCGGGCGGCGACGGGAACGTCAGCAGCACCCACAGCAGGATCGTGAGCGCGAGGATGATGCCGCCGACGCGCTTGAGGAAGATCGACGCGCGCTCCCAGAGGCCGATCGCCAGGTCGCGCGGATGCGGAACGCGATACGACGGCAGCTCGAGCATCAGCGGATGCTCGCCCTTGTCGCGACGCCATTTCTTCATCACCCACGCGACGCTAAGCGCGCTGAGGATGCCGGCGACGTACAGCGCGAACAGCACAAGGCCCTGCAGGTTGAGCACGCCGAACACCTGGCGGCGCGGGATGAACGCACCGATCAGCAGCGCGTACACCGGAAGGCGCGCCGAACACGTCATCAGCGGCGCGACCAGGATCGTCGCCAGTCGATCGCGCGGATCCTGGATCGAACGGGTCGCCATGATGCCGGGGATGGCGCAGGCGAAGCTCGACAGCAGCGGAATGAACGAGCGTCCGGAAAGTCCCGCTGCGGCCATCGTGCGATCGAGCAGGAACGCCGCGCGCGGGAGATAGCCGGACTCCTCGAGCGCGAGGATGAAGAAGAACAGGATCAGGATCTGCGGCAGGAACACGACGACACTGCCCGCGCCTTTGATCACGCCGTCGGCAAGCAGGCTGGTGAGCGGCCCGGCCGGCAGCGTCGAGCTGACCCAGCCGGCGAGCCATGTCGTGCCCGCGTCGATGAGATCGGCGACCGGCGTCGCCCAGACGTACACCGCCTGGAAGATCAGGAACATCACCGCGACGAACGCGAGCAGGCCGACCACCGGATGCAACAGCCAGCGATCGAGTGCGTCGTCGATCTCCGCGGTGCGGCGCGGCATGCGCACGGCGGCTGCGAGGATGGCGCGCGTCCGGGCGTGCAGCGCGTCGACGTCCGTCGCGCTCGCACCCGCGTTGTGCATGTCGACCGGCGGCATCGCCGCGCCGTTGCGATCGATGACATCGACCAGCGACTTCGCGCCACCGCTGCGCACCGCGATGGTCGGCACCACCGGTACACCGAGCTCGCGCGCGAGCACGTCGAGATCGACCTCGATGCCGCGACGCTTGGCGGCGTCCATCATGTTCACCGCGACGATCATCGGCCGGCCGAGCTCGCGCACCTCCAGCGCGAACCGCAGATGCAGGCGGAGATTCGTGGCATCGACCACGCAGACGATGACGTCGGGTGCCGCTTCGCCGGGATAGAAGCCGCGGCAGACGTCGCGGGCGACCGCCTCGTCGAGGCTCGCCGCCTGCAGGCTGTACGCGCCCGGCAGATCGAGCACCACGTATTCGCGGCCGGACGGCGCGGAGAAACGGCCTTCCTTGCGCTCGACCGTCACACCCGCGTAGTTCGCCACCTTCTGGCGGCTGCCGGTCAGGCGATTGAACAGCGCCGTCTTGCCGCAGTTCGGATTGCCGACCAGCGCGAGTCGCAGGGTTCCGGCCTCGGCGCTCATGCCTGCACGGCCTCGGGTTCGACTTCGCGCTCGGCCGGCGTGCTTCCGACGATCGCGGTCGGCAGGCGGACGGTGACGCGGTCGGCTTCGCGACGACGCAGCGCGAAGCGCGTGAAACCGACCTGCACCAGCAGCGGCTCCGCACCGATGGGTCCGGCCGCCATGACCTCGACCGCCTCGCCGCCCACGAAGCCGAGCTCGCGCAGGCGGCGCGCGATGGCGTCGTTGGGCATCGCGTCCTCGACGGCAAGCACCGTCGCCGCAGTGCGGAAAGGCAGCTCGGACAGTTTCACGACGCGGCGTCGACCCAAATGGGAATTGTTCTCATTCTAGCACCGCCACGGCCGCCCCGAGGCTGAAGGGACGCGCAAGCGACCGGCTATCATCGAGTGCTCCCCGCCAACCGCCGCCCATGAGCCATCCCCTGCTCCACCTGCGCGAGGGCGCCGTTGCCCGCCTGAGGCTGAACCGGCCGCAGCTGCACAACGCCTTCGACGCCACGGTGATCGCGGCACTGACCGGCGCGCTCGAGGCGGTGGGCAGCGATGCGGGCGTCCGCGTGGTGGTGATCGAGGGCGAAGGCCCGTCGTTCTCCGCCGGCGCCGACCTGAACTGGATGCGTGGCATGGCCGCCGCGAGCGAGGCCGACAACCGCGCCGATGCGCTCGCCCTCGCCCGCCTGATGCGCACGCTCGACGAGCTGCCCAAGCCGACCATCGCCCGCGTGCACGGCGCGGCGTTCGGCGGCGGCGTCGGACTGGTTGCGTGCTGCGACATCGCGATCGCCACGTCGAACGCGAAGTTCGGCCTGACCGAGAGCAAGCTCGGCCTGTTGCCGGCTGTGATCTCGCCCTACGTCGTCGAAGCGATCGGCCCGCGCGAGTCGCGTCGCTGGTTCGCCACCGCAGAGCTGTTCGACGCCACGACCGCGCATCGCATCGGCCTGCTGCACGACGTCGTCGACGACGAAGCGGCGCTCGACGCCGCCGTGCAGCGCCAGATCGACCTACTGCTCAAGGCGGGCCCCGTCGCCGCGGCGGAAGCGAAGTCGCTGGTGCGCCGCGTCGCCTCGCACACCGATCGCGACCGCCACGACTCGGACAACGCCGATCTCATTGCGCGCCTGCGCGTTTCGCCCGAGGGCCAGGAGGGCCTCGGTGCGTTCCTCGACAAGCGCAAAGCCGCCTGGTGCACCTAAGGACATCCGCATGATCGACCACGTCGGCATTTCCGTCCGCGACTACGACCGCAGCCGCGCGTTTTACGAAGCGGTGCTCGCGCCGATCGGCGCCGGGCTGGTGATGGAGATTTCGGCCGCAGTTACCGGCAACGGAACGCGTCACGCGGGTTTCGGGCGCGACGGCAAGCCGACGTTCTGGATCGGCGATCGCGCCGATGCCAAGTTCACGCACGACGGTCTGCATCTCGCGTTCGTCGCCGATTCGCGTGCGGCGGTCGATGCCTTCCATGCCGCGGCGATCGCAGCCGGGGCGACCGATAACGGCGCGCCCGGTATTCGCGCGCGCTACCACCCCAATTACTACGGCGCGTTCGTGATCGATCCGGACGGCCATAACGTCAAAGCGGTCTGCCACCGCCCGGAAGCCTCGTCCTGATGTTCGACAAGATCCTGATCGCCAATCGCGGCGAGATCGCCTGCCGCGTCATCCGCACCTGTCGCGCGCTGGGCATCCGCACCGTCGCCGTATATTCGGATGCCGACGCCGACGCGCAGCACGTGCGCCAGGCGGACGAGGCGTATCGTATCGGCGGGCCGCGTCCGCAGGAGTCGTATCTCTGCGGCGACGTGATCCTCGATGTCGCGAAGAAGTCCGGCGCGCAGGCGATCCATCCGGGCTACGGCTTCCTGAGCGAGAACGCGGACTTCGCGGACGCCGCGGAAGCCGCGGGCCTCGTCTTCATCGGTCCGCCCGCGGCATCGATGCGCAAGATGGGCAGCAAGGCCGGCGCGAAGGATCTGATGCAGGCGGCCGGCGTGCCGGTGGTGCCCGGCTACACCGGCGAAGACCAGTCGAACGAGACGCTGCAGCGCGAAGCCGATCGCATCGGCTATCCGCTGATGATCAAGGCGGCGCACGGCGGCGGCGGCAAGGGCATGCGCATCGTGCGCACGTCCGATGAGTTCCTGCCGAACCTTGAAAGCTGCCAGCGCGAGGCCCGCAATGCGTTCGGTCGCGATCGCGTGCTACTCGAGCGCTACATCGAGAAGCCGCGCCACATCGAGATCCAGGTGTTCGCCGACGCGCACGGCACCACGCAGCACCTGTTCGAACGCGAATGTTCCGCGCAGCGCCGCTACCAGAAGGTGCTGGAGGAATCGCCCTCGCCGTTCCTGACGCCCGAGCTGCGCAATGCGATGGGCGACGCCGCGGTGCAGGCGGCGCGCGCGATCGACTACGTCAACGCCGGCACCGTCGAGTTCATCGTCGGGCAGGACGGCGGTTTCTATTTCATGGAGATCAACACGCGCCTGCAGGTCGAACATCCGGTCACGGAGATGGTGACGGGTCTCGACCTCGTCGAATGGCAGCTGCGCGTCGCCGCCGGCGAACACTTGCCGCTTGCGCAGGACGCGCTGCGCCAGAACGGCCATGCGATCGAAGTGCGCCTGTATGCGGAAGATCCGGACGCCGGTTTCCTTCCGGGTTCGGGCCGTCTCGACCGTCTGCGTCTTCCGACCGCTTCGCCGGGCGTGCGCGTGGATTCCGGCGTCGTCGAAGGCGACACGGTCACGATCTTCTACGACCCGATGATCGCCAAGCTCATCGTGCACGGCGCGGATCGCGCGCAGGCGCTCGCGCGGTTGCGCGCCGCGCTGGCGGAGTGCGAGATCGCCGGACCGAAGTCGAACATCGAGTTCCTCGAACGCCTCGCGCCTCATCCGGCGGTGGTGAACGCCACGATCGATACGGGCTATCTCGACCGCCATCTCGAAGAATTCCTGTCGAGTCCCGCCGACGACGACCGGCGACTGTTCGTCGCGGCTGTCGTCGCGCGACTGATCTCGCACGAACGCGGCGCACGTGGCTGCAACGCGGCGTCGAACGATCCGACGTCGCCGTGGGCGATTCCGGATGGCTGGCGTACCGGTGGCGCGGCACTGTCGCGCATCGCCGTCATGCATCGCGGCGAGCGCGTGGTGCTGCGCGCCGGCGGTCACAGCGGGCACTACGGCATCGAACACGCCGGTCGCATCCATGCGATCGAAGGCGCGCGCATCGAGGACGGCGCGCTGAGTTTTCGACTGGACGGCGAAGCCATGCGCGTCACCGTCGGTGGCGAGCGCGGCCACTGGAGCGTGCATGACGGCGTGCATCGCCTGGCGCTTGCTGCCGCACCGCTGCATGACGAGCACCACGGCAGCGTGGAAGGCGGCGCCGACCGCGTGGTCGCACCGATGCCGGGCCGCGTCGTCGTCGCCCGCGTGCAGCCGGGCGATGCGGTGAAGTCCGGCCAGGAAGTAATGGTGATCGAAGCCATGAAGATGGAGCTCAGCCTCAAGGCGCCGCGCGATGGCGTTGTTGCGGAGGTTCGGGGCGTGACGGGCGATTTCGTCGAAGCCGATGCCGCGCTGGTGGTGCTGGAGCATCTGGAATGAGCGACTTCGTCCGCATCGTCGAAGTCGGCCCGCGCGACGGGCTGCAGAACGAGAAGGCGATCATCGCGACCTCGGACAAGATCGCGCTGATCGACCGTCTGTCGGCAACGGGGCTGTCGGTTGTCGAGGCGACGAGCTTCGTCAGTCCGAAATGGGTGCCGCAGCTCGCTGATGCCGCGGACGTCTATCGCGGCATCACGCGCCGCAGCGGCGTCGACTACCCGGTGCTGGTGCCAAACCTGCAGGGCTACGAACGTGGCCGCGAGGTCGGCGTCAGCCACATCGCCGTTTTCACCGCGGCCTCGGAAGCGTTCAACCGCGAGAACATCAATGCCTCCATCGACGAATCGCTGGAGCGCTTCGCGCCGGTGATGGAGCGCGCGAAGGCTGACGGCGTGCGCGTGCGTGGCTACGTATCGACGGTGCTGGGCTGCCCGTACCAGGGGGAAGTACCGTTCGCGGACGTGGTGCGCGTCGCCAAGGCGTTGCACGCGATGGGCTGCGAGGAAGTGTCGCTCGGCGACACGATCGGCGTGGGCACGCCGGGGAAGGCGCGCGACATGCTGCGTGCGGTCGCGAGCGAGGTGCCGATGTCGGCGCTCGCCGTGCATTTCCATGACACCTACGGCCAGGCGCTGGCCAACATCCTCGCCTGTCTCGAGGAAGGCGTACGCGTGGTCGATTCCGCGGTCTCCGGCACCGGCGGCTGCCCCTACGCGAAGGGTGCGAGCGGCAACGTCGCGTCGGAGGACGTCGTCTACATGCTGCACGGCATGGGCATGGCGACGGGCGTGGATCTCGACGCCCTGATCGATACCGGCCGCTGGCTCGCCGCCCTGCTCGGCCGTGAGACGTCAAGCAAGGTGACGCGCGCGAAGGGCGCTGTCGCATGAAGTCGGCCGACTACACGATCCGCCCGATCGAACAACGCGATGACGTCGCGATGGCGCGCATCATCCGCACCGTCATGCCCGAGTTCGGCGCCTGCGGTTCGGGTTTCGCGATCAATGACCCGGAAGTCGACTGGATGCAGCGCGCGTACTCGGCGCCGCGCAGTGCGTACTTCGTGGTCGAAGTGGATGGCGAGATCGTCGGGGGCGGTGGCGTCGCACAGCTCGAAGGCGGCGACGCCGACACCTGCGAGCTGCGAAAGATGTATTTCCTGCCCCAGGCGCGCGGGCTCGGAGCCGGTGCGGCGGTGATGGAGAAATGCCTCGAAAAGGCACGCGAATTCGGCTTCAAGCGCTGTTATCTGGAAACGCTGACCGGGATGGACGCGGCGATGCGCCTGTACGAGCGCGCGGGCTTCCGCCGCATCGACACGCCGATGGGTGCGACCGGCCACGGCGGCTGCGACATCTGGTACCTCAAGGATCTCTGACATGAAGCGTCTGCTGGCTGCGGTGCTGTCGTTGGCGTCGCTCTCGGCGATGCCGGTGTCCGCGGACACGCTGCTGCTCGCACCGGCGCGCGTGTGGACCGGTGAGGGGGTTTCGCATCCCGGCTGGGTCGTGCTCGTGCGCGACGGCGCGATCGCGGCGGTCGGCCCCGCTTCCATGGTGACCGCGCCGACCGACGCGCGACGCATCGACCTGCCCGGCGCAACGTTGACGCCCGGCCTGATCGAACTGCATTCGCACCTGTTCCTGCATCCCTACAACGAGGAGAGCTGGAACGATCAGGTGCTGAAGGAGCCCGAGGCCTATCGCACGCTGCAGGCCGCGAAATTCGCGGGGGACACGCTGCGCGCGGGTTTCACCACGCTGCGCGATCTCGGCACCGAAGGCGCGGCATTCGCCGATGTGTCGCTCAAGCGCGCGATCGACGAGGGCCTGATTCCCGGTCCGCGACTATTCGTGTCGACGCGTGCGATTGTTGCGACGTCGAGCTACGGCCCCGGCCCGCGCGGTTTCCGTCCCGATGCCGATCTTCCCGGTGGCGCGCAGGAAGTCAGCGGCGCCGACGAGGCGATGCGCGCCGTTCGCGAACAGGCGGGTCGCGGCGCGGACTGGATCAAGTTCTACGCCGACTACCGCGTCGGCCCCGGCGGCACCGCGCAGCCGGCGTTCACCGAAAGCGAGATGAAGGCGATCGTCGAGGCCGCGCATACGGGCGGACGTCCCGTCGCCGCGCATGCCGCCACTGACGCCGGCATGCGCATGGCGGTCGAGGCCGGCGTCGACACCATCGAACACGGCTACGGCGGCACGCCGCAGACGTTCAAGCTGATGCGCGATCACCAGGTCGCCTACCTGCCGACGCTGACCGCGGTCGAGGCGACCGAGACCTATTTCAATCACTACGTGCCCGGCCAGTCGGCGCCCACGCCGAAGATCGAGGAATCGCTGAAGGCGTTCCGTACGGCAATCGCGCAGAGCGTGACGATCGGCTGCGGCAGCGACGTCGGCGTGTTCCGCCACGGCGACAACTGGCGCGAGCCGGGGCTGATGGTGAAGGCCGGAATGTCGCCGGTCGACGCCATGCGTGCCTGCACATCGACGGCGGCGACGATCCTCAAGCAGCAGGATCGCATCGGCCGCATCGCAGTCGGTCTGCGTGCCGACCTCGCCGCGTTCGAAGGCGATCCGACCGTCGCCATCGACGCCCTGCGGAAGCCGGTGTTCGTCGCGAAGGACGGCGTGCCCTACCGCGAGCCCGGCGCGCCCTGAGGGCCGGCGGCGGGCGTCCCGAAGGGCCCAGCCGGTAGAATTGCCGGCTTTCCGGTACCCCGAGACATCGCCATGCAGATCTCCAACGCCCGCGCCGTCATCACCGGCGGCGTTTCCGGCCTCGGCTTCGCCGTGGCGCAGCGCATCGTCCGCGACGGCGGCCGCGTCGCGCTGTTCGACGTCAACGACGAGAAGGGCCAGGCGGCGGTCGCCGAACTCGGCGCGGACAAAGCGAAGTTCTTCCGCACCGACGTCACCGACGAAGCGGGCGTCACCGCGAACGTCGCCGCGGCGAGCGAGTTCCTTGGTGGCCTCAACGTAGCCGTGAACTGCGCCGGCATCCTCGGCGCGGGGCGCGTGCTCGGCAAGGACGGCCCGATGCCGTTGTCGCAGTTCCAGACCACGGTGATGGTCAACCTC
Organism: Lysobacter sp. TY2-98; assembly: GCF_003367355.1. NCBI lineage: Bacteria > Pseudomonadati > Pseudomonadota > Gammaproteobacteria > Lysobacterales > Lysobacteraceae > Lysobacter > Lysobacter sp. TY2-98. Next base: position 1,672,279 of record NZ_CP031413.1, read on the forward strand.
GTCGGCAGCTTCAACGTCGCCAAGGCCTGCGCGCAGCTGATGCAGACCAACGAGGCCGGCACCGACGGCGAGCGCGGCGTGATCATCAACACCGCGTCGGTCGCGGCTTACGAAGGCCAGATCGGCCAGGCGGCGTATTCGGCGTCGAAGGGCGGCGTGGTCGGCATGACGCTGCCGATGGCGCGCGAATTCGCCCGTTTCGGCATCCGCGTGCTGACCATCGCGCCGGGCGTGTTCTGGACGCCGATGGTCGATGGCATGCCGGAGTCGGTGCAGCAGTCGCTCGCCGCGTCGATCCCGTTCCCGTCGCGCCTGGGCAAGCCCGAGGAATTCGCCGACCTCGCGGCCTACATCCTCGGCAATACCTACCTCAACGGCGAGACCATCCGCCTCGACGGCGCGACGCGCCTCGCGCCGAAGTAATCAGGAACCGCAATGAAGGCCTACGACATCAAGAAGGGCAACGTCGTCGAACACAACGGCGGCGTGTACCAGATCCGCGACATCGAGCGCAGCAGCCCACAGGGCCGCGGCGGCAATGTGCGCTTCCGCTTCACCATGTACAGCGTGCCGGGCGGCAACAAGCTGGACGCCTCGTTCGACGGCGACGACGACCTTCGCGAAGTCGATCTCGCGCGGCGCCAGGCCACGTTCTCGTACATGGACGGCGATGCGTTCGTCTTCCTCGACGACGAGGACTACACCCCGTACACGCTCGACGCCGACGCGATCGGCGACATGGCCGGCTACATCGTGCCGGACCTGTCGGGCTGCTACGTGCAGGTGATAGACGACGCGCCGGTCGGCCTGCAACTGCCGCAGACGGTAACGATGGAAGTCGTCGAGACGCCCCCGGAGCTTAAGGGCGGCACCGCGACGAAGCGCCCGAAGCCGGCGAAGCTGTCGACGGGGCTGGAGATCATGGTTCCCGAATACATCGGCAACGGCGAGCACGTGCTGGTGAACACGACGACGGGCGAGTTCGCGGGTCGCGCGGACTGACTACGCGCTATCCGGGACAACACGAAGGGCCGGCAGATGCCGGCCCTTTTCGTTGGTGCGGGGAGTCGCCGATCGGCCGACGCCGCGGTTCACGCAGGCGACGCGCATTCGCGAGGGCGATGACTCCGATATCGCGTCGCGAGGCCTATCGCGGAGGACGCGATTCGCCCGGCCGGCTACTGCCCGACGCTATGCGCCGTCGCGGATCAGCCATTTGCGCGACATGCGCTCGACCGACTCGTCGGTCGCCGGATCCGCGAGCAGTTCGCGGACGTCACGCCAGGCGAGGTCCAGCGATTCCTCGCTGACGACGAAGGCTTCGTCCTCGCCCGCGCGCACCACGAAGCGCACGTCGTAATGCCAGTGCGCCGGCACGTCGCCGCGCTCGGGGAGCCAGTGGCGGTCGAGGTCGAACAGGCCGGGCTCGAGCCTCAGCCCGCCGAGGCCCGACTCCTCCTCGGCCTCCTTCAACGCAACGCGGCCGAGTTCGACGTCGCCATCCGCATGCCCGCCGAGCTGCAGCCAGCGACCGAGCTTGCGGTGGTGGGTGAGCAGCACGCGCGCGCCGCTGCGATCGACCAGCCAGGCCGAACCCGTGAAATGCCCGGCGAGGCGCTCTCGCGCGAACGGCGCGCTTTCGAGGTCATGGAGCAGCTCGACGAAATGCGCGACGACGTGCGCCTCGTCCGGCCATCGGCGCGCGTAATCGGCGAGATCGTCGTGCAGCCGGGCGATCGCGGCGTGGTGGTCGGTGGAGGCGTCCATACGAGGCCGTGTTCTGGGTGCAGTGCAACATTATCCCCGTTCATCGTCTCGCCGGGCGAAACGTGACTTGTGTCCGCCGGGGGCGTGCAGCTAAGGTCGCGGGAATCCGGCCTGCCGGTAGTAACTCCATTGCTCGCGTTTTTCGACCATCGGCCGGGGGATGAACACCGGTGGCGGCGCCGAGACCAACCTTAGGAAGCGATTCATGGCAACCACCCCTGATAGAGGTTTGCTTTCGCGCATGCTCGCCCGAAAGAGCGTTGCACAGGTGCAGCGCGAGACGGAAACGAGCCAGCTCAAGCGAACCCTCGGTCCGTGGAACCTCGTGTTCCTCGGCATCGGCTGCATCATCGGCGCCGGCATCTTCGTGCGCACCGGCAACGCCGCGGCGTTGCACGCGGGCCCGGCGGTCCTGATCTCGTTCCTTGTCGCAGGCGTCGTCTGCGCGCTCGCAGGCCTGTGCTACGCCGAGCTGTCATCGACGCTTCCCGTTTCGGGCTCCGCCTACACCTACAGCTACACCACGATCGGCGAGTTCGCGGCGTGGATCATGGGCGCACTGCTGCTGCTTGAATACGGCCTCGCAGCGTCGGTGGTCGCGGTCGGCTGGTCCGGTTACGTGGTCAGTCTGCTGGCCGACTACGGTATCGTGATTCCGGCGGAATTTACGGGTCCGTCCGGCCATGCGCTGATACGCGACGGCGTACCTGTCCTAGACGCCACGGGACATGCCGTCACCACGCTCTTCAACCTGCCAGCATTTGTGATCTGCGCCGCCTTGGCTGCGCTGCTTGTCGTTGGCGTCTCCGAGAGCGCCAAGGTCAACAACATCATCGTCGCGATCAAGATGGCGGTGATCACGGCCTTCATCGTGATCGTCGGCTGGTACGTGATCCAGCATCTCGACACGCTGAAGGCGAACTGGGAACCCTTCATTCCGGCGGCGACCGGCCAGCAGGGCGAGTTCGGCTGGGGCGGCATCCTGCGCGCGGCGTCGATCGTGTTCTTCGCCTACATCGGCTTCGAAGCGGTGTCGACGGCAGGACAGGAAGCGAAGAATCCGAAGCGCGACATGCCGATCGGCATCATCGGCTCGCTTCTCGTCTGCACGATCCTCTACATCCTCGTGTCGATCGTCATGACGCTCGTCGTCAACTACAAGATGCTCAACGTGCCGGACCCGGTTGCGGTCGCGGTCGACGCCCTCGGCCCGCAATGGGCGTGGTTCGCCAAGATCATCAAGGCAGGTGCCATCATCGGCCTGACCTCGGTGGTCCTGGTGCTCATGTACGGCCAGACGCGCATCTTCTACACGATGGCGCGCGACGGTCTCCTGCCTCGCGTGTTCGCGACGATCCATCCGCGCTTCAAGACGCCGTGGGTCAACACCGTTCTGGTGGGCCTCATCACCGCCGCCGCCGCTGCGTTCTTCGACATCAACACGCTCGGCGATATGACCTCGGTCGGCACGCTTGCCGCGTTCGGCATCGTCTGCCTGTCGGTGATCTGGCTGCGTACCACCCATCCGGAGCTGCCGCGAGGCTTCCGCGTGCCGCTCTATCCGGTCCTGCCGGTGCTCGGCATCGTGGCGTGCTTTGCGCTCATCTTCACGGTCGAGACGCGCGTGCTGGTGTTCTTCGCGTGGTACACGATCGCCGCGATCGTCCTCTACTTCGTCTATGGCCTGCGTAACTCGCAGCTGGGCAAGGGACAGGCGCCGCTCGAGGGACCGGAGCTTCCGGAATTCCCGGAAGACGCCCCGGACGCCCGCTGAGGGTCCGGTAGTTGGACGAAACGGCGCGGGCAACCGCGCCGTTTTCGTTTCTGGCGCCGCACCGTTTCACGACGGAAACGCCCGCTGTCCTAAACTGCACGCATGACGAGCGCCCTCCCCTTTGATGCCACCCGCCTCGCGCAGTGCGCGGACGAGATCATCGTCAACGTGCGCGAACTGGCGGCACGCGGCTGGACCCCCGCGACCAGTAGCAACTTCTCCCGGCGCATGGACGCCGAAAACGTCGCCATCACGGTCTCTGGCCGCGACAAGGGCCGGCTGGTCGAAGCCGACATCATGGTCGTGGACCTCGACGGCAATCCCGTCGCGACCACGCAGAAGTCGTCCGCGGAAACGCTGCTGCACACGCAGCTCTACAAGCGTTTCCCCGACGTCGGCTGCGTGCTGCACACGCATTCGCTGAACCAGACCGTCGCCTCGCGCCTGTATGCGGCCGACGGCGCGATCCGCCTCGAAGGCTACGAGCTGCTCAAGGCCTTCACCGGCAACATTACGCACGACACCTCGCTCGACCTGCCCGTCCTGCCCAACTCGCAGGACATGCCCGAACTCGCCGCGCAGGTCGAACGCCTGCTGGACGACGGCCCGATGTGGGGCTACCTCATCGACGGCCATGGCCTGTACGCGTGGGGCCGCGACATGCCCGAGGCGCGTCGGCACCTCGAAGCCTTCGAATTCCTTATCACCTGCGAGCTCGAGTTCCGCCGCCTCGGCACCTCGTCCGCCGCACTGTCCCGGAGCGCGCCGTGAGCCGCCTTCGCATCTTCAACGAGTCCACGCCGGACCAACCCGAATTCGTCGCGACCGAACTCGAAGCGATCGCCGAAAAGCTCGCGCCGATCGGGGTGGGCTTCGAGCGCTGGGAAGCCAGCAAGCCGATCCAGCCCGGCGACGCGCACGACATCATCCTCGACGCCTACCGCACCGATATCGATCGCATCGTCGCGGAGCGCGGCTTCAAGACGGTCGACGTGGTGAGCATCGCGCCGGACAACCCGAATCGCGACGCCATGCGCGCGAAGTTCCTCGACGAACACTTCCACAAGGAAGACGAGGTGCGCTTCTTCGTCGCCGGCTCGGGGTTGTTCACGCTGCACGTCGACGGCAAGGTCTACGAGATGAAGTGCGAATCGGGCGATCTGATCTCGGTGCCGGATTCGACGCTGCACTGGTTCGACATGGGGCCGGAGCCGAGCTTCGTCGCGATCCGTTTCTTCACCGAGCCGGACGGCTGGATCGGCCATTTCACCGGCGCCGACATCGCGCAGAAGTTTCCGCGGTACGAGCCGGGCCAGGCCGGATAATCCCCGGCCGCGTCACCGACAGGCCCGGCTCCGCGCCGGGCCTTCGCGTTTCCACTTCGGAGTTCCGTCATGCCCGTCCGCGCGATCCTCACCGATATCGAAGGCACCACCAGCAGCATTTCCTTCGTCAAGGACGTGCTGTTCCCGTACGCGCGTCGCGCGCTGCCGGGCTTCGTGCGCGAACACCGCAATGAACCCGAGGTGCGACGCTGGCTGGACGCCGTTGCCACCGAACAGGGCGGCATCTGCAGCGACGACACGATCGTCGAAGTGCTGCAGGGCTGGATCGACGAGGACCGCAAGCACACGGCGCTGAAGGCGCTGCAAGGCATGGTCTGGAACGCCGGCTATCGGAATGCCGACTTCACCGCACACATGTATCCAGACGCGGCGACCGTTCTCCGGGAATGGCATGACGCGGGGTATCCGCTGTACGTGTATTCGTCCGGGAGCGTGCCGGCGCAGAAACTTTTCTTCGGCCACAGCGATGCGGGGGACCTGACCCCCCTCGTTTCGGATTGGTTCGACACCGAGATCGGTGGCAAGCGCGACGCCGACAGCTATCGCCGCATCGCCGAGCGCATGGGCATCGCGCCCGGCGACATCGTGTTCCTGTCCGACGTCGTCGAGGAGCTCGATGCCGCGCGCGAGGCGGGTCTGCAGACCGCACTGCTCGATCGCCGCCAGGACTATCCGCAGCCGCGCACCGGCGAGGCGACGCACGGCCACCGCCGCGTGGAGACCTTCGCCGACATCGGTCTCTGACCGTGGCTCAGTGCAGCGTTTCGCCGCGCAGCATCATCTCGACGAACTGACGCGCCTTGGCCTTGCGCGTTTCTGCGCGCTTGGCGGTCTGCACGCGCCAGCAGAACGCGTAGCGATTGGCGCTCGATAGCGCGTCGAACACGCGTTTGGCGGCAGGCGAATCCGCGAGTGCCTCGGCAAGTTCGTCGGGCACCGTGCGCGACGATGGGCCGCTGTACGCCCGATCCCAGCGCCCGTCAGCCTTCGCCGCGTCGACTTCGCGCTGTCCCGCAGGGCGCATTCGACCCGCTGCAGTCAGTGCGGCGACCTTGTCGACGTTACGGCGCGACCACAAGCTTCGCGCTCGCCGCGGCGCGAAGCGTTGCAGGAACCAGTCCGCATCGAGCGCGCGCTTCTGGCCGTCGATCCAGCCGTGGCAAAGCGCGACGTCCAGCGCCTCGTCGTAAGTCACCGTCGCGATGCCACTCGCGGCCTTCGCAATGCGCAACCACAGACCCTTCGACTCCCCGGCCGCCTCGATCCAGCGTTCGAACGCCGGCGCGTCGACGAAGGCGTGGATGGGGAGGTCATCGGGCATCGACGTCATGGCGCGGCGTCTTCGAGGCGATACGTCGCTTCGCCGCGCTGCTCGCCCTGCCACTGATCGAAGGTGCGCACTTCGACGCGATGCGCACCGATGCCCAGCGTCGTCGGCAACGCGCCGCGCCAGAGATGCGTCGACGGCTGCGCTTCGGGCGAGCGGTCGTAGCCCCGCAACGCCGGCGCCTCGTCGTCGCGTACGTTTTCCGCGAGCAGCCATGGGTCGGCCTGTTCGACGCGCTTCATCGGCATCCAGTCCCCGCCGTCGACGCGGAAGTCGGCGCGTTGGGTCGGTGTCGCCATCCAGATATTGGCGAACACCCCCCACGCCGGATACGCGCCACGACGCAGCACGCGCGGTGCGTGCACGCGCATGGCGCGCGTGAGTTCGCCGGTGTCGGCCGTGACGCCGGCCGGCTGCCACGAAAGGCGGTAGGTGCCATCGCGCGCGACGACGAGGCGCGCGGTGCCATTGGGAGTACCGTCCGCCATCGTCGAATCCGGTACACCGTCGGCGTTCTTCGCGCCGGACCAGTAGGCGCCGCATGCCGCTCCCGCGTTGTATTCGTGCAGCAGCGAGGCGCCATGCCATCCGGTGGTGGCGTCGTGGAAGAACTGGCGCTGCACGTGCCCGTGGCCGCTCAGCACGAGTACGCGCGGGACGTCCTTGAGCAGCGCGAACAGGCGCTCGCGATCGGCGGTGCGGAACGTCTCGCCGCCATCGGGAAACAGCGGAATGTGCACGGCGATGACGAGCAGGCGCCGGGCGTCATGCGTGGGCAGGTACTGCGCGAGGAAGGCGAACTGATCGTCGCGCAGGCCGCCGACGTACGCGGGTTTCCGGCCGGGTTGCGAGATCACGTCGTCGAGCACGACGAAGTCCGCCTGCGGCTCTTCCCACGCGAACGTGTCCGGGCCGAACTGCTGGCGGAACGTCGACAAGGCTTCACTGTCGACTTGCGCGTCGGGATCGACGTCATGGTTGCCGGCGACATGCAGCCACGGCGCACCCAGTCGCGTCGTCACCGCGGTGATCGCGGGATAGAGCGACAGGTCGTCGCTGGTGACGTCGCCGAGCGTGAGGCCGAGATCCGCCGCCGGCTTGCCATCCCGACGTCGCAGCGGCTCGACGATGTCGCGTGCGTAGTAGCCGACGTCGACCTGCGACTTGGTCTGCGTGTCCGAGAACACGAGTACGTCGAGATCACCCTTGCGCGTGGGGGTGCGCCGGAGGCCGAACGACGGGCACGTCGTGCCCACATCGCGCAGCCCGCCGTAGCGCAGTGCGTGCGCACTGATCGGTGGCGTATGCGCCCAGAACAGCGGCAGGCCGTCGGCGCGACGCGGCACGTCGTAACCCGCGGGCTTGATGACGAACAGCGTGCGGCCGGGCGATGCGTCGAGCGTGAAGCGCCCGTCCTTGCCCGTGGTCGCGATCTCAGTACCGTTCGACACGCGGATGCCCGCTATGGCGGGCTCGCCTGCGTCGCGGCGGGCGTTGCCGTTGCGATCCTCGTACACCGCACTGTCGCAGGTCGACGCTTGCGCATGCGACCACGAGGCGAACGCGAGCAGCGCGGCGGCGACGAACGAACGGGTCATGGCGGCCTCCGGGTCGAGGCCCAAAGCCTAGCAGCTGGTTTCGCTGGACTACTTCGCGGGTGCGTGGCGTGCACGCAGCACGTCGACCGCATCGGCGAGCGACAGCCCGCGCGCGCGCAGCAGCACGACCAGGTGATACAGCAGGTCCGCGGATTCACCGAGCAGTGCGTCGTTGTCCTGCGCGACGCCCGCGAGCGCCGTTTCGACGCCCTCCTCGCCCACTTTCTGCGCAATGCGGCGGATGCCGGCATCGAACAGTTTCGTGGTGTAGCTGCCCGCCGGTCGCTCGATCGCGCGGCGTTCGACGACGTCGTCGAGTTCCGCAAGGAAATCACCCGGTGCGTCAGGAAAGCAGCTTGCGCGTTCGAGATGACAGGTCGGGCCGCGCGGGTGCGCGAGCAGCAGCAGCGTGTCCGCATCGCAGTCGAGCCGCAGGTCGACGACGTCGAGCACGTGGCCCGAGGTCTCGCCCTTGGTCCAGCGACGCTGGCGCGTGCGGCTGTAGAAGGTGGCCTGCCGCGTAGCCAGCGTATGCGCGAGCGCGTCGCGATCCATCCAGCCGACCATCAGGACGCGCAGCGTACGCGCGTCCTGCACGACCGCGGGCAGCAGGCCATCCTGCTTCACCCAGTCGACCGCTTCGAGATCGAACGCGATGGGCTCAGACACGACGCACCTCGATGCCGGCGTCCGCCAGGCCACGCTTGAGGTCGGGAATCCGCAGGGTGCCGGAATGGAACACGCTGGCGGCGAGTGCGCCATCGACGTCGGCGTCGCGGAAGACGTCGGCGAAGTGCGATGCCGCCCCCGCGCCACCCGATGCGATCAGCGGTACGTTCGAGACGGCGCGCGCCGCCTGCAGTTGCTCGATGTCGTAGCCGGTTCGCACGCCGTCGCTGCCCATGCAGTTGAGGACGATCTCGCCCGCGCCGCGCCGCTGCGCTTCGGCGATCCAGTCGAGCGTGCGACGCGCGAGCGCCCGCGTGCGCGACAGATCGCCGGTGTATTGGCGCACCCGCCACTCGCCGTCGTCGTCGCGCAGGCTGTCGATGCCCACGACGACGCACTGCACACCGAAGGCGTCGGCGAGCTCATCGATCAGTTCCGGTCGTTCGAGCGCCGGCGTATTGACGGAGATCTTATCGGCGCCCGCATGCAGCGCCGCGCGTGCATCGTCGACGCTGCGAATGCCACCGGCGACGCAGAACGGGATATCGATCAGGCGTGCCACGCGTTCGACCCAGCGGCGATCGACCGTGCGGCCCTCGGGGCTTGCCGTGATGTCGTAGAAGACCAGTTCGTCGGCGCCTTCGTCGCGATAGCGAAGCGCGAGTTCGACGATGTCCCCCATGTCGACGTGATCGCGGAAGCGCACGCCCTTCACGACGCGACCGTCGCGGACATCGAGGCACGGGATGATGCGCCGGCTCAGCACGGCGCCGGCTCCGTCGCTGCTGCGATCGCGTCGTCCACGGTGAGTCGCCCTTCCAGCAGCGCCTTGCCGAGCACGATGCCGGCGCATCCCGCGTCGAGTGCTGCACGCACGTCCGCCGCCGATCGCGCGCCGCCGGACGCCTGGACGCGCAGCGAGGGCGCACGCGCGATCAGCGCTTCGTACAGCGACAGATTCGGGCCCGCCAGCATGCCGTCGCGCCCGATGTCGGTGCAGAGAAGGTGCCGCAAGCCGGCCGTCGCATAGAGATCGATGAGGTCGAACAGGTCGACGCCACCGTCGTGCGTCCAGCCTTCCGTGGGCAGCGTCCAACCTGCCGCCGATTCGCGCGTGTCGAGCGCGATGGTCAGGCGGTCCTGACCGAAACGCGCCATCCAGCTCGCGACGGCCTGCGGCTGCCGGACGGCCAGCGAACCGATGACGACGCGATCGGCGCCCGCGTCGAGCAGGCGCGAGACGTCGTCGGCCGACCGCACGCCGCCACCGGTCTGCACGCGCAGGCCGGTCGAGGTGCCGATGCGCGTCAGCAATGTCTGGATCGAGTAGCCGCCGTCGCGCGCGGCATCGAGGTCGACCAGGTGCAGCCACGTCGCGCCGGCCCCCGCATAGCGCTCGGCGACCGCGAGCGGATCCTCGGCATAGCGCGTCTCCTGCGCGTAATCGCCCTGACGCAGGCGGACGACGCGGCCGCCGCGCACGTCGATGGCCGGGTAGACGGTGAAGTCGCTCATGCCGGCACCTTCAGGAAATTCTCGAGTACACGCGCCCCGACGTCCGCGGAGCGCTCCGGGTGGAACTGCGCGCCCATGTGACGGCCGCGACGCACGACCGCGGCGAAGCGTTCGCCGTGCGTGCAGGTGGCGATGGTGTCGTCGGTGACAGGCGCCGCGTAGCTGTGCACGAAGTACGCGTGCGAGCCGTCGTCGATACGGTCGACCAACGCGTCGTCGGCGACCCGCTCCAGCGTGTTCCAGCCCATGTGCGGCACGCGCAGGCCCGGTGCGCCTGGGAGTTTGCGCACACGTCCCGGCAATAGGCCGAGGCAGTCGACCTCGCCCTCCTCCGACGATTCGAACAAGAGCTGCATGCCGAGGCACACACCGAGCAGTGGCTGGCGCAGGCTGCGCACGCAGTCCACAAGTCCCAGCTCACGCAGGCGCGCCATGCCGGCCGCGGCAGCGCCCACCCCGGGCAGTACGACACGGTCTGCCGACGCGATGTCGTTCGCGTCCGCACTGAAGCGCGCGTTCACGCCAAGGCGTTCTAACGCGTAGCGCACGGAGCCGATGTTCGCGCCACCGGCATCGATCAGCACGACGTCCATCAGAGCGTGCCCTTGGTCGACGGCAGTTCGACGCCGCTGCGTGCGAGCGCGGGGCGCAGGGCGCGCGCGACCGCCTTGAAGCAGGCCTCGACCTTGTGGTGGTCGTTGTCGCCGCGCACGCGCAGGTGCAGGTTCAAGCCCGCGGTCTCGCACAGCGAGCGGAAGACATGCGGGACGAGCTCGGTCGGCAGGTCGCCCACGCGCTCGCGTCGGAAGTCGCCGTCGAAGACGAAGAGCGGACGGCCGGAGAAATCGAGCGCCGCGGTGGCGATGGCTTCGTCCATCGGCAAGGTGAACGACCACGTGGTTGCGCCGCCTTCGCCCGTCGCCTCGACCCCGGCCGCGCCGTAGCGCCCGATGCCGCGTTTGTCGCCGAGCGCTTCACGCAAGGCCTGGCCGAGTGCGAGTGCGCAGTCCTCGACGGTGTGGTGTTCGTCGATCTGAAGATCGCCCTCGCAGCTCAGCGACAGCGCGAAGCCGCCGTGTTTTCCGAGCTGCTCGAGCATGTGGTCGTAGAAGCCGAGGCCCGTGCGGACGCGAGGATCAGCGACGCGATCGAGGTCGATGTCGACGGCAACCTTCGTTTCCTTGGTCGCGCGCTCGACTCGCGCGGTGCGCGGCGCGTTGACGAGCTCGTGCGCGATGCCCGCCCAGTCCCACTCGCCACCGAACTGGGGCGTGCGCAGCTGGAATGCGCGAATGCCGAGGTTGTCCGCGAACTGCACGTCGGTCGGACGGTCGCCGACCATGGCCGAGCGCGACCAGTCGATCGAGCGATCCTTCAGGTAGCCCGTGACGAGGCCGATCTGTGGCTTGCGCGTCGGCGAATTCTGCGAGGGAAAACTCGTATCGATCAGCACGTCGCGAAAGCGGATGCCCTGGCTTTCGAACAGCTGCATCATGAGATCGTGCGGGCCGTCGAACGATTCGCGCGGATAGGCGTCGGTGCCGAGCCCGTCCTGGTTGGACACGATCACGAATTCGTAGCCCGCATCGCGCAGGCGAAGCATCGCCGGTACGACGTCGCGAACGAAGCGTAGCTTGTCGAAGCGGTCGATCTGGAAGTCGGACGGCTCCTCGATCAGCGTGCCGTCGCGATCGACGAAGAGGATGGGCGTGCTCATGCGAAGACGCCTGCCAGCACGGCGATCACGCGATCGTTCTCGTCGGGGCGGCCGACGGTGATGCGCAGCGCGTCGTCCAGCCCCGGCTGGGCACGCACGTCACGAACGACGACGCCGGCCGACAGCAGGGCGTCGAACGCCACCTGTGCGTCATCGAAACGCACGAGGAGGAAATTCGCGACCGACGGATAGACGCGTCGCACGCCCGGCGCGTCGCGCAACGCATCCGCCAGCCGCGCGCGCTCGCCGAAGCACTCGCGCGTTCGCGCTTCAGTGCGCGAGAGCGGCCCGTCGCCGAGTGCGCGCTCGACCAGCGCCACGCATGGCGCGGGCAGCGGATAGGGCGCTTGGCAGCGGCGCAGGACGACGATCAGGTCGGCGTCACCGATGGCCACGCCCAAGCGCACGCCGGCCAGCGCGTGCGCCTTCGACAATGTGCGCAGCACGACGATATTCGGACAGGTCGCCAACAGCGATACCGCGGACGGCGTGGGCGCGAATTCCTGGTAGGCCTCGTCGACGACGACCAGCGCACGGCCTTCGAGACGCGCCGCAAGACGTCGGACATCGTCCAGCGGAACGGCTCCGCCCGTCGGGTTGCCGGGCGAACAGAGGAACACCAGCGTGGCGCGCGAGGCGAGCGCCGCGTCGGCGACCGCATCGACATCGCAGTGGAAGTTCGCACCATCGTCGATCAACGGCACCTCGACAACGCGCGCGCCCTGCAGCCTGGCGCTCACCGCGTACATGCCGAACGTCGGCGGCGTGGTGACGATCGCGCCCTGCCCCGGCATGCACAACGCACGCACCAGCAAGTCGATCGCTTCGTCGCTGCCGCGGCCGGCGATCAGCTGGTCCGGGCGGCAACCGTACAGCGTAGCGAGGCGCGTCCGCAGCGCTTCCGGCTGCGGGTCGGGGTAGCGGCGAACGATGTTGGCGTCGTCGGCGACGTTCGGCCATGCCGATTCGTTGGCGTTGAGCCAGACGTCACCGACGAGGCGATCGCTGCGCGCGGAGCGATAACCAGCGAAGTCGCGCAGGTCCGCGCGCACGAGGTCGATCGGCGCACTCATGCCAGCGCTTCCAGACGGAGTGCGACCGCGCGACGGTGTGCATCGAGCCCTTCGGCGGCAGCCAGCTCGACGGCGCAGGGACCGATCGCCGCGAGTCCGTCACGCGCGACTTCCTGCACCGTCATCGCGATCTGGAAGCTGGCCACGCTCAGGCCGCCCGTGTAACGCGCCGCGCCGCCGGTGGGGAGCACATGGTTGGTGCCGCTGCAGTAGTCACCCAGTGCTTCCGGCGCCCAATCGCCGAGAAAGACCGAGCCCGCGGCCTCGACGCGGCCCAGCCAACGCCGCGGCTCGCGTAGCGCGAGGATCAGGTGCTCCGGCGCGTAGGCATTGCTGACGTCGAAGGCGTCGTCCAGCGTGTCGACCTGGATGAGCCGCGACGCTTCCAGCGCGCCGCGGGCGATCTCGGCGCGCGGCAGACATTCGAGCTGACGTTCGATTTGCGAGGCGACGTCCGCCAGCACGCGCGCGTCGTCACTGACCAGGATCACCTGCGAGTCGCGCCCATGTTCGGCTTGCGACAGCAGATCGGCGGCGACGAACGCAGGATTGCTGCCGCCGTCGGCGATCACCAGCACTTCGGATGGACCGGCGGGCATGTCAATCGCCGCGCCGCCTTCGGTCATCGCGACCTGGTGCTTGGCTTCCGTCACCCAGCCGTTGCCCGGGCCGAACAGCTTGTCGCACTTCGGCATCGACGCCGTACCGAATGCCATCGCAGCGATCGCCTGCACGCCGCCGAGCGCGAACACGCGGCGGATACCGCATTGCTGCGCCGCATACAGCACAGTCGGATCCACGCTGCCGTCCGCGCGCGGCGGCGAGCACAGCACGACGTCCGCGCAGCCCGCGCGTTGCGCCGGCACGCCGAGCATCAAGGCCGTCGACGGCAACGGCGCGGAGCCGGCAGGCACATATAGACCGACACGACGGATCGGACGCAGCACGCGTTCGCAGCGAACACCGGGCGCGGTGTCGACCACGACGGGCGCGGACATCGAAGCCTCGTGAAACGCACGAATGCGCGCAGCAGCGTCGTCGATCGCCCGCTTGAGCGCGGCCGGCACTGCAGCTTCGGCCGCCGCGAATGCGGCAGCATCGACTTCGAAGCGTTCGAGCGCGATACCGTCGAAACGCGACGTCAGCGCACGAAGCGCGACATCGCCGTCGCGTCGCACCTGCGCGATGAGGTCTGCGACGGACGCACGCACGTCGTCCGCTACCACCTGCGCGGGGCGACGCAGCAGCGCGTCACGCGCGGCTGCATCTAGCTCGGACCAGCGCACGCGCTTCATGCCAGCATGCTCTCGACCGGCAGCACCATCAGGCCCTGTGCGCCGGCGCGCTTGAGGTCTTCGAGACGCTGCCACGTCAGTCGTCCGTGGCAGAGTGCCTGCAGCGCGAGACGATCGGCGCCGTCGACCTGCAGCACCGTCGGCGACTCGGCATCCGGCAGCAGCGGAAGCAGGCGCGGGATCGCAGCGCGTTCGGCCTGGAACATCAGAAGCCGGCTGTGACGCGTGCGCAGTGCTCCGTCGAGGCGGCGCAGCAGCAGTTCGGCCAGCAGCGCGCGTTCACCCTCGAATTCGGCGACCGGACCCGCCAGGACGGCTTCGCTGTCGAGCAGCGTCGTCACGGGCTTGAGCTGGTTCGCCGCGAGCGTCGCGCCGCTGGATACGAGGTCGCAGATGAGGTCGGCCTGGCCGAGGCGCGGCGCGATTTCGACCGAACCGGACAGCGTGACGACATCGGCGTCGATACCCTGCTCCGCGAGCCAGTTGCGCAGCAGCGACGGATAGCTGGTCGCGATGCGTCGATTCGCGAGTTGCGCGGCGCCGCGCCATTCCCAGTCATCCGGTACCGCAAGCGCAAGACGGCAGCCGCCGAACCCGAGCGGCACGAATTCGCGGAACGCGGGCGCGACGCCGCTCTGTCGACGATCGAGATCCTGTTCGGCCAGGACATTGCGGCCGACGATGCCGAGATCGCACACGCCGTCGGCAATAAGGCCCGGGATGTCGTCATCGCGCACGAGCAGCAGGTCGATCGGCAGCGCTTCGCCGTAGCAGAACAGGCGGTCGCGGCTCTCGCGCCAGCTCAGGCCGCAGGCGCCAAGCAGCGCGCGCGCCGGGTCGGCGAGGCGACCGGATTTCTGGATGGCGATGCGCAGGCGATCACGGGACTCGTTGGAGGGGCTCATGCGTTTTCTTTTCGGGGCTTGCGGGCGAGGCGTTTGGTGGCGATGCGATAGCCGCCCGTGCCGTGTTCGAGGGTTCGGGCGACGCGCCCGATCGTGGTGACACTGACCTTGGTCTCGTCGTGGATCTCGCGATACGGCACGCGGTCCTGCAGATAGGGCACGACGCGCCAGCGGTCGCTCATTGCTTCGAGCTCGGCCGGCGTGCAGAGGTCTTCGAGGAAGGCGAGCACCTCGTCGCCCGTGCGCAGGGTGGCGAACGCCTCGGCGAGGAGTTCCAGGGACAGCTGCTTTTCGGCGTCATCGAGCGGCGGGCGTCGCTTCATCGGTCGCACCAATGTATTAGCGTGTTAATACATTACGGCGACAGTCGTCCGTCGTCAACGCCCGGAAACGCGAACGGGCCGGAGGTCGTCCGGCCCGTTCAGGGAAACGCCCAGTTGGAGGGACGCGTCAGGCGGCGGCATCGCCGAGTGCAGCGCGCCTTGCTGCCGCGAGGACGCTTCCGTCCTTCACGAGCCGGACGGCGACCTGCACTTCCGCGTCCATGGCGCGGTCGAAGCCCATGAAGGGGATCGCCTCGCGGATCGCGTCATGTGCCGCGCGAACGGCGTGACCCGGGCCGAACTCGCCCGCATCGGCCAGCTCGCGACGCAGGCCTTCGACCTCCTCCATGAACGTCGCACGATCGCCGGCCGCAGACGGACCGCACGCGACCTTCGCGGCGAGTTCGTCCGCACTGCCCTGCCGCGCCAGCGCGCGCGCCGCGTTGATCATGTCGCGACGCAGGTCCAGTGCCTGCGCGGCGGTGTAGAGCTCGAGGCCCAGCACCTTGCCGAGGTCGTCGGCCATTGCGAGCACGTGACGCGCTTCGTTCGCGCCCATCGAGACGTGGTCTTCGGCGTTTGCGCTCGTCGGAATCGAATACACCGACGCCGGCATCGCGCGGCTGGCGAGGTCGTTGACGATCGCGGCCGCGGTGTACTGCACGATCATGAAGCCCGACTCGGTCGCGTCCTCGTTGCCGATCAGGAATGCGGGCAGACCATCATTGGTCGCCGGATCGACGAGCTTGTTGAGGCGACGCTCCGAGATACTCGCAAGCACCGGAATCGCCGCCTTGACGTAGCTCATCGCCAACGCAAGCGGCATGCCGTGGAAGTGGCCGGCGGAGACGACCTGGTCTTCGACATGCTCGGCTTCGGCATCGGGGAACACGATGGGATTGTCGGTCAGCGAATTGAGTTCGATGTCGAGCACGCGAGCGGCCTGCGCCAGCGCGTCGCGCACCGCACCGTGCACCTGCGGGATGCAGCGCAGCGAATAGCTGTCCTGCGGCTGGTGCTTCTTGCCCCCGCGGAACGGACGGAAACGCGTATAGAACTTCTCGCGACCGTGGCGCTGCGACAGCGGCACCCAGTCCCAGCCGATGTCGAAGCGCAGCTCGCGCGCTTCCTCGGTCGCCCAGCTGTCGGGCAGCCACGGACGGAAACGCGGGACGAGGTGATACGGAATGTCGGCGAGCGTGGAGCCGTCGAGCAGCTGGCGAAGATGTGCAGCGACCGCGACCTGCCCCGGATGTGGACGCAGCGCGTGCACCTCGGGCTTGAACGCACCAAGGCGACCCGCGAACGCGTCGATCGTCATCGCGGCGGCGACGTCGGCGGTGTCGACCAGATCCTCGAGCTTCGCGAGCGCGAGCACGCCGGTCGCGAGCATCTGCGCCGTGCCGTTGTTGAGCGCGAGGCCTTCCTTGTACGACAGCGTGACCGGTTCCAGGCCCGCGCGCTTGAGCGCTTCGCCACCGGACAGACGCTCCCCGCCGAGGAAGGCTTCACCGCCGCCCAGCAGCACGATCGCGAGATGCGACAGCGGCGCGAGATCACCGCTCGCCCCCACCGAGCCCAGCTGCGGCACGACCGGAACGATGCCGGCGTTGAGCATCGCGGCGAGCGCGCGCAGCGTTTCGACGCGAATGCCGGAATGCCCTCGCATCAGCGTATTGATGCGGATGCAGAGCATCGCGCGCACGACTTCCGGCGCGAACGGTTCGCCCACGCAGACCGCGTGGGTGACGATCAGGTTGCGCTGCAGTTCGGCGTGCAGGGATTCGTGCGGATTGTTCGCATCGCTGCCCGCGCCGTTGCGTGCGCGCTGCGAACCGAGCAGGCGATCGGCGTTGCTTCCGAAGCCGGTCGACACGCCGTAGATCGGCTCTTCGCGGCTCACCTGCTCCGCCAGGAAATCCGCCGCACGCGCGACTGCAGGCAGTTGCCCTTCGTCGAGCTCCACGGGTGCCCCGTAGGCGACCGCCAGCACCTGCGCGCGCGTCAGCGAGCGACCATCCAGATGCACCGGCTTCATGCGCGCACCACCGGCTGCGCGAGTTCGACACGCAGGGTCGAAGCGAGCTCCGCGCGATCGACCTGGAACTGGTCCTCGCGGCGCAGATCCTTCACCGTGACCTTGTTCGCGGCGATCTCGTCGTCGCCGAGAACGACGACGAAACGGATGCCCGCCCGATCGGCGTAGCGGAACTGCTTCGCGATCTTCGAGGCTTCCATGACCACTTCCGTGTTGAAGCCCGCCTGGCGCAGGTCGTTCGCGACCGCGAGGCAATGCGGCAGATGCGCGGCTTCCATCTGCGTGACGAGCACCTGCACCGTGCTCTCGGCCGCACCGAGCAGACCCGCTTCGCGCAACTGCCAGAACAGGCGCGTCAGGCCGATCGAGATGCCGACGCCCGGCAGCTTCGACTTGGTGTAGTGGCTGGCGAGATTCTCGTAACGGCCACCCGAGCAGATCGAGCCGATCTGCGGGTAGTCGTTGAGCGTGGTCTCGTAGACGGTGCCCGTGTAGTAGTCGAGGCCGCGCGCGATGGACAAGTTCAGCGCGTACGACGACTCCGGCACGCCCATCGCGCGCACGAGTTCGAACACTTCGCGCAACTCGGCGACGCCAGTCGCCAGCGGTTCGTTGACATCGCCTTCGGACGCCAACCGGTCGAGCATCGCGATGGCGTCGGCGTGCGACGTGGAGCGGATTTCGACGAAACGCAGGATGCGGTCGACGGCGTCCGCGGCGAGACCAAAACCTTCGCCCGTCAGCGTTTCGCGCACGTAGTCGGCCCCGCGCTTGTCCAGCTTGTCGACCTCGCGCAGCACCAGTGCCTGGAGGGACGGATCTGCGACGCCCTGCTGCTCGAAGAAGCCGCGCATCAGCTTGCGGTTGTTGAGCTGGATGGTGAACGCGCCGATATCGAGTTCGGAGAACACGGCGTGGATCGCCGCGGGAAGCTCGGCGTCGAAACGAACGCTCAGGCTGTCCTTGCCGATGACGTCGATGTCGCACTGGTAGAACTCGCGGAACCGGCCGCGCTGCTGACGCTCACCGCGGTAGACGCGCTGCATCTGGTAGCGGCGGAACGGGAACGCGAGATCGTGTTCGTGCTCGGCGACGTAGCGCGCGAGCGGCACGGTGAGGTCGAAACGCAGCGCCATTTCCGGCACACCGTCGCCGGCCTTCTCGAGCGCGCCGGTCGACTGCACGAAATACACCTGCCGCTCGGTTTCGCCGCCCGACTTGGTCAGCAGCACCTCCGACAGCTCCATCACCGGCGTCTCGACCGGCAGGAAGCCGAAGCGCTCGAAATTGCGGCGGATGACGTCGAGCATCCGCTGGAAGGCGATCTGGTCGGGCGGCAGGAGTTCGAGCACTCCGGCCGGCGTGCGTGGCTTGATCAAGGGGTTCCCCGGAACGGGCGGATCGGTCGTCACAGTTTAACGGCGGACGCCCGCGGCCCGGCTCGACGCTTCACGCCCCCTTGTCGTGACCATCACCGCCCGCTAGACTTTGCGGCTCGGTG
This sequence comes from Lysobacter sp. TY2-98, assembly GCF_003367355.1. NCBI lineage: Bacteria > Pseudomonadati > Pseudomonadota > Gammaproteobacteria > Lysobacterales > Lysobacteraceae > Lysobacter > Lysobacter sp. TY2-98. The sequence goes on from NZ_CP031413.1 coordinate 1,691,127, forward strand.
TCGGGGTGTAGCTCAGTCTGGTAGAGCGCTACGTTCGGGACGTAGAGGTCGCAGGTTCGAATCCTGTCTCCCCGACCAATCGAATTCTGAAAAAGCCGGCCTTGCGCCGGCTTTTTCGTTTTCGCGTCAGCGCTCGTGGCGCAGGAGCAGCGGCAGGTCGGTGTGGCCGAGCACGTGGCGGGTGACGCCACCGAGCGCCCACTCCGTCAGACGCGCGTGGCCGTAGGCGCCCATCACCAGAAGATCCGCATTGAGCCGGCGCGCCGCCGCGAGCAGCTCCGCGCCGGTGCCCTCCCCGCCATCTCCCGCTTCGATCGGATGCACCTCGGCATCGGCGCAATGGCGCGTGAGCCAGCGATGGAGGTCGATCGTAGGTAGCGTCGGCTCGGAGGGCGCGCCGGCGCCGTCGAGCACGACGACGCGGGTCGCGCGCTGCACGAACGGTCGCGCGGCATGCAGCGCCGCCGCGGCGCAGGGCGAACCGTTCCAGCCGACGACCACGGTGTCGAGCTTCAGTTCGTCCGATGCGTCGGAGGGCAACACGATGGTCGGCAGCCCCGTCGCGGACGCGAGCCGTCCCACGCCCGCGGGCGAATCCCACGGATCGTCCGATGCGGGATCGAGCCACGCGACCAGCAGGTCGTGCGATCCGGCGAGGTAGCGCAAGGCGCGCGCCGCGTCACCGGCGCACGACAGCCAAGCCGGTCCGCGGACGCCCAGTGATGTCGCCCAGGCATCGAATGCATCGACGCGCGCCTCGCATTCGTGGCGTTGCCGAGCGACTTCCAGCGCCGCGGCCGCGACCAGCATGCCGAGGTCATAGGGCGACAGTGGTGGAAGCCCGACCGGCACGACATGCACGGCGGTGAGGCCGCCGCGGAGCATCGCCGCGATGCGCGCTGCAGCGCGGACGCCGGCGTCCCAGTCGTCGATCGTCCGCGAGCGAACGAGTACGTCGTGCATATCGCCTCCTCGGCTGCTGCCGCGCCCGCGATGCGGGCTTCAAGGTGTACCTCGTCGCCCGCTATCACGCCGTGCAGTGACCCCATGCGGGATCAGCCGCTACGGCGAGCCGCGTGCCAGCCCCGTCGCGTACAGCGCGATCAACGGAAGCAGGAACAGCATCATCAGTGCGAGCTTGAACAGCCCGATCATCACGAACATGAGGGCTTCGTAGGTCGCCCGATCGAGGCGGAACCATCGACTGTGCAGGCGGTAGACGGCGTCGCGCATACCGAGCCAGGCGGATGCCCATGCCAACAGGACCGCGTAGCCGAGGCCTGCGCACCAGGCCAGCACGTGTGCCCACTGTTGCGGTGTCATCGCCTTCTCCACCGTTTCGATGGGGCCAGCATCCGCCGATGCGCGGGCGCGATCTTGAGCGTCGTCAAAAACGCGTGGCCCGTTCGTCGGTGGAGAGGCTGTGTCGTGCACGGACATGGCGACCGGGTAGAGAGCGTGCTCGGCAGTGGCGGGCGCTCGACGTCGAACACGCGTCGAAACTTCACCGGGTCGCGAATCTCGCCCTGTCAGGCTCGACCCATGGCCGATCAGACGCCCCAGGACCGCATCGAAACCCTTGAAGCGGACGTCGCGTTCCTCAAGGAGCAGATGTCGCTGCTCGCGCAGTACCTCGCGATCATGATCGGCCGCGCGCAGGTCAACGACTGCATGCTCTCGGCGCTGATCCTGTCGCACCCCGACCGCGAGTCGCTCAACGCCGTCTGGCGCCAGTCGTCGGCCGCGGTCATCCCGAACGTGGTCGTCCGCGGGCCGTCCCCCTGGGACTCGGAGATCGCCGACACGGCGAAGCAGCGGGTCGACCACCTCAACGAGCTCGCGGACCCGAACGGCGGCTGACCCCGCCTGCCCGATCCACCGCCGCTCGTCGGCCCAAGCGGGCCCATCAGCCGAACGGTGAAGTCCGCGTCCATGCGGGCCAATAAATTGTGATCGACTTCTCGATTCAAGTTACGTTGTCTTCACATTCGTAGCGAAAGACTCGTTGCCGTTCAGCCCCGATTTCGACTCCGACCGGGACCCCCCGTGCGCCAACTCCGACAAACCGCACTGGCGCTCCTGCTGCCTCTGGTCTGGACGACCGGCATGGCGCAGGACCGCACGATGACCGGCAGTACGGCCGCAGCAGCGGACGCATCCCTGGGGCTGCCTGCCGTCAAGACCCGAGCGGTGCGCGACGACCTGCTCGCCCGGGCCGAGGCGGCCCGCAAGGCCGAGCAATGGACCGAGGCACTGTCGATCTACCAGCACCTGCTGGCGGCCAATCCGCACGACGACGTCGCCTACCGCATGCAGGTGCTCACGCTCGACGACCTCGGCGCTGCGTGGCGGGCCGACGAGCTGCGTGCCCGCTGGGGCTCGGACTTCGCCGACTACGACCGCGACCGCATCCAGGGCGACCGCGTCGCCCGCGAGATCGGCTGGGGCATGGCCTACGCCGAGAACCTGGACGATCCGAACGCCGAGCTGCGTCGCGCGTACGAGGACCTGCTCGAGCTCCAGTCGCATCCGGAGCGCACGAACTGGGAAAAAATCCGCCTGCGCATGGACTCGCTGAGTGCGACGAATGCGTTGGGCATGTACCAGAAGACGATCGACGAATACGAGGCCCTGCTGCACGAGGGCGTCGACCTGCCCGCCTACGCACACGGCCCCGCCGCCGACTCCTACCTCGCCCTGCACCGCACGAAGGATGCCGAGATAGCGCTGAAAAAAGCGCTCGCGGAGGACCCGAACGACGTCGACAACCAGATCCTGCTCGGCTACGTCTACATTGAGGAAGAGCGCTTCGATCTCGCGCTGCCGATGATGCAGAAGCTGGTCGAATCGCAGCCGATGTGGATCGAACGCCCGGGTGCGGAGTCCGACCAGCCCAACTGGAAGCGCTACCGGGCCGAGATGGCGTACGCGCAGATGGTGTCGTTCGGCGACGACAACGAGCGCGCGCAGGAGATCATGGAACCGCTGATCCGCATGGCGCCCAACCGTGCGAATACGCAGGCCGCCTACGGCGCGCTGATGTATCGCCGTGGCCATCCGACGTCGGCGCTCGAGCATTACGACATGGCGCTGACGATGGACCCGCACAACCGCGATGCCGAAATGGCGCGCGTGTCGGCGCTGTACGAACTCGGCCGCGTCGACGAGGCGATGGCCGCGAACGACCAGGTCCAGAAGCGCTATCCGAAGAACCTGCATGCCGAACGTCTGCAGGACGAAATGTGGCACCGCAACGGTCCGATGGGTCGCGTCGGGTTCGTGAGTGGGCGCAACAGCTCGGAGACGCCCGTCACCGGCCCGCTCGGCATCCGCGACCACCGCTTGAACTACGAAACCTGGACGCCGCTGCTCGGCTACCGCTGGCGCGTCGGCATCGTCGGCGACACGGTGGACGCCGACTTCGTTCCCGACACCGTGACCTATCGCCGCATCGGCGCGGCGGTCGACTACCGCTATCGCGACTTCGGTTTCCGCGTGTCCGGCTACGAGGTCGAACAACCCAAGCACGACAATGCGTGGACGGTGGACGGCGCCTGGTACATCAACGACGACTGGACGCTGCGCGCGCAGGTCGCCGACAACGACGTCGACACATCGCTGCAGGCGCGCCGCGCGGGCTATGACGCCGATTCATGGCGCATCACCGCCAACTGGCATCCGAACGACTACGCCGCCGTCGATTTCAACTACAAACATCTCGACTACAGCGACGGCAACAATCGCGACCAGCTCTACGCGTACGGCCGCATGCGGCTCTACACCAATCCGCGCCTGATGATCGAAGGCCTGGGTTCCGTCTGGACCAGCCGCGGCTCGCGCGACGACGCGCCGTACTTCAACGCCTCACAGGACGCGATCGCCACGGTCGGCGTGCGCTTCAACCATCTCATCTGGCGTCATTACGACGCCTACCTGCGCCAGCGGCTCACGCTCGAAGCCGGGCCGTACTGGCAGGAGAACTTCGGCACGAACTGGGTGCCATCCATCTCGTATTACCAGGAATGGCGTCCCGCACTCGGGCACACGTTCACGTACGGCGTGTTCTGGGCACGCCCGGTCTACGACGGCGGCCGCGAGCGCCGGGTCGGATTCGAAGCGGCCTACCGCTGGGGGTTCTGATGCGATCGGTCGTTCTCATCCTCGCGCTCCTGCTCACCGCGGCGATGCCGCGCCCGGCTCACGCGCTCGTCGAGCTGGGCTGGCACGACATCCGCGCGACGCTTCCCGACGGCGATCCCGATACCGACGCCGTCACCACGCGCAACTTCGCGATGCAGCTCGACTGGCTGCGCGGCCACGGCTACGTGCCGGTCTCGGCGCAGGCGGTCCGTGACGCGCGCGCAGGCCGCGGCGCCCTGCCCGCGAAGGCTGTGCTGCTGACGTTCGACGGTGGCTATCGCAGCGTCTACACGCAGGCGTTGCCGTTGCTTCGCGCGTTCAACTATCCCGCGCTCGTGGCCGTGCCGACATCGCGCATCGACGGCGCGGGCTCGGTCCGTGTCGGCATGCGCGATGTGCCGCGGAATGCGTTTCTGAGCTGGGATGAAGTGAAGGCACTGCAGGCGAGTGGACTCGTGGAGATCGCGACGCAGGGCCACGACCTTGCGACGCCGATCGCCGGCGATCCGCAGGGCGACCTGCTGCCCGCGGCGACCGCGCGGCGTTGGAACGGTGGCTACGAAACGGAAGCCGCGCAGCGCGAACGCATTCGCGCCGACCTCGCAAGCAGTGTCGATCGCATCGAACGCGCGACCGGCAAGCGTCCGCAACTCATCGTCTGGCCGCGTGGCGGTGCAAGCGGTGCCGCCCGCGCCGCGGCAGACTCGCTCGGCCTCGTCACCATTGTCGGTCCCGACGGCCGGGTGAACACCAGTGAGCTGCGCTATGCCGGCGTGCCGCGTCCCGGCGACGCCGCTTTCCCCGGCGCGCGCCTCGTCATGGCCGAGAACGCAGGCCCGGCCGACCTCGCCTACGAACTGCGTCGCGATGCACGCCTCGACGGCGTGCGCGCGGTGCGTGTGTCACTGGATGACATCGCGGCCGCCGGTCCCAGCGGCGCCGACACACTCGCCGAACGCATCCGCGCGATCCATCCGAGCCACGTCATCGTCGATGCGATGTCGGCCGATGGCGGCGCATGGTTCGCGACCGGCGCCGCGCCCGTGCGCGGTGACCTGCTGTCGCACGTCGCCGCACGCATCAAGGCGCGCTCGGGGGCACAGGTGCTCGCCTGGATGCCGGCCAATGCATCCGTTGATGCCTACGCCGATGTCGCGTCGACCGCGATCGACGGGATCGTGGTCGGCGATGGTGCCGACGCCGCGATCGCACGGGCACGCGCGGTGCGTCCCGATCTCGTGCGCGTGCGTGCGGTGAACCTGCCGACCGCGGAGCCCGCCGCTGTCGCATCGCAGCTGCCGGCGCTCACGTCGAACTACGACTTCATCGCCGCGATGCTGCCGGCCGACATCCGTGCACGCGCGGTCGATGGTGCGGTCAAGGCGGTCGCCGCCTCGCCCGACGCACTCGACCGCACGGTCTTCGTGATCGACGCCGGCGATGTCACGCATCCACTGGACCCGGACGATCTGGAAGCCCAGGCGCGGCGTGTCATCGCCAGCGGTGGCCGCCACGTCGGCTACAGCCGCGACGTCGCACTGAAGGACCTGCCGCCCCTCGACCCGGCGCGCGCCGCGATCAGCGCACGCGCGTTCCCCTACCAGGAGCGCTGACATGAGCTTCGACGTGCTCGGCGTCCTGTTCGGATTCGCGTTCTTCTATCCGATCGTGATGTCGCTGTTCTGGATGGCCGGCGGCCTCTACTACTACTTCCGTCGCGAGCGGAAGCAGTCGGGGCCCGACGACCTGCCGCCGCTGAAAGCGCATCCGATGACGTCCATCCTCGTGCCCTGCCACAACGAAGGCGCGCACGTGGAAGACACGATCGCCTGGCTGGCGGCGCAGAACTACCCCGAATACGAAATCATCGCGATCAACGACGGCAGCACCGACGACACCGGTCCGCGCCTCGACGCACTGGCCGAGCAGCACGCCAACATGCGCGTGATCCATCTCGACCGGAATCTCGGCAAGGCGAATGCGCTGCGCATGGGCACGCTTGCGTCGCGCAGCGAATACCTCGTCTGCATCGACGGTGACGCGCTGCTGCATCCGAACGCGACGCAGTGGCTGGTGTTCCACCTCACCAGCGGACCGCGCGTCGGCGCGGTCACGGGCAATCCGCGCATCCGCAACCGCTCGACGCTGCTGGGCAAGATGCAGGTCGGCGAATTCAGCTCGATCATCGGCATGATCAAGCGCGCGCAACGCAGCTACGGCCGCATCTTCACGGTGTCGGGCGTGGTGTCCGCGTTCCGCAAGACGGCGCTGCATCGCATCGGCTACTGGGCCGACGACATGGTGACGGAGGACATCGACGTCAGCTGGCGCCTGCAGATCGACCACTGGGACATCCGCTACGAGCCGAACGCCCTCGCCTACATCCTGATGCCCGAAACGTTCCGCGGCCTCTGGAAGCAGCGCCTGCGCTGGGCGCGCGGCGGCGTCGAAGTCATTACGCGACATGCGAAGTCGCTCAACGCGTGGCGCAAGCGCCGCATGTGGGGCGTGGTGCTCGAGTACATGCTGAGTGTCGTTTGGTCGTTCTCGATGCTCCTGTCGATCATTCTGTGGCTGCTGAGCTACTTCTTCGATATTCCACCCGGTCTGCAGACGGGCGGCCTGATCCCGCACTGGCATGGCGTCATCCTCGGCATCACCTGCCTGCTGCAGTTCGCGATCAGTCTCTTCATCGATCGCCGCTACGAAAAGGGCATCGGCTGGAACTACTTCTGGATCATCTGGTATCCGCTGGCGTACTGGCTGCTGAGCATGCTCACGACCATCGTCGCGGTGCCGAGCGTTCTCTTCGCCAAACGTCATGGCGTTGCCACCTGGACGAGTCCAGACCGAGGTTATCGATGAGCACCGTGCACCCCCAGGACCCCTTCATCTACACGCCGAAGGAACCCGCCCCGCAGGCCATGCGCACCATGCACAGCCTGCTCACCCTCGCCGCGTGGGTGCTCTACGCCTACCTCTGGCTGCCACTGGTGACGGTGGTGGCCTGGCTGCTCGGTATCCGCACGAGCTACATCGAGCTGTACGTGCGCAACAACCAGGTCGACCGGACGATGTTCCTGGTCATCCTGCTGCTTGCGATCGCCGCGACGGCGCTGCTCGTGGGCTGGGCGGAATACAACCGCCGCCGCTTCAGCGGCCCGGATCGTCGCTCCAACCCCGGGAACGTGCAGCTTCCCGAAGTGGCGGAATCGCTGGGTGCGCCCCTGGAACTTTCCGACCGTGTCGCCGGCGCGAAGTCGATGACGCTCGCGATGGGCGAAGACGCGCGCCTCTCGGGCATTCATCGCTCGACGCCGTTCGCGCTGTAGCGGAAGCATCGTGCGAGCCCCGGCGGTAGCCGTGGGCTCGCGGGGCGTGAGAAGCGCAGGTCGCCCGAACCGGGGGCCAAGCACTGTGTCTGGCACTGTTCCGCTGAGTCGAGGCCATCGCATCGAGGCGGCGATGACCCACGTGCGGAGCGAGCCACTTGGCACTGCCCGCTGTGATTGGCGTGGCACCAAGCGCATCGATCCATTGCGAGGCAGACATCGCTGCTCGCGAGCCCCGACACTGCGGTGATCGCGAACGGGGGCTAGGCCCTGCCGTAGGCGGGCGTCATCCCGTCACCCCACCGGCTGGCCGCCGCCAGCCTGGTCGCGGTGGGCAGCGCGCCGCCGGACCGGTATCCTGCCCGCACGCGCGCGATCCGGGGGATCGCCGCGCTTCCGTCGACGCCAAGCCATCCCATGCCCGAACGATCGCTCTCTTCCGCCGTGCGCGCAGCCCGCGGCGCACTGGCCGTGCTGTGCGCATTCGTCGCACCGGCTGCCTTTGCCAATGGCAACGTGCAGGTGGGCGCCGACTACCACCGCCTCACCGATGGCTTCGGCGAGTGGAAGGGCCTCTATGTCCGCGGCAGCGAGTGGCGCGACCCCACCCGCGTCTACAGCTACGAACTCGTCTCGGCCGAGCGCTTCGGCGATCGCGGCCAGTTCGCATCGTTCGGCATCCAGCAGACCTTCTCGCCGAAGTGGTACGCGACCACGACGGTCGGCTTCGGTGCAAGCGACTTCATCTTCCCCGAGTGGACGGCCGACGCCGCGGTCAGCCGCAAGTGGTTGGCGAACGGGCAGCTCGTGACCACGCTGGGCGTCGGCGGCAACCGCGCGACCGACGGCCACCAGGACACCCGCGCGCTGGTCTCGGCTGCGTGGTACGCGCCGCATTCCTGGGTTCTGGAAGCCGGCTGGCGTCCGAACCACAGCAATCCGGGTGACGTGAACTCGCAGGCGAGCTATCTCGCCGCAACGTGGGGACGCGAAGGCCAGCAGTACTGGATCGCACGCCACGACGTCGGCCGCGAGGCCTACCAGCTGATCGGCGATGCCACCGCGCTGGTCGATTTCCCGAGCAACTCGACGTCGTTGGCGTGGCGTCGCTGGTGGACGAAGCGCTGCGGGACGCATGTGCAGGTCGAGCACTACGCCAACCCGAACTACGAGCGGAACGGTGTCCAGCTCGCCGTCTTCTGCGACCACTGAGCGCCTGACCGCGCTCGACGCCGCGCCCGCGGCGGGCGTCGTCATGCCTGCCGACGATCTCGGGCGTCTCGCCCAGCTCGGCTATCGCGGCACCGCCATTCCCCGCCACCGCGCCGTGCGCTGGCTCGATCGCGTCGGCATGCGCACGCTCAACGCGTTTGCGCTCGCCGCCGCCGTCTGGTTGGCGCTGATCGCGGCAATGCCGTCCATCGCGGCGATCTGGGGCGGTGCGCTGAAGTCCGTCCTCATTCAATGCCTGCCGGACATGCGATTCGTGTCGACGGCTCCGGGCGTGCTGTTCGCATCGTTCCCCGAACCGCGGCTGGACGCGGGCGCGCCCTCGCCCGCGCAGTGGCTCAACGCCACGGCGATCACCGTCGCCGTCCTGCTCGCCACCGCGCTGTTGCCGCGACGCCTGCTGCCAGCGATCTACCTGCTCCGCTTCGCTGCGCTGGTGCAGCTCAGCGCCTGCGCGTATTTCGTCATCGCACCCGCCTCGTATCCGTATGCCGGCGGCGCGCACGCCACGACGATGCTCCATTGCGGCTGGGCCAGCATGCTGCTGCTGCCCTGGATCCTCGCGTTCTGCTACTACCCGCTCGACTTCGGCTGGTGGCGACGCATCGCGCTGACGCTCATCGGCGAGTTGTATTTCTTCGTCGTGACGCCGCTGCTCGCCGCGTTCGAAGCGGTGCTCATCCAGCACGGCTCGCTGCTCGTCCACCCGCTCATCTACCTGCTGCTCGGCCCGCCGCTGTTCGTGTTCTGGTTCGTCTGCCTCTACGGCTGGGGCATGAGCTGGCGCGATGCGCGCCCCGGTGCGCGCGGATGATCCTGGCGATCGAAATGCTGCTCTACGCGATCATCGGCCTGGTGTCCGTGTATGCGTTCCGGCATTACGCATTCACGTGGATCCGCCTGTTCCGCCCGCCGCGCGATCCGTATCGCGACATCGACGCGGCCGACTGGCCGACCGTCACCGTGCAGATCGCCGCGCACAACGAAGAGCGCGTGATCCGCTATTGCCTCGATGCGTTGCTGACGGTCGACTACCCGCTCGACCGGCTCGTGATCATGCCGGTCAACGACCGCTCCGTTGACGCGACGCGCGAAATCATCGACGCGTACGTTGAGCGGTATCCCGGCCTGATCCGCCCGTTCCATCGCACGGGGGGAAGCCCGGCAAAGCCGCGGCACTGAAGGACGCCGCCGCGCTCGTCGACTCCGAGATCCTGATCGTGTTCGACGCGGACTACGTGCCGTCCCGCGGCCTCATCCGCCAGCTCGTCGCACCCTTCTTCGATCCCGAAGTCGGCGCGGTGATGGGTCGCGTCGTGCCGTTGAACGCCGATCGCGGGCTGCTTACGCGCCTCCTCGACATCGAGCGCTCGGGCGGGTACCAGGTCGACCAGCAGGCGCGGATGACGCTGCAGCTCGTGCCGCAGTACGGCGGCACCACCGGTGGCGTGCGCCTTGCCGCATTGAAGGCGATCGGCGGCTGGAGCGACGACGTCCTCGCCGAGGACACCGAGCTCACCTATCGCCTGCTGTTGCGCGGCTGGAAGACCGCATACCAGAACCGCGCGGAGTGCTACGAGGAAGTGCCGGAGAACTGGCAGGTGCGATCGCGACAGATCGCGCGCTGGGCGAAGGGGCACAACCAGTCGCTCGCGCGTCACTTCTGGGGCGTGATCGGCAGCCGGCGCCTGCGCGGCATCGAGAAGATCGATGCGGTGCTCCTGCTCTGCGTTTACCTGATGCCGGCGCTCACGCTCTCCGCGCTCACGCTCATCATCCTGCTGTTCTATCTCGGCCGCCCGCTGCCGTTCGACGGCCTGCTGCTCGGCCTCGGCGTGTTCCTCTATGGAAGCCTCGGCAACTTCGCCGCGTTCTTCGAGCTCGCCGCCGGCTGCTACCTCGATGACAAGCGTGCAAGCGCACGCCTGCTGCCGCTCAACCTGCTCGGCTTCGTCACCAGCGTGGTGGCCGTGACACGTGCGACGCTCGACCAGCTGCTGTTCGACCGCCTGTTCCGCCGCGAATTCGTCTGGCACAAAACGGCGCGGTATCGCACGCCATGACGTCGCCGTTGCTCTCGACCGTATTGCTGGGCGCGGGCGTCGCACTGCTCGGCTTCGCGCCGTTGCTGCCGGCGCTGCGCGAACTGCGACGTGGCGTCGGCCGGCCGCTGCATATTCCCGGCGACGACGACGCGGGCGCCGGCTTCTTCGCGGCCCGCATGCGCGAGCGCCTGCGCGAGGAATTCGGCGACGGCGATCCGCTCACGAAGAATCCCCTGCCATCCGGATGGATCGCCGCCAGCAACACGCCGATCGAAGGCGCACACGGCCGCGCGGACGAACCCGCCGCGACGCTCATCGGGCAGCGCGTCGCGCTTGCACCCGGCTGTCGCTACCTCGGCGATGTCGTCGCGCGCGAGTACGCCGACCTTGGACACGATGCCGTGGTTCGCGCCGTACTGGTCGAGGCGGGCGATACTCGCATCGCGGACCGTGCCACGGTGCTCCGGTGGATCGATGCCGGCTTCATCGACGCCGGCCGCGACGCGCGGCTGCTCGGCCGCACGACGGCGCGTGAGCGCGTCGTCCTCGGGACAGGTGCGGAATTCCGCCGCATCGCTGCGCCCACCATCACGTTCGGCCGCGAACTTGCGAGCGTTGCCCCGGTCGACATACGCGACGCCAGGCTCGACGAAGTCACCGACGGCGACTTCATCGAGCATCCTGACGAACAGGGACGCTGGGTCTGTCGCGGGGCACTGCGCATTCCCCGTGGCACGCGCGTGCGCGGTCATCTCGTCGTCGAAGGCGCGCTGCACATCGAGGACGACTGCGAAATTCTCGGCAGCGTCAAGGCGCATCGCGGCGCGCGCGTCGGCGACCGCGTCCATATCGACGGCAGCGTGTTCGCGGGGCCGCACGCCGTGCTTGGCGAACATGTCACGGTGCACGGAATGCTGTCGGCCGAAGCGACGATCGACTGCGGGCGCGGCCTGCGCGTCGGCCGCCTCGAGCGTCCGGCCTCCCTGCTCGCCCCGGTGATCCGCGTCGGCGACGGCGGCTGCGTGCATGGTGCCGCGTGGGCCTCGCGCCTGGGCAAGGTGGTCGAATGATGCGGCCGACGCGTCTGCGCTGGCGGCGCTTTGCGATTGGCCTGCTCGCCGTGCTGGCGCTGTACGCCGGCTTCATCGTCTGGCAGCGCGAGCGCATCAACCGCATGCCGACGCCCGACATGGTGCTGCTGCTTCCGGCCGATGCCGACCTGCGCGACCCACTCGTGCAGGTCTGGCGCGACGCGGCCGCGGAAACCGGCACGCAGCTTCGCATCCAGCGTGCGTCGGACTTCCTGCAACCGCTGCGCACCCAGCGCCGGCCGATCGCGGTGGTGATGCCCGACTCCGTGCATCGTCGCGCATCGCCCGCGCTCGTCAGCGGGCTTCAGGATTACGTGCGTGGCGGCGGCTCGCTCCTGCTGACCTTCGACGCCGCGGCGTTGTCACCACGCGGCACCTACGACGCGCAGAACGCGCCGCTCTCCGCGCTGGTCGGCGTCGAGTTCGCGATGTACGACCGGCTCGGCATGCGTTCGACCGCGCGCGGCGCGATTTCGGGCACGGCAGCCGCGATGCAGGCCCTCGGCATTCCGCCCGGAAAGTACGTCGACGGGCCGCACGGCGCCGAGCTCAGCACGTATTCGTACGGCAGGGTGAACTACCCGCACTACGTCACCCGCGGTGCCTACGACGGCACCGTGTTGCTGCGTGCCGAAGCCGACGGCAGCGTCGTGGCAGGCGTGCATCGCGCCGGTGCCGGACGCGTGATGTTCGTGAACCTGCCCGTCGGTTATCTGCGCACACGCAGCGACGGCGCGCTGCTGCACGGCGTGCTGACCTATTTCAACGACGAGGTCGCGCGCCTTCCGCGCCTGTTGCCGACGCCCGACGGTGTCGGCGGCATGGTGTTGAACTGGCATATGGACTCCAACGCGTCGTATGCCGCGCTCGACGTCATCGAGCAGCACACGCGACTGCTCCAGGCAGGGCCCTTCTCCGTGCACATCACGGCCGGGCCGGATACGTACAAGCCCGGCGACCACGCGGGCGTCGGTGTGGATACCGACCCGCGTGCCGCTGCGTGGATCGCGCGCTTCATGCGGGAAGGCCACGCCATCGGAAGCCACGGCGGCTGGATCCACAACCTGTTCGGCAACGGAGTCAACGAGCGTAACGAAGCGGAGTTCTCGAAGTACCTCGATCTCAACTTCGCCTCGCTGCAACGCGCGACGGACCATCCGATCGTCGAGTACTCGGCACCCAACGGCAACCAGCCGCAATGGGTCACGGATTGGCTCGATCGCCACGGCGTGCTCGGCTACTACTTCACCGGCGACACCGGCATGGCGCCGACGCATACGTATCGCGACGGCCACCGGTCCGACCGCCACACGTGGGCGTTCCCGATCACGACCTACGGAGCCGCAGGCTCGTTCGAGGAAGCGATGGAGGCGGGAATCCCGTTGCCGACCATCCGCACGTGGCTGCACAGCGTCGCCGACTTCACGGCCGAGCAGCGCACCGCGCGCCTCATGTACTTCCATCCGCCGGGCGTGCTGCTCTATTTGCAGCCCATGCAGGAAATGGTCGACTACACGCGTTCACTCGGCCTGGAACGCTTCCGCTGGTACACCATGGCGGACCTGGCGCGTTTCCTCAATCGGCGCGAAGCGGTGCGGTGGTCGCTCACCGCGGGTGATCGCGACACCGAGATGCTCGATGCCAGCGGCGATCTCGCGCAGATGACATGGACGTTGCCGAAGTCGCGTTATGCGCAGCCCGTCGTCATCGCGGGGCAAGCGACCGTCGCGGACGACGGCGCAACGTGGCTCGTCAGGTCAGCGCCGGGGCGTGCGCTTCGGCTGCGCCTGACGCATGTCGCGCCGCCCACCAGGCCTTGATCGCCTGGACGATGCGGCCCGTTGCCGCGCCGTCGCCATAGGGATTGGTCGCATGCGCCATGCGCGCATAGGCGGTGGGATCGTCGAGCAGGCGCGACACTCGGGAGACGATGCGATCGGCATCGGTGCCGACGAGTTCGACGGTGCCGGCGGCGACAGCTTCCGGTCGCTCGGTCACGTCGCGCAGCACGAGCACCGGCTTGCCGAGTGACGGCGCTTCTTCCTGGATGCCACCCGAGTCGGTCAGCACCAGCGTGCAGCGCTCCATCAGCCACACGAACGGCAGGTAGTCCTGCGGTTCGACGAGGTGGATGTGCGCGTGACCGGCGAGGCGCTGCTCGACGACGTCGTGCACGCGCGGGTTCGGATGCACGGGGAAGACGATCTGCACGTCGTCGCGCTGCGCGATGCGGTCGAGTGCATCGGTGATCGCCTCGACGCCGCCGTCGAAATTCTCGCGGCGATGCGCGGTCACGAGGATGAGTTTGCGCGCGGGATCGATGAAAGGAAATGCGCACGCGAGCCGCGTGGCGAGCGGCACGTCGTCCTCGATGCGGCGCACGGCGCCCAGCAGCGCGTCGATCACCGTGTTGCCGGTGATGTGCACGCCACCGACGATGCCTTCGCGCTCGAGATTCGCCGCCGCGCGCGGCGTCGGCGCGAAATGCAGCTCGGCGAGCGGCGCGGTGAGCCGGCGATTCATCTCTTCGGGCCACGGCGCCTGCATGTCGAACGTGCGCAGGCCGGCCTCGACATGGCCCACAGGCACGTGCGCATAGAACGCGGCGAGCGATGCGGCGAGCGTTGTCGTCGTGTCGCCGTGCACCAGCACCATGTCGGGCCGGAAGCGCGCGAACTGCGGACGAAGCGCGTTGAGCGAGCGCGTCAGCACGTCGGTGACGCGCTGGCGCGGCCGCATGATGTCGAGATCGGCGTCCGGCACGATGCCGAATACGTCGAGCACCTGGCGCAGCATCTCGCGATGCTGGCCGGTGACGACCACGGTCGCCTCGACCTCGGGATCCGCCCGCAGCGCCCGCACCAGCGGCGCCATCTTGATCGCTTCGGGGCGGGTCCCGAAGACCAGCATCAGACGGAGGGGATTCGGCTTCATCCCCTCCATTATCGGCGGTCCGTCACACTCCTTTAACGCCCCGCGGGAAACGCATCGAGCCGCGCCTGCAGGGTTTCGAGCCGCAGATCCCCTGCCCCGCCCGGCGAAACCCGGGCCGCGAGGCTGGCGGCCGGGTCGCGCGCGGCCCAGCGGGCGGGGTCCGCGGCCTCACGGTAGGCCTGCCGGAACGGCATGCCGTCGCGCGCCAGCTCGATGGCGAGGTCCGTGGCGTACAGGGACGGGTCGAGCGCGGCGTCCAGGGCCTCGCGCTTCCACTCCAGGCTCGCCATCAGGTCCGGCAGCAGCGCGAGGGCGCGCAGGCCGTGCCCCACTCCGCGGACCACCGGGCCCTTGGTGAACTGGAGGTCGCGGTGGTAGCCCGACGGCAGCGCGACCACCTGATCGATCTCGGCGCGGGCCGCGCTCACCACGGCATGGCTCGCGCGCAACAGCTCGACGACGTCCGGGTTGCGCTTGTTCGGCATGATCGAGCTGCCCGTCGTGTAGCGCGGGGGCAGTGCGACGAAGCCGAACTCGGCGGTCGTGAAGAGGCTGAGGTCCCAGGCGATGCGGCGCAGGTCCATGGTGGCCGAGCCGATCGCCTCCAGCGCGGCGATCTCGAACTTGCCGCGCGAGAGTTGTGCGTAGGCCGGGTTCACCTGCAGGCGCGCGAAACCCAGGTCCGATGTCGTCGCGTCGCGCGGGAGCGGAAGGTTGACGCCGTAACCCGCCGCTGTGCCGAGCGGATTCGCGTCCAGCCAGTCGCGCGTTTGCGCGGCCCGCTGCGCGTTGTCGATGAAGGCTTCGGCGAAGCCCGCCCACCAGTGCGCGGCCGACGACACGACCGCGCGCTGCAGATGCGTGTAGCCGGGCATCGCGATGTCGCGCTCCGCATCCGCGCGCGCGAGCGCCACGCCGGCGATCTCGACGCAGCGCGCCGCCAGCTCGTCCATCTTCGACCGCAGCCACAGGCGTGTCGCGACGAGCACCTGATCGTTGCGGCTACGACCCGTGTGGATGCGACGCCCCGCATCGCCGAGGCGCTCGGTGAGCACGTCCTCGATCGCCGAGTGTCCGTCCTCGTAGCGCGCGTCGAGCACGAACGTGCCATCGTCGTAGCTGGAGGCGAGCGCGGTGAGCTCGCGATCGATAGCGTCGAATTCCTCCTGCGAAAGGATGCCGATGGCGACCAGCCCGCGCGCATGCGCCCGCGAGGCCTCGATGTCGTACAGGAAGAACTCGCGGTCCAGCAGCACGTCGTCGCCGGCGAGAAACGCCTGGATGCGTGCGTCGACTTCGACGCCGCCCTTCTGCCAGAGCAGGCTCATGCGGACAGCTCCTTGCTTGCGTCGAGACCGGCCAGACCGTCGAGGCCGAAGGCGAGGTTGAGATTCTGCACGGCCTGTGTGGCCGCCCCCTTGAGCAGGTTGTCGAGGATGGAAACGACGACCAGGCGGCGGCCGTCTTCCGACAACGCGAAGCCGCCGACCGTCGCGCTGGCGCTGCCGGCGACGTCGCGCACGTGCGGCGGCTCGTCGATGACATCGACCAGCGGCGCGTTTGCGTAGAACGCGCGATAGCGCGCGCGAACGTCGTCGATCGATGTCGGCGACTTCAGATGCAGGTTGCTGGTCACCGTAAGACCGCGGAAATGCGGCGCGACGTGCGGCATGAACTCCACCGGATGGCCGAGGTGGCGCGAGACCTCGCGCTCGTGCACGTGACCGGTGAGCGTGTACGGCATGAGGTTGTCGCGCAGCGCTTCGGGATCGTTGCGTGGCGACGGCGTCGTGCCAGCGCCCGAATATCCGGACACCCCGAAGCACTGCACGGGCCCGTCGAGCAGGCCCTTCATCGGCGCGACCGCGAGTTGCATCGCCGTGGCGTAGCAGCCCGGGTTGGAGATGCGGCGATGGGGCGCGACGTCGGCAAGTTCCGGCAGGCCGTAGTGCCACGCGGCGTCGAATCGGTAGTCGGCCGACAGGTCGACGATGACGGCGTGCGGCGCGATGCGCTCGATCGCTTCGACGTAGGGCTTCGCCATGCCGTTGGGCAGCGCGAGCACGTAGGCGCCATCGGCAAGAATTGGAAGCTCGTCAGGTGATGGCGCGCTATAGCGCAACGACGGCGACGCGCGCTCCACCTGCTCCGCCACCGGTTGTCCCGCGCGCTCGCGCGACGCCGCGTGCACGAGCTCGAAGCGCGGATGGTCGACGATGAGCCGCATCAGCTCCGCGCCGACGTGGCCGCGGGCGCCGATCAGGCTGACGGGAATGCGCTTCATGCGGGCTGCTCCATGCGCGCGTCGAGGCGCGCTCGCACGTCCGGCCACTCGGCGCGGACGATCGAGAAACTGTGGGTGTCGCGCAGGCTGCCGTCGCGATGGCGCATGTGGGCGCGCAGCACACCTTCGGGCTTCGCGCCAAGTCGCTGGATCGCCGCCTGCGAACGCAGGTTGAGATGGCTGGTCTCGAACACCACGACCTCGCAGCCCAGCACGTCGAACGCATGACCGAGCAGCAAGCGCTTGGCCTCCGTGTTCAGCGCCGTGCGCTGCACGCGCGAGGCGTACCAGGTGTAGCCGATATGCAACCGCGGAACGCTGCGGTCGATCATGTAGTAGCGCGTGCTGCCGACGACGTCGCCCTGCGCATCGAGCACCGCGAACGGCATCGAATCGCCGGTGTCGCGCATGGCGAGCGCGTCCTCGATGTACGCGGATTCCGTACCGGGCGCGGGAACGCTCGTATAGACCAGCGACCACACCTCGCCGTCCGCCGCGGCGCGCGCCAGGCCGTGGGCGTGCGCATGATCGAGCGGAACCAGCTGCACGTGGCGACCGGTCAGCATCGGCACGGCCCAGTCGGCGTCGCTCATCGCGGATCCTCGAGCGAGGGCGGATGCGCGCCGCAGTAGTCGATGCAGTGGGCGATCGTCGCGAAGTCCTCGATGCCGTACCAGAACACCTGCCACGGACCGCGGCGCACGCTGCCGTCGGACTCCGTCATGTAGAACGTGTTGACGGGATTGTCGCGGCGCGAACGCCAGAACAGCGTCGGCGTCTCCTCGCGCATCACCTGCCAGACGGCACGCCCAAGGCCCTCGCCCTGCGCCTCGTCGAGCACGGCGAACTTGTCGAGATACGGCATGCCGTTCTCGAAGGTGAGGATGACGGCGGCGCGGTAGTTCTCGCTGACGTAGGCGCGGTGCAGCGTCTTCCTGTCGACGTAGTCGGGAAGCAGGCGACGGCCGAAGGCCGATTCGATCAGGCTGCGCAGGCGATCGAGATCGAGATCGCTCCACGACTCCGCGCGCAGCACGCGCTCGCCGCGACGCACCAGCGTGCCGGAGCCGCGATGCGTGAAGAGTTCCTTCGCAAGCTCGGCCGGACGCGTGATCGATACCGACGATGCAGGCGGCAGCGCTTCCAGCAGTTCGCGGATCTGCTCGATCTTGAGCCGCATGCCGCCGGTGAGCCAAGGCTGCGCGAGCAGGTGGTCGAATTCGGTGGACAGGTTGATCGAGTCGATCACCTTGCCATCGCCGTCGAGCAGACCGCCGGTGCCGGTCAGGAACACGATCTTGTACGGCTGCAGCTCACGCACGAGCTCGTTCGCGGCGTAGTCCGCGTTGACGTTGACGATCTGGCCGTCGACGGTTTCGCCGAGGCTCGCGATCACCGGAATCGAACCGACGCGCAGCGCCGCCTTGATCGGCGCGAGTTCGACGCGCTGCACGCGACCGACAAGACCGAGCCGCTCGCGATCGATGAGTCCGGACTCGAACACGCCCGACACGATGGACGTCGATCGCGCACCCGCCTCCTGCAGTGCTTCGGCAAGCCGCAGGTTCTGCGACTGCATCACGCGACGCACGATCGCCAGACCTTCCGGCGTCGTGACGCGCAGGCCGTCGACCGTCTGCTTGGTGATGCCGGCCGCCGCCATCTCCTCGTCCAGCTGCGGACCTGCGCCGTGCACGACGATCGGCGTCAGGCCCACGTCCTGCAGGAACGCGAGCGACGACGACAGCGCGTCGAGGTCGTCGCGCAGCACGGCGCCGCCGACCTTCACCACTGCGAAGCGCTCGGCGTCGAGCTGCGCGAAGCGACGCAGGTACTGGTCGATCTCCTTCGCGCTGCCCATGCTCGAAAGCAGGCGCACGATGGTCTGGCGGGTCTGAATGTCTTCGATCGGCGTCATGCCGGCGTGTTTCCGATGATGCGGGCCGCGTGCGCGGCGTAGGTTTCGAGCTGGTCGATGGCGACCCATTCGTCGGCGGTGTGCGCCTGCGCGATGTCGCCGGGGCCGAACACGAGGGCGGTGAGGCCCCCTTGCGAAAACAACGAGGCCTCCGTCCAGAAGTCGACGGCGTTGCCGATCGGAATGTCGAGCGCGTCGGCGAGATCGCGCGCGGCGAGACGCTGGCGCTCGGCTTCATGCAGCACGCCCGCAGGCAGCGGCGGGCCGCGGAACGTTTCCTCATAGGCGTCGAGTTCGCCGTCGCCCGCGAAGCCCTGCAGTGCCGCGTGCATTGCGTCGATGTCCATCGATGGCAGCGGACGGAAGTTGAAGCGCAGTTCCCCGCTCGGTGCGATCACGTTGCCCTTGATGCCGCCGGCCATCGTGCCGATGTTGAAGCGCAGACCGGTGAGCCCGCCGAAACGCTCGTGCGCGAGCGACTGCGCATGGTCGAGCGCGCGCACGCCCCAACGCATCGCGCGATGCACCGCGCTCAGCTGCATCGCGTTCGGCGACGATGCATGGCCGGCTTCGCCACGGAATGCGATGCGTGCGGAGCTCAGGCCGCGATGCGCGAGCACCGCCTCGCAATTCGTCGGCTCGGCGACGAGCACGTCGGTAAAGCCGTGATCGGTCGCGAGGAACGCGGCGATGCAGCGCGGGTCGTTGGCCTCCTCGTCGCTGCTGAAGAGAAACGCCGCATCGCCTGTCGTCACTGCCGCCGCGGCGATGAGTCCTGCCGCCGCGCCCTTGATGTCACAGGCGCCCAGGCCGATCGCGCGATCGCCTTCTATGCGCAGCACGTGCGGATCCTGCGTCCAGCCATTCGAGGAGGGCACGGTGTCGAGGTGCACGTTGAACAGCCGCGTGGGGCGGCCGCGCACGGCGAGCATCGACACCGCGCCGGCGCCATGATCGATCACCTGGACTTCGAATCCCGGCAGTTGGGCGCGCAGGTAGTCGAAGATGCCGCCGGCGCCGATTGCGCGCGGCGGGTTGCGCGTGTCGAATCCGACCAGCGCTGCCAGGTGGCGGAGCACCGCCTCACGCATCGTTCGCGGCTCCATTCACTTCGGCCCACAGTGTGCTGCTCATGCCGAACAGCTTGATGAAGCCTTCGGCCTCTTCGACGCCCCAGTCGGCCGATTGCGCGTAGGTCGCGCCCTTGGCGTTCAGCAGGTGCGGCGACCTCACGGCAACCGCGTCGACGCGCGCGCCGCGCGTTTCGAGCACGACTTCGCCGTTGACCGTGCGCTGCGAGCTCGCGAGGAACGCTTCGAGATCCGTCTTGAGCGGGTCGTGGAAGAAGCCTTCGTAGACGACCTCCACCCACTTGCGCGCGACGTCCGGCTTGAAGCGGTTCTGTTGCTTGGTGAGAACAGCTTCTTCAAGTGCACGGTGCGCGGTGAGCAGCGCAGTGATGCCCGGCGCTTCGAACACGATGCGACCCTTGAGGCCGATCGTGGTGTCGCCGGTATACATACCGCGACCAACGCCGTAGGCCGCGAACATCGTGTTGAGCTTGGCCAGCATGAGATGGCCCGGCATCGCGACACCGTCGAGCCTCACCGCTTCGCCATGCTTGAAGCCGATCGTCGCGCGCAGCGGCGAGGCGGGCCATTCCTCGCGCGGTGCGCACCAGCCGCGTGCGCCTTCACCCGGTGCATCCCACTTGTCGATCTCGCCACCCGACAGCGTCACGCCCAGCAAGTTTTCGTTGATCGTGTAGCTCTGCTGCTTGGCGCGCACGCCGAAGCCGCGCTCCTCGAGATACTTCTGCTCGTAGGCGCGCGTCTGCGTGTGTTCCTTCTGGATCTCGCGGATCGGCGCGACGATGCGGTACGAACCCTGCGACTTCACCGCGAGGTCGAATCGCACCTGGTCGTTGCCCATGCCCGTGCAGCCGTGCGCGATGGCATCGGTGCCGAGTTCCTTGCAGCGCGCGAGCGCGGCGTCGACGATCAGGTAGCGGTCGGAAACCAGCAGCGGGTACTGGCCCTGGTAGCCCTCGCCCGCCTGCACGAACGGCTTGACGAAGCCGTCCCAGATCGCCGGGCCGCCGTCGACGGTGACGTGGCTCGCCACGCCGAGCTCCTGCGCACGCGCTTCGATGAAGGCGCGCTCCTCGGCATCGACGCCGCCGGTGTCGGCGAACACGGTGTGCACGTTCCACCCGCGTTCCCTGAGATACGGAACGCAGAAGCTGGTGTCGAGGCCGCCGGAAAAGGCGAGGACGATGTCACGGGAGGCCGACGGCGCGGTCGATTCGGTGGTCATGGAGAGGCTCGGAAAGGAAGTGCGGAAATCAGGCGCGTTGCTTGATGAGCGAGGCCATCACGGCCTTCTGCACGTGCAGGCGGTTTTCGGCTTCGTCGATCGCGATGCACGCGGGCGAATCCATGACGGCGTCGGTCGCCTTCACGTTGCGGCGCAGCGGCAGGCAGTGGCTGAAGACGCCATTGTTGGTCAGCGCCATCTTCCGTTCGTCGACGATGAAGTGCTTGTACTGGTCGCGGATCGGCTTCTCGTCCTGCCAGCGACCGAAGAACGGGATCGCGCCCCAGCTCTTGGCGTAGACGACGTCGGCGCCGGCATACGCACTATCGATGTCATGGCTCACCTGCAACGAGCCGCCGCTCTCGGCGACGTTCTGCGCGGCCCAGCCCATGTAGCGCTCGTCGAGCACATAGTCCGGCGTCGGGCACAGCAGCGTCACGTCCATGCCCATGCGCGTCGCGATCGTCAGCGCGGAGTTGGCGACGGCCGTGTTGAGCGGCTTCGGGTGGTAGGTCCACGTCAGCACGTACTTCTTGCCGCGCAGGTCGGTGGTGCCGAAGTGCTCCTGCAGCGCGAGCACGTGCGCGAGCTCCTGGCACGGGTGGGTGATCGTCTCCATGTTGATGACCGGCACCGTCGAGTACTGCGCGAACGCCCTGAGCACGCGGTCCTCGCGGTCCACCGACCAGTCGACGAACCTCGGGAACGCGCGAACGCCGATCAGGTCGACGTAACGCGCCAGCACGCGCGCGACTTCCGCGATGTGCTCCTCGGTGTCGCCGTCCATCACCGTGCCGAGGTCGAACTCGATCGGCCATGCGTCCTTGCCCGGCTGCAGCACGACGGCGTGTCCGCCGAGCTGGAACGCACCCAGCTCGAAGCTCGTCCGCGTACGCATCGACGGGTTGAAGAAGACCAGCGCGATGGACTTGCCCTTGAGCTGGTCGCCCAGCTTCGACTTCTTGAAAGCCGCGGCGTCGGCGAGCACCGCGTCGAGTTCGGCGCGGGACCAGTCCTGGGTGTTGAGGAAGTGCTTCATGGAGTCTCCGGGAAGGATCGCCGGGTCCAGAAACGAAAAGACCCAGCGCGGGGGCTGGGTCGAGTCTGCGCCGTGATGGCGTAGCGTCGCGTTACCCAGCCGGGAATGGCGGGAACGGTCGACGGGCGCGCGACGTCATGCCGGCCGCCATGTAGGCGGAGGTCAGGATGTCGGCGTCGGCGTAGTCGGTACGCATGAGGGGCGCGATTCTGCGGGCTGGGACCGGTCGATGCAAGCCGGATCAGGGCACCGGCATCACGGAAACGCGGATGCGCAGCAGATGGCCTGGATCTTCCGACAGGCGGGAGCGGTACTTCGCGCCGCGATAGGTGTAGTCGACGTCGTAGGCGAAGGGGCGCTTGAACTCGCGCTGCACCGGCACGCTCCGGCAGTTGGTGCCGCCCGTCGTGGAGTCGCGCTTGAGCACACTGCGCACGCTGCCGACGATGCGCGACAGCCGCGAACCCTCGTCGCACTGGGTCTCCATGCTGGTCGCGGTGAGCGTCTGGTAGACCGGCGTGACCCGCAGGACGTGCGCGTACTCGTAGCTGACGTTCTCGCGCTGGATCACCGTCTCGGCGGACACACCGCCGGCAACGGACGACAGCAGCAGCGCGACCAACGGCAGCATTCGACGTCGCAAGGCGGAGACTCCGCGGAGGGACCGGACCGGAGAGTGTATGCGGCGGAGCGGCCGTGGCGATGAATGCCCCCTGTCGTGGGCACGTTCCGGCCGGGTCGGGCAAGCCACGCCGCTACAATGGCTGGCTCGACCGTCGCGCCCTTACGAGCGTCCATGAGCCTGCATCTCTACAACAGCCTGACCCGCCGCCTCGAAGCCTTCGCGCCTCTCGATCCGGCGTGCCCGACGATGTATGTCTGCGGCCCCACGGTCTACAACTACGTACACATCGGCAATGCGCGCCCCTACGTGGTGTTCGGCGTGCTGGCCTCGCTGCTGCGCCGCCGCTACGGCGCGGTGCGCTACGTCCGCAACATCACGGACGTCGACGACAAGATCAACAACGCCGCGCGCGAACAGGGCGTACCGATCTCGGCCATCACCGACCGCTTCGCCGCCGCGTTCCGCGACGACATGGCCGCGCTCGGTGCGGTGGCGCCGGACGCCGAGCCGGCGGTCACCGCGCACATTCCGCAGATCATCACGATGATCGAACGCCTGATCGAATCCGGTCATGCGTACGCGGCGGAGAACCATGTGCTGTTCTCCGTCAACTCGTTCGACGGCTACGGCAAGCTCTCGCGTCGCGACGTCGACGAAATGCTCGCCGGCGCACGCATCGACGTGGCGCCCTACAAGCGTGATCCGGGCGATTTCGTGCTGTGGAAGCCGTCGACCGACGACCTGCCGGGCTGGGATTCACCGTGGGGTCGCGGTCGTCCGGGCTGGCACATCGAATGCTCGGCGATGGCGGAAGCGCATCTCGGCGAGACCATCGACATCCATGCCGGCGGCGTCGACCTGCAGTTCCCACACCACGAGAACGAGATCGCTCAGAGCGAATGTGCGCACGGTGGCCGCGTGTTCGCGCGCTACTGGCTGCACAACGGCATGCTCAACTTCGGCGGCGCGAAGATGAGCAAGTCGCTGGGCAACATCGAGAAGATCCACGATCTCGTCGCGCAGCATCCGCCGGAAGCGCTGCGCTATGCGCTGCTGTCGGCACATTACCGCCAGCCGCTGGAGTGGTCGGATGCGGTGATCGAGCAGTGCGTTCGCACGCTGGATCGGCTGTACGGAACGTTGCGCGATCTCGGCGATGTGCCGGCGACGGCGACGATCCCGTCCGTCGTCGAGCAGGCACTGGATGACGACCTCAACACGCCGCAGGTGCTCGCCGCGGTCAATGAACTCGCGCGCGACGCACGCGCCTTGCTCGCTGCGGGTGACGCCGATACCGCACGACTGTCGGAACTGAAGTCGCAACTGCTCGGGGCCGGCGCCGTCCTCGGCCTGCTGCAGCAGTCGCCCGCGGACTGGTTCGCGCGCGGTGTCGATTCGAGCGACGACGCACGCATCTCCGCGCTCGTCGAAGAACGCACCGCTGCCAAGAAGTCGCGCGATTTCGCACGCGCCGACGCCATCCGCGACCAGCTCGCCGGCGAGGGCGTTCTCCTCGAGGACACGGCTGCCGGCGTACGGTGGCGTCGCGCGTGATCGATCGATCCGATCGTCTTCCGACCTCGCTGCGCCCGCCCCGCCCATTTCCACTCCGATCACCGCATGACCGCCACGTTCCCGCTTGAACCCACCGCCGCGGAGGCGCAGGACGCCATTCGCGAGGAGTTCGCGTTCTTCGGCGACTGGGCCGAGCGCTACCAGTACCTCATCGACCTCGGCCGCAAGCTGCCGGAGATGGACGAATCGCTGCGCGTCGAGGAGAACCGCCTGCTCGGCTGCCAGTCGAAGGTGTGGATCGTGAGTTCGGGCGATGCGGCCAAGCTCGACTTCCTCGCCACCAGCGACTCGGCGATCGTCTCCGGCCTCGTCTTCCTCGCGCTGCGCGTGTACGCGGGGCGCAGCGCCTCCGAGATCCTCGCGACGGAACCGACGTTCGTCGCCGACATCGGCCTGTCGAAACACCTGTCGCCGACGCGCAGTAACGGTCTCTCCGCCCTGCTTGCGCGCATCCGCGACACCGCGCAGGCGGCGCTGGACGCCGCATGACGGAGGCGGCGGCCGCGCCCAGCCCGATGCGCGTGCCCGCGTTCGTCGCGCTGATGGGCTATCGCATCCTGACGATCCTGTCGTACCAGATCGTCTCGGTCGCGGTGGGCTGGCAGATCTACCAGCTCACGCGCGACCCGCTGAAGCTGGGCCTGGTCGGCCTCGCCGAGGTCATTCCGTATTTCTGCGTCGCGCCGTTCGCTGGCTATCTCGTCGACCATCTGCCCCGTCGCAAGCTCGGCATGGTCGCCTGTCTCGGCCTCGCGCTGACGCCGCTGGTGCTCGCGCTGGTCTCGATGCGCCTGCGCGCAGGTTCGCCGCTGGTCTTCATGTACGGCGCGGTCGCGCTGACCGGCGCTGTTCGTTCGTTCCTGGGCCCGGTCTACAACGCACTGTTCGGGCGCGTGCTCGTGCGCGAGCAGTACACCCGCGGCGCCAGCATCGGCAGCATCGTGTTCCAGTCGGGGCTGGTGCTCGGCCCGGCGATCGGCGGTGCACTCGTCGGCGCCGGCAGCATTGTCGTCGCCTACGCCGTGGCGATGGCGCTCGCGTTCGCGGCATCGCTGTCCGTGGTGTCGCTGCGTGTCACCGAGCCCGCGCAGCAGATGCAACGCGGCCCGATCTTCCGCAGCATCGGCGAAGGCATCCGCTTCGTCTTCAGTCACCAGATCCTGCTCGGCGCACTCGCCCTCGACATGTTCGCCGTCCTGTTCGGCGGCGCCATCTCGCTGGCGCCCGCGTTCATCCATGACGTCCTGCATCGCGGTCCCGAAGCGCTGGGCATCCTGCGCGGCGCACCGGCGCTCGGCGCGGTGCTCGTCGGCGTCTACCTCGCCCGACGTCCGCTCGAACGCCACGCCGGCCGCATCCTGCTGTGCGCGGTCGCGGGCTTCGGCCTGTGCATGATCGGCTTCGGCCTGTCGACCTCGTTCTGGCTGTCGGCCGCGATCCTGCTGCTGTCGGGCATGTGCGACGGCGTGTCGGTGGTGCTGCGATCGACCATCCTGCAGCTGGCGACCCCGGACGACATGCGCGGCCGCGTATCGTCGATCAACGGCATCTTCATCGGCTCGTCGAACGAACTTGGCGCGTTCTGGTCCGGCGCGATGGCGCGCCTGATGGGGCTGGTGCCGTCCGTCGTCTTCGGCGGCTTCATGACGCTGGCCGTCGTGGCGTCGACCGGATGGCGCGCGCCGAAGTTGCGCCGCCTCGACCTGCGCGAGCTACGCTAGCCCCGGCGCCGCCGCCCGGCGGCTCACGACGGGGAAACGCGCATGGCCGTTCGACCGAAGTGGCTTCGTCCCGTGGCGATCGTCGCCGCGCTCTGGAACCTGCTGGGCTGCCTGGCCTTCGCGCAGGACCTTCGCGTCTCGCCCAGCGACCTCGCGCACATGTCGCTCGAACAGCAACAGGCCTATGCCGCGCGGCCGATGTGGTCGGTGGCGGCGACGGGCGTCGCGGTCATCGGCGGCCTGCTGGGTTCGATCGCGCTCGCGCAGCCGCATCGCATCGCGTGGCCGCTGCTGGCCGCCTCACTGATCGGCGTGATCGTTCAGGACGTCGGCCTCGTCATGGCCTCCGGCGGTGTGCTCGGCACGATGGCCATCGTGCTGCAGGGCATGGTGCTGGTGATCGCGATCGTTCTGGCGATGCTCGCGCATCGCTACGCAGCCGGTCTTCCGAAAGACTGACCGCCCCTAGAAACACGAAGCCCCGCACGCGGCGGGGCTTCGATGCGTCCGGGTGACGCGGCGTCAGTCGCCCATCTGCTTCTGCAGGTGCTCCCAGCGCTCCTGCGCGTCGATCGTGCGCTCGGCGGTGAGACGTGCCTCGAGGCGATCCAGGCCGATTTCCTCGCCCGTGTCGGCGCAATAGCCATAGTCGCCCGAGTCGATGCGCTTGAGCGTGCTGTCGATCTTGCTGATCAGCTTGCGGTAGCGATCGCGCGTACGCAGCTCCAGCGAGTTCTCGGTCTCCCGCGTCGCGCGCTCCGCTTCGTCGCCGACGTCGCGCACTTCCTCGCGGAGGTTCTCGATCGTCTGCTTCGACTCCTCGACCAGGTCGCCACGCCAGGACAGCAGGCGCTGACGGAAATACTCCAGCTGCAACGGGTTCATGTACTCCTCGTCCGCCTTCGGCTTGTAGCCATCGGGGACGATCGGACGACCCGTCGCGTCATCGGTGCGGTACTCGGGCATGCGACGCGGGCCCGTGTGCGCCGCGGTATTGCCACGACCTGCCGCCACGGCGACGGCGACCTTGCCACTGGACGGGCGCTGGACCACGGCGGCGACGGCGCCACCTGCGGCTGCGGCGGGGGCCGCGGCGCTCTTCTTGTTCGTGCTCTTGCTCATCGACTCCACCTGCAGGGACGGGCGCGCCGCGGTGCTCGCGGTCGACGTCGTCCCGTTCTTCAACGCGCCCGCCGCAGCACCGGTTGCACCGGACTGCGTCGGACGTTCATTCGTGCTGGCGCGCGAAGCCGGTGCCGGGGCGGCGGGCTTCGCAGCCGGCGTGGGCTGCTTCTTCGGTGCGGGTGCCGGTGCGGCCTTCGTCGTCGCGGGCTTGCGCGCGGCCGCCGCTTCGACGCGCGGCGGCGCCTTCGCGGGCGCCTTCTTCGCCGGCGCCTTGGCGACCGGTGCGGCCTTTTTCACCACCGGCGCGACCTTCTTTGCCGGTGCAGCCTTCTTCGCAGGCGCCGCCTTGACCGGCGCCTTCTTGGCCGGAGCAGGCTTTGCCTTCGGCGCGGGCTTGGCCGGCGCCTTCTTTGCGACAGCCTTTTTCGCAGCCGGCTTCGCCACGGGCTTCGCGGCCTTCTTCGCGGCCGGCTTTGCTGCGGACTTCTTGGCCGGCGAGGCGGCCTTCTTCGCGGTCTTCTTTGTCGCCACGAGCGCCTATCCTTCTTCCCTTGAGGCGGGAAAGCGCGCTGTTATACCCTGCCCGCAAGTGCTGCGGCAACCGCACGGACTACGCGTTCCGACAGGGACTTCAAGCGTGCTTCGACGCTGATTGCATGGAGTTCCGCGATCGCTCGCTAAGCTGCGAAGAATCGCGACGATGTGGCCGCCATCATGGTGAGCCCGAGCATCAAGATTCCGTGATCGACCGCGCCCTTATCGCATTGCTCCGCGGCTACAAGCGATGGATCAGCCCGCTTCTGGGTCCGCGCTGCCGTTTCCATCCCACGTGTTCGGTCTACGCGATGCAGGCAATTGCACGCTACGGCGCGCTGCGCGGCTCGTGGTTGGCCGCGCGACGCATCCTGCGCTGCCATCCGCTGCATCCCGGCGGCCACGATCCGGTGCCGCCGCGATGACTCAGGCGCGATTGGGTGATCGCGCGCGACGATGCCTCGAAGTCTTGCGGAGGCATTCGATGGCGCGGCGCAGCCTGATCGGTCCGGCTCTGGTATTGCTTGCTGCGTGTTCCAGTGCGCCACGCGTGGCGACGCCTGCACCTGCGGCCGCCAAACGCGTGCAGGTGCAGATGCCGGCGTCGGCTTCGCAAGGCGCGCTCGTGATCGGACGCACCACGCCCGGCGCGCATGTGCACTACGCCGGTCGCGACGTGCGCGTCGCACCCGATGGCCATTTCGCGATCGGCATCGCGCGCGACGCGAGCGGCGTGGTCCCGGTGTCGGTCGACGCGGCAGGCTTCGCACCGACGACGGCCAAACTGGCGATCACTCCACGCGACTGGCCGATCGAACGCATTGCTGGCGTGCCGCCCGCGACGGTCAATCCGCCGCCCGAGATCGCCGCGCGCATCCAGGCCGAACAGGCACGCGTGTCGGCCGTGCGCACGCGTGATGACGAGCGCCTCGATTTCCTGCAGCGCTTCCAATGGCCCGTGCAGGGGCGCATCAGCGGGCGTTTCGGCAACCAGCGCATCTACAACGGCAGTGCCGGCGCACCGCATTCGGGCATGGACATTGCCGCCGCGCAGGGCACACCGATCCAAGCGCCTGCGGCCGGCACGGTCACGTTTGCTGATCCCGACCTCTATCTCACCGGCGGCACGGTCGTTCTCGACCACGGGCACGGCGTGAGTTCGAACTTCCTGCATCTTTCCCGCATCGACGTGCACGTGGGCGATCGCGTCGAGCAGGGTCAGGTGATCGGCGCAGTCGGCATGACGGGGCGCGCGACCGGGCCGCATCTGCATTGGGGGATGAACTGGTTCGACGTGCGCATCGATCCGCTGCTCGTGCTGGATACCCACTGACGCAGGAGCGCGGCAGTGCGTCGCGGCGAAGACGATGGCGCAGCATAGGCCGCGCGGCTCGATGTGCGGATCGCTCCATTGACCTTGCTGGCGCTCACCGGCGCCGCGTGCGGCGCCGAGTTCCAGCCTCGGCTGCGCAACTGGTCAGGCCCCGGCACCCTCTCCGCTCACCGATGCCACCGCATCGTGCGCGTGCAGGCTTTCGATGTGCTCGACGCGCGCGTCGAAACGCACGACGTGCGGATCGTGGGCGAGCGCGTGGGCCACGCGGCGTGCCGCGTCCTCGCAGAACATGAGGTTGCGCGCATTGAGCGCCGCGAACGCCTGCTCGTCCTCGCGCTTCACCGCGGTCTGCACCGGCGTGCCCAGCGCGACTTCGACCCGATCGATCAAGTCGACGATGGGCAGCGACGCGAGTCCCGCAGCGAGTCGAACGCGTACGTCGGCGCGGCTGCGCTGCGCGTGCGGTGTCGCGACGAGACCGGCTTCCGAGCGCAGCCAGTCGCGCGCGGCGGCGGCGTCCACGCTGCCTTCCGCGCCGAACGTCTGCGCGAACGCTTCCGCGCTCATCTGACGCGACAGCGCGGCGGACGCCGGACATGTCGACGAATAGTCGACCGCGACCGCAAGATCGATGCTCACCTGACCGTCCAAGACGTCCGCGCTCACTTCGACGGGATACGCCTTCCAGCCGGCATTGGCGCTCGCGAGCGCGGGCCTGAGCAACAGGTGGTCGAAGCGGATCACCAGATGCGCCGATCGCGACAGCGCGCCCTGCGTTTCGACCAGCGCATGCAGCACGCGCGCGAGACCGTCGGGGGTCATCTCCTCCGCGGCGAACGCGTGCTGCAGACGCAGGTACAGCCGGGACATGTGGATACCGCGCGCGTCCGGATCGCGCAGGTCCACGAATACATCGACCTTCGCCGGCACCTGGAGCGCCTCACCCGTTGCCGAACGCGTGCGCACCGGGAGCGCGATGCCGGCCATGCCGACGCGATCGAGCGCGCGCGCCGTCGCGGCGCGGTCGAGTGCGACATCGGGCATGACGCGGGGCTGGGTCATCGAGAGATCGGGCAATGAACAGAGGCTGCGCATTCTACCGGCGCAGGGTTTCGCGCCCGGGAACGCCGGCGGAACGATCCGTGGCGCGTCAGCCGCGTGCGCCGCGCCAACCCGCCCACAGGGCGGACCACGGCGACAGCGGGGCGTCGGGGCGGCCGCTCGCCAGCCGCGCGCGCGCCAGCGACAGCGCGATCCCGCGCGACGGGCTCAATCGTGCCGACGGCCAATGGGCGAGCAGCGCGCGACTCCAGCGTGCGGCCGCGTCGTCGTGCGATGTGAATTCCGTCGGCACCGCATCGCCGGGATGCCGCGCAAGGCGCGCGTGCAGCCAGCACGCGATGACCGCCTCCGTGTCCGACCGATCCAGCAACACGCGCTCGCTCTGCGCAATGGCCCTCGCGACCCGTTGCAGCTGCTCGCGCGCTTCTGCCGCATCGCGAGGACGGAATCTCGCGGCGAGCAGGCTCGGCAATGTCTGCGCAAGTTTTTCCCACGCGACCGGCTGCTTCTGCAGGACCGCGCCCAACGGATGACGGCGGATGCCTTTGCTCCAGCCCGCGAGCTCGTCCACCCACCAGCGCAATTTCGCCTCGCCCGGTCGCGCATCGTCACCGCGCCACGCCGCTTCCTGCCATTCAAACTGCAGCGCCTGCCAGGCATCGACGACCTCGCGCTGCGATGCCGGCACGAAACGCTCGACCAGCGCCCATTCCGGCCACGCGCCACGCCACTTGGCGACGAACGCCGCGGCATCGCCCGCGGGATGGGCGTCGTGATCGCTCACTGCGGCATCCAGCGCGACGGGTCGAGCATGTCGTGCGGCGAATCGAGCATGACGTCGCCCTGCCACGAGGCCGGATCGTCCTCGTCGAGGCGATACCCCCACAACGCGACGACCGACCGCATGGGCGCGGCACGCGCAGCAACGATGTCGCGCTCGTCATCGCCGACGTAGACGCAGTCCGCCAGATCGGCACCCATGCGTTCTGCGGCGACGCGTAACGGCAGCGGGTCGGGCTTGCGCGCGGAGAGCGAATCGCCGCCAATCAGCACGCCGCAACGCGTGGCCCAACCAAGCAGGGGCATCAGCGCGACGGCCAGCGACTCGGGCTTGTTGGTGACGATGCCCCAGCGCGAACCCGCGGCTTCGATCGCAGCCAGGAACGCTTCGATGCCATCGAAGGGCTTGCCGTGCAAGCCGAGCTCGCGACGGTAGTGATCCAGAAATTCGGGGATCCAGGTTTCGCGCGTCGCCGCGTCGACCTGCGGAAACGCCGCCGACACCATGGCACGCGCACCCTTGGACACGTGCGGACGCAACGCCTCCAGCGTCATCGGCGGTTCGTTGCGTACCGCACGCATCGCATTCACTGCCGCCAGCATGTCGGGCGCGCTGTCGAGCAGCGTGCCGTCAAGGTCGAACAGCACGACCTTCGGAAAAGCCGTGTCGCTCATGCCGGCTTGCGCGCGCTGACGATGTAGTTGATGTCCGCGCGGCGCGACAGACGCGCCGAGTGCAGCATCGGCAGGTACATGAGGCCGCTGACGTCCTCGAGTTCCAGATCGGCACCGCGCAGCCACGTGGCGAGTTCCGAAGGACGCACGAAATCGCGGTACTGGTGCGTGCCCTTCGGCAGCAGGCGCGCGACGTATTCGGCGCCGACGATGGCAAACGCGAACGCGGCGGGCGTGCGGTTGATCGTCGACACGAACAGACGACCGCCGGGCTTCAGCGCATCAGCGCAGGCACGGATGACGGCCGAAGGATCGGGCACGTGTTCGATCATCTCCATGCACGTGACGGCGTCGAACGTCGACGGCGCGGCGGCTGCGACTTCCTCGACCGGTTGCACGCGGTAGTCGAGCTTCGCGCCGCTCTCCAGCGCATGCAGGCGCGCGACCTTGACGAGCTCCGGCGCGAGATCGATCGCGGTGACGTTCGCACCCGCAAGCGCCATTGCTTCGCTGAGAAGGCCAGCGCCGCAGCCGACGTCGAGCACGTTCGCGCCTGGAAGCTGCACACGATCGGCGACGTATTTCAGGCGGACCGGGTTCAGCGCGTGCAGCGGCTTCTGCGGGCCCTGCGGATCCCACCAGCGCGCGGCGAGCGCGCCGAAGCGATCCAGTTCGGATTGACGGAAATTGCCGGCAGTCGAGGTGGTCATCAGGCGGTCCTGATCGTGCGGATGCGGTCGCGCCACTGGCGGGCGTTCGCGCGGAGGGCGTCGCGATCCATGTCGACGAGCTGGCGGTCGCGGAGCTTGCGGCGCCCGGCGATCCAGACGTCGGTGACCTGATGGCGACCGGTCGCGTAGACGAGCTGCGAGATGACGTGGAACAGCGGCTGGCTTTCGAGGTCGTCGAGATCGATGCAGACGAGGTCGGCCTGCTTCCCGACGCGGATCGAACCGATCTGCGCGCCAAGGCCGAGCGTGATCGCACCTCCCAGCGTGGCAGCACGCAGCGCGCTGGCGGCGTCGAGCGCGGAGGCGTCGTCGGCGACGGCCTTTGCGAGCAGCGCGGCCGTGCGCGTCTCACCGATCATGTCGAGATCGTTGTTACTGGCGCAGCCGTCGGTGCCGAGGCCGAAGGTGACGCCCGCGTGCTGCAGCTTGCACACCGGGCAGAAGCCTGACGCGAGCTTGAGGTTCGACTCCGGGCAATGCGCCACGCAGACGCCGCGCTCTGCACAGAGCGCGATCTCGGCGTCGGTGAGCTGCGTCATGTGCACGGCGATCAGGCGATCGCTGACGATGCCCAGCGCGTCGAGGCGCGCCAGCGGGCGCACGCCGAACTGCGCGATCGATTCGCGGATTTCCTGCGCGGTCTCGTGCGTATGAAGGTGGATGCGGACGTCGCGCTCGTTCGCGAAGTCGCGCACGCGATGGAAGTTGGCGTCGTTGACGGTGTACGGCGCGTGCGGCGCGATGGCGGTGCCGACGAGCGCATCGTCGCGCCATGCGGCGTGCACGTCGGCCGCCTTGCCGAAGTACTCGTCCGACGTCTTCGCCCACGCGGTCGGGAAATCGATCACCGGCAGGCCGACCAGCGCACGGAAGCCGTAGCGCTTGTAGGTCTCGGCCTGCACGTCGGGGAAGAAGTAGTTCTCGTTGGCGCAGGTGGTGCCGCCGCGGAGCATTTCGGCGATCGCGAGCGACACGCCGTCGCGCACGAAGTCCGGCCCGATCACCGCGCTCTCGACCGGCCAGATGTGGCCCTGCAGCCATTCCATCAGCGGCAGGTCGTCGGCGATGCCACGCAGCAGCGTCATCGGGTTGTGCGTGTGCGAATTGACGAGGCCCGGAATCAGTGCGGCATTCGGGCGCGAGACCACTTCGCGCGGCTCGAAGCGCTCGCGCAACTGAGTCCGCGGCCCGACCGCGACGATGCGGCCATCGACGATCGCGACGGCGTGGTCCTCCCAGACCTCCCCATGCGGCTCGACCGGCACGACCCAGCCGGCTTCGATCAGTACGTCGCAGTGTTGCTTGCCCGCCTCGCCCATTCCCGACCTCGCATCCGTTGCCCAAAGGCTAGGCGTTTGCGCGTTACCGCTGCGAAAGCGCCCCGCCGATACGACAAAGCCCGCGGAAGGCCGCGGGCTTCGTCATGTCGACGACCGGTCTCCCGGCCGTCCGATGACTCACTTCACGCGGCTGACGTATTCGCCCGAACGCGTGTCGACCTTGATCATCTCGTCCTGGTTCACGAAGAGCGGCACGCGCACGACTGCACCCGTCTCCAGCGTCGCCGGCTTGCCGCCGCCGCCCGAGGTGTCGCCACGGACGCCCGGATCGGTCTCGGTGATCTTGAGTTCGACGAAGTTCGGCGGCTGCACCATGATCGGCGTGCCGTTCCAGAGCGTGACCACGCACTCTTCCTCGCCCTTCAGCCACTTCTCGGCGCCACCCATGCCGTTCTTGTCCGACTGGACCTGCTCGAACGACTCCGGGTTCATGAAGTGCCAGTACTCGCCGTCGGAATAGAGGTACTGCATGTCGGTGTCGACGACGTCGGCCTGCTCCACGTTGTCGGTCGCCTTCATCGTCATTTCGACGACGCGGCCCGACTTGATGCTGCGGTACTTCACGCGGGTGAACGCCTGGCCCTTGCCCGGCTTGACGTACTCGGTCTCCGTGATGACGCACGGGTCGTTGTTGACCAGGATCTTCTGCCCGGTCTTGACGTCGTTCATGCCGAGGGTGGCCATGCGTAGAACTCCTGCGAGGTGAGCGGCCGGCGCATCGCGGGCGACGGCTAGAATGGAGGGCCCGGACCGCGCGGTCCGGAAGTCCTGATTGAAACAGCCCGCAATGATACCCGCTGCCCTTACCCCGCCGCACGCGGCCGGCGCCGTGCGCTGGCAACAGCTCTGGCGCGAGGCCGTGCGGGATCCACGCGAGCTGCTCGCGCTGGTGGGGCTGGGCGACGTCGCGACCGGCATGTCCGAAGCCGCGGGCGAGCAGTTCGCCCTGCGGGTGCCACGCGGGTTCATCGCCCGCATGCGCCACGGCGACGCCTCCGACCCGCTGCTGCGACAAGTGCTGCCCCTCGACGAGGAACTGCGACCCGCACCCGGCTTCGCGATCGACGCGGTCGGCGACTCGCTCGCCCGCGCCGGGCAGGGCGTCATCCGCAAGTACCGTGGGCGTGCGCTTCTGGTCGCGACGGGCAGCTGCGCGATCAATTGCCGCTACTGCTTCCGCCGGCACTTCCCCTACGGCGACGAGACCGCCGCGGCGGCGGGCTGGCGCGAGGCGGTCGCCCTGATCGCGGCCGACCCGACCATCGACGAGGTCATCCTGTCCGGCGGCGACCCGTGGTCGCTGTCGACCCCGAAGCTCGTCGAGCTCACCGACGCACTCGCCGCGATCCCGCACCTGCGCCGCCTGCGCGTCCATACCCGCCTGCCCGTCGTCCTGCCCGAACGCGTGGACGACGAGCTGCTCGCCTGGCTCGGCAGCCTGCCCTGGCCGGTGACGGTGGTGCTCCACGCCAACCACGCCAACGAGTTCGACGCCGCCGTCGATTCCGCCCTCGCCGCCCTGCGCGGTGCCGGGGTCACGCTGCTCAATCAGGCGGTGCTGCTGCGCGGGGTCAACGACTCCGTCGACGCCCTGGCCGACCTCTCCGAACGCGGCTTCCGCGCCGGCGTGCTGCCGTATTACCTGCACCAGCTCGACCGCGTGCAGGGCGCGGCCCACTTCGAAGTCGACGACGAGCGCGCGCGCGAACTGCACCGGGCGCTGGCGGCGCGCCTGTCGGGCTACCTCGTCCCGCGCCTGGTCCGCGAGGTCGCGGGCGACCCGGGCAAACGCCCCCTCTGAAAGTTTCGGCGGGGCCGGCCGATGGGGAGGTATCCGTACGCCGAAGTAGGTCAGCCCGTCACAGTCCGGGCGGGCGGCACGCCATTCGTCGCCTTGGAACGACCGCTCGGGGATGACGTGAACACACCCGGCATGTCATAACTGGGTGCGACCGCAAGGAGATGGGAATGCAGTTCGGGAAAGACGCGGCCCTGCGACTCGTGATCGTCGACGACAGCGTGGAGGCGGCCGAGGCCGTCGTCAGCACGCTTCGCAACGCCGGCATCGCCGTTCGGCCTTCGCGCCCCGAGAACCCCGACGAGCTGGCCCATCAGGTCGGCCAGCAGTCTCCCGACCTCGTGCTCCTCGCCCGCAAGGCCACGCTGGTGCCCGCCGCCGACGTGCTGCAACGCGTCGCGACGAGCGGCAAGGATCTTCCCGTGCTCCTGCTCGTCGACCAGATTGACGAGACCGGCGTGCTCGAGGCGATGACGATGGGCGCGCGCGGCGTCGTGCTGCGCCATCGCAACGACCACATCGTCAATGTCGTGCAGACCGAGTGGTCGGACCTCGAGGCCCGGCGCGCGCTGCGCAAGCTCGAGTTCCAGGTCCGCGAGACCGAGCGCCGTTGCGACTCGCTGATCGAGTCCTCGCGCGATCCCATCGCCTACATCCACGAGGGCATGCACATCCGGGCCAACTCGGCCTACCTCGAGATGTTCGGCTACGAGTCGTTCGATGAAGTCGAGGGCATGTCGCTGCTCGACATGATCGCGCCGTCGCACGTCGAAGCCTTCAAGGCGCTGCTGAAGAAGTTGTCCAAGGGCGAAGCGCCGCCGCCGCGCGTGGAAGTCGAGGCGCGGACGCTTGACGGCAACCAGTTTCCCGCCGTTATGGAATTCACGCCGGCGATGTACGAGGGCGAGCACTGCCTGCAGCTGGTGCTGCGCCGGCAGGAGATCGACCCGGACCTCGCGCGCGAAGTCGAAGAGCTGCGCCAGCGCGACCAGGTCACCGGCCTGCTCAACCGCGCGACCTTCCTGCGCGCGCTCGAGGACGCTGTCGCCGACGCGGCGCAGAATTCGACGCACAGCGGCTTCCTGCTGATCGAACCCGATTACTACGCCAAGCTGCTGCAGGACATCGGCCTCGACGCCGCGGACGACCTCGTCGCCGCCTGCGCGCGGCGCCTGCGCGACAGCGTGCCGGAGGACGTCATCCTCGCGCGCTTTGGCGAACACCAGTTCGCGGCGCTGGCCCGCGGTGCGAACCACGAAGTCACCACGATGTTGGCGGAGCAGGTACGCAACGCGTTCGCCGACCACGTCGTCGAAGCCGGCAGCCGTTCGCTCAATGCGACGGTGAGCATCGGCGGCGTGCAGATCGGCGAGAAGATCGCCAGCATCACCGCCGTCCTCGCACGCGCAACGCAGGGCATCCAGTCGTCGAGCGGGATGGGCGGCAACCGCGCCGAAGTGTTCGACCCGGGCGCGGCCGACCGCGCCGAGGAAGAGCGCGTGCAGGCGTGGGTGGACCGCATCCGCGATGCGCTGGATTCCGACCGCTTCACCATGGCCTATCAGCCGCTGGTGAGCCTGCACGGCGAGCCCGGCGAGATCTACGAAGCCTACCTGCGCATGAAGGGCGACCAGGGCGAGCTCGTCGCGCCGCTGGCCTTCCTGCAGATCGCGGAAGAAAACGGGCTGCTGTGGGAGATCGACCGCTGGGTCGTCGGCAGCGCGCTGCAGGTGATCGGCGAGCGGATGAGCGCGGGCAAGCGCACCACGCTGCTGGTCAAGATCACCGAGAGCTCGCTCCAGGACGACAGCCTGATCAAGCACATCGAGGAACAGATCACCAAGCATGGCGCCGATGGCAGCCTGCTCGTCGTGCAGCTGCCCGAATCGAAGGTGTTCACCAACCTGCGTGCGGCACAGGAATTCCAGGCGCGCGCCGCGCGTTCGGGCGTGCGCGTCGGCCTTGAGCATTTCGGCGCGGGCCTCAACTCGTTCCAGCTGCTTGCGCACTTCGATGCCGACTTCCTGAAGATCGACCGCACCTTCATGGAGCA
This sequence comes from Lysobacter sp. TY2-98, assembly GCF_003367355.1. Taxonomy (NCBI): domain Bacteria; kingdom Pseudomonadati; phylum Pseudomonadota; class Gammaproteobacteria; order Lysobacterales; family Lysobacteraceae; genus Lysobacter; species Lysobacter sp. TY2-98. The sequence goes on from NZ_CP031413.1 coordinate 1,728,811, forward strand.
GCTCGGCACCAGCGCCGAGCACCAGAAGCGCCTGCGCGAGATCACCGACAAGGCGCGTGCGCTCGGCAAGCACACTATCGCCGAACACGTGCGCGACGCGCAGAGCATGTCGGTGCTGTTCGGCGCGGGCGTCGACTACGCACAGGGCTTCTTCCTGGCCGGCGTCAGCACCACGATGGATTACGAGTTCGGTTGATCGGCCGCATCGTGAAATGAAAAGCCCGCCGGATGGCGGGCTTTTTTGTCGCCGCGACAGGCTCAGGTCACCACGCGCACCGACGGGCTTTCCGCGGGCAGCCGACGCAGCGCTTCGATGCGTTCGGTGAGCGGCGGATGCGTCATGAACAGGCGACGCATGCCGTGTGCTACCCCGCCGCTGATGCCGAACGCCTGCACCTGCTTGGGCAGCGTGGTTTCCCCGTGATTGCGCGAGAGTTTCTCGAGCGCCGCGATCATCTTCTCGCGCCCGGCCAGATGCGCACCGCCCGCGTCCGCGCGGAATTCGCGATGGCGCGAGAACCACATCGCGATGACGCTCGCCAGCAGGCCGAACACCATGTCCAGCACCATCACGGTCACGAAGTAGCCGACGCCGCCGCGACGGTCGTTGCCGCCGAGATAGCCGTCGATGAGGCGACCGACCACGCGCGCCAGCACGATCACGAACGTATTGAGCACGCCCTGGATCAGCATCATCGTCACCATGTCGCCATTGGCGACGTGGCTGACCTCGTGGCCGAGCACCGCTTCGGCTTCGTCACGATCGAGGTTACGCAGCAGGCCGGTGGACACCGCGACCAGCGAATCGTTACGGCTGGGGCCGGTCGCGAACGCGTTGATTTCCGGGCCCTCGTAGATCGCGACTTCCGGCATGCGGATACCGGAAGCTTCCGCCTGGCGACGCACCGTGTCGACGAGCCAGCGCTCGGATTCGTTGCGCGGCTGTTCGATCACGTACGCACCGGTGGTGCGCTTGGCGATCCATTTGGACATCATGAGCGAGATGAACGAGCCACCGAAGCCGAACAGCGTCGCCATCACCAGCAGCCCACCGCTGGTCTGCGGGTTCACCCCGAGCACGCGCATGACGATGCTCAGCAGCACCAGCACGGCAAGGTTGGTCGCGAGGAAAAGAGTGATGCGTTTGAGCATGGCGTCGAGGATCCGCGGGGCAGCGTTACGTGCGATTGAACGTGGCGCGTCCACGGCCGCTTTTCAATCCCCCGTGCTCGCGACGGCCAGCGCCGCTTCAGCCGCATGACCGGCAGCGGGTACCGGGGACGGTTCGCGCCCTCGCCCACCGGCGACCTGCATGCGGGTTCGCTGCTCGCCGCGCTCGGCAGCTGGCTGTTCGCGCGCCGCGCCGGCGGACGTTGGCTGGTGCGCGTCGAAGATGTGGACACGCCGCGCGAAGTGCCGGGCGCAGCGGCGCGTCAGCTCCATGCACTGCGCGCGTTCGGCCTGCATGCCGACGAGCCGATCGTGCGACAGAGCGCTCGTCATGCCGCGTATCGCGCCGCACTCGAGGACCTGGCTGATCGCGGCCTCGCATTTCCGTGCTGGTGCAGCCGCGCCGACCTTGCCGCGACCGGCGGCGTGCATCGCGCCTGCGTGCGTGCGCCCGACCCCGACCGCGCGCCGGCGGTCCGGCTGCGCGTCGCCGACGGCACCCGCGTGCGCTTTGACGACGACCTGCTCGGCGCGCAGGTGCAGGACGTCGACGCGGACGTCGGCGACTTCGTGCTCTATCGCGCCGACGGCCTCTGGGCCTACCAGCTCGCGGTGGTGGTCGACGATGCCGACCAGGGCGTCACGCATGTCGTCCGTGGCGCGGACCTGCTCGACTCCACGCCACGGCAGATCCTGCTGCAACGCGCGCTGGGCCTGCCGACGCCGGGTTACGCGCATCTCCCCGTCGTCCTCGACGACGAAGGCCGCAAGTTGTCGAAATCTCTGGCGTCCAATCCGGTCGATCCGGCCAATCCCCTGCCCGCGCTGCAGCGCGCGTGGGCGGCGCTCGGACAGGCTGCACTGCAGCATTTCGAAGACGAGACCGTCAGCGCATGGCTCGGACGTGCCCTCGCCGCATTCGATCCGACGAAAATCCCGCGAACTGCCACACAGCTTTGAGGCTTCGTGCCTAGAATCGGGACGAGCGGCGCAGGTCGCGCCAGCACGGAGCAGCTCATGCAAAGTCGCGTAGCACTGGTCACCGGCGGCACCGGTGGCATCGGAACCGCCATCATCGAACGCTTGGCCTCGATGGGCCACAAAGTCGCGACGAACTACCGCGACGAGGCGAAGGCGCGCGCCTGGCAGCAGAAGCTTCGCGACAAGGGCGTCGAGGTGTACCTGTCGAAGGCCGACGTCGCCGATCCCGACCAGTGCGAGGCGATGGTGCGCGACGTCGAAACCACGCTCGGTCCGATCGACATCCTCGTCAACAACGCGGGCATCACCCGCGACACGACGTTCCACAAGATGACGTCGCAGCAGTGGAACGAGGTCATTACGACCAACCTCGGCTCCGTGTTCAACGTCACGCGCCCGGTCATCGAGGGCATGCGCAACCGCAAGTGGGGCCGCATCATCCAGATCAGCTCGATCAACGGGCAGAAGGGCCAGTACGGCCAGGCGAACTACGCGGCGTCTAAGGCCGGCATGCACGGATTCACGATTTCGCTGGCGCAGGAGAACGCGAAGTTCGGCATCACCGTGAACACGGTATCGCCCGGCTACATCGGCACCGACATGGTCATGGCGGTACCCGAAGAGGTGCGCAACAAGATCATCCAGCAGATCCCGACCGGGCGCCTCGGCAATCCGGACGAGATCGCCTACGCCGTCTCGTTCTTCATTCCCGACGAGGCCGGCTGGATCACGGGCGCGAACCTCGCCGTGAACGGCGGCCAGTACATGGGCTGGTGATCGCCGGCACTGAAGCGGTCAGCCCCCGGGCCGGCCGCGGCCGGGGGCGCAGTTGCGTGGCCTGCCGCACTGCGTCATTCTCGGGACATCCCGCTTTTTTCCGGTGTTCCGCAGATGGCTTCTCCGCGCGTCATCAAGAAATATCCGAATCGACGGCTCTACGACACGGAAATCTCGAGCTACATCACCATTGAAGACGTCCGTCAGCTGATCATCGACGGCGAAGAGTTCGAAGTGCGGGATGCACGCTCCGGCGACGATCTGACCCGGCAGGTGCTGCTGCAGATCATCGCCGAGCACGAATCCGACGGTGAGCCGCTGCTGTCAACGCAGCTGCTGAGCCAGATCATCCGCTTCTACGGCGACTCGATGCAGGGCTTCATGGCCAGCTACCTCGAGAAGTCGATGCAGCTCTTCCTCGACCAGCAACAGCAGTTCCGCACGCAGATGGGCGGCCTCTTGGGCCAGACGCCGTGGACGCTGATGAACCAGCTCACCGAGCGCAACCTGCAGATGTGGAAGGACTTCCAGCAGAACCTGTCCGGCACCATGGGTGCCCCGACCGGGCGCAAGAGCGAGACGCAGAAGTAGTCGGCAGCCGGGACAACGCCGGGGCGCATCGATCGACTTGGAAAACCCGCGCCGCCGGAGGGCGACTCGGGTTTTTTCTTGGGTAGCGTTTTGCGGTCAAGGGGTTGCTGCGACCTCCGCCGGCGCCCCGCCGCCACAGAACTTCTTGTAGAACGCTTCCGCCTGCGGCATCAGCTGCTGCAGGTGCGCGATGCGGTTTTCCGGATCCGGGTGGGTCGACGCGAACTCCGGCGGACGCGATCCACCGCCGAGCTGCTCCATGCGCTGCCACAGCGGAATCGCCTCGTGCGGGTTGAAGCAGGCCGCCGCTGCGAGCATCAGGCCGACCTGGTCCGCCTGCGCCTCGTGGTTGCGGCTGTACGGCAGGATGAAGCCGTACTGCGCACCGGCGCCCAGCGCGCCCATCACCGCGCGCTGCTGGTTCGGATCCATGCCGCCCAGTGCGACGCCCGCCGCCATCTGCCCCATCTCGACCAGCTTCTGCTGGGCCATGCGCTGCGAGCCATGGCGCAACAGCGCGTGCGCGATCTCGTGGCCCATCACCACCGCCATCGAATCCTGGTTCTGCGCGATCGGAATCAGTCCGGTGTAGACCGCCATCTTGCCGCCCGGCAGGCAGAACGCATTGGCCTCGTCCGACTGGATGACGGCGACGTCCCACTGGAAGTTCTTGTAGTTCTCCGGCGCTGCGGTGCCGTTGGCCTGCGCGAGATCCTGCGTGACGTCGGGCACGCGCTTGATAAGGCGTTCGGCGATCCCGCGGATCTGCTGGCTAACCTGCGCGTTCGCCGGCACCAGTGCGTTCTGCGATTGCGCGTCACCAACCACCTGCTGGAACGCCTGCGTGCCGAGGTCGACCTCTTCATCGGTCGACGCCCCGTAGTGCGCCGTCTCGCCGGTGTAGGGATCCTTCTGCGCGCTGCCGAACCACGACACCGCGGCGTAGATCGCGAAACCGATCAGGATGATCCAGCGGATGCCACCGAATCCGAAGTCACGACGTTGCGTGCCGACAGACTGGCCCAACGGATCGATGCGCATCGATGAACTCCAAGGTTGCAGCGACTAGAGGTCGCGCACCACCCGGAAGCCGATGCGCGCGTTCGTGGTGTCGGCGTCCGTGCCGCTGCGCCAGGCCGAACGGACCTCCGCCGGCGAACTGGCCCAGGAGCCGCCGCGCATCACGCGCTGCCTGCAGCCCGGATTGACCCAGGCGCGCTGGTCGCGCGGGGCGCGGCGGTAGCTGCTGTGCCAGCAGTCCGCCACCCACTCGCTGACATTGCCGGCCATGTCGTGAAGACCGAATCGATCGGGCGCGTAGTGCGCGACCGGCGCCGGCCCCCACGCGCCGTCCGCGTAACCGGGGAACACGTTCTGCCAGGTGCGCCCCGACGGCGAACGGTCGCCTGCCCCCGTGAAGTTGCCGGTGTTCGGGGGCGGCGTACCAGCGCCCCACGGATACGGCGTCTTCGAGCCCGCGCGCACGGCGTATTCGAACTCGGCCTCGCTGGGCAGGCGGTAGCGATGCCCCGTCTCCTGCGCCAGCCACTCCGCGTAGGCACTGGCATCCTTCGCGCTGACGTGCACGACGGGCAGGTCGTCCGTCGCTGGTCGACCGAGGTAGTCGCTGCGCCAGTCGACGTTGCCACGGCGCACGAAGTTGCCGCTGCGCAGGTCGTAGACGACCGAATAGCCGCGACGGGTCGAGCGCGCCCGGTACTTGGTCGCGTCGACGAAACGTCGGAACTGGCCCACCGTCACTTCCGTCATCGACACGGCGAGCCCGCGCTGGAAATGGATCGCGCGGGTCGGGCGCTCGGCGTCGCTCGCGCCACGTTCGCCCGGCGGCGCGCCCATCGTGAAATCGCCGTACGGGATGACCACCATGGTCGGCGTGCGCCCCCCGCCCTGCAGCGCATCGGTAAAGCGCTGCCCCGGCACGAACAGGCCGTAATGGACGGCGAAATCGATGCGTCGCCGCAGCTCGGCCGCGGTCGGATCGGCCGCGGGCGCGATGCGCAGGATGTGCGCGAGAAATCCGCGCGCGGTTTCCACGCCACGCGGCTGCGTCAGCGCGGCGATACCGGCGTCGCGCAGGTCACCGATGCGGGCGGCGCGTTCGAACGCGATGCGCGCACGCGCTTCCGCGACGACGCCCGCCTCCGGCCGCACCTTCTGCGCCAGCACCAGCCAGCGTTCGGAGCCGACATAGTCCTCTTTGGCCGCCGACTCCTCGGCGCGACGGATCAGCGCACTTTCCGCCGCTGCCAGGCCCTGCTTCGCGCGCGCATCGGTGGCGCGCAGCGCAAGCGCGCGACGGAACCACGCGATCGCGCCTTCACCACCGTCCTCGCCGATACGCCCCTGCGCGAGTTCCGCCTCGCCGCGCTCGCTGTCGCGCAGGCCATCCTCGACGCGGTCGACCTGCTGCAGGAAGCGCTCGACCTCCGGACGATCCAGCGCGACCACGCGCAGCACGGACGCCGCGTGGCGAACGCGATGCAGCGCGTCCGGATCGACATCGATGTCCGCCAGCGCCTCGCGCGCCTGCAGCACCAGGCCGGCAACGGAGTGTTCGACGCCCGCCTCCGCGCGCGTGCGCATCGGCGCGTAGTCGCGCAACGCCATGAACAGGGGTAGCGAGGAGGTGTCATCGTCGGCGAAGCGTCCCGCGGCGAGCGCGTCGTCAGCCTGTTTGGCGAGCGCCTGCGCATTGCGACGGTCGACGTCGATGTGCGGTGCGCGCCAGCCCGGCAGTCGCGATTCGGCCTCGCCGACGGTAACGCTGGGGGCGACGCGGGCCTTGGCAGCGGAGTCCGCGTCGCGATCGTGGCAGCCGGCGAGAAGCAGCGCGCCGCCCATCGCGACAGTCAGCGCGATGGCCTGTGCGGGCTTCGTCCGGGCCTTCGTGCGCAAGACGCCTCCTGCCTGCGGCCGCTGCCGCCGGGTCCACGGAAAGTAGGCTATTGTCGCCCGCTCCCGCAAACCCGGCACCCGTCTTGGCCCACTGGATCGATCGCCCCGACGCGCTGCGCGCGCGCCTTGCATCGCCGCCGTCGCGCGTCGGCCTGGACACGGAATTCGTCCGCGAACGCACGTACTGGCCGAAGCTCGCACTGGTGCAGATCGCACTGCCACAGGACGACGGCAGCGTCGAGATCCTGCTCGTCGATCCGCTCGTGCCGGGGATGAACGAAGCGCTCGCGCCGCTGCTCGCCGACACGGCGGTGCTGAAGATCATGCACAGCCCGAGCGAGGATCTGATCGCGCTGCGCGAAACCTGCGGCGAAGTGCCGCGCCCGCTGTTCGACACGCAGGCCGCCGCCGCGCTCGCGGGCATCGGCGCGGGACTCGGCTACCAGAAGCTGGTCGCGGAGATCACCGGCGTTGCGCTCGAAAAGGGCGAGACGCGTTCGGACTGGATGCGCCGCCCGCTATCCGCATCACAATTGCAGTACGCGGCGGAAGACGTCGCGCATCTCTTCGAGATCTACGACGTGCTGGTCGCCAAGCTCGACGCGCTCGGCCGCCGCGGCTGGCTCGATGCCGACATGGCGCGCACTGTCGCGAACGCGATCGAAGACCCCGCCGAACGCTGGCCTCACCTGTCGATGCGCAGCGCGCAGTTCTTCGACCGCGACGCGCAGGCACGCCTGCTCCGACTGCTGCGCTGGCGCGATGCGCATGCGCGCATCGCCGACCTACCGCGCAGCTGGGTGCTCGACAACGAACTCGCGGCCACCCTCGCCCGCCCGGAGCCGACGGATCGTGACGTCGTCGCCGAAGCGATCCGCGCGCACCCCAAAGGCCCACGCAAGCTCGTCGATGCAGTTTGGAACGCGCTTACGACGCCACTCGCCGACGAAGCCGATGCGCCGGACGCCACGCAGGCCGAACGTCGCGACAAGAACCGCATCAAGGCGCTGCAGGACGCCGTGTCCAAACGCGCGGAGGAACTCGGCGTCGCGGATGCGGTGCTCGCGTCGCGCCGCATGCTCGAACCGTTGGTCGATACCGGTGAATGGCCGGAGTCGCTGGCGGGCTGGCGTCGCGAGCAGCTCGAACCGGCTTTGGCACCGTTGCTCGCAAAGCGCTGAGCAGCCGATACCTCCAAACAAAAACGGCGCCCGAAGGCGCCGTTTTTGCGTAATCGTGGTGGAGCGGAGGGGGATCGAACCCCTGACCTTCGCGATGCGAACGCGACGCTCTCCCAGCTGAGCTACCGCCCCACGAGGACGCGCAGTGTACCGGCGCAGCGGCGGTCCTGCCAAGCGGTTTTGGGGCGACGCTGCGATCGCCGGAGCGTGATTACCGGCACAGTCCGCTCCCGTGCGAAAATCGGCGGCTTGGGGCCCCGTAGCTCAGCTGGATAGAGCGTCCCCCTCCTAAGGGGAAGGTCGCACGTTCGAATCGTGTCGGGGCCGCCACTGGAACCCTCGCCTTGCCGCGTCCGCGATCCGACCTCGTCGGTGGGCGCAGCCGATCATGGAGCATCACGATGACCCACCCCGTCCTCACCGCACTCGGCCTGACCGAGCTGGAATCCGGCACGTACCTCGGCAGCGGCCAGTGGTCGCAGACGCGCGACGCCGGCGTGCTCGAGTCCGTCAGCCCCACCGACGGCACGGTGCTCGCGCGCGTGCATGCGTCGTCGCAGGAGGACTACGACACCATCGTCGAGCGCGCGCAGGCCGCGTTCAAGGTGTGGCGCACGACGCCGGCGCCTCGCCGCGGCGAAGCGATCCGTCTTTGCGCCGAAGCGCTGCGCCAGCACAAGGACGCGCTCGGCTCGCTGGTCGCACTGGAGATGGGCAAGTCGAAGCCGGAAGGCGACGGCGAAGTGCAGGAGATGATCGACATCGGCGACTTCGCCGTCGGTCTGTCGCGCCAGCTCTACGGTCTGACGATGCATTCGGAGCGCCCCGGCCACCGCATGTACGAGCAGTGGCATCCGATCGGCCTGGTCGGAATCATTTCGGCGTTCAACTTCCCGGTCGCGGTGTGGGCGTGGAACTCATTCGTCGCGGCCGTCTGCGGTGACATCGCGATCTGGAAGCCGTCGCCGAAGACGCCGCTGTCGGCCATCGCGTCGATGAAGATCTGCAACGAAGCGCTGCGCGCCGGCGGCTTCCCGGACATCTTCTTCCTGTTCAACGACGCCGGTTCGGATCTCGCGCAGACCTTCGTCGACGACGCGCGCATTCCACTGATCTCGTTCACCGGTTCGACCAAGGTCGGCCGCATGGTCGGCGAGCGCGTCGCGCGCCGCATGGGCCGTTCGCTGCTGGAACTCGGCGGCAACAACGCGATCATCGTCGACCCGTCGGCGGACCTGAAGCTCGCGATTCCGGCGATCGTGTTCGGCGCGGTCGGCACCGCCGGCCAGCGCTGCACCACCACGCGTCGCCTGTTCGTGCACGAGTCGATCTACGACGACGTGCTCGCCAAGCTGGTCACCGCGTACAAGCAGGCCGAAGGCAAGATCGGCGATCCGACCGATCCGTCGAACCTCATGGGCCCGCTCAACAGCCGCGACGGCGTGCAGGCGTATCTCGATGCGATCGCCGCAGCGAAGGCGGCGGGCGGCACGATCGCCACGGGCGGTACCGCGATCGATCGCCCCGGCAACTTCGTGCTGCCGGCGATCGTCACCGGCCTGACGAACGACGCCGCGATCGTGCAGCACGAAACGTTCGCGCCGATCCTCTACGTCATGAAGTATTCGACGCTCGACGAAGCCATCGAACTGCAGAACGCGGTTCCGCAGGGCCTGTCGTCGTCGATCTTCACCACCAACCTCAAGGCGGCCGAGCAGTTCCTGTCGGCATGGGGTTCGGACTGCGGCATCGCCAACGTCAACATCGGCACCTCGGGGGCGGAGATCGGCGGCGCGTTCGGTGGCGAGAAGGAAACGGGCGGCGGGCGCGAGTCCGGTTCGGACGCGTGGAAGGCGTACATGCGTCGCCAGACCAACACGATCAACTACTCCGATTCGATGCCGCTCGCGCAAGGCATCAAGTTCGACCTTTAAGGCACCGACATGAGCTCGCAGCCGATCAACGTTCCTTCGAGCCCGATGGCGGTGGCGAGCCTCGTGCTCGGCATCCTGTCGTGGGTCGTCCTGCCGATTCTTGGTGCGATTGGAGCGATCATCTGCGGGCACTTGGCGCGGCGCGAAATCCGCGCCGCGCGCGGTGCGGTCGGCGGCGACGGAATGGCGACCGTCGGACTCGTGCTCGGCTACGCGCACCTGGTCGTGATGTTGATCGCCCTCGTCGTCGTGATGCTGTTCTTCGGTGGGCTCTTCGCCGTGCTCCTGCACGCCGCGCACTGATGTACGGCCTGCTGCGCCCGCTGCTGTTCCGACTCGATGCCGAGACCGCGCACGGCGTGGCACTGCGTGGTCTCGACACGCTCGAACAGGCGGGCCTGCTCGGCCTGGTTGCGCGACGACCGGCGCAGTCGCCGTATCCGGTCAACGTGTTCGGGCTCGACTTTCCCAACCCCGTCGGCCTCGCCGCAGGGCTCGACAAGAACGGCGAACACATCGACGCGCTGTTCGGCCTCGGTTTCGGCTTCGTCGAGGTCGGCACGGTGACGCCGCGTCCCCAGGCGGGCAATCCGAAGCCGCGCATGTTCCGGCTTCCGAAGCATCGCGCCGTAATCAATCGCCTGGGTTTCAACAATCTTGGCGTCGACGCGCTGGTGCACAACGTCGAGGCCGTGCGTCATCGGCGCGGCATCCTGGGCATCAACATCGGCAAGAACAAGGACACGCCGAACGAATCGGCGCAGGACGACTACCTGCATTGCCTCGAACGCGTGTATCCGCTCGCCGACTACATCACCATCAACATTTCATCGCCCAACACGGCCGGCCTGCGCGAGTTGCAGGAAGAGCAGTCGCTGCGACGCCTGATCGGCACGCTGCGCGAGGCGCAGGAGCGGTTCGGCGCACAGCACGGCAAACGTGTGCCGATGCTGGTGAAAGTGGCGCCGGATCTTTCCGACGACGACATCGAAGCCGCTGCGCGCGTGCTGGCCGATCTGCAGGTCGATGGCGTGATCGCGACGAATACGACGATCTCGCGGGAAGGCGTCGAGGATTCGCCGCATGCGGACGAGCCGGGCGGTCTGTCGGGCGCGCCGGTGATGCAGCAGTCGACCTACGTGCTACGCCGCCTGCGCACGCGCCTGCCCGAATCGATCCCGCTGGTGGGCGTCGGCGGCATCCTTTCCGGCGCCGATGCGGTCGCCAAGATGGCCGCAGGTGCCAGCCTCGTGCAGTGCTACACCGGCTTCATCTACCGCGGGCCCGTACTGGTGCGCGAATGCGTGGCGGCGATCCGCCGTCGCAAGGAAGCCCCTAGCCGCGGGCACATGTTCCCGACATGAGCGATCCGATTCCTGGCGTGCGCATCACGCGCGACGCCGATCTCCGCGGTCTCAATACGTTCGGTGTCGACGCACGCGCGCCGTGGCTGGTCGAGGTCGACGATGCCAGCCGCCTCGCCGACGTTTTCGCAGTCGCGCCGCTGGCCGGAACGACGCCGCTGGTGCTCGGTGGCGGCAGCAACGTGTTGTTTGTCGATGCGCCGGAGGCGCCGGTGTTGCGCCTGACGGGTACGCAGATTCGCGTGCTCGACGATGACGGCGATACCGTGCGGCTCTCTGTCGATGCAGGCGTCGAATGGCATGCCTTCGTTCTCCGCACGCTCGATGATGGCCTGTCCGGTATCGAGAACCTCGCACTGATTCCGGGCACCGTCGGCGCGGCGCCGATCCAGAACATCGGTGCCTATGGCGTCGAGGTGCGCGAGCTCATCGATGCCATGCACGTCTTCGAACCCGCCACCGGTAGAAGCGCGCGAATGACGAACGCCGACTGCGCGTTCGCCTATCGCGACAGCGTGTTCAAGCACGATCCGGCGCGCTACGTCGTCACGGGCGTCGAATTCCGCCTGCGCCGCGGCGGCGCGCCGAACCTCGGCTACGCGGGCATCGCGGACGAACTCGCCGCGCGTGGCATCGATGCGCCGACCGCACGCGACGTCGCCGACGCCGTCATCGCGATCCGTCGTCGCAAGCTGCCGGACCCGGCCGTCATCGGCAATGCGGGCAGCTTCTTCAAGAATCCGATCGTCAGCGCCGACATCGCCGATGCGCTGCTGTCGGCGAATCCGCGTCTGCCGGTGTTCCCCGCGGGCGACGGCCTGCGCAAGCTCTCGGCCGCCTGGTTGATCGACAGCGCGGGTCTGCGCGGCTATCGCGACGGCGATGCCGGCGTGTCGCCGGGCCACGCGCTGGTACTGGTCAACCACGGCGCTGCAACCGGTGCGGATCTGCTACGCGTCGCGCGGCATGTCGCCACGACCGTCGAGGAGCGCTTCGGCGTCGCACTCGAGCCGGAGCCACGCGTGATCGGAGCGCGCTGGGCGCAGTGACTGCTCCGCGTCCGCGCCGTTTGAGCGGCGCCGCCGGGCATTCGCAGTGCACCGGCATCTCCGCAGCGTGACGCACCGTCACGATCGATCCGCGCCGATCGGCGATCCTTGCCCGCCATGACGACCGCCCCGACGCACCACGCCACGGTGATCCGCGCCGCGCTGCTCATGCTGGCGAGCACGCTGTTCTTCGGCCTGATGGCGATCACCATCCGATACGCATCGAAGACGCTGCCGACGTTCGAGATCGCGTTCTGGCGCAACACCTTCGGACTGATGGCGCTGATGCCACTGCTGCTCCGCAGCGGGGCGTCGATGCGCACGAAGCAGCTCCCGAAATACCTGCTGCGCAGCGCGATCGGCATCGGTTCGATGCTGTGTTCGTTCTGGGCGATCGGCCACCTGCCGCTGTCGCAGGCCATCTCGCTCTCGTATTCGACGCCGCTGTTCGTGACGATCGCCGCGGTGATCTGGCTCGGCGAGACCGTGCGCCGTCGACGCTGGACCGCCGTCGTGCTCGGTTTCATCGGCGTGCTCGTGATCGTGCGCCCCGGCACCGCCGGATTCACGCATGCCTCGCTGGTCGCGCTCGCCGCTGCCGTGCTGAGTGCGGTCGTTGCGGTACAGATCAAGCAGCTCTCGCGCATCGACGCCGCCGACACGATCGTCTTCTACACCTACGTGTTCTGGGTGCCACTGTCGTTCGTACCGGCGCTGTTCGTGTGGGTGTGGCCGGCGCCGATGGACTGGGTGTGGCTCGTGCTGACCGGGCTATTCGGCACCGGCGGCCAGCTGCTCTGGACCCGCGCACTGCGCCTGGGCGACGTGTCCGCGCTGACGCCGATCAGCTTCATGCAGCTGCCGGTGGTGACCGTGGCGGCGTACTTCCTGTTCGACGAGAAGATCGATCGCTACACGATCGCTGGCGCGCTGATCATCTTCGCCGCCAACGCCTACATCGCGCATCGGGAAGCGCAGCTTGCGCGACGTGCGGCGACGACAGCACCGATCGAGGCGGCGCGTCCGGCGGAGTAAGCCTCAGACTTTGCTCGACCCGGTCATCAACCCACGCCGGAACGCAATGAACCGCACGCCCAGCGTCCACGCGATTGCAGCGGCCCATCCCGCCAGGATGTCGGACGGGTAATGCACGCCGAGATACACGCGTGACATCCCGACGCCGAGCGTGAACAGCACGCCGACAACGATGACCGGCCAGCGCCAGCGCGTGTTCCAGGCCAGACATGCGACGACGCAGGCGAGCGTCGCCGAACCCATCGCGTGACCGCTGGGGAAGCTGTAGGTGCTCTCGGGTGCGATCGAAACCCACAAGGCCGGGCGGGCGCGCGCGAAGACGTGCTTGGCGATCAGGTTCAGCAATGCCGAGCCGCCGAGCGCGATCGCGGCGAAGGTCGCGCTGCGCGAATGGCGGCGGAAGGCGAGGAACAGCACCAGCACGATGTCGGCCGGCACCACGCCACCCGAATAGCCGACTGCGGAGAACGCCAGGAATATGGAATTGAGCAGTGGACTCGCGAGCGAATGCAGCCCCTCGAGCACGGGTGTGTCGAAGAAGAACGGCCGGCCTTCGGCGAGGTCCTCGGCCAGTTCGCCAAATCCCCATAGCGGGAGCGCGACGCAGACAAACACCACGAGCAGTTCCAGCCCGTAGCGACGGAAGACGCTCTTGCCGACCTGCGCCTGTTCGGCGACGACGGCGGTCGGGGTTCCCGCGTCAGCCCGCGGTGTTGGCTCCATAGCGACGCTCCACGTAGCGATCGATCAACTCGACGAAATCGTCGGCGATGCGATCTCCGCGAAGCGTGACGGTCTTTTCACCGTCCTCGAACACGGGTGCGGAGGGAGCCTCGCCAGTACCCGGCAGGGAAATGCCGATGTTGGCGTGACGCGACTCGCCGGGACCATTGACCACACAGCCCATCACCGCGAGCGTCATGTTCTCGGCACCTGGATGGCTGATCTTCCATTCCGGCATCCGATCGCGCACGTGCGTCTGCACCTTCTGCGCGAGTTCCTGAAAGAATGTGCTGGTGGTGCGGCCGCAGCCGGGGCACGCCGTCACCATCGGCGTGAACGCACGCAGCCCCATCGTCTGAAGCAGCTCCTGCGCGACGATGACTTCGTTGGTACGCGACTGACCCGGTTCCGGCGTCAGCGAAATGCGGATGGTGTCGCCGATGCCTTCCTGCAGCAGCACGCCGAGCGCGGCGCTCGACGCGACGATCCCCTTGCTGCCGATACCCGCTTCGGTGAGGCCCAGGTGCAGCGCGTAGTCGCCGCGCGCAGCGAGTTCGCGATACACCGCGATCAGTTCCTGCACGCCGCTGACCTTCGCGCTGAGCACGATGCGCTCGCGCGCCAGGCCGAGTTCTTCCGCGCGCACGGCCGAATCCAACGCGCTACGGATCAGCGCTTCGCGCAGCACGCGGCCGGCGTCCCACGGATTGGCGCGTTGCGCGTTTTCGTCCATGAGCGTCGCTGCGAGCGACTGATCGAGCGAGCCCCAGTTCGCGCCGATGCGCACCGGCTTGCCGTAGCGGATCGCGAACTCGATCAGCTGTGCGAACTGCGTGTCCCGCTTCTTGCCGAAACCGACATTGCCGGGATTGATGCGGTACTTGGCGAGCGCTTCGGCGCAGGCGGGTTCGCCGGCGAGCAGCTGGTGGCCGTTGTAGTGGAAGTCGCCGATCAGGGGGACGCCCACGCCCATCATGTCGAGGCGCTCGCGGATGCGCGGCACCGCCGCGGCGGCCTCGGGCGTATTGACGGTGATGCGGACCAGCTCGGAGCCCGCGCGCCAGAGCTCGGCGACCTGCTTCGTCGTCGACGCGACATCGGCCGTGTCGGTGTTGGTCATGGACTGCACGACGACCGGCCCACCGCCACCCACGTGCACACCCCCGATCACGACCTCGCGGGTGATCCGGCGGGACAACGGTCCGAAGCGGTCCTCGTCGGCAGGCGACGGCGGCTGGAGAGCGGCATTCATGGGCGAATTGTAGGCCAGCCCCCTCGCCCGCCCATGAATCGACGGCCGGCGGCACACGCGGGCGCCGCCCTCGCGCCGACTGCGCTACCGTACGCGCCCGCCCCGCCCCGCCGCCCATGTCGACCGAGTCCCCGCGCGACGTCTTCACGCCCAGCCAGCTCAACACGCTGGCGCGCGACATGCTCGAGACGACCTTCGGCTCGGTGTGGATCGAGGGCGAGCTCGGCAACGTGTCGAAGCCCGCGTCCGGGCACCTCTACTTCACGATCAAGGACGCACGCGCGCAAATCCGTTGCGCGATGTTCAAGCCCAAGTCGAGCTGGCTGCGCTTCGCCCCGCGCGAAGGCCTGCACGTGCTCGGACGCGGCCGGCTGACGCTGTACGAGGCGCGCGGCGAGTACCAGCTGGTGCTCGATCACATGGAGGAAGCCGGCGAAGGCGCGCTGCGTCGCGCGTTCGACGAAATGAAGGCGCGACTCGCCGCCGAAGGCCTCTTCGATCCCGACCGCAAGCGGCCCCTGCCGGCGTTTCCGGCGCGCATCGGCGTCATCACCTCGCCCAGCGGCGCCGCCATTCGCGACGTGCTCAGCGTGCTCGCACGACGCTTCCCGCTAGTCGAGGTCGACGTGCTGCCGGTGCAGGTGCAGGGCACGGGTTCGGCACAGCAGATCGTCGACATGCTCCAGCGCGCGGGCGCGAGCGGGCGCTACGACGTGCTGATGCTGACGCGCGGCGGCGGCTCGCTCGAAGACCTGTGGTCGTTCAACGAGGAAAGCGTCGCGCGCGCGGTGGCCGCGACCGCGGTGCCCGTGATCTGCGCGGTGGGCCACGAAACCGACTTCTGCCTCGCCGAGTTCGCCGCCGACGTGCGTGCGCCGACGCCGTCGGTCGCCGCGGAACTGCTGGTACCGAACCGCGATGACCTCGCGCGCCGCCTCGATGCGCTGGGCCGTCGACTGCAGGGTCGGCAGATGCAGATCCTGCGCGATGCCATGCAGCGCACCGACCGTGCCGCGCTCAAGCTCAATGCACTGCGCCCGCAGGCCTACGTGCAGATGCTCTGCCGACGCCAGGCGGATGCGTTCCGACGCCTCGACGCCGCCTGGCAGCGCCGAATCGAACGCGAACGCGCGCGCCTGCGGCATGCCGACGCGATCCTGCGCGCACGCCATCCGGAGCGTCGCCTTGCGCGTTTGCGCGAGCGCGTGGCTGCGGTGTCGACGCGTCCGCAGACCGCGATCGTCCGCCGCCTCGCGCACGAAGCGCTGCGCCTGCGCGGTGTCGCGCGATCGCTGGAAGCGGTAAGCCCGCTGGCGACCGTCGCACGCGGCTACAGCATCCTGCGGCGCGGCGACGGTGCGATCGTCCGCAGCGTCACGGACGTCGAACCCGGTGACGCGCTGACTGCACGCGTGCGCGACGGCGAACTCGGACTGCGCGTGGAAGGCCGCACGCCGCGCGAGTGACGACGGCTTGACGTCGACCGACGGCCACACAGGCATCATCGGGCTCCCCGCCCCGCCCGCGCCGCCATGTCCACTCCGCAGCTTCCGATCTACGTCGCCGGCCAGCCGGTCACCACCGGCGACTGGCTGGACGTCACCGACAAGTACAGCGGCAAGGTGGCCGCGCAGGTGGCCCACGCGGGGCCAGCGCAGGTCGAGCAGGCGATCTCGGCGGCGCACGAGGCGCGCGCCGAGATGGCCGCGTTCCCACCCGATGCGCGGCGCGACGTGCTGGAGCACTGCGTCCGGCGCTTCGGCGAGCGTCGCGACGAACTCGCCGAGCTGCTCTGCACCGAAGCCGGCAAGCCCATCCGTGATTCCCGCGGCGAAGTCGACCGCCTGATCGACACCTTCGGCATTGCTGCTGGGGAAGCCACGCGCATCAATGGCGAAGTGTTCGAGATGCAGGTGTCACCGCGTGCACATGGTTTTCGCGGCATGACCCGGCGCGTGCCGATCGGCGCGTGCAGCTTCATCACGCCGTTCAACTTCCCGCTGAACCTCGTCGCGCACAAGGTCGCGCCGGCGATCGCGGCGGGGTGCCCGTTCGTGCTGAAACCTTCCGAGCGCACGCCGCTCGGTGCCCAAGTGATCGGCCAGGTGCTGGCGGAAACCGATCTGCCGCGCAAGGCGTGGTCGGTGATCGTCTGCGATACGAAAGCGTCCGCGCCAATGGTCGAGGATCCGCGCATCGCACTGCTGAGCTTCACCGGCGGGCCGATCGGCTGGGATCTGCGCGCACGCGCCGGTCGAAAGAAGGTCGCGCTCGAACTCGGCGGCAATGCCGCTTGCATCGTCGACGAGGATCCGGGTGTTCCGCTCGATCACCTCGTCAAACGGCTCGTATTCGGCGCGTACTACCAGAGCGGCCAGAGCTGCATCAGCGTGCAGCGCGTCATCGTGCACCGCGCGATGGCGGAGCGTGTGTCGCATGCGATGGCCGAGGCCGTACGCGCGCTGAAGTGCGGGAACCCCCATGACGAAGCCACCGACATCGGGCCGGTGATCGACGCGGCGTCGGCGGATCGGCTGGAGGAATGGATCAGGGCCGCGCGCGACGCCGGCGGTCGCGTGCTGGTGGAAGGTCGACGCGACGGCACGATGATCGCGCCGTGGTTGCTGGCGGATGTCGCGCACGACGCGAAGCTGTATCGCGAGGAAGCGTTCGGGCCGGTGGCGCTGATCGAAACCGTCGATTCTTTCGACGCTGCGCTCGATCGCGCGAACGACTCACACTTCGGGCTGCAATGCGGCGTATTCACCGCGCGACTCGATCACGCGATGCGAGCGTGGGACCGGCTCGAAGTAGGCGGCGTGGTGATCAGCGATGTGCCGAGCGTGCGTGTCGACAACATGCCGTATGGCGGGGTGAAGGACTCGGGCGTCGGGCGCGAGGGTGTTCGTTCGGCGATCGAGGAGATGACGGAGGTGCGGTTGCTGGTCATCAAGGATCCGCCGGCGGAGTAATGCGCTCGTCTTCCCGCGCATCCGATGGGCGCGCGCCTGATCGTCAGCCGACCAGGCTCGCGACCGCATCGACGCCGCTGACCAGCTCCGGCATCGGACGGCCGTAGAGATAGCCCTGACCCAGCGTGCAACCCAGCTCGCGCACGAGGCGTTGCTGGTGCAGGTTCTCGATGCCTTCGGCGACGGTGTGGATGCCGAGCGACCCCGCGAGTGCCTGGATCGCGCGCACCACGGCCTCGCTCTCGACGCGCGTCTCACTGCCGAGACCGGCGATGAAGCTCTGGTCGATCTTCAGGCATTCGATCGGGAAGCGGTGAAGGTAGGACAACGCGGAGAAGCCGGTACCGAAGTCGTCGAGCTGTGCGAGCACGCCGTGGCCGCGCAGATGATTGAGCATGTTCATCACGCGCGGCGCTTCTTCGAGCAGCGCGACTTCGGTGATCTCGATGCGCAGGCGATGCGGGTCGGCCTTGGCCTTGTCGAGCATGCGCAGCAGGCGGTCGGCGAAGCTGGCGTCGCGGAAATGGCGCGGTGAGACGTTGACCGAGATGTAGCCACCCTCGGTGTGCGCAATCCGGTCGGCGACCTGCGCGTACACCAGCCAGTCGACCTCCTCGATCAGCGAGCTGTTCTCGCCGACGCCTACGAAGGATGCAGGCGTGAGCAGGCCACTACTCGAATGACTCCAGCGCAGCAGCGCTTCGTGACCGACGACGCTGCGATCGGCGAGTCGCACGATCGGCTGGTAGAACGCAACGAAACCGTCACCGTTGATGGCACGGCGCAGGTCGGCTTCCAGGTCGAGGATGCGCATCGCCTCCTCGCGCATCGCCTCGTCGAACGTGGCCCAGCGACCGCGGCCCGCGGCCTTGGCGCGATACATCGCGGCATCGGCGTCGCGCAGCAGTTCGCTGCCACTGCGATAGCGCGGATGCCACAGCGCGATACCGACACTGGCCGACGGGAACACTTCGCGCCCGGCCACCCACCACGGCTGGCCCAGCGTTTCGAGGATGCGGCCGGCGAGACGTTCGACGCTGCCGACGCCATCGAGTTCGTGCACGAGCACGGCGAATTCGTCGCCGCCGAGTCGCGCGACGACATCACCGGGGCGCACGCACGCCGCGATGCGGCGCGCGGCTTCCATCAGCAGCTCGTCACCCGCCGAGTGACCGGCACTGTCATTGACCAGCTTGAAGCGGTCGAGATCGAGATAGAGCACCGCGAACAGCGTGTGCGGATGCGTCTGCGTCAATTCGATCGACTCGGTCAGGCAATCGACCAGGTGCGTGCGATTGGGCAGACCCGTCAGCGCGTCGTGGCGCGCCTGGTGCGTCAGTCGCTGCTCGGCGCGCAGGCGCTCGCCGATCTGCGCAACCAGCTCGCGGTTGGCGCGCGCGAGTTCGCGCGTGCGCGCGTCGACCCGCTCTTCGAGGTCGGCGTGCGCCAGCATCAGCGCCTCCTGCGAGCGCTTGCGCTCCAGGCCGATGCCGATGTGGTGCGCAACGAACATCAGCAGTTCCTGGTCGCGCCGGGTGAACGTGATGTGGTGCGAATAGCTCTGCACGGCGATCACGCCGACCGCCTGCTCGCCCCGCCACAGCGGCACGCCCAACCAGCAACAGGCCAGCGCGCCGCGGCTCATCAGCTCGCCCTCGCGCTGCAGCTCTTCGATCTCGGGGCGGCCGACCAGCAAGGGCTTGCGACGCGTCAGCACGTATTCGGTGAGGCCGAAGCCGAGCGGGCGCGCGTCGCGACGGCCGTCGCGTTCGTCGATGGAATACGGGAACTCGAGGCGTTCGCCGTCCTCCGAGATCATCGCGATGTAGAAATTTCGCGCGTACAGCAGCTCGCCGACGATCGCGTGCACTTCGCGATAGAAGTCGTCCAGCGACGGCGCGCTCATCGAGAGTTCGGCAATGCGAAACAGCGCGCTCTGCAACTGCTCGGCGCGCTGGCGCTCCTCGATCTCGGTCTGCATCTCCGCGTTGAGGCGCTCGAGCGCATGCGTGCGCTCGCGGACGCGGTGTTCGAGTTCCTCGCGCGCGAGATGGCGCTCCAGCGCGGTCAGGATGTGCTGCGCGACGAACGCGAGCAGCGCGCGTTCTTCCTCGCCGTACATGCCGGCGCGGTCGTAACTCTGCACGACGATCGCGCCGCAGACGCGGTCGTCGCGGCGCATCGGAACGCCCAGCCAGTCCTCGCTGTCCGGGCCGTGCGCGGGGTCGCGCTCGACACCCAGCTGCGCGCGCACCGCATCGGAGGCGCCGCGCACGGGCTCGCCGTGGCGCAGCAACGCGAGCGTAAGACTGTTCGGCAGCTCGCAGGCCGGGATCTCGCGCTCGGGGTCGGCGACGTAGTCGTCGCGCTCGTCGGCGAAGTACACGAAGCGCACGGTGTCGCGCGCGTCGTCATACAGCACGATGTAGAAGTTGGCGGCGTACATCAGGCCGCCGATGACGTGGTGGATCATCCGCAGCATCGCGGAGAGCTCGAGGCCGGAGCCGGCGAGATCGGCGATTTCGTACAGCGCCTGTTGCAGCCGTTCGGACTTCTCGAGCGAATCGGCGCGACGCTGCACGCGGTCGGATTCGAGATGCGCGGCGATCAGCGCGCGCGACATCTCCGACCAGGTCATGCGCACATCGGGATCGATCGCACCGTGCACGCGCGCCGCGATCGCGCCGTGGCGGCCACCGGGTAGTGGCCATGCCTCGATCAGGCAGCCCTCGGCGATATCGATCGGCGTCGCGCCGAGCAGCGCATTGCGAACCACGCCCGCAAGTGCGTCGTCCGCGTCTTCGGAGGTGCAGACGGTGACGCCTTCGCGCTCGCGCCAACCGGCCGCGACGAACGCGTCCACCGGCAGGCCCGCTTCCAGTGCCGCGACCAGCTCGCGCCGACGGGCGCGACGCATCGCACTATCCACTGGATCGGGTTTCCGCAACGCCGACTCCCCCTGTCGCTTCGCGGGCAGAGCCCGCTCCCTTCGCGCCGCCTCGCGGTCGACGCCGACCCCGCCGGAGCGGGCTGGAACGAGAATACGTGATCGTCGCAGGGTTGGAAGAGTCCCGTGGGGCCACGCCAGCGGCGCGGCGGGCTGTACCGGAGCGACCGTGGCCCGTACCCTGCCGCCGATGAACGGGCCGGCCGCTGCCACCGACGACGAACTGATGCGCGACTGGTGCGCCGGCGACGTGCGCGCGTTCGAGCAGCTCTACGCCCGTCACAAGGGTCCGCTCTACCGCTTCGTGCTCCGCCAGCTGCGGGATTCCGCGACCACGGACGAGATCTTCCAGGACGTCTGGCAGCGGGTCATTGCGGCACGTGAAAGCTGGCGTCCCGACGCCGCGTTCAGCACGTGGCTCTACCGGATCGCCCACAATCGCCTCAACGATCACTGGCGCGCGGCCAAGCACCGCCCGGCCGCTCCGGCCGACGCCGAGGCCCGCCTCGAGGCCCTGGCCGACCCCGAATCCCCCGAACGGACGTTGAGTGACTTCGAGCAGCGCCGTCGCCTGCGCATGGCGCTGGACGAGCTGCCGCCCGAGCAGCGGGAAGTGGTCCTGCTGCGACTCGAGCAGGAGCTGACCCTCGAACAGATCGGAGACATCACCGGTGCCGGCCGCGAGACCGTGAAGTCGCGCCTTCGATACGCGATGGACAAGCTGCGCGCGAGACTTTCGACATGACCGCCCGACCCACCGATCCCCTGCACGACGCCCTGTCCGCCGAAGAGCGGGAGCTGGCGACGCGCGTGGCGCGGCTGGATGCGTCGGCCGGGCCGTCGTCGGCACTGGACGCACGCATCCTGGCGGCGGCGCGTGCCGCTGCGGTGCCCGCCGCGAACCCGTCAACGCGACGCGTTCGGCGCTGGCCGGGCGCGGTCGGCGCGGCGGCGGTGCTGGTCGCGGCGGTCGGACTGGCCTGGCAGCTGCGGCCGATGTTCCAGCTTCCGCCGCCGGTCATCCACAGCGGACACGCAGGCGCGGGCAAGGCGCCGGGTGCCGAGGCGGACACCGTCGTGCAGGTGGAAACGGTGCCGCGTCGCACGCCGCCCGCTGCGGCACCGGTGATCGCGCCTCCTGAAGTGACGGCCCAACCGCCTGCAGCGGCGCGCAAGACCGCGCCTGCGGTCGGAGGCGGCGCGCCACGCGTGCAGAATCGTGCACCGACCACCGCGACGCGCGCTTCCGTGCACGACCTCTTAGACGAGGCAGTGCCGCCGCCGGCAGCACCGCCGCCCCCGCCCCCGCCTCCGCCGGCCGCCATGGCGGCGCCCGAGCCGCGCGCATTCTCTGCGGCGCCGGCCGCGAAGGCCACCTCCGACGCGGCGGCAACCGCAGGCGTCGATGAAGGTGTCGACGTCACCGGCTCCCGCATGCGTCGCGAAGCCGCCGTGGCGACGCCCGCCCCTGCAGCGGCGTCCGCTGCGCCAGCGCCTGACGTCTCGGCCGACGCCCGCCTTCCCACGCGCGACTGGCTGGCTCGCATCCGCGCCCGTCGGGACCATGGCGACATCGCCGGCGCGCGCGCCAGCCTCGCCCGCTTCGTGATCGCGCATCCGCGCGTGGCCGTGCCCACCGACCTGCGTCCGCTGCTGCCGCCGGACGATCCGTGGTCACCGTGACACCTCGATGCTGACCCTCGCCGGCCCCGCGTCGGCCGCGCTCGAGGTCAAACACAGCCGGTTCGTTGCGCAGGCCGCGCCGGTCACTTCGCCCGACGCCGCCCTCGCCTTCCTCGCGCAGGTGCGCGACGCCGCGGCCACGCACAACTGCTGGGCCTATCGGATCGGCCAGGGCTACCGCTCCAGTGACGACGGCGAGCCGGCCGGCACTGCGGGCCGTCCGATCCTTGCGGCGATCGACGGGCAGCGCGTCGACGGCGTGGTGGTCGTGGTGGCGCGCTGGTACGGCGGCATCAAGCTCGGCGCGGGCGGTCTGGTGCGCGCCTACGGCGGGTGCGCGGCCGAATGCCTACGCCTGGCCGACAAGATCGAGCGCGTCGAAACCGCTGTCGTCCGCCTGCGCTTCGGTTTCGGCGACACCGGCGCCGTCCATGCCACCTTGGCAACCGTCGAGGTCGAGCGTCTCGACGAACGTTTCGACGGTGACGGTGTCGAACTCGCGATCCGACTGCGCGCCGATCGCGTCGGGACCTTGAAAGCGCACCTGCGCGACGCCACCCGGGACCGGGTCCGCCTGCTGGAATCTCCCTCCGATGCCTGACGCCGCCGACGGCGCCTCCCCTGCCTCGCGCCTTGCCGGCCTGCGCACGCTCTGGCCGTTCGTGCAGCGCCATCGCGGACTGTTCGCCAGCTGGCTGGTCGCGCTCGGCATCTCGTCCGCGGCGACGCTGACATTGCCGGTCGCGTTCCGGCGCGTGATCGACCACGGCTTCGCCAACGGCACGCCGCATGCGATCGACGTCGCGTTCCTGCCCCTGATCGCAGTCGTAGCGGTGCTCGCGCTCGGCACGGCCGCGCGGTTCTACTTCGTGTCGCTGCTCGGCGAGCGCGTGGTCGCCGATCTGCGCGACCGCCTGTACGGCCACCTGCTGGCGCTCGACGCCGCGTTCCACGACCGCACGCGTTCCGGCGAACTCGTCTCGCGTCTGAGTGCCGACACGGAACTGCTGCGCACGCTCGTCGCATCGACGATGTCGATCGCACTTCGCAGCGCGGTAACGGTCATCGGCAGCGTCGTGATGTTGTTCGCGACCAGCCCGCGCCTCGCTGCATACGCGATGGTCGGCATTCCGCTGTCGGTCGCGCCGATCGTCATCGGCGCACGGCGCATGCGGAAGATCGCACGTACCAGCCAGGATCGCGTCGCGGACGCGAATACCGTCGCCGCGGAAACGCTGGGTGCGATCTCGACCGTGCGCGCGCATGCGCGGGAGTCGTACGAACGCGCGCGCTTCGGCGACGCCCTTCGTCTTGCCGTCGCGACGGCGCGCAAGCGCATCGGCGCGCAATCCATCGTGACGGCCGTGGCGATCTCGCTGGTGTTCGGCGCGATCACGGTCGTGCTGTGGCTCGGTGCGCATGACGTCGTCGCCGGGCGCATGACCGGCGGCGTGCTCGTGCAGTTCCTGATCTACGCGGCGGTCGGCGGCGGCTCCATCGGCGCGCTCGCCGAAGTCTGGAACGAGCTGCAGCGCGCGACCGGCGGCATGGGGCGCATCGCCGAGCTGCTGGAAGAAACCCCGCAGGTGATCGCACCCGCGTCGCCGCGCGCGCTGCCTGCGCCGGTGACCGGCGGGATCGAGTTCGACCATGTCGACTTCGCCTACCCGGCCGAAGCCGGGCGCTTGGTCCTGCGCGACTTCAGCCTGCGCGTACGGCCGGGCGAGACCGTCGCGCTGGTCGGCCCGTCGGGCGCCGGCAAGAGCACGGTGTTCTCGCTGCTGATGCGCTTCCACGACGTCTCGTCGGGCGCCATCCGTGTCGACGGCGTGCCGATCGACAGCGTCGACCCGACCGACCTGCGCGGCGCGATCGCCCTCGTCGCGCAACACCCCACGCTGTTCGCGACCAGCATCCGCGAGAACGTGCGTTACGGGCGCCTTGACGCCGACGACGACGTCATCGAACGCGCACTGCGCGCCGCGCATGCCGCCGACTTCGTGCATGCGCTGCCCCAGGGGCTCGACACCACCGTCGGCGAGCGCGGCGCGCGGCTATCGGGTGGCCAGCAGCAGCGCATCGCGATCGCCCGTGCGGTGCTGCGCGATGCGCCGATCCTGCTGCTCGACGAAGCCACCAGCGCACTCGACGCGCAGAGCGAAGCCGCGGTGCAGGCGGCGCTCGACGAACTCATGGACGGTCGCACGACCCTCGTGGTCGCGCACCGTCTCGCTACCGTGCTCAAGGCCGACCGCATCGTGGTCATGGATGCGGGCCGCATCATCGCGGAAGGCACGCATGCCGACCTGATGGCGCAGGGCGGGCTCTATGCCGAACTCGCCCGCCTGCAGTTCATCGACGACTGACCGCTATGCGGCGTCGGTCTGCATCACCACGCCGCGCTCCAGCAGCACTTCGAAATCGCCGACTTCGAGCGGTCGACTGTACAGATAGCCCTGCACTTCGCGGCAGCCGTGGGCGTCGAGCATCGACGCCTGCGCGTGCGTTTCGACACCTTCCGCCACGACGTGCGCTTCGAGCGCAGATGCCATGGCGATGATGGCCTGCACCACCGCGCCCTGCTTCGCGTCGCCCGGCAGGCCGCTGACAAACGAGCGGTCGATCTTGATGGTGTCGAAGCGGTGGTTGGCGAGATAGCCGAGGCTGGAATAGCCGGTCCCGAAGTCGTCGATCGCGATCCGCACGCCCATCGCATGCAGACCCGTGATGAGCCGCTCGGCGCGCTCGTGGTCGGCGAACATCTGGCTCTCGGTGAACTCGATTTCGAGGAGCGGTCCCGGCAACCCGGCGTCACCCAACGCCTCTCCCACGGTCCGCAACAGTCGATCGGCATCGAAGCGCGCGAGCGATACGTTGACCGACACGGGGCCGGGCAGTTGGCCCCCGTCGCGCCAGGCGCTCGCCTGCCGGCAGGCCTCGCGCATCACCCAGCGGTCGACGTCGTTGACCAGGCTGCTTTCCTCCGCGATCGGAATGAATTCCATCGGTGGCACCAGCGATCCATCGGCGCGACGCCAGCGCACCAGCGCTTCCATTCCGATGATCGCGCCGCTCGGACGCTGCACTTTCGGCTGGTAGACCAGGAACAGGCCGCCGTGCGCGAGGGCGTCGCGCAGCTCGTGCTCCATGCGCAGGCGCCGCTCGGCGCGTTCGCTCATGCTGCGCGCGAAGAAGCTGTAGCGCGCGCGGCCCGCGTGCTTGGCGTGGTACAGCGCGGCGTCGGCATGCCGCATCAGGCTGCGGCGATCGTTCGCATCCTGCGGATAAAGCGCGATGCCGATCGACAGCGACACGTGCAGGCGATGCCCTTCGACGTCGATCGGCGGCCGCATGGCGTCGATCATGCGTTCGGCCGCGCGTGCAGCGACCTGCGGATCGTCGAGACGCTCGAGCAGCACGACGAACTCGTCGCCGCCCTGCCGGCTCACGGTATCCCCGGGTCGCACCGTCGACTGCAGGCGATGCGCGACTTCCTGCAACACGACATCGCCCACCTGGTGCCCGAGCGAATCGTTGATCGTCTTGAAATGATCGAGGTCGACGAACATCAGCGCGCCACGACCGCCCTGCGGAATCGCGGCGACGGCGTGCTCGAGCCGGTCCTGCATCAGCACGCGATTGGGCAGGTCGGTCAGATGATCGTGTTGCGCCTGGTGCGCCATGCGCACGGCCATCGCGCGGGTCTCGCTGATGTCGTGCAGCACCATGACGCCGCCGATCACACGACCCTCGCTGTCGTGGATCGGGGCCGAGGAATCCTCGACGGCGAACCGCAGGCCGTCCCGCCGCACCAGCGCGCGATCGCGCTGCGTGGAGACGATGCGATCGTCGGTCAGCGCCGTGTGCATGGGCGACACGACGTCGTCGTCGCCGTCCGCGTCGACCAGGCGCACGACCTCATCGATGACCCGGCCGACCGCATCGGTCTCGGTCCAGCCCGTCATCGCCTCGCCGACGGGGTTGAGCAGCGTGATACGCAACTGCGGATCGCAGGTGATCACCGCGTCGCCGATCGAATCGAGCGTCACCCGGATGCGTTCCTTTTCCTCTTGCAGCGCGTGTTCCGCGGCGATACGTGCGCTCACGTCCGTCGCGAGCACGAAGAAGCCGTTGCGACCGCGCTCGGTGAAGTTGGGGACGTAATGCACTTCGAGATCGCGGCCGTTGACGCGCGTCTCGAAAGTCGCGCGCTCGCCCGCCATTGCGCGGGCCACCGGGTCCTCGACGCTCTTTTCGTAGTCGGCGCCGAGGATGTCGCGCTGCATGCGGCCGATGACTTCCTCCGGCTCATGCGCAAGGAACTCGGCGTAGCGACGGTTGATCAGCCGGTAGCGACCGTCGGCATCGATGAGGCCGATCGCGGCAGGCACGTGGTCGTGCAGGACGCGCAGCTGGTGCGCGGCATCGCGTAACTCGCGGGCGGTGGCACGACGCCGTTCGGTCTGCACGGAGACCAGCAGCGGCGCGATCAGACCGAACGCGGCGTAACCCGCCAGCTCGCCGAATCCGAGTTCATGCAGTGCACTCACGCGCGCACCAGGCATCCAACGGTGCACGGCAAGCAGCGTCAGAACGGCGAGCAGGTCGAGCAGCGCGGTGCCGAGAACGCCCAGGCGCAGGCTCGCGACGAGCAGCGGCAACAGCAGGACGATGAGCGGCTGGCGCATCCACAACGAGGCGATCACCACGCCGGCGATGCAGAGCGCCGCCAGCACGCCGAACAGTACCAGCGACCCCGGCTGCCGGAAGCGCCGCCATTCGCCGGGCGTCGAGGCGAGCACGGCCGGCAGCAGCGTCAACATGCCGAACGCGCCGCCGAGCGCCCAGTCGCGCCAGACGCTGAAGGGATCGGCGTGCACGGACGACTGCAGGACCGCGACGGCGACCAGCCCCGTCATCGACGGTGCGGCGACCACGGCGATTGCGCCGAGCCATGCAAGGTCGGAGAGGCGTCGCAGACCGCGCGGATCGCAGCCGACCGCCACCACCGCGATGTAGGTCAACGCGGCCTCGGCGATGCGCAGCACACTGTGCCCGAGCACGATGGGAAGTCGCGCGGGCGGCGCCGCCCACATCACAAGCGCGCCGAGCACGGCGGCACAGGCGACGATCACGCCGATCGCGACGCGCGGCGTTGGACGCCGCAGCAGCAACATGCCGGCCAGCCATGCACTGGCCAGACGCACCGCCGGCACCTGCGTCTCATGCACCCAGCTCAGCGCGACGACGGCGTGGGCCAGCACGACGGTGCCGAGCAGCGTCGCCGCGATCCATGCGGTGTCGCGGCTACCGAAGGACGACGTGGCGGCGGGTCCTGGCATGCGCGGGGGCGACGCCTTCGAAAACAGGCGGAGGTTCACGTCTCGATATACCCGGGCGGCGGAGCGCGGCGTGAGAGGCCGCCGGCGGTGCGACGGGCGGTCGTGTGCGGTCAATAAAAAGGCCCCGCCGGAGCGGGGCCTCGGGAAACGGTACGCAGCGGACCGTCAGGCCGGAACGACACCGGACGCCTGCATGCCCTTCGGGCCCTGGGTGACCTCGTAGGTCACGCGCTGGCCTTCCTGCAGGCTGCGGAAGCCCTTGGAATTGATGGCCGAGTAGTGCACGAACACATCGGCAGTGCCGTCTTCAGGCGAAATGAAGCCGAATCCCTTCGCATCGTTGAACCATTTCACGGTGCCGTACTGCATATCCTTGATGACCTCATGCTGTGAGGGTGGGCGCGCCGCATTGCCCGACAAGGGCGCAGTCGCGCGGCCGAGTATGCAAAACGGTTCAGGCTGTTGACAATCGTCCGCTCAGGCAGCGTGCGACGTACGGTCCAGCAGTGCGCCGAGCAGCGCCGGGAGGTGCGCGGATGCTGCCGCGACGTTGTCCAG
Organism: Lysobacter sp. TY2-98; assembly: GCF_003367355.1. Lineage (NCBI taxonomy): Bacteria > Pseudomonadati > Pseudomonadota > Gammaproteobacteria > Lysobacterales > Lysobacteraceae > Lysobacter > Lysobacter sp. TY2-98. The sequence continues at coordinate 1,757,286 of NZ_CP031413.1, forward strand.
CACGTCCTGCAACGTGATCACTTCGTCGATCTGCGGACCCGCGCCGGCCGCCCAGTTCGCGATGATCGCGAGGCAGGCGTAGTCCAGCCCCAGCTCCCGCGCGAGGCCCGCTTCGGGCATTCCCGTCATGCCGACCAGATCGCAGCCGTCGCGGCGCATGCGCGCGATTTCGGCGCGCGTCTCCAGGCGCGGCCCCTGCGTCGCGCCGTAGCAGCCACCGTCCACCAGCGGAACGCCCGCGGCCTGCGCGGCGTCGAGCACCGCGGTACGCAGCGACGGCGTGTACGGCTCGCCGAAGTCCACGTGCAACACCTCGGTGCCGGGCTCTTCGCAGATGGTCGAGACGCGACCCCAGGTGTAGTCGATGATCTGGTCCGGGCATGCCAGCACACGCGGCCCGAAGCGCTCGGTGATGCCGCCCACCGTGTTGAGCGCGAGCACGCGGTGCGCGCCGACGGCCTGCAGCGCAGCGAGGTTGGCGCGGTAGTTCACCTGGTGGGGCGGCACCGAATGGCCTTCGCCGTGGCGCGCGAGGAACGCGACGCGATGCCCGGCCAGCGTGCCGACGCGGACCGGCCCGGATGCGCGCCCGAAGCGCGTGTCGGGTTCGTGCGATTCGACGTCGTGCAGCTCGGCGAGCTTGTAGAGGCCGGTGCCGCCGATGACGGCGAGTGCGATGTCGCTCATGGTCGTATCCGTGGACGCGGCGAACGCGTCAGAGATCGCGCAGCGCCGTGTCGGTCAGCGCGTGGATGTCGGGCAGGTTGCGGCCCTGTTCCTGGAAGTCCATGCCATACCCGAAGACGTAACGGTCCGGTACTTCGACACCGACGTAATCGGCACACACGCCTTCGACACAGCGGTCGTGGCGCTTCACCGTCAGCGCAGCGATGCGAACGTCCGCGGCGCCTTCGTCGCGGCACCACTGCACGATGCCGCGCAGCGTGTGGCCTTCGTCGAGGATGTCGTCGGCGAGCAGGACGCGGCGGCCTTTGACCGGCGTCGCAGGGCGATGCTTCCACACCAGCTCAGCGCCCGTCGTCGCGCCGCGGTAGCGCGTGGCGTGCAGGTAGTCGAACTCGAGGTCGAGCCCGAGCGCGCCGATCTCCATCGCCAACCGACCCGCGAACGGCAGTCCGCCGTTCATCACCGTCAGGAACAGCGGCACGCTGCCCTCGAAGTCGTCGACGATCGATGCCGCCATGCGTTCGATCGAACGCTCCAGCGTGGCTCGATCGACGACGACGTCGCTGTTGGCCAGCGCCCAGGCGAGGTCGCGCGCCATGTCAGGCAATGCCTTCGATGCGCTGCTTGGTCATGCTGTAGCGATCGTCCGCGAGTAGTTCGCGCCAGCCGAACGGGCCGCGGCCGATCAACGCGGCCATCGCTGCGGTGTTGAGCTTGCGACCTTCAACGGCGGCCAGCGATTCCGGCACGAGCTCCGGATGGCAGACGAGCACGACGTCGCAACCCGCGTCGAGGTGTGCATCGATGCGCGCCTTGATGCCGCCCGCGGAGAACGCCGCCGCCATGCCGATGTCGTCGGAGAACACGACGCCGCGGAAACCCATCTCCTTGCGCAGGATGTCTTCGATCCAGCGCTTCGAATAGCCGGCGGGATCCGGATCGACGGCGGGATATTTGACGTGCGCCATCATCACGGCGTCGGCGCCGGCATCGATGCCCGCCACGAACGGCACGAGGTCGAGCGCGCGGATTTCTTCCAGCGGACGCGGATCGACGGCGTCGTCGAAATGCGTGTCTTCCAGCACCGAGCCGTGGCCGGGGAAGTGCTTGAGCGTCGCGGCCATGTCGGCGGCGTGCATGCCCTCGATGTAGGCGCGGGTGAACTCGGCGATGACCTGCGGATCGGCCGAGAATGCGCGATCACCGATCGCACGGTTGCCGCGGCCGAGATCGACCACCGGGGCGAAGCTCAGGTCGACGCCGGTCGCGCGCACTTCGCTGGCCATCAGCCACGCGTGCTCGGCCGCGAGCTTGAGCGCGGCTTCGGGATCGCGACGATAGAGCGCGTCGAACTTCTCTAGCGGCGGGAACGCGGTGTAGCCGTCCCGGAAGCGCTGCACGCGCCCGCCTTCCTGGTCGACGCAGACCAGCTGCGGCCGCGGCGCGGCTTCGCGGATGGCCTGCGACAGCTCCGCGACCTGCTGCTTGGACGCGAAGTTGCGGCTGAAGAGGATCACGCCACCGCACGCATCGTGCTGCAGCCAGTCGCGCTCCTGCGCGGTGAGTTCGGTGCCGGCCACGCCGATCACGAGCATGTGGGGACACTCCGGTTGCGGATTCGGGCCGGCATTGTGCCCCGGACGGCGTCGACGCGCAGCGGCGGCGTTACCAGGTCGAATACGGCCGGCTGGCGAGCGCCAGGTTGTAGTACCGCGGCTGGTCGGTGACTTCGTCGCCGAGCCAGTCGGGGCGCGGGTAGGCCGCCTCGGCGTCGTCCAGCTCCAACTCGGCGACGACCAGGCCTGCGTTGTCGCCGAGGAACTCGTCGACCTCGAACGTACGGCCGTCGACTTCGACGTAGTGGCGGACCTTTTCGATCTTTCCGCCGACCGCTAGCTTGAGCAGCGCACGGGCGTCGTCGACCGGGATCGGGTAGTCGAACTCCTGCCGCGTCGTGCCGAGCTCGCGCGACTTCATGTTGAGGAAAGCCGCGTCGCCCTGGATGCGGACGCGGACCGACACGTTCATCGCGCCGGCGTCGAGCGTCGCGAGATCGTTGAGGTAGGCCTGCGCCATCTCGACACGGCGGCTCGCCTGCGCGCGCCAGGCGTCGGAGGTGACGAGGAACTTGCGTTCGATTTCTAGGGGCATGTGAGCGATCTCCGGAAATCAGAAGCCAGGAAGCGGGTTTCCTCTCGCGTGGCGACGCGTTGGATCGAACCGCGCCGCGGGCTTATCCGCGGCGCGGTTCGAACACGGCAATCGACTCGACGTGCGCCGTATGCGGGAACATGTCCATGACGCCCGCGGCCTTCAGCGTCCAACCCTTCTCGTTGACGAGGAAGCCCGCATCGCGCGCGAGCGAGGCCGGATGGCAGCTCACGTAGACGATGCGCTTGAACTGCTTCAGCGGCAGGTGGGCGAGCACGAAGTCGGCGCCCGAACGCGGCGGGTCGAGCAGCAGCTTGTCGAACGATTCACGCATCCACGGCTCGCCCGACAGATCCTTCGCGAGGTCGGCGGCATGGAACTCGACGTTGGTGATTCCGTTGTGCGTGATGTTCTCGCGCGCGCGGCGCACGAGCCCGGCGTCGCCTTCCACGCCCACCACTTCCCGGGCATGGCGCGACAGCGGCAGCGTGAAGTTGCCGAGCCCGGCGAACAGATCGAGAACGCGCTCATCCGCCTGCGGATCGAGCAGCTCGATCGTGCGGTGGATCATGTGGCGATTGAGCCCGGCGTTGACCTGGATGAAGTCGAGCGGGCGGAAATTGAGCTCGACATTCCAGTCGTCGAGACGGAACGCGAGCTTGGGCTCGTCGCCATCGAGCAGGTGCACGGTGTCGAGGCCGCCGGGCTGCAGGTAGATGGTGAAGCCCTGCTCGCGACCGAACGCGACGAGCTTCTGGCGATCGCCTTCGGTCAAGGGCGTGAGATGCCGGAACGTCAGCGCGATGGCGTCGTCGCCGGCGATGAATTCGATCTGCGGAATCTCACGGCGCGTGTCGAGGCTGTCGACGAGCGCGGCGATCGCGCCGATCTTCGACGCGATCGCCGGGATGACCGTGTGGCATTCGGAAATGTCGGCGACGAAGCGCGGATCGTTCTCGCGGAAACCGACCAGCGTCTTGTCCTTCTTCTCGACGCGGCGCACGGAGAACCGGCCCTTGCGGCGATAGCCCCACGACGCATCGACCAGCGGCTCGAGCACCGTCTTCGGCGTGACATGGCCGATGCGCTCGAGGTTTTCCATCAGCACGCGCTGCTTGGCGACGATCTGCTTGGCCTCGTCGTAGTGCTGCAACGCGCAGCCGCCGCACGTCCCGAAATGCGAACACCGCGGCGCGACGCGTTCCACTGCGGCGTCGACCACCTCGACCGCGCGCGCTTCGTCGAAATGGCGATGGCGCGCCGTGCGCACGGCGACGACCTTCTCGCCCGGCAGCGCGCCGGCAACGAAGACGGCCTTGCCATCGGGCAGGCGCGCGACGCCGCGGCCGTCATGGGTGAGGTCGGTGATGTCGGCGGGGAACGGAGTGAGGTCGAGACGGGCCACGGCGTGCGCAACGGGAAGACAGCCGCCAATTGTCCCAGAAACCTCTGGCGAGCCCTGAACCGGCTCCGCAAAAGGCGACGGCCCGCCGGAGCGGGCCGCCGTTCGGCGCCCCGGGGCGCCTCCCAAAACCGTTACTTCTGCTTCCAGGCGCCGCCGGACTGGTACCACCAGCCGCTGCGCGCGCTGTCGATCCACTGCTTGGCGAAGACCTCGCGGATGCGCGGCTCCCACTCCGGGTGGCCGTTGGCGACGGCGACTTCGCGGTACACCGCGGCACGGTCGCGGTTGTCGTCCGCCACGGCCTTGTTCATCGACACACGGTCGGGCAGCGCGAGCTTGGAGGCGTCGCGGACCGTGATCATGCCGTCGGACGTGAAGCCCAGCGCGCCGGCTTCGAAGCCCTTGCGCAGCTCGCTGTCGAAGCGCTGCTCCATGCGCGCCTGGATCGCCTGGATCGCGGGCGTCTTGATCGTGATGTCCGGCGACGACTGCGCATACGCGCTGCCGATGCCGACCAGCGAGGCGAAGTCCACGCGCGCCAACGACGCCGCCGCGCGCTCGCTCCACGGCGTCTGGATCGACGCGCTGCCACCGCCTGGCTTCACCGGCTCGACCCGCTTCGCGTTCGGATCCGCGATCACCTTCTCGACGAACTCCTTCGCGGCTTCGCGCGCTTCCGCGGCCGGGAAGTAGACGTTGATCGTCACGCACGCGGTAAGCGCGACGGCGAGGGGCGGCAGCATCATCCAGCGGCGCATGGGACGGTCTCCAGTCGGTTGAGGCGGATGGTGCAGAAGCATGCGTGAAGCCGGGCGAAACGTGAACAGGGGCGATGTCAGTTCACCACCGGCTTGGTGTCGCCCTTGCCCACCGCCACCAGGCGTTCGACCAGCGTCGGCCAGTCGACGCGCCGGTTGATGCCCACCACCGTCAGCCATGGAATGCCGCCGCCTTCGACGATGGTGAAGCTGTTGGTGCCCCGCGCTGACAGGCCGTCCATCTCACAGACCTCGTCGGCGAGGCGGCAGTCGATGCCGATCGCCGAATAGGCGAAGTCGTCGAACAGCCCGATCAATTTCGCCTGCAGTCCGCCAGCGAACGACGAGTCGCCGACGCTCGACAGATCCTGCACCGCGCGCTGCGAGATGCGCTGGCGCGTGCCCGCGTGCTTGTCGGTACGCAGGTGCGCATTGAACGCGACGGGCTGCCAGTCGACCAGGCGCAAGCCGTTGAGATACCCATCGAGCTTGCCGGTGATGCTGCCGAAGCCGAGCACGCCGGTCAGTGATTCGAGGTCGAGGTCGTCGAAGGCGATATCGGCGCTGAGCGTCGGCGCCACGCCGAACGGGCGCTCCATCGAAAGCGCGGACACGTCGAGCTTGCCGCCGAACAACGCCATCGACAGGCCGCCATCGAAGACGAGCTGCTGCGATGCGTAGTGCGCGCTCGGGATGCGACCGGAGAGCTGGCCCGTGAAGGCCGGAAGGCCGAGCGCTTTGGCGAGCTGGCCGATGTCGAGGTTCTGGACGTCCAGCCCGAATTCGGCGCTCGCCCCGGCGTCGGCATGCGCTGGCTGGACCGCGAGGTGATCGAAGCGCAGATATCCGCCGAGCATGGGTACGTCGACGGGCTGGGCAAAGGCGATGCGTCCGGCTTCGCTGCGCATCGGTAGTGTCGATGCACCGAAGTCGAGCCCGTACACGTGGCCCGACGTCCAGCGCAGCGCACTCTCGACCGGCACGTCCGACGAGTAGCGCACATCGCCTTCGAGGTCGTGGAAGGCGAAGCGCCCCTTGGGATCGTCGACATCGACGCCGGTGACGCGCGCATCGACCGCATGCAGACCCTGCTCGCCCAGATCGACGCGCGCATCGAGCGCGCCGCGCACGGCGAGGTCGTCCAGCCCTGCGGCGCCGAGCCAGCCGGTGAGATAGGGCGCCTTGAGTCCGGCGAGATCGCTGCTGCGAATGTCGGCCTGCAACGTGCGCAGCGCCGCATCCGGCCCGAACGTCGCCTTGCCCGACGTCTGCAATACGCCGTCGTCGCGCCAGTCGAAATGCGGAATGCGCCAGCAGCAGTCGCCCCGCTGCTCGGCGTCGATGGACAGCTCGCCCATGCGACCGGCGAGCGCGAAATACGCCGTGCCGAACAGCAGTTCGCCGCCACCGAGTCGACCGCGCAACGCGACGCGATCGGTCGCCCCCAACATCATGTCGAGATCGAGTTTTGCATCGAGGCCTTGGGCGGCGATCGTGCCGTCGGGCGTGTCGATGCCGACGTCGTGCAGGGCGATCGGACCGGTGATGCGCAGGTCATCACCCGGGGTGGTGACCGCAAGGCGCGCGTCGCCCGCGCCCGACTTCATCTGCCCGGCCGGCCAGGCCTTGGCGACGAGCCCGCGCAGCCAGGCGATCGGAATCGCGGTGAGATCGACCTGGGTGGCATCGCCCCGCCCGTCGCCGCGCTGCACGCGGATCGAACTCGCCCCACGCGTCAGCATCGCGTTCATGCCGGTGTCGGTGAGGTCCATGCGCAGTCGCATTGTGCCCGCGCGGGTCATCGCGGGACCATCGCAATGCCAGCCGCTCCAGCCGTCGCGCCGCAGCACGCAGCGCCAGTCGAGCGCGGTGAAGCGGTAGCCGAGGTCGGGCGCGTCGACGCGGTCCGCACGCAGGCGCAGCGCCCCCTCGGTCGCGGCGGCGGGCCAGTCGAGGTCGACGGTCACGCCGGTCATCGTGCCGGTCGGCAGCGTCATGCGCGCGATGCGTGCGTGTGCGGAACGTGCGTGCGCGGGCGCAGCCGCCAGCAACGTGGCGGCCAGCAGCACCGCGACGATCGCGCGTACGATGGGCATCGCCACGAGGATACCGACAGGACGCCGAACTCCGATGACGGACCATCGACACCCCCGCGCGCTGCTCGTCGAGGACGACGCGGTCAGCGCCGCCTTCCTCGAAGCCGCCCTCGCCCGCGTCCCGCTCGACGTCGACGTCGCCCGCGACTGCGCACGGGCCCGCGACCTCGCCGCGTCGTCGACCTACGCGTTGTGGGTCTTCGACGCCAACCTGCCCGATGGCCGCGGCGACGCGCTGCTCACGGAGCTGCGCGCGCGTGGCACGCGCACGCCGGCGATCGCGCACACCGCGGCGCGCGAAGCGGAGGAACACGAACGTCTGCTGACCGCAGGGTTCCTCGAAGTGCTGGTCAAGCCGTTGTCGACGTCGGAGACGGTGGCGGCCGCGCGCATGGCGCTGGGACTCGACGTGTCGTTGCAGGCGCCCGTCGCGCCATTGCGGGACTTGCCGTTCTGGGACGACACCTCCGCGCTTGCCGCGCTGCTCGGCGATCGCGGGCATCTCACCGCGCTTCGCGGCCTGTTCCGCCCGGAGCTGGACGCCGTGCAGGCCTCGCTCGCAAAGGCCGTCGACACGGACGACCGCGCCGAGATCCGCTCGCTGCTGCATCGCCTGCGCGCCAGTTGCGGCTTCGTCGGGGCACTGCAACTCGGCGACGCCGCGGCCCGCATGTCGACCATGGAACCGCGCGAAGGCTGGCCGACGTTCGATGCCGTGCTGCGCGCAACGCGCGATCAGTTCCCGGCGGACTGACCGCCCGCGCCGACACGCGACAACTCGCCGAGCAATTGCCACGACGTCAGCCCGCGTGGGCCGACGTGGTGCTCGAGCACGCGCCGCATCGCGCGGCGCAACGCGGCGAGATCAGCGGGCGCGGGCATCTCGTCCTCCACCAACGCGAGCAGTGCCTGGCCACTCGGTGCATCGCTGCGGTCCGCGGCGCCGCGATCGCTCAGCAATCGCCGCGGCCCGTGCTCGGGATCGAGCCGATAACGCGCCGCGGGATCGATGGGCTGACCATTGCCGTCGATCGCCCAATCGAAGCCGAGTCCCAGAGCCTGCAGGAGATCGCGCTCGTAGCGACGCAGCGTCCACGCCAGTGACTCCCCCGCACGCAGCCGCTCGCGTGCACGCGCGTAGGCCGTGAACAGACCGGGCTGCGGATCGTGGCGTGGCGCGAGGCGCAGGGTCAGCTCGTTGAGGTAGAACGCACCCAGCGCCGCATCGCCGACCAGACGTGGCGCGGCATCCACGGCTTCCCCGTTCGCGAGTTGCGCGAGTTCGCCACGCTGCACGGCATCGAAGCGGATCCACTGCAGCGGTTGCAGCGCGGCGCGCAAAAGCTGCCGGCGGGGCCCCGTCACGCCGCGTGCGAGCAGACCGATGCGTCCGTATTGCGCCGTCAGCAGTTCGACCAGCAGACTGGTCTCGCGATAGGGGCGCGCGTGCAGGACGAACGCGTTTTCCTGGACGTAGCGCATGTCGGCCTAGCGGGGCACGATCGATGCGGACGTCATGGCGAGCAGCTCAGTCGTGGTAGCCCAGCGACTTCAGCGCCGCCTCGTCGTCCGACCAGCCTTCGCGCACGCGCACCCAGGTCTCGAGGAAGACCTTCGAGTCGAACAGCTTCTCCATCTGCTGTCGCGAGCGCGCGCCGATCTCGCGCAGGCGTTCACCGCCCTTGCCGATGACGATCGCCTTCTGGCCGTCGCGTTCGACCCAGATCACCGCGCCGATGCGCAGCAGCGCACCGTCGACCACGAAACGCTCGATCTCGACCGTCGTCGCGTACGGCAGTTCATCACCGAGTTGGCGCATCAACTGCTCGCGCACCATTTCACCGGCGAGGAAGCGCTGGCTCTTATCGGTGATCTCGTCCTCGCCGTACAGCGCGTCCTGCTCGGGCACCAGCGAGAGCATCGTTCGGACAAGTTCGTTGAGGCCGATCTTCTTGAGTGCCGAAATCGGATGCACGCCGGCGAAGTCGCGCCCCGCACTGACCTTCGCCAGGTAAGGCAGCAGCGCGGTCTTGTCCTTCAGACGGTCGACCTGGTTGACCACCAGCACCACAGGCACGCCCGCCGCCTTGAGGGTGTCGTAGGCGAGGCTGTCCTCGTCGTCCCAGCGTCCCGCCTGGACGACCAGCACCGCGGCATCGACGCCTTCGAGCGCGCCACGCGCGGCGCGGTTCATCATCCGATTCATCGCGCGCTTCTGCTCGCGATGCAGGCCCGGGGTGTCGACCAGCAGCAGCTGGCCCTCCGGGAACGTCGCGATGCCGAGCAAGCGATGGCGCGTGGTTTGAGGGCGGTTGGACGTGATCGAGATCTTGGCGCCGACGAGCGCGTTGACCAACGTGGACTTGCCCACGTTCGGGCGGCCGATGACGGCAACGTGGCCGGCGCGGTGGGGAGCTGCGTTCATGCCGGGATTGTACGGGGACGCGCGGTCGCAGCCGTCGAAAGCGCCGATCTGGACGTCAGGCGCGGCGCTCGGCCTGCAGCGCGTCGATCCTGGCCAAGGCCGCTTCCGCGGCCATCTGTTCCGCGGCGCGACGCGACGTGCCCTCGCCTTCGGTGACGATTTCCGGCTGCGCCAGCGTGCAACTCACGCGGAACGTGCGGGCGTGCTCCTCGCCCTCCTCCGACAGCAGCGCGTACGTCGGCAACGGCCCTTGGCGACCCTGCAGCCATTCCTGCAGGCGCGTCTTCGCGTCCTTGCCTACCTTGTTCGGCGGCGGCAGCGCGGCCATCGCCCGCTCGAACCACGGCAGCACGGCGGACCGGCAGGTCTCGAAGTCCGAATCGAGGTAGATCGCGGCGACGAGCGCCTCGACGGCGTCGGCGAGAATGGAGTCGCGACGGTGTCCGCCCGACTTCATCTCGCCCGGTCCGAGCGTCAGGCGGGGGCCGATGTCGAGATCACGGGCGATCTGAGCGAGCGAGGATTCGCGCACCAGCTCGGCGCGCGCGCGCGTCAACGCGCCTTCGTCGACCTTGGGCCAGCGCGCATACAGCGCCTCGGCGACGAACAGGTTGACGAGTGCATCGCCGAGGAATTCGAGACGCTCGTTATGCGGGGCACCGGCGCTGCGATGGCGCAGCGCCTGATCGAGCAACGCGGATTGACGGAACGAATGGCCGAAGGCGTCCGCCACGGTCACTCCGTCGTGCGCTTGAATTCCTTCTCGGCGTTGAAGCGTGCGACCACGTCGAGATTGGCGATCAGTGGCTTGCGTGCTTCGTAGTCCACCGTCATCACCCAGCCTGCTTCCTTACGCGCGAGCTTGATGTTCTCCGGCTTGATGTCATCGACGTAGTCGGCTTCCATCCTGCGGAAGAATAGGTCCTTGATGTGCGCCGGATCGCTGGACGCCACGTCGGGATCGCGCGCCATCCCTTCAAGCGCCTTCTTTACGGAGAAGAATTCCGAATACATCGGAATGAGTTTCATACCCATGTAAGCAAACACGCCGACGACGGCGAGGACGACGATGAAGCTGGTCAGGGTCATGCCCTGCTGGTGGCGTCTCATGACTCTCTCCCCAAAGCCTGTGAGGCGGACAGTATCACTTGATGGTCGTGCCGATGCGGGACGCATCGAACGCGTTCGTGCAGAACCAGCCTTCGCAATTGAGCCAGATCAGGAAAGCCTTGCCGCGGAGGTTGGCTTCCGGCAGGAAGTGCATGGGCCAGTATCGGCTGTCCTCGCTATTGTCGCGATTGTCGCCCATCACGAAATACTGGCCCGCCGGAACCACCCACTCGCCCTCGCCGGGATCCATGACGCGGTCGGTCCACTCGAGCACGTGGTGCGGACGGCCGGGCAGCGCCTCGGCGAACTCCTCGGCACCCGTCATCTCGGCACCGTTGGCGACGCCCTGGTAGACGCCGATCGGCTGGTACTGCATCACCTGCCCGTTCACGCTGAGCTGGTTGTTGTGGTACGCGATGGTGTCGCCCGGCAGGCCGACGATGCGCTTGATCCAGTCCTGGTCCGGGTGGTGTGGCGGCTTGAAGACCACCACGTCGCCGCGCTTCGGCTCGCCGATCGCCACGACCTTGGCGTTGTTGATCGGCAGACGCAGGCCGTAGCTGAACTTGTTGACCAGGATGAAGTCGCCGGTGAGCAGCGTGGGCATCATCGAGTTCGACGGGATGCGGAACGGTTCGGCGACGAAGCTGCGCAGCATCAGCACCGCGGCCAGCACCGGGAAGAACGACTTGGCGTAGTCGACCAGCACCGGCTCGTCGCCGTCGTCGAGCAGGCCTTCGCGCGTGGCGCGCCGCTTGGCAAGGAACAGCTTGTCGAGCAGCCAGATGATGCCGCTGGCGAAGGTGAGCACGACGAGAGCGATTTCGAACCAGCGCATGGCAGTCCCTGGAAGCGGATGTTCGTGACGGGAGCTTGGATCGCGGACGGCCGCCGGGGTTCCCGAGTCCCCGGCCTGCCCGACGGCACTTGTATTACTGGTCGACCTTCAGCACGGCCAGGAAGGCTTCCTGCGGAATCTCCACGCGCCCGACCTGCTTCATGCGCTTCTTGCCTTCCTTCTGCTTCTCGAGAAGCTTCTTCTTGCGCGAGATGTCGCCGCCGTAGCACTTGGCGAGCACGTTCTTGCGAAGCGCCTTCACCGTCGTACGCGCGATCACCTGCGCGCCGATCGCCGCCTGGATCGCCACGTCGAACTGCTGGCGCGGGATCAGCTCCTTCATCTTCTCGGTCAGGTCGCGACCGCGCCGATCGGCGTGGCTGCGGTGCGTGATGATCGACAGCGCGTCCACCTTGTCGCCGTTGATCAGCGTGTCCACGCGCACGAACGGGCCGGCCTGGAAGCGCAGGAAGTGGTAGTCGAGCGACGCATAGCCGCGCGACACCGACTTCAGCTTGTCGAAGAAGTCGAGCACCACTTCGGCCATCGGCAGTTCGTAGCTGATCTGCACCTGGCCGCCCATGTAGGTGATGCCGATCTGCACGCCGCGCTTTTCCTCGCACAGCTTGATCACGTTGCCGACATAGTCCGGCGGCGTGAGGATATTGGCGCGGATGATCGGCTCACGGATCTCCTCGACCATGTTCACCGGCGGCAGCTTGGCCGGGTTGTCCATGGGGACGATCGAGCCGTCCGTCTTCAGTACCTCGTAGATCACCGTCGGCGCGGTGGTGATCAGGTTGAGGTTGTACTCGCGCTCCAGGCGCTCCTGCACGATCTCCATGTGGAGCATGCCGAGGAAGCCGCAGCGGAAGCCGAAGCCCATCGCTTCCGAGCTCTCGGGCTCGAAGCGCAGCGCAGCGTCGTTGAGGCGCAGCTTCTCCAGCGCTTCGCGCAGGTCGGGGTAGTCCTCGGCGTCTACCGGGAACAGGCCCGCGAACACGCGCGGCTGCATTTCCTGGAAGCCCGGCAGCGGGCCCGGCGCAGGGTTCGCGGTGTGCGTCAGCGTGTCGCCGACCGGCGCGCCGTGCACGTCCTTGATCGACGCGGTGACCCAGCCCACTTCGCCTGCGCGCAGCGCGTCGAGCACCTTGCGCTTGGGCGTGAACACGCCGACATCGTCCACCTGGTGCGTGCGACCCGTCGACATCACGAGCAGCTTGTCGCCTTTCTTGATCTCACCCTGCATGACGCGCACCAGCGACACCACGCCGAGGTAGTTGTCGAACCACGAGTCGATGATCAGCGCCTGCAGCTTGTCGGTGTCGCGCGGCTTCGGCGGCGGGATGCGCTGCACGATCGCTTCGAGCACGTCGACGACGTTGAGGCCGGTCTTTGCACTGATCGCGACCGCGTCGGTCGCATCGATGCCGATGACCGCTTCGATCTCCGACTTCGCGCGATCGATGTCGGCGGTCGGCAGGTCGATCTTGTTGAGCACCGGCACGACTTCGAGGCCCTGCTCCACCGCGGTGTAGCAATTGGCGACGGACTGCGCCTCGACGCCCTGTGCGGCGTCGACGACGAGCAGCGCGCCTTCGCAGGCGGCCAGCGACCGCGAGACCTCGTAGCTGAAGTCGACGTGGCCGGGCGTGTCGATGAAGTTCAGGAAGTATGTCTGCCCGTCCTTCGCCTTGTACGGCAGCGAGACGGACTGCGCCTTGATGGTGATGCCGCGCTCGCGCTCGATCGGATTCGAGTCGAGCACCTGCGCTTCCATTTCGCGCGCTTCGAGGCCGCCACAGATCTGGATGATGCGATCGGCGAGCGTCGACTTGCCGTGGTCGACGTGCGCGATGATGGAAAAGTTGCGGATCTGCTGCATCAAAACGGCGGGACCGAAGGCGAAATAACGCGGGATTATCGCACGCCCCCGGTCCGGCCCGGGGCGACCGCCGTTCGCGGTCGCCCGACCGTCCTCAGCCCCCTGAAGGATCGACGGCGACGAACTGCGTCGAATTGCCGCGACGCACGAGCAACATGATCGCCTGGCCACGCGGCAGCGCCGCGACCGCGCGCGACAGTTCCGCCGAATTGCCGACGGCGGCGCGACCCACCTGCAGGATCACGTCGCCGGGCTGAAGGCCGGCGTCGCGCGCGGGCGTGCCGTCGACGCGACCGATCCGCACACCCTCACCGTCGCCGAGGCCCATGCGCTTGCGTTCGGCGGCGGTGAGGTCCTGCACGGCAATGCCCAGGCTCGCGTTGGACGCGGGCTCGGCTGCGGCGGACCGCTGATTCGGGGTGCCGGCGTCTTCAGCGGCAGCGACGGTGAGTGCATCGAGCACGACCGGCACCTGCAGCGACTTGCCCTCGCGAACGACGGTCAGCTGCGCCTTGCTCTTGGGCGCAAGCGCGCCGATCAGCGGCGGCAGGTCGCCGGAGTCGTTCACCGCGCGCCCGTTGACGGCACGGATGACGTCCCCGCGCTGCAGGCCCGCGCGCGCCGCGGCGCTGCCCGGCACGACGTCGGCCACGAGCGCACCCGAGGCGTTGGGCAGGCCCATCGAATTGGCGAGGCTGGCGGTGAGCTGCTGCACCTGCACGCCCAGCTGGCCACGCGCGACGTGGCCGGTCGTCCGGAGCTGCTGGACGACCGACGCCGCGAGATCCATCGGGATCGCGAAGCTCACGCCCTGGTACCCGCCCGAGCTCGAGAAGATCTGCGAGTTGATGCCGACCACTTCGCCGCGCGTGTTCAGCAGCGGCCCGCCCGAGTTGCCGCGGTTGATCGCGACGTCGGTCTGGATGAAAGGCACGTACTGCTGGTTGGCGACCGGGTTGGAGCGACCGACCGCACTGACGATGCCGGCGGTGACCGAATGATCGAGGCCAAACGGCGAGCCGATCGCGACCACCCATTGGCCCGGCTTCGGCGCGTCGGTCGCCGTACGCAGCGCCGGCAGGCCCTTGCCCTCGATTTTCAGCAGCGCGACATCCGACTGTTCGTCGCTGCCGACCAGCTTGGCCTTGAACTCGCGACGATCGGACAGGCGCACCGTGATCGTGCTCGCGCCCTCGACCACGTGGTGGTTGGTGAGGATGTAGCCGTCGTCGGAAATCAGGAAACCGCTGCCGAGCGACACGCCCTGCAGCGCGTTGTCGGGGCCCTGCGGCCCGCGCGGACCGCCCGCACCCGGCGGATCCTCGCCGAAGAAGCGCTTGAAGAACTCGGGGATCTCGTCGTCCTCGTCGGCAAGGCGACGATTCTGGCTGCCACGGATTTCCGCGCTGACGTTCACCACCGCCGGCCCGACCTGCTGCACGAGGTTGGTGAAGTCCGGCAGGCCCGACACCATCTGCACCGCGGGAGGCGCGGTTGACGGTACGGGCAACGCCGCGGCGTTCTGCGGCTGCTGAGCCGTGCAGGCGGCGGGCAGCGCGAGCGCGACGGCGGCGACAAGGGCGAGCGTTTGGAGCGGTCGGTTCATCGAATCGGCCTCGGAGCAGGTCGGAAGGCCGGCGTGCGCCGGCAAGTCATGAGGTGGATCAGGGCGTGTTGGCCTGTCCCGTCGTCTCGTCGTGCACGCGCGGCTCGAACGGATAGAACGACGGCGAGTCCCCGAGCGCGTCGGCCACCGCCCCGTAACTCGCGGTCAGTGCGGCATTGCTGCCCGCTGACGCGCGCGGCCAGGGACGTGAAGCGAGGGCGTCGTTCGCCGAGACATGGAACGGGTTGGCGACGTCGGGGGGCGTGAACGCGGCGACGGTCGAGGGCGCGGCGACCTCGTCGCGCGCCACGCTTTCGGTACGGCGCGCCGGACGCACGGCGGTCGCACGCGGCTGCGGGCGATCGACGGCGGCGACCTGCCGCGACGCCGGTATCGCATCGGCGGTCGGCGTAGTGGTGCTGGCGACCGCCGGAATTTCGGCCGACGGCGCGATCGGTGTCGGCACAGCCGGCTGCGCTGCCGCCGGTGCGGGCATCACTGCAACCGCAGGAGCGGAAGGCGCGGGGGACGGCTGCGGAGCGCGCGTGGCCACCACCGCGACCAGCGCGAGCGAAGCCGCCAGCGCCCCGCCGACCCACATGCGCACAGGTCGGCGGGGCGTCGGCGTCGCGACCGTCGCAACGGTCGGGACCGGTGCCAGCGCGGAAGCTTCGGCGGCCACGGCGTCGCGGACGCGCGCGGCCAAGCCGGCCGGCGCCGCGATCGGTGCCTGGCGACGCATCGCATCGCCGATCAGCTGCCAACGACCGCAGTCGTCCTTCCAGCCAGCGTCGTGCGACAGACGGCGTAGCGCGAACAGGCGGGCTTCGCCTGCCAACTCGCCGTCGTGCAGTGCGCTGAGGGACTCGCGGTCGTGGGTGTCGTTCGGGTTCATCGTTGCCGCTCCCGGGCTCCGGCATCACGTTCGGGGTCGAGAAGGGGTTTGAGCTGCGCGTCGATCGCCTCGCGGGCGCGGAAGATGCGCGAACGCACCGTCCCGATCGGGCAGCCCATGCGCTCGGCGATCTCGTCGTAGCTGAGGCCTTCGACCTCGCGCAGGGTGATCGCTTCGCGCAGCTCCTCCGGCAGCCGGTTCACCGCATCCATCACCGTGCGCTCGATTTCCTGCCGCAGCAGTTCGTGTTCGGGCGTATCGGTATCGCGCAGGCGAAAGCTCGGGTCGAACTGTTCGGCGTCCATGACGTCGATGTCGTCCGTCGGCGGTCGTCTGTTCTGTGCGACGAGATGGTTCTTGGCAGTGTTCACGGCGATCCGGTGAAGCCAGGTGGAGAACTGGGCGTCGCCCCGGAAATTCCCCAGCGCGCGGTAGGCACGCATGAAGACTTCCTGTGCGACGTCCTGGCATTCGCTCCAGTCGTGCACGTAGCGCCCGATCAGTCCGACCACGCGGTGCTGGTACTTGCGCACCAGCACATCGAAGGCCGAGCTGTCGCCGCGCTGCACGCGCTCGACCAGCTCCCGGTCCAGGGACTCCCGCCCTGGGCCGGCTTCCATTGCAGACGCTTCCTCTACGGCCATGTCGGCCGGCACTCCTGTAGCCGCCCGGACATCACCGGGCATTGGGACAACGCCATCGCGGAAAAGTTCATCGACCGCGGTGGGCGCGGGGCGCCGAACGGGGCGCGGATTGACGCACGGGAAACAACCTCCGGATGATAGCTGGTCGCTCCATACGTGAACGGATGGTTTTCCGATGACCGCCTCCTCCCGCTTTGACGGCCTGCCGATGCACCACTGGCGCGCCGAAACCCGTGACGACGGCGTCGTCGTGCTGTCGTTCGACAAGGCGGAAAGTTCCGTCAACACGTTCTCGCAGGACGTGCTCGTCGAGCTCGATACCTTGCTCGAGCGGCTGCAGCTCGAACCGCCGAAGGGCCTCGTGATCCGATCGGCGAAAGCGAGCGGCTTCATCGCCGGCGCCGACATCAAGGAGTTCCAGATCTTCGACCAGCGCGGCACGGTGAACGATGCGATCGCGCGCGGACAGCGCGTCTTCCAGCGCATCGCCGACCTGCCGTTCCGAACCGTGGCCGCGATCCACGGCTTCTGCATGGGCGGTGGCACGGAGATTGCGCTGGCGTGCGACTACCGCGTCGCCAGCGACGATCCGTCGACGCGCATCGGCCTGCCGGAAGTGAAGCTGGGCATCTTCCCGGGCTGGGGTGGCAGCGTTCGCTTGCCACGACTCATCGGCGCGCCCGCGGCATTCGACCTGATGCTCACCGGTCGCACAGTGAGCGGCAAAGCCGCGAAGGCGATGGGACTCGTCGATCGCGTCGTCCCGGTCGACCAGCTCGTCGACGCCGCGATCAAGCTCGCATTGCGTGGCACCGAGCGTCCTTTCCAGCAGCGCGCGCTCGCATGGGTCACGAACACCTGGCCCGCGCGTCAGCTGATCGCGCCGCAGCTCGTGAAGCAGGTCTCGCGCAAGGCGAAGAAGGCGCACTACCCTGCACCGTACGCGTTGATCGAGAGCTGGCGTCGTGGCGGCGGATCGATGAAGCAGTTGCTCGACAACGAACGCCGGGCCGTAGTGAAGCTGTCGTCGACGCCGACCGCGCGCAACCTCATCCGCGTCTTCTTCCTGCAGGAACGCCTGAAGTCGCAGGGCGACAGGAACCACGGCATCAAACGCGTGCACGTGGTCGGTGCTGGCGTGATGGGCGGCGACATCGCCGCGTGGTCGGCCTACAAGGGTTTCGACGTGACGCTCGCCGATCGCGAGCAGCGCTTCGTCGACGCGGCGATGCAGCGCGCGTCGGAGCTGTTCGCCAAGCGCGTCAAGGACGATGCGAAGCGACCTGAAGTCGCCGCACGCCTGCGCAGCGATGTCGCGGGTGACGGCGTCGCCGATTGCGACCTGCTGATCGAAGCGATCATCGAACGTCCCGATGCAAAGCGCGCGCTCTACGCCGATGTCGAGCCGCGCATGAAGCCCGATGCGCTGCTCACGACGAACACCTCTTCGATTCCGCTCGACGAATTGCGCGAAGGTCTGCAGCGTCCCGCGCAGTTCGCGGGCCTGCACTACTTCAATCCGGTCGCGCTGATGCCGCTGGTGGAAATCATCCATCACGACGGCATGGACCCGCGCACGGAGCAGCGCCTGGCCGGCTTCTGCCGCGCGATCGACAAGTTTCCGGTGCCGGTCGCGGGCACGCCGGGCTTCCTCGTCAACCGCGTCTTGTTCCCGTACATGCTCGAAGCCGCGACGGCGTATTCCGAAGGCGTGCCGCCCGCGCTGATCGACAAGGCCGCGGTGAATTTCGGCATGCCGATGGGACCGATCGAACTGGTCGACACGGTGGGCCTCGACGTCGCGGCCGGCGTTGGTGCGGAGCTCGCGCCGTTCCTCGGCCTGCCGATTCCCGCCGCACTCGCGACGCCACCGCAGCCCGGTGCGCGCGGCAAGAAGGACGGCCAGGGCCTGTACACGTGGGAGAACGGCAAGGCGGTGAAGCCGGAGATTCCGCAGGGCTACACCGCGCCCGGCGATCTGGAGGATCGTCTGATCCTTCCGCTGATCAATGAAGCCGTGGCGTGCCTGCACGACGGCGTCGTCAGTGACGCGGACCTGCTCGACGCCGGCGTCATCTTCGGCACCGGCTTCGCGCCCTTCCGCGGCGGCCCGATCCAGTACGTGCGCGAAACCGGTGTCGACGCGCTGCTGCAGCGCCTGCGTGCACTGGAAGCGAAGTACGGCGCGCGTTTCGCGCCGCGTCCGGGTTGGGACAACCCGGCACTGCGCGCGGAGTGATCGTTCTCGACGTCGCGGCGATCGGATCGTCGCGACGTCAGGCCCGCTTCAATGGGTGGACGTCAGATCCAGTCCGAACTCGCATACCGTCGGCGGACGCTTTCGGACGACGGGCAGATCCGACCGGAACTCGCTGTCGCCTGACGGATAGTCTTCGGGCGGATTCGCCGGCTCGCACAGGATGACCGGCCCGACGAAGGGGCTGTCCTGCGCAAGTCGGCCGCCCTGCCAGTCGGACACCGCACCGCCGTAGTCCCAGCCGAAACCGGCGAACACGAACGGTCGCCCGTTGAGCGCTTCGAGTTCGACCGACGTGAGCCCGATGCGCACGCCGTCGGCCCGACGCCACGTCGAGCCCGGATGCACTGCGAGCGGAGCGGGATGCCGGCCGGCCTCGTCCAGCCAGATGTCGATGCGACGCGCGGGCTCGTTGGCGAACAGTACCCAGCCCGTCGCTTGCGCGCCTTCGGCGCCGTGGAAGGTTTTGCGCGCCACCGCCGCATCGCCATAGCGAACGCGCAGTGTGTCGAAGGTGTCGGCGGACGACACGATGTCTTCGAGTCGTTGTTGCGATGGATCACTCGCGGCTGCGCGAGCCGGCGTCGTTTCGAGACCGGGCCGCGGCGCGCGCGGCTGTCGCGCGGCAGGTGAAGGTGCGGCGGTCGACGGCGCGGTCGCGGGCGACGGCGTCTCCACGCGCTGGCATGCCGCCAGCAGCACGTAAGTCGTCAGTGCGAACGGACCGAGCAACGTGCGACCCATCCGCACGTCGTCGCCTTACATCGTGTGCGTGGAGCGATCGCCGGTCAGCAGGCCGGCGAGCAGCGTCTCGATCTTGCCCTTCACCGCATCGCCTTCCGGCGTTTCGGGGAACTGCACGCCGATGCCGGCCGGATGACCGCCTTGCGCACCGACCGGCGTCAGCCAGACGACCTTGCCGGCCACCGGCATGCGCTCGCCGGACTCGGGCAGCGTGATGAGCAGGAACACCTCGTCGCCCAGCGAGTAGCGCTTCGGCGTCGGCACGAAGATGCCGCCGCCCTTCAGGAACGGCATGTACGCCTGGTACAGCTGGGACTTGTCCTTCAGGACCAGCGACAGGATGCCCTGTCGCGCGCCGCCGGGAGTTGCACTCATCGGTCGCGGATCTCCTGGCCGACGCGCGATGCCGCGCGCCAGGCCGTCAACAGTTCCATCAGCACGAGGTCCGCGCGGACCGTGGTCCGGAGCAGGTCGCGGCTGCGGTTCGCCTTGTCGAACCAGGTGGCCAGACTGCGCGCCGCGTGCGGGTGGGTCAAGCCACGGGCCCTTTCGACGGCCAGGTCCGCCGCATGACGCAGGCGCAGCGCGGCATGTTCGTCAGCCCCCCACTGCTGCGCGGTCTCCTGCGGGGTGGCTTCCCCGCGGGCGAGCTTCTGCAGATCGCTGGCCACGCGACGGCGCAGGTCGAGGCCGCCGCTGCGCAGCCAGTCATCCGCGAGACCGGGATGGCCGCGCGCGGCCAGCAGCGCCTCGTCGACGTCCTTCGCTGCATGGCCCTGCGCAAGCAACCAGGTGCGCGCCTCGCCGATCGGCGGCAGGCGGAACTCGATGCGCTGGCAGCGGCTGCGGATCGTCGCAGGCAGTCGCGCCGGATGTGCGGACACCAGCCACAGGTAGCGACCGGGCACCGGCTCCTCCAGCGTCTTCAGAAGCGCGTTCGCGGCCGACGTGTTGATCGCATCGGCCGGATCCACGATCGCGACCTGCGCACGCCCGTACTGCGGCGTGAGCGCCAGTTGCGAGGAGAGCTCGCGCATCTGGTCGATGACGATCTCGGTGCGCAGCTTCGTGCCTTCGCGATTCGGGATAAAGCTGATGAAGCGATAGTCGGGATGCGTGCCAGCCTCGAACAGACGGCAGCTGCGGCACGTCCCGCAGGCGTCGATGCCATTCGGTGCTTCGCAGAGGACACGGCGCGCGAGGCGAATCGCGACGTCCCGTTTGCCCAACTGCGCTGGCCCGCAGAACAGCTGCGCATGGCCGAGGCGCCCCGACTCCAGCGTCGCCGCGATCTGCTCGTACGCACGCGACTGCCAGGGCGCTATCGCGCTCATGCGACCTCGGCGCGATGACGACGCAGGGCGTCGACCGCCGCGGCAGCCACGTCAGCTGCCGGCTGCGAGGCATCGATCACGACGAAGCGCTGCGGATGCGCTGCGGCGCGCGCAAGATACGCCGCGCGCACGCGTTCGAAGAATTCGGCGCGCTCGGACTCGATGCGGTCCGCGTCGCCGCGCCCACGCATGCGCGCGAGGCCGACGTCGACCGGCACGTCGAGCAGCAGCGTGAGGCCGGGCTCGATGCCGACGAACTCGTGCTCGAGCACATCGATCAGATGCGGATCGCAGCCCCGTCCGCCGCCCTGGTACGCGTGGCTCGCGTCGGTGAAGCGATCGCTCAACACCCACTCCCCGCGCGCCAGCGCGGGTGCGATCACCTGCCCGACCAGCTGCGCGCGCGAGGCGAACATCAGCAGCAGTTCGGTGCGATCGCAGGGGGCTTCGTGGTCCGGATCCAGCAACAAGGCGCGGATCTTTTCCGCCAGCGGCGTGCCACCGGGTTCGCGCGTGCAGGTCACCGCACCATCGCCCTCGAGCTCCGTGCGCAGCGCGGCGAGCACGGTGGACTTGCCCGCGCCCTCGCCGCCTTCCAGCGTCACGAGTTTGGGCTCGCGACGCAGAACCGCCTGCTGCGTCATCGCGGCGCAGCCTGCGCGGCGCGGTAATTGGCGAGGTACTTCTGCACGTTCTGTTGGTGCTCCGCGAGCGTCTTGGCAAAGAAATGGTGGCCGCTGCCATCGCCGCGCGCGACGAAATACAGCGCGTCGCCCGGCGCCGGATTCGCCACGGCCTGCAACGCGGCGGCACCCGGCATCGCGATCGGCGTCGGCGGCAGGCCGGTGCGTGTGTAGGTGTTGTACGGCGTGTCGGTCTGCAGGTCGACCTTACGGATGTTGCCGGCGTAAGCGCTGCCCATGCCGTAGATGATGGTCGGATCGGTCTGCAGCGGCATGCCGATCTTCAGGCGACGCGAAAACAGTCCTGCGATCTCGGGGCGCTCTTCCGCGATACCGGTTTCCTTCTCGACGATCGACGCCAGCGTCAGCATTTCGTCCGGCGTCTTCAGCACGCTGTCGGGGCTGCGCGAACGCCATGCGGCGTCGAGCGCCTTCGACATCGCACCGTACGCGCGACGCAGCACGTCGAGATCGGTATCGCCGCGCGTGTAGACGTATGTCTCCGGAAGAAAGCGCCCTTCCGGATGCTCACCGGGATGGCCGAGCTTCGCCATCAACGCCGCGTTGTCGAGCTGCGCGCTGTCGTGCACCAGCGGCTCGGCCTTGGCGAGCGCCGCGCGCACGTCGCGAATGGTCCAGCCTTCGACGATCGTGACCTTGTGCTGGATAACGTGGCCATCGCGCATATCGATGAGCAGGTCGCGCGGCGTCATGCCCGGCTCCAGCGGGTACTCGCCGACCTGGATACGGCCCGCCGCGCCGAGCTGCTTGGCGAGTGCGGTCCACTCGATCGTCGAGCCCTCGACGCCGGCTTCGTGCAGCTTGCGCAGCACGGTCGGCAGCGAATCGCCCTGCTTGACCACGAGGCTGCTGCCGGGCTTCACGCCGCGCATCGGTGCATCGGCGAAATCGGCGTACAGGTACCACGCGCCCGCGAGCGCCGCGGCCAGTGCGATCAGCAGCAACAGGGTGAAGCAACCACTTCGGCGCTTGCGCGAACGGCTCACGGCGACTCCGATGTCAGGGCGAAGGCGGGATGCGCGGTCGCGAGGCGTTCCCGAAGCCAGGCGACCTGCGGATGCGGCGACCAGACACGATCGCCCAGCCGCGCGACTTCGAGGATACCGCGCACGGCATTGCAGACGAACAGGGCGTCGGCGGATTCGACGGCGTCGGCTGCGATACGCGTCTCACGCACATCGAGGGCGTCGATCGCCCAGGCGCGGCAGACGCCGCGTACACCGCAGCGATCAATGGCCGGGGTGGTCCAGCTGTCCCCGTTCAGCACGAAGACGTTGCCCGCGATCGCGCTTACGACATCACCGTCGACGTCGCGCATCAGGCCGTCGTCGGCGGCCTCGCCCTCGCGCCACTCCGCGCGCGCGAGCACCTGCTCGAGGCGATTGCAGTGCTTGTGCCCCGCAAGGCGCGGCTGGATCGCGAGGCGCGTGTCGCACCAGCGAAGCGTGACGCGGTCCTGTCGCGGCGGCGCGTCGTGCAGCGACAGCATCCAGAACGACGGCGCTGCCATCGGCGCGTAGCCACGACCGCCGGGCCCGCGCGTGACGACCAGCTTGGCAACGCCATCGCGACCGTCGAGCAGCGCGTGAGCTTCGGCGCGGGCCTGCGCCTCGTCCGGCAGTGCGATGCCGAGTGCCTCACCGCCCCGGCGCAGACGCATCCAGTGCCGATCCCACCACGGCACGTCACCGCGATGTGCGCGCATCGTTTCGAACAGACCGTCGCCATAGGCGAGCCCGCGATTCGATGCCGCAATCGCATCGACGCGTGTCGAACCTTCGAACAGGCGCACGTCCACGTCAGTCCGCCACACCCAGCGCGCGCAGCATGCCACGCGCCTTCGCGCGCGTTTCGTCGAGCTCGCGCTGCGGATCGGAGTCCGCAACGATGCCGGCGCCGGTGCGGAAGCGCACCTCGCGGCCTTCGACTTCGGCGCTGCGGATCAGGATGTTGAGGTCCATGTCGCCATTGGGCGCGAGCCAGCCCATCGCACCGGTGTACGCGCCGCGGCCCACCTGCTCGAGCTCCGCGATGATCTGCATGCAGCGCACCTTCGGACAACCCGTGATCGTGCCACCCGGAAACACAGCGCGGATCACTTCACCGGGCGTCACGCCCTCGCGCAGCCGACCGCGCACGTTGCTCACGATGTGATGCACGTGCGCATAGCTTTCGACCGTCATTAATTCATCGACCTCGACGGTACCGGCCCGGCAGACGCGACCAAGATCATTGCGTTCGAGATCGATCAGCATCACGTGCTCGGCGCGCTCCTTCGGATGCCCGACCAGTTCCTGCACGCGTGACGCATCGTCGTCGCCGACAACGCGCGGACGCGTGCCTGCAATCGGCCGCGTCTCCACCAGATCGCCTTGCACGGACACGAGCCGCTCCGGTGATGCGCTGACCACCGACCAGCCATCGCCCGAAAAGAGGCCCGCGAACGGCGCAGGATTGTTGCGACGCAATCGGGTGAAGAGCGCAGCAGGTTCGACGCCTGTTTCGAAGTGCGCAGTCCAACCACGCGATAGATTGGCCTGGAAGACGTCGCCCGCCACAAGGTAATCGAGGATGCGGCGCACGCCCGTCGTGAACTGCTCGGGTGCATCCTCGTCGATGGCCGCCGGCTTGCGCCATGCGGGCAATGCATCGAGCGCGTCGGCACGCCGGAGATCAGCTTCGATCCGATCGGCGGTCGGATCATCGACCGCGTGCAGGACGCATGCACCCGATTCGCGATCATGTTCGATGGCTGCGTCGATGCGGACAGCGCGCGCAACCGGCACGCTGCCAGGCGCTGCGGGAAGATCGAGGATGCGCTCGATCTGCCCCGCGGCTTCGTAGGCGATCAGCAGGGCCCAGCCGCCGACCGGCGACGCATGCGGTGCAGTCGCCGTCGCGAATGCCGCATCCAGCGCGGCAAAGAAGTCGCTGCCGATATCGCGACCCGCCGCGTCACGCACCCGGCCGTCACGTCCCAACTCCAGCACCTCGTTCGTCGCCGCGAGCAGCAGATCGCGACGCCCGATCCGCGTGCCGGACGCGGTCGATTCCAGCAACACGGGATAGCGCGTAGGCGCGAGCCGGTGCAGGTCGAGGAGGTCGCCGGGGCGCTCGAGCACGCGGCGGACAGGAGACGGCGAAGGCATGCGTCGGGACGGCGATATCGGGCCCGGGATTATCGCCGGCCCGACGTCGGGCTGTCCGAAAACGACGAAGCCTGCGACGGGCGCGGGCTTCAGGCGACAGCGCGAGGCGCCGCCGTCAGATCCGGCGGAACACCAGCGTGCCGTTGGTACCGCCGAAGCCGAAACCGTTCGACACCGCCACATCGACCTTGGCCTGGCGCGCGGTATTCGGCACGTAGTCGAGGTCACAGCCTTCCGACGGGTTCTCGAGGTTGATCGTCGGCGGAATGATGCCCTCGTGCAGCGCCATCACCGAGAAGATTGCTTCAACGCCGCCCGCCGCGCCGAGCAGATGGCCCGTCATCGACTTGGTCGAGCTGACCATCGTGCGGTACGCATGCTCGCCGAGCGCGCGCTTCACCGCCATGGTTTCGGCGAGGTCGCCCAGCGGCGTGGACGTGCCGTGCGCATTGACGTAGCCGACCTGCTCCGGCGTCACGCCTGCGTCCTTCAGCGCCATGACCATGCAGCGCGCGGCGCCTTCGCCGTCTTCGCTGGGCGCGGTCATGTGGAACGCGTCGGAGGTCGCGCCGAAGCCGGCGAGCTCGCAATAGATGCGCGCGCCGCGGGCCTTCGCGTGTTCGTACTCCTCGAGCACGAGGATGCCGGCGCCGTCGCCGAGCACGAAACCGTCGCGGCCTTCGTCCCACGGGCGCGATGCACGCGTCGGGTCGTCATTGCGCGTGCTCATCGCCTTCATCGAGCAGAAGCCACCCACCGACGTCGGCGACGAACCGCGTTCGCCACCGCCGGCGATCATCACGTCCGCGTCGCCGTACTGGATCATGCGCATCGCCATGCCGATCGAATGGTTCGACGTCGCGCATGCGGACACGGCAGAGAAATTCGGGCCCTTCATGCCGGTCAGCAGCGACACCTGCCCCGGCAGCATGTTGATGATCGTGCTGGGCACGTAGAACGGCGAGATCTTGCGCGGGCCGCCCTCGTTGTACTTGATCGCGGTTTCCTCGATGCCGAGGATGCCGCCGATGCCCGAGCCGATCAGCGCGCCGATGCGCTCTGCGTTGTTGTCGTCGATGACGAGACCCGAATCCTCGATCGCCATCAGCGACGCGCCGACGCCGTAGTGAATGAACGGGTCCATCTTCTTCGCGTCCTTCGGGTTCACCCACTTGGTGACGTCGAAGTCGCGCACTTCACCCGCGATCTTGGTGGTGAAGTTGGTCGTGTCGAAATGCGTGATCGGGCCGATGCCCGACCGTCCGTTGACGATGCCGTCCCACGTCGTCGCCAGGTCATTGCCCAGCGGGGAGACGATTCCAAGTCCGGTAACTACGACGCGACGGCTGGACATGCTTTCAACCTCGACTGCACCGGATCCCCGGTGACTCTGTTCGGCGATACGACGCCGTAGGGCGTGGCGTCAAAAACACGGGGCCGCAATGCGGCCCCGTCGGTATTGCGTGGAGAACGGAAGCGCCACGGCCTTCCGTCTCCCGTCAGCGGCTTACGACTTGACGTGCGACTTCACGTAGTCGATGGCCTGCTGCACGGTGGTGATCTTCTCGGCTTCTTCGTCCGGGATCTCGCACTCGAACTCTTCCTCGAGCGCCATCACGAGCTCGACGGTATCCAGCGAGTCGGCGCCCAGATCGTCAACGAACGAAGCGTTGGTGGTGACGTCTTCTTCCTTCACGCCGAGCTGTTCGACGACGATCTTCTTGACGCGCTCTTCGATGGTGCTCATTGGATCTCTCTCCTCCCGGGACGGGATGCTAGATGGACAAGTCTAAATGAATCGCAGCGGGCCGGAGTATAGCGGCCGGTGCCGCGTGAAAAAGTCGTTCGGAAGCCCGTCCTTCGGGCCTCATGGCATGTACATGCCGCCGTTGACGTGCAGGGTTTCGCCGGTGATGTAGGCCGCATTCGGGCCGGCCAGGAAGGCCACCGCACGCGCGATGTCGGCCGGCTCGCCGAGGCGGCCCAGTGCGATCTGGTCGAGCATGCCCTTCTTGGCATCTTCCGGAAGGCCCTTGGTCATGTCGGTGTCGATGAAGCCCGGTGCGACGACGTTGACGGTGACGCCGCGCGAACCGATCTCGCGGGCCAGCGACTTCGAGAACGCGATGATGCCGGCCTTCGCCGCCGCGTAGTTCGCCTGGCCTGCGTTGCCGGTCACGCCGATCACCGACGCGATGTTGACGATGCGGCCCTTGCGCGCCTTCATCATGCCGCGCATCACCGCCTTGCTCGAGCGATAGACGCTCGTCAGGTTGGTGTCGAGCACCGCCTGCCAGTCGTCGTCCTTCATGCGCATCAGCAGGTTGTCGCGCGTGATGCCTGCATTGTTGACGAGGATGGAGATCGGGCCGACATCCTTGGTGATCGCATCGATGAGCTCTTCGATCGCGTTCGGCGCGGTGACGTTAAGTACGCGGCCCTGGCCGCCCTTGGCTGCGAGACGCTCGCTGATCGACGCCGCGCCCGATTCGGACGTCGCCGTACCGATCACGGTCGCGCCCTGTGCCGCGAGTTCGTCGGCGATCGCGGCGCCGATGCCGCGCGTTGCGCCCGTGACCAGTGCGATCTCGCCCTTCAAAGCTTCCGTCATCGTGTCTCTCCGTTGCGGCGACCGGTCGCGCCGATCGCGTCATGCACGCCCGCGGTGGGGCATCGTGGAATCAGGCGCGCCAATCCGCGAGTGCAGCGTCGAGATCGGCGGCGGAGCCGAGCGCGCGAGCGTCGACCGACTTGTCGATGCGCTTCACCAGCCCCGTCAGCACCTTGCCCGGTCCGCATTCGGCGATGCGGGTGGCGCCGCGCGCGACGAGCGTTTCGATGCACTGCGTCCACTGCACCGGCAGGTAGAGCTGACGCACCAGAGCGTCCCGGATCGACGCGATGTCGGTGCGCACTTCGGCGTCGACGTTCTGCACGATCGGCAGCTGCGGCGTCGACCACGCAAGGCCGTTCATCGCTTCCGCCAGACGATTCGCCGCTTCGCGCATCAGCGGCGTATGCGACGGCACGCTGACGGCGAGCTTCACGGCCTTTCGGACGCCGCGTTCGGCCAGCATCGTCAGCGCGCGATCGACCGCGTCGGCATGACCGCCGATGACGATCTGGCCGGGCGAATTGAAGTTGGCGGGCACGACGACGTCGCGACCGCTGCAGGCTTCGCAGACTTCGAGCACCAGCGCGTCGTCGGCGCCGAGCACGGCCGCCATCGCGCCGGTACCCGCAGGCGCGGCGGCCTGCATCAGCTGGCCGCGCAGACGCACGAGCTTCGCCGCGTCGGCGAGCGGCAACGCGCCCGCGGCGACCAGCGCGCTGTATTCGCCAAGGCTGTGACCGGCCAGCTGCGCCGGCATCGCGCCACCGCGCGCCTGCCACAGGCGCCACACGGCCACACCCGCCGCGAGCAGCGCGGGCTGCGTGAACTCGGTGGTGTTGAGCTCCGTGTCCGGCCCGTTCTGGCTCAGCGCCCACAGATCGACGCCCGCGCCCTCGCTCGCTTCGGCGAACGTCGCGGCGATGAGCGGCTCGCTCGCGGCGAGATCGGCGAGCATGCCGACCGACTGCGAGCCCTGACCTGGAAAGACGAATGCGAGTTGCGTTGCGGTCACGCGGAACAGCCCGTTGAAGGAACGCGCCATCATACGGACGAAGCGTTCATGCTGTCTGTACTCCGCCGTACGCCGCTGATCGGCGCATCCCATGGCCGTTGGCCACAAATGCGAACGCCCGCCGATGAGGGCGGGCGTTCGTCATCGCGAGGCGCGATCGGTCAGTAACGGACGAGCGCACTGCCCCACGTGAAGCCGCCACCGAACGCTTCGAGCAGCAACAGCTGGCCGCGCTGCACGCGGCCCGAGCGCACCGCCTCGTCCAGCGCGAGCGGCACCGAACCCGACGACGTATTGCCGTGCCTGTCGACGGTGACGATCACGCGCTCCATCGGCATGTCGAGGCGCTTGGCCGTCGCCTCGATGATGCGCAGGTTGGCCTGATGCGGAATCAGCCAGTCGATGTCGTGGCGATCGAGGCCGTTCGCCTCGAGCGTTTCCTCGACGACCGAATCCAGCGCCTTCACCGCGTACTTGAAGACGTCGTTGCCCGTCATCATCACGCGCACGCCGGCGTTGTGTTCCTCGGGCTTGAAGCCCACCGACACGCCGACCGGGTTGTACAGCAGATCCCTCTTGCTGCCATCGGCATGGAGGTGGGTGCTCAGGATGCCGGTCTCGGTGTCGGCCTTGAGCACGACCGCGCCGGCACCGTCGCCGAACAGCACGCAGGTGGAGCGATCCGACCAGTCGAGCATGCGCGTCAGCGTTTCCGCACCGATGACGAGCGCCGTCTTCGACGCGCCCGAGCGGATGAACTTGTCCGCGACGGTCAGCGCATAGACGAAGCCCGAGCAGGCGGCATTGACGTCGAACGCGGGGCAACCGATCGCGCCGAGCCGGTTCTGCAGCAGGCAGGCCGTCGACGGGAAGATGATGTCCGGCGTCGTCGTACCGACGATGATCAGGTCGATGTCGGCCGCGGTGACGCCGGCGGCTTCCATGGCGCACGTGGCGGCATGGAACGCGAGATCGCAAGTGGTTTCGCCTTCCGCCGCGACGTGACGCTCGCGGATGCCCGTGCGGGCGGCGATCCACTCGTCGCTGGTTTCGACGAACTGCGCCAGATCGTCGTTGGTCAGCACCTTCTCCGGCAGGTAGCTGCCGGTGCCCGCGATGCGCGCGTAAATGGTCTGGGTCATCCCCTGCCTCGCCGGGACCGCGAACGCCGAAGCATCCGCGGACGCCGCCGTATGTATGGCGGCCGGAAAAACGGCGATGCGACCCGAAGGTCGCATCGAGAACGGGTGGCGGATCCCACCGCCGTCCGCGTTGAAGGCCAGGCCATCGACGCGGACGCTATCGTCGGGCGCGCGTGCGCCCGGCGATCACTCCTCGGTGGCGATCTTCGAGCGGGTGTCGATGACCTTCTTGCCGCGGTAGTAGCCGTCGGCCGTCACGTGGTGACGCAGGTGCGTCTCGCCCGTGGTCGGATCGGTCGCGATCTGCTTCGCGCTCAGCGCGTCGTGGGCGCGGCGCATGCCACGGCGGGAGGGAGAAACGCGGGACTTCTGAACGGCCATCGGGGTGCTCCGGTGCAACGTGAGGCGGCGTCAGGCGTCGTGCCCGGGCCGAAAGGTGGAAATTATCGCCCAGCCCGGCGGCTCACGCCACCGGCCGGACCCGTCCGGATTACTCCGGCTTGTTCTTCAGCGCGGCCAGCGCGGCAAAGGGATTCGGCCGCTCGGCCTCGACGGCCGGACCGTCACCCCATTCGCGCTCGACCGCGTCCGTGCCCGGCTTCACCGGCACGACCGGCACCGCCAGGATCAACTCGTCCTCGACCAGCGCGAGGGTTTCCAGCTCGCCCGACGGATCGACCATCAGCGGCTCGTAACCCGGCGTCAGGCCGGCTTCGTCGGCCTCGTCACGGATCAGGCCCATGCGCTGGTCGATGTGGACCGGCAGCAGGAACCGTTCAAGCGTGCGCTGGCAGACCAGCGGAAGCTCGGCCTCGACGCGCACCTCGACGTACGGGACGCCAAGGTTGTCGCGATCGAAATCGAGCGAGAACACCGCTTCGCCGTCCGGCGCTTCGAGCAGGCTCGCAAGCCGCTTCAGCGACGCCAGCGGGACGCGCCCTTCGAAGCCGCGCCGCGCGGTGACCTGGCGCCAGGCGTCCAGGGTCTCGGGTACGGACTGACGGGACGCTGGCGCGGACATAAGCCGCGGAATGTTAGGGAGGCGCACCCGTGGTGTCAAACCGGCGACGGCCGTCACGCCTCGCGCGTTGCCGGGTGCAGCCGCCGCGCGTCAGACTGCCCTGCCTCGCCCGGAGATCGCCGTGACCGCAGTCGCCCTCGCTTTCGCCGTCGTTCTGGCCGCCGCTGCCGTCTTCGTGTTGCGTCGCGGACGTCGCCTGTCGCCGCACCAGCGCGCGGTGCGCGACGTGCTGGACGCCGCCGACGCGCTCGAGGACCGGCTGCGCGCCGCCCGGGCGGAAATCCAGGCGGTCGCCGGCGAGCACGGCCCGAACCCGGTCGGCGACGCCATGCGCGAGATGCTTCGCCAGCGGCTGTGGCTGCGCGACCACGGCCACGACGCCACACCCGAGCAACTCGCCGGCGTGCGCGACGCCATCGACGCCGCGCGCGGACGCATCGAGCACCAGCTCGAACGCATCGAGGAAGCGAGGGCCCCGCGTGACTGACGTGCGGCTTGTCCTCGCCTCGACGTCGCGCTACCGGCGCGAACTGCTCGAACGCCTCGGCCTGCCGTTCGACTGCATCGCGCCGGGTGTCGACGAAACGCCGCGCGACGACGAGGCGCCCGAAGCTCTGGTCGAGCGCCTGGCGCGTGCGAAAGCCGGCGCCGTCGCGCGTTCGATGCCCGATGCCTGCGTGATCGGTTCGGACCAGCTGGCGGCGTTCGACGGTCGCGTGCTTGGTAAGCCTGGAACGCCGGAGCGTGCGATCGCGCAGCTCGCCTCGATGTCAGGCCGCAACGTCGCCTTCCTCACCGCGCTCTGCGTGATGCGTGGCGAGCACGAATTCGGGCTGTACGTCGATCGCACCGTGGTGCGATTCCGCGCGCTCACCGCGGCGGACATCGAGCGCTACATCGTGGCCGAACGTCCGCTCGACTGCGCGGGCAGTTTCAAGTCGGAAGGTCGCGGCATCACGCTTTTCGATGCGGTCGAAACGAATGATCCGACGGCGCTGATCGGACTTCCGCTGATCGCGACGTCACGCCTGCTGCGCAACGCCGGCTTCGCCCTGCCCTGACTCAGCGCGTGATTTCAACCGGCGTTTCAGGCCACGCCTCGATCGCGCCGTCGCGCCCGTGCAGGCGTAAACCAAGCCAGTGGCGGCCGGGCGATGCAGCGCTCGCGTCGACCTCGCCCTTGAAGCCCAGTGCCGGCACGTTCGGATCGGCGAGCCCCGGCCACGAGACATCGAGCCCGTTGTAGCGCTCTCCGTAATGCAGCTCGCCGACGACGCGGCCATCCAGCGTCGCTTCGATACGCTGAAGCCCGACGCCCTGCCGGAACGCCCAACCCGACACTTCGAAACGCGGGGCGACCTTTGCATCGATTCCCGGGCGATCGATCCACGCCATCGCCGGGGCCGTGCACGTGCCGGTTGCCGGCTTCTCGAGCCGGAACAGCGCGAGCCGTTGACGGCCATGGTCGACATTGAGAATGCGCGGCGCGGGCAGCGGACCGACGCGACGGCAAAGTT
The DNA here is from genome assembly GCF_003367355.1 of Lysobacter sp. TY2-98. Lineage (NCBI taxonomy): Bacteria > Pseudomonadati > Pseudomonadota > Gammaproteobacteria > Lysobacterales > Lysobacteraceae > Lysobacter > Lysobacter sp. TY2-98. The sequence goes on from NZ_CP031413.1 coordinate 1,789,280, forward strand.
CGAGGTAGCGCTGGTGCAGGTTCTTGAACTCGACCTCGCTGACGCCGACCGCCAGCAGGACCGGCCCGCGCTGCAGAAGCGCGCGCGGATCCGCATCCAGCCCCCAAAGGTGCAGCTGCGGCGCGCGACCGTGCTTGCGATTGAGCGGATGGTCGAGCACGGCGATGTCGGGATCGCCGAGCGCGAAGCCGAGTTCCGCACCGAGCTTGAAGTTGTCGGCGACGATTCGCGTGCCAGGCGGCATCGCACGCAGCTCGTCGCGCGCGGCATCGGCGACTTCATCCCAGCCGGCGAAGTTCGACGGATACCACTTCTCGGCGGCGACCTGCGCGCGCACGTGCGGCATCGACACGACGACGTAGTAGCCGAGCACCGCGACCAGGCCGACCCCGGCAAGCGCGGCGGTGGCGCGTCGCCATACGGACGGCCAGCCTGCGAGGTAGCGCGGCAGCAACGGGACCAGCGCGATGAAGCCCGGCACCGGCCAGTGGAAACTCACGCGCTCGGTGTCGGCGAAGAAGCCGAGCACGAAGAAACCGCCGACGACGAGCAGGCCCAGCATCGCGGCCCAGCGCGCGGCCAGGAGCGGACTGCGCAGACCTTCGCGTCCCGCCTGCAGCAAGGCGACGAACAGGGGGGGCGTCACCAGCAACGCCTGGATCGCGATGAACCACAGGCCGCTCGCGTGGAACACCCACGGATGGCGATCGACGAGCTGGAAGCGCAAGCCCGCGTCGGCGTTGTCGTAGTTCCACCACACCAGCGGCGTCCATGCGGCGGCGCCGAGCGCGATCGCGATGATCACGCGCACGTCCTTGAGCGTGCGGCGGCCTTCGGGCGTTGCGAGCAGTGCAACGAAACCGACCGCGATCACCGCGATGAAGCGGTAATGGCTGAGTGCGCCGATCGCGAGGCCGGCCGCGAGTTCCAGCGCGTGCCCTGCATCGACGCGACGCAGCAGGCAGGCGCCGGCGTCCATGCACAAGAGCGTGGCGAGTGCGAGCAAGGGATCGGGCACGGCGAGCAGGCCGAGCGAACCCACCAGCGGAAGCAGCAGCGCGAACGCGCCGGCCTGCCAGCCTTCGGCCTCTCCGAAGGTGCGATGCGCGATGCGCACCACCAGCAGGGGGACGAGCATCGACACGACCACGAACGGCATGCGCAGTGCGAGCGTGTGCGCACCACCGATCTCCACGCCCAATCGCGTCAGCCACGCGGTCAACCCCGGGAGATCGGAATACGCGGCGGCCGGGTGCTGGCCTTCCTGCCAGTAGAAGGCTTCGTCGACGAACAGCGGCAGACGCGCCGCGATGACGACCTTCACCACCAGCACCATGGCCCACAGTGCCCAGAACAGGCCGCGCGCACGCGCCGCCACGGGCTCCGACTGCATCCTCATCCGACCTCGCTACACTCGCGTTGCGGCGGGATGCCGCTCTATTCCATTGCGCGGAGACATCATGGCCTCAGGCACGGCGGCGAGCATGCTAACGCAGACCTACCGCGACGCTCTTGACCGCGCGCAGACGCAGGTCAATGCGCTGGTGCTCGGCAAGGCACATGAGGTGCGACTCGCCTTCGTCGCCCTGCTGTCGGATGGGCATATTCTCATCGAGGACCTACCCGGCCTCGGCAAGACCACGCTCGCGCACGCACTCGCCGCGACCGTCGGCCTCAAATTCCAGCGCGTGCAGTTCACCTCCGACCTGCTCCCCGCCGACATCCTCGGCGTGTCGATCTACGACACCACGCGCCAAGCCTTCGAATTCCATCCCGGCCCGGTGTTCACGCAGGTGCTGCTGGCGGACGAGATCAACCGCGCCCCGCCGCGAACGCAGAGCGCGTTGCTCGAGGCGATGGCTGAGCATCAGGTCACCGTCGACGGCGTGACGCGCGCGCTGCCCGCGCCGTTCTTCGTGATCGCGACGCAGAACCCGGTCGACCTGTCGGGCACGTACCCGCTGCCCGACTCGCAGCTCGATCGCTTCCTGCTGCGGCTTTCGCTCGGCTATCCCGGCGAAGATGCGGAGCGTCAGCTGCTCGCCGGCACCGATCGTCGCCAGCTCATCGCCGGAATCGCCCCGCAGTTCGGGGACGGCGAGTTCGACGCCGTACGCGCCGCCGTGCCGCAGGTGCATGCGAGCGAAGCGCTCATCGCGTACGTCCAAGCGTTGCTCGCGCGCAGTCGACGTCATCCGGGCGTGCGCGTCGGCCTGTCGCCGCGTGCCGGCCTCGCACTGCTGCGTGCGGCGCGTGCGCATGCGTTGCTGCTCGGTCGCACGCACGTGGTGCCGGAGGATGTGCAGGCGCTGTTCTCCCATGTCGCTGCGCACCGCCTCGTCATCGATGCGGATGCCGGCAGCGACGCCGCGGCCGCCAAGTCGATCCTGCATTCCGTGCCGGTGGACTGATGGCACGGTTCGGCGGCCTCCGTCGGCGGCTGCTCGCGCTGGCGCGACCGCGCGGCCCGGAGTCGTTGCCAGTGCGGTTCGACCGCCGTCGCATCTACGTCCTGCCCACGCGCTTCGGCCTGTTCTTCGCCGCGTTGCTCGCGGCGATGTCGGTCGGCGGGCTGAACTACAACAACAATCCGGCACTGTTGATGGCGTTCCTGCTGGCCGGCGCCGCGATGTCGAGCCTCGTGTCGGCGCAGCTGCAGTTGAGCGGTTTGTCAGTGGTCGCGGTGGACGCCGAACCCGTGCATGCGGGTCGCACACTGCACCTGCGCGTGCACACGCGCACGACCGATCGTCGCGTGCGCTCCGGACTCAAAGTCGATTTCGACGACGGTGACACCGTGCCGCTCGCATTGCGCGACGGCACCGGCGAAGTCGTGCTCGACGTGGCCACGCATCACCGCGGCTGGCTCGACATCCCGCGACTGCGCGTACAGACGACGTGGCCGCTCGGACTCGCACGGGCGTGGTCCTATGTATGGCCGGAGACACCGGTGCTCGTCTACCCGAGGCCCGAAGCGCTCGCGCCACCGTTGCCGATCGGCTCGGGCGACCCTGCTGCGCGCCGGTTGCATGCCGCCGGCGACGACGTGCACCACCTGCGCAATTACCGCGCCGGCGATTCGCGTCGCGCCATCGCGTGGAAGCCATCGGCGCGTCGCGGCACGTTGCTCGTGCGCGAGTTCGAACAGCCGATCGGCACCGACATCGATCTCGACTGGCGAGAGCTACACGGGCTACCGCACGAAGTACGCGTCGCGCGCTTGGCGCGGTGGGTCGAAGACGCCGAACGCGACGGTCGCCGCTATCGCCTGTGGTTGCCGGGGCAGCCGCCGCTCGGCCCGGAGCGCGGCCCCGCGCATCGCCACGCCTGCCTGCGCGCACTCGCGCTGATGCCGCATGGCTGATCCGCGCGCCCGCCCGCTCGACGACGACAGCCGCCGCTGGACGCTGCTGGTCGCCGGCGTCTGCCTGCTGCCCTTGCTGCTGCAGCTGCCGGGCCCGACGGCGCTCGCGATTGCGGCGACGGCCGTGGTCATCGTGGCGCTGTCGTGGCGGAAGCCGCTGTCGGTCGGCGTGCGCATGCTGCTCGCCATCACGATCGTCATCGCGGTCGCCGCCCAGTTCGGCTTCAACTTCGGACGCGATACCGGCTGCGCGATGCTCGGCGCCATGCTGGCGCTCAAGCCGTCGGAGACCACGACGATCCGTGACGGCCGCAGCCTGGTCGGCTTCGCGCTGTTCGCACCCTTCTCCACCTTCCTGCTCGATCAGGGACCGTGGACCCTCGCCCTCGGCTTGACCGGCGCGTTGCTCGGGCTCGGCGCGCTGCAGCGCCTCGCCACGCTCGAAGGCGAGATGCCTTCGCCCGGCCTGTGGTCGCCGATGCAGCAGGCGCTGACCGTGCTCGCGTTCGGCATCCCGCTCGCGCTCGCGATCTTCTGGCTGTTCCCGCGCATCGGCACGCCGCTGTGGGGCGTGCCCGACCGTGCCACCGCGAAGATCGGCCTGTCCGACCGCATGTCGCCTGGCGACTGGGCGCAGCTGCTGTCCGACGACACCGTCGCCGCACGTGCGCATTTTCTCGGCGTGACGCCGCCGAAGAGTGCGATGTACTGGCGCGGCCCGGTGCTGTCGGATTTCGACGGCCGCACGTGGCGCCGCGGCGACAACATCGGCCTGGGCGCGCGCGATCACGTGCAGCCGTCGCGCATCGTCTGGACGTACACGCTCGAAGTCGAACCGACCGATCGCACGCAGATGGTGGCGCTAGACGTGCCGCTGGCCGCGCCCGCCGGCACCACGCTGTCGCTCGACTACAGTTTGCGCGCGGCGCGCCCGTTGGCAGCGCTCACACGCTGGCGCATGTCCTCGTCACCGCCGCAGGTGATGCAGTCGCAGCTGCCTGAACCGCAGCGGCGTCGCGCGCTCGCGCTGCCGCGTGGTTACGACCCGCGCACGGTCGCGCTGGGTCGGCAGCTGCGCACGCGCCTGCATGACGACCGCGCGATCGTGCAGTACGCGCTCGACTGGATCCGTCGCGACTTTTCCTATTCGCTCGACGCACCGCCGCTCGGCCGCGACACCGTCGACGAATTCCTGTTCAAGACGCGCATTGGTTACTGCGAGCATTTCGCCGGCAGTTTCACCCTGCTCATGCGCGCGGCCGGCATTCCTACACGTGTGGTCACCGGCTACGTCGGTGGCCGATGGAACCGCCTCGGCGGCTACTGGATGATCCTCCGCTCGGACGCGCATGCGTGGGCGGAAGTCTGGTTGCCCGGCCGCGGCTGGGTGCGCGTCGACCCGACCGCTGCGGTCGCGCCCGAACGCATCTACGACACCGTCGGTGAACAGCTCGGCGAAGGCGGCGTGCTCGACACGCTGCAAGGGCCCAACGGGCTGGCGCAGGTCGGCGACTGGCTGCGTCAGAACTGGAACGACATGGTGCTCGGCTTCGACGCCGATCGTCAAGAACGCCTGTTCGCGCCGCTCGGCCTGAAGCGCATGACGGCGATGCAGCTCGTGCTGGCGTTCGGCATCACGGCATCGCTCGCGCTGGGCCTGATGGTGTGGCTGACGATGCGCACACCGCGCGAGCAGGACCCGGTGCTGCGCGCCTGGCATCGGCTCGGCGCCCGCTACACGCGCATCGGGCTCGGCCGCGCCCCACACGAGCCGGCAACGGCGTGGGCTGAACGGATCGGCAAGGCCGGCAGCCCGACGGCGCGCGAACTGCAGGAACTTACCGCCCGCTTCACCGATTCGCGATACGCTGCCGGTGTCGCGGACGAGGCGTCCGCACGGAGGCTGGCTCGCGACCTTCGCGCGCATCGGCCGTCCTAGATTCCCGCGCTGGACGCGCTCCCGTCCGGAGGCCGCAATGAATACCCGCATCACCCTCGCTGTCGGTGCACTCGCGTTGGCCCTCGCGGGCTGCGTGACGGTGCCGCAACCGCTGGCTGGCCAGTACACCCCGATCACGCCGCGCGAGGCGGTGGATCGCGACAGCGCCGGCGCGCCGGTGCGCTGGGGCGGTCGCATCGTCGACGTCGAACCGCAGACCAATCGCACCTGCTTCCAGATGATCTCGACGCACCTCGACGAGAGCGGTCGCCCGTACTGGGCCAGCGACGACGTCGGCGGGCGATTCATCGCTTGCCGCACCGGCTTCTACGACCCGGCAGTGTTCGAGAAGAACCGCGAAGTGACCTTCGTCGGCCACATCGACGGCTACGAGAACCGGCGTATCGGCGCCTACGACTACCGCGTGCCGCGCGTCTCGGCCGACGTCGTCTACCTGTGGCCGGTGCGCGATTACGTCGATGTCGTCGAGCGCCCCGCGCCGTGGCCGTGGTGGGGCTGGTGGTGATCGCGAAGTCCTATGTCGCAGGATGAAAACGCCCGGTCGAGCCGGGCGTTTTTCGTTTCGACGAGCGGCGCGTGCAGCGCGACTAGCGCCGCTCGCCGAAGCCGCCGAGATGCGATCCGGCGAGAAGATGCAGATGCAGTTGGAACACCGTTTGCCCCGCGTGCGCACCGCAGTTGGTCACGACGCGATAGCCGTCCTTCTGCAGGCCCTGCTGCCGCGCGTAGTCGGCGACGGCGAGCAGCAGGCGACCCAGCAGCTCCGCGTGTTCGGGCTTCGCCGCATCCAACGACGCGATCGGCGTCTTCGGGACGAACAGCACGTGCACCGGCGCACTGGGCGCGATGTCGCGGAACGCGATGACCTCATCGTTTTCGTAGACGATGTCCGCGGGAATCTCGCGGCGGATGATCTTGCCGAAGATGGTGGTGTCGGTATCGCTCATCGGATCACTCCCGGATTTCGCTGCGGCTGCCGAATGCGTGCGACAGCGTCCCGCGGTCGACGTATTCCAGCTCCCCGCCCAGCGGCACGCCGTAGGCGAGACGACTCGGCGTCACCCCCTGCTGGCGCGCGAGCTGCGCAAGGTAATGCGCGGTCGCCTCGCCTTCGACCGTCGGATTGGTCGCGATGATGAGCTCGCGCACCTCGCCCTCGCCGAGCCGCGCGCTGAGGCGGTCGAGCCCGAGTTCGCGCGGGCCGATGCCATCCAGCGGCGAGAGCCGGCCCTGCAGCACGTAGTACAGGCCGCGATAGCCGGTCGCCTGTTCGATCGCGAGGCGATCGGCCGGCGTTTCGACCACGCAGAGCTGATCGACGTCGCGCGATGCGCTCGCGCAGACGTCACAGACGGCGTTCTCGCTGAAATCGCGGCAGCGCTCGCAATGGCCGATGCGTTCGACGGCTTCGGCCAGCACCTTGGCAAGCTGTCGTCCGCCCGCGCGCTCGCGTTCGAGCACGTGGTAGGCCATGCGCTGTGCCGACTTGTTGCCGACGCCGGGCAGCACGCGCAGCGCTTCGATCAGCTGGTCGAGCAGCGTGCTCAACGTTCGCGTCCGGACCGCAACGTCAGAACGGGAGCTTCATGCCCGGCGGAATCGGCATGCCCGCCGTCGCCGCCGACATGCGCTGCTGCGATTCGGCGTTGACCTTGTTGACCGCATCGTTGAACGCGGCGGCGATCAGGTCTTCGGCCATCTCGGGATCGCTGATCACGCTGGGATCGATGCGCACCTTGCGGCATTCCATGCGGCCGGTGATCGTGATGCTGACCATGCCTGCGCCGGCGTTGCCGGTGACTTCGAGCTTGGCCAGGTCTTCCTGCGCCTTCTGCAGGTTTTCCTGCATCTTCTGCGCCTGCTGCATCATCTGGGCGATGTTTCCACGCATGGGACTGTCTCCGTAACTGAAAGGGATTGGGCGTCAGCGTTCGAGCGGACGCACGGATTCGGCGACGACGCGACCGCCCGAAGCAACCAGTCGCTGCACGTCGGGATGCTGTTCGAAGTCGCGCTGCGCGGCGGCCTGCTTCGCGTCGCGCAGGCGATCGGCATGCACGCGCGCGGAGTCGACCGGCCGCGACGACGTTTCGAAGCGCACCTGAGGTGGCTGGCCAAATCGCGACGCCAGCGCATCGGCGAGCATCTTCACCATCGCAGCGCCCTTGAGATGTTCGTCCGACGGTTCGATGGACAGGCTGACCACGCCATCGCGGCAGCCGATGAAGCCCGCATGTTCGGCGAGCAGACGTGCAGGACCGCGCAATTCGCAGGTTTCGACCCAGTCGCGCCAGGCGTCGGCATCGGAAAGACCGCCGTCGTTTACGGCATTGGACGCGGCGGGCGGCGGCATGGGCTGGGCACTACTCGCCGCGCGCGGTGCTTCGGGCATCGGGTCGGGCGGCATAACGGGCGTCGACATCGGCGACGCGACCGGCGTGTCGATCGCGCGATTCGGTAGCGCCATATCCGGCGTGCGCATGACATCGGTGTTTGCAGCCACACGTGGCGACGCGATCGCATCCCGCGCAGCAGGTGGCGCCGGGGCGTCGAGTGCCTCGCGTGCGGCCGCGGCCGCAGCGCCCGGACTCCGCGTCGGTGCCGCAGAACGCTCAGGTCGCGATGCGGTCGCCGTCGTCGCACTGCCCGTGCCCGGACGGAACGCCAGCATGCGCAGCATCACCATCTCGAAGCCTGCGCGCGGGCTCGGTGCGAGCAGCAGGTCGCGACGCCCGTTCAACGCCATCTGGTACCAGAGCTGCACGACTTCGGCGGGAATCACGTCGGCGAGCGCATCCACTGCGACGCCATCGACGTCGATCGCCGCACCGGGCACCAGCTGGCGCACCTGCACGTGATGCAAGGCTTCGGCCGTCGCTTCCAGCACGTCGTCCCAGTCCGGGGAGAACTCGCCGAGGCGCTCGATCTCCGCCATCAGCGCCGCGCCATCGCCGGCGGACAAGGCCTCGAGCAACGTCCCGACGCGACCGCGGTCGACCGTGCCGAGCATCGTCGCAACGCCCGCATCGCTGAGCTGCGAGCCGGTGTACGCGATCGCCTGGTCGAGCAACGAGAGGCCGTCGCGCAATGAACCGTCGGCCGAGCGCGCGAGCTGCTTGAGCGCGCCCTCGTCCACGGGAATCTGTTCGGCCTCGAGGATCTTCCGCATCTGACCGCGGATCTGTTCCTCGTCGAGACGCTTGAGGTTGAACTGCAGGCAGCGCGACAGCACCGTGACCGGCAGCTTCTGCGGGTCGGTGGTCGCCAGCAGGAACTTCACGTGGCCCGGCGGCTCTTCCAGCGTCTTCAGCAGCGCGTTGAACGCCGACTTCGACAGCATGTGCACTTCGTCGATCAGGTAGACCTTCACCCGGCCGCGCGAGGGCATGTACTGCGCGTTGTCGATCACTTCGCGCACGTCGTCGACGCCGGTGTTGCTGGCGGCGTCGATCTCGAGCAGGTCGATGAAGCGGCCCGCGTCGATGTCACGACAGGAATTGCACTCGCCGCACGGGTCGGCCGACGTGCCGCGCTCGCAGTTCAGCGACTTGGCGAAGATGCGCGCGATGGTGGTCTTGCCGACGCCGCGGGTGCCGGTGAACAGGAACGCGTGATGCACGCGACCGCTGTCGAGCGCGTTGGTGAGCGCGCGGACGACGTGCTCCTGACCCACGAGCTCGGCGAAACGCTTCGGACGCCATTTGCGGGCAAGAACGAGGTAGGACATGCGGTTCCGGAGGCGGATCGCCGGCACTTCGGCGAGGTCGAAGGATTGTGCCAGAGCCCCGTCGCAGCCCGTGCGCGCCTTGTGGCGGTCTGGCGCCGGGGCGTAGAATCACCGGCCCTGAGTACGGCCGGATGCCGGGTTCAGGCCAGGTGCGGAGAGGTGTCCGAGTGGTTGAAGGAGCACGCCTGGAAAGTGTGTAAGCGTCTAAACCGCGCTTCGGGGGTTCGAATCCCCCTCTCTCCGCCAATTTCCGACACGTCGGTTCGCCCGCGTCTCGAACGTCTCTATGGTGGCCCCGTCGGCCCCTCGCGACGCTAGGTCGAAAACCCCGCCAGGGCCGGAAGGCAGCAACGGTATCGACTGATGCGGGTGCCGAGGTCAGCCGGCGGGGTCATCGCCCATTCGGGCTCCTTAAACTTCAGCGACCGCCGCGACACGCCCCAGCGGCGTGGATCAATCCGCGTACAGCGCCGCGAACGCCTCGAAGTCGCCCGTCTCCAGCACGGCGGCAATGCAGTGATGCGGCACCGAGAGCTTCACGTCGACGGTGTCGTCATCGTCGGCCTGCAGGTCGAGGGTGAGTTCGACGTAGGCGTTGTCGAGATCGACCTTGCGGCATTCGACATAGCCGCCGAATGCCGAGCCGACGCGCAACCAGGGCGTCAGCAAGGTGGCCAGCTCGATGCGGCCGGTTTCGGTCAGGAATACCCGGAGGCGGTGGCGACGCTTGGACATGGCGACCTCGCAGAGCGAACGGCCGGCAGGCTAACCGGCCGGCCGTAAGAATCGCGCGATGGTCAGCCGGTCCACGCCTCCGCACGCTCGGCCGTGGGTTCGGCGAGGCCGATGACTTCGCCGGGTCGGCCGACGCGATAGCCACGCGACGCGAGCGCTTCGGCATCGGCGGGACTCGCGTAGTGATAGAGCAGGCAGCGGTCGAGCAGCTCGGGCGGATACTCGCGTTCGAGATCGTCGATGCCACTGTGCGACGGATTGCCGTGCAGGCCGCAGTCGTGCGCAACGAGTTCGCGATCGCCGGCATGGCGCGCCAGCATCTCCGGAATCGGTCGCGTGTCGCCGGTCCACACCATGCTGCCGCGCAGGCGCAGGCCGAACGCGGTATCGGGCCAGTGATGCCGGGCGGGGAACACTTCCAGGCGCACGCCGTCGTGCCAGAACGAATCGCCGACCGGTACCAACCGGAACGCATCCCAGAAGTTCGCACCGCCTTCGGCGAGCACGTTGGGATACGACGCCACCCGCTGGTGCAGCAACGGCACGAGCGCCGCCGGCGTGTAGATGACGATGTTGCCGCGCCGCGCCTCGTTGAAGAACGCGTCGACGAACAGGCGCTCGAAGCCCGCGACGTGGTCGAGGTGGGCATGCGTGATGAACAACGCGCGCGGCGATTCGCCGTAGGTGGACTGGTACGCGGTGAGACCTTCGCCGCCGCAGTCGATCGTCAGCCACGGCTTGCCGTCGCGTTCGATGGTTGCCATGGCCGAGCCCAGGGCGACCGCGGCCGCATTGCCCACGCCGTGCAGTCGCAGCGTCCACGCGCTCATGAAGCGCTCCAGGCCTGTTCGTAGGCGTCGTGCAATCGCATGAAATCCTCTTCGACTTCGCCGACGTCACGCACGCCGCGGCGTTTGAGCAGCGAGCGATGCAGGCGCGTGAGGTTGCGCTGTCGCCAGCCGCTGCCGACCGTGCGGAATACCCCGCGATCCAGATCGATCACCCAGCCGTCGCCGTTGCGGTCGAACAGCAGGTTGTCGGCGTTGAGATCGGCATGATCGAGGCCTGCGCGATGCATGCGTGCAATCAGTCGACCGGCTTGCACCCACGGCGCTCCGCCTTCCATCGCGAGCTCGGCGAGGGTTTCGACATTGCGGAGGCGCTCGATCAGGATGGCCGCGCGATAGCGCAGGCCGCGGCGCTCGTAGAACGCTGCGAGCGGCGTTGGCACCGGAAGGCCGCGCCGCTGCGCTTCCCGCAGGAGGTGGTACTCGGCAACGCTGCGCACACGCGCCTCGCCGTGCCAGAAATAACCCGAAGTGCTGACACGCGCCGCGAGCCCGCCGCGCCGGTACTGGCGCAGGACGCAGGCGCCGAACGGCGCGTCGACGAACCACGCCGCACCGCGCCCGCCCGTGCCGACCGGCCGCGCACGGGCGCCCCACGCCGCGGGATGGAACCAGTCGGGCGTCGCTTGTCCGGTGCGTTCGGCGTCGAACACAATCGCGCCACGGCCTTCGAGGCCGTCGAACTCGATCCGTGCGTCGTCGGCATGCGCGGTCGCCATGACCGGAGTCTATCAGCGCATGACACGTCCCCTTTCGCTTCCGCCCGGCGCGCACGTCTGCCTGCTGCGTCTTTCGGCACTGGGCGACGTCACCCATGTGCTGCCCCTGATCAACACGCTGCGGGCGGGCATTCCCGATGTGCGGATCAGCTGGATCATCGGTCGCGGCGAACGGCGCCTGCTCGACGGACTGCCGGGCGTGGACTTCATCGAATACGACAAGAAGAGCGGACTCGCCGGCATGCGTGTCATCCGACGCGGCTTCGACCGCCCGTTCGATGCACTGCTGCAGATGCAGGTGGCCGCGCGTGCGAATCTGCTGTCGGTGTTCGTGCCGGCGCGTCGGCGCATCGGCTACGACCGCTCGCGCTCGAAGGATCTGCACGGTCTTTTCGTCCGCGAGCGCATCGCCGATCGTCCGGGCATCCATGTGCTCGATGCGATCGGCAGCTTCGCCGAGCCGCTCGGCCTGACGCCACTGCCCGTGCAATGGAACATGCCGGTCCCACGCGAAGCTTTCGACTGGGCCGCCGCGCAGTGGCCCGACGACGGCCGTCGCACGCTGATGATCTCGCCCTGCTCGAGCCACGTGCGCCGCAACTGGCGCAGCGAGCGATACGCCGCAGTGGCCGATCACGCCGCCGAGCGCGGCTGGCGCATCGTGTTGTGCGGCGGCCGCAGCGACCTGGAACGCACGACCGGCGACGCCATCCTCGCCGCGATGAAGCACGAGGCCCTCGACCTGATCGGAAAGGACACGCTGAAGCAGTTGCCCGCTTTGCTATCGCGCGCCGACCTCGTCATGACGCCCGACTCCGGCCCGATGCACATTGCCAACGCGATGGGCACCAAGGTGCTGGGCCTGCACGCCGCGAGCAATCCGCTGCGCAGCGGTCCGTACAGCGACGTGCGCTACTGCGTCGATCGCTACGACGACGCGGCGCGTCGTTATCTCAAGCGACCGGCAAGCGAGATCAAGTGGGGCACGAAGATCGAGTTCGACGACGTCATGGATCTTGTCAGCGTCGACGACGCGATCGCCGCGTTCGAGCGCTACGTCGCCGACAACGCGTGACGCGCGTCAGGCCGACGGCTGACGGTAGTCCTCGTACGACTTCTCCTCGACGTAGGCCGAGCCCAGCGCGAGGTTGATGTCCTTCTTGATTCGGGCGCGCTCGTCGTTCTCGAAGTAGACGGCGCGTGCGAGCCGGATGAACTCGGCGTCGAACGCCTGCCGCTTTTCCTGAACGCGGATGTCGTCCTCGATCTCCCAGAGCCGCTCGTTGACGGCCTTGAGTTCGGCGCGCAGGCGGACGATGTCCTTGCCCGCGGCGGGATGCGCCATCCAGGTCTTTTCCAGCGCCGCCAGCTCCTTGCGGACGTTGGCGAGCTTGGCCTCGTCCTTCATGCGCTCGGACTTGATCTGCAGGATCGCGATCTTGTCCAGCAGCTCGCCGAACGACACCGGCACCAGGATCTCGGACATGGGCAGCCTCGAATTCAGGGGGCGACAGTGTAGCCGCCCTTGTCGGCCGGCCAGCCGGCGCCGTATCATGCACGGCCCAGCGGGACACCGCCGGGCCACCGGAGAGGTGGCAGAGTGGTTGAATGTACCTGACTCGAAATCAGGCGTGCGTTTATAGCGCACCGAGGGTTCGAATCCCTCCCTCTCCGCCAGATTTGAAAGAAGGCTCCCGCGAGGGAGCCTTTTTTTCGTCCGGACCGGACCGTTCCGGCTACGCGAACGGCGCGCGTCAAGCCGCTGATTCCGCCCTCTTCGCCATAACGCCGAAACGCCTTCGTGACGGCCCCCGCCCGCTGAGTGACATTCCGCCTTGCCCTCACCGCGCGCGACACCGATGATTCGGAAAGCCGCCGGCCCTCGCGTGACCCCATGATCGAATACGGACATCTGACCCACGCAGGATTGCGTCGCGAACTCAACGAGGACACGTACTACGCCGATGGCGAACTCGGCCTGTGGCTGGTCGCCGACGGCATGGGCGGCCACGAGTACGGCGAAGTCGCGAGTGCGCTCGCGCGCGACACCATCGTTCGCGAAGTACGCGATGGAACGCCGCTGGCGCAGGCGATCCGCATCGCCGACGAGGACATCATCGCGATGTCGCGCCGTCGCAACGACGCACTGCCGATGGGCACAACGGTCGTTGCGGCGCGCATCAGGGGCGAGCGCTTCGAAGTCGCCTGGGTCGGCGACAGCCGGGTGTACCTGTGGCGCGAAGGCCAGCTGCTGCAGTTGTCCCAGGACCACAGCTACGTGCAGGAACTGATCGCGAACGGCGCGCTGACGCAGGAACAGGCGCGCAGCCACCCGCATCGCAATGTCGTGACGCAGGCACTCGGAGTCACTGATCCGCGCAGCCTCAACGTCGAAACGATGACGGGCGAACTTCGCGCCGGCATGCAGCTGCTGCTGTGCTCGGACGGGTTGACGGAAGAAGTCGACGACCGCGCGATCGCGAAGGTGCTCGCGCGCCAGGACTGCAGCGCGCAGGAGTGTGCGGAGACACTGGTCGCCGCGGCGCTCGACGGCGGCGGCTCGGACAACATCACGGCGGTACTGATCCGCCGCGCGTAAACGTCAGGCCGGCGCGAGCGAGGCGTCGTCGTCGGTCGCGGTTTCCGCCAAGCGATCCCAGATCGCAGCGCCCGCCTTCTTTCGCAGCACCGCAAGACGAGCTTCGTGCGCGGCGAAGTCTTCCGGCGCCACCTGGACGCGTGGACGGGGACGACTCAGATCGATCTCGAACGGCAGCGCATCGCCCGCGGTTTCGGCCGCGGCTTCGCCGAAGCCGAGATCCGTCTGCCCCGATGTCAGGCCGATGTAGACCTCGGCGAGAAGCTGAGCGTCGAGCAGCGCGCCGTGCAATTGCCGATGCGCATTGTCCACACCGAGCCGGCGGCACAGCGCATCGAGCGAATTGCGTTGTCCCGGAAAACGCTTGCGCGCGAGCAGCAGCGTGTCTTCGACGCGGCAGCGCGCACCGATGCTGCCGAAATGCGGCCCGCACAGGCGCAGTTCGTTGTCGAGGAAGCCCACGTCGAAGGCCGCGTTGTGGATGACGAGTTCCGCGCCGTCGATGAACTCGAGGAACTCCTCGATGACTTCCGCGAAACGCGGCTTGTCCGCAAGGAAGTCGAGCGTCAGCCCCGTGACTTCCGATGCACCGGGTTCGAAGTCGACATCGGGATTGAGGTAACGATGGAACGTGCGACCGGTCGGACGACGCTCGACGAACTCCACGCAGCCGATTTCGACAACGCGGCAGCCGCGTTCCCAACTGAGGCCGGTGGTTTCGGTGTCGAGGATGACCTGGCGCATGGCGGAGTCCGGACGTCGTTGCGACTTAGCGTACCGGGCGCGCGTCTCGGAGGCGCGTGCGCGACCGGTGTGCCATCACGATTCGATCGTCGCGCCCTGTTTGATCGCGAGCGCCTGCGCACGCGCAAGCTGATCGACGCGCTCGTTGTCGGGGTCGCCGCTGTGGCCTTTCACCCAATGCCATTCGATGCGATGACGTTGTGTCGCCGCATGCAGTCGTTCCCACAGGTCGCGATTTTTCACTGGATCGCCGCCTGCGGTTTTCCAGTTGCGACGCACCCAACCCGGCATCCATTCGGTGATGCCCTGACGCACGTATTGCGAGTCGGTGTAGAGATCGATGACGCACGGTTCGGTCAGCGTTTCGAGCGCGCGAATCGCCGCCATGAGTTCCATACGGTTGTTCGTGGTGGCCGCCTCGCCGCCCGACAACTCGCGTTCGCGCGCCTTGTAGCGCAGCAGCGCGCCCCAGCCGCCGGGGCCCGGATTACCCAGGCAGGCCCCGTCCGTGTGGATCTGGACGGCCTTGAGCTCGTTCAGGGAGTCGTTCATCGGAAATCGGGCCATGCGCCATTGTGCACGGGCCGCCCTGGCTACCGCTCGTCGGCGCCGTTCCGTACTGGTCAGTATGGCCTCGGCCGCTGGGGAATCAGACATTTAGGTCCGATTGCTCATGGTCTCCGGCCGGTGAGGGGCGGCGATCACGCTCACCGCGGGTTGACGCGCCGGATTCACCTCGGCAAGGTCGCCGCTTCTTCGGGACCAGCACCCTAGCCGTTCAGCGTATTCAGGAGGCCTGCGCTGAGGTGGCACTAACCGACGGAGGTATTTGCCAATGCGATTGCAGCCGCTGCCTGCGCGCGTCGACAACTACATCTGGTTGTTTCGCAACGATCAAGGCCGAGGGCTGGTGGTCGATCCCAGCGAAGCCGACCCGGTGTTCGACGCTGCGAACAACGACGAGTTTTCGCCTTCGGCGATTCTCCTGACGCACCACCACCCCGATCACGTCGCCGGCGCCGCGCCGCTGCTGGATCGCTGGCCCGCTACCCCGGTCTACGGACCGGACGACGATCGCGTCGGTCTCGCGATGGCGCGCCCCGCTGACGGCGACGCCTTCGACATCGGCGACTGGTCCATCCGTGTGCTCCACGTTCCCGGGCACACGCGCACGCACATCGCTTTCTTCGTCGAGACGGCCGGCAACGCGCCGGTGCTGTTCTGCGGCGACACGCTCTTCAGCCTGGGCTGCGGCCGCCTGTTCGAAGGCGACGCCGCGCAGATGGAGGCCTCGTTGGGGAGGCTCGCGGCGTTACCACCCGAAACCCGGGTCTGCTGCGGGCACGAGTACACGCTGGCCAATGCCGCATTCGCGGCGGTGGTCGATCCGGACAACGCGGCGCTCCGGCGCCGCATGAAGGAGGCCAAGACCATGCGAGACGCCAACCAGCCGACCCTGCCGAGCACCCTCGGCGACGAACTCGCCTGCAACCCGTTCCTGCGCTGCGACCAGCCCGCGGTCATCGATGCCGCTGCGCGCCGCCTCGGCCGGGCGCCCGTGGATCGCGTCGAAACCTTCGCGACGCTTCGCGCGTGGAAGGACGGATTCGTCGCATGAACACTCTTCTTATTAAGACGAGTGCGCTCGCACTCGCGACGACCTGTGCGCTCGCATCGAACACGGTCCACGCAGCCGAAACCCGCAACGGTCGCGAGGTGTTCGAACACTTCCGTGCCGGCCTCGCCGAGCCGAGCTGCCCGACGGAGCCGTCGCGCTGGACCAAGCAGTTCTCGCATGCGCCGGAGCGGCTGGCCGACAGCGACTCCGACACCCTGGTCCTCTTCAGCCATGTCGTCGAATCCGTACGCGCCGCGCATTTGCCGAGCGAGTACGCGCTGATCCCGTTCGTCGAGAGCGGCTACAAGCCCAGTGCCCGCAGCGGCGCCGGCCCCGCCGGCCTGTGGCAGATGATCGGCACGACGGCCCGCAACCACGACGTCCCGATGCGTGCCGGCTACGACGGCCGCATGTCGCCGGTCGACTCGACCAAGGCCGCGGTCCGCTACCTCAAGACGCTGCACGGCATGTTCGGCGGCAACTGGCGGCTGGCGGTGATGGCGTACAACGCTGGCGAGTACCGCGTGCTCGGTGCGCTCAAGCGCGCCGGCCAGACCCCACGCTCTGCGGATCCGCAGTCGCTGCGCGGCCTGTCGGGCATCACCACGTCCTACGACGACAAGCTGCACGCGATTTCGTGCGTCATCGCCCGAGCCGAACAGCAGCCGCGCTTCGTGGCCTCGCTGGACCGCCCGGTCCGCGCGCTGGGCACGATCCGCTCGTCCGACGCCATGATCGCGTCGACGTCGGGCCCGGAGCCTGCGGTGCCGGTGAAGGTCGCCTCGCTGCCGGCCATCCTGCTGCCGACGACCGACACCGCCATCCAGGCGCCTGACACCTCGATCATGCCGGCCCCCGCGGCCAACGGCCCGCTGGCGGGCGCGCTCGCCTTTGCGGCGACGACGCCTGTCGCGACAGCCCCGGCGGTCGCCACGACGACGACGGCGACGAACGACAGGACGCCGGGCGCAACGTCGTCCGCCGCCACGCCGACGCCGATCGCGACCGGTGCCCCGGTCGTCGCCATCTCGAACGCACCGCGCCGCCACACGGTGGCCGTCGGCGACAACCTCTGGATCATCGCGCGTCGCTACAGGGTGTCTGTGGCCGACCTGCTCTCGCTCAACGGCCTGAAGGCCGGCAAGCTGCTGGCACCGGGCATGGTCCTCGCGGTCGATTCACTCGCCGCGAAGTAGCCTCGCAGCGCGCGGGCGGGCACACTACGGCGCCCGCCCGCCGCCTGAGCGGGCGCCAGAACGGAGAGCACATGGGTTTCCTGCAGGGCAAGCGCGCACTCATCACGGGCATCGCGAGCCAGCGTTCGATCGCGACCGGCATCGCCGAAGCCATGCGCGCCCAGGGCGCGGAGCTGGCGCTGACCTACCAGAACGACAAGCTCAAGTCGCGCGTCGAAGCCGCCGCCGCCGAGTACGGCAGCGATATCGTGCTTCCGCTCGACGTGACGTCGGACGAGCAGATCGCACAATGCTTCGAAGAGCTTGGTAAGCGTTGGGACGGCTTCGACATTCTCGTCCACTGCATCGCCTACGCCCCGCGTGAAGCGATCGAGGGCGAGTTCCTCGACGGCCTGACCCGCGAGAACTTCGGCATCGCGCACGACATCTCGGCCTACTCGCTGGCGGCGCTCGCCAAGGCGGCGCGTCCGATGATGGCGGGCCGCAACGGTTCGATCCTGACGCTGAGCTACCTGGGCGCCGAACGCGCGCTGCAGAACTACAACGTCATGGGCGTGGCCAAGGCCAGTCTCGAGGCGACGGTGCGCTACCTCGCGCTCAACCTCGGTCCGGAAGGCACGCGCGTCAATGCGATCTCGGCGGGCCCGATCAAGACGCTCGCGGCCGCCGGCATCGCCAACTTCCGCAAGATGCTCCACCACTTCGAGACCTACGCGCCGATGCGGCGCAGCGTCACGATCGAAGACGTCGGCAACACCGCCGCGTTCCTGTGCTCGGACCTCGCGCTGGGCATCACCGGCGAAGTGACGTACGTCGACTCGGGCTACAACATTCTCGGCATGACCGGCATCGGCGACGACGACTGATCGTCGTGATTCTTTTTAATATGCCGCACGAAAAAGCCCGGCCTAAGCCGGGCTTTTTCATTGCACGCGACGCGACGACATTTGGCACCGGAAACGCAAACGGCCCGCTTCCGCGGGCCGTCCGAGTCGCGACTGCAGTCGATGGCTACAGATTCGACTCGTTCACTTCGACCTTGTAGCCATGGCGCAGCGCACGCACCGCCGCGTCGAAATCGACCAGGCCGTGCACCTGCGCGAGCTGGCGGCCGAGCGTCGCGAGATCGCCGCCGGCATCGGCTTCGGTGCCCGGCTTGACCGCATCGACCACGAACACCAGCGCGCGACCGTCCGGCAACACCTTGGCGCCCGCCGCGACCTTGCCCTTCGGCGCGTAGGCGGCGAAGAACGCATCGGTGACGCCCGGCGCCGCCATGTCAGCGTTGCGCGGCACACCCAGCACCGGCTTCGGCTCCGGCAGACCCTGCGCGGCGGCGACCGACGCGAGGGACTGGCCGGCGCGCACCTGCGCGAGCACTGCATCGGCGCGCCGCTGCGCGGCCTTCATCACGCGATCGGCCTGGATCGACGCGATCACGCGATCGCGGACCTCGGCCAGCGTCAGCTGGCGGGCCGCCGAATGCGCCGTCACGCGGAGCAGTACGCTGTGGTTGGTGCCGACGTCGATCGGGTCGGAGACCATGCCCTGACCGATCGCGGTCTCCGAAAACGCCGTGCGCTGGACCATCGGGTGCGCGAGCACGCCCGTGCCCTGCCCGCGTGCGATCGGTCCGGCCGTCAGCACCGGTACGCCGATCAGGCGCGCTGCGGGGCCGAGCGACGAGGGATTTTTCAGCACCGCATCGACGATCTTCGACGTGGTCTCGTTGAACTGGCGCTCGCGACCGGTGTCGGCGAGTTCCTTCTCCAGCGTGGCGCGTGCCTGCTCGAAGGTCTCCTGGTTGCCCTGCTGGATCTGGCGCAACTGGATGACGTGCCAACCGAACTCGGTGCGCACCGGGTCGCTGATCTGCCCCGGCTGCATCGCAAACAGCGTTTTCTCGAACGCCGGTGCCAAGGCGCCCTTGGCGACGAAGCCGAGGTCACCGCCGGCTGCCTTCGAGCCGGTGTCATCGCTGTTGGCACGCGCGAGCGCGGCAAAGTCGGCGCCGGCGGCGCGCGCCTGCGTCGCGAGCTGCGTCGCCTTATCCTTCGCGGCCTTTTCGACCGCCGGGCTCGCACCCGCCGGCACGCTGATCAGGATGTGCGACGCCTGGCGCTGCTCCGGCGCGATGAAGCGCGACTTCTCCTGGTCGTAGCGCTGACGCAGCGCGGCTTCGTCCACCACCGGCGGCGGCAGCGTGCTGGCGTCGAGGTCGACGTACTCGAGCGTGACCGTTTCGGGCGCGCGGTATTCGGTGCCGTGCGCGCGATACCAGCTGTCGATCTCCGCGTTCGTCACCGGTGCGCCATCCGGCGCCGGCGCCGGAAGTTCAACCATCGAGAGGTCACGACGCTCGCCGAGCAGTGCGACCATGCGTTGGATTTCCTTCGGCGTCGCGAATGCCGATGCGCCCACGGTCGTGCGCATGAGCGTCTGCGCCAAGCCGTCACGGATGAGCTGCTCGAACTGCTTTTCATTGCGCGGTGGATTCAACGTGCGCAGCGCGAGGCGGTACTGCTGCATGTCGAACTTGCCGTTCGCCTGGAACGCAGGAATGTTGAGGATTTCCTGCTGCACCATGTGGTTGCTGATCACGATGCCCTGTCGCTTCGCCCACAGCGCCTGCGCACGCTCATCGATCAGATCGTCCAGCACCTTGCGCTTGCTGTCGGCGCTTTCAAATTCGCGCGCGTCGAACTGTGCGCCCTGCTGCTGACGCGCCGCCTGGCGCTCCTGCTCGAAACGTTCGCGGAAATCGCGCTGGGCGACGTCCTCGTGCTGCCAGAGCATCGACACGGGCCAGAACGACGGCGCGCCCGCCCACCACGTCGGCGGTGCGCTGATCGTGGCGACCGGCATTTCGTGCGACTGGCGGAAGTAGTCCTGCACGCCCACGAAGGCGAACGGCACCACGAGCAGGCCGAGCACGACGGTGGCGAACCAGCCGGAGGTCTTGTCGCGAAGGGATTGCAGCATTGCGGGCACGGCGTTGGGCTAAGCCCCACAGTGTAGCCGCTTGCATGCGCCGTGGACGCCCGGGAGACGGGCTGTGATCGCCACCGATCGCGCAAAAGAAAAGCGCCGTTTCCGGCGCTTTTCGAATAATGGCGGAGCGGACGGGACTCGAACCCGCGACCTCCGGCGTGACAGGCCAGCATTCTAACCGACTGAACTACCGCTCCATTTACAGCGACAACCGAAGTTGCCCGCATCCTTCGCGAATAAGCCGCCCGGAGATGCGATCCGGAAAACGAAGGCGCCGCGAGCGGCGCCTTCGAAAGATTGGCGGAGCGGACGGGACTCGAACCCGCGACCTCCGGCGTGACAGGCCAGCATTCTAACCGACTGAACTACCGCTCCGCGCTAAAACTTATTCGCCTGCCGGGCCGCTGCGTGGTGGGTGCTGAGGGTTTCGAACCCCCGACCCTCTCCGTGTAAAGGAGACGCTCTACCACTGAGCTAAGCACCCGGTCTTGTCAGCCGCTACCGGCGCTGGCGGGCGAGCAAATTAGTTTACAGCGTCCTTCAGGGCCTTACCAGCCTTGAACGACGGATTCTTCGACGCCGCGATGTTGATCGTCTCGCCCGTCTTCGGGTTGCGACCCTGGCGCGCAGCGCGCTTGCGCACTTCGAACGTACCGAAGCCAACGAGCGTCACCGTGTCGCCCTTCTTGAGCGTCTTGGTGATGACGCTGACCATCGCGTCGACGGCATTGGCGGCTTCCGTGCGCGACAGTTCGGCGGCGTCAGCGACGGCCGCAACAAAATCGGCTTTATTCATTCTTCTACTCCGTGGGCGGCGTTGAGCCGCGGATGTACTGAGAACCGGACAAACCCCTGACCGGCAGAGTCCCCTGTTCGACTTTCCCCATCATCCCGGATCGGGACATGACGCGGACGGCGGTCGTTATACCAGCGGCTTTGCAACGGGCGCAAGCCGGAAAGCCAGTAATGACGAGGCTTTCCGGCTTGTTTCCGACGTCCGTTACCGCGGTCTCAGTGCGTCACTTCGACGGGCGTGGTGGCGACGGGCGGCTCGTGCACCGGCATCTCCTCCGGCACCGGCGTGGGGGCCGCGGCCGGAGTGATGGGCTGCTCGAGGGCGACGTCCAGCACCTCGTCGATCCACTTCACCGGGACGATCCGCAGGCCCTTGGTCACAGACTTGGGCATGTCGACGAGATCCTTCTTGTTCTCGTCGGGGATGATCACGGTCTTGATGCCGCCACGCAGCGCGGCGAGCAGCTTCTCGCGCAGGCCGCCGATGGCGAGGACACGACCGCGTAGCGTGATTTCGCCGGTCATCGCGACGTCCGCCTTGATCGGATTGCGCGTGAGCAGCGACACCAGGGCCGTGACCATCGCGATACCCGCGGATGGGCCGTCCTTCGGCACCGCGCCTTCGGGTACGTGCACGTGCAGGTCGTGCTTGGTGAGGAAGTCGATGTCGATGCCGAGGCGCTCGGCACGGCCGCGCACGACCGACAGCGCCGCCGACGCCGACTCCTTCATGACATCGCCCAGCTGGCCGGTCAGCAGCATCGCGCCCTTGCCCGGCGCCAGCGCGGCTTCGATCTGCATGAGATCGCCACCGACCTGCGTCCACGCCAGGCCCGTCACCAGGCCGACCTCGCTCTGCTCTTCGGCGCGACCGAAGTCGTACTGGCGCACGCCGAGGTACTTCTCGAGATTCTTCGTGTTGACGATGACAGGCCCCTTTCGGACCTTCGCACCGGCGAGCGCGAGTTCCTTCACGACTTTGCGGCAGATCTTCGCGATCTGACGCTCGAGATTGCGTACGCCCGACTCGCGCGTGTAGTAGCGCACGGTGTCGCGCAGCGCGTCTTCGCTGACCTTGATCTCGTCTTCGCGCAGACCGTTCGCCTTGATCTGCTTCGCCAGCAGGTACCGCTCGGCGATGTTGAGCTTCTCCTCTTCCGTGTAGCCCGGAATGCGGATGACTTCCATGCGGTCGAGCAGCGGACCCGGGATGTTCAGCGAGTTCGACGTCGCGACGAACATCACCTCGGACAGGTCGAGGTCGACCTCCAGGTAGTGATCGTTGAACGCGCTGTTCTGCTCCGGATCGAGCACTTCGAGCAGCGCAGCCGAAGGATCGCCGCGGAAATCCATCGCCATCTTGTCGATTTCGTCGAGCACGAACAGCGGGTTCTTGCTGCCGACCTTGTTGAGGTTCTGCACGATGCGGCCCGGCATCGAACCGACGTAAGTACGCCGATGGCCACGGATCTCGGCTTCGTCGCGCACGCCGCCGAGCGACATGCGTACGAACTTGCGATTCGTCGCCTTCGCGATCGACTGACCGAGCGAGGTCTTGCCCACGCCCGGCGGACCGACAAGACAAAGGATCGGCCCGCGCATCTTCTGCACGCGCGTCTGCACCGCGAGATATTCGAGGATGCGCTCCTTCACTTTTTCGAGGCCGAAGTGATCGGCGTCGAGGACGTCCTGCGCGAGCTTCAGATCCTTGCGCACCTTGCTCTTCTTCTTCCAAGGCACGCCGAGGAGCCAGTCGAGATAGTTGCGCACGACCGCGGATTCCGCCGACATCGGCGACATCTGCTTCAGCTTGTTGAGTTCGGACTTCGCTTTCGCCTCGACATCCTTCGGCATGCCGGCTTCCGCGATCTTGCGCGCAAGCTCGTCGATGTCGTTCGGTGCGTCGTCGAGTTCACCCAGCTCCTTCTGGATGGCCTTCATCTGTTCGTTGAGGTAGTACTCGCGCTGGCTGCGCTCCATCTGCGACTTCACGCGGCCGCGGATGCGCTTTTCCAGCTGCTGCACATCGATCTCGCCATCGACGAACCCCACCAGCATTTCGAGTCGCGCGCCGATGCCATTGGTTTCCAGCAGGCGCTGCTTCTCGGAGATGCGCACCGAAAGGTGCGCGGCGATGGTGTCGGCAAGGCGACCCGGCTCGTCGATGCCCGACAGCGTCTGCATCAGCTCGGGCGGCAGCTTGCGGTTCGACTTCACGTACTGCTCGAACAGGCCGAGCAGCGTGCGCGTCACCGCCTCGAGTTCGCGCTCGTCACGATCGGCATCGGGCTCGATCACGTGCGCACGGCCAAGCAGCGCGCCGTCGCGTTCGGTCACCTTGTCCACGCGTGCACGCGAGACACCTTCGACCAGCACCTTGATGGTGCCGTCCGGCAGCTTCAGCAGCTGCAGAACATGCGCAAGGGTGCCGACCGAATAGAGATCGCCGCCCGACGGGTCGTCCACGTCGGCCGACTTCTGCGCCACCAGCAGGATCCGCTTGTCCGTCTCCATCGCGTGGTCCAGCGCGCGGATCGACTTCTCGCGCCCAACGAACAGCGGGATGACCATGTGCGGAAAGACCACGACGTCGCGGAGCGGCAGGACCGCCAGGTCCAGGTTCTCGCGGGTGGTGGATTCGGTCATTGAGGTGCTCCCGGGGTCATGGCTCCAGTCAGCATGGGACCGTCGCCGAAAAAGGTGCGTGGAGGCCACGCCTGGCCCTTAATGGGGCTCGACAGGGGTGTTGCAAGCGTCATACCACGCCCCGATGCGGCAAACGTGGCTGATTGCTGAGCGCCATCGTCCAGCGGCCGGCGGATTTCTGTCGGCCGGTTCCCGTTGTCCCGCATCGTCACGCGACCGCTCGTCGCCCCCCGTAGCCGGCGCGCGACCCCGCAATGGACGGTGGTTCTTTGCGACGTCCTGAAACGCGAACGGGCGGCCATGGCCGCCCGTCGTGATGCCGAACCGCGATCCGGTTACTCGCCGGATGCGGCCTTCGCGGGCGGTGCAGGCGTCTGGTAGATCAGGTAAGGCTCGGCCTTGTGTTCGATGACCGTCTCGTCGACCACCACCTTGCTGACGTTCTCCTGCGACGGCAGCTCGTACATGGTGTCGAGCAGCACGGACTCGACGATCGTGCGCAGACCGCGTGCACCGGTCTTGCGCTTGAGCGCCTTCTTCGCGATCGCCGACAGCGCGTCCGGACGGAACTCGAGCTCGACGCCCTCCATCTCGAACAGCTTCTTGAACTGCTTCGTGATGGCGTTCTTCGGCTCGGTCAGGATCTTGATCAGCGCGGGTTCGTCCAGCTCCTCGAGCGTCGCAATCACCGGCAGGCGGCCGACGAACTCGGGGATCAGGCCGAACTTGATCAGGTCTTCCGGCTCGACTTCCGCAAGCACCTTGCCGATGTCCGCCTTGCGCTCCTGGCTCTTCACCTTCGCGCCGAAGCCGATGCCACCGGAATCGGTACTGCGCTGCTGGATGATCTTGTCGAGCCCCGCGAACGCACCACCCACGATGAAGAGGATGTTGCGCGTGTCGACCTGCAGGAACTCCTGCTGCGGATGCTTGCGGCCGCCCTGCGGCGGCACGCTGGCAACCGTGCCCTCGATGAGCTTGAGCAGCGCCTGCTGCACGCCCTCGCCCGAGACGTCACGCGTGATCGACGGGTTGTCCGACTTGCGCGAGATCTTGTCGATCTCGTCGATGTAGACGATGCCCTGCTGCGCCTTCTCGACGTCGTAGTCGCACTTCTGCAGCAGCTTCTGGATGATGTTCTCGACGTCCTCGCCGACGTAGCCGGCTTCGGTCAGCGTCGTCGCATCGGCCATGGTGAACGGCACGTTGAGCAGGCGCGCGAGCGTTTCGGCGAGCAGCGTCTTGCCCGAGCCGGTCGGGCCCACCAGCAGGATGTTCGACTTCGCCAGTTCGACGTCGTCGTTGCGCTGGCGGCTTTCGATGCGCTTGTAGTGGTTGTAGACCGCGACGGCGAGCGTGCGCTTGGCGCGCGACTGCCCGATCACGTACTGGTCCAGCACCTCGAGGATCTCGCGCGGCTTCGGCAGGTGACTGCGCGTGGACTGCGCCTTCTCCTGGAGTTCCTCGCGGATGATGTCGTTGCAAAGCTCGACGCATTCATCGCAGATGAACACGCTGGGGCCGGCGATGAGCTTGCGCACCTCGTGCTGGCTCTTCCCGCAGAACGAGCAGTAGAGAATCTTGCTGCTTTCGCCCGTGCGGCCCTGTCGGTCGTCGCTCATGTTCTGCCTGGCTTACCTTGGATCGCAGTGTGGGAGCACACCGCTGAATGGCGGCCCGAGGATAGCACGGCATCCCGCGGCCCTGCGGGGCCCGGGATGCCGGTATTTCGGGAGGATGTGAAGGCGGTCCGCACGCGTTGCGGACGGGTCCTCAAGTCGCCTGGATCGACTCGTCCGGACGACGCTCGAGCACCTGGTCGACCAGGCCGTACTCCTTGGACGCCTGGGCGCTCTTGAAGTTGTCACGCTCGGTGTCGCGGGCAATCGTCTCGATCGGCTGGCCGGTGTGTTTGGCCAGGATCTCGTTGAGGCGCTGACGCAGGGTGAGGATCTCGCGGGCGTGGATGTCGATATCCGTCGCCTGACCCTGGAAGCCACCCAGCGGCTGGTGAATCATCACGCGCGAATTCGGGAGCGCAAAGCGCTTGCCGGCCGCGCCCGACGCAAGGAGCAGCGCGCCCATCGACGCGGCCTGGCCGACGCAGATCGTGCTCACGTCCGGCTTGATGTACTGCATGGTGTCGTAGATCGCCATGCCCGCGGTGACCACGCCACCGGGCGAGTTGATGTACAGGTTGATGTCCTTCTCGGGGTTCTCGGCCTCGAGGAAGAGCATCTGCGCGACGATCACGTTCGCCATGTGGTCGTCGATCGGACCGACCAGAAAGATCACCCGCTCCTTGAGCAGGCGCGAATAGATGTCGTACGCGCGCTCGCCGCGGCTGGTCTGCTCGACCACCATCGGCACGAGATTGAGAGCGTGGGGGCGGTTGTCCATGGGTCCGTGGATCTCTGCTGTGTGTTCGGTCCGACCTAGCGTGGGGCCGGCCGGACCGTCGCACAAGGCCTTACTGGCGGATCGCCTCGGCAAAACTCAGCGACTGTTCGGTGTGCTGGGCGCGCTCGGCGATCCAGTCGATCACCTGCTCTTCCATGACGCGGTTCTGCAGGCTCTGCATCAGGTTCGCGTCGTTGCGGTAAAGCTCGATGACCTGCTGCGGCTCTTCG
Organism: Lysobacter sp. TY2-98; assembly: GCF_003367355.1. Lineage (NCBI taxonomy): Bacteria > Pseudomonadati > Pseudomonadota > Gammaproteobacteria > Lysobacterales > Lysobacteraceae > Lysobacter > Lysobacter sp. TY2-98. Next base: position 1,815,852 of record NZ_CP031413.1, read on the forward strand.
TAGGTCGACGCGATGAGACGCATCGTCTCGTTCACGCGACGCGGGTCGAGGCGCAGGTCGTTGCGACGCGCGATCTCGCCGACGAGCAGGCCGACCAGCACACGCTTGCGCGCCGGGTCCTGGACCTGCGCGATGACCTCATCGTTCAGCTCGGCCGGCTGGCCCTGGCGACGCGCGTTGTCGACCGCCTGCGCGGCCACGGCGCGGGCTTCGTTCTCGACCAGACGCGGCGGCAGTTCGACGTGCTCGTACGCGGCGATCAGCTGGTCGCCGACTTCGCGACGCAGGCGGTTCATCAGCGCGCCCTTGAGCTCACGCTCGAGGTTGCTGCGAATCTCGGCGCGGAACTGCTCCGGGTCACCGCTCTTCACACCGAAGCTCTTGATGAAGTCGGCATCGATCTCCGGCATCACCGCCTCGGCGACGCGGCTGACCGTGATGTTGACCTGCACGGTGCGCCCGGCGAACTCGGCGACGCGCCAGTCAGCAGGGAAATCGACGTCGAACTGCTTGCTCTCGCCGGCCTTCATTCCGGTGAGCTGCTGTTCAATGGTTTCGAACATCATGCCCGAGCCAATCACGTCGGCGCCGTGCTCGACGCCTTCCGCCGGCACGCGTTGGTCACCGGCCTGGGACCACGTCTGGAATTCGACGAGATCGCCGACCAGCGAACCGCGCTCGACGGTCTGCCAGCTGCGGCGCTGCATGCGCAGGTTCTCGATCATCGTGTCGATGTCAGCGTCGGTGACTTCCGCGGTGTGACGGATGACGTTGAGCTTGGCGACGTCGATATCGCCGAAGTCCGGCACCACTTCGAAATTCGCGACGAACGCAATCTGGCCGTCATCGCCGGTCGAGGGCTCGATGCGCGGCTGACCGGCGATCTGAAGCTTGTTGTCGCTGACGGCGCTGCGGAAGCTGTCGCCGAGCATGCGGTCGAGGATCTCCGAGCGGACCTGGCCGCCGAAACGCTGCTCGATGACCTTTGCCGGCACCTTGCCCGGACGAAAGCCCTTGAGCTTCGCCGTGCGGGCGATCTCGCGCAGGCGCGCGTCGACGGCCGAGTCCAGCTGGTCAGCCGGGAGGCTGAGGGTCATGCGGCGCTCGAGGTTGCCGACGGATTCGACCGAAACTTGCATATCCACTCCTGCGACCGCAGCTCCGCCGCGGCACGTGTCTGACGTTCGGGACGGCGGCGGAAGCGCCGGCCGTCGAGGTTAAGAACGGGATAGTTTGGCGGATCGGGCGGGGCGGCGCCAGCTGGGGTGGCGTTTTGCATGGACAGGCGCTGGCGTGTTCCATGGCCGCCAGGCCGGCCCCCGAGTTCCAACGCCCTGGGCGACACACGCCTCAGCGCTTCGGGATCGGCCAAGGATTCGCCGACGCGTCAGATATGCATCCGCCACTCGGAAGCGCACCGCGGCGGCGGGCGCGAACGCGAACGCGAAGCGGGTGTCATCCCGCGTGACGACGCATTGGCAGCTGTCGCATGCGCATTTCCGTACGGCGTGGTGCGAAAGGCGGGACTCGAACCCGCACGCCTTGCGGCGCTGGAACCTAAATCCAGTGCGTCTACCAATTCCGCCACTTTCGCAACAACGGCAGGCGTCACCTGCCGCAAAAGAAAAAAGCACCCGGCGAACCGGGTGCTTTTCAATTTGGTGGGCCGTCAAGGATTCGAACCTTGGACCTATTGATTAAGAGTCAACTGCTCTACCAACTGAGCTAACGGCCCGTGCTGCAAATCTTACCAGCTATCGCGATTCACGCAACCGCAACAGCGAAACTGGGGTGGCTGAGGGGACTCGAACCCCCGACATCTGGAATCACAATCCAGTACTCTAACCAACTGAGCTACAGCCACCGTAGAACGTTTTTAGTGGCTGCAAACCGCAACAGCTCACCGGCATCTCACTATCGTAACGCGCGGCAGCGCGTTCATCTGCGCCGACGCTGGAACATCACCGCTGCGTGGCGCGCCCGGCAGGAATCGAACCTGCAACCACCGGCTTAGAAGGCCGGTGCTCTATCCGGTTGAGCTACGGGCGCGTATTCCCGAGCAGTTCCGTGAGCAGGTCCGGCAGCGCCGGAATGGTCGGGGCAGAGGGATTCGAACCCCCGACCCTCTGGTCCCAAACCAGATGCGCTACCAGACTGCGCTATGCCCCGGCCGGACCTTCCGTCGCGCGCCAGCGCCGCGAAAGGGTGGGCATTCTCGACTGCGGCCGCCATCGTGTCAATGCGACCACTGGCGTGATCGCGACGCTATGCTCGCTCGATCCCATCCATGCGGAACGACCCGATGCGCAGCGGCAATCCAGCCCTCAAGCCATCCACCTTCCTCGACCTCGGCACCGGCGCACTGGTCGGTTCACCCGACCGCACGATGACGCTGAACGGCACCGTCCACCGGACGGCCATCCTCCTCATCCTTCTGGCCGGCGCGGCGATCTGGCCGTGGACGCGCTTCTTTGCCAATCCCGAGACCATGAACCCGCTGCCGTTCCTCGTCGCGGGCGGACTCGGCGGCTTCATCGTCGCGATGGTCACGATCTTCAAGAAGTCGTGGGCGCCGTACACGGCCCCCGTCTACGCTGTACTCGAAGGCCTGTTCATCGGCACGATCTCGGCGGTGTTCGAAGCGCGCTATCCGGGCATCGTGATCCAGGCGGTCGGGCTCACCTTCGGCACGCTCGCCGCGCTGCTGATGGCCTATCGCAGCGGCCTGATCCGCGCGACCGAGAACTTCAAACTCGGGATCGTCGCGGCCACGGGTGCGATCGCACTGCTCTACCTCGTCAACATCGTCGCGCGCCTGCTCGGCTTCTCGGGCCTCGGCTTCATCCACGAGAGCGGCACGATCGGCATCCTGTTCTCGCTGTTCGTCGTCGGCATTGCGGCATTGAATCTCGTGCTCGACTTCGACTTCATCGAGCAGGGCGTCGAACAGCGCGCGCCGAAGTACATGGAGTGGTACGGCGCATTCGGCCTGCTTGTGACACTGGTCTGGCTCTATCTCGAGATGCTGCGCCTGCTGTCGAAGCTTTCGCGACGCTGATCCACCGCGCATAAAAAGGGCCGCCTTTCGGCGGCCTTTTTCTTTGCGGCAACGACACGGTCAGATGCGACGCGCGATCGCCTCGGCGAACGTGGTCGTCGTGCCGGTCCCACCGAGATCCGGCGTCAGCGAGTCCTTCGCTTCGAGCGTCGCGATGATCGCCTTGCGCAGGCGTTCGGCCTCTTCGACCTTGCCGAGGTGGTCCAGCATCTGCGCGGCGCCAAGCAGCAGCGCGCACGGGTTGGCCTTGCCCTGCCCCGCGATATCCGGCGCGGTGCCGTGCACGGCTTCGAAGATCGCCGCGTCGGTGCCGATGTTCGCGCCCGGCGCAAGGCCGAGGCCGCCAACCAGGCCGGCGCAGAGGTCCGAAATGATGTCGCCGAACAGGTTCGTGGTGACGATGACGTCGAACTGCTCCGGCTTCATGACCAGCTGCATGCAGCAGTTGTCCACGATCATCTCGTTGCATTCGATATCGGGATATTCCTGCGCGACGATGCGGGCCGTCTTGAGGAACAGGCCGGACGTCGACTTCAGGATGTTCGCCTTGTGCACGACGGTCACCTTCTTGCGACCGGTGCGGCGGGCGAGCTCGAACGCATAGCGCACAATGCGCTCGGAGCCGCGGCGCGTGACCTTCTGCGTCAGCAGGGCGGTCTCGCCGTCTTCGCTCACCGACTGGCCTTCACCGATGTACGCGCCCTCGGTGTTCTCACGGACGGTGATCAGGTCGACACCCGATGCGAAGCGCGACTTGGTGTTCGGGAACGACTTGGCCGGACGCACATTGGCGTACAGGTCGAAGCGCTTGCGCAGCTCGACATTGATCGACGAGAAGCCCTCGCCGACGGGCGTGGTCAGCGGGCTCTTCAGCGCGATGCGGTTCTTGCGGATCGAGTCCATCGTGGCGGCCGGCAGCAGCTCGCCGGTCTTCTCGAAGGCGACGAGGCCGGCGTCGGCGAATTCGTAGGACAGGCCCAGGTTCATCGAGTCGAGAACCTTGAGCGTGGCATCCATGATTTCCGGGCCGATGCCGTCGCCGCGGATGACCGTGATCGTTTGCGTCATTTCTGATTTCCGGGAAATGGCGGCCGAACGTGGCTGTACGGCGCCGAATTGAGCCGCCCATTATGCCGAAGGCCCGGGTTCAGCGCCCGGGCCCTCGTCGCAAACGGCCGCCGTGCGCGGCTCAGCCGTGGTCGTGCGCGGCCGGTGCGCCCTCGCCCTGCTCCAGTCGGTCGAGGAAGTCGACGGCACGGCGCAGGTGCGGGATGACGATGGAGCCGCCCACCACCAGCCCGACCGAAAACGCCTCGAACATCTCGTCGCGATTGACGCCCGCTTCCTTGCACTGGGCGACGTGGTAGCTGATGCAGTCGTCGCAGCGCAGCACCATCGACGCGACCAGGCCCAGCAGCTCCTTGGTCTTCACGTCGAGCGCGCCGGCCTGGTAGGTCTGCGTGTCGAGCGCGAAGAAGCGGCGGACGACCTGGTTCGGCTCGGCGAGGATCCGCTCGTTCATGCGCTTGCGGAAGGCGGTGAACTCGGCGACGCGGTCCTTCTCGGTGCCGGTGCTCATGCGCGGCCCTCGAGCAGCGGCTCGAGCCCACCCTTGCGGTGCAGCGCGATCATGTCGTCGTAGCCGCCGACATGGGTCTCGTTGATGAAGATCTGCGGCACGCTGGTGCGGCCGGTCGTCGCCACCATCTTCTGCCGCTCGGCGGGATCCATGTCGATGCGGACTTCGGTCCACGTCTGGCCCTTGCTCTGCAGGAAGTTCTTCGCCGCCACGCAGTACGGGCAAACGGCGGTGGAATAGATGACGATGTTGGCGCTGCTCAAGACGGTTCTCCCGGAGATCGACCGAACTATGGCTGCCCCTTCCCGGCATTTCCACCCCGGGCACTGGAACACAGCGATGGAACGAACGGCCGTCGCGCGGGTCGAACCTGCGACTTAACACGCGATTCACGCCGTCCGGCCGCTACCGCGGCATGCTCGCGATGCGCGGCACGGGCCGCGCCCCCAGGGGACTTCCGCTTTGCGTCGCATCTCGCTGCTCACCGCTGCTCTCGTCGTCGCCCTCGGCGCGCTGCCTGTCGCCGCGCAGGAAAGCCGACTGCCGGACATCGGCTCGTCCGCGGGCGAACTGATCACGCCCGCACAGGAATCCGCCTACGGCGCGATGACGCTCGCACAGCTGCGTCATTACGACTACGTGCTGGAAGACCCACTGATCGACAGCTGGCTGGACACGCTCGGACACCGCCTTGCCGGCGCCAGCGATGATGCGAAGCGCAGCTATACGTTCTTCATGCTGCGCGAGCGCGAGATCAACGCGTTCGCGACGTTGGGTGGCTACGTCGGCGTCAATTCCGGGCTGGTGCTCGCCGCCGATCGCGAGGACGAAGTCGCCGGCGTACTCGCGCACGAGATCTCGCACATCACGCAGCAGCACGTGCTGCGCGCCGTCGAAAAGCAGAAGCAGGACCAGTTGCCGACCTTGCTCGCCATGCTCGGCGCGATCGTGATCGCGCAGCAGGCCCACGGCAATTCAGCCGATGACGCCGCGCAAGCCGCGATGGTGACGGCGATGGGCCTGGCGCAGCAGCGCGCGATCAACTACACGCGCGCCAGCGAATCCGAGGCGGACCGCGTCGGCATGCAGGTGCTCGCGCGCAGTCATTTCGATCCGCGCGGCATGGCGGATTTCTTCAGCAAGCTGCAGGCGCGCATGCGCACCAACGAAGCGACCGCCGACGGCGAGAGCTACGACTACCTGCGCAGCCATCCGATGACGCTCACGCGCATCACCGAAGCCAAGGAGCGCGCGGAACGCCTGCGCGCGCAGCCGACCTACAGCGGCAGCTTTGCCACGGACAATCCGCTGCTGCCCGGCGGTATGCGCGTCGACGCCAGCGCCGGTACCGGCCCGACCGGCCTGTTCGACTACGCCCGCGAGCGGCTGCGCGTCATGAGCGCGCCGACGCCGGTCGAGGCCGTGCACGAATACGACGGCCTGCGCCATTCGCGTGCGCTCAACGACGCCGAACAGTACGGGCTGGCTGTTGCCTATCTGCAGGCCGGTCAGGCGAAGTCGGCCCTGCCGCTGCTCACTGCCGTCACCGGCAAGCGTCCGGGCGACATCTGGCCACAGCTGGCCCTGGCCGAGGCCGAAGCCGCGACCGGCAACGGTGCCGACGCCGATGTGCGCTTCGAGGCGATGGTCAAAAAAGCGCCCACCAGCCCGGGGGTCGTGCTGACCTACGCCAAGGTGCTGGGCGAACGTGGCAGCGCGGCCGCCGGCAAGCGCGCGCAGGCGATCCTGCGGCCGCTGATGGCCACGCTGTCGGATGACCCGGTGTTCCAGCGCACCTTCGCGCGCGCCAGCGAACTGGCCGGTGACCCGGTCCGCGCGGGCGAAGCGCATGCCGAGGCCGCCTACCTCAGCGGCCGCCCCGAACTGGCGCTGGCCCAGCTGAACAACCTCAAGAAGCGCGACGACCTCGACTACTACGCCCGTTCGCGCATCGACGCCCGCATTGCGGCGATCACCCCGACCGTGCTCGAGCTCAAACGCCAGGGCGTCCGCGACGACGACCTCAAGCGCTGATCTCCGCCGCTGTCACAGCGATGTAACCAAACGGTAGTGTAGTGCCGGCATCCGATGGACTCCGGTGGCCGCGTGCACAAACGCATCCTGATCGTCGAAGACGAGCCTGCGATCCGCGACATGGTCGCCTTCGCCCTGCGCAAGGGCGAGTTCGATCCGATCCATGCCGGCGACGCCCGGCAGGCGCAGGAAGCGATCGCCGACCGCGTCCCCGACCTGATCCTGCTCGACTGGATGCTGCCCGGCACCAGCGGCCTCGACCTCGCCCGCCGCTGGCGTCGCGAGGCGCTGACCCGCGAAGTCCCGATCATCATGCTCACCGCGCGCGGCGAGGAGAACGATCGCGTCGGCGGACTCGAAGCCGGCGTCGACGATTACGTCGTCAAGCCGTTTTCCGCCCGCGAACTGCTCGCCCGCATCCGCGCCGTGCTGCGACGCACCCGCGAGGACGACGAGGACGGCTCGATCACGGTCGGCACGCTGCGCATCGACGGGGCGGCGCATCGCGTGCTTGCCCGGTCGGATGCCGGCGAACAGCCCGTGCAGATCGGCCCAACCGAATACCGCCTGCTGCACTTCTTCATGACGCATCCCGACCGCGTGTACTCGCGATCGCAGCTGCTCGACCACGTCTGGGGCGGCTCGGTCTACGTCGAGGAACGCACGATTGACGTGCACATCCGCCGCCTGCGCAAGACGCTGGAGCCGTTCGGCCTGGACGGCATGGTGCAGACCGTGCGCGGCGCGGGTTACCGGTTCTCCGCCTCGCCCGAACTCTGAGTCGTGGCGGCGGTGCGCCACGCCGCGGCCGGCCGACGGCCGTCGCCGTTTAGACTGCACGGCATGACGTCCAGCGCCCGCTCCGCGTGGTTGCGCACGCTCGGTCTGGTCGGTGTGCCGACCGGCGCGGGCCTGCTGTGCGGCGCGATCGCGCATCGTCCGGAGCTCGGCCTGGCGATCGGCGCACTTGCCGCGGTGGGCTGGCAGATGTGGCGCATCGCGAGCCTCGTCGCACGGCTGACGCAGGGGCGTCATGCGCGACCCGATGCCTCCGCCGACATCTACGGCGAGATCGAACGCCTGCTGCATCGTCGCCAGGCCAGCACGCGCCTGCGCAAGCGCCGTCTCGTCGGCATGCTGCGTGCGTATCGTGCCGCCGCGACCGTGCTGCCCGACGCGGTGATCGTCGTCGAGCGCGACAGCCAGCGCATCGTCTGGTTCAACGAGGCCGGCACGACGCTGCTGGGCTTGCGCTATCCGAACGACATCGACGCCTCCGTCGTCGAGCGCCTGCCCGGCCTGCCGATGGCGTCGTGGCTCACGCGCGGCCGTCATGCGGAACCGCTGGAGATCGCGTCGCCGCTCAACGGCAACATCACGCTGAGCCTGCGTCTGCTGCCCTATTCCGACGAGCTCTGGCTGCTGGTCGCGCGCGACGTCAGCCGGCTGCTGCAGCTCGAGCAGATGCGCCGCGACTTCGTCGCCAACGTGTCGCACGAACTGCGCACGCCGCTCACCGTGCTGCACGGCTACCTCGACATGCTCGATCCGTCCGAGCAGCCCGAATGGGCACCGATGATCGCGGAGATGCAGCGCCAGTCGTCGCGGATGACGCAGCTGGTCGAAGACCTGCTGACGCTGTCGCGCCTCGAATCGCGCGTCGACCTGCCGTCGGAAGAAGTGATTCCGATGGCGGGCATGCTCGCAGCGCTGCGCCGCGAAGCGCTGGCGCTGAGCCAGGGCCGCCACGAGATCGACGTCGACGATCGTGCGGACGTCGATCTGTTCGGGTCGCCGAAGGAACTGCACAGCGCGTTCTCGAACCTCGTCGCCAATGCGGTGCGCTACACGCCGGCGGGCGGTCGCATCCGCGTGACCTGGGAAACCGAGATCGACATGGACGGCGCCACTGGCGCCGCGCTGTCGGTCACCGACACCGGCTACGGCATTCCCGCCGCGCACCTTCCCCGCATCACCGAACGCTTCTACCGGGTGTCGACCAGTCGCTCGCGCGAGAGCGGCGGCACCGGCCTGGGGCTGTCCATCGCCAAACACGTGTTGAACCTCCACCAGGCGCGGCTCGACATCCGCAGCGACGTGGGTGTGGGCAGCACGTTCTCCTGTCATTTCGGCGCTGCGCGCGTGCGCGGGCGGCAGCCTCTGGAGCAGATCGCATGACCGATAACGAGGCCGCCGACGAGCTGCTGCGCGACCCGTCGCTGTACTTCAACCGCGAGCTGTCGCAGCTCGACTTCAACTTCCGCGTGCTTGCGCAGGCGCAGGACGAGTCGGTACCGCTGCTGGAGCGGCTGCGCTATCTGTGCATCAGCTGCACCAACCTCGACGAGTTCTTCGAGATTCGCGCCGGCACGCTGCAGCACGCGCAGGAACTCGGCCTCGCCGCCGGCCCCGACGGGCTGGTGCCGTCCGCCACGCTTGCACGCATCCACGAACGCGCGGCGCACCTCGTCAAGTCGCAGTACGAATGCTGGAACGACGTGCTGCGGCCCGCGCTCGACACCGCCGGCGTGCGCGTGTTGCATCGCGACAGCTGGACCGATGCGCAGACCGCGTGGCTGCGCGCGTACTTCCGTGACGAAATCCTGCCGGTACTGTCGCCGCTGGGCCTCGATCCCGCGCACCCGTTCCCGAAGATCCTCAACAAGTCGCTCAACATCGTCGTGGTCCTCGACGGACGCGATGCTTTCGGTCGCGCCGGCCATCTCGCGATCGTGCGCGCGCCGCGCTCGCTGCCGCGCATCATCCAGCTGCCGGAAGGGATATCCGGCGGCCCGAGCGATTTCGTGTTCCTGTCGGCGGTGTTGTCGGCCTTCGTCGACGAACTCTTTCCCGGCATGACGGTGAAGGGCGCGTACCAGTTCCGCGTGACGCGCAATTCCGAACTGCTCGTCGACGAGGAGGAAGTCGAGAACCTCGCACTCGCGCTGAAGGACGAACTGCTCGGTCGCGGCTACATGCGCGCGGTGCGCCTGGAGATCGCCGAGCAGTGCCCCGACGACATCGTCGGCCTGCTGCTGCAGAACTTCGAGCTGGACGATTCCGCGGTCTATCGCATCAACGGCCCGGTGAACCTCAACCGCGCGATCCAGGTGTACGACCTCGTGCGCCGTCCGGACCTCAAGTTCGCGCCGTTCACCCCGCGCATGCTGCCGGGCGTGGAGTCGATGTTCGAGACGATCGCCGCGCGCGACGTCGTGCTGCACCACCCGTTCGACTCTTTCATGCCGGTGCTCGAGTTGCTCCGGCAGGCCGCCGAAGATCCGAACGTCCTCGCGATCAAGCAGACGCTCTACCGCGCGGGCAAGGATTCACAGATCGTCGAACACCTGATCCAGGCGGCGCGCAACGGCAAGGACGTCACCGTCGTCGTCGAACTGCGCGCGCGCTTCGACGAGGAGGCGAACCTCGGCCTCGCCGATCGCCTGCAGGCTGCGGGCGTGCAGGTGGTGTACGGCGTCGTCGGCTACAAGACCCACGCGAAGATGATGCTGATCGTGCGTCGCGAAGGCTCGAAGCTCGCGCGCTACGTGCACCTCGGCACCGGCAACTACCACTCGGGCACGGCGCGCGCGTACACCGACATCGGCCTGCTGACGGCCGACGCGGACATCGGCCACGACGTGCATCTGATCTTCCAGCAGATTTCCGGCCTCGCGCCGTCGCTGGAACTTCGCCGAATGCTGCAGGCGCCGTTCACGCTGCACAGCGGCATGCTGATGCGCATCGAGCGCGAAGCGCGCAATGCGCGTGCCGGCAAGCCGGCGCGCATCATCGCCAAGATGAATGCGCTCAACGAGCCGCAGGTCATCCGCGAGCTGTACAAGGCATCGCAGGCGGGCGTGCGCATCGACCTCATCGTGCGCGGTGCGTGTTCGCTGCGCCCGGGCGTGCCGGGCGTGTCCGAGAACATTTCGGTGCGGTCGATCGTCGGCCGCTTCCTTGAGCATTCGCGCGTGTACTGGTTCGAGAACGGCGGCGAGCACGAACTGCTCTGCGGCAGCGCGGACTGGCTGGAGCGCAACCTGCTGCGCCGCGTGGAGACCGGCTTCGTGATCGTCGATGCGCGCGTGGCGCGTCGCGTGTTCGCCGAGGCGCTGGAGAATTACCTCGCCGACAACTGCAACGCCTGGGAGTTGCAGCCCGACGGCCACTACGAACGCGTGCAGCCTGCGGACGGCGAAGCGCCGTATTCGGCGCAGACCAAGCTGCTGTCGAAGTTCTGCGGGTGACGCGATGAACGGCCTGCTGCACACCGCGCGACTTCCGCTCAAGGACGGCGACCTGCTCGCCGCCGTCGACCTCGGCTCCAACAGTTTCCACATGGTGGTGGCGAGCTACGTGCTCGGCCAGCTGCGCATCGTTGACCGCATCAAGGAAACCATCCGCCTGGCCGAAGGCCTCACCGCGGCGGGCGAACTCGCGGCGCCCGAACGCGAACGCGCGCTCGAATGCCTGGCGCGCTTCGGGCAACGCGTGCGCGACATCCCACCGCAGCGCGTACGGGCCATTGCGACGAACACGGTGCGTCGCCTCGCGGTGCCGCAGTCGTTCCTGGCGCCGGCGGAAAGCGCGCTGGGCCATCCGATCGAAGTCGTGGCGGGCCGCGAAGAGGCGCGTCTGATCTACCTCGGCGTGGCGCACGAGCAACCGCCGAAGGCCGGCCATCTGCGCCTCGTCATCGACATCGGCGGCGGTTCGACCGAATTCATCATCGGCAGCGGCTTCGAAGCGATCGAGCGCGAGAGCGTGCAGGTCGGTTCGATCGCCACCACGCGGCGCTTCTTCGGCGACGGCAAGCTCTCGCGGAAGGCGTGGCGCGCGGGCGTGTCGGCGGTCAGTGCGGAGCTGCAGCAGTTCGCCGGCACATACCGATCGCTGGGCTGGAACGAAGCCTTGGGTTCGTCCGGCACCGCGCGGGCGATCGGCGAGATCTGCGCGGCGATGAAGCTCACCAAGGGCGCGATCACCGCCGAGGCGCTGCCGCAGGTGCGCGACCGCCTGCTGCAGGCCGAGCGCATTGCCGACATCAACCTGCCCGGGCTGTCGTCGGATCGGCAGCCGATCATCGCCGGCGGTCTGCTGGTGATGGAGGCCGCGTTCGAAGCGCTGGGCCTGTCCCGCGTGGCGGTCAGCAAGGCGGCGATGCGCGAAGGCATCCTCTACGACATGATCGGCCGCGGCGGCCTGGACGATCCGCGCGAGGGCTCGGTCATCGCGTTGATGGAGCGTTACGGCATCGACCGCGCGCAGGCCCAGCGCGTCGAAGACACCGCGATGCTGCTGTTCGAACAGGTGCGCGACGACTGGTCGCTCGATGACGACGACCGCCTCATGCTCGCCCGCGCCGCACGCCTGCACGAACTCGGGCTGACCATCGCGCACAGCAAGTACCACCTGCATGGTGCCTACGTGATCGAGAACTCGGACATCGCCGGTTTCTCGCAGCAACAACAGCAGTTCCTCGCTTCGCTGGTGCGCACCCACCGCCGTCGCGTGCACAAGAGCGATTTCGACGCCCTGCCCGATCGCCTGCTCGCGTCCGCACGCCGGCTTGCAGCGTTGCTGCGTGTTGCCGTGGTGCTGCATCGCGGTCACGATCCGGCGCCGATCCCGCAGCTCGACGCGCGCGCCGACGGCGATCGCCTCGTGCTTACACTGTCGGCCGACTGGTTCGACAGCCGTCCGTTGCTCAAGGCGGACGTGCGTGCGGAGCAGGACTACTTCAGCGGGCTCGGTATCGAGCTGGTGATCGAAGCCGCGTGACAACGGAAAGGCGCGGCGACCGTGGCCGCCGCGCCTTTTCGACGTCCCATCAGGCGGTTCGCGTCGATGCGACCTGTGAGCCGAGCCGGTACCAGTCGAGGCGGCGCGTCGCGATCATTACGGCGGCCAGGATCGCGAACAGCAGCAGCGAGCCGAGCACGAGGGCATTGTCCTCGGAGATCAGCAGGCCGTAGAGCGCGGCGTACAGCAGGCCGAGCGTCGCGCCGAATGCCGCCCCGCGCAGTGCACTGCGAAGGACGGCGCTCAGGTAGAAGCCGATCAGTCCGATGCAGCCGCCACTCGCCGCTGCATAGGCGACCGGGAACGGAACGTGCTCGCTGAGGCTCACCAGCAGCAGGAAGAAGATCACGAGCGCGAGTCCGACCAGGCCGTACTGGATCGGGTGGATCGGCAACTGGCGGATCACTTCGAACATGAAGAAGCCGACGAAGGTGATCGCGACGAACAGCACGCCGTACTTCGTCGCGCGGTCGGCCAAGGTGTAAGCGTCGATCGGATCGTCGAGCACGACGCCTAGGGTCGGTAGCGTGACGTCACGTGCCGCTGATGGGCCGGAGCCCGTGGTGGTGTTCTGCGGCAGACGCGCGAGGTACTGGCGTTGCGCGTCCGTCGCGATGGATGCCACCTGCCACTGCGCCGCGAAGCCGGTGTCCGAAATCTCGCTCTGCCACGGCGACAGGCCCTGGAAGCTCGGATGCGGCCACTTGGAACCGAGCGCGATGTGGTTCTGCTTGCCCAGCGGCACGAAAGCGATGGACTGCGTGCCCGCGAGCTTGAGCTGGAGCTGCGAGATCAACGCGAAATGCGCGCCCGGCGCGGGGACTGGGAGCGCTGCATGCATGCCGGCGTCGTCCTGCGTGCCCGCGCCTTCCAGCAGCGCGACTTCCCGACCATCGATCTGCAGCTTCGGCGCGCCGTGCAGGCCGCGCACGTCCGTCACGCCATAACCGAGCACCGGGGTGCCGATGACACGATCCGCACCCGCGACGTCCCCTGGAATCTGCACGTCGAAGTCCGCTTTCACCGTGCCCGCCCATTCGTAGACCGGCACGCGGTATAGCCCGCGACGGCGTGTCGCCGTGGCGACCGTGCCCGACGCGTCGAGGCGCGTTGGAAAGAACGTCCATGCCGAGGCTTGGCGCTTGCGCACGGTGCGCACCACGCCGTCACCACCGGTCTCCTGCAGATCGACCGATTCGGTGTACGGCACGGTGAGCACCGGGCCGAAAACCGTCTGGGGCGATGCATACATCCGCCCGATGTCGGCCACCGCCGCGTCGCGGTAGCGCTGTCGCTCGCCGATCAGCCCGTTCACCATCGCCAGTGGGATGAGGATCAGCATCGTCATCACCGCAACCAGCACCAGCTTGAATCCGATGCGCATGTCGTCCGCCCGCATGAAGGTGCGACGAGGCTCGCGCGGTCACGTGGTCCGGCGATGGCCGTACGGTGAAGTGAACATGAAGTCAGGCCGGCAGGACGATCGCGGCCTCGGCGCCGCCGCCGTCGCGATTGCGCAGCGACGCGCTGCCGCCGTGCAGGTCGGCGACCTCGGCGACGAAGCACAGTCCCAGCCCGCTGCTGCGGCTGGCACCGCCCGGGCGTGGCAGCGAGTAGAAGCGCTCGAACACGCGCTCGGCGGCGTAATCGGGCACGCCGTCTCCGCGGTCGAGCACGCGCAGCGCGACGCCCTCACCTTCGCGCGCGACCTGGAGTTCGATGGTGCTGCCGTCCGGTGCGAAGTCGGAGGCATTCTCGACGAGGTTGGCGAGCGCCTGACGCAGCAGAAAGGCGTCGCCCGAGGGCGCGGGCAGATCGGCCGCGAGCTTCACCTCGGCCGTTTGCCCCTTCGCGCGCAGACGTTCGCGGCAATCGGCCAGCACGGCATCCACCAGCACGGCGATATCCACCGGCTGCGGTGACTCGAGCCGCTGGCGATGCTCCACCGCCGCCAGCGCGAGCAGCTTGTCGATCATCTGCGCCATGCGTTCGCTCTGCGCCCGGATGCCCGCCGCGAACTGCGCCCGGTCGTGATCGGACAGGGGCTGTTCGAGCAATTCGGCACTGGCGCGGATTGCGGCCAGCGGGCTTTTCATCTCGTGCGTGAGGGAATGCACGTACTGCTCGACGTACTGCTTGCCTTCGAGCTTGGTGCGCATCGTTTCCAGCGCGCGCCCGAGCTCGGCGAATTCGCCTGCGGTCGCGGGCAGCGTCGCGCGCTCACCGGCGGTCACGGCCTGCGCGTAGCGACGCAGCAGCCCGAGCTGTCGCGACAGCCACCACGCTGCGGCGAGCCCCGTCAGCAACGCAACGCCGAGCAGTACGGCGCCCCAGCGCGTGATGATTCCCTGGCTGCGGTCGATGAAGGGCTGCAGCACGCGGTTGGGTTTGGCGACGGTGAGCACGCCGATCAGCCGACCCTGCGCATCGCGTACGGGTGCCGCGACGTGCATCACCGTCGACGTCGGATCGTTTGGGTTCTCCGCGGTCGAGCGCGCACCGTACTGGCCGCGCAGCGTGCGCAGCACGTCGTTCCACTTCGAATAGTCGCGCCCGACGTCGCGCCCGGTGCTGTCGAAGACCACGATGCCATGGGCGTCGGTCACGTAGATCCGATAGGTCGCGGCACGCTTCGAGAAGCCCCAGATCGCCGCACCCGGATCGCGCCCGTGCAGTGCGCGCACGTGTTGCGCGAAGCGGCCGTCGTTGATGTGGCCGGAGGCTAGGTCGTCAGCGGCCAGTTCGGCCAGCACGTTCGCGCTGTCGACCAGCGTGTCCTCCATCGCCTGCCGCACACCGGGCTTCACCTGCGCGACGAACACCTTCGTCACCAGCAACCCCGCGAGCGCGACGATCGCGAAGTAGCCGAGGAAGATGCGCAGACCGATGCGCATGTCAGTCGACGTACAGCGAATAGCCGAGGCCGCGCTGCGTGCGGATCGGGTCGGCGTCCGGATCGATGTCGCGCAGCTTGGCGCGCAGCGTCTTGATGTGCGTGTCGACGGTGCGGTCGGTGCTGTCGCTGTCCATGCCCCAGACGCGGTCCATCAGCTGCGCACGCGACAGGATCGCGCCCGGTCGCTGCAGCAGCGCGGCGAGCAGGCCGTATTCGTAGCGCGTGAGGTCCAGCGCACGGCCGCGCCAGGCGATGCGATGGCCTTCGGCGTCGTGCACGAACGTGCCGGTGGGCGCGGCGCCGCGGCTGCGTCGCAACACGGCGCGCACCCGTGCGGCGAGTTCACGCGGTGAGAAGGGTTTCGCGACGTAGTCGTCCGCACCAATCTCGAAACCGAGCACGCGATCGGCTTCGGCATCGCGCGCGGTGAGGAAGATCACCGGCAGCGCAGGCGCGTGGCGGCGAAGTTCACGGCACAGCGCGAAGCCGCCGATGTCGGGCAAGCCGACGTCGAGGATCGCGAGGTCGTGCATGCCGGCCGCGGCGAGCTGCAGTGCGTCGCCGCCGGTAAGCGCGTGCTCGACCTCGAAGCCCTCCTCGCGCAGCGCGAACTCGACCGTCCGCGCGATCGCGCTCTCGTCCTCGACCAGCAGGATCCGCCCCATGTGCCCCTCCGACTCGGCCGCCAGTGTGCCACCGCGTACCCTATCCCCATGAACTACCGACACGCCTTCCACGCCGGCAACCATGCCGACGTGCTCAAGCACGCCGCGCTGCTCGCGCTCTGCGATGCCCTCGTCGCCAAGCCGGCGCCCCTGTTCGCGCTCGATACGCACGCCGGGCGCGGGCTCTATTACCTCGACGCCGCGCAGGCGAAGCGCACGGGCGAGGCGGCCGGCGGCATCGAGGCGATCGACCGCCTGCAGCCGGGCACCGCACCGGCGCCGCTGCGCGCCTACGTCGATGCGATCTCCGCGTGCCGCCAGGTACACGGCCCGATGGCGTATCCGGGCTCCCCGTGGCTGCTCGCGCACGCGCTGCGTGCGCAGGACCGCATCGCCTGCTGCGAACTGCAGCCGGAGGAGGCGGACGCACTGAAGGCGTCGGTCGGTGCGGATCCCCGCGTGGCCGTGCACGCGCGCGACGGCTATACGGCGATGCACGCCCTGTTGCCGCCGCGCGTCGGCAACGAACGCTTCGGACGCGGACTGGTGCTGATCGACCCGCCGTTCGAGGCGCAGCTCGAGGAATTCACCACCGCGTTCCGTGCGCTGCGCGATGCGCTCGAACGCTGGCCGCAGGGCACCTACGCACTGTGGTATCCGATCAAGCAGCGACGTGCGCTGCAGCGCACCTATCGGTCGATGGCGACGATGCCGGCGAAGTCGGTGCTGGTCGCCGAATTGCTGGTGCGCCCCGACGATTCGCCGCTGCGCATGAACGGCAGCGGCCTGATGCTGCTCAACGCGCCCTGGCGTTTCGACGAACGTCTGCGCGAGCTGGTGTCGGCGCTCGCCAAAATCCTCGGCGAGCCCACCGGCGCGTCGTGGCGCGTGGAGTGGCTGAAGGCCGCCGACTGATCAGTCGTTGGTCGGCGCGCTGCCCTTGTCGGCCAGGTCCGGCTCGAAGAAGCTCCAGCGCACTTCCGGGAACGCTGCCTTCATTTCGCGTTCGACCGTGTTGATCGCATGCACCATCGCGACCGCGGACCCGGTTTCGCGCATCTGCGCCTGCACCGACACCACCGAATGATTGCCGAGCTGCACGGTGATCAGGCTGAGCACGCGATCGATCTCGGCGCGCGCTTTCAGGAAGTCGCAAAGTTCGCGTTCGCGTGCCGGATCCATGCTCTGGCCGATCAGCATCGCCTTGATGCCGACACCGACCATCGCCGCGACCACGATGAGCAGCACGCCGATGCCGATCGTGCCGATGGCATCCCAGATCGGGTTACCGGTGATCACCGACAGCATGACCGCGACCAGCGCGAGCACGAGGCCGGCCAACGCTGCGAGGTCCTCGCCGAAGATCACCAGCAGCTCGCCCTGGCGCGTTTCGCGGAACCACTGCGTCAGCGAGCGATCGCCACGGGCCTTGTTCACTTCCTGCATGCAGGCGCGCATCGAAATGCCTTCGGCGATCACGCCGAAGGTGAGCACGCCGGCAGCCCACCACCACTGCCTCAACGGCTCGGACTCGCCCAGCTTGTGGATGCCCTCGTACAGCGAAAACATGCCGCCGATGGTGAACAGCATGATCGCGACGAGGAACGACCAGAAGTAGATCGCCTTGCCGTAGCCCAGCGGATAGTTCGGCGACGGCGGCTTCTTGGACTGGTTGACGCCGATCAGCAGCAGCACCTGGTTGCCGCAGTCGGCCAGCGAGTGCACGGTCTCGGCGAGCATCGCGCTCGAGCCGGTGAAGAACGCCGCCACGCCCTTGGCGATCGCGATCGCAAGGTTCGCGCCAAGCGCAAAGAAGATCGCGCGAGTGGAATCGCCGCCGCCAGCCATGGACCGTCCCGTTTCGTGTGAAGCCGGCGAGTCTACCAATGCCGGTGCGATGGCCCGCGTCAGCGCAGCGCCATGTCCAGCAGCATGCCGATGACGCCGCAGGCCGGCACCAATGCGTACACCGCCATGCCGCGGCGCGTGCCGACGAACACGCCGGCCGCGAGCACCACGGCGACGACGCCATGCGCGACGTCCGATCGCGACAGCAGCGTCGCGCCGAACCACAGCGCCAACTGCGCGATCACACCGACCACCGCGGCGGTTATCCCCGACAACGCCGCCGCGGCCGCACGCCATCGCCCGACGCGATCCACCCAGGGCGCGAGCGTCAGCACCAGCAGCAGGCTGGGCATGAAGGTCGCCCACACCGCCACTGCAGCCGTGAGCAGCGCGGAGCCGGTGGTCGACGGCAGATCCGGATGCGACCAGCCCGCGGCGAAACCGACGTATTCGAGCACCAGCACCAGGGGTCCCGGCGTGGTTTCGGCGAGCGCAAGGCCGGCCATCATCCGCTCGGTCGACAGCCAGCCATAGGTGTGGACCGCCTCGCCGGCGACATACGGCAGCACCGCGTATGCCCCGCCGAAGGTGAGCAGTGCGGCGCGCGAGAGGAAGCTGCCGACCGCGGCGCTGGTGCTGTCGCGCCCCAGCCACGCCGCGAGTGCCGCGAGCGGTGCGAGCCAAGCGGTCGCGAGCAGCGCGAACACGCCGGCGCTGCGGGCGATCGAGGGGGACGGCGCGTCGGACGCGGGCGGCGCATCGACTTCCCGCTTCCGCCCCATCCACCAGCCGATCAGCGCGGCAGCGAGCATCACCCACGGAAACGCGACGTGCGCGGCGGCCACCGCGATCAGCGAGCCCAGCGCGACGAGACGCGACGTCGTCGTCTTCAGCACGCGACGCCCGAGTCGCTCGAGAGCGGCCGCCAGCAGGCCCAGCACCGCTGCCTGCAGACCGAATACGACGCCGCCCACGAGCGGGATCGACTGCCCCGCGAAATACATCCAGGACAGCCCGGCGAGCAGCAGCGAGGCCGGCAGCACGAACAGCCCACCTGCGACCAGGCCGCCACGCAGGCCGTGCAGGCGCCAGCCGATCCAGGTCGCCAGCTGCATGGCCTCGGGGCCCGGCAGCAGCATGCAGACGTCCAGTGCGCGGGTGAATGCGTGCTCGTCCACCCAGCGCCGGCGGTCCACCAGCTCCGTGTGCATGATCGCGATCTGCCCCGCCGGCCCGCCGAAGCTGATGCAGCCCAGCAACAGCCAGAAGCGCAGCGCGGCGGCGAAACGGGGGCGTTCGGGCGTGTCGCTCATGCGTCGCGATGCCGCACGGGCAAGCGGCAATATCGGGCGGCGTCGGGCACGCGGACTCCAGTCGACGGAAGGCTCACGCCCATTCTGGAATGATCGGCCGATGGCTGCGCGCGATCGTCTTCCCCCTTGGCATGAACGCCACCGTCTTCCGAATGGTCGCGAGGTGCTGATCCGGCCGATCCGCCCCGAGGACGCCGAACCGCTCCGCGCGGGCTTCGGCCTGCTCGAACCGGAAGCCGCGCGGGCGCCGCTGTCGGGCAACCGCGAGCTGTCGACCAACGACGCCGATCGCCTGTCGCGCCCCAATCCGCGCACCGAGTTCACCTTGGTCGCGACCGATCTCGATGCGCCAGGCGAAGCCGTCGTCGCGGCGATCGCCTACATCCATACCGACGCCGCCGCGCACGAAGGCGACTTCACCCTGCTGGTCAGCCGCTTCGTCGCGGGCATGGGCATGCGCCGCTACCTGCTGACCCGCGTGGCCAAATGGGCGCGCAGCCGCGGGCTGGGTGTGCTGCGCGGCGAGCTGCCGCAGGACGCGGACGTGCTCGCGCTGGCCGGCACGCTGGGCTTCCGCACCGTCGAGGGCGCGAACGATCCGTCGATGGCGCGCGTCGCCCTCGAACTGCCACGCCGATGACCCGGCGCAGGGCGTGCGACGCGGTTCAGTAGAATCGCGCGCCTCATGCCCGCCCCCCTTCTCCCCATTCCGCCGCTGCCCAAGGCCGGCCAGCAGCGCGCCTGGTGGCGCGCGCCGGCTTCGTCGTCGGCGCTCGCCTTCCACATCGCCGCCGCGGCCACGTCGCACGACGGCCCGCTGCTCGCGATCACCCGCGACAACCAGACCGCGCACCAGCTCGAAGGCGACCTGCGCACCTTGCTCGGCGCGCGCAGCGGCGTCGATGGCGACATTCCGGTGCTCGCGTTTCCCGACTGGGAGACGCTGCCCTACGACGCCTTCAGCCCCCATCCCGACATCGTCAGCCAGCGCCTGGCGACGCTGCATCGCCTGCCGCAGCTCACGCGCGGCGTGGTGGTGCTGCCGGTGCAGACGCTCATGCAGCGCCTGGCGCCGCCGAAGCATGTCGTCGGCGGCAGTTTCGATGTGCGCGTCGGCCAGCGACTCGATCTCGATGCCGAGAAGCGGCGCCTCGAAGCTGCAGGCTACCGCCACGTCCCGCAGGTGCTCGATCCCGGCGACTTCGCGGTACGTGGTGGCCTGCTCGACGTGTATCCGATGGGCGCGGACCAGCCCTTCCGCGTCGAAATGCTCGACGACGAGATCGACACCATCCGCGTGTTCGATCCGGAATCGCAGCGTTCGCTGGAAAAGATGGAACGGATCCATCTGTTGCCCGGCCGCGAACTGCCGCTGGACGACGCTGCCCTCAAGAGTGCGCTCGAACGCCTGCGCGATCGCTTCGACGTCGACACGCGCCGCAGCGCGCTCTACCAGGATCTGAAATCCGGCCTCGCACCGGCCGGTGTCGAGTACTACCTGCCGCTGTTCTTCGACGACACGGCCACGCTGTTCGACTACATGGTCGACGGCGTGCTGCCCATCGTCACCGAGGGCAGTTTCGAAGCCGCCGACCAGTTCTGGTCGCAGACCGGCGAGCGCTACGAGCAGCGCCGCCACGACGTCGAACGCCCCGTGCTGCCGCCGGCCGAGCTCTACCTCGCGCCGGACGCATTGCGCGGCATTTTCAACGAGACCTCGCGCGTCGAAGTCTGCGGCGCGAACCATGCGCAACTCGATCGCGCCCAACCGCTCGGCGATCAGCCCGCGATGCCGCTGCCGCTCGCGCCGCGCGACCCCGCCGCCAGCGATTCCCTGAAGTCGTTCGTCACTGCATATCCGGGCGACATGCTGATCGCGGCGGATTCCGCGGGCCGACGCGAGGCGCTGATCGAGCTGCTCGAAGCGGTCGAGCTCACAGCGACCGTGCTGAGTGACTGGACGACGTTCTACGAACGCGGGCCCGCCGCGCGAAGCGCCGCGAGCGGCAAGCTGTTTGCGATCGCCGTCGCCCCGCTCGACGACGGCTTCTCGATCTCGACGCCGACCTTCACCGTCCTCACCGAGCGCCAGCTGTTCCCCGAGCGCGCGTCCCAGCCGCGCCGCCGCAAGCGCGTCGGACGCGAGCCGGAAGCGATCATCCGCGACCTCGGCGAGCTCACCGAAGGCGCGCCGATCGTTCACGAGGATCACGGCGTCGGCCGCTATCGCGGACTGGTGACGCTCGACGTCGGCGGCACACCCGGCGAATTCCTCGACATCGAATACGCCAAGGGCGATCGGCTGTACGTGCCGGTCGCGCAGCTGCACCTCATCAACCGCTATTCCGGCGCGTCGGAAGAAACGGCGCCGCTGCATTCGCTCGGCGGCGAGCAGTGG
The DNA here is from genome assembly GCF_003367355.1 of Lysobacter sp. TY2-98. NCBI lineage: Bacteria > Pseudomonadati > Pseudomonadota > Gammaproteobacteria > Lysobacterales > Lysobacteraceae > Lysobacter > Lysobacter sp. TY2-98. The sequence goes on from NZ_CP031413.1 coordinate 1,837,448, forward strand.
CAGAAGGCGAAGAAGAAGGCGGCGGAAAAGGTCCGCGACGTCGCCGCCGAACTGCTCGAAATCCAGGCCAAGCGCCAGGCGCGCGCGGGCCTCGCGATCGATGTCGATCGCACCATGTACGAGCCGTTCGCCGCGACGTTCCCCTTCGAGGAAACGCCCGACCAGGCCGCTGCGATCAGCGCGGTGGTGCGCGACCTGCAGTCCAGCCAGCCGATGGATCGCGTGGTCTGCGGCGACGTCGGCTTCGGCAAGACGGAAGTCGCGGTGCGCGCGGCGTTCACCGCGGCCGCCGGCGGCAAGCAGGTCGCGCTGCTGGTGCCGACCACGCTGCTGGCCGAACAGCACTACCGCAACTTCCGCGACCGCTTCGCCGACTGGCCGATCCGCGTCGAAGTGCTGTCGCGTTTCAAGTCGAAGAAGGAGATCGCGGCCGAACTCGAAAAGGTCACGGAGGGCACCATCGACGTGATCGTCGGCACGCACCGGCTCTTGCAGCCGGACGTGAAGTTCAAGGACCTCGGCCTCGTCATCGTCGACGAGGAACAGCGCTTCGGCGTGCGCCAGAAGGAGGCGCTGAAGGCGCTGCGCGCGAATGTGCACTTGCTGACGCTCACCGCAACACCCATTCCGCGCACACTCAACATGGCGATGGCGGGCCTGCGCGATCTCTCGATCATCGCGACGCCACCCGCGCATCGCCTCGCCGTGCAGACCTTCGTCGTTCCTTGGGACGACGCGCAGCTGCGTGAAGCCTTCCAGCGCGAGCTCTCGCGTGGCGGCCAGGTCTATTTCCTGCACAACGACGTCGAATCGATCGGCCGCATGCAGCGCCAGCTGCAGGAACTCGTGCCCGATGCCCGCATCGGCGTCGCGCACGGCCAGATGCCGGAGCGCGAGCTCGAGCGCGTGATGCTCGACTTCCACAAGCAGCGCTTCAACGTGCTGCTGTCGACGACGATCATCGAGTCGGGCATCGACATCCCGAACGCGAACACGATCATCATCAACCGCGCCGACAAGTTCGGCCTGGCGCAGTTGCACCAGCTGCGCGGTCGCGTCGGTCGTTCGCACCATCGTGCGTATGCGTACCTCGTCATCCCGGATCGCAAGGCGATCACGGCGGACGCCAGGAAGCGGCTGGATGCGATCGAGGCCATGGACGAGCTCGGTGCCGGCTTCACCCTTGCGACGCACGATCTCGAGATCCGCGGCGCGGGCGAGTTGCTGGGCGAGGAGCAGAGCGGCCAGATGGCGGAGGTCGGCTTCAGTCTCTACACCGAGCTGCTGGAACGCGCCGTGCGCTCGATCCGCCAGGGCAAGCTGCCCGATGTCGACATGGTCGAAGCGCGCGGTGCGGACGTCGAACTGCACGTTCCGGCCCTGATCCCCGATGACTACCTGCCCGACGTGCACACGCGCCTGACGCTGTACAAGCGCATCAGCAGCGCGCGCAATGCGGACGAGCTGCGCGAGTTGCAGGTCGAGATGATCGACCGTTTCGGCCTGCTTCCGGATGCGGCCAAGAACCTGTTCACCGTCGCCGAACTCAAGCTCGAGGCGACACGCCTGGGCATCCGCAAGCTCGAGCTCGGCGAAAAGACCGGGCGCGTGCAGTTCGTCGAAAAGCCGAACGTCGACCCGATGGCGGTCATCAAGCTGATCCAAGGCCAGCCCAAGCTGTACCGGATGGACGGTCCGGACAAGCTGAAGCTGTCGCTCGATCTGCCCGAGGCGGCGCAGCGCGTCGCTGCCGCGCGCGGGCTGCTGATCACCTTGGCGGCGCGCTGACATGACCAGCTGCACATGCGCGACACCCGGCGGCACGCTGTGATGCGCCGATTCCGGTTAGGGGAAACCGTCGCCATGCGCAGCCTGTTCCTGCGGCTCGCCGCGTTGTCCATGCTCGCCGTGCTCGGCGCCTGCGCGACCACGCATGGCGACGACGCGATCCCGGGCGCGACCTTCGTGCTCGTGCGCCACGCCGAGAAGGCGGACGACAACGCGCGCGATCCGTCGCTCTCGCCGGCCGGGCAGAAGCGCGCCGAAAAGCTCGCCAAGCGCCTGCGCGATACGCCGCTCGTTGCGATCTACGCGAGCAATTTCCGCCGCACGCAGCAGACTGCCGCTCCGGTCGCGGCGTCGCAGCATCTGACGGTGACCACCTACGACGCCGCGCGCCCCGCCGCGGACTTCGCCGCCGAGCTGCGCCGCAAGTACATGACGGGCACCGTGCTGGTGGTGGGCCACAGCAATACGATTCCGCCGCTGGCGCAGGCGCTGTGCGGCTGCGACATCGGCCCCACCGCCGACAGCGAGTACGGCCGCCGCATCACCATCCACGTGCTGAACGACGGCCGTGCCACGGTCGACGATCGCCGCGAACCGTGAAGCGGCGACGACATGCGGCCGGCTAGGCTCGACGCCTTCCTTCGACCGGAGTCCGCCATGCGCCGTTTCGCCACCGCGTTCCTTCCGATGCTCCTGCTCGCCGGCTGCGCGTCCGCCGGCGCGGGCGGCGGCCGCAGCCTCGCCGCGGGCACGCCGGCCACGCTCGCGACGGGCGACACGGTGACGCTGCCCGACGCGAGCACCCTCACCTATGTCGGCGTGACCAGCGATTCGCGCTGCCGGCCGAACGTGCAGTGCATCCAGGCCGGTACCGCGATCGTCGCGTTCAAGCACGCGATGGGTGGGATGACCCATGACGTGGTGCTCGACTCGGGCAAAGCGCCCGCGGCCGATCTCGGCGACACCTGGCGGCTGGTGCTGGTCTCGCTGGATTTCGCCTCCCCGCCGAACGCGACGATCCGCGTCGATCGCCGTTGAGACGGGTTTTCAAGGCATGCGCGCCGCGGCCGGGTGACGCGGCGCGTCCCCTTGTGACGCAGTGCGCCATAGCGGCCTGAACAGGGCCCAGCCTGAAGCAAAGTCATTTGTCAAGCGCTCTGGAACGGACTATGTTCGGGCCGTGGTCGCGGTCGTCGCCGCGGCACGCAGGGGAAACACATGGTCAAGACCATTCGCGTATCGATCGGCTTCATGCTGCTCGCGATGGGGAGCTACGCGCACGCTCAGGCCGCTACGACCTGCCCGACGCTTCCCGCCGACAGCGGACTTACGTGGGAAACCAAAACCGCAGGCGGCACGCAGTTCTGCCGCGCCATGCGACCGGACGGCAGTGAAGCGTTCGGCCTGTACATGGCGGCGCAGAGCGCGTTCAAGCCGAACCGCGGCGATCGCGCCGAGGAAGCGCAGATCGACGGGCGTGCGACCTACTGGTACCGCAGCGAACTCGCGGGCCAGCCGGACGTGCAGGCCCGCGAAACGCTGATCCCGCTGCCCGACGGCCGTGTCGCCTACCTGTGGATCCAGGCCCCGTCGAAGGAAGCGCTGACGCAGGCGATCACGCAGACCAATGCCTTGCACTTCGGCACGGGCGGCAGCGCCCAGCTCACCAGCAAGTGATCGAACGGCCGGGCACACGCCCGGCCGTTTCATGTTTCAGAACCGGCCGGCCTGGTAATCCGCGAAGGCCTGCTCGAGTTCCGCGCGCGTGTTCATCACGAACGGCCCGTAGCGCGCGACCGGCTCACGCAGCGGCCGACCGGCGACCAGCAGTACGCGCGCCGCATTCTTTGCCTCGAACGACACCACCTCACCGTCGAGCACGCCGAGCTGCTTGACGCGCACGGTCTGGTCACCGACGTCGACATCGCCCTCATACGCGTAGACGAAACCCGCATGCCCCTCGGGCAGCGTGTACGACCACGACGCCCCCGGCTCCAGCGCAATGTCGAGATATACCGGCGACGTCGCCGGCTGCACGATCGGGCCGACCGATCCGTCGACTTCGCCCGCGATCACCTTCACGATCACGCCCGCGGCCGGCTGCGCAACCGGAATGCGCTCGGGCGCGAATTCCTGGTACTTCGGCTCGCCCATCTTGTCGCGCGCCGGCAGGTTCACCCACAGCTGGAAACCGCGCATGCGGCCTTCCTGCTGTTCGGGCATTTCCGAATGCACGAGCCCGCGACCGGCCGTCATCCACTGCACGCTGCCCGGCACCAGCACGCCTTCGTTGCCGTGGTTGTCGCGATGACGCATGCGGCCATCGAGCATGTAGGTGACGGTTTCGAAGCCGCGATGCGGATGGTCGGGGAAACCCGCGAGGTAGTCCTGCGGCCGGTCGGTGCCGAACTCGTCGAGCATCAGGAACGGATCGAGCGCATCGAGCTGTGGCGTCCCGATCACGCGCGTGAGCTTGACGCCGGCGCCGTCGGAGGCCGGCATGCCGGTGGAAAGACGGGTGACACGGGCGGGACGGGACATCGGAGACTCCATCGAATTGCGATGCGCAAAGAATGGCGACGTGGCGGCCGAACCGAAGTGCGCACGGAGCGCACGTTTCGTTCCATCCGTGATGCCGGGCAGTGTCAGCCGCGTGCCGTGATTTTCCAGCAGCGATGGATGCGCGCATCGCGCTCGAAGTCCGGCGGAATGGTCGATTCGCTAATGTCTTCGACGTGCGCGAATTCGCCCACGGCCGCTTCATCCATCTTGAAGCGACGGAAATTGTTCGAGAAGTACAGCACGCCGCCGGGCGCGAGACGCGCGACGGCCGCGCGCAGTAACCGGACGTGCGAGGCCTGCACGTCGAAGTCGCTGGCGCGCTTGGAGTTCGAGAACGTCGGCGGGTCGCAGAACACGAGGTCGTACTGGCCGGTGTCGCTTTCCAGCCATGCGATCGCATCGGCCTGCACCAGACGATGGCGCGAACCGCCGATGCCGCTTTCCTGCAGGTTGTCGGCGCACCACTGCAGGTAGGTCGCCGACAGATCGACCGTCGTCGTCGAGCGCGCGCCACCGAGCGCCGCGTGCACGGTCGCTGCACCGGTGTAGGCGAACAGGTTGAGAAAGCGCGCGTCGTTCGCCTCCGCGAACAGGCGCATGCGCATCGGCCGGTGGTCGAGGAAGAGGCCGGTGTCGAGATAGTCGAACAGGTTCACGCGCAGGTGCGCGCGACCTTCGCGCACGACGATGAATTCGCCGCGACGGTCGAAGTGCCCGTACTTGCTGCCGCCCTTGCCTCGCTCGCGCGTTTTCACCGCGACGTTGTCACGCGACACGCCGAACACCTCGCGCGCCGCGGCCAGCAGCTCATTGCGACGACGACGCGTATCGGCTTCGGGAATCTCCGCCGGAGCGGCGTATTCCTGCACGTGCAGGAAGGTGCGCGGCTCGTGTTCGTCAGTGGTGTAGACGTCGATGGCCGCGGCGTATTCGGGCAGGTCGGCGTCGTAGGCGCGGAAGCACGTGATGCCTTCGCGCTCGCGCCAGGCCTTCAGACGCTTGAGGTTCTTGCGCAGACGATTCGCGACCATCTCCGCGCCGGGCGTCAACACAGCCGGCGTTTCGGTGTTCGCGGCCTCGCGCACCGGCCCGATCGGATCGACGGTGAGCAAAACCGTCTCGATCGCGCCGTTGAACAGGCGGTAGGTCTTCTTCGCGCGCAGGCCAGTCGCGCGCGCCAGCGATTCGTCGCCGCAGAGCAGGCTCGCGCGCCATGTCGGCAGGCTGCGACGCAGCGCATCGCCGAGTGCGCGGTACAGCGCGGGATCGGCGGCGAGGCGCGCGTCGTACGGCGGATTGCAGGCGACGAGGCCGCTGCCGGCCGCGATGTCCCCAGGCAGCGCGAGATCGCGCACATCGCCCTGCTGCCAGTCGATCACATCGACCAGGCCCGCAGTGATCGCGTTGTCGCGCGCGGCGCGAACCGCCAGCGGATCGAAGTCGCGGCCAAAGAACACCGTACGCAGCGCGGCACGACCTTCGGCTTCGCGACGGATCGCATCCACGCGGATATCGGCCCACCTCGTCGCGTCGAAACCCGGCCAGCGCGTCGGCGCGGCATCGCCATGGCGCATCAGGCCCGGCGCGACGTCCGCGGCCATCAGCGCGCCTTCGATCAGCAGCGTGCCGCTGCCACACATGGGATCGAGCAACGCCCCGCCGTCGCGATAGGCGTCCATCCAGCGACCCCGCATCAGCACCGCAGCCGCGAGGTTCTCCTTCAGCGGCGCATCGACCTGCTTGCGACGCCAGCCACGGCGGTGCATCGGTGCGCCCGACAGATCGATCGACAGGATCGCGCGGTTCTTGCGCACGACCAGATTGATGCGCACGTCCGGCACGTCGAGGTCGACGTCCGGACGCGAACCGGTCTGCGCGCGCATCGTGTCGACGACCGCGTCCTTCACGCGTTGCGCGGCGTACTGCGCGTGCTTGAGCGCGGTACCGCCGACGTGCGCATCGACCGCGATCGTCGCGTGCGGCGGCACGTGCTGCGTCCAGTCCACCTTCGACGCGCCGGCGTAGAGCGCATGCTCGTCCGCGCAGTCGAATTCGGAAATCGGCCACAGGATGCGGCTGGCCAGGCGCGACCACATCACCGCGCGCTGCGCATCGGCGAGCGTGCCTTCGACGTTGGCGCCGGCGGTGGTCGCGGTCGCATGCGCGCAACCGAGCGCGATCAGCTCGTCGACGAGCAGGTATTCCAGGCCCTTGCCGCAGCTGGCGAAGAAGCGCATCAGTCAGAGTCCTTCGAGCAGCGCGGAGAACGCACGCGCACTCAGTTCGACGTGGTTCGACAGCCGATGTGCGTCGTCGACCATGAGCAGCGTGGCGCAGCGCGCCTTCGCCCAGCCGACGACGTCATCCGCCGGGATCAGCTCGTCACCCCAGCCGTGGACGATCGACGTCGGCACGTTGGCCGCCTGCAGCGGATGTGCGGCATCCAGCGCGACCGGCGGCGCCATCAGGAACAGTGCGCTGACGTCGAACTCGAGCGAGACGCGGCCGCTGATCCACGCGCCGAGGCTCGAGCCGGCGAGCACCACCGGACCACGCGCTGCCGCGGCACGCACGCGCTCGCGCAGGCGTTCGAGGCGCGCGGCGACATCGCCGAGCGGGCTGACGTCGCGCATCGCGTCGAGGTCGGTGTAGTCGGGGCGCTCGTGGCTGAAACCGAGGCGCTCGGCGACGTCGGCGAGCGCGGTCACCTTGGTGGCGTCCGGGCCGCTTTCGAAACCGTGGGAAAGGATGCAGTGGCCGCGCATGGCGCTCGGAAGGCAGGGAAGACGGCCATTGTCGCCGGTCCGCGCGTCTGGCGCGTCGCGGGCGGCCGTCGTCGCCCCGTCACGCTACGATCGCCGCATGCTGCCCGACCTGCCGCCCCTGCCCATCGACGTCGATCCCCTGCCCTACGAGGCGCGCCTGGAGGCGCGGCCGCTGTCGCAGGTCGACCTCGTCGTCATCCACTGCACGGAAGTGCCGACGCTCGCCGAGTCGCGGGCGTTCGGCGAGAAGGTGCTGTACGAAGGCAGCGGCACCGGCAACAGCGGGCACTTCTACATCGACCGCGACGGCTCGCTGCACCAGTACGTCGCCATCGAGCGCGTCGCCAACCACACGCGGGGCTACAACCCGCGGTCGATCGGCATCGAACTCGTCAACACCGGCCGCTATCCGCGCTGGCTGGACGCCGACCATCAGGCGATGGACGAGCCCTATACGCCCGCGCAGATCGACACGCTGGTTGCGTTGCTGAAGCGGCTCGCGGCGGACCACCCTGCACTGCGCTTCATCGCCGGCCACGAGGACCTGGACACCACGGTCGTCGCGGCCAGCGACGACCCGACCCGCCAGGTTCGCCGCAAGCGCGACCCCGGCCCGCTGTTTCCGTGGCCGCACGTGCTGACCAACGTCCGGTTGCAGCGCCTGAACGCGCCCGCGCCCTGAACCGGGCGGACGGGGACCGGCCGCTATAATTCGCGGCCATTCCGCAGGAAATCCGCGCATGACCTCCCCGGTTTCCGAGCTGGTCGACCTGCTCGCGGTCGAACGGCTCGAAGACAACGTGTTCCGCGGCCAGAGCCGCGACATCGGCACCAAGTACGTCTTCGGCGGCCAGGTGCTCGGCCAAGCGCTGTCAGCGGCGCAGAACACGATGGATTCGGCCAAGGACGAGCGCGGGGCGCATTCGCTGCACGCCTACTTCCTGCGTGCCGGCGACATCGAAGCGCCGATCCTGTACATGGTCGACCGCACGCGCGACGGTGGCAGCTTCTCGGTGCGTCGCGTGACGGCGATCCAGCACGGCCAGCCGATCCTGTTCCTGGCCGCGTCGTTCCAGCACCAGGAAGAAGGCAACGAACACCAGCTGTCGATGCCCGAAGTGCCGAAGCCCGAGGACGTCGAACACGATCACACCGTGCCGCCGGAAGTGCTGGCCAAGCTGCCGACCAAGGTGCAGCGCTGGCTGTCCCGCCAGGGACCGTTCGAGTTCCGCCACGTCTATCCGCGCGACGAACTGCGTCCGCCCAAGCGTCCGCCTTACCAGCAGGTCTGGTTCCGCCTGAGCGAGAAGGTCGGCGACGATCCGGAACTGCATCGCGCGCTGCTGACGTATGCGTCCGACTTCCATCTGCTCGGCACGGCAACCTTTCCGCACGGCATCAGCTACTACCAGCCGAACGTGCAGATGGCCTCGCTCGATCACGCGCTGTGGTTCCACCGCCCGTTCCGCGCGGACGACTGGCTGCTCTACACGATCGACAGCCCCAGCGCGCAAGGCGCACGCGGCCTGGCCCGCGGCATGATCTACGACCGTGAGGGCCGCCTGGTCGCCAGTACCGCACAGGAAGGCATGATCCGCGTGCTGCCCGAAAGCGCCGGCCGCGCGCCGCAGGTGGGCTGATGCGCCAGGTCTTTTCCAGTGCACGGCTCGAGAACGTCGAGCGCGTCGCCGAGATGCTGCGCGAAGCCGGCATCGAAGTTCGCATCACCGACGGCCGCTCGTACAAGGGTGGCCGTCGTTCGACCGTCAGCTATCGGGACAAGGGTGAAGCGTCCCGCCCGGCGGTATGGGTCGTGCATTCGAGCGACGGCAGCCGTGCGCGTGAAATCCTGCGCGACGCCGGCCTGCTCGATTCGACGCGTCCCTCCGACGCCAAGCTGAGCTTCCGCTCCGAATTTGGCGACGAAACCACGCGCACACCGGCGCAGCGCCGCGCGACCAAGGTCAAGGTCGCACTGCTGTTCGGCATCGTCATCGTGGTGGTGATGGCGTTCTTCCGCGCCGGCCGCACACCCGCACCACCGCAGCTCGCATCGGGCCCGTTCGACGGGCACGTCGCCGCAACACTGCTGCCGGTCGCACAGGCGGTGCTGCAGAAGGAGCTGCCTGATATCGATACGCCGGTCGCGTGTCTCGCCGTCGATCATGCCGACGCACCGCGCGAAGTGCGCGACGTGCTGCGCCCGCAGCCGGGCCTGACGCTGGTGCCGGCGTCGCACTGCGAGCGCATCGCCGACGAGGACACGGGCTCGGTACATCCGCCGTCGAAGAAGAAGGCGACGATGGTCGACGTCGATCATTTCCGCCCGACCGCCCCCGACGTCGGCACGATCGAATACAGCGCCTATCACCACCGCATGTGGGCGAAGTACAAGACGCTCGAGGTCAAGCGCGTGAACGGGGTCTGGCAGGTGACGAAGACACTGAAGGTCGTTGCGCCGTAAGCGGGTCGTTCGCACGGCGCGGCAAAGCAGGCGGCGTTGCAGCGTCCGCCTGTGGACGCACATTGCGCCGCGCGCCGGCGTCGTCACGACCGGCGGCTCACAGCATTACGCGAAAGTGGAAGCAGTTCACGCCTAGCCCTTCGCGGAAGTAGAACCGGTGCGCGCTTTCGCGCTGCACACCGGAATCGAGATGCAGCTGCGTGCAACCACTGCGCCGTGCTTCCGCCTTCAGCCAGTCCAGCAATGCCCGGCCGTGGCCTCGCGAGCGGACGCGTCCGTCGGTGCTGAGGTCATCGACGTAGAGAATCGGCCCGCCGGTGTAGAGCATTTCGAAGATGCGGAAGCCGGCCACCGCACGGACGTCGCCGTCTTCGACCAGTGCGACCTGACGATATCCGGCATCCATCATGCGGCGCACGGTGGTCACGTAATCGGCTTCGGCGACGCTCGGGCGCAGCTGCCGCATGACGTCGCGCGTCGCGAGAATCTCGGCATCGGTTGTGGCTTCGGTGATCGTCACGGTCATACCCGTCGCGTCGCGTTGTTCGCCCGCGACCGACGATAGGTCGTCCACGCAGCTTCACTCGCTGCCCGAACGGGCAATCGGATGAGCGGTGGACGACATGCGCGTTGTCGCCTCGAAAACGTCGCGAGATCGCCTGCGAGCGCAGCACGCGCAGCGTGCCCGACAAAAAAATGGCCCGCGTCGGAGAACGCGGGCCAGGTCATGCAACTTGGGGAAATCAGGAGCGGCCGGTGCCGCCGGAGCCGACGCCGTTGTCGCGCTGCGGATGCATGCGCTTGAACGCGGCGCGCATTTCCTCGCGGTCGACGAAGCCGTCCCTATTCGTGTCGACGTCGTTGAACTTCGCGGCGAACGGCGAGTTGGCGGCTTCCGCGCGGCTGAGGCGACCGTCCTTGTCGGCGTCAAGCTTGGCGAGGCCGCCGCGGCCTTCGTGCTGCGGGCGCTCGGAGGCGTCGATGCGGCCGTCGCGGTTCTTGTCGAGCTGGTCGAACTTCTGCGCGAACTGCGGGATCTTCGCGGCTTCGGTGCGATCGATCGCGCCGTCGCCGTTCGCATCGAGCTTGGCGAAACCGCCGCCGTGGCGCATGCCATCGCGGCCGCCCCACTGCGGGCGCTCCGACGCGTCGATGCGGCCGTCCTTGTTCTTGTCGAGCTGGTCGAACTTCGCCGCGAACTGCGGGATCTTCGCCGCCTCGGCGCGATCGATGGCACCGTCGTTATTGGCGTCGAGCTTCTTCCAGCCGCCTTCGTGGCCGCCGCGCATGCCGTCGTGGTGCGGACGCTCGCCGGCGTCGATGCGGCCGTCCTTGTTCTTGTCGAGCTCGTCGAATTTCTGCGCCAGGCGCGGATTCTTCGCCGCTTCGGTACGGTCGATCACGCCGTCGCCGTTGGCGTCGAGCCGGGCGTGCGGGCGCGCGCCGGTCGGAGCGGCGGTGGTGGTCGCCGGCGGGGCCGCGAACGCCGCGCCGGCGGCGAGCACCGAGGCCACGGCAAGGGCGAGGATCTGGGAATGCTTCACGTGCGTACTCCGGGATGCAGGCGTTGCCGCCGATGCAAGGGAAACGTCCGGACCGTTCGGCGGTTGACGTCGCCCCGTCCGCGTTCAGCCGCGGGCCAGCCGCAACGGGCGGTATGCTCCGGGCCATGGGCAACACCCCGTCGCGCGAAGGCGAAGACCTCCGCCTGTTCCACACGGGCCTGCACGAGTGCGGCTACTGGCCGGGCCGGCAGGCGCGCGACCTCGTGCTCGATCCGCGCGACCCGCGCCTGCCCGAGTGGTACGCGCTGGCGTTGGGCTGGGGATTCCGCCGCTCCGGCGACATCGTCTACCGCCCGCACTGCGCCGCCTGCCGCGCCTGCACGCCGGTGCGCATCCCAGTCGCGGGCTTCCGGCCGAACCGCACGCAGCGCAAGAACCTGCGTCGCAACAGCGACCTCGTCATGCGCATCTGCCCGGCCGAGCGCACGGACGAACACCTCGATCTCTACCGACGTTACCTGTCGACGCGCCACGCTGGCGGCGGCATGGACGGCCACGGCGCGCCGGAGTTCGACCAGTTCCTCGTCGGGCGCTGGAGCCGCACGCGCTTCCTCGAATTCCGCACCGCGACCGCCGACCACAGGTTGCTCGCCGTCGCCGTCACCGACATGACGCCCGAAGCGCTGTCAGCCGTGTACACGTTCTACGACCCCGACCACGCCGATCGCAGTCTCGGCACCTACGCCGTGCTTCGCCAGCTGCAATGGGCGATCGACGAAGGCCGCGACCACCTCTATCTCGGCTACTGGATCGCCGGTCATCCGAAGATGGATTACAAGCAGCGATTCCGACCGCTCGAAGCCTTCGACGGCCGCCAGTGGCTGGCCTTTCCCGACGAGACCCCATGACCCGATTCCTGACGACCGCGCTGCTGATCGCAGCGCTGATCCTGCTTGCCGCCTGCGTGCGCGTCCGCGTGCAGGGCGACCGCGACGCCTGGGCACGCGACGTGCGTGCGAACGGCACTGCCGCGGTACGCATCGCGACCTACAACACGTCGCTCAACGACGATCGCGCCAACGGCCTGATCGAACGCCTCGAAGCGGGCGATGCGAATGCGCGCAAGGTCGCGGCCGTGCTGCAACGCGTGCGTCCCGACATCGTGCTGCTCAACGAGTTCGACTACGACGACGCGCATCGCGCCGCGGATCTGTTCCAGCAGCGCTACCTCGGCGTCGCACAGCCGGGCGGTGGCGACGCGCTGACGTATGCGTATCGCTACCTCGCGCCGGTCAACACCGGTGTGCCGAGCGGATTCGATCTCGATCGCAATGGTGTGATCGGTGGCGAAGGCCGCAGCGCGGGCAACGACTCGTGGGGCTTCGGACTGCACCCCGGCCAGTACGGCATGCTCGTCCTATCGCGTTATCCGATCGACACGAACGACGTCCGCACCTTCCAGCACTTCCTCTGGAAGAACCTGCCGAACGCACGCGCGCCGCGCGATCCCAAGACGGGTGAGCCGTGGTATTCGGCCGCCGCGTGGGCGAAGTTTCCGCTGTCGTCGAAGTCGCACTGGGACGTGCCGGTCCGCACGCCGCCCGGTCGCATCCACGTGCTCGCCGCGCATCCGACGCCGCCGGTCTTCGACGGCACGGAAAACCGCAATGGCCTGCGCAACTACGACGAAATCCGTCTGTGGTCGGAGTACCTGTCAGGCGGCGACAAGCCGTGGCTCTGCGACGATCGCGGCCGCTGCGGCGGCCTCGCGCAGGACGCTTCATTCGTGATCCTCGGCGACCACAATGCCGACCCGGCCGACGGTGACGGCGAGCCCGGCGCCATCCTGCAGGTCGTCAACCATCCGCGCATCAACAACGCGGTCGCGCCGACGAGCGAAGGCGGCCCGGAACGCGCCGCGCAGTACGGCATCGCGCGCAGGGGCAACGTCGCGCAGCACACCGGCGATTTCGGTCCGCAGGCCGGCACGATGCGACTGGACTACGTGCTGCCGTCGAAGGACCTGCCCGTGCGCGGCGGCGGCATCTTCTGGCCGAAACAGGGCGCGCCCGGCAGCGAACTGCTCGACGCCAGCGATCACCACCTGGTCTGGTTGGACATCGCGCCGCGCTGACGCGGCTCAGCCTTCGGGGGGTCGACGGCGGTCGTCGTCGATCGCCGCATTCGCAGCCGGCGACTGCGCGGTATGCGGCATGGCCGCCGACGATTCCTGCGCCGGCGGCGCGTTCGGGCCGACCACGGGCAACGCGTTCTGGCGCGGCTCGCGACTGCGCGCGAAGCCGAACGCGATGTCGCTGTGCATCGACACGATCATGCGCACCATCGCCATCGGAATCATCAGCTCGACTTCGGCGGCCGCGCCGTTCTCATCCTTGGCCGGCAGCGTCATTTCGACGAACGCACCGCCGGTATCGACGATGTGACAGGGAATGTGCGGACCGCTCGGGCCTTCCTGCACATAGGGCTTGATCGCGTCGCCCAGCGCTTCCCACGCCTGTTCGAACAGGAAAACGGCGTAGCCGCTGGTGTGCTCGGTCATGCGCAAGTCCTCACTTCAGATCGATGGCGATGGCGGCGGCGGACTGTCGAGCCCGCTCGCGGGCATCCTCCACATCCGCGCCGAGAGCGAGTGTGACGGCCACGCGTCGCTGTCCCGCGACACGCGGCTTGCCGAACAGGCGCAGCGCGGTATCGGGATGCGACAGCGCGTCGCCGAGGTTGGAGAAGACCGGCACGCCGTGGCCCTCGGCCAGCACCGCGCACGATGCGGCGGGCCCGTACTCGCGGATCGCCGGAATCGGCAGGCCGAGGACGGCGCGCGCATGCAGCGCGAATTCGGACAAGTCCTGCGAGATCAGCGTCACCAGGCCCGTGTCGTGCGGGCGCGGGGAGACCTCGCTGAACCACACGTCGTCGCCACGCACGAACAGTTCGACGCCGAACATGCCCCAGCCGCCGAGTTCGTCGGTGATCGCGCGCGCGATGCGCTGCGACGTCGCCAATGCCTTGGTGCTCATCGCCTGCGGCATCCAGCTCTCACGATAGTCGCCATCGCGCTGCAGATGGCCCACCGGTGCGCAGAACGTGGTGCCACCGACGTGACGCACGGTGAGCAGCGTGATCTCGTAATCGAAGTCGATGAAACCCTCGACGATGACGCGCCCTGCGCCCGCGCGGCCGCCGGTCTGTGCGTACTCCCACGCCTCGTCGATCTCGCCTTCGATGCGAACCGTCGACTGGCCCTTGCCCGACGACGACATCACCGGCTTCACCACGCACGGCAGCCCGATGCGCGCGACCGCGGCGCGGTATTCCTCGATCGTGTCGACGAACGCGTACGGCGATGTCGGCAGCTCCAGCGTTTCCGCGGCGAGGCGGCGGATGCCTTCGCGGTCCATCGTCAGCCATGCGGCGCGGGCGGTCGGGATGATGCGCGTGGGCGTGCCGTCCTGCTGGTACTGCAGCTCCAACTCGACCAGCGTCGGGGTATGGATCGCCTCGATCTCCGGCACGACCAGATGCGGCTTCTCGAGGTTGATCAGCGCGCGGATGGCGTCGCCGTCGAGCATGTCCAGCACGTGGCTGCGATGCGCGACCTGCATGGCCGGCGCGTCGGCATAACGGTCCGCGGCGATCACCTCGCAGCCCAGGCGCTGCAGCTCGATCGCGACCTCCTTGCCCAGCTCACCCGAGCCCAGCAGGAGCACGCGCGTGGCGTAGGGAGAGAGCGGCGTTCCGATCGTGGGCATGGCGCGGCATCCTGCGGGAAACGCACAGTCTAGGCGCGCGCCGTGGCGTCGGCATCGCCGCCGCACCGCAGTGTGCGCGCGGCGTGGTCGAACGGCGGACGGGTGCATGCGATCCTTGCTGGGATGCATCGACCGGGGCTCCCCATCCGACTCCTTGCCGCCGTCGCCAGCGCGCTGGCGATCGCGCTCGCCGCGTGCTCGCAGCAGCCCGCGCACGGCGACGCGCGCGTGAGCGGCCTGATGCTGGATTCGCAGTTGAGCGAGATCAGCGGGCTCGCGGTGTCCAACCGCCACGACGACACGCTGTGGATGCATGACGACGGTGGCAATCCGCCCCGCCTGTTCGCGGTGGATCGCGAAGGCGAGCGCGTCGCGACCTTCCGCGTCGAAGGCGTGCCCAAGACCGACTGGGAGGACATCGCGGCGTTCCACCAACAGGGCCGCGACTACCTGATGCTGGCCGACACCGGCGACAACGGCGGCCTGCGTCGCACGCTGCAGCTGCACGTGATCGAAGAGCCGGCAAAGCTGGAGAACGCCCGGCTCAAGCCGGCGTGGTCGATCGTTTTCCGCTGGCCGGACGGGCCGCGCGACTGCGAGGCCGTGGCCGTCGACGAGCGCCGCGGTGAGGTGCTGCTGATCTCCAAGCGTCGACAGCCGCCCGAGCTGTTCCGGCTGCCGCTGACCGCGCAGATCGATCCGCCCGCCGTCGCCGAACGCGTCGCGCGGTTGCGCATGCCCGCCGCGCTCGCGCCGCAGAGCGGCACCGACGAGCGCGCACCGCTGTCGGCGCAGGTCACCGCCGCCAGCATTTCGCCGGACGGTCAGCGCCTCGCGGTCCTCACCTACCGCTACCTGCTGATCTACGCCAAGCACCCGGCCGAGGACTGGGCGCGCGCCGTCGTCCGGCCACCGCGCGTGCTCACGCTGCCGTGGCTGCCGCAGGCCGAGGCCATGGGCTGGGACCGCGACGGCCGGCACGTCTACACCACCGGCGAGTTCGTGCCCGCCCCGCTCTACCGGATCGACGTGGACGCCGATGCCGACAAGCGGTGATAGACGGTGATATCGATCTGATATCGTTTCCTCACCCTGGAGGAAACGTCCATGAAAGAGATCCAAGCCCGTTCGCTGCCCGGTATCCCCGTCCTGCTCGCCTTGCTGGTGGCCGGCCTTGCCGACGGTGCGTTCTTCATCAACGCCGCCGCGGCCGCCGAGCCCTCGCGCATGGTGATCGCCGCCGTCGTCGGCGCCCTGCTCTTCGTCTGCCTGTTCGGCCTGTACATGCTCGAGCCGAACCAGTCGGCGGTGCTCAGCCTGTTCGGCCGCTACGTCGGCAGCGACCGCCATAACGGCCTGCGCTGGAACAACCCCTTCTATTCGAAGAAGAAGGTCAGCCTGCGCGTGCGCAACTTCGAGAGCGGCAAGCTCAAGGTCAACGAGCTGGACGGCTCCCCGATCGAGATCGCGGCCGTCATCGTCTGGCAGGTCGCGGACAGCGCTGAAGCGGTGTTCAACGTCAACGACTACGAAAGCTTCGTGCACATCCAGGCGGAATCCGCGCTGCGTGCGATGGCGACGAGCTATCCCTACGACCAGCACGAAGAGGGCCAGCTCGCGCTGCGCAGCCACGCCACCGAGATCAGCGCGCACCTCGCGCAGGAACTGGCCGAGCGCCTCGCCGACGCCGGCGTGCAGGTGGTCGACGCGCGCATCAGCCATCTGGCGTATGCACCTGAAATCGCGCAGGCCATGCTGCAGCGCCAGCAGGCGAACGCGATCATCGCCGCGCGCACACGGATCGTCGCCGGCGCCGTCGGCATGGTGCAGATGGCCCTCGCCGAACTCGAGAAGAACGGCGTCGTGCACCTGGACGAAGAGCGCAAGGCGCAGATGGTCAGCAACCTGCTGGTCGTGCTCTGCGGCGAACGCGGCACACAGCCCATCGTCAACGCCGGTTCCATCTACTGATGGACGGCACCGGCATCGCGCTCGCCTTCGCGCTGACCAGCGTGCCGGCGTTCCTGGTCGCGCAGTCGCTGGCGAAGAGCAGCCAGCGGCGCGATCCGGATGCGCGCGAGTCGCACCTCGCACTGGTGCTGGTGCGCTTCATGCGCGTGGTCGGCATCACGATGCTGGTCGGCGCAGGTGCCATGCTTTGGGCGCGTGGCGACGTCAGTCGCATCGTGATGGTGGCGCTCGGTGTCGCGCTCGCGGTCAACGCGCTCGCGGTGGCGATGCTGGTCGCCGTGCTGCGCGGGCGCCGTCGATGAGCGAGAAAAAGGCCTATCCGCTGCGCATCAACGCCGAAGTGCTGTCGGCGGTGCAGCGCTGGGCCGACGACGAGCTACGCAGCCTCAACGCGCAGATCGAATACGTGTTGCGCGACGCCCTGCGCAAGGCCGGCCGGATGCCGAAAGCCGGCGTTCCTGAAGAGACGCCCGTGGAGGGCGATGAGACATGAGCGGTCGTCGCTGGTCGTACAAGGTCGTGCAGGTGAAGCCGCGCATGCTGGGGCTGCGCACGGAGGACGTCGAAGCGACGCTCGCGCAGCTCGGCCAAGCGGGCTGGGAACTCGTCAACGCCGTGCAGGCCGGTCTCTACACCTGGCTCTACATGAAGAAGGAGATCTGAGATGAAGCGTCGCAATGCATCCTTTGCCACCGTCGCGATCGTCATGTTGATCGTTCTCGCGGCCGCGATACACGCCGCCTGAGCGATGGACGCACCGCTGCGCACTTTCGAAGTCGAACCGCCGTCGCAGACCGCCGTGCTGCTGCTCGGCGCCACCGCGGCGCTGCCGGTACTGGCTCTTCTGGTCGCGCTGGCGCTGCTGGCGCACGCGTCTCGACCGGTTGAGGCAGCAGCGGCATTCGCGGTCGCGCTCGTGGTCGGACTGGTCGCCGCGTCCTTCATGCTGCTGTCGCTCCGACGTCGTGCGATCGAACTCACGTCGACGCAGCTGATCGTCAAGGCGGGCCCGTTTACCCGCCGCGTGCCGCGTTCGGATATCGATGTCGATGGCGCGCGCGTCTCGCCACTCGGCGAGCATCCGGACTCGCACGCTCGGCTCAAGCTGTTCGGCGCCGCACTGCCCGGCTATCGCGCGGGCTGGTTCCTGATGCGCGACGGCCAGCGCGCGTTCCTCATGACCACCACCGGCCGTGCGCTGCGCCTGCCGGTGCGCGATCAACCCGCGCTGGTGGTCACCCCGGTGCAACCCGAAGCCCTGCTCGACGCGCTGCGCGGCGTGGCGAGCGCGCAGGCGTCCCGCTAACCTGCCGCGATGCGCATCCGTCCGACCGTCCTCGTCAACACGCCCGAGATCGAACTCTGGCCCGCGCATCTGCTGCGCGCGCGTTCCAATGCCAACGCGCGCGTGATCGCACGCGCCACGCACGTGTTGCGACGCAAGCGCGACGGCCGCTTCCTCGCGGCGTCGACTGCAGCGGGGCTCGAAACACTCGCGTGGAACTGGCGACGCGAAGCCGGCGTCGACGCCGCCCTCCGCGCACTCGCCGCACCCGCGCACGGCACGCATGTCGACGATCACGACCTGCCGCTGGCACGCATCGAACATCGCCTGCATGCACTCGGGCTCGACGCCGAGGCCTACGGCGCGCGCACCGGTCTCGCACTCGTCGCCGAACCGGCCGCCCTCGCCTTCGCCGGTTTCGATCGCTATCGCCGCCCGCTCTGGCTGCGTCCCGCTGCCGCGCGCGCCTGGCACGTCATGCAGGACGCCGCGCGCCGCGATGGCATCGCGCTCGAAGCGATCTCCGGCTACCGCAGCCACGACTACCAGCTCGCCATCTTCGAGCGGAAGCTCGCACGCGGTCAGACCGTCGACGACATCCTCACCGTCAACGCCGCGCCGGGCTACAGCGAGCACCATGCGGGCCGCGCGCTCGATATCTCCTCGCCGGGCGAACCGCCGGCGGAGGAGTCGTTCGAACGAACCGCCGCGTTCGAATGGCTGCAGGCGAACGCGGGCGCGTACGGCTTCGTCATGAGCTACCCACGCGACAACCCGCACGGCATCGTCTACGAGCCGTGGCACTGGTGCCATCGCGGTTGAGCGCGCGCGGTGGAAATCATGTCGGTGCGCCGCTGTCGTCGCCGGCGATTCGCGCCGTGCTGTTCGACTTCGACGGCGTGCTGACGACGCATCCGACCGGCTCGTTCACCACCGTCGGATACATGGCGCAAGCGCTCGAGCTGTCCGAGTCCGTCATCCGCGAGGCGTTCGCGCCGTTCAACGAAGGCCTGCTCACCGGCCATACGACCTATGCGGCGATCTGGCCCGCGTTCTGCGCGCGGCTCGGTCGCGACGTCCACATGAGCGTCCTGCACGCCGCGTTCGACGCGACGCCGATGAACCATCCGATGTTCGCGCTCGCACGCCAGCTCGCGACGCGGCTTCGCGTCGGCATCGTCACCGACAACTGGCGGGAGCGCATCGACCATCTCGCCGCTGCGTGGAACCTCGCGGCGCTGTTCGATCCGATCGTGGTGTCCGCGTCTGTCGGCAGCGGCAAGCACGATGCGCGCATCTTCGAATTCGCCCTTCAGCAGCTCGCGGCGGCGCCCGCCGAAGTCGTCTTCATCGACAACAGCCCGCGCAATCTCCATGCATCGGCGATGCTCGGCATGCACGCGATCCATTTCGACGATGCACTCAACGACGTCGATGCGCTCGCGGCGACGCTCCGCACGCGATTCGGCCTCGACTGCGAGGGGTTGACGCTCAGCTCTGCGAGCGCTTGACCGGCGCGGACGCCGGCGTCGCGAAGTCTGCGATGCGCCAGAGATAGAAGCTCGCGTACGTGCGGTACGGCCCCCAGGCCTCACCGCGTTCGGCGAGTGCGCGCGGCGGCAGCATCGCGTCGAGTTCGTCGAGCACCTGCGCACCCTTGCGGATGCCGAGATCGTCGACGGGCAGCACGTCCGGCCGACCGAGACGGAACATCAGCATCATCTCGACCGTCCAGCGCCCGATGCCGCGGATCGGCACCAGCGCCGCGATGATCGCGTCTTCGTCCATCACCGACATCTGCCGCAGCGTCGGGATCTCGCCGAGTTGTTCGCGGCGTGCGAGATCGCGCAGCGCGAGCAGCTTGTTGCCGGACACGCCACAGGCGCGGAGCGTGGGATCGTCGCAGCGGCCCAGCGTGTCGAAATGCAGGCGGTCGCTTTCGATCGCCGCTTCGACGCGCGAGACGATCGTCGCCGCGGCCTTGCCCGACAGCTGCTGATAGAGGATCGCGCGGGCCAGCGCGTCCACCGGATCGAACGGACGGCGCCACTGCGGATTCGCCTCGATCGGGCCGATGCGGCGCATCCATTTGCCCAGCTCACGATCGGCACGCCGCAGATGTTTGGCGGCGGCGTCGACATCGAATCCCCGTGACCAACGCGGCATCTTCAGCGCCTCGACGAACGTTCGACCGCGGCGAACAACCAGCCCGCGATCAGGATCATGCCGCCTGCAGGTGCCAAGCGCGTCGGCCAACCCAGAACATGCGCGCCGACGAGGCTCCCGGAGAACAGCAGCACGCCGAGGGCGAACGCGAATTGCGCGAGGCTCCCCGCGCGCGAACGCCCCGGCGCATAGCTCACCAGCGCGACGGCATGCACCAGCGCCATCGCGGCCGCGGTGTAGAGCGCGTGCTGCGCGTCACCCGTGGCCGCGTGCGCGGCGTACGCCGACAGCCCGACACCGCAGGCGCCGTACAGCCCGCCGATGACGCCCGGCCAGCGCGCGTCGCGGCTCACGTCCGCACCTTCGCGCGCCCCAACGAAAAACGCGCCGCAAGCGGCGCGTTTTCGAAGTCGGTCGGGATTACTTGACCGCCCACTGCAGCGTGTACTGGCCCTGCTCGGTGAAGCCGGCATCGATGCCGCCGGTCCAGAGCTCGTACGGGCGGTCCACGGTGGCGTAGCCGTGGGTCAGCGACCAGGCGCGGATCGCGTCGCGCAGGCGCTGCAGGTTGCCCATGTCACCCGTGAACGTGGTGCCGACGACCTTGGACGCGTCGTTGTAGGCGACCTTCACCGGCGTACCCGAGGTGCTGATGTTCTCGATCTTGTCGCCCGCGCCGGCCTTCTTCACCGGAACCGCGACGTCGAACGAGTAGTTCGCCGAGCCCTGCTCGTTGGTGATGATGCGGACCGGACCGGCCTGTTCGAGACCGTTCGAGGCGATGACCTTCTTGATCCACTCGAGGTTCGAGTTCATCTGCGCCTTGATCTTGTCGCGATCGATCGGCACCACGGCGCCGACGGTCAGCAGCGTCTCGGCCGGGCGGTTGCCCAGGGTCGGCAGCGGCGACTTGTACTGCGCCGGCAGCTGGCTGTAGTCGATGTTCGGGACGCCGGCGAGTGCGTTGGTCAGGCGACCGAGGCCCAGCTTGATGTCCTCACCGACGCTGTTGCTCACGTACAGGCCGGCGTAGCGCGCGATCGGATTGAAGCCGTAATCGACGTCGTAGGTCTGCGTGATCTGCGTGTTGCGGCCACGGTTGCCGACGGCCTGCAGGGTGAACTCGCTGCGCTTGTTGCTGCCCGGCGAATCGGTGGTGATCGCGTACTCGATGCGCTTGTTCGGCTCGGCCTGGGTGATTTCCCAGCTGCCGTTGCCGACGCCCCGAACCTTCGACTGGTAGCTGATCTTCGCGCCGACGCCTTCATCCTTGCCCGAGGTCTGGATCGACGCCGCCGGGTCGTGCAGCAGGATGGGGTTCCAGTCGGTGAAGCGACGGGTGTTGTTGAGCAGGTCGTACGCGATCGCAATCTTGCGATTCGACTGCACCGACTCGGAAAGGTGACGACTGCTGGGCAGGAAAATGCCCACGATCACGAACAGTGCGAAGACGATCGCGATGGAAATCAGGATCTCGAGCAAACGGGTCATTCAGGAGTTCTCCGGGGCCTGGCCCGCGCCACCCGTTGGCAGGGCCGAGGCGCAGACCGCCAATCGTAGCAAGACAGCGGCACTGGCGTGAACGCCGACGGACGGGTGCTGCCCCACGGCGTGAAGCAGACCCCGGTTTCGTCAACTGGCTGGCCGGCCCTCCACGATTGGCGCGTTGACTCTGCTAGGGCTGCGGTGTCACGGCCGCCTTCACGCAGCACGGACTTGCCGGCGCGGGCCGGCCGGGCCCCGAAACCCCTTGGACCCGCTCAAGCGGGAACGCTTCCAGCGCGGCGCGTGCGCGGACGCGGACGCGGATGCCGAACTTCGACGGCGTGAATGGACACCGCTCTCGGTGCATCCCCGCGTGCACCCGCGGACGCCCGGTCCGCCGAGCGGAGCCGGGCAGCCTGCCTCTCAGACCAGTTGCAGTTCGAACGCCTTCAACACGGCGCGGGTGCGGTCGCGAACGCCGAGCTTGGACAGGATGTTCGACACGTGGTTCTTGATCGTCCCCTCGGCCACGCCCAGCGAATTCGCGATTTCCTTGTTCGAGAAGCCGCCGGCCATCAGGCGCAGGATCTCGGTCTCGCGCTCGGTCAGCGGATCCGGACGGTCCAGGCTCACGAAGTCGTTGCGCATGTGCTCCAGGCCCGACAGCAGGCGCTGAGTCACCGCGGGCTGCACCAGCGATCCGCCGTCCGCGACGGTCTGGATCGCACCGACGAGCTGGTCCAGCGAGACGTCCTTGAGCAGGTAGCCCTTCGCACCCGCCTTGATGCCCGCCAGCACGAGCTGGTCGTCGTCGAAGGTGGTGAGAATGATGGTCGGCGGCAGCTGGCCGAGGCGCGCGAGGGTCTGCAGCGCCTCGAGGCCGGACATCACCGGCATGCGCATGTCCATCAGCACGACGTCGGGATTGACCTGCGGGATCTGCTCGACGGCCTGGCGCCCGTCGGCCGCCTCGGCGATCACGTCGATGCCCTCGGCCAGCCCGAGCAGCGAGCGCACGCCCTGGCGGACGAGGTTCTGGTCGTCGACCAGCATCACGCGGATGCGGCGATCGGATGGCGCGGTCATGCGGCGACTCCTTGGACGGCCGGGGCGGCCGCGATGGGTAGGACCAGCCGGAGACGGAAGCCATCCCCGGGGCGAGTATCGATATCGAGGGTGCCGCCCTGCTGCGCGAGGCGTTCGCGCATGCCGCGCAGCCCGTTGCCCGCCACGAGCAGGTCGGCGCCGCGACCGTCGTCGCGCGCGGTGACGACGATCGCGCCGTTGTCGCGACGTGCGTCGATCCACAGGTGGCGCGCGCCGGAGTGGCGTACCGCGTTCGTGATGATTTCCTGCGTGCAGCGCAGCAGCACGTGCGCGCGCTCGGGGTCGTCGATCGTCAGCGGCGACTCGATGTCCATGTGGATGTCGAGCGACGGCACGTTTTCGGCGAGCGGGCGCAGCGCGACGGACAGGTCCATCGCCCCGCCCTCGCGCAGTTGACTGACCGCCTCACGCACGTCGGTAAGTAACAGACGCGCGAGGGTATGCGCCTGCGAAACGTGCTCTTTCGCGCGCCCTTCGGCGAGATGGCCCGCGACTTCGAGATTCAGGCTCAGCGCGGTGAGGTGATGGCCGAGCAGGTCGTGCAGCTCGCGAGAGATGCGCGTGCGCTCGTTGACGCGCGCGCTTTCGGCGAGCAGCAGGCGCGTCGCGCGCAGTTCGGCGTTGAGTCGACGCTGCTCCTCGCGCGCGTCCGCCTGTTGGCGTGCGATCAGGCTGGTCGCGAACACGAACACCGAAAACCCGGTGTACAGCAGCGACTGCATCAGCGCTTCGAACACCGGGAAATGCAGACCGTAGACGAAGACCGGCATCACGGCGAACTGGCTCGCGATCAGCCAGGCGATGCCCGCGCGCAGGCTGAGCAACCAGGGCAGCAGGCAGGCCGCGGTCATCAGCAGCACGCTGCCGAGGCCACTGCGGTTGTAGTAGCTGACGCCGATCGCACTCGCGGTCAGCAGGAGCAGGCCGAGGATCTCCACCGGTCGCGCGCTGCGCCGGCCCAGGCCGTGCGTCAGCCAGGCATAGCTGAGGCCGAACAGGAGGTAGGCCGCCCAGCCCAGATAGGACATCGACTGCGGGCCGAACGAGTCCTCGCTGAGATCGTCCGGCGAAACCCCTGCGCCGAAGGCGACGTAGAGGAGAGGCAGGCCGACCATCGCCCACGTGGACAGGCCCGCGTAGCGCAACAGTCGGGTGTGATTCAGTTGGACCGGCATTCGGGCATCGTACGCCCCGTTTTCGTGACGCCATCCCGCCGAAAGTCATGCCAAGCGGCGCTGGCCCCGCCCGGTCGCCATGCGATAATCGCGCGCCGCGCCGCACTGGCGGGCTGCACGACCCCGGGAGCCGGAAAGAATGTCGATCGTCGTCCGCGACGTGCGCGAGCACGAGCTGGATTCCGTCCTAGCGCTGAACAATGCCGCCGGCCCCGCGATCCTTCCGCTGGATGCGACCCGTCTCCAGCACTTCTACGAAACCGCTGAATACTTCCGCGTCGCCGAGCGCGACGACTCGCTCGCGGGCTTCCTGATCGGCGTGGGCGACTCCGCGGAGCACGACAGCTCCAACTTTCGCTGGTTCCGCGAGCGCTATTCGGAATTCTTCTATATCGACCGCATCGTCGTCGCGAGCCGTCGCCGTGGCGGTGGTGTCGGCCGGGCGTTCTATGCCGACGCGCAGACCTACGCCGAACTGCGCTATCCGCAGATGGCCTGCGAGGTGCTGATGCAGGGCGGCAACGACCCGGTGCTTCTGTTTCACGGCACCTTCGGCTTCAACGAAGTCGGTCAGCACGTCATGGAGGAAACCGGCCTGCGCGCGTCCATGCTGATGAAGCCGCTGTGCAGCTATCCGTGGGTGCGCGACACCTACGGCCGCGACCTGCCGGACCAACCCTGGATCCACACCCCGCGGACGCGCGACGTCGCCCGTTCGCGCGCCGCCGGAGGCCGCGCATGAGCGCGCAAATGGATTTCGAACCCGCGGGCGAGCTGAAGATCGGCCAGGTCGGCATCGCCAACCTGCGCGTGCGCACGCTCGACGTCGCCAGGCTCGCCGACGAGATGCGCGGTCGCGTGCAGCGTGCGCCGAACCTGTTCGCACGCGCCGCCGTGGTGCTCGATTTCGGCGGCCTGACACGCACGCCGGACGTCGCCACCGCGCAGGCGCTGGTCGATGCGCTGCGCGAGGCGGGCGTGCTGCCCGTCGCCCTCGCCTACGGCACGACCGAGATCGAGCGCCTGTCCGAGCAGCTCGGCCTGCCCCTCCTCGCCAAATTCCGCGCGCAGTACGAGCGCGCCGACGGTGCTCCGGCGGAAGCCCCACCGCCGCCGCGTCGCGAACGCGCAGCGGAGCCCGCACCCGCTCCCGCGCCGGTCGCTACTGCCGCAGCTGCGAGCACGAATGCGCAACCCGGCCTCGTGCAGTCCGCGCCGGTGCGTTCGGGTCAGCAGGTCTATGCCGGCGAGCGCGATCTCACCGTTCTGGCGACGGTTGGCGCCGGCGCGGAAGTGATGGCCGACGGCTCGATCCACATCTACGGCGCGCTGCGCGGTCGCGCGCTCGCCGGCGCGCAAGGTTACGAACAGGCCCGCATCTTCTGCCGCGAGTTCCACGCCGAACTCGTCGCGATCGCGGGCCACTACAAAGTGTCCGAAGACATCCCGGCCCACCTGCTCGGCAAACCCGTGCAGGTGTGGCTCGAAGGCGGCCAGCTGCGCATCGAAGCGCTGGACGCCTAATCCGTCACACATCCGCATGCTTTAGGGCATGCTGTCGCCCGCACCGGCCTCGCCGGGCGGGGGCCTGAGCAACGAATCCGGAGGAACCTCAGTTGGCCGAAATCATCGTCGTCACGTCGGGCAAGGGTGGCGTGGGCAAGACCACCACCAGCGCCAGTCTCGCCTGCGGGCTCGCACGCCGCGGCCACAAGGTCGCCGTCATCGACTTCGACGTCGGCCTGCGCAACCTCGACCTGATCATGGGCTGCGAGCGTCGCGTGGTGTACGACTTCGTCAACGTTGTGCACGGCGAAGCCTCGCTGAAGCAGGCGCTGATCAAGGACAAGCGGTTCGAGACGCTCTACGTGCTCGCCGCCTCGCAGACGCGCGACAAGGACGCGCTGACGAAGGAAGGCGTCGAGAAGGTGCTGAACGACCTCGCCGCCGACGGTTTCGACTACATCGTCTGCGACTCGCCGGCCGGCATCGAGAAGGGTGCGTTCCTCGCGATGTACTTCGCCGACCAGGCGGTCGTCGTGGTGAACCCGGAAGTGTCGTCCGTGCGCGACTCCGACCGCATCCTCGGCCTGCTCGCGTCGAAGACGAAGCGCGCCGAGAACGGCGAGCGCGTCAAGGAGCACCTGCTGCTGACCCGCTATAGCCCCAAGCGTGTGGAAACCGGCGAAATGCTGAGCATCGGCGACGTCGAGGAAATCCTCGGACTCAAGGCGGTCGGCGTGATCCCGGAATCGGGCGACGTGCTGAATGCGTCGAACAAGGGCGAGCCGGTCATCCTTGAAACCCAGTCCGACGCCGCGCAGGCGTATGACGACGCGGTGGCGCGCCTGCTCGGCGAAAACCGTCCGATGCGCTTCGTGCAGGTCGAAAAGAAGGGCTTCCTCAGCAAGCTCTTCGGGGGTTGATCCATGGGCATCTTCGATTTCCTGACCGTCAAGAAGCCGACCGCGTCGGTCGCGAAGGATCGCCTGCGCATCATCGTCGCCCACGAGCGCGTGACGCGCGGTGGCCCGGACTACCTGCCGATGCTGCAGCGCGAGCTGCTCGAAGTGATCCGCAAGTACGTCAACGTGGACGCCGAAGCGGTGAAGGTCGACCTGATCGGCGACGGCGACAACAAGGTGCTCGACATCTCCGTCGCGCTGCCGGAAAACGGCGCGCAGGCCTGATCGTTTCCATGTTTCACCTTCTTCGATGCCCTCGCCCGTGCGGGGGCATCGTCGTCTCACGACCATGCTGACGCTCGCCGACATCGATTTCGACGCCGCTGCCGCGCTGCTGGCGCGCTACGGCCTCGTACTTGCGCGCGTGGCCGACGGCGAGACGATTCCGGGCAGCTACTGGGGCGAGTGCGAAGCCGGCCTGATCGGCTCGACCGTCTACGTGCGCAGCGACACGCCGGTGCACTCGATGCTGCACGAGGCCGCGCACCTGATCGTGCTGCCGCCGGAACGTCGCGAAGCGGTGCATACCGATGCGACCGATTCGATCGACGAGGAAAACGCGGTCTGCGTGCTGCAGTCGCTCCTCGGCGATGAACTGCCCGGCGTCGGCGCCGATCGCGTGCTCGCCGACATGGACACTTGGGGCTACACGTTCCGCCTCGGCTCCGCCAAGGCCTACGTCGAACTGGACGCGGACGACGCCTGGGCGTGGCTGCAACGCGCGGGCCTCGCCGACGCCACCGCGCGGCGACTCGTTCCTCCGGCCTGAACGGCGCGCGCCGCAGTGCGCCTTGCACCGACCCGGGGCGGCCTCTAGCCTGCGACGACGCCCTTCCCCGGAGTGCCCGCCATGAAACCCGCCCGCGCCCTGCTCACCATGAGCATCGTCGCCGTCCTCGGCCTGTCCGGCTGCAAGGCGCCGCCCGGAGCGTCCACCTCGACCGGCACCACGCCGCCCACCACGGCCGCGACGCCGCCGGAAAACGAAACCGCCGACCAATTCGTCAAGCGCGTCAACGACGAATACCGCGCGATGTATCCGGAGCTGACGTCGGCCCAGTGGCTGTCGTCGACCTACATCAACGACGACAGTGAACTCGTGTCATCGAAGGCGAATGAGCGCTACCTCGCGCAGCTCAACGCGTGGATCGAGCAGTCGCGCAAGTTCGAAGGGCAGAAGATGTCGCCGGATACCGCACGCGCGATCCAGCTGCTGAAGCTGCAGGCCGCGATGCCGCCGCCGAAGAATCCGAAGGACCTCGCCGAACTCACGCAGATCGCGACGCGCATGGAAGGCGCGTACGGCAAGGGCACCTATTGCACGGGCGAAGGCCCGGCGAAGACCTGCCGCCAGCTCGGCGATCTGGAAGAGGTGCTGGCGAAGAGCCGCGACTACGACGAGCTGCTCGACGCGTGGCAGGGCTGGCATTCGACGGCGTCCGCGCAGCGCAAGGACTACACGCGCTTCGTCACGCTCATCAATGAAGGCGCGCGTGACATGGGCTATGCCGACGCCGGCGAGCTGTGGCGTTCGGGCTACGACATGACGCCAGCGGAACTCTCGGCAGAAACCGATCGTCTCTGGGGCCAGGTGAAGCCGCTCTACGAGCAGCTGCACTGCTACGCCGGCACCAAGCTCGACGCGAAGTACGGCGCGCAGCGCGGCCACGTCGCCGGGCACATGCTGCCGGCGCACCTGATGGGCAACATGTGGCAGCAGGACTGGGGCAACCTCTGGGACATGCTGGCGCCGTATCCGGGCGCGGGCAGCCTCGACGTCAATTCGTCGCTGCAGGCGCAGTACGACAAGAACCTTGCCGCCGAGACCGCGAAAATTCCCAGCGACCACTCGCCATCCGCGATGTCGCAGGCCGAGCAGGATGCACTGCTCGCCACGGCGAAGCAGATGAACGAGCGCGCGCAGGATTTCTACACGTCGATCGGCATGCCCAAGCTGCCCGAGTCGTACTGGGAGAAGACGCAGTTCATCAAGCCGCGCGATCGTGACGTGGTCTGCCATGCGTCCGCGTGGGACATGAACATGTCGGGCGACGTGCGCGTCAAGATGTGCACGAAGCCGACGGAAGAAGACTTCACGACCATCTATCACGAGATGGGCCACGTCTATTACTACCTGGCCTACAACAAGCAGCCGCCGCTGTTCCAGGCGGGTGCGAACGACGGCTTCCACGAAGCGATCGGCGACACGATCGTGCTGTCGATGACGCCGGCCTACCTGCACCAGATCGGTCTGGTCGACGCCCCGGCGCAGAGCAACGAAGCCCTGATCAACGCGCAGATGCGCATGGCGCTGGCGAAGGTCGCCTTCCTGCCGTTCGGCCTGATGATCGATCGCTGGCGTTGGGGCGTGTTCGACGGCTCGATCAAGCCGGAGAACTACAACACCGCGTGGTGGCAGCTGAAGGCGAAGTACCAGGGCGTCGCGCCGCCGACGCCGCGTAGCGAAACCTTCTTCGACCCGGCCGCGAAGTACCACGTGCCGGCGAACACGCCGTACACGCGTTACTTCCTCGCCGACATCTTGCAGTTCCAGTTCTACAAGTCGCTGTGCGATGCGTCGGGCTACAAGGGTCCGTTGTACGAGTGCAGCTTCTACGGCAATCCGGAAGCGGGCCGTCGCTACCTGACGATGCTGTCGCACGGCGCGAGCCAGCCGTGGCAGAAGACGCTCAAGGAAATGACCGGCAGCGAGAAGATGGACGCGTCGGCCGTGCTCGAGTACTTCGCACCGCTGCAGCAGTGGCTGAAGCAGCAGAACGAGGGCAAGACCTGCGGCTGGGAGCCGAATGCGGTGACGTCGGCGCCGCCAGCACCGGCAAAACCCGCCGCGCCCGCCAAAGCGTGATCGATCGAAGGGCCGGCACTGCCGGCCCTTCTTCGTTATGGCTTACGGCGTCGGTACGTCCGCACCTTCGCAACGCAGCGCGTTCTTTCGCGACATCGCGTTCTCCCAGCCCCAGAACGCGAAAGCGATCAGCGTCATGGCGGTGGCCGCAGCGGCGAGCCACAGCGTGTGATGCGACAGGAGCGGCGACAGCACACCGGCGACCAGCGCGTTCATCACCAGGCTGGTGAACGCCTGCAGCGACGACGCCGAACCGCGCTGGCGCGGATACATGTCGAGGATCGCGAGGGTCAGCACCGGAAACACCAGCGCGATGCCGAACGCATGCAACGTCATCGGCAGCACCGCCCACGGGATCTCCGGGATCGGCACGATCGCGTTGTAGGCAACGTTGAAGGCCATCGCGATCGCCGTCGAAACGAAGCCGATGCGCACCAGCCGATCGCCGCTGAGCTTCCCCGCCGCGCGTCCTGACACGAACGCGCCGAGGATCATGCCGCCGATGGTGGGCACGAAGAACCACGCGAACTCGGTCTGGCCAAGATGGCGGCCGTGCAATCGCAACATCTCCAACACGAACACCGGCGCCGACGCGATGTACAGGAACAGCGCGCTGAAGTTGAACGACGACGCCGCGGCGAGGCGCTGGAAGCGCGGGTTGACGAAGATCGCGGCGTAGTCGCGCAGTAGCGACTTGGGGACGAAGGGAAGTCGCGACGCCGGGGGATGCGTTTCCGGCAGCACGACCCACGTCGCGATAAGCAGGACGACGGCGAACGCGACCAGGAACCAGAAGATCATCGGCCAGCGACTCCAGCCCAGCAGCCATCCGCCGATGACGGGCGCGATCGCCGGTGCGATGCCGAAGATCATCGACACCTGGCTCATCAGGCGTTGCGCGTCGGGGCCGTGCAGCACATCGCGGATCACCGCGCGGCCGACGATGAGGCCGACACCCGACGACAGCCCCTGCAGGGCGCGGAACGCCAGCAGCGTCGGCAGGTCCTTCGCGAGTGCGCAGCCCGCCGACGCCGCGACGAACACCACCAGCCCGCCGAGGATCACCCGCCGGCGCCCGATCGCATCCGACAGCGGCCCGTGCACCACGCTCATCAGCGCGTAGGCGATCAGGTAGACGCTGATCGTCTGCTGCATCGCCACCGCGTCGGCGCCCAACTGCGCACCGATCTGCGGGAATGCCGGGAAGATGGTGTCGATCGAGAATGGGCCGAACATGGCCAGTCCGCCCAGCAGCAGGGCAAGGCGTCGCGTGGACGGGCGGAGGGTCGGCGTCATGGATCGGGCCGCGGCGGGGCGCACTAGGGTAATCGCTGCGGCCACCCGCTCTTGGCGTCGATGACGAACACCACGTTGCACGGGACATACGGCCGCTTCGTCATGACCAATGGAACGCGCCATCGGCCCGGCGACGGTTGTTCCGTCACGACCCCGGCCTTACGTTGGACGCATGGCCTCCCCCGATCCCCTGAGCGTCGCCGTGCGCGGCACGCAACGCAGCGATTTCGGCATCGTCCGCTCGCTGTTCCCCTACCTCAAGCCGCACATCGGCCGCATCGCGTTCGCGATCGCCTGCCTGCTCGTCGCCAAGCTGCTCGGCCTCACGGTGCCGATGCTGCTCAAGCGCATCGTCGACTCGCTCAACATCGAGGCGACGCTGCGTGTGCTGCCGGTTCTGCTGCTCACCGCGTACGGCGCGGCGCGCGTTGGCGTCAACCTGTTCACCGAATTGCGGCAGGTGGTGTTCGCCCGCGTCATGGCGCGCACGGCGCGCGAGGTCACGTTGAAGGTGTTCCGCCACCTGCATGCGTTGAGCCTGAAGTTCCATCTCTCGCGCCGGACCGGTGGAGTATCGCGCGACGTCGAACGCGGCGGCACCGCGATCACCGACCTGCTCGACTGGACGATCTACACCATCATCCCGACGATTCTCGAGGTCACGCTGGTTACGGGTTTCCTCGTCATCCATTACGGCTGGTCGTTCGGCGTGATCACGCTGCTGACGCTCGCCGGCTACATCGGCTGGACGTTCGCCGTCACCGAATGGCGCACGCGCTACTACCGGGCGAAGGTCGAAGCCGACACCAAGGCGAATGCGCGCGCGGTCGATTCGCTGCTGAACTACGAGACGGTGAAGTACTTCAACAACGAGGAACACGAAGCGGGTCGCTACGACGAGAATTTGCGCACCGTCGAGGAAGCGACGGTGATGAGCCTCAAGTCGCTAGCCGTGCTCAACGTCGGCCAGACCGCGATCGTGTCGCTGGGCGTGACCGCGCTGATGTGGCGCGCGGCGGCGGGCGTGGTGGCGGGGCAGTACACGCTGGGTGACCTGGTGCTGGTGAACGCGTACCTGCTGCAGCTCGCAGCGCCGTTGAACTACCTCGGCATGATGTACCGCGAGATCAAACAGTCGATCACCAACATGGAGCGCCTGTTCGGCCTGCTCGACGAGAAGCTCGATGTGCAGGACAAGCCCGGCGCGCTGCCGCTGCACACGCGCAAGGCGCACGTTCAATTCGAGGACGTGCGCTTCGCCTACGACCCGCGTCGCGAGATCCTCAAAGGCGTGAACTTCGAGATCCGCCCCGGGCAGACGGTCGCCGTGGTCGGTCATTCGGGCTCGGGCAAATCCACCCTCGCCCGGCTGCTCTACCGCTTCTACGACCCGGATTCCGGCCGCATCAGCATCGACGGCCACGACTTGCGCGATCTCACGCAGGGCTCCGTGCGCGCCGCCATCGCGACGGTGCCGCAGGACACCGTGCTGTTCAACGACACGATCTACTACAACATCCACTACGGTCGCCCCGACGCGACGCGTGAGGAAGTGGAAGCTGCCGCGAAGGCCGCACACATCCACGAATTCATCCTCGCGATGCCCGACGCGTACGAAACCGAAGTCGGCGAGCGCGGCTTGAAGCTCTCGGGCGGCGAGAAGCAGCGCGTGGCGATCGCGCGTGCTCTCTTGAAAAACCCCGCCATCATGATCTTCGACGAGGCGACATCCGCACTCGATTCACGCTCGGAGAAGGCGATCCAGGCCGAACTCGAACGCATCGCCGAAGGCCGCACGACGCTCGTCATCGCGCATCGCCTGTCGACGGTGATGAATGCCGACCGCATCCTGGTGATGGACGCCGGCCGCATCGTCGAACAGGGCACGCACGAGGAGCTGATCGCCTCGCTCGGCCATTACGCGCAGCTGTGGCAGCTGCAGTTGCAGGCGGCGGACGAGGCGGCCGTCGCCTGATCGCTAGTCGGCGGGAATACCGGGGTCGAACTCGTCGTTGACGGCTTCGAGGCACACGGGCGCGCGCGCCTTGAGCGTGTAGCGATGCTGCACCGACCCGTCGACCTCCATGTTGCCGATCGCGCGCGTCGCCTTGCGCGTGAGCAGGTTGACGCTGGTGTCGGTGGTTTCGCCGCTGCCGCGGTTCAGCACGCCTTCGTCGAATCCGATCAGGCGCATGCAGCCGTCCTGCCAGCGGAACCTGTAGGTCGTGTGGCTCGCGGTCCACGAGCCCGCGTTGGCGAAGAAGCCGACGGTGACCCCCAGGACGCGCTTGTCGAGCGTCAGCCCGCCGCTCTCGTACGCGTCGGACAGCGTGGGTATGTCGTTGCGGCGGATGACGGTGTCCGACTGCGCCACGCGTCGCCAGCCGCCTGCCGGATCGGCGAGGAGCACGACGAGCACGCGCGGATTGGTATCGAGCTCGGGCACGCCCAGCCCTTCGTTGTGCAGCACGTTGCGTGGATCGGCGTCGCGCAGCAGCAGGACGTCGTCCGGCTTCGCGTCGGCGTCGACCGCGCCCGTCAGGCGCTCCTCGATCGTCCAGCCTTTGGGTACGAACGCTTCGACGGTCGCGGCGTGCTCCGGCAGCTGCGGGGTCGGCACGTCGGGGACTTCGAGCTCCTGCGCGTGAACCAGCCGCGCGGCGGCGAGCAGCAGCAATGGCACGGCGGTGCGGATCATGTGCGTCTCCCCAGCGAGCGGCCGCCAGCCTAGCCGCCGGACGCCGCCGCGCCCACCCCACGGGCTACAATGCGCATCGAAGCACCGGTGGGAGAAGCGGGCCCCGGCCCGCTGCCGAAGGCGCAATCGCCCGGAATCGCTCAGGCCCCCATACCGCCGGCTGCACACACTCTGGAGAGACCGGTTCGATCCGGCGCCGAAGGGGCAAGAAGCGCATCCTCCCCCGCGCTTCCAAACTCTCAGGCAGAAGGACAGAGGGGCGAGCGGGGCTTTCGAGCAGCGCAAGCTGCGAGCCCGCGAGCGCCAGACGGCCGCGAGGCCGGCTGGCCGGGTGTTCGGTCGGCGACGCACGTCGCCGGAGCGATCACCACGCCGCCCTCCTTCGCCGCCAGAGTTCCCATGACCCAGCCTGCCGCTCCCTCCCTTCGCGCCCTCGAGCACCACGACGGCTTCATCGAACGCCACATCGGCCCGAACGACGCCGAGATCGCGCAGATGCTGCAGGTCGTCGGCCATGAGTCGCTCGATGCGCTGACCCAAGCGATCGTCCCCAGCTCCATCGCGTCCGGCAATCCGCTGGCGCTGCCCGAGCCGATCAGCGAAGTCGAAGCACTCGCGAAGATCCGCGCGATCGCGTCGAAGAACACCGTCGCGCGCAGCTTCATCGGCCAGGGCTACTACGGCACGCACACGCCGAACGTCATCCTGCGCAACATCCTCGAGAACCCTGCATGGTACACGGCCTACACGCCGTACCAGGCGGAGATCTCGCAGGGCCGCATGGAAGCGCTGATCAACTTCCAGACCATGTGCGCCGAGCTCACGGGCATGGAGATCGCAAACGCGTCGCTGCTCGACGAGGCCACCGCCGCGGCGGAAGCGATGACGCTGGCGAAGCGTTCGGCCAAGTCGAAGTCCAACACGTTCCTCGTTTCGGGCGACACGCATCCGCAGACGCTCGAAGTGCTGCGCACGCGCGCCGAGCCGCTCGGCATCGCGATCGAAATCGCGATGGGCGCCGACGACTGGAAGGCCGCGCTCGCCAAGGGCGACTTCTTCGGCGTGCTGATCCAGTACCCGGCGTCGAGCGGCTGGCTCGCCGACTGGTCCGCCGATGCGGAAACGATCCATTCACAGGGCGCGCTGGTCATCTTCGCGACCGACCTGCTCGCGCTGACGCTGCTCAAGCCGCCGGGCGAGATGGGCGCGGACATCGTGATCGGCAACAGCCAGCGTTTCGGCGTGCCGTTCGGTTTCGGTGGTCCGCACGCGGCGTTCATGGCCTGCCGCGATGCGTACAAGCGCTCCATGCCGGGCCGCCTGATCGGCGTGTCGATCGACAGCGAAGGCAAGCCGGCGTATCGCCTGACGCTGCAGACGCGCGAACAGCACATCCGCCGCGAGAAGGCGACGTCGAACATCTGCACCGCGCAGGTGCTGCTGGCGGTGATGGCGTCGATGTACGCCGTCTACCACGGCCCGGACGGCCTGAAGCGCATCGCATCGCGCGTGGCGCGCATGACGGCGATCCTCACCGCGGGCCTCGCGCAGCTCGGCTTCGATCGCTACCACCACGGCACCGCGTTCGACACGATCTGCCTGAAGACGGGCGACCGCACCGCCGAGCTCGCCGCGCGCGCCGCGAAGATGGGCGCGAATCTGCGCGTCGCATGGGACGAGTACCTGTGCATCTCGCTCGACGAAACGACGACGCGCGCCGACCTCGAACTGCTGTGGCGCATCTTCGGCGGTGACGACGCGAAGCTTCCCGACATCGACACCCTCGACGCCAGCGCGCCGTCGCTGATCCCGGCGGAACTGCAGCGCACCAGCGCGTTCCTGTCGCACCCGGTATTCAACACGCATCACAGCGAGCACGAACTGCTGCGCTACATGCGCACGCTGTCCGACAAGGACCTCGCGCTCGACCGCACGATGATCCCGCTGGGCTCGTGCACGATGAAGCTCAACGCCACCGCGGAGATGATCCCGGTGACGTGGCCGGAGTTCGGCAACATCCATCCGTTCGCGCCGGCCGACCAGGCCGCGGGCTACCAGGAACTGATCGCCAGCCTCGAGCAGATGATGGTCGAGTGCACCGGCTACGACGCGGTGTCGCTGCAGCCGAATTCCGGCGCGCAGGGCGAATACGCCGGCCTGCTGGCGATTCGCGCGTACCACCTGTCGCGCAACGAAGGCCATCGCGACATCTGCCTGATCCCCGAGTCCGCGCACGGCACGAACCCCGCGTCAGCGCAGATGTGCGGCATGCAGGTCGTGGTCACCAAGTGCGACGCGAACGGCAACGTCGACGTGAACGACATCCGCGCCAAGGCCGAGAAGTACAGCGACCGGCTCGCCGCGATCATGATGACCTACCCGTCCACGCACGGCGTGTTCGAGGAAGACGTCGTCGAGATCTGCGAGATCGTGCACAAGCACGGCGGCCAGGTGTACACCGACGGCGCGAACATGAACGCGCTCGTCGGCGTCGCGAAGCCGGGCAAGTGGGGCTCGGACGTCTCGCACCTCAACCTGCACAAGACGTTCTGCATTCCGCACGGCGGCGGCGGCCCGGGCGTCGGCCCGTGCGCGGTGAAGTCGCATCTCGCGCCGTTCCTGCCCGGTGCGCTGAGCAAGGACGGCGTGCGCACGCCGGGCCTCGGCACCGGTGACGTCGGCATGGTGTCGGCGGCGAGCTTCGGCTCCGCGTCAATCCTGCCGATCAGCTGGATGTACGTGACGATGATGGGCGCATCCGGCCTGCGTCGCGCCACGCAGGTCGCGCTGCTCAACGCGAACTACATCGCGAAGAAGCTCGCGCCGCACTACGAGACGCTCTACACCGGCCGCAACGGCCTGGTCGCGCACGAGTGCATCCTCGACCTGCGCCCGATCAAGGACGCGACGGGCATCTCGGCGGAAGACGTCGCCAAGCGCCTCATCGACTTCGGCTTCCACGCCCCGACGCTCAGCTTCCCGGTCGCGGGCACGCTGATGGTCGAGCCGACCGAAAGCGAATCGCTGCACGAACTCGATCGCTTCATCGACGCGATGATCCAGATCCGCGACGAGATCCGCGCGATCGAGGACGGTCGCCTGGATCGGGAGGACAACCCGCTGCGCAACGCGCCGCACACCGCGACGATGGTCGCTGCGAGCGAGTGGACGCACGCGTATCCGCGCGAACTGGCCGCGTTCCCGTTGCCGGTGCTCAAGCAGCACAAGTACTGGCCGCCGGTCGCCCGCGTCGACAACGTCTACGGCGACAAGAACGTGTTCTGTTCGTGCGTGCCGATCGAGGCCTTCGACGGCGAGCCGGAAGCCTTCAGCGAACCGAACGTGATGTAAGCCGGCCCTCGCGCCGCGACGAAGCCCCGCCCATGCGGGGCTTTTTCGTTGCAGGGATCAGTGCAGGTCGCCCATCAGCGGGTCGGCGTGACGCTCGCCCGTCGCGACGGCGACATCGGCCTCTTCGGCCGGGCGCCGGGCGCCGCCGTGGCTGGCCTCGCCGCCCAGGCGTCCGATATGCGCCATGTGCGCGCGATCGCGACTCACGGCCTCGCCGCCCTTGCGGCCGGCTTCACGCGCTTCGTTCGAGTCGAATTCGTGGGCGTGCCCGCTCTGGTGCGCGGCGCGTCCACCCATGGACGAAATCGCACGCTGCTTCGCCGGGTCCATGCTGCCGAAACCGCCCCCGTGGCGGCCGCCTCGGTTGCTGTTCGCCATGTCCGCTTCCTCCGTTGCGTCGGCGCCGCTGGCGGACGCCGTCCATCCTGTCGCTGCGCCAGCGCCGCTTGCAGCAACCGGCCCGCGCCCGGTGGCATCGTGCCCGACCGGAGCAACGCCAGATTACCGGCCGCCGTGTTATCAGAACGATAACCGGGCTCGGCGCACACTGTCGTCACACCGCGGGCGTTATGTGCGCTGGCGTACATACGGCCTTCGCGCGTGCGGTCGACAATCTTCCTGAATAGGGAGACCCCGTGCCCACGACAATCGCCACACCCTGGAGGGCCCGTAACGGGTTGCTCGAGACGCTCTCCGACGACGAGTGCGATCGCCTACGTGGCGATCTGCAAGTCGTCGAGCTCACGCAGGGCAAGACGCTCTACGCCGCGGGCATGCCGCAGACGACGATGTATTTCCCGCGCAGCGGCGTGGTGTCGATGACCTACAACACCCAGAACGGTGAAAGCACCGAGATCGCGATGATCGGTCGCGAAGGCATGGTGGGCACCTCGGTGTTGATGGACAGCATGACGACGCCGTCGAGCGCCGTGGTGCAGGTCGGCGGCGAGGCGCTTGCGCTGCGCGCCGACGTGGCCGATCGCGAATTCCGCAAGGGCGGGCACTTCCAGTTCATGGTCGTGCGCTACATGCAGGTGCTGCTCGCGCAGATGGCGCAGACCGCGGTGTGCAACCGCCATCATTCGGTCGAGAAGCAACTCTGCCGTTGGCTTCTGCTCTGCCACGACCGCATCGCCACTGACGAATTGCAGGTCACGCAGGAGACCATCGCGACGCGGCTGGGCGTGCGCCGCGAGGCCGTGACCGAAGCCGCGGGCCGCCTGCAGGCGCTGGGCCTCATCCGCTGCGCACGCGGGCGTATCTGGATCGTCGACCGCAAGGGACTCGAGCGCCAGTCCTGCGAGTGCTATTCGGTCGTGCGTCGCGAATACGATCGTCTGTTGCCGCCGCACGCCGGCTGCTGATCGATGGAACTTGCCATCTTCGCGTCCGCGAGTGGCGGCGTCGTGCTGGTGCCGACGCCGTTCCGTCCGCCCGATGACGCGATCACGTTGCATGGACCGCTGGTGCCGCGCGGCTTCCTGCGCGTGATCGATGCCGAAGCCGCACCGTGGCCCGAACTGGTGCTGCAGCTCGAGCGCCATCTGTTCGCGGCGCTCGGTGCCGCGGAAGCCGGCGTGCTGCTGGGCTCGTCGGCCGCACGCACCACGCTCTGACGGCACGAACGCATCGCCTCCACAGTCACCGGCTAGGCTGGTGATCGATCCGGAGGCAATGATGTCCCCCCGTCACAATCTCACCGAAGGCCCGATCGCCCGCACGCTGTTCCTGTTCGCGCTGCCCATCCTCGGCGGCAACGTGCTGCAGTCGCTCAATGGCTCGATCAACGCGGTGTGGGTGGGTCGCTTCCTCGGTGAGCAGGCGCTGA
Organism: Lysobacter sp. TY2-98; assembly: GCF_003367355.1. Lineage (NCBI taxonomy): Bacteria > Pseudomonadati > Pseudomonadota > Gammaproteobacteria > Lysobacterales > Lysobacteraceae > Lysobacter > Lysobacter sp. TY2-98. The sequence continues at coordinate 1,875,995 of NZ_CP031413.1, forward strand.
CGGCGACGGCGAACGCCAACAACGTGCTGTTCCTGGTGCTGGGCGCGGTGTTCGGCGTCGGCATGGCGGCGAGCATCCTCGTCGCGCAGGCGATCGGTCGCAACGACCTGACGCAGGCGCGTTGCGTGATCGGTACCAGCGCGACGTTCTTCATCAGCCTGTCGGTGCTGATCGCCGCGGTCGGCCTGCCGTTCTCGCGCCACCTGCTCGCCGGGATGGACACGCCGCCGAGTGCGTTGCCGTTCGCCGAGGCCTATCTTCGGATCATCTTCCTCGCGTTGCCGTTCCTCTACGCCTTCACCTTCATCACCGCGATCCTGCGCGGCTCGGGTGACACGCGCACGCCCTTCATCTTCCTCCTGCTCACGGTGGCGCTCGATATCGGCTTCAATCCGGTGCTGCTGTTCGGCCTCGGTCCGTTCCCGAAGATGGGCATCGCCGGCGCCGCGACCGCGACGTTGATCGCGAATGCGACGGCGCTTTCCGCGCTGCTGCTGTGGCTGCGTCACAAGAAGCATCGCCTGTGGATCAGCCGCGGCGAGCGCCACCTCTACAGGCCGAACCTCACAGTGCTGAAGTCGCTGATCGGCAAGGGCATCCCGATCGGACTGCAGATGATGCTGATCTCGGTCGCCATGCTCGCGATGATAACGATGGTCAACAAGCTCGGTGTCGAAACCACGGCCGCATACGGCGCGTCTCTGCAGTTATGGACCTACGTGCAGATGCCGGCGATGGCGATCGGCGCGGCGTGTTCGTCGATGGCGGCGCAGAACGTCGGCGCAAACCGCTGGGATCGCGTGCATTCGATCGCAAAGTCGGGCGTACTGTTCAACTTCCTCATGACCGGCGCGCTCATCGTGCCGCTGGTCGTGTTCAGCCACGCGACGCTGTCGCTGTTCCTGCCCGCCACCAGCCCCGCGCTGGTCATCGCGCAGCACCTGGATCCGATCGTCATCACCTCGTTCCTGTTCTTCGGCGTGACGTTCGTGCTTTCGGGCGTGGTGCGCGCGACGGGCGCGGTGATCCCGCCGCTGGTCATCCTCGCGTTTGCCCTGTGGGGTGTGCGCGTGCCGTACGCCTCGTTGCTGCAGTCGCGAATGGGCGCGGACGCGATCTGGTGGAGTTTCCCGGTCAGCGCGGTGGTCGCGATGGCGCTGTCGGCGCTGTACTACGTCTACGGTGGCTGGCGGAAGGCGAAGATGCTTCCGGTCGCGCACGACGAGGTCGCGGTGCCGGCCGAAGTGCCCGCGATGCCGCCATCGCCGGTGGCCGACGTGGCGAGCTGCGATGAGGAGCGGACGGGCGTCGGCGGCCCCTGATGCTTGTCGCGAACGCGCGGCCGTCCTAGATTCGGCGCACCACAGGGGAATGGGGACGCCATGCGCCGTCTGTCGACGCTGCTGATCGCGGTCGCGCTGCTCGCGGGCTGCGCAACGACGGGGCCCGCGCCCACGCCTGTCCCGGGCGCGGAGGCGCCGCCTCCGCCACCGCCTCCTCCTCCCCCGCCCCCACCGCCTCCGCCACCTCCCGTGGCCACGACGGCGGTGCCGGTGCGTCCGAGCATCGATCCGAAGAAGAACTACGCGCGCGTCCGCGTGTTCTACGGCACCGATCGCGCGATGGCCGCGAACGCGCCGAAGCGCCCGCCGTCGGAACGCTACCTCGGTGGACGTGGCGCGCTGACCTATGGCATCGCGGACGTCAGCATTCCGCGCGGCCACGTCGCGGGCGAGCTCGAAGCGCCATCGTGGCTGAAGCTCGAGTTCCGCGAAGATCCGGCGCGCCACGTCGTGCTGCTGTCGACGGTGCCGCAGACGCGCGACGCCTTCCTGCAGGGCGTGCGCGCGCGCGTCGCCGCGTCGAAAGGACGTAGCGCGTTCGTGTTCGTGCACGGCTACAACGTTTCATTCGCCGACGCCGCACGCCGCACCGCGCAGATGAGCTACGACCTCGGCTTCGATGGCGCGCCCGTGTTCTACAGCTGGCCGTCGCAGGCGAGCCTGTCGGGCTACACGGTGGACGAAGCCAACATTGAATGGGCGACGTCGCACATCAAGCGTTTTCTCATCGACATGGCCGACCGCTCGGGCGCGGACAACCTGGTCGTGGTCGGCCACAGCATGGGCAGCCGCGGCCTGACGCGCGCGATCGCCGCGCTGATGCAGGAGCGCCCGGACCTGCGCGGTCGCTTCCGCGAAGTGATCCTGGCGGCGCCGGACATCGATGCGGACGTGTTCCGCAGCGACATCGCGCCGGCGCTGGCGAAGGCCGGTCGGCGCGTCACGCTGTACGCCTCGTCGAAAGACCTCGCGCTGCGTGCGTCAAAGGAAGTGCACGGCTATCCGCGCGCCGGCGATACCGAAGGCGGCGTCGTCATCGTGCCGGGCATCGACACCATCGATGCGTCCGCGGTGGACGACAGCATTCTCGCGCACTCGTATTTCGTCGAATCGATTCCGGTGATCCGCGACATCGCGATGATGATCCGCACGCGGCTCGCGCCGCAGCGGCGGCCGTCGCTGCAAGCGGTGAATGCGAACGGTGGCGTGTACTGGCGACTGGCGCAGCAGCCCTGACCGGCCATCGCCTGCGGCGATCGCGGGCCATGCGATGACAGCGCCGGGGCGCGCTCTGGTCTAATGCGGGCTCCCGGTTCACGCCCCGCTGCCATGCGCCCGCCCCACCGTGTTCTCGTCGCGCTGCTGTCGCTGCTGGTGAGCCTCCCCGCGTTCGCGGCGTCGCCGATCACGGTGTTCGCTGCGGCCAGCCTGAAGGAAACGCTGGACGAAGCCGGCGCGTTGTACCAGCGCGATCACGGCGCGCCGGTGCGCGCGCCGGTGCGCGCGTCGTACGCGGCGAGTTCTGCCCTCGCGCGCCAGATCGAGGACGGCGCACCGGCCGACGTTTTCGTTTCCGCCGATCGCGACTGGATGGACGCGCTGCAGGCGAAGCACCTTATCGATGCGAAGACGCGTCGTGACGTCGCCGGCAATGCGCTGGTGCTGGTCGCCCCCATCAAAGCAAAGACGCCCACGATCGTACTGAAGCAGGGTGTCGACCTGCGACCTGCACTCGGCGCCGACGGCCGCCTCGCACTCGCACTGACCGCGAGCGTGCCCGCCGGGAAGTACGGCCGCGCTGCACTGGCCTCGCTGGGCGCGTGGTCGGACGTGCGGTCACGTGTGGTGGAAGCGGAGAACGTGCGCGCCGCGTTGCAGCTCGTCGCGCGCGGTGAAGCCGTGCTCGGCATCGTCTACGCCAGCGATGCGCAGGCCGAGCCGCGCGTGCGCGTGGTGGCGCGCTTCCCGCCGTCGACGCATCCGCGCATCGTGTATCCGGCCGCGCGCGTCGCGGCGAGCACGAATCCGCAGGCCGCCGCCTTGGTCGCCTGGCTGTGTTCACCCGCTGGCCAAGCCGTGTTCCGCAAACACGGCTTTCTCCCTCCGAAATGAGTGCCCTCAGCGCCGACGAGCTGTCCGCGGTCCTGCTGAGCCTGAAGGTCGCGACGGTCGCGACGTTGGCGAGCCTGCCGTTCGCGATCGCCATCGGCTGGTTGCTCGCACGCCGACGTTTCCCCGGTCGCCTGCTCGTCGACGCGCTGGTGCACCTTCCGCTCGTGTTGCCGCCCGTCGTGACCGGTTACGCCTTGCTGGTGACGCTCGGACGTCGCGGCACCGTCGGCGCATGGCTGCACGACGTGCTCGGCATCACCTTCGCGTTCCGCTGGACGGGCGCTGCGCTCGCGTGCGCGGTGATGGGCTTCCCGCTGATGGTGCGTGCGATCCGGCTGTCGATCGAAGGCGTTGATCGACGCCTCGAAAACGCGGCCTCGACACTCGGTGCATCGCCGTGGCGTGTCTTCACCGGCATCACGCTTCCGCTCGCATGGCCGGGCATCGTCGCTGGCGCGGTGCTCGGCTTCGCGAAGGCGGTCGGCGAATTCGGTGCGACGATCACGTTCGTATCCAGCATCCCCGGCGAAACCCAGACGCTGTCGTCGGCGATCTACGGCCTGCTGCAGGTGCCGGGCGCGGAGTCGCGCGTCTGGCTGCTGTGCGGCGTGTCGGTCGCGATCTCGTTCATCGCTCTGCTCGCCGCGGAAGCGCTGGTGCAGCGGCGTCGCAGTGAGCCAGCGACATGAGCGACGTCGTGCATCGCATCGACGTGCGTTTGCGTCGCGGTGGCTTCGAACGTCGCATACGGGTCGAGAGTGCGTCGCGCGTGGTCGCAGTGGTGGGCGCGTCGGGCAGCGGCAAGACTTCGCTGCTGCACGCAGCAGCCGGCCTGGTACGCCCGGTGGAAGGCCGCATCGAAATCGCCGGTGACGTCCTGTTCGATTCTGCGCACCGCATCGACGTCCCGGCGCACCGCCGCCGCATCGGCTACGTGTTCCAGGATGGGCGACTGTTTCCGCATCTCGCTGTGCGCGCGAACCTGCTGTACGGCGCCGCCCACGCACCGCGTCCGACCGGCACGCACTTCGACGACGTGGTCGAACTGCTCGCACTCGAACCGCTGCTTGCGCGTCGCACTGCCGGACTCTCGGGCGGCGAGATCCAGCGCATCGCGCTGGGCCGCGCTCTGCTCGCACAGCCGCGCCTGCTGCTGCTCGACGAGCCGCTGTCGATGCTCGACCCCGATCGTCGCGACGAGCTTCTGCCCTACCTGCAGCGCGTGCGCGACGAGAGCGGCTTGCCGATGATCTACGTCAGCCACGTGCCCGCGGAGGTCGCGCGCATTGCGCAGGACGTGCACCGCATCGACGCGATCTAGCGGCGTTCGGCCTTGGAAAACAGGAACGCGATCGCGGCAACGAGGACGATGCCCGCGACGATCCCGCGGAACGTGTGCACGTCGAACAGCGCGCCCAGCATGTGGCAGCCCGTACACATCACTGGAACGCTCGCGGCGATAGCGGCACGCGGGAGGAAAGCCGGGAATGCGCGCATGGTCGAGGCGTCCGTGCGGGATAGCGACAGCCTAGTCCGGCCGCGTTAGCCGCGGGTGCAGGGGTCAGACAGGGTTCGTTGTCTTCGAAACGCCGGCGGCGCCAACGATGCGCTCGGCCTCCGCGAGCCGCAGCAGATCCCGCTTCTCGTCGACGATGCGCCGCCGCAGACCGGGCCACAGCGCGCGCGAATGCGCGAACAGCGTCTCGAGATGCGCGAGCTTGTAGTCCTGCACGGCGGTGACAATCTGCGTGTCGCTCAGGGTCGACGCATCGGCCGTTGCACCGAATGTGCCGTGGAGCGCCCTGCTGATGATCGACAGCGTCAGCGCGCCGTACTGCACCGCAGTGCTCCATAAGAGATCCTGCACGGCGCGCCCGGCGTGGCTGAGGTCGATACCGGCATCGCGCAGCCGTGCGAGTTGCGTGTCGTAGTGCGTGCGACCAATGAAGTCGTGCTGCTCGGCCGCGAAGGCCGCCTCGGTGCGCACGAGGCGCCGCCACATCGCGTCGAACGCGTGCGTCGCGGGCTTCATGCCGGCGAATCGCGACGCGAAGCGCGACTGCGCGAGGTAGGCCTGCAAGGTGCCGGCCTTCGATGAGAGCTGGTATTCCCCGTAGGACACGCCCCCGGGGTCGCCGTGCCCAGTGGAGATGGTCGCGGCGCCGCGTCCGCCGGATTCGTAGCGACTCGACGTGAGCCCGAGCCGCCATTGCGACAGACGCTTGCGGGCCTGCCGGAGTGTCATCGATGCCATGCGTCGCCTCCCTGCGTCTCAGCGGGCGGTCGTCTGCCGCCCAAGTCGTCTTCCTCGCACATCGCCTGTGCAGCCACCTTTCACAGAGTCGGCGGCTCACTCGATCACTCACCAATGCCGCGACGCTTGAAGAGATCCTGCAGCACGGTCATCAACACCGCCGTGGAGACGCCGATCATCAGCGCGCCGTTGATCGCTTCGATCGGGCCGAGCAGGCGACGGTGTTCGGACATGACGATGTCGCCGTAGCCCAGCGTCGCGAAGTTCACGCCCGAGTGGTAGACGGCGGTTTCGATGACGTCGAACTCGCCCAGCATCCGGAACACCAGCGCCCAGATGATGACCTGCGCGATGTTGCCGAGCACCAGCAGCGTCATCACCCCGTTGACCCGGCGCAGCTGCGCCCAGCCGATGCCGTGGACGCCGCCTTTCGGTACGTGGCTCATGTAGTAGCGCAGCGCCGCCACGACCAGCATGGACTGCAACAGCAGGCAGACCGCCATCGTCAGCAGGCCGATCACGATATTGCCGAGCATCGCGTACCTCCCCGCTATGCGGCGCTGGTGCGCTGCACGCGACGCGCACGCAGCCATTCCAGCACCAGGATTGCGCCCCACGCGTACAGCGTGACCAGGACGAACAGCACGAAGCGCTGCACGAAGGCCGTGTAGACGTCGCCACCCGAGCTGTCCTCGACCGCGGGGCCGATGAGAATCAGCATCGTCGTGCCGACGTTGAGCCAGAACGACGGCGGCTGGCGGCTGCGCGCCACCCCATACATGCGACGACCGAAGTGCATCCCGAACAGCAGCATCCACAACACGAACATCCACAGCGACGGCCACAGCGTCAGCCCGAACCAGAACGCGAACGCGTAGACGCCCGCGAGCAGCGTCGAGCCGATCAGCTGCTGGCCTGCCATCACCGCGCTGACGCGACCGCCCTGCTGCCCGAGCAGCGCCGCCTTCATGATGATCGCCATGTACGCGGAGGGATTGACGAAGGCGAGCAGCACCGGCGGCATGACAATCACCATCGTGCGCAGCGCGAGCCAGAGCGACTCGCGCGAGTCGTCCGGCGTTGGCTTCGCGGCGCGCGCGCCGATCGGATCCTCCGGGAACCACGGATACACGAGCCACTGCGCAACGATCGCGACGCCGAGGCCGATCAGCAGCGCCTGCACGACCGACACCGCGACCGTGTGGGCCATGAGCCCGGCCGCGGGAATCATGGTCAGGCCGATCGTCAGCAGGGTCGACACCGCAGCCTTGCCCTTTCCCACGCCGAGATACGTGCTGACGAACACACCGACGGCAACCAGCATCACGCCGGTCAGCGGGTAGTAGCGCAGCATCGGCGCCATCACGAGGCCGACGCCGAGCGTGATTGTCACGACGACGAGCAATCCGAGCAGCTGCTTCGTCCGCATGGGCGGGCTCGGCGTCGCCGTCATGATCAGCGCGAGCAGCGGCGCGAAGAACGGCAGCGGCAGGGCGAAGCCGTAGGCCAGCGCCAGCGCGACGGCCGCGACGGCGCCGAGTCGGAACGTGCGTCGTGCGGGCAGCGGCATCAGCGGGGTCGCGTGCATGCGGGCAAGCTCAGTACGCGTACGTCAGCAGGCTGGCAATGCGGATGTAGAGCTTGCCGAGCAGGCGCAGCACGCCGCTGCCCTCGCCGTACGCGAGTACCGCGGCTTGGCCGCCGACGCGCAACTGCGGCGGCAGGTCGCTGTCCTGCGCGGGATCGAAACCGATGATCACGGGGAAGCGCTGCGACTGCCGTAGCCAGTCGCGGTTGTTCTCGATCGACGGCAGCGAGCCTTCCGGCTGGTTGCTGCCTGCACTCACGCCAAGGCCGATGCTGCGCACGGTGCCCTTGAACACGCGACCCGGCAGTGCGTCGAACACGATGTCGACCGGCGTGCCGACCCGCATGTGGCCGAGGTTGTTCTCGGTGTACTCGGCGTTGATCCACACGTCGCGCACCGCGACCAGCGTGAGCACCGAGGAACCCGTGGGCGCGTACAGGCCGACATCGGTGCGCAGGTCGGTGATTACGCCGTCCGCCGGTGCGCGCACGACGGTGTTGGACATGTCGAGCTTCGCCTTGTCGACGGCGGTCAGCGCGGTGGCGAGCACGGTGTTGTGTTCGACGTCCTCACCGCCCATCGCGCCGATGGCCTGGCGGATGCCCGCCTCCGCAGCGACCACCTGCGCCTGCGCCGCTTTGAGGTTGGCTTCGGCGATTTCCTGCCGTCGCACCGACACCGTTCCAGGATCTTCTTGGCGGAGATGGACGAGTCGCGTCGCGTCCTGTCGCGCCGCCAGCTCCGCGGCCCGCGCCGCCTTGAGATTCGCACGCGCCGCATCAACCGCCGCGCCGCCCGCCCCGACCTGCTTGCGTGCATTGGCGACGTCGGACTCCGCCTTCGCCAGCGCGATGCGGTACTGCGAATCGTCGATCTGGATGAGGCTCTGTCCGGCCTTCACGGACTGGTTGTTGCCGACCTGCACCTTCGTCACCATGCCGGCGACCTTCGGCGCGACGCCGACGACGAAACCCTCGACGCGCGCCTGCGAGGTGTACGGCGTGTAGCGATCGGCGAGCAGGTACAGGACCAGGCTGGCGACGATCACGCCCGCCACGATGCGCCCGCCCTTCCTCGCGGACTTGCCCGCGGCGTCCGGCGCACCGGCCTTGTCGGCGGCAGACGCGTCGTCGCTCATCTGTGTTCCCCGGTCTTGTTGTCTTCCGGTGACGTGGATGCGGCCGCCGAGGGCAGCGGCGCGGTGAGCAGATCGCCCCAGTTCGTGCGTGACTGCATCTGCGCACGCGCCGGCGCGCCCACCATCTCGCCCATCGGCATCTCCGTCCAGCCGCCGCCGATCGCCTTGTACAGCGTGATCACGGCGCTGACGTGCGCGCTCTGGTTGAGCAGTTCGCGTTCGCTCTGCGAGAACATCACGCGTTGCGCGTCGAGTACGCGCTCGAAGCCGGCGTAGCCTTCGTTGTATTGCGTGTTGGCCAGCTGCAGCGAGCGCTCCGCTGCGCGCGCCGCCGCGCTGAGCGGCACCTGTTCCTCGCCGGTCTTGATCACGGTGATCGCGGCGTCGTCGATCTCCTGCGCGGCCACCAGCGTGCTGTTCTGGAAGTGCTCGATCGCCTGCTGCAGGCGTGCATCCTGCAGGCGCACGTTGTTGCGGATGCGGCCGTAGTCGAAGATCGGCCAGTTGAACGCCGGGCCGGCGCCGATGCTGTGGACCACCGGGCTGCCCTCCTGCGACGTCGTCGACCAGCGCAGACTTCCGAGCAGCGTTATCGCCGGAAAGTAGTCGGCCTTGGCGACACCGATCTGCGCCGACTGCGCCGCCACCTGCCACGCCGCGGTGCGTACGTCGGGACGGCGCATCAGCAGGTTCGCAGGCAATTCGCTGGTAATCGCCGTCGACGCGATCGTCGGCAGCGGCTGGTCCCGCGACGTCAGTTCCGGCACGTCGCCCGGCATGCGCCCGAGCACCACCGCCATCGCGTTGCGGAGTTTCGTGGCGTCGGCTTCGAGATCCGGGATCAACGCCAACGTGCCGAGGTATTGCGACTTCGCCTGCTGCAGGTCGAGTTCGGATTCCTCGCCGCTTTTGAACAGCCTCTCGGTGATTTCCAGGCTGCGCTTCTGGATGTCGGCGTTCTTGTGCGCGATGTCGATGCGCAGTCGCGTCGTCCGGTAGGCGTAGTAGAGGCTCGCGACCTGTGCGCTCAGCAGTACCTGCGCGTCCTGCTGATTGGTGATCGACGCGAAGAACCCGGCCTCGGCGGATTCGATGCTGCGACGAAACCTGCGCCAGAAGTCGAGTTCCCAGCCGAGGTCGAAACCGAAGCCGTAACTTGCGAAATGCTGATCGCGATCAGAGACCTTGCCGTCGGTGCGACTCTGCTCGACGTACGAAGCGCTGCCGCTGAGCTGCTGCACCTGCGGATAGAGCGTGGCACCCGCGATGCCGAGCACCGCGCGACTTTCGAGGATGCGCAGCCCGGCGATGCGCAGCGACGGACTCTCGCGGCGCGCCGTTTCGATCAGTCCATCGAGCACCGGATCGTTGAACGCCTTCCACCAGAAGCGCAGGTCGACCTGCGTCTGCTGGTCCGGACTTCCCGACAGGCCGTACAGATCGGACTGCCAGTCCTTGAGCCAGGCGACGTCGGGCTCCTTGTAATCGGGGCCGAGCGTCGCGCACGACGCCAGCAGCATCGCCGCCGCGAGGGCGGACGCGTGGACGAAGCGCCTTGTTATGCACCTGTCCATGGCGGACGCGCGCGCGTGTCAGGCAGTGGTGGTGTCGGTGGAGATCGCGGATGCAGGCGGCGGCCCCGCGGCAGGTCGGGTCTCGCCGCTGTCCACCCAGTCCTGGAAGATCCGGTAGAACACCGCCAGCAGCACCGCGCCGAGGAATAGTCCCGTGATGCCGGCGGTGGCCATGCCGCCGAGCGCACCGATCAGGATGATCAGCATCGGTGCCTCGACGCCGCGGCCGAGCAGCAGCGGCTTCAGCACGTTGTCCGCCATGCCGGCCACGATGAAATAGACCGTGAAGACCACCTTGATGACGGTCGAACCCTCGCCCATCCACCACAGGTAGCCGACGACGGGCAGCGAGATCAGCAGCGCCGGCAGCTGCAGGATGCCGAGGAACATCACCAGAAGCGCGAGCACGCCCGCGCCCGGAATGCCGGCGAGGATGAAGCCGACGCCGAGCAGCAGCGCCTGGATGAAGGCGACGCCGACGACCCCCGTGGCGACGGAGCGCACGGTCGCGACGATGAGCGTGAGCAGACGCGGCCCGTGCAGCGGATCGGTCAGGCGGATGAGGATGCGTTCCGATCCGCGCCTCAGGGTTTCCGCGAAGCACATCATCACGCCTGCCACGGCGATCGCCGCCAGGAACAGCAGCGCCGCGCCGGCACCGCCGGCGGCGATCGAGACTGCCTTGCCGGCCGCCTTGAGTACGAGCTGCTTGTTCTTCGCAAGGAACGCCGGAAGATCGTTGGCCGCCGCGCTCCACCCCGCATAGATCCGCTCACCGACGATCGGCCACTCGGCGACCTTCGGGTTCGGGGGTTCCAGGCCCAGCGTGCCGGCCTCGAGCGCGTCGTGGAAGCCGCCCAGCTGAGTCGCGACCGCACCGGCGAGCATCAGCAGCGGAACGCCGACCAGCACCAGCGTCACCAGCACCAGCAACGTGGCGATCAAGCCGCGCTTGCCACGGAAGACGCGCTGCGCCAGCCAGTCGAACATCGGAAACAGCGCGATCGCGAGGATCATTCCCAGCGTCAGCAGGCTCGCGAACGGCATGAACACACGCCCGCACAGGTACACGAGAACGAGGATCAGCCCGAGGCTGACCAGCGTTTCCAGCAGATCCTCGCGAACGATCCTGCGCAGCGTCGATTCGTCGGTGTCCATCTGCGGCGACCTCCGGGCGTTGGCGACGCCCATCAGTGGATCGGCCGGAACACGATGCGATCGCGTCCGGGCATGCCCCTGCTCGCTGCTTGGAGCTCGCGAGGCTCCGTGCGCCGCTGATCGGTTGCGGGCGTTGCCCGGCGACCTGCCTGCGCCGGGCTTCGGCCGACGGGCCGCATCCCGGATCCCGATCTCGCCTTCCGTAGGAGGCCATCCGGGAGGCGTTCGGACTCGCGCCGTCGTCACCATGCGTGATGGCGGGCGGCTAAGAAATTGCACCTTGGGGCAGCGCGGCGGTCCATGGGTTCACGTGGCGCCGTGCGCCGCCACGGGGCGTCCGGAAAGTCGGCTGCGGTTGCCGCTCGTCAGCATGCGGCCCGCGCATCGGTCGAACGCGTCGTCACAAAAGAAAAAGCCCCGCATTGCGGGGCTCTTTCGGGAACACGCTGCGCGCGAGATCAGGCGAACGGATCCTGCAGCACGATGTTCGCGTCGCGATCGGGGCCGGTCGACACGATGGCGATCGGGCAACCGGCAAGTTCTTCGAGCGAGCGCAGGTAAGCACGCGCGGCGGCCGGCAGCTTGTCCCATTCGGTGATGCCTGCGGTGCTCTCGTTCCAACCCGGGAACTCGAGGTAGACCGGCGTGCACTCGTCCCAACCCGCGGCGTCGAGCGGCGCGTACTCCGTGCGCTTGCCGCGGTACTCGTACGCGATGCAGATCTTCAGCTTCTCCATGCCGTCGAGGATGTCGAGCTTGGTGATGCACAGGCCGCTGATGCCGTTGATCGCCACCGCGCGCTTGAGCGCGACGATGTCCATCCAGCCGCAGCGACGCGGGCGACCGGTCGTCGCACCATATTCCTGGCCGCGATCGCGGATGCCCTGCCCGACTTCGTCGTCGAGTTCGGTCGGGAACGGGCCACCGCCGACGCGCGTCGCATACGCCTTGGCGATGCCGAGCACGTAGTCGATCGCGTCCGCACCCACGCCGGTGCCGGCAAGCGCGCCGCCCACCGTCGTGTTCGACGAGGTGACGTACGGATACGTGCCGTGGTCGATGTCGAGCAGCGAGCCCTGCGCACCTTCGAACAGCACCTTCTTGCCCTGCTTGCGCAGCTCGTGAAGGATGCCCGCGACGTCAGCCTTCATCGGCTCGACGTATTCGCCGAACGCGAGCGCCTCGTCGAGCGTCTGCTGGAAGTCGACGCCTTCGACGCCGAGGTACTTCGTCAGCACGAAGTTGTGATAGTCGAGTGCCGCGCGCAGCTTCTCGGCGAGTTCCTGCGGATAGTGCAGGTCCGCCACGCGGATGCCGCGACGCGCGACCTTGTCTTCATACGCCGGGCCGATGCCGCGCCCCGTCGTGCCGATCGCCTTGCCGCCCGCGGCTTTCTCGCGCGCCTGATCCAGCGCGATGTGGTACGGCATGATCAGCGGCGTCGCCGGCGAGATCTTCAGGCGCGAACGCACTTCGACGCCGTTGCCTTCGAGTTCCGCGATTTCCTTCTGCAGCGCGCCCGGATGGAGCACGACGCCGTTACCGATCAGGCACAGCGCATCGTCGCGCAGGATGCCCGACGGAATCAGGTGCAGCACCGTCTTCTTGCCGGCGATGACCAGCGTGTGGCCGGCATTGTGGCCGCCCTGGAAGCGCACGACCGCGCCGATGTCCTGCGTCAGCAGGTCGACGATCTTGCCCTTGCCCTCGTCGCCCCACTGCGCGCCGAGCACCACCACTGACTGACCCATCACCACTCTCCGAACCGGCTGCATGCGTAGGAGCGTCCGTCGCGACGACACGCGACATCGAGGGCGCACGGCAGCGCGTGCAGCGGCGCAGCAAGCGCCTCCATCGACCGCCCCGCCGTAGCGGAACGCAGACACGGAAAAAGCCGGAGGGTGTCCCCGTCCGGCTTTTGTGCATTATCCGGGTTTCGGTGCGGCGGGGCCACCCCGCCGGTCGCTTCGTTCAGGCCCGCACCGCCCATAGCGACACCAGACCGACCAGCACGATGACCGCGCCGAACGTGCGCAGCTGCGGTGTCGTGAGCGAATACAGCCGCTCGGCAGTGCGTTTCCAGCCGTCAGGCGTGAGGAACAGGAACAGCCCTTCCAGCACCGCCACGAGGCAGAGCGCCGACAGCAACTCCCGCGCCATCAACGATCCGACTTGAGGTACTGCAGGAACGGATCGTTCTTGTCGACGACGATCACGGTCTGGCCCGAACCGAACGCATTGCGATACGCCTCCAGGCTGCGCTGGAACGCATAGAAGCCGGCGTCCTTTTGCGCAGCGTCGGCATACAGGCGCGCGGCCGCGGCGTCACCCTGGCCGCGCAGCTGCTGCGCGTCCCGCTCCGCCTCGGCGACGATCACCGCGCGATCGCGGTCGGCGTCCGCCTTGATGTGCTGCGCCTGCTCCGCACCTTCCGCGCGCAGCTGGCTTGCCACCTGCTGGCGCTGCGCGCGCATGCGGCTGTACACGTCGCCGATGACCTTGCTGTCGGTCGGCAGGTCGATCTGCTTGATGCGGAGGTCGAGGATGCGCACGCCCAGCGTCGACGCGCCCTGGTTGATGGTGGCGAGCTGCGCCGCGACGATCTTGCTGCGATCGCCCGACACCACTTCCGACAACGTGCGCGCGTTGATCTCGTTGCGCAGTGCGTCCTTGATGATCGGCGCGAGACGCTCGATCGCGACCGATTCCTCACCGCCCGTCGCGCGATAGAACGAACGCAGGTTTTCGATGCGGCCCACCGCGAAGAAGTCGACGCTGATGTCCTTGCGCTCGGAGGTGAGGTAGCGCTCCGGCTCGGCCGGCAGCACGTCCAGGCGGCGATCGAACGTCAGCTGGGTTTCGACCAGCGGGAACTTGAAATGCAGGCCGGGGCCGAGGTCGGTGCGATCGAGGCGACCGAGGTTCAGCACGATCGCGCTGTGACCCTCGGGCACGACGAATATCGACCCCATCAGCGCGAGCAGCGTCGCGACGACCAGCGCGATCCAGGCGGGATATCTCATCGTTCGTCTCCTGCACTGCGCGGTGCCCGAGGCGCGCGCGGCCCACGCCCCCCGCTGTCACCCGTCGCGGTTACCGGCGCGAGCACGTCCGGGACGATCGCCGGCGCGTTCTGCGGCGCGGCAAGCAGCGGCGGCGTGACGGGCTGCGTCGCGGTCGTGGCGTCGTTCATCGGCACGTAGATCAGCTGACGCGAATCACCGCCGACGATCGTGCGGTTCTCCGACAGCACCTGCTGCACAGTCTCGAGCCAGAGGCGCTTGCGCGTGACCTCCGGCGCGGCCTTGTACTGCTCGACGAGCAGCGAGAAGCGCTGCGCATCGCCCGTCGCCCGTGCGATCGCCGACTCCTTCTCGCCTTCCGCGATGGCGCGAACGCGCGCCGCCTCGCCGCGCGCTTCCGGGATCACCTTGGCCGCATACGCGCGCGCTTCGCTGATCACGCGATCCTTGTCCTGCTGCGCACTGTTGACGTCGTCGAAGGCCGGTTTCACTTCTTCCGGCGGACGCGCGTTCGGCAGATTGAGCTCCGTCACCGTCAGGCCGGTGCGATACGCCTGCAGCGACTTCTCCAGACGCGTGCGCGCCGCCACCGCCAGCGCGTTGCGCGAGCCGAGCACGGTGTCGAGGTTGGAACGGCCGACCATCTCGCGCACCGTCGACAACGACGCTTCCTTCAGCACTTCGTCGGCGTCGCGCGTGCCGAACAGGTAGAGCTGCGGATCGGCGACGCGGTACTGCACGTTGAGGTCGACGTTCACGATGTTCTCGTCGGACGTCAGCACCGGCACCGTCTGCGTATAGGTCTTGATCTCGGTCGCGTTGACCTTGATCACGCGCTCGATCGGCCACGGCGCCTTCAGGTGCGGGCCGGGCGCCATGATCCGTGCGAACTGGCCGAAGCGCAGGACGACGCCGCGCTGCTGCTCGGACACCAGCTCGAACGTCGACCAGACCAGCCACAGACCCAGCACGAGCGCCAGCCAGCGCCACGGGCCGTTGCCGTCGGACATGTCCTTCAGGCGATCGAGCAGGTCGTTCGGCGCGAAGCCACGGCCCCGGCCGCGGGGTCGCGGTTCGCGGTCGCCGTTCTCACTGCCGGGCGTGTTCCAGGCCATGCGGACTCCTGAGGGGGCACCGTCGGCGGCCGCGGCGCGGATTTCGCGCCATTGCGGACGGCAGAAACGCCGGCGCGGGGGAAGTGTCGGGATTCTAGGTGGGGGGTCCGGCCGCCTCAACCAAGGGGCAGGTCGTCATCGGGCGGTGGCAGCAAGGACGTGAGCAGATGCCCGCCCGCCCCCGCCGCAATCCGGCGGGCGTCGGTCTGGGGGAGATCGACGTCGAGCCACCACCCGTCGTCCTCGGCGCGCTCGGCGCGAATCGCACCCAGTTCGTAGAGCCGGCCGCGCAGCCGCGCGGCGGTGGTCGGCAGGTGGATGCGTCCGGTCACGCGCTCGAGGCCGAGCATCTGGCCGAGCGCGTCACGCAGCAGGTCGAGCCCCGTCCCGTCGCGCGCCGACAGCCAGACGCGGGGGCGCTCCTCGACGAACCGATCGAACCGCGGCGCCGTGTCTTCGAGTCGATCGATCTTGTTGAAGACCAGCAGCTGCGGGATCTCGCTCGCGCCGATTTCCTTGAGCACCGCATCGACCTGCGCGATGCGATCGGTGCGCAGCGGATCGGCAGCATCGATCACGTGGATGAGCAGATCGGCCTCGCGCGCTTCCGACAACGTGGAGCGGAACGCGGCAACGAGATCGTGCGGCAGGTCGCGCACGAAGCCGACGGTATCGGCCAACACCACGCCGCCACCGGCGAGATCGATGCGGCGCACGGTGGGATCGAGCGTCGCGAACAACTGGTCCGCGGCGTACGCCTCAGCGCCGGTCATCGCATTGAACAGCGTCGACTTGCCGGCGTTCGTGTAACCCACCAGCGCCACGCGCGGCAGCTCGCCCTTCAGGCGCGCACGACGCATCTGCGCGCGCTGCACCTCGACCTTGTCGAGGCGCTTGGACAGCTGTTCGAGCCGCTTCTGCAGCAGGCGACGGTCGGTTTCCAGCTGCGTTTCACCGGGACCGCGCAGGCCGATCGAACCGCCGCGCTGGCGTTCGAGGTGGGTCCAACCGCGCACGAGGCGCGTCGCCATGTGCCGGAGCTGCGCCAGCTCGACCTGCAACTTGCCTTCGTGGCTGCGCGCACGCTGCGCGAAGATGTCGAGGATCAGTCCGGTGCGATCGACCACGCGACGCTTGAGCGTGCGCTCGAGGTTGCGTTCCTGGCCCGGGGACAGCGGGTGATTGACGATGATGAGGTCAGCGCCGCTCGCCTCGGCGGCGGCCTGCACTTCCTCGAGCTTGCCCGAACCGATCAGCGTCGCCGCATTCGGGCGGTCGATGCGCGCGGTCACGACGGTGGCGATGGTCGCCCCGGCGGACCGCGCCAGTTCCTGGAACTCCTCCAGCACCGACTCGTCGAGCGGGCCGGCATGCGGCTGGATCAGCAGCGCGTTCTCGCCCTTGCGTGAGCGTTCAAACACTCCGCACCTCCAACCACGCTTGCGTCATTCCGATACGGGCTCCGACGAGGCATCGCCGTCGCTGGGCTGCACGTAGCCACCGCCCGGCCCCACACGCACGTTGCGCGCCGGCACGACCGTCGAGATCGCGTGCTTGTAGACCATCTGGCTCACGGTATTGCGCAGCAGCACCACGAACTGGTCGAAGGACTCGATGGTCCCCTGCAGCTTGATGCCGTTGACGAGGTACACCGACACCGGCACGCGTTCGCGACGCAGCGCATTCAGGAACGGGTCCTGGAGAGATTGCCCCTTCGACATTGCGTGTTCCCCACCTTCTTGATCTTGTTGTTATGGGCGGTTCCGGCAGACCGGACCGTGTCGCCGCGGTTGTCCCCACGGCAGCGACGGCTCGATGTTAACGCAATGTGCCTGACTTCCCGTCGGGGCCGCGTCGATGAAAGCGATTTCAATGCGGTTCGACGAAATCCGTCACGAGTCGGTCGAGGCGGGCGCGGCCTTCGAGCGGGTCGCCCCACAGCGCATCGAGCTCCCCGCGCAGCCAGGTGAGCTGTCGCTTCGCCAGCTGGCGGGTGGCGAAGACGCCGCGATCGCGCAGCGTGGCGGCGTCGAACAGGCCGTCGAGGTGCTCCCAGGCCTGGCGATAGCCGACCGCGCGGATCGCGGGGAGGTCGAGGGGCTTGGGATGCGCAGCGAGTTGCGGCAACGCCCGCAGGCGTCTCACCTCGTCGAGGAAACCCGCCTCGAGCATCGCGTCGAAACGCCGCGCGATCCGTTCGTGCAACACCTCACGCGACGGCGGCGCGACCACCAGCTTCAGCACGCGGCACGGAAAGCGATGCACGGGGCGCTCGCGTCGCCAGTCGGAGATCGTGCGTCCACTCAGACGCCACACCTCGAGCGCACGCTGGATGCGTTGCGCGTCGGTCGCATGGATGCGTGACGCCGCTTCGGGATCGATCGACGCGAGTTCGGCGTGCAGCGCCGCCCAACTGCGCTCGCCCGCTTCTGCCTCGATCGCCGTGCGCGTGTCCGCATCGGCTTCGGGCATCGGCGCAAGGCCGCGCAGCAACGCGTGGAAATACAGCCCGGTGCCGCCCGCGAGGATGGGCAGGCGACCACGCGCGACGATGGCTTCGACCGCGGCGAGTGCATCCGTCGCGAACTCCGCGGCGGAATACGGTTGCCACGGGTCGCGCACGTCGAGCAGGTGGTGCGGCACACCCGCGCGTTCGTGCGCCGTCGGCTTCGCCGCGCCGATGTCGAGTCCGCGATAGACGAGCGCCGAATCGACGCTCACCACTTCGCCGTTGAATCGCTGCGCCCACTCCACCGCGAGCGCCGTCTTGCCCGACGCAGTCGGGCCCATCAACGCGATGGCGAGCGGGCGACGGTCGGCCATCGGCGGCGATGGGTGCCTCAGGCGTGCTGGCCGCGCGCCAGCAAGCTGCCGCGTCGGCCGAAGACCAGATAGACCACGATGCCGATCGCGTTCCACAGCAGGAACCACAGCTGCGTCTGGTGCTTGAGGCTGAGGAACAGATAGATGCAGCCGCCGATCGCGGCCGGGCCGACGACCCATGCCGCCGGCGTGCGGAACGTGCGCGGACGATTCGGGTCGCGACGTCGCAGCACGAGCATGCACACCGCGACAGCCGTGAACGCAGCGAGCGTGCCCGCATTCGCCAGCGAGGCGATCTCGTCGAGGCTCGCCACGCCGGCAAGCGCGGCGACGATGACTGCAGTGAACAGCGTCACCGCCGTCGGCGTGCCGCTGCGCGGATTCACCTTCGACAGTCCGTGTGGTAACAGGCCGTCGCGCGACATGACGAAGAAGATGCGGCTCTGGCCATAGAAGAAGGCGAGCAGCACGGTCGGCAGCGCGACCACCGCCGCACCCGCGACGATCTTCGCCGCCGCGCCCTGTCCCAATTCGCGCATGATCAGCGCGAGCGGCGCCGGGCTCTGCGCGAACACGGTGAAATGCATCGCACCCACGGCGGCGACCGCGACGAGCAGATAGATCAGCGTACAGCCGACCATCGAACCGACGATGCCGATCGACAGATCGCGCCCCGGGTTCTTCGCTTCTTCCGCCGCGGTCGAAATCGCGTCGAAGCCGTAGAACGCGAAGAAGATGATCGCGGCCGCAGCCATGACCCCATGCTCGACGCCGTCAGCACCCGTCGATTTGACGAAGCCGTACGGCATGAACGGATGCAGGTTGGCGGAATCGAAATGCGGCATGGCGATCGCGACGAACACGCCGAGTGCCACCACCTTCACCGTCACGAGGATCGCGTTGAGGGTCGCGCTCTCGCGCGTACCGAGCATCAGCAGTCCGGCGACGACGAACACGATCACCACGGCGGGCAGGTTCACCAAGCCGCCCGCATGCGGGCCCGCGACAAATGCCTGCGGCAGCGCGACGCCGAGGCCACGCAGAAATTCCACCACCGAGCCCGACCAGCCCACCGCCACCGCACTGACGACGAGCGAATACTCGAGGATCAGGCTCCAGCCGACGACCCACGCGATGCCTTCGCCGAGCACGGCGTAGCTGTACGTATAGGCGCTGCCCGCGGCGGGCATCATCGTCGCCATCTCGGCATACGCGAGCGCAGCGCACGCGCACACGACGCCCGCGACCAGAAACGACAGAAGCACTGCAGGCCCTGCGAGGTTCGCGGCGACACCGACCAGCGTGTAGATGCCCGTGCCGACGATCGCGCCGATGCCGAGCGCGACCAGATGCGGCCAGCTCAGCGTTCGCACCAGGCGCCGGCTCTCCTCGTGCTCGGTGATGCGGTCGATGTCCTTGCGACGGAGCCAGGTCTGCATGCGTCGGTCATCCGGAGGGCGGGGAGCGCGCAGTGTCGCTCATGTCGCCGGTGCGTGCGACGCACCCGTTTCGACCGCCGGGATCGCTGGCCAAAAGTTGGCCAGAACGTCGCGAATGCCCGGCCCGACGGGCATCGTGATCGTTATCCACATCGATTCCCCACCGGTTATCCACAAGCGCTGTCGATAACCCGACGATTGACGAGCCTGCCTGCGTTGTCGTAGCGCGTGTGCGACGCGCGACCGCGACGCGCACGACATGCACGCTCGTGTTCGTCTGTCGTCGAGTTCGATGCGACGCTCAGTCGTCGTCAGGCCAGCGGATCGTCGGCGCGGCATCGCGCGCTTTCGGGCGCGGTTGCGCATCGACCGCCGCCCACACCTTCAGTGCATCCACTGTCGCGGCCACGTCGTGCACGCGCACGATGCGCGCACCACGCTGCACCGCGATCAGGTGTGCGGCGACGGAACCGATCGCGCGTTCCGCCGGCTCCTCACGCCCGGTGATGTCGCCGATCGTGCGCTTGCGCGACAGCCCCGCAAGCAGCGGAACGCCGAGATCAGTGAAGCGATCGAGTCGAGCGAGCACCTGCAGGTTGTGATCGCGCGTCTTGCCGAAGCCGAAGCCGGGGTCGACCACGATGTTCTTCTTCGCGATACCCGCCATTTCCGCGGCGAAAATGCGCTCGGCGAGGAAGCGGTGCACATCGGCGACGACGTCGTCGTACTGCGGATCATCCTGCATCGAACGCGGCTCGCCGAGCATGTGCATCAGGACGACTGGGACACCGAGTGACGCCGCAGTGTCGAGCGCGCCCTCGCGCCGCAGGCCGTAGACGTCGTTGACCATGCCGGCGCCCGCCGCGACCGCGGCACGCATTACCTGCGGCTTGGAGGTGTCGATGCTCACCGCCACCGCAGTCTCCCGCACGAGTCGCTCGATCACCGGCACGACGCGGCGGATCTCCTCGTCGGCGTCGACTTCGTCTGCACCGGGTCGGGTGGATTCACCGCCGATGTCGAGCAGGTCGGCGCCTTCGTCGACAAGCCGACGCCCGTGTGCGACCGCGGCCTCGACGTCGAAATGGTCGCCACCATCGGAAAACGAATCCGGCGTCACGTTGACGACGCCCATCACGCGCGCACGATCGAGCACGAGCTCGCGGCCGTTGCAGTCGAGGCGGAGCGCGATGTCGAACATCAGCGACGTTCCCGCCGCGCCGCGAAGGCCATCAGGATCACGCCGAAGGCGACTCCGATCGCTACGCCGACCGCAACGTTGTGCAGCGCCACGCCGATCGCGACACCGGCACCGATACCGATCGCGAGAAACGCACCGCCCCCGTTCCTGCGCATGCCCACTCCAAAAGAAAAAGGCCAGAGCGAACTCTGGCCTTTTCGGGTGTCACTGGCAACGCGGGATCAGGTACCGGTCGGCTGCGGTCCGCCCAGCGTCAGACGCTTCGGCTCCTCCGCTGCCGGACCCCCGCGGCCCCAGCCGGTCGGCGGCGGCGGATCGCGACCCTCCATGATGGCGTCGATCTGCGTGGCATCGATGGTCTCGTACTCCAGCAGCGCCTTCGCCATCGCGTGCAGCTTGTCGATGTTGTCGGTGAGGATCTTAGTCGAGCGCGCGTAGGCACGGTCGAGGATGTCGCGCACGACCTCGTCGATCTTGCGTGCGGTCTCGTCCGAGACGTTCTTGTGCTGTGTGACTGAGCGGCCCAGGAACACTTCGTCCTCTTCCTCACCGAAGGTGATCGGACCGAGCTCGGACAGACCCCACTTGGTGACCATGTTGCGCGCCATCTTGGTCGCACGCTCGATGTCGTTCGACGCACCGGTGGTGACCTTGCCCGGCCCGAAGATCAGCTCTTCGGCGATGCGGCCGCCATAGAGCGAGCACAGCTGCGACTCGATGATCGTGCGGTTGTAGCTGTAACGGTCGCCCTCCGGCAGGTACATCGTTACGCCCAAGGCACGGCCGCGCGGAATGATCGTCAC
Organism: Lysobacter sp. TY2-98; assembly: GCF_003367355.1. Taxonomy (NCBI): domain Bacteria; kingdom Pseudomonadati; phylum Pseudomonadota; class Gammaproteobacteria; order Lysobacterales; family Lysobacteraceae; genus Lysobacter; species Lysobacter sp. TY2-98. The sequence continues at coordinate 1,897,566 of NZ_CP031413.1, forward strand.
CTTGTAGACCGGATCGTGCTCGGGCACGAGGCGGCCGACGATGGCGTGGCCGGCTTCGTGGTACGCCGTGTTGGTCTTCTCTTCGAGGCTCATCGCCATCGAACGACGCTCGGCGCCCATCAGGATCTTGTCGCGCGCCTTGTCGAAGTGCTCCATGTGCACCTGCTTGGCGTTGTCGCGTGCCGCGAACAGCGCGGCCTCGTTGCAGAGGTTCGCGAGGTCCGCACCCGAGAAGCCCGGCGTGCCGCGCGCGACGACCATCGCGTCGACGTCCTCGCCCAGCGGCAGCTTCTTCATGTGCACCTTGAGGATCTGCTCGCGACCGCGCACGTCCGGCAGGCCGACGGTGACCTGCCGATCGAAACGGCCCGGGCGCAGCAGCGCGGGATCGAGCACGTCCGGACGGTTGGTCGCCGCGATGACGATCACGCCCTCGCCGCCCTCGAAGCCGTCCATCTCGACCAGCAGCTGGTTCAGGGTCTGCTCGCGCTCGTCATGGCCGCCGCCGAGACCGGCGCCGCGATGACGACCGACCGCGTCGATCTCGTCGATGAAGATGATGCAGGGCGCGTGCTTCTTGGCCTGGTCGAACATGTCGCGGACGCGGCTCGCGCCGACGCCCACAAACATCTCGACGAAGTCCGAACCGGAGATCGAGAAGAACGGCACCTTCGCTTCGCCTGCGATGGCGCGCGCAAGGAGCGTCTTGCCGGTACCCGGCGGGCCGACCATCAGCACGCCGCGCGGAATCTTGCCGCCGAGCTTCTGGAAGCGCGACGGATCGCGCAGGAACTCGACGAGTTCGCCCACTTCCTGCTTCGCCTCGTCGCAACCCGCGACGTCGGCGAGCGTGACCTTGACCTGGTCCTCGCCCTGCATCTTCGCGCGCGACTTGCCGAAGCTCATCGCACCCTTGCTGCCGCCCTGCTGCATCTGGCGCATGATGAAAATCCACGCGGCCACGATCAGAAGAATCGGCAGGAAGTTCAGCAACAGGCCGACGAACGAGAAGCCCGGCGGCGGGCGCTGCGTGATCGACACCTTGTGATGCATGAGGTCGTACATCATCCCGGCATCTTCGGGCGCATACGTCACGAACTTGGTGTTGTCGGTGCGCTCGCCGGTGATCGTCGTCTTGTCTTCGCTGATGACGACGTCTTTGACGCGATCCGCCTGCACCTGCTGGATGAACTGGTCGTAGGCCAGCGTTTCCGTCTGTCCGCTGCGCGGGCCGAAGGCCTGGAAGACCACCATCAGCACGACGGCGACCACCACCCACAGCAAGAGATTCTTGGCCAAGTCGTTCATCTTCATACCTTGTGATGTCATTGAAGCACGTACAGCCTGTACGCCCCTTCAAGCCGCGTGCCGGAAACATCCGGCCCGCCGCGGCGCAGCCGCTTGTGCGGTCGCCGCATCGCCGCGTCCTGGCGACGCTTGCACCTTACTTCATCTGCGCACGCCGACTCTGCGCGAGCGCATACACCTCGGGCGACCGTTTACGTGAAGCTGCCGGCTTACGGATGACGACCTTGTCGTATCGCCGCCGAAGCTCCTTCACGTACTCATCGAACCCCACGCCCTGGAACAGCTTGATCAGGAAATTGCCCCCAACCCGCAGGTGGTGGTCGGCGAAGTCCATGGCCAGCTCCGCCAGGTGCATGGCCCGCGGCAAATCGACCGCATCCATACCGCTCATGTTGGGGGCCATGTCGGACAGCACAAGGTCCACGGGCTGACCGCCGAGGCTGGCTTCGAGCTGTTTGAGAACTTCGTCCTCGCGGAAGTCGCCGAGCAGGAACTCGACGCCCGCCAGCGGCGGCATGGCGAGGATGTCGAGCGCGATGACCCGACCGCTGTCGCCCAGGTTCTGGCGGACCCACTGGGACCACCCGCCCGGCGCGGCGCCGAGGTCCACGACGACCATGCCGGGCTTGAGCAGCCGGTCACGCTCGACGAGTTCTTCGAGTTTGTACGCCGCACGCGAGCGAAGGCCTTCGGCCTTGGCCTTCTTCACGTACGGATCGGAGAAATGTTCCTTGAGCCAGCGATGGCTGGACTTGCTGCGCGTCGGCATCGGCGTGTGCACGCGCCGGAAAAGGCGGCGCAAGGCCGCATGATACCCTGCGCCTCCCCACGCTCCCGGAACGTCCGCTTGACTTCGCCCCGCCTCACCAACGCCCAGATCCGTTTTCTCCGCGGCCAGGCCCATGGCCTGAAGGCGATGCTGCAGGTGGGCGGCAAGGGCGTGACGCCGGCGGTGGTGGCGGAAGTCGGCCAGGCCCTCGAGGACCACGAGCTGATCAAGGTCAAGGTGGCCGCCGAAGATCGCGAGGCACGCGACGCGCTGGTCGACGAACTGGTCAAGGGCACCGACGCCGCGCTGGTACAGCGCATCGGCCACACCGCCGTGCTCTACCGCCAGAGCCGCGAGAAGCGGCAGATCGTCCTGCCCCGCGCCTGACGCCGCCCCGACGGCGACGGGTCGACACTCCCCGGCGAGGCGCCGACATGCAGCTCACGCTCGAGAACCCGGATCACAACTACGTACTGCGCGGCGCCGACGGCCGCTCGGCGCAGGTGAACGACCGTCGGCTGACCACGAGCTTCGTCGTCTCACCGGAAGCACTGGTCGAGGATTGGCCGGTCGCCGCGGTCGGCCTGCTGACGCCTGAACTGCTCGAACCGCTGCTTGCGCTCAAGCCCGATGTCATCGTGATCGGCAGCGGCGACCGTCAGGCCTTCGCGCCCGCCGTCACCCAAGCGGCCTGCCTGCAAGCGGGCGTGGGTTTCGAAGTGATGAGCAATGGCGCCGCGGCGCGTACGTATGCGGTGCTGGCCGGCGAAGGACGTCGCGTCGTCGCAGGATTCATTCTCGGCGGGTGATCGCGGCGAAGCGGCGCTTGTTCGCATTCTCGCTGCGGCGAAAAGCTGTCGCGCAGTGGAAGCGGCAGCAGAGATCCGTCGCGGATCGAGGCAGGCGTGCCGCCTGAGCGACATGGCATCGCGTCGTCGACGCATGGATGCCGAGCAACCGCCCTCGCGGATCGAGCGGGCGGCGCGCGCCGCCAAGCGTCTGCCCGCTGCGGCCGATCAGCGCGCCGGCAGATACAACAGCGGATCGACCGGCTTGCCCGCGTAACGGATCTCGAAGTGCAGCATGTCGCGCGGCGCGCCGCTGTGGCCCATCTCCGCGATCGCTTCGCCCGACTTCACGATCTGGCCTTCGTTCACCAGACGCTTGCGGTTGTGGCCGTACGCAGTGAGCCATTGATCGTTGTGCTTGATGATCACCAGCTCGCCGTACCCGACCAGGCCCGCGCCGGAATACACCACGGTACCGTCCGCGGCCGCACGTACCGGCGTGCCTTCGGTACCGCCGATGTCGATGCCCTGCTTCGTCGGCTCACCCGGCACGTAGCGCGACACCAGCCCGCCTTCGGCCGGCCAGCGCCACGCGAAGCCGCTCGCCGGCGGCGCGATGACTACCGGCGGCGGTGCAGGACGCGGAACGGTCGGTGACGTCGTCGTCCCGGTCGATGGACGCGGCGTCGACGTCGTGCCGTTGCGCGGGGGCGCAGTCGGCACCGATGTCACGCGGGCAGCGCCCGGATACAGGCGCAGACGCTGACCCGGATAGATCGTGTACGGCGGTGGCAACGCGTTCCACGACGCGAGATCGAGCACGCTGATGCCGTTACGCGTGGCGATCGAATACAGCGTGTCGCCGCGTTGAACGACGGTGGTCGCGCCCGGCTTCGGCGTCGACACGCGCACTGCCCCGGCGGTATGTGCCGACGGCTCGCGCACGACGGTGCTCGAACAACCCACGGTCAGCGCGAGCGCGCCGACCGTGAGCAGCGGAACGATGCGGTGCTTCGTCATCCCCCGTGCGCCCTCCACGCCAGCACGCCGATCCCGATCACCACGAGGCCGGTCGCGATCCAGCCGACCGGTTCGATGTAGCGACGCAGCGCGGCTTCCGCACGTTCGCCGCCGGCGCGGATCAGAAAGGCGAGCAGGAACACACGCTTTCCGCGTCCCACCGCCATCGCCAGAATGTATTGCAGCATCGGCACGCCGACGATGCCCGACGCCCACGTAAACACCTTCATCGGAATCGGCATGAAGCCGCCGAGCACCAGGAACGTGAAGACCGCCCACGGCGACTTCGCCATCTCCGCCTGCACGGTGCGGATGCCCGATTCGATCGCCGGCAGCATGCCCATCGCGGCAAACAGCGGCTTGACCGCTTCGAACGCGTAATGCCCGAGCGCGTAGCCGACCAGTGACCCGAGCAACGAGAACGCCAGGCTCAACGCCGCGAACCGGAATGCGCGACGCGGCTGGCCCACGCACATGGGTGCCAGCATCACCTCCGGCATCACCGGAAAGATGATCGCTTCGAAGAAGCTCAGCACCGCGAGATAGCGCACGGCGTGCTTGTGGCGGGCCCATCCGATGGCGCGGTCGTACAACGGGGCGAAAAGCTTCAAGCGGTTCTCCGTATCAGTCCACGATGCCCGACAGCAGCGGCACGAATACCACCGGCGCCAGCACCTGCTCGTCGAAGCTTCCGTCCTCGCGCTGGCGGATGCGTACCAGCGCCTGCGCGTTCGCGGGCCCGACCGGCGCGATCAACGTACCGCCCGGTGCGAGCTGCGCCTTCAAAGCATCGACCAGCGCGGGCGCCCCGGCGGTGACGAGGATGGCATCGAACGGTGCGTTCTCGGGCCAGCCGATGCGGCCGTCGTCGTGCTTGGTGCGAATCGTCAACCCGAGCTGGCGAAAACGCTTGCGCGCGGTGCGCAGCAGTTCGCCGATGCGTTCGACGGTGTGTACCTCGAGTCCGAGCGCGGCGAGCACCGCGCCCTGGTAACCCGACCCGGTACCGATCTCCAGCACCTTCTTCGGGTCGTTTTCGAGCAGCGCTTCGGTCATGCGCGCGACCACCCACGGCTGCGAGATCGTCTGCCCGTGCCCGATCGGCAGCGCCGTGTCTTCGTACGCGCGCGACGCCAGCACTTCGTCGACGAACATGTGGCGCGGCACGGTGCGGATCGCGTTGAGCACGCGCTCGTCGACGATGCCATTGGCGCGCAGCCGCTCGACCAGTCGATCGCGCACGCGCTGCGAGGTCAGGCCGCTGCCGGTCGCCTCGGGCTTCAGGTGCATGCGCATCAGGCGTCCGCCTTCCGGCGCAGCGTATCGGCCAGCCCATCGACCCAGCCCGCGACCTGCTCCAGCGCCTGGAAGCGCGTCAGGTCGACATGGATCGGCGTGATCGACACGCAACCGCGGCGCACGGCATGGAAGTCGGTACCGGGGCCCGCGTCCTGCTCCGCACCCGCCGCACCGATCCAGTACCACTGGCGGCCGCGTGGATCGACCTGCGAGACGCAGGCTTCGGCGCGATGTCGGTTGCCGAGCCGACCGACTTCGAAACCGGCCAGCGCGTCCCACGGCACGTCGGGCACGTTGACGTTGAGGATGGTGTCGGCGGGCAGCGGATCGACCGCCAGCCGCGCGACCAGTTCGACGGCCGCGCGCGCCGCAGTCTCGTAATGACGGCCGATGTGGTCCGCCGTCGCGAGCGACACCGCGATCGCCGGCAGGCCCAGGAAACGGCCTTCCATCGCCGCCGCGACGGTGCCCGAATAGATGACGTCGTCGCCGAGATTCGCGGTGTTGTTGATGCCGGAGACGACGATGTCCGGCTCTTCGTCGAGCATGCCGGTGAGCGCGACATGCACGCAGTCGGTCGGCGTGCCGTATACACGCCACGTGTTCGCGTCCTGCTGGATCACGCGGACCGGCATGTCGAGCGTGAGCGAATTGCTCGCGCCCGAGCGGTCGCGATCCGGCGCGACGGTGATGACCGTGTGGCCGGCGGCGCGCAGGTGGTCCGCGAGGACGCGGATGCCCGGCGCGTCGACGCCGTCGTCGTTGCTGATCAGAACTCGCATTCGAACTCGGAGCGCCGGGTGGAGGAACCGCCGGCGACGGCGGGGACTCATGATAGCCGAACGCACCCGTTGCCCATTCGCGTCATGAAGACGCCGTCGCAGCGAAGCCCGCGCCGGCCCGCTACGCTGGCGACATGGGCGAGCACGATCTACGCGACGACGACTCAGAGCTGTTCCGGCAGGCGATCGGCCCGGTGCGTCCGCTCGACGCCAAGCCGTTGCCCCCCGCCGCGCCCAAGCCCCGCCCACGCGCGCGCATGGCCGAACGCGACGAAGCCGCCGCCGCGCAGGAATTCCGGCTTGCACTCGATGAACAGCTGCTGGGCGCCGGCGACGTGCTCAGTCATCGCGACGAGCGCCTACCGCCGGCTGCGTTCCAGCGTCTGAAGCGCGGTGAACTGTCGGCGCAGGAAGAGATCGATCTGCACGGACTCGATGCGCGCCAGGCGCAGTCGCTGCTACGCGCGTTTCTGGCGGACGCGCGCAAGCACGGCGTCGGCTGCGTGCGCATCATCCATGGCAAAGGGCGCGGAGCTGCCGAACTCGACAGCAGCGGCGCGCCGGTGCTCAAGAACATGGTCGACCGCGTACTCCGCCAGCGCGCGGACGTGCTGGGCTTCCATTCCGCCCCGCCCGCTCAGGGCGGGACGGGCGCGGTCGTGGTCGTGCTCGCGAAGCGTTAACGCGGCGTCGGGTGCCGATGCTTGATCGGCGGATTGATCCAGGTCACGCCAGCGCCACGGATACGCGCCTGTTGCTCGACGCGGGCGATGTACTCGTCATCCTGCTGCACCGTGGCGACGCTGTGGGACGGCGCCGGAACGTAGGCAGCGGAGTCGTGCATGCTCGCGCAACCGGCAGCACTGCCGGCGAGGAGAACGACCAGAAATGCGGAACGCATTGCGGACATAAACCCTCCTTCGGACATCAACGCGGCGCCCGCCCCCGTGGCGAGCGTCGTCTTTGCTTATACGCCCGGCAGGTTCAGGTCGCGCGTGCAGAAGGTCCGACTTCGACGAACGGTCAGACGGAGCGACCGGCTGCCGACGTGACGTCGCCCAGGGCATCCAGAACGCAGGTGGCGTAGGCGCCCGGCGGTAGGCTGAAACGCAATTCCAGCGTGTATTCGGCCGGCCAGCGCCAGCCCATTGCATCGGGCCGCAGGCGCAGTGCGCGACGCTCCTGCTCGAGGCCCGCGCGCTCCAATCCCTGCTGCAGGGCCGGGCCGTTGTCGGCGTCGACGCAGGCGCGTTCGAGCTCGCGGCATGCGCCGGTCGTGCGCAACTCACCGCGTCCCCACAGCGGTCCGGTCGGATGGATATCGAACGCAGCCAGCCGCGCAGCGAGTGCATCGTCGAACGATTCGGGTCCGAACACGCTGCGACGGCCATCGAGCATCCAGACCTCGCCGTCGAGTGCGCCATCCCACGATCCCGTGCGCACGCGCTCGGCCAGTACGCGGTTGAAGAGTTCGGAGCGCGCCGCGGAGAGCAGCAGGCTGCGCTCCTCGCGGCGCACGCGCCGTCCGGCGAACATCGCCAGTGCCTGCGCGACGTTGTCGCCCGCGCGGCCGAATCGCTGCTCGCCGAAATAGTTGGGCACGCCGCGTTTAGAGATGCGGGACAGGCGCGCTTCGATCGCCGTGCGGTCGCCATCGACATCGCGCAGCGTGATCGTGAAGCGATTGCCGGCCAGCGCACCGCGCGGCAGTTTGCGCGCATGCCGCGTCGACGACAGCACGCGCAGCGATGCGTCCTCGAGAGCAGAGACGTCCGGCGATTCGCGTCCCGGCAGATGCACGGTGAATCGCTGTCGCGTCACCGCATGCCGATCCTTGAGCCCGGCGTAACCGATCGCGACTTCCTTGACGCCTGCCCACTCGGCGATGCGACGTGCGACGAAGGCGGTGTTCTGCCCGCGCTTCTCGATCTCGAGCAGCAGGTGCTCGCCGCTGCCCGTCGGTTCGAAGCCCGGGATCTCTTCGACGATGAAATCGTCCTGCTGCGTGCGGAACGTCGCCGTCAGTACGGGCGCGCCATGCGCCTGCGGAAGTGCGGTGGACATCAGACCGACTCGAGCAGGCAGACCGCCATGGCCGCGATACCTTCCTCACGCCCGGTGAACCCGAGGCGCTCGGTGGTCGTCGCCTTGACGCTCACCGCGTCGATATCGATGCCCAGGTCAGCGGCGATGCATTCGCGCATCGCCTGCGCGTGCGGCCCGACCTTGGGGCGCTCGGCGAGCACGGTGGCGTCCACATTCGCCACGCGGAAACCGCGCTCCGCCGCGAGTGCAACGCAATGGCGCACGAAGGCGCGGCTGTCGGCATCGCGCCAGCGCTCGTCACTCGGCGGGAAGTGGCGGCCGATGTCCCCCAGCGCAAGCGCACCGAGGATCGCATCGCAGAGCGCGTGCAACACGACATCGCCGTCGGAATGCGCGAGGACGCCGCGCGTGTGCGGGATACGCACGCCGCCCAGCATCACGTGGTCGCCGTCGCCGAATGCGTGAACGTCGAAGCCCTGGCCGATGCGCAGGCTCATTTGCTCAGCAACGCCTTGAGTACGCGCTTCTGGTCAATGCGCTCGCCCACCGCAGCCGAAGCCTTCGCGACGTCTGGATGGGTGAGGAAGTCCTGCATCGCGAGCTTGCCCAAGGCCTCGAATGCGGAACTGAAGCCATTGGTGCCGTCGGCCACCAACGCCGTCTTGACCTCGGCCGCGCAGTCGTCGGCGATCAGCCGCTCCATCACGCGCGCGGCGTCGGCTTCGAGCGTGGTGCGACGTTGCGGATCGATCGCGGAGAGGTCCGCGAGGTCCGGATGCGAAGACATCACGCTGTAGATCCAGCGCACCAGAACACGCCGGTCACCGGTGGAAGCCGAACGCCCGAGGCATTGCGAGAGCGCGTCGGACGTATCGCTCGCGAATGCCACGGAACTGGCCAGCAGCAGTGCGATACCCGCGATGACGGTCGTGATTTTCATGGACTCCCCTGATGTCCGTGTTGAAGCAGGAACTCGACCAGCGCCCGATCCCCCGGCGCGGTCAGCTTGATGTTGTCTTCGCGGCCTTCCACGAGGCGCGGTCGCAGGCCGGCGCGTTCGAGCGCCATGGCCTCGTCGGTTACGGCGACACCGGCGTCCCGCGCGGAACGTAGCGCATCGCGCAGCACATTCAAGCGCGCTGCCTGCGGCGTGAGTGCGCGCCAGAGCTGCTCGCGCGGGACGGTGCCTTCGCTGTGGCCGCTGGCATCGACGCGCTTGAGGGTGTCGCGTACGGGCGAAGCTAGCAGCGCGCCGTCCGACTCGTCGCAGGCGACGGCTACGAGACGATCGAGATCAGCGAACTGCAGGTTCGGTCGCGCTGCGTCGTGCACGAGCACCAGCGTGTCGTCGCCAGCGATCAGCGCTAGCGCATCTAGCGCGGCAAGCACGGACGCCGCACGATCGGCACCGCCAACGCATGTGAGCACCCGCTTGCCGCGCAGCCCCGTCCAACCTGGCCAGCGCGCGTCATCCGGGCCCAGCGCGACCATCGCGCCGTCGACGCGTGGATGCGCGAGCAGCGCGTCGAGCGTGTGCGCGATCAGCGGACGACCCGCGATCTCGACATATTGCTTCGGCACATCGCCGCCAAAGCGGCTGCCGGTGCCGGCGGCGGGCACGACGGCCCAGACGCGCGTCATGGCGCCGGAGGCGCCGCAGCGGTGTCGGCGGGCTTCTGCACCGGGCGCGTGTTCTCGACGACGCGGTAGAACACTTCGCCCGGCTTGATCATTCCGAGTTCGCTGCGCGCACGATCCTCGACCGCGGCCTCGCCGGATTTCAGGTCCTCGACTTCGGCCGCGAGCGCCGCATTGCGCTGCTGCAATCCGCCGTTCTCGTGCACCTGGGCATCGACCTGGCGCTGCAATGCATCGACCGCCTCACGGCCGCCCTCGCCGCGCCACAGCCGCGTCTGAAGGCCCACCAGCAGGACTGCCAGCAGGCCGATCAGGATCAGCAGGCCGTAGCGCGCTCGCGCCATCCGTCAGCGCGCCAGCGAGACGAACGCGTTGCGACCGGCGTAACGCGCGGCCGAACCGAGCTGCTCTTCGATGCGCAGCAGCTGGTTGTACTTGGCGACGCGGTCGCTGCGGCAGAGCGAACCGGTCTTGATCTGCGTCGCGGTCGTCGCGACGGCGATGTCGGCGATCGTGGTGTCCTCGGTCTCGCCCGAGCGGTGCGAGACGATCGCCGCGTAGCGGTTCGCATCGGCCATCGCGATGGCTTCGAGCGTTTCGGTCAGCGTGCCGATCTGGTTGACCTTGATCAGGATGGCGTTGGCGACGTGCTGGTCGATGCCTTCCTTGAAGATCTTCGGATTGGTAACGAACAGGTCGTCGCCGACCAGCTGCACCTTGCTGCCGATCTTCTCGGTGAGCAGCTTCCAGCCGGCCCAGTCGTGCTCGGCCATGCCGTCCTCGATCGTGATGATCGGGTAGCGCTGCGTCCAGTCGGCGAGGAAGTCGACGAACTGCTCGCTGGTCAGGCGCTTGCCTTCGCCGGTGAGGTTGTACTTGCCGTTCTCGAAGAACTCGCTGGACGCGACGTCGAGACCGAGCAGCACGTCCTCGCCCGCGCGATAGCCGGCCTTGCCGATCGCTTCGAGGATGGTTTCCAGCGCCTCTTCATTGCTGCGCAGGTCTGGCGCGAAACCGCCTTCGTCACCGACCGCCGTCGACAGGCCGCGGCCCTTCAGCACGCTCTTGAGCGCGTGGAAGATCTCCGTGCCGGCGCGCAGCGCCTCGCGGAAGCTGTCGAAGCCGACCGGAAGCACCATGAATTCCTGCAGGTCGACGTTGTTGTCGGCATGCGCACCGCCGTTGATGATGTTCATCATCGGCACCGGCAACACCGCTTCGCGACCGGTTGCAAGGTGCTGCCACAGCGGCATCTTCTTCGACGCCGCCACCGCATGCGCGTTCGCCATCGACACGCCGAGCAGCGCGTTCGCGCCGAGACGACCCTTGTTGTCGGTGCCGTCGAGATCGATCAGTCGACGGTCGAGGCCGGTCTGGTCATTCGCGTCGAAGCCCACGAGCGCCTGCGCGATCGTCGTGTTGACGTTGTTGACCGCGTGCGTCACGCCCTTGCCGAGGTAACGCGTCTTGTCGCCATCGCGCAGCTCCACGGCTTCCTTCGTGCCGGTCGACGCGCCCGACGGCACCATCGCGCGGCCGAAGCTGCCGTCGGCGAGCGTGACTTCCGCTTCGAGCGTGGGGTTGCCGCGGCTGTCGAGGATTTCGCGGGCGTGGATCTTGGCGATCGTGGTCATCGTTGGAACATCGTCCTTAGACAGTGGATTCGAGGAAACCGTTGCGCTTCGTCACTTCGTCGAGCGTCTTCAGCGTCTCGAGCAACGCGCGCATCTTCGGCAGCGGCCAGGCGTTCGGGCCGTCGGACAGCGCCTTCGACGGATCGGGATGCGTCTCCATGAAGATGCCGGCGATGCCCACCGCCATCGCCGCGCGCGACAGCACGGGCACGAATTCGCGTTGACCACCGGACTTTCCGCCCGCGCCGCCCGGCAACTGCACGCTGTGGGTGGCATCGAACACGACCGGGCACCCGGTGTCGCGCATCACGCTGAGGCTGCGCATGTCGCTGACCAGATTGTTGTAGCCGAAGCTCGCGCCGCGCTCGCACACCATGATGTCGCGATTACCGGTGGCCAGCGCCTTCTCGGCGACGTGCTTCATCTCCCAGGGCGACAGGAACTGGCCCTTCTTGATGTTCACCGGCTTGCCGGCGCGCGCGACGTTCTGGATGAAGTCGGTCTGACGGCACAGGAACGCCGGCGTCTGCAGCACGTCGACGACACTCGTGACCTCGTCGAGCGGCGTGTACTCGTGCACATCCGTGAGTACCGGCAGGTCGAGCTGGCGCTTCACTTCCGCGAGCACCTTCAGGCCCTCTTCCATCCCAGGGCCGCGAAAGCCGGAGATAGAGGTGCGGTTCGCCTTGTCGAAACTCGACTTGAAGATGAAGGGAATGCCGAGCTCGGAGGTGATCTCCTTGAGCCGGCCTGCCGTCTCCATCTGCAGCTCCATCGATTCGATGACGCAGGGACCGGCGATCAGGAAGAACGGCTTGTCGAGGCCGACCTCGAATCCGCAGAGGTTCATGGATAACTCCGGAACGTGGCGACGCGCGCATCGCGCATCGCACGGAAAGACGGAACGCAGGCGATGCGCATCAGTTGCGCACTTCCTTCAGCAGCCGGCCGCCGGCCTGCGCCTTGTGCTCGCGCGCGGCGCGGATGAAGCCGATGAAGAGCGGATGGCCGTCGCGCGGGGTGGACAGGAATTCCGGGTGCGCCTGGCAGGCCAGGAACCACGGATGACGATCCCGCGGCAGTTCGACCATCTCGACGAGCAGGTCATCCATCGACTTGCCGGAGATGACCAGACCCGCGTCCTCGAGCTGCGTGCGGTAGCGGTTGTTGAACTCGTAACGATGGCGGTGGCGTTCGCCGACCACGTCGCGGCCATACGTCTCGCGCGCCAGCGTGCCGGGCTTGAGGCGCTGGTCCTGCAGGCCCAGGCGCATGGTGCCGCCGAGGTCACTGCCCTCGTTGCGACGCTCGATATCACCCGCCTGCGTGCGCCACTCGGTGATCAGGCCGATCACCGGATGCGGCGACGCCTTGTCGTTCTCCGTGCTGTTCGCGCCGGCGAGGCCACAGACGTTGCGTGCGTAGTCGACCACCGCGGCCTGCATGCCGTAGCAGATGCCGAAGTACGGGATGCCGTGCTCGCGCGCGAACTTCGAGGTGATCACCTTGCCCTCGAAGCCGCGATCACCGAAGCCGCCGGGCACGAGGATGCCGTCGACGCCATCGAGCAGCGACACGCCCTCCTTCTCGATGTCGCTCGACTCCAGCCACTTCAGCTTGACGCGCGTGCGCTGGCGAATGCCGCCGTGCTTGAGCGCCTCGGCAACAGACTTGTACGCGTCCTGATGGTCGACGTACTTGCCGACCACGCCGATCGTGACTTCGTCGACCGGATGCTCGCTGGCATCCAGCACCGCATCCCATTCGGCGAGATTCGCCGCGCCCGCCTGCAGGCCGAGGCGCCGGATGACGATGTCGTCCAGCCCCTGCTCGTGGAAGAAGCGCGGCATCTTGTAGATGTTGTCGAGGTCGACGGCCGAGATCACCGCGCGCTCGGGCACGTTGGTGAACAGCGCGATCTTCCGACGCTCGGAATCCGGCAGCGGTTGTTCGCTACGGCAGAGCAGCACGTCCGGCTGGATACCGATAGAGCGCAGTTCCTTGACGGAGTGCTGCGTCGGCTTGGTCTTGAGCTCGCCGGCGGCGGCGATCCACGGCACCAGCGTGAGGTGCATGAACAGCGTCGACTCGGGGCCGCGCTCGCTGCGCAGCTGGCGGATCGCCTCGAGGAACGGCAGCGATTCGATGTCGCCGACCGTGCCGCCGATCTCGACCAGGCCGATGTCGTAGCCGTCGGTGGCGTCAACGATGCAGCGCTTGATCTCGTCGGTGATGTGCGGGATCACCTGCACGGTGCCGCCGAGGTAGTCGCCGCGGCGCTCCTTGCGGATCACGGATTCGTAGATGCGGCCGGTCGTGATCGAGTTCTTGCGCGACAGGCGGGTGCGGACGTAGCGCTCGTAATGCCCGAGGTCGAGGTCGGTTTCGGCGCCGTCGTCGGTGACGTACACCTCGCCGTGCTGGAACGGGCTCATGGTGCCCGGATCGACGTTGATGTACGGGTCGAGCTTCATCATCGTCACGCGCAGGCCGCGCGCTTCGAGGACGGCTGCGAGCGAGGCCGCCGCGATGCCCTTGCCGAGCGAGGACACCACGCCGCCAGTGACGAACACGAGCGGCGTTACATGGCTTGCGGAAGTCATGGGCAGAGGTGCGCTGGAAAGCCGTAGTTTACAGACGTCGCGCGCGGGGCGCGAACCGCCCGGCGTTGCGCGCAACGAAAAGCGCCCCGGACGAGCCGGGGCGCAGGGTGTCGCGGTGACTTCGGTTACTTGCGCTTGTGCGCGTCGCGCTTGGCCTTGCGCTCTTCGGCGGCCGCCTTCTTGTCTTCCTTGTCCGCAGCGATCTTGGCATCGGCATCGACGCTGGCGTCGACATCGCCGGTCAGCTGCCCGGTGCCCGCCAGCGCGTCGTCGGCCGCGGTCGTGCCGGCCGTGACCACCGAACGGGTGGCGGCCGTCGCGTTGCCGGCGACCGATTCAACCGCCTGCCCGGCCGCATTCACTGCGCCCTGAGCATTCGCACGCGCCGGCGTGGCGGCATTGACCGCGCCATTCGCGTTCGCGCCCGCCGCGACGTTCGCACCGCCGACCGCGGCCGAACCCGCGACGCTGCCATTCGCATCGACCGAGCCGGCGGCCGTTGGCGTCGTCGGCAGCGCAACCGGCAGCGGCGCCTTCGCGCCCTGCGACGTGCCGCGGGCGGCCTCACGGACGGCCGGGCCGACCTTCGAGCCGGTGGCCTGCGCGGTGTCACGCGCCGTCTTCACGGCGGTCGACCGCGCCTTGGACGTGGTCTTGTCGATCGCACCCGTGTCGACGCCCACCGCGCCGCTCACGCTGGCGCCGCCGTTGGCCGTTGCGCCCACCTGCGGCAATGCCGGGGTGCTGACCGGCACCTGCGGGACCGCCACGGGCGGCAGGCCGACCTGGGCGAACGCCGGAACGGCCAGCGCGGTGAGCAGCGAGAAGGTGAGAATTCGATAGGTCATGGAGCCTCCTTACATGGGGGATATCGAACGAGCGGCTGTGCACCGATCGTCGGCCGTGGACCGTACGTGCCGGGCCCGTTCCCGATCCGTGAAGAGTTTGGAAGGGCCGAGTGGGCCGATTCAGGCGCATCGCCTCAGTCCATGCGACGCGCTCTGTTAGCATTTCGACTAATGAACAAGCGATATAACGCCGCCGACATCGAGGTGCTCTCCGGGCTGGACCCGGTCAAGCGCCGCCCGGGCATGTACACGGATACCGCCCGCCCCAACCATCTGGCGCAGGAGGTCATCGACAACTCGGTCGACGAGGCCCTGGGCGGCCACGCGAAGACGATCGAGGTCACGCTGCACAGCGACGGCTCGTGCTCGGTGTCGGACGATGGCCGCGGCATGCCGGTCGACATCCATCCGGACGAACAGATTCCCGGCGTCGAGCTGATCCTTACGCGCCTGCACGCGGGCGGCAAATTCAGCGGCAACAACTACACGTTCTCCGGCGGCCTGCACGGCGTCGGCGTCAGTGTGGTCAACGCGCTATCGAAGCTGGTCGACGTACGCATCAAGCGCGACGGCAACGAATACCGGATGACGTTCAAGGACGGCTTCCGCGACTCCGCCCTGGAAGTCATCGGCACCGTCGGCAAGAAGAACACCGGCACCCGCGTGCACTTCTGGCCGGACCCGAAGTATTTCGACACGCCGAAAATCAACGCACGGGCCCTGCGCCATCTGCTGCGCGCCAAAGCCGTACTGTGTCCCGGCCTCACCGTGCGTCTCCTCGACGAAACCACCGGCGAGCGCGACGAGTGGTATTTCGAGGATGGCCTGCGCGATTACCTGCGCGGCGAACTCGGTGAGCGCGAAGTTCTGCCGCCGCAGCTGTTCGTCGGTTCGCTGGCGAAAGAAACCGAAGTCGTGGACTGGGCCGCTGCATGGGTGCCGGAAGGCGAGCTCGTGCAGGAAAGCTACGTCAACCTGATTCCGACGGCGCAGCACGGCACGCACGTCAACGGCTTGCGCACCGGGTTTACCGACGCGCTGCGCGAGTTCTGCGACTTCCGCAACCTGCTTCCGCGTGGCGTAAAGCTCGCGCCGGAAGACGTGTGGGATCGCGTCGCGTTCGTGCTGTCGATCAAGATGACCGACCCGCAGTTCTCCGGCCAGACGAAGGAACGCCTGTCATCGCGCCAGGCCGCGGGCTTCGTCGAATCCGCCGCACACGACGCGTTCTCGCTGTGGCTCAACCAGCACGTCGATCTCGGTATGCGCATCGCGCAGCTCGCGATCGAACGCGCAGCGGCGCGCCTGAAGAGCGAGAAGGTGGTGCTGCGCAAGAAGGTGACGCAGGGGCCGGCGCTGCCGGGCAAGCTCGCTGACTGCGCATCGCAGGATCTTTCGCGTACGGAGCTGTTCCTCGTGGAAGGTGATTCGGCCGGTGGCAGCGCGCGCCAGGCGCGCGAGAAGGATTTCCAGGCGATCCTTCCGCTGCGCGGCAAGATCCTCAACACGTGGGAAGTCGCGTCCGGTGGCGTGCTCGCCTCGCAGGAAGTGCACGACCTCGCCGTCGCGATCGGGTGCGACCCGGGCAAGGACGATCTCTCCGGCCTGCGCTACGGCAAGGTGGTGATCCTCGCCGACGCCGACTCCGACGGCCTGCACATCGCGACGCTGCTGTCCGCGCTGTTCCTGCGCCACTTCCCGGCGCTGGTGCGCGAGGGCCACGTGTTCGTGGCGATGCCGCCACTGTTCCGCGTCGACATCGGCAAGCAGGTCTTCTACGCGCTGGACGAAGAGGAAAAGCGGATCCTCATCGACCGCATCGAGCGCGACCGCGCAGCGAAGAAGAAGGGCACGCCGACCGGGGCCATCTCGGTGACCCGCTTCAAGGGCCTCGGCGAGATGAATCCCGACCAGCTTCGCGAGTCGACGATGCATCCCGACACGCGCCGCCTCGTGCAGCTCACCGTCGACGACAATGACGCGACGCTCGCGCTGATGGACATGCTGCTGGCCAAGAAGCGTGCGTCCGACCGCAAGGCATGGCTGGAGAGCAAGGGCGATCTGGCGACGCTGGAGGTTTGAGGCGAAGCCATCACGATCTCGAACCGGCCCGAGTCGCGCGGCCCTTGTCTTGAGGTGACCCATCGCGCGGAACGTTTTGCGATCGTGCCTTCCGTCTGCGTTTCGTTGGATGGACACCTCCGCGGCAGTCGCGCAGCCGGTAGTTCTTTGCTTCGTAGATCGACGTGAACGGTCCATGGTCCGTGCGCCGGACCATCAACATCCCGTCGCGGATGAGCCCGCCGTGTACTCCATCGTCATGCGCGGTCGTGGACGGTAGCGGCATGAACGCGAACCCGGATCTCGATGCTGTGCATGTTCACCGCGGTGATGCGCGCGTGTCGGCCGAAGCGCTGGCGCTTGACGCGCGGCGGGCGATCGCCGCATTAGGACTGCGCAGCGGCGAAGTGCGGGCGCTCGCCGGCACCGACGATGTCATGGCGTCGGGAATTCTCGCCGGCACCGCGCGCATCGCACCGACCAGCGAGGTCGCCCAACGCTTGCTGCTCCTCGTGCGCCTGCATCGCGCCCTCGGTGATGTCTACGGGTCGACCGACCGGATGGATCGCTGGCTCGACGCCGAGGAACCGGCGCTGCGCGCGCGGCCGCGCGATCTCATGCGTACATCCAACGGCCTCGCACGTGTGGTGGCGAACGTCGAAGGGCGGTGCAAGGACTGCCTCTGGTAGCGATCAGCCGCGCGCGAATTCGATCGACGCGCGAAGCAGGCGTTCCAGGACTGATTGCAGACCGGTGGCACGCGCGTGGTCGTACACGAAGCTCGCTTCATCCATGTAGGTGCGCTGGCTGGTTTCGAGCTGCACGGCGTGGATGCCGTCGTCGGGTCGGCCGTAGTGGCGGGTGATGTAGCCGCCCTTGAAGCGTCCGTTCGCGACCCAGTCGAACGCGGCTTGATCACCCAGCACCTGTTCCAGCGACCGCTGCAACGCGGGCGCGCAGCTCGCGCCACCGGAAGTACCGACGTTGAGGTCCGGCAGTCGCCCTTCGAAGAGGAACGCAAGGTCGCTGCCACGAATCGAATGCCCTTCCCACAGCACGACACGACCGTGCGTGTCGCGCAGGCGCACGAGTTCGGCCTGCAGCGCCTCGTGATACGGGCGCCAGTACGTTTCGACGCGCGCACGCACTTCGTCTTCGTCCGGCTGCGCGCCTTCGAGATAGACGTCGTCGCCGGTGAAGCGGCGTGTCGGGCACAGGCCGGTGGTGTTCTGGCCCGGATACAGCGAGGTATCGTCCGGCGGACGATTGAGGTCGACGACGTAGCGCGAGTAGCGTGGCACCAGCAGTGACGCGCCGAGCACGTCGCGCGCGAACGCGTAAAGGCGCGAGACGTGCCAGTCGGTATCGGGCGTGCGGCGCGCCTCGTTGGTCATGCGCGCGGCGAGCCCATCGGGAATCGCGCTGCCGTCGTGCGGCAGGCTGACCAGCAGCGGCGCGCGACCGCGATGCAGCGTGAACGTGTCGGTGGTGAGGACGTCGTCGGTCATGGCGTTCGCGCGATGCTCAACGCATCAGCACGACCTCTTCGGCGCTGGTCGGATGGATGGCGATCGTATCGTGCAGGTCGTCGAGCGTGAGACCGCGACGCATCGCGACGGCGAAGCCCTGCAGCATTTCGTCGGCGGCGTCGCCCAGCAGATGCAGGCCGACGACACGACGCTCCTCCCCAGTGCAGACGATCTTGAACAAGCTGCGCTGCGGCGATTCAGACAACGCATTCAGCATCGGCCGGAAGCCCGACCGCAGCACCTGCACGTCGTCGCCGTACATCGCACGGGCCGCACGCTCGGAGAGACCGACGCGGCCGATCGGTGGATGCGAGAACACCACCGTCGGAACGTCATCGAGCGCGAGCGCCGCGCGTTCGCGACGGCCGAAGACGCGATCCATCAGACGGCGCGCAGCGGCGATCGCGACGGGCGTGAGCGCGGGCGACGGCGTGACATCGCCGACGGCGTACACGCCCTCCACCGACGTGCGGTTGAACGGATCCACGGGAACGAAGCCCTGTAGATCGACCGCGATGCCGGCGGCGTCGAGCCCCAGCCCGGTCGTGTTGGGCTGCCGTCCCGTCGCAAACAGCACCTGCTCGACCGGCTCGCTCCATGCACCATCGGCACCGCGCAAGCGGATGCCACCCTCGGTGCGTTCGAGCGCGAGGGTCGGCGTCGACAGGCGCACGTCGACGCCCGACTGCCGGTAGTCGGCGACGAGTTGCGCCGTGATGTCGTCATCGAAACCCGTCAGCGGTTGCTCGCCGCGCACGCGCAGGCTGACGCGGCTGCCCAGCGCCTGCAGCACGCCGGCGAGTTCGACCGCGATGTAGCCGCCGCCCACCACCGCGACGCTCGCGGGCGGTGCGCGCCACGCGAAGAAGTCGTCGGAGACGCTGCCGAGTTCCGCGCCGGGTATCTCGGGTTTGATCGGATGGCCACCGGTCGCAATCAGCACGTGCGATGCACTGAGCGTGACGCCTTCGCTGGTGCGGACGCGGCGCGCATCGACGAAGGCGCCGCGCGTGGGCATCAATGCGATGCCGGCCTCGTCCAGGCGCCGCCGGTAGCTCGCATGGATGCCCTCGATGTAACGCTCGCGATGCGCGATGAACGTCGGCCAGTCGAGCGTGCAGTTCGCGGCGGGAAAGCCGAGCGTGCCGGCCTGACGCAGCTTTCCCGCGACTTCCGCCGCGAGCCACATCGCCTTCTTCGGCACGCAACCGACGTTGACGCAGGTGCCGCCGAGCGCGGATGGCTCGAGCAATGCGACACGCGCGCCGTGACTCGCCGCGCGGAACGCACCGGCCAGCCCGCCGGACCCTCCGCCGATGACGATCAGGTCGAAGTCGGTGCGTGTGTCGGACATGACGGGCTCGCTCCAGGGGGACGGTGCATTACGCCGTCGCGTGCGTTATGCGGCTGCGCTCAACGGACGAACCGGTCCGGACGGTAGGGCGATGGATCGATCGCGGTGGTGCGACCGCTGACGAGATCGGCGAGCAGCTGGCCGGTGCCCGCGCTCATGCCGACCCCCATCATGCCGTGGCCCGTCGCGAGCCAGAGGCCACGTCGAC
Source organism: Lysobacter sp. TY2-98 (assembly GCF_003367355.1). NCBI lineage: Bacteria > Pseudomonadati > Pseudomonadota > Gammaproteobacteria > Lysobacterales > Lysobacteraceae > Lysobacter > Lysobacter sp. TY2-98. The sequence continues at coordinate 1,917,453 of NZ_CP031413.1, forward strand.
CCGGCACTGCGCCGATCAGGGGCACGTCGTCCAGCGACATGGGGCGCCAGCCGAACCAGCGTTCGCGCACGCGCGGGCCGACGGGATCACGCAGGTATTCACGCGCGCCGCGTTCGAGCGCGCCGAGGCGGCGTTCGTCGAGGGTTTCGTCGTAGCCGGAGAATTCCATCGTGCTGCCGAGTCGATACCCGCTCGCCCACGCCGTCACGCAGACCGCGCGTTCGCGAAGTACGAGCGGGCGTCGCGGCGCGAGGGCCGGCGGGTCGTAGGTGATCGAGTAACCCTTGCCAGGCTGGATGGTTTTCGCGAGCCACGAGAGGCCGAGCGCATCGGCGAGTCGTGGCGACCACGCGCCTGCCGCAACGATGACTTCGCGCGCGGCAATCGCACCACGCGGCGTGTGGACGACGTAGCCGTCGCGCGCGGTCGTCAGACCCGTGAACGGACGTTCCTCGTCGATGACAGCGCCACGTTCGCGTGCCACGCGCGCGAGTTCGTCGACATAGACATCCGGACGCAGCGCCGCATCACCCTGGAAGCGGATCGCACCGGCGACGCCGGATTGCATCGCCGGCTCGTCGCGCTCGTATTCGGCGCCGTCGAGCACCTGCACATCGACGCCGAATTCGCGCAGGAACGGGATCTCGTGCTGGCCGTGGTCGAAGCGGCGCGCGTCGCGGAAGACGTAGTCCTCGCCGACCGGCTGGAATTCGCAGGCCAAGTCGTACTGCGCAATCCACGCTTCGAGACGCGCGCGCGAATCGTTGAGCAGCGCGGCCTTGGCGATCGCGCTTTCGCGCCAGTCGCGTGCATTGCAGCGGCCGCGCAACGTCCACAGCCAGCGCCACAGCGCGGGATCGAAGCGCGGACGGATGTACAGCGGCGCGTCGGGCGTGAGCATCATCGACAGCGCGCGCGTCACCATGCCGGGCGCGGCCAGCGGCGGCGCATGGCTCGGGGTGATGGTCCCGCAGTTGCCGTGCGAGCTGCCGCTGCCGATGCGGCCGGCCTCGATCACCTGCACCGCGCGGCCCGCTTCGGTCAGCGCCAGCGCGGAGGCGAGCCCGATGACGCCGCCTCCGATGATGAGCACGTCCGTCGTCGGGTCCTGCGTCGTCGGGGTCACGGGTCGAACGTCCTTCGGGGTCGGGCCGCGCGTCAATGCGCGGCGGCGTGGACAGCCGCGGGCTGTCGTCCACGACGACAAGTCTCGCATGCGGACGACGACCGACTTGTTTCGGGCCGCGCATCGACGCGTTCCGTCCGGTCGTGACTCCCCAACGCAGACGTCCGATCGATGCTCGATGCCCGCCGGCCACTACTTCCGACGGACGGACGCGGAAATGCGCTTGCGCCCGGTTCGCGCCGTTGCAGAAGGGTTTATTTTTTGACGCGCGTCACACTCCCGGATCGTCTGGCGTCCGGGCCTGCCCGGACTGGAAGCACACGGACGTTCCCGGCAGGTCGCTCGCAGGATGCCCTCGGGACTGGGTCGCCGTGCCGGCATGAAGCCGGCGCGTCCCACATCGCGTCCGCCCTCCCCCGAACCCACAGGTGACCGTCATGTCGAACACCCGAACCTTCCTCAGCCTCGCCGTCGTCGCGGCGCTGGGCGCATCGGCCTGGGCCGTGATCGCGGCCGATGCCTCGCCGGCCGCCAGTCGCGCCCGCGCGCTGCTGGATGCGCACCACGCCGAACTCGCCGCGAACGACGGCGACACGTTCACCGTGCGCAACGTCGTGGTCGACCGCGACGGCACCGAGCACGTGCGTTTCACCCGCAGCTACCTCGGCCTGCCCGTCGTCGGCGGTGACTTCGTCACCCACTCGCGCAACGGCCTGCTGCGCGGCGCGACGTTGAGCCTGGCCACGACGCTGCGCCCCGACATCGCCGCACGCATCGGTCCGAACGACGCGATCGTCGCCGCCGGTGCGGACTTCGGGCCGGGCTTCCAGGGCATGCCGATGACGCGCAAGGTGGTGTTCGCACGCGACGCCGTGCCGGCACTCGCCTGGGAGGTGACGATGCGCGGCTTCAAGGCCGACCGCACGCCGACCGAAATGCACTACTTCGTCGACGCGCGCACCGGTCGGCTGCTCGATCGCTGGGACGCGATCCAGACCGCGGCTGCGACCGGTACCGGAAACTCACTGACGCTGGGCAGCGTCTCCATCGCCACCGATTCGGTCACCGGCGGCTTCGAGATGCGCGACACCACGCGCGGCAACGGCACCACGCTCGACAACCACAACGGCTCGACCAGCTCGACCACCGGCACGATCTTCAGCGACGCCGACAACCTGTGGGGCAACGGCGCGACCAGCGACCGCGCGACCGCCGCGGTCGACGCGCACTACGGCGTCGCGGCGACGTGGGATTACTACAAGACCACGTTCGGCCGGAACGGCATCAAGAACGACGGCAAGGGCGCGAAGAGCCTCGTGCACGTCGGCACGAACTGGGTGAATGCATCGTGGGACGACTCCTGCTTCTGCATGCGCTACGGCGATGGCGATGGTTCGACCTATCGCCCGCTGGTCGCGCTCGATGTCGCGGGCCATGAAATGACGCACGGCGTGACCAGCGCGGTGAATGGGCTTGCGTATTCGCGCGACGCCGGCGGCCTCAACGAAGCCTCGTCCGACATCATGGGCACGATGGTCGAGTTCTCCGTCGCCAATCCGAACGATCCGGGCGACTACCTGATCGGCGAGGAGATCTACAACTCGAATCCGGACAACACCAAGGCGCTGCGTCGCATGTTCAAGCAGGACATGGATGGCGCCTCCTACGTCTGCTATCCGCGCAACCGCCGCTTCAACTTCTTCGACGATCCGCACTACACCTCGGGCGTCGCCAACCGCTTCTTCTATCTGTTGGCCGAGGGCGCGGTGGTGCCCGCCGGGTTCGGCGCGGGCACCAGCTACAACCTCACCCCGGCGAACCTGGTCTGCAACGGCGATACCGGCATCGTCGGCATCGGCCGGACCAAGGCCGCGGCGATCTGGTACCGGGCGATGGACATCTACTTCACGTCCAGCTCGACCTACGCGCAGGCCCGCACCAGCACACTGAATGCGGCCAAGGATCTCTACGGCCTGAACTCGCCGGAGTACAACGCGGTCAATCGCGCCTGGGCCGGCGCGAACGTCACCTCGTCGACCCGCTGACTTCCTGAGCGGATCTGAACACCCGAAACGCGAAAGGCCCGCTTCGGCGGGCCTTTCGTTTGCACATATATATGTATGCGCGGCGGATCAGTGCTGGTGGCCGCCCTCGCCGTGCACGTGGCCGTGCTCGAGCTCTTCGGCGCTGGCTTCGCGCACGTCGTCGATCTCGATCGCGAAGTGCAGGTCCTTGCCCGCCATCGGGTGGTTCAGGTCGACGTCGACCACCGTCATGCCGACCTTCTCGATCGTCACGGCGCGCGGGCCGAAGTTCGTGTTGAGCACGACCTGCATGCCCGGCTGCAGCGGCTGGCCTTCGAAGTGCTTCTTCGGAATGCGCTGGCTCAGGCCGTCGCGGCGCTCACCGTAGGCCTGCGCGGCCGGGACGTCGACGTCGAACTTGTCGCCTGCTTCGTGACCCATCATCGCCTCTTCGAGGCCCGGGATGATGTTGCCGTGGCCGATGAGGATGGCCAGCGGCTCGCGGCCCTCGGACGACTCGATCGGCTCCTGGCCCTGCTCGGACACCGTGTAATGGAAGCGGACGACGCTGTTCTTTTCGATCTTCATGGGAATCCTGATGCCGCCGGCGGCGGATGAGCGATGCCGGCGACGCGCGGACGCAGTAGCTGGCGGGACGAGCGGCATTGAAGCGGCGTGATCGAGCCGTCAAGCTTTGCCGACATGGAACCGCGGCATTATCCCGACAAGCGTTTCCCCGCGCCAGCGAGCGCGGCGCTCGCGCTTTCGCTTCTCCTCACCGCCTGCGGCGGCAATGCGCCCGTGGTGCGGCATGCGCCGTCGGTCACGCACACCGTCTTTCCTGCGGTGTGGCCGGCGGTCACCCCGGAGAACCCTGACGCCGCGAACGCCGTGCTGATGCGTGCCCTCTCGCTGGTGGGCACCCCCTACCGTTACGGCGGCAACACGCCCGAATCGGGTTTCGACTGCAGCGGTCTGGTCGGCTACGTCTTCCACGACGTGCTCGCTCGCCAGCTGCCGCGCAACTCCGGCGAGCTCGCGCGCCTGGGCCAGGGCGTGGGCTTCGAACGCATGGCGACGGGCGATTTGGTGGTCTTCGGCGACGCCGCCGCCGTCAGCCACGTCGGCATCTACGTGGGCGAAGGGCGCTTCGTTCATGCGCCCAGCACCGGCGGAACCGTGCGTCTGGACCGCCTCGACGGCCCGTATTGGCGCGATCACTTCCGTGGCGCCCGGCGCGTCCTGATGTGACGACCCAGCGGCTGGACACCGATTTCCCGACACAGCCGCCGTCACAACGCTGAAGTCCGTTTCTGGGACACCGGCCCCGCGAATTAACGGTCACCTAACGTTCTGCTAACCAAACGCCTCCGTTCGGCGGGCATGATGCCCCCGTGACGAAATCGTGAGGCCCCGGTGATGACCGGCAAGAACTTCAACCGTTCCTTCATTCGCGCCGCTCTGGCCGCCGTTCTGGCGCTGGCGGCCATCCCGGCGTTCGCCGATCCGGCGACCACCGCGGGCATGGGAGCAGACAGCGCCGACGCGCCGAGCGACTCGCGCGCCGCGCTTCCCGAATCCATGAGCCTGTCCGACCGCGCGCTGATGCTGGCGTCGGACATCAACCGCCTGATCGTGCCGGGCAGCCGCCCGGCCAACGCCACGGCGACGCCGGTCACCGGTCGCGCCCAGAGCGTGCTGGCCCGCGCCTTCGCCCTGCTCGGCACGCCGTACCGCTGGGGCGGCACGTCGACCGAAGGCTTCGATTGCAGCGGTCTGGTCGGCTATGTGTTCCGCAACGCCCTGGGCGTCGAGCTGCCGCGCGTCGCTCGCGAGCAGGCGCAGACCGGCATGCAGGTCGAGCGCAGCCAGCTGACCGCGGGCGACCTCGTGTTCTTCAGCACCCACAGCAGCGGCGTCGACCACGTCGGCATCTACATCGGCGACGGCAAGTTCCTGCATGCGCCGCGCACCGGCCGCGACGTCACCGTGTCGCAGCTCGACTCGGGCTACTGGAACGGCAAGTTCGTGCAGGCGCGCCGCGTCGCCGGCATCTGAGTTCGACGCTTCGCTTCGGTGTTCGAAGGCCGCCTCCGGGCGGCCTTCTTCGTTTCAGCCGCGTGAGGCCTTGACCACGTCCTCGAGCAACGGCTCGATGCCGCGACTCAATGCCATCACCTGTTGCGCGTATTCGGCCAGGCGGCGGTCTTCCTCGTCGGTCGGCGTCCACGGGGGCACCGGCACCGGCTTGCCTTCCGGCTGGTCGAGGGCCACGAACACGATCACGCAGTGCGTGCACAGGCGATCGCCGGACTCGGGATCCTTCGGGTCGCGTGCGCGCACCTCGACAGCGAAATGCATGCTCGTCGTGCCCGTGTGCACCAGCGTCGCCGTCAGGGTGACGAGGTCGGAAATGCGGATCGGCGCGAGGAAGCGGATCCCGCCCACTGCCACCGTCACCGAGTAATGCCCGCTCCACGCGACCGCCGCCGCATAGCCGGCCTGGTCGATCCACTTCATCACGGCGCCGCCGTGGACCTTGCCGCCGTAATTGACGTCGGTGGGTTGCGCGAGAAAGCGCAGGGTGAGTTCGCGGTCGCTCATGCGCGACGGTGTACCACAGTCGAGACCGTCAGGCGGGCTCGGTTTCCGCGTCGAGACCGCCGACGTCGGTGCGGCCCGCGTTGTAGACCGCGGTATCGAGCAGACCGGTTTCGCGAGCGACCAGCACCGGCACGAGCACCTGCCCCGTCACGTTCGTCATCGTGCGCATCATGTCGAGCACGCGGTCGATCGCGTACAGATAGCCGATGACCTCGAGCGGCAGGCCCGCCGCACTCAGCACCACCGTCGCCATCACCACCGCCGTACCCGGCACGCCCGCGGTGCCGAAGCTGCCGAGCACCGAGGCGATCAGCACGATGAAGTACTGGTCGGGCGTCAGCGGCACGCCGGTGTACTGCGAGATGAAGATCGCGCACAGCGCCGGGTAGATCGCACCGCAGCCGTCCATCTTGATCGACGCGCCCAGCGGTACGGCGAACGCCGCGTAATCCTTGTCGACGCCGAGGTTGCGCGTCGCCGCATTGAGCGACGCCGGCATCGCCGCGAAGCTCGACGAACTGACGAACGCCACCTGCATCGCGGGGAACGCGCCCTTGAAGAAGCGCAGCGGATTCAGGCGATGCAGCAGCAGCAGGCCGCCGTAGCTCAGCACGATATGCAGGCCGCAGGCGAGGTACAGCGCGATCACGAACTTGCCGAGCGGCAGCAGCTTCTCGAAACCGAATTCGCCGACGAGTGCAGCGATCAGGCCGAACGTGCCGATCGGCGTCATCTCCAGCACGAAGCGCGTGACCTGCACCATCAGATCGCGGCCCTCGCCCATCAGCTCACGCATGCGCGGCACGCGATCGCCGAGCTTCACCATCGCGAACCCGAGCAGGCCCGCCCAGAAGATCACCGGCAGGATGGAGCCCTTGCCGAAAGCGAGCACCAGTTCGCCCGCGGCGTTCTTCTTTTCACCGATGCCGGTCATCGCCGCGAACGGGTTGTCCGGCACCACCGAGAGCAGCACGTTGGCCACGCTCGGTACGTACTTCGGCACGTAGTCCGGATCGACCGCCAGCCGCGCGACCCCCACGCCCGGCTGCAGCAGCGTGCCGACGCCGAGCCCGATGCCGACCGCGATCACCGCCGTCACCGCGAACCAGAGGAAGGTTCGCCCGCCCAGCGCCGCCATCGACTTCTGCCCGTGCAGCGCGCTCACCGCGTTGACCACGGCAAAGAACACCAGCGGCACCGCGATCATCTTGATCAGGCGAACGTAGAGATCGCCGAGCGGGCCGAACCATGTCGCCGCGGCGGGGCCCATCAGCCAGCCTGCCAGTGCGCCGAGCGCGAAGCCGAGCAGCACGCGCTTCCAGAAGCGGATCTTCAGCCAGGCGTGGACAAGGGACATGGGACGGGCCGGAAAGGTCAGACACGCACCATAGCGAAGCGCGCGTCATGGAACGATGCCCCGCGTGACGCCGCAGCGTCCCGCCAGCGTGACCGACTGCCCAGGTCCGAACGGCAGGCGCGAACGGTCAGATCGGATCGGCATAATCGGCCGCCTTCGCCCCTGCCGTGTCGTCCATGCATCGCCTTCTTCCCGCGGGCCTCGCGCTCGCCACCACGCTGCTCTGCGCGGCATGCGCCACGTCCGTTCCGACCGCTTCGCCCCGCTACGCCATCGACATCCCCACCATCGACCATCCGAGCGGCGAGACCACCGCCTGGTGGTTCCGCAACGGCGCCTCCCAGGCCGCCGCGCGCGGTGCGATGGGCGGCCACGCGAAGAACGTCATCGTCTTCCTCGGCGACGGCATGAGCCTGACGACCGTCGCCGCCGCGCGCATCCTCGAAGGCCAGCGCAACGGGCATCCGGGCGAGGAGAACCGCCTGAGCTGGGAGGACTTCCCGTACACGGCGCTCAGCAAGACGTACAACACCGATTCGCAGACGCCGGATTCGGCGGGGACGATGAGTGCGATCGCGACGGGCGTGAAAACGCGCATCGGCGTCATTTCGGTCGGCCCCGAAGTGCCGCGCGGCAATTGCGAACAGGCGAAGCTGCATCCGACCACGACGTTGTGGGAACTCGCGGCGTCGCAGGGCATGGACGTCGGCATCGTGACGTCGACGCGCGTCACGCACGCCACACCGGCCGCGACGTTCACCCACGTGCCCGACCGCAACTGGGAAGTCGACGAGGAGATGCCGGAGGAGGCACGCGCCGCGGGCTGCATCGACATCGCGCGCCAGCTCGTCGAATCGCCGCTCGCCGACCGCGTGAAAGTGCTGATGGGCGGCGGTCGTTCGAACTTCATGCCGGCCGCGGACGAGGACCCGGAATACGGCGACAAGCACGGCCTGCGACTCGACGGTCGCGACCTCATCGGCGAATGGCGCGCGAAGCATCCGGGTGGCGCATACGTGTGGAACGCGAAGCAGCTCGCGGACGCACCGGCCGCTGCGCCGCTGCTCGGTCTGTTCGATCCCAGCCACATGCATTACGTCGCCGACCGCGACACCGACAAGGGTGGCGAGCCCGATCTGGCGACGATGACGCGCGCAGCGATTTCGCGGCTGTCCAGGAGCGGCACCGGCTATGTGCTGCTTGTGGAAGGCGGCCGCATCGATCATGCGAACCACGAAGGCAATGCGTATCGCGCGCTCACCGAAACCGTCGCCTTCAGCGATGCCGTGCGCGCGGCGATGCAGGCGACGTCGGCCGACGACACGCTGATCCTCGTCACCGCCGATCACTCGCACACGCTGAGTTTCGTCGGCTATCCGCAGCGCGGCAATCCCATCCTCGGCAAGGTCAAGGGCAGCAGCGGCGAGGGCGACGGCAAGACCGAATACGCGCTCGACGCGACCGGTCGCCCGTACACCACGCTGAACTACTCGAACGGCCCGGGATACACGGGCGCGACCGACCAGCAGCCCGAGGGCACGAAGCACTATCCGCACCTCGTCAGCGGCGCGCGCGAAGCCGGCAAGGGTCGCCCCGACCTGACCCGCGTCGACACCACCGACAAGGACTACATGCAGGAAGCGCTGGTGCCGATGGCATCGGAAACGCATGGCGGTGACGACGTCGGCATCTGGGCGCGCGGTCCGGGCAGCGAAGCGGTGCGCGGTTCGCTCGAGGAGAATTCGATCTTCCACGTGCTGCTGCAGGCGACGCCGCGTCTTCGCAACGCGGTGTGCAAGGCCGGTGGCTGCGACACGCACGGCGTGCCGGTGACGATGCCGGCGACGATCGTCCCGCGACTCTGATGTTGGCTCCCGACCGCCTCGCACGTGCGTCGGCGGTGGGGCTCTGTGCGTTCGCGATCGCCTGCGTTTCGCACGAAGCGATCGGACACGGGCTGGCGTGCCTCGCCTCGGATGGCGCGATCGAACGGCTCAGCGCCGTTGTTTTCCAGTGCTCGCGCACGGCGTGGTGGATCGATCTCGGCGGTCCACTCGGCAGCCTTGCCTGCGCGGTGATCGCGCTCGCGATGTTGCGGCGGGGTCGCTCGTCACCGCTCATCCCTTTCGTGTTCGCGTTCGCTGCGCTGTGGTTCGCGGGCCAGCTCATCTATTCCGCGCTGGTCGACCGCGACGACTTCGCCTTCGTCGCCGACGCGATGCCGCCGTCGATGCAGATCGTCGTGCGCTGCGCGCAGGTGATCGCAGGTGCGCTGGTGTATCGGTGGGCACTGCGCGTCAGCGCCCCGTGGATGCCCGCGCGTCGCGAGCGCTTGCTCGCGTGGGCGACCGCCGGCATCGCCGTAGCGGCGAGCACGCTGCTGCAGGGTGTCGATGCTGCAGCGCTACGCGATGCAGTGCTCGAAAGCAGCGTCACGTCGGTCGGCCTTCTGTTGTCGTCCGCCGCGCGACGCGATGCGTTTGAAGGCGGCGCACCCACCGCGCTGTATGCGGCGGTGGGCGCCGCACTCCTGATCGCACTCGGACTGGGCGTCGCCTGATCAGAACGGCTTCGCGAGCACCAGATAGACGATCACGACGAGCAGCAGCACCGGCAACTCGTTGGCGATGCGCAGCGTGCGCGACGTCGGAATCGCTTCCCCACGCGCCGCGCGCTTGAGCCAGCGCCCGCTCATGATGAAGAACACGAGCATCAGCACGACCAGGCCGATCTTCGCGTGCAGCCAGCCGTTGCCCGGCGCGAACCACACCGGCATGCCGGCGATCACCTTGCCGCCGAGCGCGAGCAACAGGCCGAGCACGAAGGCGAAACCGAACATCATGTGACCGAAGCGGTAGAGCCGACGCCCCATCAGCACGAGGCGTTCGCGTACCGCCGGGACGTCGCCGGCTTCCGCGATATTGATGAGGATGCGCGGCAGGTAGAACACCGATGCCATCCACGCCATCACGAACACGACGTGGGCGGTCTTGATCCAGAAATAGGCCATGGCGGAGCGCGCGATGCGAAGAGGCCGGTAGGATGCCACGCGCCCCGCATTGCGTCCCTCGACACCATCGCCATGACCAAGCATTACGACCGCGACTATTTCGAACGCTGGTACCGCGACCCGGCGCTCAAGCGCGAAGCGATCGGCGGCACCGCGCGGCTGTCGCGCAAGGTCGCGATGGCCGTCGCGACCGCAGAGTACTGGCTGGAGCGTCCGTTGCGCAGCGTGCTCGACGTCGGCTGCGGCGAAGGTGCGTGGCAGCCCGCGCTGAGGAAGCTGCGCCCGAAGGCCACGTACATCGGTTTCGACAGCAGCGCCTATGCGGTGGAGCGCTACGGGCGCCGACGCAACGTGCACCTCGCGACGTTCGGCGACTTCGCCTCGCTGCGGCCCTGTCCGCCCGTCGATCTGCTCGTGTGCAGCGACGTCATGCATTACCTCGAAGCGCGCGAACTCGACGCCGGGCTGCCCGGCCTCGCCGAGCTGTGCGGCGGCGTCGCGTTTCTCGAAACGTTCACGCGCGAGGACGATATCGAGGGCGACACGGCAGGCTTCAGGCGTCGCCCGGCGCGCTTCTATCGCGCGCGCTTCGAGGCCGCGGGATTCATCGCGCTCGGCTCGCATCTCTGGCTGTCGCCGGCCCTCGGCGACGAGGCGGCCGCGCTGGAAATTCCCGCCTGAACGAGGCGGACGCGCTTCACATTCCGGCGTCGAGACCCTGCGTTATGCTGCGGTGCAACGGGGGATCCGAATGCTCTATCAGATGCATGAACTCGGCCGGGCCTGGCTCGCGCCGATGACCTACTGGGCCGACGCGATGAGCAAGGCCTTCGGCGCACCGGGCAGCTGGCTGTCGTCGATGCCGGGCGCGTCGCAGATGGCGGCGGGCTCCGAGCTGTTCTACCGCCTCGGCAAGGATTACGAGAAGCCGCGCTTCGACATCCGGGATGTCGAGGTCGATGGCCGCAGCTATGCGGTGATCGAACGCGAGGCGCTGCACAAGCCGTTCTGCCGACTACTGCACTTCAAGCGCTATGCGGACGACGCCGTGAGCGTCGAAGCACTGCAGGGTGCGCCGACGGTGCTCGTCGTCGCCCCGCTCTCCGGCCACCACGCCACGCTGCTGCGCGACACCGTGCGCACGCTGCTGCGCGACCACGACGTCTACATCACCGACTGGGTCGATGCGCGCATGGTGCCGGCCGCGGAAGGCCCATTCCATCTCGACGACTACGTGCTCTACGTCGAGGAGTTCATCCGCCACATCGGCACGCACAACCTGCATGTGATCAGCGTCTGCCAGCCGACGGTGCCGGTGCTCGCCGCGGTGTCGCTGATGGCCGCGCGTGGCGAGCCGACGCCGAAGTCGCTGGTGATGATGGGCGGCCCGATCGATACGCGCGAGAACCCGACGCAGGTCAACGATCTCGCCACGCACAAACCAATGTGGTGGTTCGAGACGCAGCTGATCCATCCGGTGCCGCTGCCGTATCCGGGCGCGGGGCGTCGCGTGTATCCGGGCTTCCTGCAGCACATGGGCTTCGTCGCGATGAATCCCGAGCGGCATTTCCAGTCGCATTGGGACTTCTACGAGAACCTGCTGAAGGGCGATCTCGACGACGCCGAATCGCATCGTCGCTTCTACGACGAGTACAACGCCGTGCTCGACATGCCGGCGGAGTATTACCTCGACACCGTGCGCATCGTCTTCAAGGAACACCTGCTGCCGAAGAGCGAGTGGGAAGTGCACGGGCAGCGCGTGGATCCGTCGAAGATCCACGACACCGCGCTGCTCACCATCGAGGGCGAACTCGACGACATCTCCGGCCGCGGCCAGACGCGTGCGGCGCAGAAGCTGTGCAGCGGTATTCCGGAGGCGGACCGCCAGCACCTCGTCGTCGAAGGCGCGGGCCATTACGGCATCTTCAGCGGGCGTCGCTGGCGCACGCAGGTGTATCCGAAGGTGCGGGACTTCTTCGCGACGTATTCGTCGAAGTGATCTGATCGACGCAACGCAAAACGGGCGCCTCGAAGGCGCCCGTTTCGTTTTGGTGCATCGCGTTACGTCAGGCCGGCGACGACTTCACCAGCATCGTCTTCGCGATCTGGCCGTGCAGCTTGCCGACGCCGCGGGCGAGGTGCAGCGTCGCGAACAGCAGCACGATGCCACCCACGAAGACGAACGGCAGGGCCCAGTAGTTGACGCCACTGATGGTGAACTCGTCGAACGGTGCCCAGCCGGCCCAGGCGAACAGTGCGAGCACCGGCGCGGCGATGAAACCGGCGGCGATCGACAGCAACGTCACCGCGACGGTGAAGTAGATGATGCCCAGCGGCAGCATCAGCAGCATGTAGAGCATCGAGCCCCACGTGCGCGGATCGACGAACAGCTCGCGCACGCGCTCCAGCAACGTACCGTCCTTCGCGACATAGGTCGGTCGACGCGGCATGCGTTCGCCGAGCATCACTTCGACCAGTCGTCCTTCGACCAGCGAGAGCACGCGTACCGAGCCGAAGAACAGGATCACGAACGGAATGCCGATGATCAGCACGGCGAGACCCGCACTCATCGAAAGCCCCGTCACCACCCACGTGAAGTAGAAGATGCCGGTGGCGAGCGAGAGCAGCATGTAGAACAGCGCGGCGTAGGTGCGCGGCTCGGCGGCGACCCCGAAGAAGCGCGCGAGCAGCGAACGGCCCGCAGGCCGTTTCGGCGGCTGCAGCGCGGTCTGCACGCGCACTTCTGTGTCGCGGTAGATGTCGGCGACCTCGTTCGGTGCGCCGTAGCTGCCGGCGACTTCCGCGATGACTTCGGCTTCCGAGCGACCCGGATTCGCCGCCATCTCCGAACGCAGGTAGTCCTCCGCGTCGTAGAGCGCATCCTGGATGAGCGCGGGATCCGCGCCGGTGAGGGCGACGCGCAGGCGGTCGAGATAGTCGGCGATCGTGGCCGGCGGGCGCGGCAGGTCGGTGAAGGACGTGACGGCGTTCATGCGAGGTCTCCCCGGGAGACGGACGAGTCGGTGGATGGGTGGGCGGCCAGCGGGCCGAGGACGGCGTCGACGGAGTCGCGCGTGGCGCGCCAGGCGTCGGCCCAGCGCGCGAGCACGACGCGGCCGGCGTCGTTGATGCGGTAGTAGCGGCGCGGCGGGCCGGAAACGGAGGGCTCGACGAAGCTTTCGAGCAGGCCGCTGCCTTCGAGGCCGCGAAGGACCGGGTACAACGCGCTCTGCTTGCCGGACAGCACGCCCTCGAGCTGCTCCAGCCGCTTGGCGATCTGGTAGCCGTACATGGGCTCGGTGGCGTCGCCCAGCACGGCCAGCAGCGCCAGCGAGACGGTGCCCGCGCTCAGCTCCTTCTGGAACTTGCGCAGCTGCAGGTCGAGGTCGGGTTCTTGCTCGGGTTGGGCGGACATGGCGGAGGCTCGTCCTAGGGTCGAGTTCACTCTAGTGCGAACTCCGCTATAGCGAACCTGCCGAACGTCATGGGGACCGTCGTCATGGCCGCTTTGCCGCGCCGGGCACGGCGCGGGCGCTATCCCGGAGGTCCCAAGACGGAGGCATCCACGTGACCCAGGGCGATAAATCCAGCTACACCGACAAGCAGAAGCGCCAGGCCGCGCACATCGAGTCCAGCGAGAAGAAGGAAGGCCGGTCCGAGAAGGACGCCGAACGCATCGCCTGGGCGACGGTCAACAAGCAGGACGGCGGTGGCAAGAAGTCGGGCTCCGGGCGCGAGCACCACTGACGTCGCGAAGAGCGCGCGCCGCGAAGCCTGATCGCATCGCGGCGTGCAGTGCGAGCGGGCGCTGCGCCAGAATCGGCGGACCACATAGGGGAAATCCGCCATGCCGACGCTGCGCCCGCTCGCCGTTCCGCTGTCCTGCGCCCTCGCTGGCCTCGCCCTCGCTGCGCAGGCCGCCCCGCCCAAGACGCCCGCCGCGCCAGCGAAGCCGCGCTCGATGCAGGAAATCATCGATGGGTCCAAGCCCACCGACTGGCGCCCGCTGGATCCGCAGAACACGCTGTACATGGACCTCGCGAACGGCCATCGCGTCGTCATCGAACTCGCGCCGCACTTCTCGCCGCAGCACGTCGCCAACGCGCGCACGTTCGCCAAGGAAGGGTATTGGAACGGGCTGGCGATCATGCGGTCGCAGGACAACTTCGTCGTGCAGTGGGGTGACCCCGAGGAAGACGCCGCGAAGAAGAAGCCGCTCGGCAGCGCGCAGAAGAAGCTGCCCGCCGAGTTCACCAGTCGCGATGCGTCACTGGCGAAGACGTGGACGCGCCTTCCCGACGTCGACGGCTGGGCGCCGCAGGTCGGTTTCGCCGATGGATTTCCGGCCGGCCACGACGCCAAGGCGGGCACCTACTGGATGGCGCACTGCTACGGCGCGGTCGGCGCGGGCCGCAACGAAGCCGCGGATTCCAGCGACGCGACCGAGCTTTACGTCGTGACCGGCCAAGCGCCGCGCCAGCTCGACCGCAACATGTCGATGATCGGCCGCGTCGTGCAGGGCATGGAATGGCTGTCGACGATTCCGCGCGGCGCAGGCGCGATGGGTTTCTTCGACAAGCCCGAACAGCGCGTCGCCATCACATCGATCAAGCTCGCCGCCGACGTGCCCGCCGCCGAGCGCACCAAGCTCGAACTGATGCGCACCGATTCGAAGGTGTTCAACGAGCTCGTCGAGTCACGCCGCAACCGTCGCGACGCGTTCTACAAGGTGCAGGCGCACCACATCGACCTGTGCAACGTGCCGTTGCCGGTGCGCGAGGCGAAGGGCTGACGCTCAGCGCGTGAGCATCGGCGGCGCGGTCGACGCACGCGCCGCCGGTTCCGCCTTCGCGTCCCTCGCGATCTTGAGCGCAGCCTGGGCGGCGGCGGCGGGATCGTTCTTCGCGCCACTCGCCGACTTGGCCGACGCCGCAGCAGACGGCATCGGCACGATGTCCGGTGTCACGTTCGACAACGCGACCGCCTTGCGTGTCACCAGCGGGCCGGCGTCCATCGATTTTGGCACCGGCGGCGGATCGTTCGGCTTGCCGTCGCCCGCAAGGCGCGGCTCATCGCTCTCGGCGGCAATGCGTTCGGCTTCCTGGCTCAGCACGACGAGACTGATGCGGCGGTTTTTCGGATCCGCCGGATCATTGCGATTGAACGGCACGGACGACGACAGACCGACGACGCGCGCGAGTTTCTCTTCGCGCATACCGCCCTCGATCAGCGCCCGACGCGCCGCGTTCGCGCGATCCGCCGACAGTTCCCAGTTGCTGTAGCCGATCTTCGCGGCATAGCGCGCGGTATCGGTGTGGCCGCTGATCGCGACACGGTTCGGCACCTGGTCGACGTACCTCGCCAGTTCCACCAGCAGCGACCGGGTATACGACTTCAGCTCCGGCGAACCCGAATCGAACATCGGCCGGTTCTGCGCGTCGATGATCTGGATGCGCAGGCCTTCCGGCGTGATGTCGATCAGCAGCTGGTCCTTGAACGGCTTCAGCGCCTGGCTCTGGCCGATCGCCTTCTGCAGGTCCTGCTTGAGGATCTCGAGCTTCTTCTTGTCGGCCTGTTCGAGCGATTTGCGCGCGGCTTCCATGTCGGCGTTCTTGCCGTTGCCGAGGCCCGGAATCTTCGCCGCGCCCGCGCCCGGCGGATTGCGCACCTGCTGGAACATCTTGATCGGCGTATCGCCGGCGCCGCCCGGGCCCATCTTGCCCTGCACCATCGTGCTGGTTCGGCCACGCACGGCGCTCGGATTCTTGAAGTAGTCGGCGATGCCACCGAGCTGCTCCTGCGGCATCTGCGCGACCAGCCACATCACCATGAAGAAGGCCATCATCGCGGTCACGAAGTCCGCGTACGCGACCTTCCACGATCCGCCGTGGTGCGCGCCGCTGCGCTTCCTGCGGCGCTTGATGAGGATGATCGGCGCTTGCGGCTGGGCAGCCATGGCTCAGCCCTTCGCGGCCTTGAGGTCGGCCTCGAGGTCCTGGAACGACGGACGCACGTCGGAGAACAGCAGCTTACGGGCGAACTCGATCGCCACGCTCGGCGCGTAGCCGCGAAGGCTTGCGATCAGCGCCATCTTCACCACTTCGAACGCCTTGCCTTCCTCGTGCGCGCGGTTTTCCATCGCGCTCGCGATCGGGCCGACGAAACCGTACGAGACCAGGATGCCGAGGAACGTACCGACCAGTGCCGACGCGACTTTCTCGCCGATTTCCGACGGCGATGCGCTGCCGACGATCGACATCGTGTTGATGATGCCGAGCACCGCGGCCACGATGCCGAAACCCGGCAGCGCGTCGGCGACCTTCTGCACGGAGTGCGCCGGTTCCAGCGTCTCGTGGTGGTGCGTTTCGAGTTCGTATTCGAGCAGCGACTCGAGTTCGTGCGGCGCCATGTTGCCGCCGACGATGAGGCGCAGGCAGTCGGTGATGAAATCCAGGATGTGATGGTCCGCGAGAACCTTCGGATACTTCTGGAAGATCGAGCTTTCCTGCGGCGCCTCGATGTGCGACTCGATCGCCATCATGCCTTCGCGCCGCATCTTGACCAGCAGCTCGTAGATGAGCTTGAGCAGGTCGACGTAGTCCTCGCGCTTGTACTTCGGGCCCTTGAGCACGCCCTTCATACCGGCGAAGGACGCCTTGATGACCTTGATCGGCGTCGCGACCACCCACGAACCCATCGCCGATCCGCAGATGACGATGATCTCGTTGACGTGCCAGAGCGCAAGGATCTTGCCGCCCACCATCACGAAGCCGCCGAGCACACTCGCGATGACGACGAACGCGCCGATGATCAGGTACATCCGTGTGCTCCAGAAACGCGGGGACTGCGGGACGCTTGTTCTATCGGCCCCGGGTCGGCGCGCTTGAGCCAGGCTTAACAGGGCGGCCATGCCCACGGCCGCTGGAGCGTGACCGCGGCCACGCAACGGCCGTTGCCGAATCGCTCACGGGCCGCGGCCGACGATCGTCGTCAGTCCCACGCAGGAGCCCGACCATGAACCGCCCCACCCCACACGGCCCCAACCGCGACGCCGGCGCGCGCCTTTACGAGGACATGCCATCGGTGACCGACCACGGCTGGGTGGGAAGCGGCCGCCCCGACGGCTCGTTCGGCCCGCCCGAGCTCGGAGGCCCCGAAGAGCCGCGCTACGGCCGCGACCTGCTCAGCCGCGAAGGCCGCGCGATCGATGCCTCGACCCGCCGCGCCATGCACGCGCGCCGCGCGCCGAAGAACGCCACCCGCTCCGATGCCCTGATTGCCGAGGAACTGAGCGAGCGGCTGCGCGACGACGAACTGCTCGATGCGTCCGAAATCCTCGTCGGCGTCAAGGACGGCCACGTGCTGCTGACCGGCGACGTGCCGAGCCGCTGGATGAAGCACCGTGCCGAAGACATCGCCGACGGCATCCGCGGTGTCGTCGATATCGAGAACCGGCTCCACGTCGACGACGGCATCGCCTGGTTGGGCAAGGGCGGAGCGGTGCGGACCGGACCGGGCGCGCCTGGCAGCGGGTTCTCCAGCGGATCGCCGAACGCGTAGCGCGAGGCGCGCGACACGCGCTGATCGCCCATCACCGGGAACGAAAACGAAAACGCCCGCATCGCGCGGGCGTTTTCGCATCACACGGGGCGATGTCGATCAGAAGCCGTACCAGAACCTCGCGAAGTACGCGCGACCGTTCAGGCCGAACTGCACGCTCTCGTAGATGTGGCCGTTGTCGGTCTCGTTGGGGTCCTGCCGCGTCGGGAACACGTCGAACAGGTTGGTGACGCCCAGCGTGAACTTGGCCTTCGGCGTGAACGCATACGTGCCACTGATATCGGCCGACGTCTTCGCGTCGTAGTGCTGGTTCGGCACGCCCGCGGCGGTGCCGGAGAACGTACCCAGTTCCTGCGGACCGAAGTGGATGATCTTCAGGTTCGCGTTCCACTGTGCACGGTTCCAGTCGAAGCCGAGCACGGCCTTGCGATCCGGCGCGCCGTTCTCGACGAACAGGCGATCACGTTCCGGCAGCAGTGCGTCCTCGCGGCCCGCCAGCGACGGCGGCGCGTTGACCTTCGTCACTTCGGTGCGGCCGAAGTTCGCCGCGAGGAACGTATCGAGCGAACCGCCCCACAGGCCCGAGTGGTAGGCCGCGGTGAGGTCGAGGCCCGTCGTTCTCGTGTCGACGGCATTGACGAAGAAGCGCGCGCTGCCGATGTCGCGTGCGGCGAGGATCGCGCCGATGTTCGGATCGTCCGTACCGAATTCACCGGTGAGGATGACGCGGTCGTTGATGTCGATGCGATACGCGTCCGCGGTGAACGTCAGCGCACGCGTCGGCGTCCAGGTGAAGCCCAGCGTCGCGCTCTTCGACGTCTCTTCCTTCAGCGCCGGAATGCCCGCGGCCTGCGCGAGCGCACTGTCGTTCGCCGCGATGACGATGTCGACCGGCTGACCCGAGATGAAGTCGGTGATCGTGGACGAGAAGTACTTCTGCTGCAGCGACGGCGCGCGGAAGCCGGTGCTGTACGAACCGCGCAGCAGGAAGGTGTCGGTGGCCTTGAACGCCATCGCGATCTTGCCGTTTACCGTCGAACCGAAGTCGCTGTAGTCCTCCCAGCGCGCGGCGAGATCGGTGGTCCAGCGTTCGGTCAGGTCGGTTTCGACGTCGACGTAGAGCGCATCGCTCGAACGGCTGCGGTTGGTGACGTCGCCCGGCTGGAAACCCGGGAAGCCCTGGCTGCCCGCGTTGCCGCCGGTGCCTGCACCGTCCGCGTCGATGTACGAATTCGGCTCGCCCGCACGGATGCGGTAGCGCTCCTCGCGATGCTCGGCGCCGAACGCGACGTTCATGCCCTGCAGCACGCCGTCGTAGAAGCGCGAGAGGTCGAGGTTGGTGGTGTTCTGCTCGAACGAGAAACCGCCCGCATCGAAGCGGTCCTGGCTGACCGCCGGACGGCCCGCAAGCGCGTTCGCATTCGCGATCGACGCATTGAGCGTGTGGTTGATGTCGTAGCGCAGCTCGTTGTAGCCGTGCGTCTGCGACACGTCCCAGTGCCACAGGCCGGCATCGCCGCGCAGGCCGAGGATGCCGTAGCGGTCCTGGATATTGCCGTCGATGAAGGGCACGAAGCCATCGGGGTACATGTCGGGCGAGTTGCGCGACGGGATGTCGTCGCTGCCGACGCCGCCACGCGCGAACGCGGCGGACGACGCGGCACGGCTCTGCATGCCGGCGGTGAAGTAGGCGGTCACCGACTCGCCCAGCGGCTGGTCGCCGTTGAGATAGAACGTGCGGTTGAGGACCTGCGAGTCACCGATGATGCGCAGCGGGTTCTCGGCGGTGGCGCGGTTCGAACGACCGCGGTCCTGCCATTCGCCGGTGACCGACAGCGTGCCGCCGGTGGCGAGCTTCATGCCGCAGTACGCCGACGCCAGCCAGTTCTCGCCATCGCCGCGCGAATACTGGCCCCAGCCCAGCGCGGTTTCGCAGCCTTCGCGGCGCTTGAACGCGATGTTCATGACGCCCGCGATGGCGTCCGACCCGTACTGCGCCGCGGCGCCATCGCGCAGCACTTCGACGCGATCGATCGCCATCACCGGGATGGCGTTGAGGTCGGTGCCGGTGTTGCCGCGGTCACGCGCGCCGTAGATGTTCACCAGCGACACCGTGTGGTGACGCTTGCCGTTGATGAGCACCAGCGTCTGGTCGGAACCGAGTCCGCGCAACGCGGCGCCGTCGACGAGGTCGGCGCCGTCCGCGCCGGTCTGGCGCGTGGAGATCAGGGACGGCACCGTGGCCTGCAGCGATTGCGCGAGGTCGAACTGCGCACCGGCCTCGGCCTGGCGCTGCATCGGCAGCACGTCCACCGGTACCGGCGTGGTCGTCTCCGAGGAGCGCTGCACGCGGCGCGAGCCGATCACCGACACGGTGTCGAGCTGCTTCGCGGTCGGCGCGCTGGTGGAGGTGGCGTCCTGCGCGTGGGCGCGCTGCGGCGCGGCGAGCACGAGCACGGCGGTGATCGCCGAGCACAGCACGGCCCGACGCGGTTGGTCGATTGGTCCCAGCATCTAGATGTCCCCGAAGAGTGAATCCCCCGCGCGAATCTAGCGGGACATCGCTCACGCGTCCACGCAATGAACGACTCAGGCGCCCTGCGAATCCATCACGCCGCCTTTGCCGTGGCCGGCCTAGCTTCGAATTCGCCCTACGAGAGGAAGTCCCCACCATGCCCGTGATGCGAATGCGAGTGACCGGAAGCGACCACCACGCCCGCGCCATCGGCAACCTGCTTTCGAGCATCGACGGCATCGAGCACGTCGAGGAGGTCGCCGATCTGACGCCGCATATGGACGACGAGGATTCGAGTTCCGCCGGCCTGCCCGACGACCAGGGCCCCGGCATCCACGAACTCGAGGTCGATGCACCGAACGACTACACCGTGCAGCGGGTCAAGAGCGCCGTCGAAGCGCTGGCCTATGACCTCGACGTACTGGTCGAGTTCGAGCACGACGAAGACTGGAACAGCTGAGGCCCGACGTGTACCGCGCACCCCGCCATTCGCCGCCCGACCATCGCCACCCGGCACGCGTGCCCGGGTCCGCGGAGGGAGCGTGACGTGCAAAGCCGACCGACCGAGATCCTGCTCTCCGACGGAACGCCACGGACCCGCGCGTTCCTCGCGAACGCACCGGCGGTGTTCGGCAGCGGCGTGCCGGCCGTGGACGGTATCCGCGTCGGCATCGGCGGCTGGACCTACGCGCCGTGGCGGCACACGTTCTATCCGCAGGGGCTGGTGACGCGGCGCGAGCTGGAATACGCGAGCCGGCGTTTCTCGACGCTCGAGATCAACACCACCTTCTACGGCGCCCGTCGCGCGTCCGAGTACGCGCAATGGCGCGAGCAGACGCCCGAGGGCTTCGTGTTCTCGGTCAAGGCGCCGCAGCACATCACGCAGCGCGGTCCGCTGGCCAAGTGCGGCAAGGCGGCCTGGGCGTTCCTCAACGGCGGCCTGGCCGAGCTCGGTGACCGCCTTGGCCCGGTGCTGTGGCACATGCCGCCCAGCCGCGTATTCGATGCCGACGACCTCACGGCCTTCCTCGACCTGCTGCCGCGCACGCTCGACGGACGCCCACTGCAGCACGTCATCGAGCCGGGCCATCCGAGCTTCGTCGACCCGCGCTACATCCAGATTGCCCGCGAGTTCGGCGCGGCCACCGTCTTCAGCGACACGCCGGATCTGCCGACGTTCGGCGACGTCACCGGCCACGTCCTCTATCTGCGGCTGATGCGCTCGCGCGTCGATCTTGCCGAAGGCTACGAAGGCGATGAGCTCGACGCCTGGCTCGAACGTGCGCGCCTGTGGGCGGAAGGCAACGCGCCGGGCGACATTCCGCGCCTGCTCGAGCCCGCTTCGCCGCCGCGCCCGCGCGACGTCTTCGTCTACTTCATCAGCGGTGCGAAGCAGCGCAATCCCGCTGCGGCGATGTCGATGATCTCGCGACTGTTACGCCGCTGACGCGACGCGCCTGTGCGCCTCGGCCACGACGCGCACGTTCGACAGCACCACCGACCCGACCATCAGCAGGCGCATGTCCTCGACGATGCGCTCGGCCAGCCACGACTCGTGGATCGCATCGCCCGGGATATCGAGGCGGAAATCCCAGCCGCACAGGCCGCCGCCGTTGCTGAAGGCGATTTCGAAGTCGAAGACGGCGCGGTGCTGGGCGTTGCTCATCTGGCCTCTTCGGCGGCCGCGAGGCGCACCGGGGCAGCGTGCGGGCGGCTCGCTATCGATGAGAGCGAACGCAACCGCGCACCGAAATTCTCGACGAGCCGCTTGCGACTGCTCGCCAGATACTCCGGCGGCGCGAACGGCATCGCAGCGTCTGCGTAGATTGCGAGCAGGGTCTCCAGCGGTGCGATGTCGCGCGCTTCGATGGTGGCGAGCGCCGCGTAACGCGTGAGGTGTTCCTGCAGCAGCTCCTTGCGCGCGATCGACGCCACCGAGCCGCAGTCGCGAACGCAGAGGCCGAAGGTGCCGTCCATGAGGGCGTTCCATGCCACGTCGCAACGCGACTGGATCGCTGTCGGGTTGGCCGTGCCGTCCGGTGCGAAACAGTCTTCGATGCGGAGCAGTTCACGATCGATGCGCCGCAGCACCGCCACGAATCGAACGTTGAAGCGACATCGCAACTCGACACCGGCATCCGCCAGGCCGACGCGCGCGATCACCTGCAGCGCACGCCGCAACCAGCGCGCCGTGGCCGGGTGGAAGTACGCGCCGGGTGCAGCGTCCGTATCCGCGAATTTCCCGAAGACCACCGACGTCAGCACACCCTGTGCGTCGACGTGATACGACGGTGCCGGTGCGAGTCCGGCATCGACCAGTGAAGCCAGCGTCGCTTCGCTGATGCCGCACGTGGCGGCGAATTGTCGCGACGTGCGGTAGTGCGCTGCGAGGTAGCGCGCGACCGACATGTCGATCACTTCGCGCGTTGGCTCATCGCGACGCTGCCAAGGATCAACGTGGCGGCGATCACCATGCGCAGCGTCGGCGCCTCGCCCAGCAACATCCACGCCCATGCCACGCCGAACAGCGGCACGAGATAGGTCACCGTCGACGCACGGCCCGCACCGATGCGCGCGATCAGCCGGTAATACATGACGAACGCGATGCCGGTGCACATCACGCCGAGCAGGGCGACCGACAGCCACGCATGCGCGGACGGCATCGTCGCCGGCCACTGCGCGATGCCGAACGGCAGCACGAGGATCGCGCTGCACAGCAGCGTGGCCGGCGCCACGGCGGTGGCGGGCAAACCGGTGAGATGGCGGCGCACGAGATTGATGCCGATGCCGTAGAGCAGCGCCGCGGCGGAACCTGCCATCACCGCGGGCCCGATGTCGGCGCCCGCGATGCGACCGCTCGCCAGCACGACCACGCCACCGAAACCCACTCCCAGCGTGACGCTGCGCGCGAGGCCGATCTTCTCGCCGAAGAACAGCGCACCGACGAGTGCAGTGAACAGCACGGTCATCGCATTGCAGATCGCGCCGACGCCCGCCGGCGCGCGTTCGGCGCCCCAGGCGAACAGCAGGAATGGAATCGCCGAATTGATCGCACCGATCACCGCGAGCTTGGGCCACAGGCGCAGCGGAAACGACGCGCGCGCCTTCCACAGGAACGGCAGCAGCACCAGCGCACCGAGCGCGAGGCGCAGTTCAACCAGCGCCGCCGGCCCGAACTCCGGCGCAGCGACGCGCATGAAGAGGAACGACGCGCCCCAGATCGCACCCAGCACGCCGATCTCTACGGGCGTGGCCCAGCGGGCGGTAGTCGACGGGGCGATCGGTGCATCGCAAGCATTCACGGCCATGGTCATCCTCCGGAAGACGCAGGCTCGGCCGGGCGCGCGATCGACGCTATCCGCATCATGCGCACCGTCGGCCATGAGCCAATTTGGTGTCGGGACCCATTGTCCGCACCGCCCGAGCCTGCACAAGCGCATACTTTCGCGGTCCGACACAAATCTGGCTTGAGGCTGCGATGAGCACCCGCGCGGAATGGCTTTCGGCGCTCGCCGCCTTCGAATCGGCGGCGCGCCACCAGAACTTCGCCCACGCCGGTGAGGAGCTGCACCTCACCGCCAGCGCGGTCAGCCACCACGTGCGCAAGCTGGAATCGCGGCTCGGCCTGCCGCTGTTCCAGCGTCATGCGCGCGGGGTCGCGCTGACCGCCGCGGGTCGCCAGCTCGCGGACGCCGCGAGCAGCTCACTGGCCGATCTCGAAGACGTGCTGCGCGCGCTCAAGGCCTCGAGCGAAGACCGCGATGTCGTGCGCATCGCCACCCTGCACTCCTTCACCTGTGCCTGGCTGATGCCCCGCCTGCCTCGCTTCGCGGCCGCGCATCCGGGCGTCCGCCTCAGCATCGAAACCGGCTTCGCCCTCGCCCGCTTCGATGACAGCGGCCCCGACCTCGCGATCCGCCACGGCGGCGGCGAGTGGCCCGGTACGCAGGCGACGCGGCTGCTCGACGAACATCTCTTCCCGGTCGCCGCACCGACGATGCCCGGACTGGCCGACACGAAGACCGCGCGCGACGTCGCCCGCCTCCCGCTGGTGGCCGACAACGCGCGTCAGGGCTGGCATGACTGGTTTCGCGCCGCGAAGGTGCTCGGCGTGACGCCGGACGAACGCTTCCGCTTCACCGATTCCACCGGTGCACTCGAAGCCGCGGCGACCGGCCTGGGCGCCGTGCTCGCGCGCGAGCACATCGTCGCGCCCTACCTCGCCAGCGAGCGTCTCGTGCGACTGCCCGGGCCCTCGCTCACTGCGCGCTGGTCGTACTACATCGCGGTGCCGACACACCGCCGCCTGCGTCCGGCCGCGCAGACCTTCGTCGACTGGGTGGTCGAGGAAGCACGCGCGCAAGTTGCATAGCGCGAATGTGCGGAGACAGGCCGCGTTCCGGCGTCGTTTCGAAGACGAAGCGACGCGATAATGACGCGATGTCGCCCCCCGAAACCCGCCGCGCGTTCCTGCAGATCCACGTCTGCGTCGCCCTCTGGGGCTTCACCGCGATCCTCGGCAAGCTGATCAGCCTGCGCGCGCTGCCGCTGGTGTGGTGGCGCATGCTGTTCGTCGTCGCGGTGCTCGCCTGCGTGCCGCGCGTGTGGCGTGGGCTGCGCGCCATGCCGATGCGGCTCATCGCCGCGTATTCCGGCATCGGCGCCCTGGTCGCCCTGCACTGGCTGACGTTCTACGGCTCGATCAAGTTGTCGAACGCCTCCGTCGGTGCGACCTGCATCGCGCTTGGCACGGTGTTCACCGCGATGGCGGAGCCGTGGCTGGCGAAGACACGATTCCAGCCCCGCGACTTCCTGCTCGGCGTCGCGGTGCTCCCGGGGGTTGCGCTCGTCGTCGGCGGCATTCCGCATGGCATGCGCGCGGGCGTTGCGGTCGGCACGCTGTCGGCGATCTTCGTCGCGCTGTTCGGCTCGCTCAACAAGCGCCTGGTCGAACATGGCGACGCACTGACCGTCACCGCGATCGAACTGGGCGCCGGTGTGCTCACGCTCACGCTGCTGTCGCCGCTGATGGCGATGGCGGCACCGGGCGAAGCGCTGACGCTCGCGCTGCCCTCGCTGCGCGACACCGGCCTGCTGCTCCTGCTCTCGATCGGCTGCACGCTGGTGCCGTACGCGCTGTCGCTGGTCGCGCTGCGTCACATGAGCGCGTTCGCGGCGCAGCTCGCGGTGAACCTCGAACCCGTCTACGCGATCGTGCTCGCCATCCTGCTGCTCGGTGAGCAACGCGAACTCAGCCTCGCGTTCTACGGTGGCGTCGCGATCATCCTTGGCGCGGTGCTCGCGTATCCGCTGCTGCACCGGCTGCGCCGCATCGAGCATCCGGAGATGCTGGCGGCATCGGAGTCGAAGGGCATGGTCGACTGACTGTTATTTCGACGCACGCTTGCGCCCCGGGCCTTTCGCGTCGCCATCGCGATCGAACGCCGGCGGGTAGTAGAAGTTGAGCGTGCGCAGCAGGCGGTCGCCCGTATTGCGCACCTCGTGGCGCTCGCCCTTCTCGATCACGATCAACCGGCCGGGTTCGAGTTTGACGCGACGCTTGCGTCCGTCGACTTCGACCGTCGCCACGCCGTGGCCGTCGACGACGTAGAGCCACTGGTCCGCACCGCGATGGTCATTGTCGTCGCCGCCTTCAGCGTCACCGGGTGGAATGACCATCTCCGCGCACTGCGCCTTGCGCACTTCGAACGCGACGCGGAAGCCCTCGCCGAACCTGAGTTTCTTGGTGTGCATCGCCGCCTCCTGCACGCAGGCTGGCACCGCCCACGTCGAGGTCCGGTCAGGCCCAAAAAGACGAAGGCGCCGCGGGTGGCGACGCCTTCTGCTCAACACGAGGGGCTGCGCGCGGTCAGGTCGGCGCGTGTTCCGACTGGTCGAACGTCATGTAGCAGATGTTGAGCTTGTTGCCGTCGAGGTCGCGGAAGTAGGCCGCGTAGAAGCCCGGGAACCGCTCGCCCGGCGCGCCCTCGTCTGTGCCGCCGAGTTCAATCGCCTTCGCGTACACGGCATCCACCTGCGCGCGATCCTTCGCTTCCAGCGCAACCATCGTGCCGTTGCCGACGGACGCGGCCTTCTTGTCGAACGGCACGGTGACGCCCAGGCCCGCACCCGGACCACCATTGCCGTAGGCGATGAAGTAGCCGGGCTGCTCCATCTCGCGCTTGCCGCCGATGAGGGCCAGCAGCGCGTCGTAGAACGCGGCGGCGCGCGGCAGGTCATTCGTGCCAAGGGTGGTGTAGGCGATCATCGATGGTGTCCGGAGTCGGAGTCGGGCCGGGATGCTAACCAATTCACACGATCGTGATGCCGCCGTCCGCCGGCGCAGACAGCGAAGCGACGTTGCGTCTATGCTCGCCGCGATCGACAGGGGGACGCCATGAACGCCAATACCCAGCACGACATCGCCAAGCTGCTGCTGCGCATCACGCTCGGCGTGCTCATCCTGTTCCACGGCCTAGCCAAGCTCAACGGCGGCATGGGCGGCATCGTCCACATGGTGGAGGCGCACGGCCTGCCCGGCGCGCTCGGCTACGGCGTGCTGCTGGGCGAAGTGATCGGCCCGCTGATGCTCATCGCGGGCTTCCACGCGCGCATCGGCGCGGTGCTGGTCTTCATCAACATGGTCGTGGCCGTTCTGCTCGTGCACATGGGCCAGATCGGCGCGTTCAACGACCAGGGCGGCTGGGCGCTGGAGCTGCAGGCGATGTACATGGCGTCGGCGCTGGCGCTCGCGCTGCTCGGCCCGGGCCGTTTCAGCGTCAACGAGCGTTGATCCGGATGCAGGTCGTCGACTTCGAACTCGAAGGTGATTTCGTCGAGCTCAACCAGCTGCTGAAACTGGTCGGCCTGTGCGACAGCGGCGGCGCGGGCAAGCAGCTCGTCGCGAGTGGTGCCGTCAACGTCGACGGCACCGTGGAGCTGCGCAAGACCGCGAAGATCCGCGCCGGCCAGGTCGTGCGCGTGGGCCACGTCGAAATCCACGTGGCCTGAAACTCAGCGCAACATCGGCGCCAGTGGGCGCCAGACGTGGTCGAGCAGGCGCGGCTGCACCGCCGCGGTCGGATGCAGGTTGTCGCGCTGGAATGCGGCGCGGTCGAGCATGATCGGCTCGAGGAAGAACGGCAGCAGCGTGACGCCGTTCGTACGGGCCACCGTCGCGTACGCGTTCGCGAAGCCCTCGGTATAGGCACGACCGAGGTTCGGCGGCATGCGCGTGCCGATCACCAGCACCTTCGCGCCCGACGCCTTCGACAGCTTCACCATGCGATCGAGGTTGGCCTGCATGTCGCGCACCGGCAGGCCGCGCAGGCCGTCGTTCGCACCGAGTTCGATCACGACCACGCCGGGCTTGGCACGCGCGAGCGCCGCAGGCAGTCGCGAAAGGCCGCCGGCCGTCGTCTCGCCGCTCACGCTGGCGTTGACCACCGCCCAGCGTGCGTTCGTCGACTTCAGCCGCTGGTCCAGCAGCGATACCCAGCCCTGGCGTACGTCGATGCCGTACCCCGCCGACAGTGAGTCGCCCATCACCAGCACGGTCTTCGTCGTTGCCGGCGCGCGCACGGGCGCCTTGGCCTGCACGGGCGCAACCAGTGCCATCGCGACCAGAAGTACCACCCACCAAAGACCCTGTTGAATGCGCGCGCTCACGCCGTCATATGCCAGTTTCATGCAGTCCTCCGGCCGGACGCCCGGCCCCTCTGGAGACATGATGCTCGACGCCACCGTGAACCCCACCGGAAGCCGCACGTCCAACGTGCCTTCCGCACTCGTCGCCGAGGGCCTCGGCAAGCACGTGCCCCTGCCCTCCGGCGACCTGGTGATCCTCCGCGACGTCGGCTTCGCGATCGCACCCGGCGAGGCGGTGGCGATCGTCGGCGCCTCGGGCTCGGGCAAGAGCACCCTGCTCTCCCTGCTGGCCGGGCTGGACGTCCCGTCGAACGGCCGGGTGATGCTCGACGGCGCGGCGCTGTCCACGCTCGACGAGGACGGCCGCGCGCGCGTCCGTGGCGAGAAGGTCGGCTTCGTGTTCCAGAACTTCCAGCTGCTGCCATCGCTCACCGCACTGGAGAACGTGATGCTGCCGCTGGAGCTGCGCGGCGATGCGCAGGCCGAACCACCTGCCCGCGCCATCCTTCAGCGCGTCGGGCTGGGCGAACGCCTGGGTCACTACCCGCGTCAGCTCTCCGGCGGTGAACAACAGCGCGTCGCGCTTGCGCGTGCATTCGTCACCCGTCCCGGCCTGCTGTTCGCCGATGAACCCACCGGCAACCTCGACACGCGCACTGGCGCCGCCATCATCGACCTGCTGTTCGAGCTCAACGCGCAGGCCGGCACGACGCTGGTGCTGGTGACGCACGACGACGCGCTGGCCGCGCGCTGCAGCCGTCGCCTGCGCCTCGACGCCGGCCGCCTCGTCGACGACTCGGCGACCGCCTGATGCCGACCGCGCTCGTTCTCGCCTGGCGCCAGCTCCGCCGCGACCTGCGCGCGGGCGAAGTGCGCATCCTCCTCGCCGCGATCGTGCTCGCAGTGTTGGCCGTGACCGCCGTCGGCTTCGTCACCGATCGGGCGGATCGTGCGCTCGCGATCGAAGCGAACCGCCTTGTCGGCGGCGACGCGGTGCTGCGCGGCGATGATCCGCCATCAGCGCGGCAGCGCGCTGCGTCCCGCGCCGGGGGACTGCGCTCCACCGAGACCCGCGAACTCACGACCATGGCGTCCGTCGGCGAGGGTGACGCACAGCGGCTCAAACTCGCCGACCTGCGCGCGCTCGGCGACGGCTTTCCGCTGCGCGGCAACTTCCGTCTCGTCGATGCGAAGGGACGCGAATCCACGGCGACGCACGGCCCCGCGGCGGGCACGGCGTGGATCACCCGCAACGGCGCGCAGGCGCTGGACGCGAAACTCGGCGACATCGTCACGCTCGGCGATGCGCAATTTCCGATCGCCGCGATCGTGGCGCAGGAGCCCGATGCGTCGACGGACCTGTTCAACATCGCGCCGCGCGTGCTGATCCCGCTGGGCGACCTCGCACGGACCGGCTTGGTACAGCCCGGAAGCCGCGTCGCCTACAAGCTCATCGTTGCCGGCGACGCCGGTGCGGTCGAACGCTTCACCGCAGTCGCCAAGTCTTCGCAACTGCGCGGACAGCGCCTCGACACCATCGGCAGCGCGCGTCCCGAGGTGCGATCGGCATTGGACCGTGCGGGCCGCTTCCTGGGTCTCGCAGCGATGGTGTCGGTGATGCTCGCTGCGGTCGCGGTCGCGATGGCCGCACGCCGACACAGCGAACGGCATCGCGCGGGTGCCGCGGTGATGCGCGCATTGGGCGCGACGCAGCGACGGATCGTAGCGATCCACGTCGGCGAATTACTGCTGCTCGGCCTGGGTGCGAGCCTGATCGGTGTCGTGCTCGCGTTCGCGATGCAGTGGGGTGTCGGCATCTGGCTCGCGCAGAAGCTCGCGATCTCCATTCCGCCGGCGAGTTTCATGCCGGCGCTGCAGGGCCTGATGCTCGGTCTGGTCGTGCTGATCGCATTCGGTGCACCGCCCGTGCTCGCACTGCGTCGCGTGTCCGCGCTGCGTGTGCTGCGTCGTGACCTCGACGCGGTCGAGCCGAGTGCCTGGCTGGTGGGCGCACTGGGTCTGGCGGCGCTGGGTGGCCTGCTGTGGTGGAAAGCAGGTTCGGCGACGTTGGGGGTCGCGATGCTGGTCGGTGTCGTTGCGACGCTGGCGGTGCTGGCCCTGCTGGCGGCCCTTCTGATTGTCGCCGTGCGCGCACTGCGGACGCGCCTGCGCGGCCCGCTCCGTTACGGCCTCGCGAATGTCAGTCGACGTGCCGGCGCCAGCGTCGCGCAGGTGTGCGCGCTCGGGCTCGGGCTGATGGCGTTGCTGCTGCTCACGTTCGTGCGCACCGACCTGCTCGATCGCTGGCAGCAGTCGCTGTCGGCGGATGTGCCCAACCGTTTCATCATCAACGTGCAGCCCGAACAGGTCGGCGACGTGCGCGCTTTCATTCGCGGCGAAGGCCTGGAAGCGCCGGTGCTGTTCCCGATGATCCGCGCGCATCTCGTCAGCCGGAACGGCACGCCTGTCGATCCGAAGACGTATGCCGACGAGGACGCACGACGATTCGCCGAACGCGAATTCAATCTCTCGGTCGCCGACAAGCCCGAGGCGAGCAACCGCATCGTCGCCGGGCACTGGTGGACGGGGGTGCCGCGCGCGCCTGAGCTGTCGGTCGAAAAGCGCTTCGCCGACCGTCTCGGCTGGAAAGTCGGCGACCGCGTCGGCTTCGACGTCGCGGGACAGCCGTTCGAGGCGCGCATCACTTCACTGCGCGAAGTCGACTGGGAAAGTTTCAAACCCAACTTCTTCGTCGTCGCCTCGCCGCATGCGCTCGATGGCTATTCGGCGAGCTGGATCACCGCCGTGCGCGTGCCGGCATCCCAGCCGCGCTTCACCGCGCGCATCGTCGACCGCTTCCCCAACCTCACCGTGATCGACGTCGACGCCGTGCTCGCGCAGGTGCGCGCCACTGGCGACCAGGTGTCGACCGTGGTGCAGGTGGTCTTCTGGTTCTCGCTCGCTGCGGGGGTTTTGGTGCTGATGGCGGCAGTGACGGCGAGCCAGGACGAACGCCTGCTCGAAGGCGGCGTGATGCGCGTGCTCGGCGCAAAGCGCGGTCAGCTGCGGCTCGCGCAGGCATCGGAGTTCGTCGCGATCGGCCTGCTGTCGGGACTCGTCGCCGCGGTCGCGGCCTCGGTGCTGTCCGGCGTCGTCGCCACGCGCGTATTCGACCTGCCGTGGCATTTCGATCCCACGCCCGCCATCGCCGGCGCGTTGATCGGCACCATCGCTGCACTCATCGCCGGCCTGTGGGCGACCCGCCGCGTGCTGGATGCACCGCCGTCGACGACGTTGCGGGAGTTGCAGGCCTGAGGTCGATTGACCCGCCTTCTCCCGGCCGCTAGCGTGGCGGCAGATCGTTTCGGGAAACAGGGAATGTTCCGGATGCCATCGGGCCGCGTCACGGCGACGCCCCGCTTCTCCCCAGCGATTTCTTTCGCGATCGACCCGGTCGCACAGGTGGCGGTCAGGCGCGACGCGCCCCTTGTTGCGAGGGTGCCGACCTCCGGGATTACCGCAATCCGTTTCCCGACGGCGAAGCGCCTGTGCTCCCCCGCGACGGGGATCGCAGCATGAGGTCGCTCCCGCAACTTCTCGCCTGCGCGCCCTTTCTTCTTGCCTCAGGATGCCTGCCTGTGCACGACGCGAATTCGTCCAACCTGCCGGTCGTCACCGCAGCAAACGGCCAGCACTTCCGCAACCACACGTTCGGCGCGTACTGCTACGACACCCGCAGCTGCAGCGTGACGTATGCCGGCATGGAACACGTCGTACCGAGCGAACGCGCCGCGACGCAGGCGTTCACGGGCGACGCCGACATCAAAGGCTGGGAAGCGAACGCGATCATCGACAGGACGTTCGGCGGCCCCGTCATCGTGCGCTGGACGTCGAAGGACGGCACGCCGCTCGAAACGACGGTCGATCTCGATCGCGTCTTCCCCGACCACAGCATCCTTCATCGGGTTCCTGCCGATCAGATTCCCCGGAACGCCGTCATCGGCGACCCGGGAATCATCGTGGTCGTCGACGACCGTACTGTCGCCGTCTACATGAAGGCGTTCGTCCCGACACGCGAGCCGCAGGTCGCGGGCAACCCTCACAGCAGTTTCCGTGCCGAACCCGTGCGCGCCTGGTCGCACACCTACTGAGGCCACGCTTCGATGACGGAACATCACAAGGTTGGCCAGGACGGCATTCTCGAGGACGGTGTGAGCTTCCGCCCCGCCACGCAGGCGGACATCGAGACCTATCACCGTGCGGAGCAGCAGCTGGCGTCGATGCGCACGCCACGCTTCCTCCCGACGGGAGATGCGAACGCGCGACTGTTCGTCGCGTGCTTCGACGGTACCGGGAACGACATGCGCCACGATCCCGAGCACGCTACCGCGGTCGCGCGCGTGTGGCAGGGCGTCGAGGACGCCCGTCGCCGCGACCCGCGCATCGGCTCGGGGTACGTCGAAGGAATCGGCACGCAGAGCAACGCGGTCATCCGGCTCGCCGATGGCGCTGTCGGGTTCACTTACGACGACCGTATCGAGCGCATGTACCGCCTGTTCACCGAAAAGGCGGCGCAGTGGAAAGCGGAGAACCCGAATGTCGAGGTCCGTCTCGCGGACCTCGGCTTCTCGCGTGGCGCCGAAGAGGCAGCCGCGTTCGCGCGGATCGTGCACGAACGCGGCATCCAGGATCCGCGCGGCCTGCGGCAGGAACGCGGTGAACTGCATTACACGCTTCCGCCGTTGGTTCCGCCGGGACGCGTGGCGCAAGCGCTGGACCTCATCGATCCCGTGGGCACCGGAATGCCACGACTCTCGGACCGGCGGCCACCCGCGTCGGTGATGACCGGTTTCCAGATCGTCGCCGCGGACGAGCGCCGCAATCTGTTCCAGTCGACGAGCATTCTCGATGCGGGCGCATCCGCGGATGGCCGCTTCCTCTCGGTGACCGTCGCCGGCGCACACTCGAACGTGGGCGACAGCTATCACCACGACGGGCTCGGCACGCTGTCGTACAACCTCGTCGTCGACTCGCTCAATGGCCTGTCCGACACGCCGCTCGCGCAGAAGCGCGAGCTGCCGGTGGATCCCGGCCGATACGTCATCCACCGCTCCGAAGAAGGCGCGTTCTTCTATCGCACCTCCGTGTTCGACCGACACGGGGAACGTGGCCGGGTCGATGAGCTCGCGCCTCGCGGCTCGCCGGGCGACCGCTTCCATGCCCAGCCGCGCGACGAAGCACTCGCGTCGCAGTTCGAATTCCGGCCGGTCGCCATCGAGCGCGTTCCTGCCCAGTCGAACGCGGGCCTGCAGGCCGGTGCGACGCTGCAATCGGAAGCAGAGCCGGCGATGCGCCCCGCCGACGCCGCATTGCTTGCCCAGGCGCTGGACGGCGTGCATCGCCTCGACGCGCAGTTCGGTCGCACGCCCGACGCGGTCAGCGAGCGCGTCGCGACGGCATTGCTTCCGGTCGCGCGCGAGGCCGGGCTCGAACGCATCGACCGCGTCGTGCGGAGCGATGACGGCCGCCACCTGTTCGCCGTGCAGGGCGAGCTGATCTCACCGACGAATCGATGGGCACGCGTGGACGCATCGATCGCGGCGAACACGCCTGTGGAAACAAGCCTGCAGGCGCTGCATACGTTGAACATCGAGCTCGATCGGCGACGCGCGCTCGCGCCCGAAACGCCGGAACGTACTGCATCGCAACAGACGCAGACCGCGCCCCTTCGCACCATCGGCGCGTTCTGACGCTCAGCAGGTCTGCATCGAGATCGCCGAGCGGATCAGCAACGCGTCTTCGCCGCGCGCGATCGCCCAGGCATCGAGGCCGATGCCGAGTACGAGATTGGGGCTGAGTTGCGCAAGGTCGACTTCGGCCACACCCATGTCGTGGGCGTCGAGCTCGCGGTGTGCGTCGAGTGTGGCGGCGAGGCGTTCGGCCACGACGTGCATCGTGCCGTCGGTCATCTGGAATGCATGAAGTCGCATGCATGCCTCGCGGGCGACGCGAGCCGCCGAACGCAGTCGCAGCGGGCGACCACCGATTCGAGAGCCACCTACGAGGAGTCCCCGGCCGACGACGCCGGGGACTCATGCCTCACAGGAGGCGGCATCCGCACGGGGGCGGATCTGCGACGGAGAGCCGCCGCGCCATCACGCTGCGCCCACATGCGTTAGCCGTGCGTGAGGGCAAACGCGCACAAAAAACCCCGCGCCAGACGGTGCGGGGTGGAGAGGAATGTCGCGACCACGGTGATGCAAACCACGATCGCAGGATGTGCGAGCAGCTGTGAGATCGTCGTGATGGCCGCTTGCGACATCGACAAAATCGGTGCCGCACTGCAAAAAAAAGAAAGCCCCGACAAGGCCGGGGCAGGCAAGCGTCGTCGCCGCGCGACATCGATGCACTGATGTGCGGGGGCCGCGGTCGGTGCCGAAGCTTTGCTTGTCGGCGGCCTTGCGGCAAAGGTGCGGCGTCGCGGATTAACCGCTCCTGATTCGAGCGCGCGATGACGGCAGCGCATCTGTCGGCCATCGTCATGAGGAGGCGTCCGCATCCTCTTCCCAATGGAAGCGGTGCAGCAGTCGATGCGCGATCGGCGCAACGATCAGCCCCGCTGCAACGATGAACACCAGCCCCGCGTACAGCGCATAGAAGCCGGCGAAGAGCTTTGCGTGCTCCTCGCTCAGCGTGCCCACCGGCCCCATGCCGCCCAGCAGCATCGACGAATTGAGGAACGCGTCGACTGCCGATGTATTCGGCTGAAAGCGCATGAAGCCGGCCATGCCGATGCCTAGCGACAACGCAAGCAGGGCGACTGCGGCCAGAACGTGGCGGGCCACGCGTTCAAGGAACTGCGCGCGGCTGAGGAGCGGGGTTCGGCGGCTTTCGTACATGGCGCCGATGCTAGCGCGGCATGATCGGCCCGCCTACGATCGCGGACCATGGCCGACGAACGCTTCCTGCTGCGCGACGTGCGCGCCGAGGATCACCCCGCCCTGCTTGCGCTCAACGCGGCGTCGGTCGCGGTGTTGAGCCCGATGGATGCCACGCGGCTCCGGACGCTGCTGGCGCAGTGCGCGCTGTGCCGCGTGGTCGAAGAAGCGGGCGCCGTGCGCGCCTTCGTGCTCGCGCTTCGCGAAGGTGCGCCCTATGGCAGCGTCAACTACCGGTGGTTCGACGCGCGCTATTCGCGCTTTCTGTATGTCGACCGCGTGGTGGTCGACGCCCGTACCCGCGGTGCCGGGCTGGGCCAGCGCCTCTATGCCGACGTGTTCGATCGCGCGCGCTGCGACGACGTGCCCTGCGTTACGTGCGAGTTCGATCTCATTCCACCGAATCCGGCATCCGAGCGATTCCACGCGCGACAGGGCTTCGTCGAAGTGGGGCGGCAGACATTGCCTGGTGGCAAGCAGGTGAGCCTGCAGGTCGCCGATGTCGCCGCTCAGTCGATGCGGTAGACACGCGCCTTCGGGTGGTCCTCGTCGAGCTCGAGGAACCACCGCCCTGCGATGCCGGGCACCAGGCGGACGCTCGGCGCGTCGACCGGCTTCCGCAACGTCACCGTGCCCTTGAGCACCTTCCACTGCTGGCCGTTGTCGAGTTCGAACACGGTGCCCGGCGCCCATCCCGCGACGCTGCCGCGCACCGTGGCCGTCATCGCTTCGCTGTCGAGGCCGATGTACTGCATCGTGGCGGCCAACGGCGCACTACTCTCGCTCACCGCACCGCCCTGCATTCCGGCGGACGCAGTCGCGACGACTCGGGCATCGGCCTCACGCAGCAGCGCGTTCAGGCGGGCGAGCTGTTCGGGCGTCAGTCCGACCGACACGAGCTCTTCAGGCGTCAGCCGCTTCTCGATCGCGACGTAGCGATCGGCGGCGAAAGACTGCAGCGGGAGGAAGGTCGCCAGCAGGGCTACAAGCAAGGCGCGGCGCAAGGTCATGGCGGTCGGACGCGAACGGGGCGGCGACTACGTTATGACCGTGGTGTTGCAGTTCGGCGACAAGGCCGCGCTCAGGCATCGACGGGAAACGCAGGTCCGCGGCGGAGGCGGATCGGTCCGGAGGCCATCAACACCTCGGCGGACGGCACCACGCGCTCGCCCTGCGTCGCGACGATTAAACGCGCTTCGGCCATTGCCGCCGCCACCTGACGCACCTGCGGCATCAGCGTCCGCCATGCGTCTTCGGTTGCCTCCAGCGAGCGCGCGACCTCGGACGGGCAGACCGACGCGTCAGGCGATCGCGCGGACAGCAACGCGACGATGCTTTCGCGGATCGTCGCGTCGCCGGTCACCTCAACGGCCCTGCATCGGCAGCTTCAGGCCCTGCTCCACCGCGCACTGCTGCGCGATCTCGTAACCGGCATCGGCGTGACGCATCACGCCGGTGCCCGGGTCATTCCACAGCACGCGCGCGAGTCGCTTGTCCGCGGCTTCAGTGCCATCGCAGACGATGACGACGCCCGAGTGCTGCGAATAGCCCATGCCGACGCCACCGCCATGGTGCAGCGACACCCACGTCGCACCACCGGCGACGTTGAGCATGGCGTTGAGCAGCGGCCAGTCGGACACGGCGTCGCTGCCGTCCTTCATCGATTCCGTTTCGCGGTTCGGCGACGCGACGGAGCCGCTGTCGAGATGATCGCGGCCGATCACGACCGGCGCCTTCAACTCGCCGTTGCGCACCATCTCGTTGAACGCGAGCGCGAGCTTGTGGCGCTGGCCGAGGCCGACCCAGCAGATGCGTGCGGGCAGGCCCTGGAAGCTGATGCGCTCGCGCGCCATGTCGAGCCAGCGGTGCAGGTGCGGATCGTCGGGGATCAGCTCCTTCACCTTGGCGTCGGTCTTGTAGATGTCCTCCGGGTCGCCGCTGAGCGCGACCCAGCGGAACGGGCCCACGCCGCGGCAGAACAGCGGGCGCACGTACGCCGGCACGAAACCCGGGAAATCGAACGCGTTCGTGCAGCCTTCGTCGAACGCCATCTGGCGGATGTTGTTGCCGTAGTCAAAGGTCGGAATGCCCTGCTTCTGGAAGGCGAGCATCGCCTCGACATGCACGCGCATCGACTTCTTGGCTTCGTCGCGCACGCGCTGCGGGTCGGTCTTCTGCGCGGCGAGCCACTCGTCGACGGTCCAGCCGATCGGCAGGTAACCATGCACCGGATCGTGCGCGGAGGTCTGGTCGGTCACGGCATCCGGGCGCACGCCGCGACGCACCAGTTCCGGCAGCACGTCGGCGGCGTTGCCGAGCAGCGCGATCGACTTCGCTTCACCGGCCTTCGTGTACTTCTCGATGCGTGCGAGTGCGTCGTCGAGATCGGTCGCCTGCTCGTCGACGTAGCGCGTCTTCAGGCGGAAATCGATGCTCTTCTGCTGACACTCGATCGTGAGCGAGCACGCGCCGGCGAGCGTCGCCGCGAGCGGCTGCGCGCCGCCCATGCCGCCGAGACCTGCCGTAAGAATCCACTTACCCGTCAGGTTGCCGCCGTAGTGCTGGCGCCCCATCTCGACGAAGGTTTCGTACGTGCCCTGCACGATGCCCTGCGAGCCGATGTAGATCCACGAGCCGGCCGTCATCTGGCCGTACATCATCAGGCCCTTCTTATCGAGCGCGTTGAAGTGCTCCCACGTGGCCCAGTGCGGCACGAGGTTCGAGTTCGCGAGCAACACGCGCGGTGCATCCGCATGCGACGGAAAGATGCCGACGGGCTTGCCCGACTGGATGAGCAGCGTCTCGTCGTCGTTCAACTCGCGCAGCGACTTCAGGATCGCGTCGAAGCAGTCCCAGTCGCGCGCGGCGCGGCCGATGCCGCCGTAGACGACGAGCTCGGCGGGGTTCTCCGCCACCTCCGGATCCAGGTTGTTCTGGAGCATCCGGTACGGGGCTTCGGTGAGCCAGGACTTGCAGGTCAGCTGCGTGCCGCGCGGGGCGCGGATCACGCGGGACGGATCATTGCGATTGGACATCGGCGCGTCGGCAGTCAGGCGAAGGCCCGATTATCGCCGCTCGCGCCGATCGGCGCCTCAGCGCTCGGCGACGCCACACTTGGCGCGGATCTCGGCGGCGCGCGCGAGTGCCGCGCTACTCGGACGCCGCGCGTCGTAGTAGTCGTGATAGAAGCGCGAGCCGTTCGACTCCGTGTAGCCGACGTGCGAGAAACCGTCGACCTCGAGGGCCGCACGTCCGCCCTTGGTGCCGTAGTCGCCTTTCCCGCCCACGACCTCGTAGGTGTCACCGCCGGCGCCGTCGTCCCCGCTGTCGGTGAAGTCGTAGAAGCGAAGGCTGCCGAAGACGACCGACGCCATGCGGTAGCCGCGCACGGTGGACAGCAGGCACCTCGATTTCTCGTCCTCCTTGTCGTACCACGCGCTCACCTCGCTTCGCGCCGGGTGGTAACCGCCGTCGGCCGACGCCTCGAGGAGCGCGAGCGCCTTCCTGTCGTCCTGCGGCAGTCCGCCGCTACCTGCGAGGTAGTGCATCCCGACGTGATACATCGACTCCGGATCCTTCAGATCCGCCGCGTACTGGAACCACTTCAGCGCCATCGCGTCGTGGTTCGCGATCGACGGCGTGCCTTCGTAGAGATGACCGAGCTTGTGGGCCATGGCGCCACTGTGGGCGGCCTGCGTGGCCTCGCCGAGGAGCTCGAACGCCTGGTCGTAGTGGCCCTCCCCCGCCGCGGCCTGCGCCGCTTCGACCTTCGCCTTGACGAGCGCCTCGACGGCGGGGCTGGGCGCGTCATCCGCAAGCGCGACGGCGGGCGCAACGGCGAGGCCGAGAGCAAGGGCGAGCAGGCGGGTGCGCATCATGCGGATCTCCGGGCGCCCGACGGCGCGTCGCCGGATTATCGGCGTGTAACGGCCGCTTCTTGAGCCGGACGCGAAGACGCCCGGCCGGAGCCGGGCGTCGGGTCACACGTCGAAAGCGGTCAGCGGATCGCCGGGTCGAGCATGCGCAGCGCGCTGGCGATGTCGGTCTGGCCGGTGCCGCGCAGGTCGTCCTGCGTATAGGACCGTCCATTGGCGCCGGGGATGCAGCCCCTGGCATCGCGCGAGGAACGGCTGCGGATCAGCGTGCCGGTTTCGCGCAGGCAGTAGCGGTCGGCGACCTCGTCGTGCGCCACCACCTTCCTGGCATCGGGGACGACTTCCGGCGCGGGCGCCGGTTCGGCGTCGGTCGCGGGTGTCGGTGCTGGGGCGGGTTCGGGCGTCGCCTGCTGGGCGAAGGCCGGCAGCGCGGCGAACAGGAGGGTGAGAAGCAGCGGTCGGGCATTCATGGCGGGTCTCCCGGACGGGTCGACACCGTCACGATACGCCCTGCGAACCGCGCCGACGCGAGCATTCGTCGGCGGGTTCAGGCCCGGCTTACGCGCCCGGGCAAGCGGCCGGGCGCGCCTTGCGGAAGGCGTCGGCCTCGGCGGGCTGGACCTCGTGCGGCGGCGTGCCGCCGTCGAACACGACCTGCCACGTGCCTTCGGCGTTGCGACGCCACACCGACTGGAACGTACTCAGTCTCAGGTGTGTCACGCCCTTGTCGGTTTCCTCGAACAGCGCGGGGCCGGTCGACCACGCGATGTCGCCCACCGCCGTCGTGCGCACCGGATACCACTCCAGGCGGATGCCCTCGCCCTTCACGATCGGCGCCCAGGCTTTGACGATGGCGTCGCGGCCACGTTGCGGACGCGGTGAGCCCGCGGCGAAGGCGGCATCCGGCGCGACGTGCTGCGCGAATGCCGCCGAATCATGATCGGCGACGGACTTCGCGAACGACAACTCGCGTGCGAACACCGCACATTCGTCCGCCGAGAACGGCGCGGGCGGCGGCGGGGTCGGCGCCGTCGCGGTGGCCGCGAGCAACGGGACGAGCACAAAGGCGAGGGCCATGACGGAACTCCGATGAAGTCCTGCGATGCTCGACGCATCGTGGGTTCATCGCGAGCGGCTAAAGTCACGGTTCCCTTCGACCTACGCGCCGTTCGTGATCCGACCGCTCGTTATCGCCCTCGCTGCGGCCACGCTGGCCGCCTGCGCTTCGACCTCCGCTCCGATCACCGCGCCCGCGACGGCGCCGGTCGCGACGATCCTGATCTCCCTCGACGGCTTCCGTCCCGCGGCGCTGCAGCGGGGCCATACGCCGAACCTCGACTCGCTCGCCCGCCACGGCGTGCGCGCCGAGTACATGCGGCCCTCGTACCCGAGCCTGACGTTCCCGAACCACTACACGCTGGTGACCGGCCTGCGTCCGGACCACCACGGCATCGTCCACAACACGATGGATGATCCGCAGCTCGGCCACTTCAACATGGACGACGACGTCGCCACCGGCACCGCCGCGTGGTGGGGCAGCGAACCGATCTGGGCGACGGTGGAAAAGGCCGGCCAGCACGCGGCGACGATGTTCTGGCCCGGCAGCGCGGCACCGATCGGCGGCGTGCGCCCCAGCGAATGGCGTCCGTTCGACGACAAATTCCCGGGGGAATCGCGCGTCGACACCGTGCTCGGCTGGCTCGACCGCCCGGAAGCCACGCGCCCCAAACTCGTCACGCTGTACTTCGAACATGTCGACCACGAAGAACACGAGCACGGTCCAGGCTCGCCGGAAGACATCACCGCGGAAGAGCGTGTCGATGGTTACATCGGTCGTCTGCGCGCGGGGCTTGCATCACGCGGCCTGGCCGATCGCGTCAACGTCGTCGTGGTCTCCGACCACGGCATGGCACCGGTTGCACCCCGTCATACGGTGACCATCGAAGCCATGGCCTCGCCGGACATCGCGACCAACATCACGACCGGCCAGTCGGTCGGTTTCCGTCCGCTGCCCGGCCGCGAAGCGGAGGCGAACGCGAAGCTCATCGGCCGCCATGATCACTACGAATGCTGGACGCGCGAAACGATTCCCGCACGCTGGCATTACGGCAGCAACGTGCGCGTACCGCCGATCGTCTGCCAGATGGACGAGGGTTGGGATGCGGTGGCACGCGCCAAGCTCGCGACGCGCAGCAAGGGGCCGCGCGGTTCGCACGGTTTCGATCCCGCACTGCCGTCGATGCGTGCGCTGTTCGTGGCTGACGGTCCGTCGTTCCGCGATGGCGTCGTGCTGCCGCCGATCGAGAACGTCGACGTCTATCCCATGCTCGCGCGCGTGCTCGGCGTGACACCGATGCCGAACGATGGCGATCCGGCGGCACTCGCGGGAGCGCTGCGCCCCGCGCCCTGAGCATGGACACCGCGCCCGCGAAACCGACACCGCGCACGGACGATCGCCGCGTGCGACGCATCGCGCTCGCGAGCTTCGTGATCACGTTCCCGATCGCGCGCCTGCTGGTCTACATGATCATGGCGCGCACGCTGCCCGACCTGTACCTGAATCTCGGCGGCACGCACGTCCACCATCTCAACTACGGCATCTTCGCGCTGGCGATCGTCGGCGCCGCGCTGCTGTTCTGGACGCCCGGCCGACGCGCGCGTCGCGTGCTCGCCGTGCTCTACGGCGTCGGCATGGCGTTGACCTTCGACGAATTCGGCATGTGGCTGCACTTGGGCGGCAGCTACTGGCAGCGTTCGAGCTTCGATGCCGTCGTCGTGGTGCTCGGGTTGCTCGCGTTGCTGGCGTATGGCGGCTCGCTGCGCAGCCTGCGTCGACG
This sequence comes from Lysobacter sp. TY2-98, assembly GCF_003367355.1. Classification (NCBI taxonomy): domain Bacteria; kingdom Pseudomonadati; phylum Pseudomonadota; class Gammaproteobacteria; order Lysobacterales; family Lysobacteraceae; genus Lysobacter; species Lysobacter sp. TY2-98. Next base: position 1,958,946 of record NZ_CP031413.1, read on the forward strand.
CTCCGCGCTGATGCTGATCACCGCCGCCTGCCTCGCCGTCTATTTCGCCTACGTCTACCGCGACTACGCGAACCTGCTTGCCGCGAGCAGTGCGCAGCGCCTGCATCGACTGGAAGCCGACGGGCCGCAGTGACGTCCGCTTACGCGAGCAGGCGGGACATCGCGAGCCTGTAGCGCGCGCCGATCGCTTCGGCATCGAGATGGCGACCGTCGCGCACCACGGTTCGACCTGCAACGTCGACCTCGCGCACCACCGGACGATTGCCCGAGAAGATCCAGCGATCGACGACGTCCTCTGCGGTCGCGCCGGCGAGGATGGGGGCGTCGGCGTCGAGCACGACGCGGTCCTGATGCGTGGCCTGCGCCGACGCATCGAATGCGGTTTCGAGCACACCCGAGAGTAACGTCTCGCCAACACTCGTTGATTCCCGCACCGCGACATTGCGGCGTCGCGTGACGAGGCGCTGTCCGTACTCGAGCCAGCGCAGCTCTTCGACCGGCGAGGTCGAGACATGCGAGTCCGAACCGATGCCGAAGCGTCCGCCCGCCTCGAGAAACGCACGAAGCGGGAACAGGCCGTCGCCCAGGTTGCCCTCGGTGGTCGTGCAGATTGCGACGGTCGCGCGTGAACTCGCGATGCCCGCGATTTCGCTTTCGTCCAGATGCGTGGCATGCACCAGCGTCCAGCGCGAATCCACCGGCGCATGGTCGAGCAGCCAGCGCGCCGGTCGCGCACCGCGCACCGCGACGCATTCATCGACCTCCGCCATCTGCTCGGCGATGTGGATGTGGATGCGCGCATCGACCGGCAACGCGGCCAGCACCTCACGCATCGCCGTCTCCGGCACCGCGCGCAGGGAATGCAGTGCGCAGCCGATATGCAGGCTGTCGTTGCGCATATCGCGCAACGTGTCGAGCAGGCGCAGGTAGGCATCGACGTCGTGACCGAAACGGCGCTGCCGCTCGGCAAGCGCGCGGCCGTCGAAACCGCCGGTCATGTAGAGCACGGGCAGCAGCGTCAAGCGGATGCCGGTTTCGCGCGCCGCGTCGATCAGTGCGCGCGACATCGCCGCGGGATCGTCGTACGGACGACCATCGCCGGCGTGGTGCACATAGTGGAATTCGCAGACCGCCGTGTAGCCGGCTTCCAGCATCTCGACGTAGAGCTGCGCAGCGACGTCGCGCAGCGTGTCCGGATCGAAGCGCGCGGCCATGCGGTACATGGTGTCGCGCCAGGTCCAGAAGCTGTCGGCCGGATCGGTCTGGCGCTCCGCGAGGCCGGCCATCGCGCGCTGGAACGCGTGCGAATGCAGGTTGGCGACGCCGGGGAGCTCCCAGCCGCGGGCGGTGCGCTGGACGGGCAGATCGGACATGGCGGGTAACGCACGCTTGGGGTGCGCTAGGCTACCGCGGTCGCCGGACGGAGGGGCCGCGCATGCGCATCGTCGAATTCGTGGGCCTCATCGTCGCGTTGATCGGCCTGTTCGCATGGCTGCTCGGCCGCCCGCATACGCTCGAATCCGTCGAGCGCGAGCGCGATGCCGCCGCGCGCGTGCATGAAGCTCCCGACGACAGCGACACCTGACCAGTCCGCACACGTCGCCATGCGAGAATGCCGCATGGGCCGATTCCATCACGACGAAGCCGGGCTTTCGGTGCTTCTCTCGGGCGAAGGCTGGTCGCGCCGCCTCGCGCTCTGGGGTGGCGGCATCGCCGTCGCACTTGCGGCGATCCTGTTCACCAAGGCGGCGGACGCGGCATTCGCCGTGTTCACTCGCATCCTCGCGTTCTCGCCGTGGCTCGCATTCGTCGTGACGCCCGCGGTGCTCGCGGGCTGCGCATGGGCGACGTCGCGTGGCCTGCAGGCCACACGCGGCAGCGGGATTCCGCAGGTCATCGCGGCACTGGACCTGCCGGACGAAAAACGCTCGCAGCACGTATCGTTGCGCATCGCCGCGGCGAAGTTGCTGTTGACTGTCGCCGGACTCGCCGGCGGTGCATCGATCGGTCGCGAAGGCCCGACGGTCCACGTGGGCGCAGGGCTGATGTACGCGATCGGTCGCGCGCTCGGCTTCCGTGATCCCGACCAGGGCGCGCGTTTCCTGCTCGCGGGCGGCGCCGCGGGGATTGCGGCGGCGTTCAATACCCCGCTTGCCGGCGTGGTGTTCGCGATCGAGGAATTGAGCGGGACGTTCGAGCATCGCTTCTCCGGCACGCTGCTCACCGCGGTGCTCGTCGGCGGTGTGGTGTCGCTTGGCCTGCTCGGCAGCTACACCTATTTCGGGCACGTCAGCACCGCCCTGCCGCTGGGCCTGGGCTGGCTCGCCGTTCTGGTGTGCGGTGGCATCTGCGGTCTTGCCGGCGGCCTGTTCAGTCGATTGCTGCTTGCCGCCGTCGATGGACGCCCGCGCTGGCTTGGCCATCTGCGCACGCGTCATCCAATCCTGCTCGCCGCGCTGTGCGGCCTCGCACTCGCCGGCCTCGGCGTCGCGTTCGGCCAAGGCATGTTCGGCACCGGCTATGCGCAGGCCCGCGCGCTGTTGCAGGGCGGCGCGGTCGACCACGCGTTCGGTCCCGCGAAGCTCGCGGCGAACCTCGTGTCGTACATCGCGGGGATTCCGGGTGGCCTGTTTTCGCCTGCACTGGCGGTCGGCGCCGGACTCGGCCACGACCTCACGCCGTTGCTTCCCGGCGTGTCCCCCACCGCGGTCGTGCTGCTCGGCATGTGCGCCTACCTCACGGGCGTTACGCAAGCGCCGCTGACCTCGGCGGTGATCTGCATGGAACTCACCGACAACCGGCTCATGCTGCTGCCCATCCTCGGCACGGTGCTCATCGCGCGAGCCGCGTCGTCGCTGGTGTGCCACGTGCCGGTGTACAAGGCGCTCGCGCTTCGACTGACCCATCCCGCACCCGCCGCGACATGACGACCGCACCGTTCGATCATCTGATACTGGGCGCATCGCTCGCGACGCTCGATGGCGCCGACTACGGCGCGATTCGCGACGGCGCGATCGCGTGGCGCGACGGTCTGATCGCCTACGTCGGTCCGCGCGCCGAGTTGCCGGGTGAACCGTCGTCGATCGCGCGCGTCGTCGAACGCGTGGAAGGCTGGATCACGCCCGGCCTGGTCGATTGCCACACGCACGCGGTATTCGCCGGCGATCGCGCCGTCGAGTTCGAGATGCGACTGCAAGGCGCGACGTACGAGCAGGTCGCGCGCGCCGGCGGCGGCATCCTGTCGACCGTACGCGCTGTGCGCGAAGCGTCCGAAGAGGTGCTGTATGCGCAGTCGAAACCGCGCATCGACGCGCTCCGCGCCGACGGCGTAACCACGCTCGAAATCAAATCCGGATACGGCCTCGACTTCGAGAACGAACGCAAGATGCTGCGCGTGGCGCGTCGCTTCGGCGACGAAAGCCTCACGGTTCGAACGACCTATCTCGCAGCGCACGCATTGCCGCCGGAGTACGCGGGGCGCGCGGACGATTACATCGACGCCGCCATCGACTGGCTGCCGAAGCTGCACGCGGAAGGCCTCGTCGATGCGGTGGATGCGTTCTGCGAAGGCATCGGCTTCTCGCCCGCACAGACACGTCGGCTCTTCGAGCGCGCGCGCGCGCTCGGGCTACCGGTGAAGCTGCATGCCGACCAGCTCAGCGACCTCGAGGGCGGTGCGATTGTCGCGGAGTTCGGCGGGCTGTCGGCCGACCACGTCGAACACACCAACGACGCCGCGGTGCGCGCGATGGCGCAGGCCGGCACCGTCGCCGTGCTGCTGCCCGGCGCGTTCCACGTGCTGCGCGAGACGAAGCTGCCGCCAATCGATGCATTCCGCGCGCATGGCGTACCGATGGCGATCGCGACCGACTGCAATCCCGGCACCTCGCCGCTGCTGTCATTGCGTCAGGCGATGCAACTCGCCTGCACACATTTCCGCCTCACGCCGGAAGATGCGCTGCGCGGCGCGACCGTGCACGCAGCGCGCGCGCTCGGCCTGGCCGATCGCGGCGTGCTGCGGGTCGGCCTTCGCGCGGATCTCGCGCTCTGGCGCGTGAACCACCCCGCCGAGCTCTGCTACTGGCTGGGCGGCGACATGCTCGACACGCGCTGGGTCGCCGGCCGGCCCCACTGATTCCGACACCGAAATGGAGCACGCCATGCGACGCACCGCCCTGCCGGTCCTCCTGCTGCTGCCGACGCTCGCGTTCGCCGCCCAACCGCGTCCCACTCCGGCGGAATTCGCGAACGATGCCGTCATCGTCGACACGCACATCGATGCGCCCAGCGAACTGCTGAAGTCGTGGCGCGATCTATGCAACGAAACACCGGATCGCGAATTCGATGCGGAGAAGGCCCATCGCGGCGGACTCGATGTCGCCTTCATGTCAATCTACACCTCGCCCGAGGAAGACACTGCCGGCACCGCCCGGCAGAAGGCGCACATGGAGATCGACGCGGTCGAAGCGATGACGGCGCGCTGCAGTTCGGAGTTCGCGAAGATCACCGAACCCGGCGACTACCTGCGCCTGCAGGAGCAGGGCCATCGCGTGCTGCTCGCACTCGGCATGGAGAACGGCGCACCGATCGGCGACGACCTGTCGCAGTTGCAGGTTTTTCATGACCGCGGCGTCCGCTACATCACCCTCGCACACAGTCACAGCAATCGCATCGCCGACGGTTCGTATTCGCTCGATCGACCGTGGCATGGGCTCAGCCCGTTCGGCGAAAAGGTCGTCGCGGAGATGAACCGACTCGGCATCATGGTCGACGTCTCGCATCTGTCCGACGAATCCGTCGAAGACGTGCTGCGCGTGACGAAGACGCCGGTGATCGCCAGCCATTCGGGGCTACGGCACTTCACCCCGGACTTCGAACGCAACCTCAGCGACGCGCTCGCGAAGAAGATCGCCAAGGCCGGCGGCGTCGTGCAGATCACCTTCGGCAGCGGCTTCATCGACGCACGCGCCGCCGCCGATACCACGGCTTACTTTCGTGAACTCGCGAAGTTCCAGCACGCGCAGAACGAGGCAAAGGCGCGCGGCGAAGCGGTGCAATCGTTCGAGGACTGGGACGCCGCTTGGGACAAGTCGCATCCGAAGTACGCGACGAAGCTGTCGCAGGTGGTCGATCAGATCGACTACGCGATCAAGCTGATCGGCGAGGATCACGTCGGAATCGGCTCGGACTTCGACGGCGTGTCGGGCGCACTGCCCGAAGGCCTCCGGAGCATCGCCGACTACCCCAACCTGATCCAGGCGCTGCGCGATCGCGGTTATTCCGACGCGACCATTCGCAAGGTGCTCGGCGGCAATCTGATGCGCGTGTGGAAGGACGTGGATATGGCCGGCGCAAAGCTGCGAGGGGAGATGCGCTGAGCAGTGGGCACGGTGGGGATCGCCGCGGTAGCCGGCGTATCCGCAGCGTCCGCGCTGCAAGCACGTGCCCGGCGGCCCGCGCCTCCGCCCTCCCCGGCCTGATCGACCTGGCACGCGGTCGTCGGCCGCATCCTGAGACCAAGTCAACCGCCGACGCGACCACGCGTTGGCGGTGACGGTTTCCATCGGTCGAGGTCGCCATGCGTCACTGGCGTTGGTTCGTAGTCGCGTTGCTGTTCGTCGTCGCCATCGATGTGCTCGCGCAGGTGCGCGAGGGCCGCTTCGCGCAGATCCTGCGTGCACGCGCGGCGCAGCGTCATGCGAATGCGGAAATGGTGACGGGCGGTGATCCGCGCGCGCCGATCACCGCACCCGGCGACTATCGATACGAGATCCAGCACGACGGCATCACGCGGTTGTATCGCGTGCATGTGCCGCACGGCTATCGCGCCGGCCAGCCGATGCCGATGCTCGTCGCACTGCATGGCGGCGGTGGCGATATGGATTGGCAGGCCGACGATTCCAAGTACGGACTCATCACCGCGTCTGAAGCGCATGGGTTTATCGCGGTCTTTCCCAACGGCTTCAGCCGCATGCCGGGCGGTCACCTCGCGACATGGAATGCGGGCCGCTGCTGCGCCGCCGCGCGCGATCGCAACGTCGACGATGTGGGCTTCATCCGCAGCGTCGTCGACAACGTCGAACACCAGCTCGACGTCGACCACTCGCGCGTCTACGCGACCGGCATGTCGAACGGCGGAATGATGGCGTACCGCCTCGCCTGCGACGCCGCGGATGTGTTCCGCGCGATCGCACCGGTGGCGGGCACCGACAACACCGCGCGCTGCGCGCCATCGCGTCCGGTCGCGATCGCGCATTTCCACGCGCGCGACGACGACCACGTGCTGTTCAACGGCGGTGCGGGCGCCGAGGCGTTCCGCGATCGGTCGATGGTCACCGACTTCACGTCGGTGCCGGCGACGATCGATCGCTGGACGCGTTACGACGGGTGCAGTGCACCGCCACGTCGCGTGCTCAGCGTGCCGGGCGCGTACTGCGAGCTGCGCGCGCCCTGCAACGGTGGTGCCCAGGTGCAGCTTTGCGTCACAGAAACCGGCGCGCACTCCTGGCCGGGCGGCCACAAGGATCGCGGCGAGCCGGCTTCGCAGGCGATTTCCGCGAACGACGTGATGTGGCGATTCTTCGAATCGCTGCCACCGCGGTCGTGACGTCAAGACGCGGGATGCCGCCGACTCCGTCAACGAAAAAGCCCCGCTTTCGCGGGGCTTTTCTGCATCAGCCGAAGCCGGTGCTTATTCCTTCGACGCCGCCTTCTTCACCGCGACCTTCTTGGTCGCCGGCGCCTTGGCCACGGTCTTGGTCGCCTTCTTCGCCACCGGCGCGGCGGCCGCGCCCGTGCTCACGGTCGTCGCCTTGCTGCTGCGCGCGTTGCCGTAGCTGGAGTTGTAGCGCTTGCCCTTGGCGGTCTTGCGGTCGCCCTTACCCATCGTGGTGCTCCTGGAATCTGAGAAGTGAATCGGCGCCGCGATCGCGGGCCTGCGGACGAGCCGCGTGAAAGATCGCGCCTGCGCGCGAGGCTGCGAAGCCTAGCACAGCCGGCGCCGCCGCCGGCCCGTCAGGGCGTGCAGCAGGTCGCGTCGTGGCGGTTCTGCAGGCGCAGGTTGAGCACGTGGGCGACACCCACCAGCGTGCCGCCGATGGTCATCGACACGGCGTGCAGCAGCGGCGATGCGTGCAGCGGGGCGTAGAGCACGCCCAGCCACAGCGCGACGAGGCCGGGCACCAGCAGCCTCAACGCCCGCAGCACGCCATGCCGGCGGTAGCCACGGATCAGGCTGTAGAAGCCCAGTGCGCTGGCGAACAACACGAAGCCCAGCTCGAAATCGTCGTCGAGCCAAGCCGCGAGCCCCAGCGACGGCAGCAGCGCGATGATCAGAGGCAGCGCCGCACAATGCACCGCACACAGCAGCGACCCCGTGGCGCCGATCCGGTCCAGGATCGGCGTTGCAGGGGGATGCGGAGTCGCGTGCGGAGGCGAGGCGGCCATTTGAAACACTATAACATTGCGGGGCGAACGCCCCGTCAATGCTCCAGCGCCACCGCCGCGCGGGCCGCATGCGCACGCCGCACCGACGGCACGGCCTGCGCCAGGATCGCCGCCACCGCCAGCATCCACACGATGAGCGCGCCGCTCGGCAGGTCGAGCACGGCCGAGACGGCGAGCCCGAGCACGTAACCCGCGATGCCGATCAGGTAGGCCGCGACGAGCTGTTTGCGCCCCACCATGCCCGCCGTCGCCAGCGCCGGCACGATCAGGCTCGCGAACACGAGGTAGACGCCGACCAGCTGCACCGACGCGGTGATCGCCAGCGCGAACAGCGCATAGAAGACGAGGCCCTTCAGCTGGCCGCGGCGCATCCACATGAAGGCGAGCAGCACGACCGACAGGATCAGCGCCGGGATCAGCTGCGCGTAGCTCACCCACAGAATCTGCCCGACCAGAAGATCCTTGAGGTGCTCACCGCCCTGCGGATTGTTCGCGAGGAGCAACAGTCCGCCGGTCGCGGCCAGCGCGAACAGCGTGCCGATCAAGGGCTCCTGGTACTGCGGCCAGCGCTTGTCGGTCCACGACAGCAGGCCCGCACCGAGCAGCGCCGCGGCCGCCGCCGCGGCCTGCACACCGTAACCGTGCTCATCGATGCCGAGGAACTGCGCGAGGATGACGCCGAGCCCCGCGATCTGCGCGATCGCGAGGTCGATGAAGATGATGCCGCGCGACAGCACCTGACGACCCAGCGGAACGTGCGTCGACAGCACGATCAGGCCCGCCGCACAGGCGGGCCCGAGGATGCTGAGATCGAGCCCTTCCCAGTTCAGCGTCACTTGGCGACCTTCAGCAGCTTGGAGATCGTCGAGTCGAACAGGCCGAAGAGATCCTTCGACTGGGCATCACCGCCCACGGTGAGCGGCAGCGTCACCGCCGGCACGCCGGTGCGGTCGGCCAGCCAGTCGGCCGGCTTCGGATCCTGGTAGGCCGCACGAACGATCGCGAGCGTGTTCGCGCTCTTCGTCGTCGCGATCAGGCTCGCGAGATGCGCGCTGGTCGGCGGCACGCCGGGCTTCGGCTCGAGTGCACCGATCTGCTGCATGCCGAGCCAATCCCACAGGTAGACCCAGCTGATGTGGTGCACGACGACCTTGCGACCCACGAGCGGCGCGGCCTGCGCCTTCCAACGCACCATCGCCGCTCTCCAGCGGTTCTGGAAGTTCGTCAGGTTCTGCTGGTACGCGGCGGCGTTCGACGGATCGAGCTGCGCGAGGCGCGCATCGAGGCGTTGCGCCACGATCAGCACGCGACGCGGATCCATCTGGATGTGCGGATTGCCGTCCGGATGCACGTCGCCGTTCGCCCGATCCAGTGCCGACGGCTTCTCGAGCGTCTTCACCTGCTTCGCCGCTTCGAAGTAGCCGGGGCCCGACGCCACCTTGGTGTTGCCCGACTGGCGGATCAGCTGCGGCAACCAGCCCACTTCGAGTTCGGCGCCGGTGCAGACGACCATGTCGGCCGCGCGCACCTTCGCGATCAGGCTGGGCTTCGCTTCGATGACGTGCACGTCCTGCAGCGCGGACGTGCCGACGTCGACGTCGACCTTGTCGCCAGCAAGCTCGTGCACCAGCGAACCCCATTCGGGCTCGCACGCGAAGACGCGCATCTTGGCCTGCGCGGGCGCGGCGACCGCACCGGCGAGCAGGACCGCGGACATCAGCAGGGACTTCATCGATCGAATCCTCAGAACTTGTGGGCGCCGTGGGCGCCGAGGCTGGTCTGGTACTGCACGGTCACGGCGTTGTCCGTGTCGACCGCATTGGGCTTGTCATGGCTCAACTGCAGCCTGAACAGGCTGAACTCGCTGTTGCGCCAGGTCGCTTCGATCGTGTGGCGGGTGGGATCGGTGTCGCTCGCGAACGGGCCGTCATTCGCCGCCCACAGGCGATCGAAGCGATAGCCGACGTCCCACTGGCGGTTGATGCGATACACGGCTTCGGCGTACGCACCCCGACGCTTGCCGCTCCAGTCGAATACGACCGACGGATCCGCCGCATCGACCACCGTGCCATCGCGGTGATCGATCATGTATTCGCTGCGCAGCGTCAGGCCGCCGTCCTTGAAGTTGCCCTGCGGGGCCCACTTCCAGGTGCCGTCGACGATGTACAGCGTGCCGTCGCCGGTGAAACCGTCTTCGCCGCCGATCGCGCTCGTGCGCAGCGCCGAAACGCCCGCGAGCCATTCGTTCTCGTCTCCGACGTCGCCGCCGACGTGCGCGAACAGCGTCTTGGTGCCGACGCCGCCATGGCCCGCGCCGGCGGCCGGGTAGCTCTCGCCGCGGAAGGCTTCACCACCGACTTCGAAGAACAGCGACGTCGGCGCGACCCAACGCACCTGCACACCGTCGTCGCCGTACTGGTTGCCGAGGAAGGCCTGGTAGGCGAGCGGGCGATCGAAGAAGTTGTCGGTGTGCGCGTGGTGGCTGTTGAGGTAGCCGATGTTCGAATAGAACCGGCCCAGGCGCATGTTCCAGCCTGCCGGCAGAGCGGTGGTGTCGATGAACGCTTCTTCGACGCCGATGTGATCCTGACCGTTCTCGCTCGCCGCGGTCAGCGTGAGCTGACCGTAGAACTTCTCGTCGATGTTCGCCGCGAACGAGATTTCGCTCTCGCCGAGCGAGAAGCCATCCGGTGCGGGACCACCCTCGCCCACGATCGGGAAACCCGCGCGGATGTAGTTCGCCGGATCGAGCGAGTGATGCGTGTAGCTGCCGTTGAGGATGATCGAGATCGCAGGATTGAACGCGTTCGGGTTCGAACTCGAGCCGCCGCCGTCCGCGCTCGCGACGTTGTCGTTGGACTCTCCGGTCGCGACGGGTGCAGGCGCGGCAGCGCTCGCGGTGTCGTCAGGCACGGCGAGGTCGTCGTTCGCGGCGAGATCCGACGTGTCGGCCGCGGCGGGTGCGGATGTCGCGGCACTGCCGCCGGGCGTCGGCGCGGCCGGCGCTGCGACGTTCGCGGTCGACGCGCCCTTGAGTCGCGCAACCTCTGCCTGAGCGGCCTCCGCTTCGGCGCGTGCCTTTGCAGCGTCTGCGCGCGCGGCCTTGGCGTCGGCTTCGAGCTGCGCCATGCGCGCTTCCAGCGCCTTGAACTGCGCCTGCGAGACGCCTTCGGCCGCGTGGGCGGTGCCCAGCGCGACGGCAAGCGCGAGGGCCAGGAGGGTTTTGGTCATTGAGGCCGGGTCCGAAGTTCGGAAGGTTATAACATTACGTTACGGGCCCGGCGGCCGCTCGCTCAATAGCCCGGAAGTCAGGGATTCAGTCGCCGTCCGGGTGGGCGGCGCAATCGGCGCAGAGGCCGTGGACCTCCAGCGTCTGCGCGCGCGGGGTGAAGCCGAGGGCACGGGCGCGAGCATCCAGCGCACCGACGATCTGCTCGTCTTCCAGTTCGGTCGCCGCGTGGCAGCGGTCGCAGATCAGGAACGGCACCGCGTGCTGCGCGCCACCCGGATGGTGGCAACCGACGAACGCATTGATCGACGACAGCTTGTGGATGAAGCCGTGTTCGAGCAGGAAGTCGAGCGCGCGATACACCGTCGGCGGCGCCGCGCCTTCGTGCGTCGCCTTCATGCGATCGAGCAGGTCGTACGCCTTGAGCGGTCGGTCGGCATCGGCGATCAGCCGCAACGCGCTCGCACGCAACGGCGTCAGGCGCAGGCCGCGTTGTTCACAGGCACGTTCGACCTGCGCGACGAACGCATCGCCCGTGTGGACGTGATGACGCGGATCGGTGCAGGTCTCGTGGTGTGCCATGGGGACCTCAGGCGTGCGCGGGCACTTTCGCGAGCGCCGCGTCGATGCGACGCAGTGCTTCGTCGTGACCCGCAAGGTAGATGGTGTGCGCGATATCCGGACTCACCTGCGTGCCGGTGATCGCAACGCGCAGCGGCTGCGCGACCTTGCCCATGCCGACTTCGCAGGCGGTGGCGACATCGTTCAACGTCGCGTGGATCGCTTCGGGCGTCCATGCGGCGAGCTGCGCGAGGCGCGAGCGTGCTTCTTCGAGCGGTGCGCGCGCGCCCGCGTTGAGATGCTTGGCGACGGCGGCGGCGTCATAGGTTTCGAGCGGCTGGAACCACACCGCCGCACGCTCGGCCATGTCGCTGAGCGTCTGCACGCGATCACGCAGCGCGACGACGATGTCGGCCGGCGCCGGACCGCGCGACAGGTCGTAGCCCTTGCGCTCGAGATGCCAGACGAGGTGCTTGGCGACGTCGGCCGCATCGTCGCTCTTGAGGTACTGCTGGTTGAGCCAGCCGAGCTTCGCCGAGTCCAGGCGTGACGCCTTCGGATTGACGTCCTTGAGATCGAACAGTCGCGTGAGTTCGGGGATCGAGAAGATCTCCTGATCGCCGTGCGACCAGCCCAGGCGCGCGAGGTAATTGAGCAGCGCGTGCGGCAGGTAGCCGATCTCGCGGTACTGCATGACGTCGGCCGCACCCGTGCGCTTGGACAGCTTGGCGCCCTGCTCGTCGAGGATCATCGGCAGGTGCGCGAAGTGCGGCACCGGCGCGCCGAGCGCCTTGTAGATGTTGATCTGGCGCGGCGTGTTGTTGACGTGGTCATCGCCGCGCACCACGTCGGTGATGCGCATGTCGATGTCATCGACGACGACGGCGAAGTTGTAGGTCGCGTAGCCGTCGGAACGGAAGATCACCAGGTCGTCGAGCTCGCTGTTGGCGAACTCGATGCGGCCCTTGACCTTGTCGTCCCACACCACCGTGCCGTCCTGCGGATTGCGGAAGCGGATCACGCGGTTCGGATCGTCGCGGTACGGCAGGTTGGCGTCGCGCGCGGCGCCGTTGTAGCGCGGCTTGACGCCCTCGGCCATCGCCTTCTCGCGCGCGGCCTCGAGCTCTTCCCTGGTCTCGTAGGCGTAGTACGCCTTGCCGTCGGCGACGAGCTGCTCGGCGACCTCGCGATACCGATCGAGCCGCTGCGTCTGATAGATCGGGCCTTCGTCGTAGTCGAGGCCGAGCCAGTCCATCGCTTCGAGGATCGCGTCGATCGCGCCCTGCGTGCTGCGCTCGCGATCCGTGTCCTCGATGCGGAGGACGAACGCGCCACCCTGGCGGCGGGCTTCGAGCCAGCAATAGAGCGCGGTGCGGGCACCACCGATATGGAGGTAGCCGGTGGGGCTCGGCGCGAAACGGGTACGCGTACTCATTGCGAAGCTCGGACGAACGTGGGGGCGATGATTTTACGCCTGCCGTCGAGCGGCCCGTTCAGCCGTCGGGCGTGATGTCGACCATCAGCCAGAAGCCGTCGTCGTCATCGGGTTGCCGCGGCAGTGCTTCGAGGCGTGTGGGCACCGGCCAGCCCGCCGTGCGCACGTGCTGCATGACGGCTTCGCGGACCGCGCGATTGAGCGCGACGAGCCGCTCGGCCTGCGCGCTGCAGCCCGGGAAGTCGGGCAGCGTGGCGTGATAGTGGCGCTCGGCGTCGCGCCGGACGAACGCGAAGTAACCGCGATTCAAGCGGGCACCCGGGCGTCCGCGCCCTCCATCTGCGTGTACATCCCCATACCGTCCGCCCCCCGGCCGTGATCGGTTCGGATCGACTATACGCCCGCCGGTCGGCGCGTCACCGGCGCGGCGTCGCGGACGTGCGGCCCGTCGCATTCGTAAAGGCCGCTTGAGGTGGAAGACGCCGTTTCGGCCCGGGCCGGCCGCGCGGAACGGCCGCCTACAATGAGCCCATGGCGACTCTCTTCATCTCCGACCTGCACCTCGACGCCGAGCGTCCGCAGGTCACGGACCTGTTCCTGCGCTTCCTGCGCGATGAAGCACGCGGCGCATCGGCGCTGTACATCCTCGGCGACCTGTTCGAGGCGTGGGTGGGCGATGACGATCCGTCGGAAACGGGCGCTGCCGTCGCGCGCGGCGTGCGTGAACTGGTCGACAGCGGAACGCCAACGCATTTCATCCGCGGCAATCGCGACTTCCTGCTGGGTAGCGAGTACGCGCGACGCGCCGGCATGACGATCCTGCAGGATCCGTCGGTGGTGATGCTGGACGGCCGTCCCGCACTGATCCTGCATGGCGATCTGCTCTGCACGGCGGACACCGGCTACATGGCGTTTCGCGCGCAGACGCGCGATCCCAAATGGCAGGCGCAGTTCCTGTCGCAGCCGTTGGCCGCGCGCATCGCTTTCGCGCAGCACGCCCGCGCGCAAAGCCGCGATGCACAGGCCGCGCTGAAGAGCGCCGGCACGATGGAAACGATTACCGACGTCGCGCCGTCGACCGTGAACGAATACTTCGTGCGCTACGGCGTCGACCTGATGATTCATGGCCACACGCATCGCCCGGCCATCCATCCGCTGGACGTGGGCGGTCGCGCGCGTCGTCGCGTCGTGCTCGGCGACTGGTACGACCACGGTTCGGTATTGCGCGTCGACGGCGATCGCGTGGAGCTGCAGGGCTTGGCGTGAAGCGGCGCGCTCGCGCGGACGTCAGTTCGCCAGCGTCTCCAGTGACGCGAGTTCCCCGGCGTCGAACCCGGCTTCCAATCGCGCCTCGCGATTGAACGGGCCGTAGAGCACGGCGCGGGCGTATTCGGCGAGCAGCGCCTTGAACGTCGCCTGCGGTTCGATGCCGCGTTGCGCGCAGTGCCAGCGGAACCAGCGACTGCCCGCAGCGACGTGCCCGACTTCCTCGCGCAGGATCACCTCGAGGATGTCGGCGGTGGCATCGTCGCCGCGGGCGCGCAGTTTCACGATCATTCCCGGCGTGACGTCCAGGCCACGCGCCTCGAGCACGCGCGGTACCAGTGCCATCCGCGCGAGGCCGTCGTGCGCCGTCTTCTCGGCCATTTCCCACAGGCCGTTGTGCGCGTCGAAATCGCCGTAGTCAAAACCGAGCTCACGCAGACGGCCGCGCAGCATCATGAAGTGGCGCGCTTCATCGTTCGCGACCGACGCCCAGTCGACATAGAACTGCGCCGGCATGCCGCGGTAGCGATACACCGCGTCCCAGGCCAGATCGATCGCATTGAATTCGATGTGCGCGATGGCGTGCACGAACGCGGCGAGGCCTTCGGTGGTGCCGAAGCCGCGCTTGGGCAGGTCGCGTGCATGCACGAGTCGCGGACGCGCGGGTCGGCCCGGCATACCGATCGGTTCAGGTGCATCGGCGTCATCGCGCGGCGTGAGTTCGCCGCGCGAGAAACATGCGAACACGTCGAACGTGCGCTCGACTTTGGATTCGGGGGTGGCCGCACGCAGGCACTCCCGCGCAGCAGCGTGCAGATCGCCGCGCATCACGCGACCGTGTCGTCGTCCCCGTCGACCGGACCCGCGGCGCGCGAGCACTCCCAGCCGTCGGGATAGCCGCCGAACGATTCCGCAAGCACCGTGAGTTCCTGCTCGAGCCGGGTGATATCGGCGTGCTTCGGCGCCATGTGGCGGCGCGCGACGACCTGCCAGATGCCTTCGTCGTCCACTTCCGGGGTGAACACCACGACCTCGGGCAGCGCATTCGCGCCCTCGACGAACGCCTTCGCCGCCGCCTCGTCGCCGAACACGAGCAGGAAATCGACATCGCGCGGAAGGGTTAGGTCGTCACCGTCCTCGAGCATCGCGCGCAGAACCTGGCCGTTCTCGTCGTCCGGCAGCATCGCGAATTGCAGCGACTTCATATCAGGCGACCTTGCGCGCCTGCTTGGCGGCATCCGAACGCAGTTGCTTGATGCGTTCGAAATAGCCGGGCTCGACGCCCGTCACGTAGTCGCCATTGAAGCAGGACGAATCGAAGGCTTCGATGCGGTGCTTCGGGCCCGACACGGCCTCTTCCAGGTCTGCGAGATCCTGGTAGATCAGCCAGTCACACCCGAGCAGCTCCTGTACCTCATCGTCGGTGCGATCGTGCGCGACCAGTTCGTCGGCCGAAGGCATGTCGATGCCGTAGATGTTCGGATACCGCACCGGCGGCGCCGCGGAGGCGAGATAGACCTTGTTGGCACCCGCATCGCGCGCCATCTGCACGATCTGCTTGGACGTGGTGCCGCGCACGATCGAATCGTCGACCAGCAGCACGTTGCGGTTGCGGAACTCGAGCGGAATCGGATTGAGCTTGCGACGCACCGACTTCGCGCGTTCGCCCTGCCCCGGCATGATGAAGGTGCGGCCGACGTAGCGGTTCTTGATGAAGCCCTCGCGGTACTTCACGCCGAGCACGTTGGCGATTTCCAGCGCCGCATCGCGAGACGTATCCGGGATCGGGATGACGACGTCGATGTCGTGGTCCGGCCGCAGGCGCAGGATCTTCTCGCCGAGCTTCTGGCCCATGCGCATGCGCGCCTTGTGCACCGACACGTCGTCCATCATCGAGTCGGGACGCGCGAAGTAGACGTATTCGAAGATGCATGGCGTCGGCTCGCGCTCACCGGCGCACAGGCGCGTGTGCAGCGTGCCGTCGGCGGTGACGACCACACCCTCGCCCGGGCGCACGTCGCGCAGGCGCTCGTAGCCGAGCAGGTCGAGCGCGACGGATTCGGACGCGATCGCGTATTCGTCGCGACCATCACGTACGCGCTTGCCCAGCACCAGAGGGCGGATGCCGTGCGGATCGCGGAACGCGACGAGGCCAAAGCCCAGCACCGTCGCGACCACCGCATAGCCGCCGACGCAACGACGATGCACGCCCTCGATCGCCTTGAAGATCGATTCCGGGGACAGCACGCCCTGCACGTCCAGCTCGTGCGCGAACACGTTGAGCAGCACTTCCGAATCGGACTCGGTGTTGACGTTGCGCTTGTCCTGCTCGAACACCTCGCGGCGCAGCGCATCGGTGTTGATGAGGTTGCCGTTGTGCGCGAGCGCGATGCCGTAGGGCGAGTTCACGTAGAACGGCTGCGCTTCGTCGCAGCCCGCGCTGCCGGCGGTCGGGTAGCGGCAGTGGCCGATGCCGAAATGGCCTTGCAGCAGCTGCATCGCCGCTTCGTCGAATACATCGCTGACGAGGCCGTTGCCCTTGTGCACGCGGATCTTGGAGCCGCTCGCGGTGGCGATGCCCGCGGCGTCCTGCCCGCGGTGCTGGAGCACGGTCAGCCCGTCGTAGAGCTGGCCGGCGACGTCGCTGTGGCCGACGATTCCGATGATGCCGCACATGGTTCGATGTCCTGCAGAAAAATCAGGCGGGGAGCTGCGGAAGTGGGGGCAGCGCGGGAAGATTTCGAGCGGGCGTAACGCCGTCGAGGTCGAGGTGGGCACGCACGCCGACCGGAAGCCAGGTCGACAGCCAGAGTGCGCCCGGCTTGAACACCGGCACGAGCGCCGAGGCCTGCCACGGCCGCTGGCGCGGCACGGGCGTGAAACCGAGCAGCAGCACGACCGCGCAGGCCATCGCGACGCCACGCAGGCCCCCGAGTGCGAGCCCGAGCATGCGATCGACGCCGTCGAGTCCCGCCGCCTTGAGCGCACGTCGCATCAGGTAGGCGATGACGGCGACGACGAGCGACGTCGCGACGAAACACAGCGCATAGCCCATCAACATCTGCACGGGCGACGCGTTCGGGCCGCCCGCGATCATGTGCGCCGCGCCGCCGCCGAACAGCAGCGCCGCGCTACCGCCCAGCAGCCACGCCGCGAACGACGCGACCACGCCGACGAAGCCGCGCATCAGGCCCGTCAGCGCGGAGACGCCGAGGATCGCGATCAGCAGCCAGTCGATCGGGCTCATCGTCGCCTAGGGATGCGGACGGACGATGCCGTTTACGCCGAGCTTGGCCGCCACCTGCGTGCGCAGCGTGTCGGCCGCCGCGCGATCCGGCACCGGGCCGACGCGCACGCGACTGAGATCGCCACGATCGGTGTGGACCTGTTCGACGAACGCAGCGAAACCGGCGGCGCGCGCGCGATCACGCAGGTGCGTGGCTTCGTTCGCGTCGGCGAACGCGCCCAGCTGCACGGCGAAGCCGACGTTCGATGCAGCCGGTGCGGCGGATGCGGTCGTTGGCGCTGGCGGTGCGGGCGGCGTCGCGGGCTTGGCGGGCGCGCTCGCGGCAGTTGCCGGGCGTTGCGTGCCTGCGGTGACAGTGGTGGTGGTTGACGCTGCGGGCTTCGGCACCGTCGCGACCGGGCCGGTCGGCGTCGAAGGCAGCGGCGCGACCGCAACGGCCGGCGCTGTGGGCGCCGCGGTCGTGCTCGCCGCGGGCTTGGCCGGCGTCGAGGCGTCGGCGTCGAGTACGACCACCTTGGCGTTGACATCGCTGCGCACGCGCCCCGCGGCAAGACGCGCGGCCTCGGCGTCGGCGGACGTGGCGAACGGGCCGATGCGCACGCGATGCACAGTGCGGACGCCGAGTGGCGCGGGTTCCTGGTACGCCGGCAGATGCGCGGCGGCGAGCGCTGCGATCACGCGTCCCGCATCCGACGGCGTCGCATAGCTGCCGAAATTCACCGCGTAATTGCCGGCGGCGGTGGTCGGGGTGGTCGGAACCGCAGGCGCGGGCGCGCTCGTCGCGGCGGCCGTGGTCGACGCCTCGACCGGCGCGGACAGCACCGGCTTGCCGGTCGGTTCCGGCGCGAGCGGCAGATCGAGCGTGCGGGTGTCACCCGCGGACGCTTCGGGCGCCGGCGGCACCTTGAGCGGAACGCGCGACGCGCCGCTGTCGGGCGCGGGATCCATCACAAGGAGGGGGAGGAAGACCACGGCCAGGGCAACAAGCACCGCCGCGCCGAGCAGCCGCTGTTTCAGGGCAGGTTCCATCGCGTCCGCATGCGGCGGGGGCGGCCCGCCTTGTCGCGGCGAATTATACCCGCCGGGTCGAATCGCCCCGCCCGGCGTGTTCCGCGTTCAGCGGCCGGTCGCTCCCAGCGCGTGCAGCGCGTCGGCGGCGGTGTGGAACGAGCCGAAGATCAACACGCGATCGCCCGCCTGCGCGTCGATGCCAGCAATCGCGCGGGCGACGTCGGGCCAGCGCGTGGCGACGGAAGCGGCGGTACCCGCCAGGCGGTCGGCGAAGGCGTCGACCTCCAGTGCTCGCGGCCCATGCCCCGGCAGGCCCGCGACGTGCCAAATGTCGACCGACGCCGCCACGGCACCGACCACGCCTGCCACGTCCTTGTCCCCGAGCGCGGCGAACAGCGCGATCGTGCGGCCGCGGACCGGCGTGCGAGCCAGCCACGTGGCGAGCTCACGCGCCGCCTGCGGGTTGTGCGCGACGTCGACGACGTAGTCGACGCCACCCCGTTCGATGCGTTGCAGCCGCGCGGTGATGCGCGCTCCGGCGACGCCTTCGGCGATCGCACGTGCGTCGATGTCGAGCGGACTCGAGCGCAGCGCGGCGATCGCGACCGCTGCATTGCGCAGCTGGGACGGAGCCGCCAGCGCGGGGCGCGGCAGGTCGTACTGCTCGCCGACCGCGCGCCATCGCCACGTGTCGGCGTCGTGCTGCGGGTCGAAGAAGAAGTCACAGCCGATCCGCAGCGCCGTCGCACCGATCGCGTAGGCATGCCGCAGCACGCTCGATGGCGGATCGTCGTCGCCGAGGATCAGCGGCGTCCACGCACGCGCGATGCCGGCCTTCTCGAAGCCGATCGATTCGATATCGGGGCCCAGCCAGTCCGTATGGTCGATGTCGACGGTGGTGATCACCGCGACATCGGCGTCGACGAGATTCGTCGCGTCGAGCCGGCCGCCGAGGCCGACCTCGAGGATCGCCAGATCGAGGTTCGCGCGCTCGAACAGCCATAACGCCGCGAGGGTTCCGACCTCGAAATAGGTCAGCGTCGTCTCGCCGCGCGCGGCTTCGATCGCCTCGAATGCCTCGACGATCGCCGCGTCCCCTGCGTCTTGGCCATCGATGCGGATGCGCTCGTTGTAGCGCAGCAGATGCGGCGAGGTGTACGCGCCGACGCGCAGGCCCTGCGCCCGCGCGATCGCTTCGATGAACGCGACTGTCGAGCCCTTGCCGTTGGTGCCGCCGACGGTGATCACCACCGGTGCAGGCTTCGTCAATCCAAGGCGCGCGTGCACGGCGCGGATGCGGTCGAGGCCGAGATCCACGCTGCGCGGGTGCTGTTGCTCGAGGCGGGCGAGCCAGTGGTCGAGGTCGGACGTCATGCGGAAATTGTAGGCGGCCCGTCACCCGCCATCGTCCCGGCCGGGACAACGACGGGTGCCCGAATCGACCTACAGCGCGCGGTGCACGGCTTCGCCGAACAGTGCGGTGTGGTGGCTGCAGTCATTCAGGCGAACGACGTCCAGATGATCGACGTCCGGGCCTTCGAGGAGGTTCAGCGTGGTCGGTGCCTGGCGGAAGCGCCAGAGGTTCGCGAGCGGCAGGCCGAGCACGCGGCACAGCAGCACGCGGTTCACCGCGTCGTGCGCGACGATCAGCAGCGTGTCGTCCGCATCGAGGCCTTCGCAGGCGCGCGCGAACGCGGGCCACGCGCGATCGAGCACGTGCTGCAGCGATTCGCCGCCGGGCATCAGCACGTCATGCGGCGTGTCGCGCCATGCGGTCAGGCGTTCGCCGTCGCGGTCGCGGATTTCGGCGGCGAGCAGGCCCTCCCACTCGCCGTGCGCGATCTCCATGAGGCCCGCGTCGGTGCCGAGCATCGGCGCGCGATCGCCGAGTGCGATTTCCGCGGTGCGACGCGCGCGCGTGAGCGGCGACGCGATGGCGCGCGTGATCGGCACGTCGTGCAGGCGCTGCGCGAGTGCGCGCGCCTGCCCTTCGCCGACCGACGACAGCGGAATGTCGACCTGTCCCTGGTAGCGACCTTCTGCGTTCCACGGCGTTTCGCCATGACGGGCGAGGATGATCTTCATGGGATGTCGTCCTGCCGCGGTCAGATCTGCTGGATCGACAGCACGCCCGGCGTCGCACGCAACGCGCCGAGCTGGGCGTCGTCGATTTCGCGATCGATGGTGATCGCGGCGCGCGCATAGCCGTCGCCCGCGGCACCGAGTGCGAAATTGATGATGTTGATGCCGGCCGCGCCGAGCTGCGACCCCACCGTGCCGACCATGCCGGGGCGGTCCTCGTTGCGCATGAGCAGCACGTGCGCGAGCGGGTCGAATTCGATTTCAACGCCGTCGAGCGCCACCACGCGGGGTGCGCGGTGCAGCGTCGCATCGATCTCGCGTCGCACGGCACGATCCCCGTTGTCGCCCTCGATCGTGAGTCGCACGAGACGGTCGTAGCCATCACCTTCGCCGCCGATCGTTTCCGACACTTCGAGCCCGCGCGCTGCGGCTTCCTGCAGCGCATTGACCGGCGTCACGCGTCCTGAAGCTGCACCGAGGAGTGATGCGACGAGCAGGCGCGTCAGCGGCCGCGTATCGAGTCCGTCGGTGCGGCCCGCGTAACGGATCTGCAGGCGCGTCGGCGCGGGGACGAGACGCGACGCGACGCGACCGAGCGCCGTCATCAGCGGCATCCATGGCCCAACTTCGCGTGCGGCTTCCGCGGTGAGTGGCGGCAGGTTGACGCAGCCGGCGACGGCACCGGTCGCGACGAAATCGATGATCTGGCGCGCGAGGATCGTGCTCACGGCCTGCTGCGCTTCACTGGTCGACGCGCCGAGATGCGGCGTCAGCACCAGGTTCGGATGCGCACGCAGCGACGAATCGGACGCGAGCGGCTCGGTCACGAACGTGTCGAGGGCCGCGCCGGCGAGGTGGCCCTCGTCGAGCAGGCGCAGCAACGCCGCTTCGTCGACGAGACCCCCGCGCGCCGCGTTGATCAGCATCGCGCCCGGCTTCATCGCGCGCATGCGCGCTTCCGACAGCAGGTTGGTCGTTTCCTTGGTGCGCGGGATGTGCAGCGTGATGATGTCGGCCCAGGCGAGCAGGTCGTCGAGCGCCATCAGCGGCACGCTGCCCTTGCCGGCCGCGGACGCCGGGAGGAACGGGTCGTACGCCGCGACCTCCATGCCGATGCCGCGTGCCTTGCGCGCGACCGTGCTGCCGATGCGCCCGAGGCCGATCACGCCGAGCCGCTTGCCTTCGAGTTCGAAGCCGGTGAGCCCCGCCTTCGGCCACTCGCCGGCCTTCATGCCGGCATCAGCGCGCGGGATGTGACGCGCGAGCGCGAACAGCAATGCGATCGCGTGCTCCGCCGCGGCGAGCGTGTTGCCGTCGGGCGCATTCATTACCGCGATGCCGCGTGCGGTGGCGGCGTCGACGTCGATCGTGTCGACGCCCGCGCCGGCACGGCCGATCACCTTCAGCTTCGACGCCTGCGCCAGGGCGTCGGCCGGCACTTTCGTGGCCGATCGCACGAGCACTGCATCGACGTCGGCCAACGCCAGCGCGAGCGTGTCGGTGTCCTTGATCGGTTCGGGGGCGACGAGAACGTCCCAGCCCGCATTGCGGAACAGGGTCAGGCCGTCGTCATGGATTCCATCGCATGCCAGCACTCGCATCGTCGTCGCGCTCCGTGTGTAGGGGATGCGCGGATGTCCTGCCAGCCGGCCGTCGGTTGCGTGAAACGCGCGACGGTAATGCGGTCCTGCGGTGCCACGTGCATGCAGCGCATGCGATCTTGCGGTCGGGAGACGGGGCCGGCTGGCATGGGAATCCGCGACGCGTTGGAGCCTAGCAGACGCCTCGTTATCGACAAGCGCTGGCCGACCGGCGGCATCGGCGCGATGATCGGACCTCGACTTCCACGGAGACCGCCATGCCCGTCGCCCACGGACGCTTCGACGTCAAACGCGCCCCGCAGGGCATGCTGGATCTGGGTGGCGACGCGCAGGCCATGCACCTGCGCTTCGACAAGACGTTCGAGGGCCCACTGCGGGCAACCAGCGTCGTGCACATGGTGGCGGTGGGAACGGCGGTCGAAGGTTCGGCCGGTTATGTGGCGGTCGAACGCGTCGACGGCACGCTCGACGGCCGCAGCGGCGCGTTCTCGATGATGCATGTCGGCGTGATGGATCGCGGGCAGCCGTCACTGCGTGTGGAGGTGGTGCCGGATTCCGGTATGGGCGAGCTCGCCGGTCTGCGCGGTTCCATGAAGATCGACATCACCAACGGCGAGCACGCCTACACGCTCGACTACACGCTGCCTACCGCCTGACCCGCTCACGTGACGCAATGAAAAAGGCCGGCGATTTCGCCGGCCTTTTCGCGTCCGAAGCCGTCACTTCTTCTCGGGAACGTTGAGCTCCTGCAACAGCTGCGGCGCCGGGTAGACCTCCTGCATGATCCAGCGCATGTAGCGCTGGTCGACCGAAATCATGCGCGTCATCGCGGGATCGAACACCCAGTTGCTGCTGACCGACTCCCAGTTGCCGTCGAACGCAAGACCGACGAGCTTGCCCTGCGCGTCCAGCACCGGTGAGCCCGAATTGCCGCCGGTGATGTCGAGGTCGGACAGGAAGTTCACCGGCACCGTGCCGAGGCGCCGATCGGCGAGCCCCCCGTAGTTCTTCGCGCGGATCGCATCAAGTTCCACCTGCGGCGCGTCGAACGGCTCCTTGCCCGTCGCCTTCTCCGCGACCTGCTCCAGCGTGGTGAACGAGGGCTGCTTGGCGCGGTCAGGCTTCGTGTAGCCCGTCACGTGGCCATAGGTGATGCGCAGCGACGAGTTGGCATCCGGATACACCGCCTGCCCGTGCGACTTGCGGTAGTCGGCAATCGCCTGCAGCACGGCCGGACGAGCGACCAACGAATCGCCCGCGCGCGTCTTGGCTTCTTCTTCCAGACGCAGCACGTCCGGCATCACCGCCACGGCGAACTGGATCGCCGGATCCTTCGACTTCTCCAGCGACGCGCGATCGGCCGACAGCAGCGCGACGCGTGCCTGCGTGTCGCCGAGGCGCGTCTTGGCGAGGCGGTCGAGCGCTTTGTCGACCGCCTTGGCATCCGTCCCGCCCAACCACTTGTCGAGCGAGGCGATGTGTTCCGCCGCCGGCAACTTCGCGTATTCGCGCAGCCAGTAGCCGATGAGCTCACGGTCCATCTGCGGCTGGTAACGACGCTCCATCTGCCGCAGCGCACCTTCCAGCGACGGCATGTCGCGCTGCATGTAGCCGGCTTCGCGATCGTTGTCGGGCTTCTCGCGTTCGATCGACGTGCGATAGATCTGCATCGCCGCGCCGAGGACGCCCGTGCTGCGCAGCTGGCCGAAGGCAATGTCGCGCTCGCGATGGGCACGCGCTTCCTCGCCGAGCTGCTCCAGACGCTCGTACGCGGCGAGACCCGCTTCGCCGCGCGCGCCCTGGCCGCGCAGCCATGCGAGCACCGCTTCGTCCTCGCGATGCTTGCGCGTGCCGGCGTCGATGCGGCGGAAGCCTTCGAGCTGGCCGTCGTAATTCTTCAGCGTGTTCTGCCAGCCGCGCACCGTCGCCGCGTACTTCACGGCGATATCCGGATTGCGGCGACCGGCGTTCTCCACCAGCGCGACGAGGTTCTTGTAGTGACGGCTGACGGTCGGATACGTCCAGTTCGACGTCGCATCGAATTCGCTCGCGAGCGCGTAGCGGCTGGTGCTGCCGGGATACCCCGCCACCATCACGAAGTCGCCCTCGCCCAGCGGCTTGTCGGCGATCTTCAGGAAATGCTTCGGCGTATACGGCACGTTGTCGGGCGAGTACGCGGCCGGACGACCGTCCTTGCCGACGTAAGCGCGATAGAACGAGAAATCGCCGGTGTGGCGCGGCCACATCCAGTTGTCGACCTCGCCACCGTAGTTGCCGACGCTGCGTGGCGGCGCGTAGACGAGGCGGACGTCCTTGATCTCGAGATTCTTGAACAGGCGATACGTGTTGCCGCCGCTGAAGCTGTACAGGCGGCAGCGGTACCCGGTCGGCGCTTCGCAGTCGGCGACAAGCTTCTTCTCGATCGCATCGAGCGCCTTCGTCCGGCCCAGCGCATCCGGCGCATCGGCGATCGCTGCCTTCACCGTCTTGGTCACGTCCTGTATCGAATCGAGCGCGTAGATGCGTGCGTTCGGGCCGGCGGAGAGTTCCTCGCCCGGCGTCGTCGCGTTGAAGCCGGTTTCGATGAGGTTCTTCTGGGCTGAGGAATTCAGCTGGATCGCGCCGTAGGCGCAGTGATGATTGGTGACGACGAGACCCTTCGGCGAGACGAAGCTCGCCGTGCAGCCACCGAGCGACACCACCGACGCCATCGGATCGCCCGTCAGATCCGCGAGCTGGCGCGCGTCGAGCTTCAGGCCCACCTTCTTCAGCTGCGCGGAGATTTCCGGCAATTGCTGCGGCACCCACATGCCTTCGACCGCGACCGCGCTCGTGGAAATGGCCGCGAGCGCGGCGAACGTGGCGAGGGCGAGGCGGTGCATGCGCATGAAGAAAACTCCGTTGATGCGTGTGGGCGGTCGAGTCTAGCCAATGCGTGCGCTGCAACACGCAGGACGCGTGTCACAGCGCGCGATGTTCATTCCGCGGGCAGGCCCATTTCCGCGAGGAGCTGCGGCGCCGGATACACCTTCGCCATCAGCCAGCGCATGTAACGCATGTCGACATGAATGGCGCGCTTGTAACGCGGGTCGTACATCCAGCTCGCACTCACCGCTTCCCAGTTGCTGTCGAAGTTCAGCGCGATGAGCTTGCCATCCGCGTCGAGCACCGGTGATCCCGAATTGCCGCCAGTTGTGTCGAGATCGGTCAGGATGTCGACGGTCTGCGTGTTCAGCTTGGGATCGGCGGTGCTGCCGAAATCGCCCTTGGCGATCGCGTCGCGGAGCGGCTTCGGCGCATCGAATGGCTTCACGCCGGTGTGCTTTTCGGTGATGCCGGCCACCGTCGTCACCGGGACGTAGTGCACGCCGTCGCGCGGATCCATGCCACGCAGGTTGCCGTAGCTGACGCGCAGCGTGGAGTTCGCGTCCGGATACACCGCACGGCCCTGCGACTTCCGGTACGCGATCAGCGCCTTCATGTACGACGGCCGCAGACGCAGCAGCTCGCCATCGCGCACCTTCGCCTCGTCCTCGATGCGCAGGAGCGCGGGCTGCAGCGTTGCCGCGGCGCGCAGGAGCGGATCGGGGTCGGTGGACAGCGACGCCGCGTCGCTCGACATCGCGGCCAGGCGTGTCGCCTCGTCGCCGAGCTTGGTGCCGGCGTAGAGGGCGTCGAGGCGCGTACGCAGCTCGTCCGGTGTACGACCGAATACCGCATCGACTTCAGTGACGTGCTGCGCCGCCGGCAGCGTCTGGTACTGCGACACAAGATACGTCAGCACCGCCTTCTCGACCGCCGGATCGAATCGACGCTGCACCTGCTTCATCTGCCCGGTAATCAGCGCTTCGTCGCGCTGCTGATAGCCGAGTTCACGTTGCGCGTCCGGCTTGGCGCGTTCGTGTGCGAGACGCTGCAGCGTGATGGCAGCGCGCATCAGCTGCGTCTGCGACCGGATCATGCCGAGCAGCTGGTCGCGGTCGCGCACGGTGGCGGCCTGGTCGAGCAGCGCCTGCACCGCGGCGATGTCGGCGCGCGTCGCCTTCGCGGAAGGCTGCTTCGCCAGCCACGCGAGCATCTGCGCTTCGTCGTTCTTGCGCACGGTGGCCGCATCGCTGCGACGCAGGCCATCCAGTTCGCCCTGCGCGCGCTTCAGCGTGTTCTTCAGGCTCTGCACCTGCGAGGCGTAGAGCACCTTCGCCTCGGGTGTCGCGGCGGATTTGTCGATCGTGTCGATGACGCCCTGGCTCAGCGCGACGCGCGTCGGCAGCTGCCAGCCGATCTGCTGCACGAATTCGCTGGCCATGCGATGGCGGTAAGTGATGCCTGGATAGCCCGCGAGCATCGCAAAGTCGCCCTCGCCGACGTTACGCGTCGACACCTGCAGATGCGCCGGCGGGTTGTAGGGCACGTTGTCCGCGCTGTAGTCGGCCGGCTTGCCGTCGCGACCGACATAGGCGCGCAGCACGGTGAAGTCGCCGGAGTGACGCGGCCACACGAAGTTGTCGACCTCGTCGCCGTAGTTGCCGATGGAATCCGGCGGCGCGTAGACGAGGCGGATATCGCGCAGCTCGAGCTGGCGGATCAGGTAGAAGTCGGTGCCGTAGTACATGTTGGCGACGCTGCAGCGGATGCCCGCCTCGCGCTCGCAGTCGGCGATCGCGGCCTTCGTCGCGGCGTCGACAGCGTCGTAGTACGCACGGCCGCTCTTGCCCTTCGCGCCGGCGAGGATGCGGTCGGTGATGCGATCGAAACCGGTGGTCACCAGCACACGGTAGTCCGGCGCGGCGGGCAGTTCCTCGGCGCGGGTCTTGGCGACGTAGCCGTTGCCGATCAGGTCGCGATCGGCTCGACTGTTGTACTGGATGACCGGGAACGCGACGTGGTGGTTGGTCAGCACCAGACCGTCCTTCGACACGAACGCGCCGGTCGCACCGCCCACCTTCACCACGGCACTGAGCGGCGGACGCGTGAGGTCGGCGAGCGCGGCGGGGTCGCCTTCGAAGCCGGCGGCCTTCAGCTGCGGTGCGAGGTCGGGAAGTTGTGACGGCATCCACATGCCTTCCGACGCGACGGCCGGGGCGATGGACAGGGACAGGGCGGTAGCGAGCAGACGGCGGCGCATGGTGGTTCCCTTCGATCGGCCGCCGACCATAGCGGCAGCGACGCGGGCGCGGCAATCCGGCAAGGCCTTCAGGCGGGCGTCCGTATAATTCGCGCTCCATCGCGCACCGCGCGTCGCAGGCCTTCCGCAATGTCCGAGACCGCCACCCTCTCCCCCACCGCGCCGACGATGCGCGCCCTCGTGAAGCGCGAAGCCGCCAAGGGCATCTGGATGGAGGAGGTGCCGGTGCCGGTGCCCAGCCCGAACGAGGTGCTGATCAAGTTGGAGAAGACCGCGATCTGCGGCACCGACCTGCACATCTACATGTGGGACGAGTGGAGCCAGCGCACGATCAAGCCGGGCCTGGTGATCGGTCATGAATTCGTCGGCCGCATCGCGGCGCTCGGCACCGGCGTGACGGGCTACAGCGTCGGCCAGCGCGTGTCGGCCGAAGGCCACATCGTCTGCGGCCACTGCCGCAACTGCCGCGCGGGCAAGCAGCACCTCTGCCCCAACACGGTCGGCATCGGCGTGAACCGCAACGGCGCGTTCGCGGAATACATCGTGATGCCGGCTTCGAACCTGTGGCCGATCCCGGACCAGATCCCGAGCGAGCTGGCCGCGTTCTTCGATCCTTACGGCAACGCCGCGCACTGCGCGCTGGAATTCGACGTCGTCGGCGAAGACGTCCTGATCACCGGCGCAGGCCCGATCGGCATCATCGCCGCGGGCATCTGCAAGCACATCGGCGCCCGCAACGTCGTCGTCACCGACGTCAACGACTACCGCCTGAAGCTCGCCGCGGACATGGGCGCGACGCGCGTGGTCAACGTCGCGAACACCTCGCTCAAGGACGTCATGAAGGACCTCCACATGGAGGGCTTCGACGTCGGCCTCGAGATGAGCGGCAATCCACGCGCGTTCAATGACATGCTCGACTGCATGTACAACGGCGGCAAGATCGCGATGCTCGGCATCATGCCCAAGGGCGCCGGCGCCGACTGGGACAAGATCATCTTCAAGGGGCTCACGCTGCACGGCATCTACGGCCGCCGCATGTACGAGACCTGGTACAAGATGACGCAGCTCGTGCTCAGCGGCTTCCCGCTCGGCAAGGTGCTGACGCATCAGTTGCCCGTCGACCGTTTCCAGGAAGGCTTCGACCTGATGGAAGCCGGCAAGAGCGGCAAGATCGTCCTGAGCTGGAACTGAGGACGCGACGATGGGTTTCGTGCTCATCGTCCTCGTCATCGTGATCGCGGGCTGGGTGTTCCTGGCCCGCAACGGCAGTACTGGCACTGGGACGTCGAGCTCGATGTCCGACGACTACGTGCCGGTGAACGCGTACGACAATCCGTACGACACCAACGAAAACAACGATCGGCCGTTCGAGCCCGATAGCTGCGAAGACACGTCCGACGACTCGTCGTCGAGCGACACGTGCGACAGCGGCGACAGCGCCAGCAGCGACTGATCCCATCGCCCGAGGGCAGGAACCCGCATGTCACTCACCGAACGCTACGAAACCACCCTCGACGAGATCCGCGACGCCGGCCTGTTCAAGTCGGAGCGCATCATCACGTCGCCGCAGTCGGCCGAGATCACGCTCGCCGACGGCCGCACGGTGCTGAACTTCTGCGCGAACAACTACCTCGGTCTCGCCGACCATCCGGACATCATCGCGGAAGCGAAGAAGGCGCTGGACACCCACGGCTTCGGCATGGCCAGCGTCCGCTTCATCTGCGGCACGCAGGACCTGCACAAGGACCTCGAACGGACCATCGCGACGTTCCTCGGCAAGGAGGACACCATCCTCTACGCCGCCTGCTTTGACGCCAACGGCGGCCTGTTCGAGCCGCTGCTCGACGAGAACGACGCGATCATCTCCGACGCGCTCAACCACGCCTCGATCATCGACGGCGTGCGCCTGTGCAAGGCCAAGCGCTACCGCTATGCGAACTGCGACATGGCGGATCTGGAGAAGCAGCTGCAGCAGGCCAAGGCCGATGGCGCGCGCACCATCATGATCACCACCGACGGCGTGTTCTCGATGGACGGCTTCATCGCGCCGCTCGACGAGATCACCGCGCTCGCCGCGAAGTACGGCGCGCTGGTGCACATCGACGAATGCCACGCGACGGGCTTTCTCGGCGCGACCGGCCGCGGCTCGGCCGAGGTGAAGGGCGTGCTCGAGAAGATCGACATCATCACCGGCACGCTCGGCAAGGCGATGGGCGGCGCGCTGGGCGGCTTTACCACCGCGAAGCGGGAAGTCATCGAGCTGTTGCGCCAGCGCTCGCGTCCGTACCTGTTCTCGAACTCGCTGCCGCCGCATGTCGTGGCCGCGGGCATCAAGGCGTTCGAGATGCTCGACGCCGCGGGCGACCTGCGCACGCAGCTGCAGGAGAACACGCGCTATTTCCGCGAGCGCATGACGGCCGCCGGCTTCGACATCAAGCCGGGCGTGCATCCGATCAGCCCGGTCATGCTCTACGACGCGCCGCTCGCGCAGCGCTTCGCCGAGCGCCTGCTCGAGGAAGGCATTTACGCGATCGGGTTCTTCTTCCCGGTGGTGCCGAAGGGCCAGGCGCGCATTCGCACGCAGATCTCGGCGGCGCATACGCGCGAACACCTCGACCGCGCGATCGACGCGTTCACGCGCATCGGTCGCGAGCTGGGCGTCATCAAGGCCTGACCGACGCACACGCCATCGGACGCAGCGTGCCGATGGCGTCGACGCGCGATCGGCCCCACCGCGCGTAGGCTCTGCGCACCGCGGCCGACGAGCCGCCGTTGCGCGGAGCCGCGATGAAAGCCCTCACGTTCGATCGCTTCGGCGGTCCCGACGTCCTCGTGTATCGCGACGTCGCGGATGCGACGCCGGGTGCGGGGCAGGCCCTCGTGCGACTGCGCGCGATCGGCCTCAACTTCGCCGACATCTATCGCCGGCAGGGCCACTACCACCTGGCCGGCGATCCACCGTGGATCGCCGGTTACGAAGGCTCGGGCGAGATCGTGTCCGCGCCGGAGGGTTCGGGTTTCGCCGTTGGCGATCGCGTCGCGTTCGCCGATGCGCCGTTCGCGAATGCCGAACTCGCCGCCGTCGATGTGGATCGCCTGATTCCCCTCCCCGACGACATCGAGCACGACGTCGCCGCTGCGCTGCTTCTGCAAGGCCTCACCGCGCAGTACCTCGTGCGCGACAGCTTCGCGCTGCGCAGCGGACACGTCGCGCTCGTGCACGCCGCAGCGGGCGGCGTCGGCCAGCTGCTCGTGCAACTTGCAAAGGCGGCTGGTGCGCGCGTGATCGCATTGGCATCGACGGCTGCGAAATGCGAAGTCGCCCGTCGTGCTGGCGCCGACGAAGCAACCACCTATGAGGGCGACTGGGTCGCGCGTGTGCAGGAGTTCGCGCCTGGTGGCATCGACGTCGCGTACGACTCGGTCGGCCGCACGCTGCACGATTCGCTATGCGCGCTGCGCACGGGCGGCGCCGTCGTGTTCTACGGCATGGCAGGCGGCGACCCTGACCCCGTCGATCCGCGCGTGCTCATGGACGGTTCGAAGACGATCACCGGCGGCGATCTGTGGAACGTCTTGCGCACGGCAGAGGATCGCCGCACGCGCGCCGCGGAGCTCTTCGACGCGGTTCGACGCGGCGATCTCAACGTCGCGATCGATGCGCGTTTCCCGCTCGCGGACGGCGCTGCCGCGCATGCGCTTCTCGAAAGCCGACGCGCGCTCGGCAAGGTGCTGCTGATTCCCTGATGCGCCCTGCCCTGCGCCGCCTGTTCCTGCTCGCGCTCGCCACCTATCGCGAGGCGCAGCTCGACGGCGAGGTGTGGAGCACGCGGTGTCTCCACTGCCGCACGCGTCTGCAGGTCGCAGTCGACGGTGCTGCACTCGGCGCGAGCTCGCTCGAACACGTCGTGCCGCAGGCATGGTTCGGCAAACGCGCGGCCGCGGGTCTCACCGCCCGTGTCGGCAACGCGCCGGACGACGCGCGCAATCTCGCCGTCGCGTGCGTGCGCTGCAATCAGGACAAGGGCAAAGGCCCGGACGCGCGCGGCCCCGCCGATGCGCGCGCGCACGACGTGGTCGCGTCGTTGCTCGACACGCGGCTCGCGCGCTGGCGTGCACCGTGCGGGGATGAGTGAGGAAACGGCGGCACGACGTGTCCCATGACGACCGCCGGAGCGGTCCTCACACCTTCACTTCGTCGCACGCTCGCGCGCGTCGACGGACGATCGCCAAACGGCGGCTCAGTACGAGCAGCGATTACCGCAGACGCGCGGCTTGGCGTCGGAGCCGCCGTCGCTGGGATCGGTGGTGCCGTCCGCGGTCAGCGCCGCCGTGGTCGGCGGCGCGCCGGTCGCGTCCGGCGATGGAATGAGCCCGAAGTACAGGAGGATCGCGAACAGGATGTCCAAGGTGGCGCTCCGTGGTGCGTAGCGGTGACCGCCGGGCGCACCGGCCGCGGCGGTCGACGGACGCTACGCCCGCTGGCCTGAAGACGGCGTCGACGCGGCCTTCACGTCGGCGGCCCGGCTCGGGCCGAGGGACGCCGCTTCGTCGGCGGTGAGCAGCCGCCATGCACCCTTCGGCAGATCGCCAAGCACCAGCGGGCCGATCGCGACCCGCACCAGTCGCAACACGCCAATGTCGAACGCCTCGAGCAGCCGACGGATGTGGCGGTTGCGACCTTCGTCCAGCACGACCTCGAGCCAGGCGTTACGCGCGCCCTCGCGCAGCAGCGCCACCGCCGCAGCGGCAAGGTGCTCGCCGTCGACCTCGACACCCACTTCCATCGCACGGAGCGTCGCCTCGTCCGGAATGCGATCGACCTGCACGTGATAGGTCTTCGGCGGGCCGGTCTCCGGGTCGGTGATCGACGCCGCCCAGCGCGGATCGTTGGAAAACAGCAGCAGGCCTTCACTCGCCTTGTCGAGCCGCCCGACCGGCGCGATCCACGGCAGCCCGGCGCCGTCGAAGCAGCGATACACGGTGTCGCGACCGCGCTCGTCGCGCACGGTCGTCACCAGCGCGCGCGGCTTGTTGAGCGCGAGGTAGATCGGCGTCGTCGCATCGACGTCGAGATCGCGTACATCGACGCGATCGACGTCCATGCGCACCGGAAATTCAGGGTCGCGAACGGTGCGGCCATTCACTGCGACGCGCCCGTCCCGGATCCACGTCGCCGCCTGCGTGCGCGAACACAGCCCGCGCTTGGACAGCACGCGCGCCAGCCCGTGCCGGGGCACCGCCGGCGGCATGCGCGATTACTTCTTGTCGGCGTCGGCCGGCGGAGGCGGCGGCGGAGGCACCGGCTGCGCGCCCTTGGCGACACGCACGCCGCGCGCCTTCATCCAGGCGTCGAATTCGTCGGCCGTCATGCGCTTGCCGTTCTGGTTCATGTCGAACCGCCACGGCGTGTTGTCGAACTGGGTCTGCGGCTTGTACGACGCCGGATCCATGCCCGGCACGAACTGCCCGGCGTTGCCGACGTTCGCCGTGGACCGGCACTTGTCTATGCGCATGCGCAGCAGCACGGCGTCGACCGTCTGTGTCTGATCGAACGCCTGCGCGAGCACGCCGCTGGGCGCGCCGAGTTGCGGCGCGGGCGCGACGAGTTCAGGTGCGAGTGCAGGCGCCGAAACGGGCGCCGTCGCCGAACGCGCGAGGCCGGTGCAGGCGTCCTGCGCGAACGCGCTTCCACTGGCGAGCACGAGGGACAGGAGGACGAAGCGACGCATGGCGATCTCCGACGGCCGAATTAGACGGACAGCATACGTCGCGTTTGGTGAAAGCGTGTATGCGGGCTCGATGGTTTGAAGCGGCACCTGCGTCGGTGCCGCATCGCAGGCGTCGTGGGCTGGTCAGAGCGCTTGCAGCGCTGTCGTCCTTCTTCGCGGAACACGGTGAAAGGTGCGACGCCACGGCTCGCGTGCGTGGTGCGTGGTGCGAAAACCTCACTCGCCCCAAGAAAAAACGAAGCCCGGCGCAAGGCCGGGCTTCGGATTACCGCAATGGAACCGAACGCTTACTGGTTCTGGACGTTCAGCTCGGTACGACGGTTGC
Organism: Lysobacter sp. TY2-98; assembly: GCF_003367355.1. NCBI lineage: Bacteria > Pseudomonadati > Pseudomonadota > Gammaproteobacteria > Lysobacterales > Lysobacteraceae > Lysobacter > Lysobacter sp. TY2-98. Next base: position 1,992,006 of record NZ_CP031413.1, read on the forward strand.
GCTCGCTCTTGCACGCCGGCAGCGTCTGCGGCGTCGTCTCGAGCGGACGGCTCTCACCGTAACCGGTCGGGCCGACGAGGCGCGACGCGTCGATGCCGTGACCGGTCAGGTAGTCGTACACCGCGCGGGCGCGGCGCTCCGACAGCGACTGGTTGTAGGCGTCGGTGCCGCACAGGTCGGTGTGGCCGGCGACTTCAACCTTCAGCTGCGGGTAGCGGCCGAGGATCTGCACGGCCTCGTCGAGGATCGCGATCGAATCCGGACGCAGCGTCGACTTGTCGAAGTCGAAGTTCACGCCCTTCAGGTCGATCGTGAGCGGCACGGCGCAGCCGTCCGGACCCACGGCCTGACCCGCCGTCGAACCCGGGCACTTGTCGTCGCAGTTGTTCACGCCGTCGCCGTCGTCATCCTTGTCCGCGCAGGTCACGACCGGCGGCGGGGTGACCGGCGCAGCAGCGGCGCCGAGCGGGATGATCACGCCGACCGAAGCCAGCAGGTCACCGAAGCCGCTCTTGTCCGGAGCCGCGTGGCTCTGGTCGTCGAACGTCGTGCGCCAGGCGAGTTCGCCACGGATGCGGACCGGACCGGCGTCGGCCTCGAGACCCGCGCCCACCTTGGCGGCGAAGTTGCCGTCCTTACGCTGGCCCGGCGAGTTCGGGCTCGGGAAGGCGTCGTACTCTTCTTCCGACTCCTGCCAACCGGCACCGACCAGCACGTACGGGTTCCACGAACGGCCTTCCGCACGGAAGTGGCGACGGGCATCGAACGAGATGCCGTACTGGCTCCACCACAGATCCTGGTTCGCGTCGAAGCGCGGGTTCTGGTAGTTCAGCTGGGTCTCGAACGACCAGTTCGCGTTGATGGGCTTGCCGATGCCAATCGCGCCGAACGGCGCGTTGCGCGTGCCACGGGCGTTGTCCTGGATGTTGAAGCCAACGTCGCCGGACAGGTACCAGCGGTCGTCGAACGCCTGCGCCTGCGCGACTTGGGCGAAGGCGAGGCCGGCGAGCAGAGCGGTGCTCAGCATGCGGATCTTCATGTGCAACTCCAAAAGAAGGTCGGAAACGGCAGCCAGGCCGTAACGCTCCTGAACAGGCCGAGCTGAATGATTGCACGATCGTCAGGTTTTTTTAACAACCCTGAACGAAGTGCCGACCAGCGGCCGTAGATAAAGACGAAGCCCGGCGCGAGGCCGGGCTTCGAGGTACTGCGGGAAACCGAACGCTTACTGGTTCTGGACGTTCAGCTCGGTACGACGGTTGCGCTCGCTCTTGCACGCCGGCAGCGTCTGCGGGGTGTTCTCCAGCGGACGGCTCTCGCCGTAGCCATTCGGGCCGGCCAGACGCGAAGCGTCGATACCGTGGCTCGTCAGGTAGTCGTACACCGCACGGGCGCGGCGCTCGGACAGCGACTGGTTGTACGCATCGGTGCCGCAGAGGTCGGTGTGACCCGCGACTTCGACGCGCAGCGCCGGGTAACGGCCGAGGATCTGCACCGCCTCGTCCAGGATCGCGATCGCGTCCGGACGCAGCGTCGACTTGTCGAAGTCGAAGTTCACGCCCTTCAGGTCGATCGTGAGCGGCACGGCGCAGCCGTCCGGACCCACGGCCTGACCGGCCGTCGAACCCGGGCACTTGTCGTCGCAGTTGTTCACGCCGTCGCCGTCGTCATCCTTGTCCGCGCAGGTCGGAACCGGAGCCGGGGCGACCGGGGCCGCCGGCGGCGGGCCCAGCGGGATCACGACGCCGACCGACGCCAGCACGTCCTGGAACCAGTCTTCGCCGTCGTTGTGGTCGTTGTCCTGCAGCAGGGCGCCGACGCTGTCGTTGTCGGCGTCGAGGCGCAGCGCGAGCTCGGTGCGGATCTTGACGCGGCTACCGACGTCGCCCTGGAGACCGACGCCGATCTTGCCGGCGACGTGGCTGTCTTCGCGCTGGCTCGGCGCACCGTTACGCTCGAAGCGCGCCGGGATCAGCGGGTTGGACGGATCGAACTCCTCTTCCGACTTCTGCCAGCCCAGACCCATCACGACGTACGGGTTCCAGTTGCGGCCTTCGGCGATGAAGTGACGGCGAGCGTCGAACGACACGCCGTACTGGCTCCACCACAGGTCCTGGTTGTAGTCGGCACGCGGATTCTGGTAGTTCGCCTCGACGTCGAACGACCAGTTCGGGTTCCACATCTTGCCGAAACCGATGGTGCCGAACGGCGCGTTGCGCGTGCCGCGATCGTTGTCCTGCAGGTTGAAGCCAGCGGAACCGGTGATGTACCAGCGATCGTCAAACGTCTGGGCCTGAGCGGCCTGCGCCAGCGACAAACCGCCGAGCAGGGCGGCGCAGAGGAGTTTCTTGTTCATCTTGTACGTGCTCCTAGGGGAATCGGGAGAGGGGAATGCGCGTCAGCGTTTTTTCCGACCGTGCGAGACGGCTAACTGAACAAAGCCATCGGCGCGGAGCCTAGAAGCGGCGCTGTGAAGGCGCTGTTAACTACCCACTAACAATTTTCGAAGTTCCCGAAACGGCTTTTTTTAGTGGGTTTTGATTAATCGGCGTCGTTGGGGTGTCGACGCAATCGGGCTCCGGGCGCGTGGTTGCGTGACGCTCGGCGTCACCTGATGGCAGAGCCGCGCGCCGTTTCGCATGCCCAAGCGTCCCGCGACTTGCCGGCTGCTTCGATTCCCGGCATGGTGCGCCCACCGTACGCAAGCGTATCCACGCATGACTGCCGCGCCCCACCCGCGCTTTCCCCATCTTTTCGCCCCGCTCGACCTCGGCTTCGTGACGCTGCGCAATCGCGTGCTCATGGGATCGATGCACACCGGCCTCGAAGACCATGCGCGTGACTTTCCCAAGCTCGCTGCGTACTTCGCCGAACGCGCGGAAGGTGGCGTCGGGCTGATGGTGACGGGCGGCTTCGCGCCCAACGTGCGGGGTTGGCTGAAGCCGCTCTCGGGCACGCTGTCGATGCCGTGGCAGGTGCGACGCCACCGCCAGGTGACCTCCGCCGTGCACGCGAACGGCGGGCGCATCTGCCTGCAGATCCTGCACGCCGGTCGCTACGGGTATCACCCACTGCAGGTCGCGCCGAGCGCGATCAAGGCGCCGATCAATCCGTTCTCGCCGAAGGCGTTGTCGGCGTCCGGTGTCGAGCGTCAGATCCGCGCATTCGCGCGCAGCGCGAAGCTGGCGCGCGAGGCGGGGTACGACGGCGTCGAAGTGATGGGCTCGGAAGGTTATCTGCTCAACCAGTTCACCGCGTCGCGCACCAACAAGCGCAGTGACGCATGGGGCGGCGACGCGACCAAGCGCATGCGCTTCGCGGTCGAAATCGTGCGCCGCATCCGCGAAGCCTGCGGCCCCGATTTCATCGTGATCTACCGGCTTTCCATGCTCGACCTCGTCGACGGCGGCCTCGCCTGGGACGAGGTCGTACAGCAGGCGCAGGCGGTCGAAGCGGCGGGCGCAACCATCATCAACACCGGCATTGGGTGGCATGAGGCGCGCGTTCCCACGATCGCGACATCGGTGCCGCGTGCGGCGTTCGTCGACGTCACTGCGCGCCTGAAGCCGCACGTGAGCGTGCCGCTGGTGGCGACCAATCGCATCAACATGCCCGACGTCGCCGAGCGCGTGCTCGCCAGCGGCGCCGCGGACATGGTGTCGATGGCGCGACCGCTGCTCGCCGATCCGCGCTGGGTCGCGAAAGCGCGCGACGGACGCGTCGACGAGATCAATACCTGCATCGCCTGCAACCAGGCGTGTCTCGATCACGTGTTCGAGAACAAGCGCGCGAGCTGTCTGGTCAATCCGCGCGCCTGCCACGAAACCGAACTCGTCTATGCGCCGACGTCGGCGCCGAAGCGCGTCGCAGTCGTCGGTGCGGGTGTTGCGGGTCTCGCCTGCGCGACGGTCGCCGCACAGCGCGGCCACACCGTGACACTGTTCGAAGCAACCGACGACATCGGCGGACAGTTCAACCTCGCGCGTCGCATTCCCGGCAAGGAAGAGTTCAACGAGACGATCCGCTATTACCGCCGCCGCATCGAACTCGATGGCGTCGATCTGCGCGTGTCGTCGCGCGTCGACGACGCCACACTCACCGGCTTCGATCGGGTCGTGCTCGCTACGGGCGTGGTGCCCCGCCCCGTCGAATTCCCCGGCCACGACGATCCGCGCGTGTTGCGCTATGACGACGTGCTCGCCGGGCGCGTTGCGGTCGGTCCGCGCGTTGCGATCGTCGGTGCAGGCGGAATCGGTTGCGACGTCGCCGAGTTCCTCGCACACGAAGGCGTGTCGCCGTCGCTGGACATCGATGCGTGGCGCCGCGAATGGGGCGTCGATGTCGACTACACCGACGTGCCGGGCGGCCTGCGCGCGCCGGAGAAGCCGCCGGTCGCCCGCGCGATCTGGCTGTTGCAGCGCAGTGCGGGCAAACCCGGTGCGCGCCTTGCCAAGACCACGGGCTGGATCCATCGCGCCAGCCTCAAGACGCGCGGCGTGCAGGCGCTGGGCGGCGTGCAGTACGTGCGCTTCGACGATGCCGGCTTCCACATCACCGTCGACGGCGAACCACGCACGCTCGAGGTCGACAACGTCGTCATCTGCGCCGGCCAGCTGTCGAACAATCCGCTGGAAGCGCCTCTGCGCGCGGCGGGTCGCGACGTGCAGGTCATCGGTGGTGCGGACGTCGCGGCGGAGCTCGATGCCAAGCGCGCGATCGCACAGGGCAGCCGTGTCGCCGCCGCGCTCTGAGGGCCGTCGGCCCACGGATGGAACCCTCCATCGCAGCCATCGCGTCGCCGTGAGGCGGCGCGTGGCCCGATAGTCGCGCCTTTCGTCCGCCGGAGTCGTCCATGAAGCTCTACACCAAGCCCGGTGCGTGCTCGACCGCGTGCCACATCTCGCTGCACTGGTCCGGCGCGCCGTTCAGCGTGCAGGTGCTGACGGCGGACGAGATGAAGTCGCCGGCGTATCTGGCGATCAATCCGGTCGGTGCGGTGCCGGCGCTCGAGGACGGCGACTTCGTGCTGACGCAGAACGCTGCGATCGTCGGCTACATCGCCGACCTGTATCCGGCGTCGGGCCTTGGCGGCGACGGCAGCCCGCGCGAGCGTGCCGAAGCGAATCGCTGGCTCGCCTACTGCAATGCCGACCTCCACCCCGCCTTCCACCCGCTGTTCGGACCGGGCCGTTTCATCGCCGACGAGTCGCAGTTCGACGCGGTGAAGGCGATCGCGCGCAAGCGTCTGCGCGACATGTATGCGCGCGCGAACGCGCAGCTCGACGGCCGCGAGTGGATCGCCGGCTTCCGCAGCTACGCTGATCCGTATCTCTACATCACGCTGCGCTGGGCGGCGAAGACGGGCGTCGACCTGTCGGGCTACGACAACCTTGCCGCATTCGTGCGCCGCATGGATGCGGATCCGGGCGTGCAGGCCGCACTCGTCGCCGAGGGCCTGGCCTGATGTGAGCGCGACCGGTGCATCGTGCCGGTCGCTGGTGGATTCAACGGAGATCGTCGCGCCAGTGGCGCGACATCTCCATGAAGGCGAATGACGCGGACCAGGCGATCATCATCAGCCCGACCAGCGCTTCGGCGCCCGCCAGCCAGCGGATGGGACCTTTGGGCACCAGATCGCCGAACCCGACCGTCGAGTACGTCATCGCCGACAGATAGAACGCGTCGAACATGCCCGCGTGATGCGCGCCATCGATGCTGCCGGCTTCGGGCACCTGCAACAGCGCCCAGAAGCCGACGCCGAACACCAGCATCGATGCGACGTGCAGGCACAGCAGCCCGAACACCATATGCAGCATCGAGTGATGCCCCACCGGCCCGCCGACGCGCTCGCGGTGCCGGTTGTACAAGCCACCCAACCATTTCATGCCGACGAAGTTGAGCGAGACGGTGGCGACGATCGCGATGATCGCCGCCCCGATGGCGAGCGCATGGATGCCGTAGGGCGCGCCCGCCTGCATTGATCAGCGCTTGTCGATCGCCACGTACTCGCGATCTTCCGGCCCGATGTAGTTCGCGCTCGGGCGGATGATCTTGCCGTCCTCGCGCTGCTCGATGACGTGCGCGCTCCAGCCGGTGGTACGCGCGATCACGAACAGCGGCGTGAACATCGGCGTCGGAATGCCCATCATGTGATAGGCCGACGCGCTGTACCAGTCGAGGTTCGGGAACATCTTCTTGGTGTCCATCATCAGATTCTCGATGCGCTCGGACACGTCGAACAGCGTCATGTTGCCGCCGTCCGCGCAGAGCTTGCGCGAGATCTCCTTGATGATGGGATTGCGCGGATCGCCGATCGTGTAGACCGGATGGCCGAAGCCGATGACGATCTCCTTGCGCTCCATGCGCGCGCGGATGTCGGCTTCCGCCTCGTCCGGAGTCGCGTAGCGGCTGATGATGTCCATCGCCACTTCGTTCGCGCCGCCGTGCTTCGGGCCGCGCAGCGCGCCGATCGCACCGGTGATACACGAATGCAGGTCCGAGCCCGTGCCGGCGATGACGCGCGCGGTGAACGTCGACGCGTTGAACTCGTGCTCGGCGTAGAGGATCAGCGACTTGTCGAGCGAGTCGGCGTGCAGCGACGACGGGCGCTCGCCGTGCAGCAGGTGGAGGAAATGCGCGGCGACAGAATCGTCGTCGGTCAGCGTCTCGATGCGCTCGCCGTTGCGGGTGAAGTGCCACCAGTACAGCAGCATGGAGCCGAAGCTCGCGATGAGCTTGTCGGCGATGTCGCGCGCCTCCGACGCCGGATGACCTTCGCGCTCAGGCAACACGGTGCCGAGTACCGAGCAACCGGTGCGCAGTACGTCCATCGGGTGCGCATTGGCAGGCACGAGCTCGAGCGCTTCCGCCACGATCGCCGGCAGGCCGCGCAGGCGCTTGAGCTTGGTCTTGTACGCGCGCAGCTGGGCCGTGGTCGGCAGCGTGCCGTGCACCAGCAGGTGCGCGACCTCCTCGAACGTCGACTTGGTCGCGAGGTCGTGGATGTCGTAACCGCGGTAATGCAGGTCGTTGCCGCTGCGGCCGACCGTGCACAGCGCGGTGTTGCCCGCGGCGGTGCCGGACAGCGCGACGGACTTCTTGGCCTTGGGAAGCACTTGCTCGCTCATGTCATTTCTCTCATTGCGACTTCCGCGACGCGGAAGCGGAGTGCGCGGCCGTGTGGCCGCGCTGGATTCAATCGTTCTTCGACGACGCGAAGAGTTCGTCGAGCTTGTCCTCGTAGGCGTGGTAGCCGAGGAAGTCGTAGAGCTCCGCGCGCGTCTGCAGCGTGTCGACGATGTTCTTCTGCGTACCTTCGCGACGCACGGTCTCGTAGAAGTTCAGCGCGGCCTTGTTCATCGCGCGATACGCGCCGCAGCAGTAGAGCGCGATGTCGACGCCGGCGTCGCGCAGCTCGTCCGTGGTGAAGAACGGCGTCGAACCGAACTCGGTGAGGTTGGCCAGGATCGGCACCTTCACCGCGGCCTTGAACTTGCGGTAGTCGTCGAGCGAGTTCATCGCTTCGGGGAAGATCATGTCGGCACCGGCCTCGACGTAGGCGAGCGCGCGTTCGATCGCCGAATCCACGCCTTCGACCGCCGCGGCATCGGTGCGCGCCATGATGACGAACGACGCGTCGGTGCGGCCGTCCACCGCCGACTTCACGCGGTCGACCATTTCCTGCGTCGACACCACTTCCTTGCCGGGGCGATGGCCGCAGCGCTTCTGCCCGACCTGGTCTTCCATGTGCACCGCAGCCACGCCGACGCGCTCGAAGTTGCGGATGGTGCGCGCGATGTTGAACGCACCGCCCCAACCAGTGTCGATGTCGACGAGCAGCGGCATCTGCGTGGCGTCGACGATGCGACGCGCGTCGGTCAGCACGTCCTCCATCGTCGAGATGCCGAGGTCCGGCATGCCCAGCGAATTCGCGGCGACACCGCCGCCGGAGAGATACAGCGCCTTGTAACCCGTGCGCTTGGCCATCAGGCCGGCATAGGCGGTGATGGCGCCCATCACCTGCAGCGGAGTTTCCTCGGAGAGTGCGGCGCGGAAGCGCGCGCCTGCGGACTGTTGCGTCATTGCGGCCTCATCGAATGCGGCCCGCGACGTGCGCGAGCGATGGCGGGCTCATGCCTCGCCGGACCACCAAAGCGACGAAGGCGACCAAGGCCGCCTTCGTCATCGTGCGTGATGCGTTACAGCAGATGCGCGACGCCCTGCCGCTCTTCCTCGAGCTCGGCCAGCGTCTTGTCCATCGCGGCGCGGCTGAAGTCGTCGATCGGCAGGCCTTCGACGCGCGTGTACTCGCCGTTCGCGCAGGTCACCGGCACGCCGTAGATCACGCCTTCCGGAATGCCGTAGCTGCCGTCCGACGGCACGCCCATCGTCACCCACTTGCCGTTGGTGCCGAGCACCCAGTCGCGGATGTGGTCGATCGCGGCATTCGCCGCCGACGCCGCCGACGACAGGCCGCGCGCTTCAATGATCGCCGCGCCGCGCTTGCCGACCTTCGGAATGAACTCGTTCGCGTTCCACTCGGGGTCGTTGATCATGTCCTTCAGCGACTTCCCGTTGACCGTCGCGAAGCGGTAGTCCGGATACATCGTCGGCGAGTGGTTGCCCCACACGACGAGCTTGTCGATATCGCCGACCGGCACGCCCGCCTTGTTCGCGAGCTGCGACAGCGCACGGTTGTGATCGAGGCGCAGCATCGCGGTGAAGTTCTTCGCCGGCAGGTCCGGCGCCGACTTCATCGCGATGTAGGCATTGGTGTTCGCCGGGTTGCCGACGACCAGCACCTTCACGTTGCGCGAGGCGACCTTGTTCAGCGCTGCGCCCTGCGCGGTGAAGATCTTCGCGTTCTCGAGCAGCAGGTCCTTGCGCTCCATGCCCGGGCCGCGCGGACGCGCGCCGACCAGCAGCGCGATGTCGGCGTCCTTGAACGCGACTTCCGCATCATCCGTGCCGACCATGCCGGCGAGCAGCGGGAACGCGCAGTCCTCGAGTTCCATCATCACGCCCTTGAGCGCGGCCTGCGCCTTCTCCATCGGCAGCTCGAGCATCTGCAGGATCACGGGTTGATCCTTGCCGAGCATTTCGCCACTGGCGATGCGGAACAGCAGCGAGTAACCGATCTGGCCGGCTGCACCGGTGACGGCGACGCGGACGGGGGTCTTCATGTACGAACTCCGTGGATCAAGCGTGGGGTTGTCGGACGAATCTTCCTGGATGCCGTCGCGTTTGCCGGACGGCTTGGACGCGGAGCTGAGCGCTTCCGCGTCCATGGATCACACGAGCTCTGCGAAGAATTCGCGGAAGCGCTCGAGGCCCGGCTGCAGTTGCGGCGTCGGGCAGGTGTAGCTGATGCGCAGCGCGCGCGGCTCGCCGAATGCCGAGCCCGGCACGCAGGCCACGCCCTTGGCTTCGAGCAGCGCATTGCAGAAGTCGGCGTCGTTGCTGATCGCGAGACCCGTCGGGCCGTGCGTCTTGCCGAACGCGGCGCTGATGTCCGGGAATGCGTAGAACGCGCCCTGCGGACGCGGGCACTTCACGCCGGGGATGCTGTCCATCACCGCCATGACCTGGTCGCGCTTGGCCTGGAACTCGAGGTTCTTCTGCTGCGGCACGTCCTGCGGACCGGTGAGCGCGGCGATCGCGGCGGCGGTCGTCACTTCGGGCAGGTTGGTGATGTGGTTCGAGTTCATCGTCACGCAGGCCTGCGCGATGACTTCCGGCCCGGCCATGAAACCGACGCGCCAACCCGGCATGCCGTACGTCTTCGACAGCGAGTCGATGAAGATCACACGCTCGCGCAGTTCGGGGCGGGCATGCACGAAGTTGTGATAGCCGATGCCGTCGAACACCATGCGGTTGTAGATGTCGTCGGTGATGACCCACGTGTCGGGGTACTTCACCAGCACGTCGGCGAGCGCGTTGATCTCGTCCTTCGAATAGACCATGCCGGTCGGATTCGAGGGGTTGTTGAAGAGGAACACGCGCGGCTTCTTCGCGAGCGCGGCATCGAGCTGCGCGGGCGTGAGCTTGTAGTTCTGCTCGGCCGGGCACGGCAGCAGGTCGATCTTCGCGTTGACGATCTCGGCGATGTCGACGTAGCTGGTCCAGTACGGCGTCGGGAACGCGATCGTGTCGCCTTCGTCGAGCAACGCTTCGGCGAGGTTGTAGATGACGTGCTTGGCGCCGATGCCCGTCGCGCAGTTGGCGCGCGTGTAACCGGTCAGGCCGATCTCGGCCATGTGCGCGAGGAACGCATCGATCAGCGCGTCGGCGCCGCGGTTGCTGCCGTACTGGCCGCTGTCGTGCTTGAGCGCGTTGGCCGCCGCTTCGTACACATGCGGGCCCGGCAGGAAGTTCGGGACGCCGATCGAGAAGCTGATGATGTCGCGGCCTTCGGCCTTGAGACGCTTGGCCTTTTCGGCGACCTGCATGATCGCGGAGGGCTTGGCGCGACCGATGCGCGAGGCGAGACGGGGCATCGCGGAACCTCGAAAAATACGGCGGTGGAGGCCGGCCGAGGCGCAACGGCGCAGGGGCCGGAACAGGGCCGAAATGGTATCACGTGAAACTATCGGGCCGCGGCGGCCGGCCCGGACGCGACGACGCCCGCCGGATCCCGGCGGGCGTCGCGAAAACGAGTCGCTTACGGGCGCGCGTTGGCGTCGAGCGTCTTGTTCCACTCGGCGACGCGGTCGGCCTTGGCGGCCAGCACGGCGTCGCTGTCACCCTCGATCTTGACCGAGCGGATGATGTCGCCCTGCTTCACCGAGTCGACGATCTCCTGGCCTTCCAGCACCTTGCCGAACACGGTGTGCTTGCCGTCGAGCCACGGCGTGGCGACGTGGGTGATGAAGAACTGGCTGCCGTTGGTGTTCGGGCCGGCGTTGGCCATGGAGAGCACGCCGCGGTCGTGGGTGAGGCCGTTGCGCGCCTCGTCCTCGAACTTGTACCCCGGGCCGCCGGTGCCGGTGCCCTTGGGGCAGCCGCCCTGGATCATGAAATCGTTGATGACGCGGTGGAACGACAGGCCATCGTAGAAGCCGCGCTTGGCGAGGTTCACGAAGTTGGCGACGGTCAGCGGCGCCTTGTCGGCGGCGAGTTCGACGCGGATCGGGCCGCGGTCGGTGTCGAAATGGGCGACGAGGGACATGGAAGCTCCTGGGGGAGTGTTAGCGGGACGATTTTGACGCGTTCGCCGTGCGGACGAATCGCATGATCTGGATGGCGGTGCCCAGCATTGCAAGGCCACCGAGCGCGAAAAGCAGCAGGTGCGTGCCGGGCGGAATCCCTGGCAGATCGATCGCACCGGTGTGGATTAGCAGCCCGGCCAGCACGCACAGGGCGCCGGCAGCGTCGATGGCGATCAGCCACATCGGAAACGGCAGTACGGACGGCTGTTCAGACATGGCGGGCGTCCGCGGCGGCTCGCTGGCTATAATAGCCGGCTTCCCTTCCCTGCTTGCGCCTTAAGGCGTCTCTTCGCATGTCCATCGAACGCCTGCGCAACATCGCCATCGTCGCCCACGTCGACCACGGCAAAACCACTCTGGTCGACTGTCTCCTGAAGCAGTCCGGCACGCTCAACGAGCGCACCGTGCTCGCCGAACGCGTCATGGACAGCAACGACCAGGAAAAGGAACGTGGCATCACGATCCTCTCCAAGAACACTGCCATCACGTGGCAGGGCAACCGCATCAACATCGTCGACACCCCGGGCCACGCCGACTTCGGCGGTGAGGTCGAGCGCGTGCTGTCGATGGTCGACTCGGTGCTGATCCTCGTCGACGCGATGGACGGCCCGATGCCGCAGACCCGCTTCGTCACGCAGAAGGCGTTCGCGATGGGCTTCAAGCCGATCGTCGTCGTCAACAAGATCGACCGCCCGGGCGCGCGTCCGGACTGGGTCATCGACCAGGTGTTCGACCTGTTCGACAAGCTCGGCGCAACCAACGAACAGCTCGACTTCCCGATCGTGTACGCGTCCGCGCTGCACGGTTACGCGAGTCTCGACGACTCCGCGCGCAGCGGCGACATGACCCCGCTCTACGAAGCGATCATGAAGCACGTCGAGCCGCCGAAGGTCGACCTCGATGGCCCGTTCCAGATGCGCATCAGCCAGCTGGACTACAGCAACTTCGTCGGCCTGATCGGCATCGGTCGCGTGCAGCGCGGCAAGGTGCGCACGAACATGCCGGTGAGCGTGGTCGACCGCGAAGGCAAGAAGCGCCAGGGCAAAGTGCTGCAGGTGCTGGGCTTCATGGGCCTCGAGCGTATCGAAGTACCGGAAGCCGGAGCGGGCGACATCATCGCGATCTCCGGCGTGCAGGATCTGAGCATCTCCGACACGGTCTGTGCGCTCGATGCGCCGGAAGCGCTGCCGGCGCTCACCGTCGACGAGCCGACGATCTCGATGACCTTCCAGGTCAACAACTCGCCGTTCGCGGGTAACAAGGATCTGTCGGGCGGCAAGTTCCTGACGAGCCGCCAGCTGCGCGAGCGCCTCGAGCGCGAGACGCTGCACAACGTCGCGCTGAAGGTCGAGGAAGGTTCGGATCCGGACAAGTTCCTGGTCTCGGGCCGCGGCGAACTGCACCTGTCGGTGCTGATCGAGAACATGCGTCGCGAAGGCTACGAGCTCGCGGTGTCGCGCCCGGAAGTCATCATCAAGGAAATCGACGGCCAGCTCATGGAGCCCGTCGAGCAGCTCGTCGTCGACATCGAGGAGCAGCACCAGGGCGGCGTGATGGAAAAGCTGGGCACCCGCAAGGCGCAGCTCAAGAACATGGAATCCGACGGCAAGGGCCGCGTGCGCCTGGACTACATGATCCCGGCGCGCGGCCTGATCGGCTTCCAGAACGAGTTCCGCACGCTCACGCAGGGTTCGGGCCTGCTGTTCCACGTGTTCGACCACTACGGCCCGAAGGAACAGGGCGCGATCGCCAAGCGCATCAACGGCGTGATGATCGCCAATGCCGCGGGCGCGACGCCGGCGTACTCGCTCGGCCCGCTGCAGGAGCGCGGTCGCCTGTTCGCGGCGGAAGGCGACATGGTCTACGAGGGCCAGCTGGTCGGCATCCACTCGAAGGACAACGACCTCACCGTCAACGCGATCAAGACCAAGCCGCTCACCAACATGCGCGCTTCGGGCAAGGATGATGCGATCCAGCTGAGCCCGGCGATCAAGTACTCGCTCGAGCAGGCGCTGGACTTCATCGAGGACGACGAACTCGTCGAAGTCACGCCGAAGGAAATCCGCCTGCGCAAGAAGCTGCTCACCGAGAGCGAGCGCAAGACGGCGTCGCGTCGCGGCTAAGGCGTTAGACTCGCGCCGGTGACGGACCACCCCCGCCCGTACGACACGAATCCGCGCGCCCATCCCGGGTTGCGCGCGATCGCACTGGTCGAAGGCATCAAGGGCCTGCTCGCCCTGTTGGCTGCGAGCGGGCTCGAGATTCTCGGGCCCCTGCCTCTGCGCAATGCGGTGCATGCGCTGATCCGCCATTTCGAACTCAGCTCCACCGATGGCCCGCTCGCCTGGCTTGCCAGCGCGATCAGTTCGGGCACGGTGCATGCGACCGCCGCGATCGCCGCGGCCTACGGCCTGCTGCATCTCGTTGAAGCCTGGGGCCTGTGGCGCGACAAGGCTTGGGCGTCGTGGCTGGGCTGCATTGCCGCGGCGATCTATCTGCCCGCGGACGTGTTCGCGCTGTCGCGCCACTGGGGCTGGGTGACGATGACCGTGCTCGTCGTCAACGTGGTGGTCGTCTACGTGCTCGCACGCGATCTCCTGCGCCGTCGAGCTCGCTTGCCCGGCTGATCGCTTGGGCGGATGCTGGCGCGTCGCCCCACGGAAGACCGCCATGCGCCGCGCCCTGCCCGCCCTCGTCGCCGTACTGGCCGCGGCCGGTTGCGCAACGGTGCCTCCCGCCGAGCCCGATACGGGCGGCCCGACGATGACCGTCACCGCACCCTCGGCCATCAACTTCCACTTCCCGTTTGAAGACGCCGACATCGCGACGCTGTCGGCGCGCATGGCCGATGGCCAGCTCACCAGCCATTCGCTGACGCAGTCCTACCTCGACCGCATCGCCGCGCTCGACGACGGCGGCCCGCGGCTCAACGCCGTGCTGGCGCTCAATCCCCAAGCGCTGCGTGAAGCCGACCAGCGCGACGCCGAACGCCGCGAAGGCCACATCCGCGGCCCGCTGCACGGCATCCCGATCCTGATCAAGGACAACATCGACGCCACGCCGATGGCGACCACCGCCGGTTCGCTCGCGCTCGCCGACCACCGACCCTCGCGCGACGCCGTGCTCGTCGCACGCCTGCGCGCTGCCGGCGCGGTGATCCTCGGCAAGGCCAACCTCAGCGAATGGGCGAATTTCCGCTCGACGCGTTCGATCTCCGGCTGGAGCGGCGTCGGCGGGCAGACACGCAGCCCGTACGCGCTGGATCGCAATCCCTGCGGCTCGAGTTCGGGCAGCGGCACCGCCGTCGCCGCCAGCCTCGCCGCTGCGGCGATCGGCACCGAGACCGACGGCAGCATCATCTGCCCCGCGGCGGTGGCGGGCGTCGTCGGCATCAAGCCGACCGTGGGCCTGGTGAGTCGACGCGGCATCGTGCCGATCTCCTCCAGCCAGGACACTGCAGGGCCGATGGCGAGATCGGTGGCCGACGCGGCGACGCTGCTGTCGGTCATCGCCGCGGCCGACGCGAAAGATCCCGCGAGCGGCGGCAAGGCGCGACCGAAGCCGGTCGACTACACCGCGCATCTCAAGCCCGGCGCACTCACGGGTGCGCGCATCGGCGTGCTGCGCCGGACCGCGAACTATCCGCCGGAAGTCGACGCCGCATTCGATCGCGCGATCGAAGCATTGAAGGCCGCCGGCGCGACCATTGTCGACACCGCCATTCCTACCGCGGGCAAGTGGGACGACGCGGAAAACACGGTGATGCTGGCTGAGTTTCGTCCGAGTCTCGAGTCGTATCTCAAGGACACGGACGCGCCCGTGCGAACTCTGAGCGACATCGTCGAATTCAATCGCACGCACGAATCACAGGAAATGCCCTACTTCGGACAGGACCTGTTCGAGCAGGCGTTGAAAGCACCGGCGTTGTCGTCAGCGGCGTACAGGAAGGCACGCGACGCCGCGCGACAGCTCGCCGGTCCGCAGGGCATCGATGCCGCGCTGAAGAAGCAGAAGCTCGATGCACTCGTCGCACCGTCGACCGGCCCGTCGTGGCGCATCGACACCGTGCTCGGTGATCACTTCAGTGGCGCGGGCTACGGTGCGGCGGCGGTCGCCGGCTATCCGAGCATCAGCGTGCCGATGGGCGATGCGCACGGCCTGCCACTGGGCATCGTCTTCCTCGGCAAGAAGTGGAGCGAGCCGCGACTGATCGAACTCGCGTACGCGTTCGAACAGGCGACGCATGCGCGCACGCCACCGAAGTTCCTGCCCTCGGTCGACGACGCGATGGCGGGACGCTGAGCGGCATCATCGACGGCGCGATCTCCACATCGTTTTCGATCCGCGCATAAACGAACGGTCCGCGCTCTTTCGATCGCGGACCGCGTGATTCGTGTCGCCATTCGACAACCCGCGACTTACACCGGCGCCGTGATCTGCGTCTGCTTGCGCACGATCAGCATCGCGACTTCCAGCGCCTGCTCATAGTTGAGACGTGGATCGACGCAGCTGCGGTACGCGCGTTCAAGGTCGGTCTCGGTCAACTCGCGTGCGCCGCCGAGGCACTCCGTCACGTCCTCGCCAGTGAGTTCGAGATGCACGCCACCGAGGCGCGTGCCCGCCGCGGCATGCAGGTCGAACGCCTGCTCGACTTCGCCCGCGATGTTCGCGAAGCGACGCGTCTTGTAACCGTTCGCGGTCGACTCGGTGTTGCCGTGCATGGGATCGCAGACCCACAGCACGCGGCGACCGTCGCGACGCATCGCCTCCAGCAGGGGCGGCAGCTTCGTCGCGATCTGGGACGCGCCCATGCGATGGATGAAGGTGAGGCGTCCCGGCTCGTCTTCCGGATTCAGCACGTCGACGAGCTTGAGCAGCATGTCGGGCGTCACCGACGGCCCGACCTTCACCGCGATCGGATTGCGAATGCCGCGCAGGAATTCGACGTGCGCGCCATCGATCTGCGCGGTGCGCATGCCGATCCACGGGAAGTGCGTGCTGAGATCGAACCAGCCCCAATTGCGCGGCACCTGGCGCGTGATCGCTTCCTCGTAGGGCAGCAGCAGCGCTTCGTGCGACGTATAGAAGTCGACACGATTGAGGTTGTGCACCTCCTCGCCCGACAGCGTCTCCATGAAGCGCACGGCATCGCCGATCGCGGCGACCATGCGGCGGTATTCGTCGGCGAGCGGCGAGTGACCGACCCAGCCGAGATCCCAGTATTCCGGGTGATGCAGGTCGGCGAAACCGCCGTCGATCAGCGCACGGACGAAGTTCATCGTCATCGCCGAACGCGCATGCGCCTTGATCATGCGACGCGGATCCGGACGTCGCGCATCCGCAGTGAATGCAGGGCCGTTGACGATGTCGCCGCGATAACTCGGCAGGCTCACGCCCTCGATCGTCTCCATGTCGGCGGAGCGCGGCTTGGCGTACTGGCCCGCGAAACGACCTACGCGCACCACGGGCTTTCGCATGCCGTGCACGAGCACCAGCGACATCTGCAGCAGCACTTTCAGGCGATTGGAAATCACCTCCGACGAACACTCGTCGAAGCTCTCTGCGCAATCACCGCCCTGCAGCAGGAAGCGCTTGCCGTCCTGCGCCTCGGCAAGCTGCTGCTTGAGACTGAGGATCTCCCACGACGTCACCAACGGCGGCAGGCGACGCAGCTCGGCGAGTGCGGCTTCGAGCTCGCCGGCGTCGGCGTACTGCGGCATCTGCGTCGCGGCGCGCGTGCGCCACGACTGCGCGCTCCACTCACGTGGAAGCGTTACAGCCTGCAGGTTGGGATCATTCGTTGCCATGCATGTCACCTACGACGAAACGCTGCGAATGCGATCCACAGCGCGAGCACCACCAAACAGACCAGCGTCCAGACCGGCATCGACTGGCCGAGGAACGTCCACTCGATCTTCGCGCACTGGCCGTCGCCGGTCAGTACTTTGCGGATGAGCTTGATGAACGGCAGCGTCTCGCGCAGGAACGCGAACGGCGGGCCGCAGGACGGGATCTGATCCGGCGGCAGATGCTGGATCCACACGTGGCGTCCGGCGACACCGATGCCCGCCAGCGCCGGAATCAGCGCGAGCACGCCCCAGGCGCGACGTCCGCCCGGCCGCTTGGGTCCCACCAGCCCACCGATCAGGAAGACGACGCCGAGCGACATCACCGCGATGCGCTGGAAGATACACAGCGGGCACGGCTCGAGCCCGAGCACGTGCTCGGCATAGAGCGCATACGCCATGAGCGCGACGCAGGCGGCGAAGCCCAGCAGGAACTGGGTGCGGAATGACGCGCGGAACGGATTGAGAGTCATGTGACGACGTGAACCCCGGATGCGGCCATGGTCGCAGGGCGGCGCGCGCTAAGCAAAGCGCGGAAGGTCATGACGGTCGCGGATTTCGGCCGAGCTGGCGCAGACGAATGGCTTTCGACGCTGCGCATCACCAGTTCCGCGGCGCACTGCGCCTTCACTCGGTTCGCCGTCGTTCTGGCCACGGCATCCACCCAACAAGGCAACCGGCACGCATGCCCGGGAAACGAAAAACCCCGGCATCGGCCGGGGCTTCCGTGCGATCGGCAGCGCAAGCCACCGATCGAAAACTCAGCAACGCTTACTGCGCAGCGTCCGGACGGTCGACGAGCTCGACGTACGCCATCGGGGCGTTGTCGCCGGCGCGGAAGCCGCACTTCAGGATGCGCAGGTAGCCGCCCGGACGCTCGCGGTAACGCGGGCCGAGCTCGATGAACAGCTTGCCCACCGCTTCCTTGTCGCGCAGGCGCGAGAACGCAAGGCGGCGATTGGCGACGCCGTCGGTCTTGCCGAGCGTGATGAGCGGCTCAGCGACGCGGCGGAGCTCCTTGGCCTTCGGGAGCGTGGTACGGATCAGGCCCGTCTTGATCAGCGACGCGGCCATGTTGGTGAACATGGCATCGCGGTGCGCGCTGGTGCGGCTGAACTTGCGGCCGGCTTTCTGGTGGCGCATGGCGTTGGATTCCTAGTGAATGTTGGAACTGCTGGATTTCGCTGTCGCCATCCCGGCGCTGGAGCTGTGGACTGCGGATGGTCCGATTCCGATCGTCCTGACCGGATGGCCGCGCACTTCTGGGTGCGTCGGCGGGTGGTGCGGTGCTTCTGTGTCGACGCCACGACCGGTGAGGATCGTGGCGTCATTTCAAGCGAAGCGACTCGAAGCGCCTTGACGTTTCTCGTCGCCCTGCCCGCGCCAGCGGCGCGGGCCTGATCTCAAGCCGCGCGGCGGTGCCGCGCAAGCTTGGCTTGTGATCAGCCCATCATCCCGTGCGAGGCGACACCGGCCGGCGGCCAGTTCTCCAGACGCATGCCGAGGGCAAGACCGCGCTGCGCGAGCACTTCCTTGATCTCGGTGAGCGACTTCTTGCCCAGGTTCGGGGTCTTGAGCAGCTCGACTTCGGTCTTCTGGATCAGGTCGCCGACGTAGTAGATGTTCTCGGCCTTGAGGCAGTTGGCCGAACGCACCGTCAGTTCGAGATCGTCGATCGGACGCAGCAGCAGCGGGTCAACGCCACCGGTCGCCGGCTTCGCCGCACCGCGCTCGCGGTGGGTGAAGTCGCCGAACACCGACAGCTGGTCGGTGAGGATGTCGGCCGCGGTGCGGACGGCTTCCTCGGCATCGATCGTGCCGTTGGTTTCGATGTCGAGCACCAGCTTGTCGAGGTCGGTGCGCTGTTCGACGCGCGCAGCTTCCACAGCGTAGGCAACGCGACGGACCGGCGAGAACGACGCATCCAGCATCAGGCGACCGATGGCGCGGGTCTCCTCGTCCGGACGGCGACGCGCGGCGGCCGGCTGGTAGCCATAGCCACGCTCGATCTTCAGACGCATGTTGAGCGCGGTGTCCTTGGTCAGGTGCGCGACAACGTGTTCCGGATTGATGATCTCGACGTTGTGGTCGGTGCGGATGTCACCGGCGGTGATGACGCCCGGGCCCGACTTGTTGAGCGACAGCATCGCGCTGTCACCCGTGTGCATGCGAATCGCGACGTCCTTGAGATTCAGCAGAACCTCGAGCACATCCTCTTCGAGGCCTTCGACCGTGGTGTACTCGTGGAGCACGCCATCGATCTCCACCTCGGTAATTGCGAACCCGGGGATCGACGAAAGCAGGACGCGGCGCAGCGCATTGCCGAGGGTGTGGCCGTAGCCGCGCTCCAGCGGCTCGATCACGACCTTGGCGCGATTGCCGGTCAGGCGCTCGATCTGGGGACCACGCGGGCGCAATACCTGGTTGGCGGTAACCGTCATGTTGTGGCTTCTCCTGGGGGCCGACGTCGTCACGCCGGCCCGGATGAAATTACTTCGAGTACAACTCGACGATGAGCGCTTCGTTGATGTCGGCCGGCAGGTCTGCACGGTCCGGAACCGACTTGAAGACGCCGGCGAACTTCTTCGCGTCGACTTCGATCCACGACGGCGACAGGTCCATCTGCTGGGCGACCGTCAGGGCCTCCTGCACACGGAGCTGCTTCTGCGCGCGCTCGGCGAGAGCGATCGCATCACCGGCCTTCACCTGGTACGACGGCAGATTGACGATCTTGCCGTTGACGGTGACACCGCGGTGGCTGACCAGCTGGCGCGCGGCAGCGCGCGTCACGGCAAAGCCCATGCGGTAGATGACGTTGTCGAGACGCGTCTCGAGAAGCTGCAGCAGGTTCTCGCCGGTGTTGCCCTTCCGGTTCGAAGCCTTCTTGTAGTAGTTGCGGAACTGACGCTCCAGCAGGCCGTAAATACGCTTGACCTTCTGCTTCTCGCGAAGCTGGGTGGCGTAGTCGGACAGCTTGCCCTTGCGGGCGGTGGCGCCGTGCTGGCCGGGCTTCTGCTCGAGCTTGCACTTCGAGTCGAGGGCGCGGGCCGGCGACTTCAGGCTGAGGTCGGCGCCTTCGCGGCGCGCGAGCTTACAGGTAGGACCGATATAGCGTGCCATGTCTTATTCCTCCTCAGACGCGGCGCTTCTTCGGCGGACGGCATCCGTTGTGCGGGATGGGCGTCACGTCGATGATGTTGAGGATCTTGTAGCCGACGTTGTTGAGCGAACGTACGGCCGACTCACGACCCGGACCCGGGCCCTTGATGCGGACTTCCAGCGCCTTGACGCCGTAATCCATCGCGGCGCGACCGGCCTTTTCGGCGGCGACCTGCGCGGCGAACGGGGTCGACTTGCGCGAACCGCGGAAACCCGCGCCGCCCGACGTCGCCCACGAGAGCGCGTTGCCCTGGCGGTCGGTGATCGTGATGATGGTGTTGTTGAACGAAGCGTGGACGTGCGCGATGCCGTCGGTGACGACGCGCTTGATCTTCTTCTTCGGAGCTTTCGCGGCAGGCTTGGCCATGTCGGTTCCTTACTTCTTGATGGCCTTGCGCGGACCCTTGCGGGTGCGTGCATTGGTCCGGGTGCGCTGGCCGCGCAGCGGCAGGCCGCGGCGGTGACGGAGGCCGCGGTAGCAACCGAGGTCCATCAAGCGCTTGATCGCCATACCGATCTCGCGGCGGAGGTCACCCTCGACCACGAACTTGCCGATCTCGCCACGAAGGCGCTCGACTTCCGGCTCCGACAGGTCGCGGATCTTGGTCGTCGGCTTGACGCCGGCCGACTCGCAGACCTGCTTGGAACGGGTACGGCCGATGCCGTAGATGCTCTGCAGCCCCACCCAGACGTGCTTCTGGGCAGGCAGGTTTACACCTGCAATACGCGCCATGAGGCGATCTCCAAACTGAAATGCGCCAGGCTCGCGCCCGGCGGTGAACTCTCGAGAAAAACCCGAAATTGGTGTGTCCCGGCTTGCTTGGAGCCGACGCGATGACCCGCTTCGACCCGGCATGGGGAGTGTGCCCATGCTCCGGCGACGAACCCCGGCTGTACCGGACAGCGCGGCGAACCGCCCTGCCCGGCCCCGCGCGCTCCTCAGGCGCGCGTATGGCCAAGGGTCCACCCGTGCGCGGGACTGCCGCCCGGGTCGCCCATGTGCGGCCGCCGACTCAGAGGTCAACGCACCGCGTCGTGTTCCGTTTCGCCGTCCAGGCCGGGGTTCAAACCGATCGGCCGTCCTGGCCCTGAAGCAGCTGAGCGCTACTCAGCGCGCCATTATGCCACCAAAGTGGGGGCTGTGCAGCCCGCGTGACGCCGCCAGCCTCAGCGGCCGCGATTGCCGCCGCGCAGGTTGGCCTTCTTGAGCAGGCTTTCGTACTGGTGCGACATCAGGTGCGCCTGGATCTGCGCGATGAAGTCCATCACCACCACGACCACGATGAGCAGCGACGTACCGCCAAAGTAGAACGAGGTACCGAGCTGCGTGCGCATGATTTCCGGCAACAGGCAGACCAGCACCAGATACAGCGCACCGGCGGCCGTGAGGCGGGTCAGCACGCCATCGATGTAGTCGGCGGTCGAGCGACCCGGGCGAATGCCCGGAATCAACGCGCCGGACTTCTTCAGGTTCTCGGCGGTTTCCTGCGAGTTGAAGACGAGCGCGGTGTAGAAGAACGAGAAGCCGATGATCAGCGCCGCATACAGGATCATGTGCAACGGCTCGCCCGGCGACAGCATCTGGCTGACTTTGAGCAGCCACGACTGCGAATTGTTCTGGCTGAACCACGTCGCCGCGGTCGCCGGGAACATCACGATGCTCGACGCGAAGATCGCCGGGATGACGCCCGACATGTTGAGCTTGAGCGGCAGGAACGACGACTGGTTCTGGTACGCGTTGCGACCGCCCTGGCGGCGCGCGTAGTTCACCGTGATGCGGCGCTGGCCGCGCTCGACGAACACCACGAAGTACGTGAAACCGAGCACCAGCGCGACAGTGACCAGCGCGGAGGGCGCGCTCATGTCGCCGTCGCGGATCTGGCCGAGCATGTTGATCACTTCGGCCGGGATGCGCGACACGATGCCGGCGAAGATCAGCAGCGAAATACCGTTGCCGATGCCCCGCTCGGTGATCTGCTCACCGAGCCACATCAGGAACAGCGTGCCGGCGGTCAGTGCGACCACGGCCGTAATCACGAAGCCGGGACCGCCGGCATAGACGACCGGCGTGCCGCCCGGAGCCGTCGCGGTCTGCAGCCACGTGGCAATGCCCCAAGCCTGGAAGACGGCCAGCGGAATCGTGCCGAGGCGCGACCACTGATTGATCTTGCGACGACCCGACTCGCCTTCCTTCTGGATGGCCTTCAGGCTCGGCACGATCTGCGTCAGCAGCTGGACGACGATCGACGCCGAGATATACGGCGCGACGTTGAGGGCAAACAGGCTGAGGCGGTGCAGCGCACCGCCCGAGAACATGTTGAACATGTCGACGATCGTCCCCTGACGGGTCGACATGAAGTCGACCATCGCCTGGGGATTCACGCCCGGGACCGGGACGTAGCAGCCAATTCGGTAGACGATCAGCGCCGCGACGACGAACAGCAGTCGCTGGCGGAGCTCGGTGAACTTGCCGAGACCGCCACCGAGGCCGGCCATCGAATTGCTGCTACGCGCCATCAGGCCCTTACTCCGAGATCGAACCGCCAGCGGCTTCGAGCGCCGCCTTCGCGCCAGCCGTAGCCGACACACCCTTGAGGGTGAAGGCCTTGGTGACGTCGCCCTTCTTCACCACCTTCACCTTCTTCGCGTTCGGCGGGACGAGGCCCGCTTCCTTCAGCGAGGTGATGGTGATTTCGCCGGCTTCAAGACCGTCGAGTGCGTACAGCAGCACCTCGGCGGATTCCTTGGCCGTCGTCGAGCGGAAGCCGATCTTCGGCAGGCGACGCTGCATCGGCATCTGACCGCCTTCGAAGCCCGCCTTGATCTTGCCCTTGCCCGAGCGCGCGAACGAGCCCTTGTGGCCGCGGCCGCAGGTCTTGCCCAGGCCGGAACCGATACCGCGACCGACGCGCTTGGGCTCGGTACGCGCGCCCTCACCGGGCTGCAGAGTGTTGAGACGCATGGTCGATTACTCCTCGACGCGAACGAGGTAGTGAACCTTATTGATCAGACCGCGCACCTGCGGGCTGTCCTTCAGTTCACGCACATCGTTGAGCTTGTTGAGACCCAGCGCGCGCACCGACAGACGATGAATCGACTGCGTGCCGCGAAGACCCTTGACCAGACGGACCTTCACGGTGCCGCCCTCGACAGACTGGTTCTTAGCCATGGACCAGGTCCTCCACCTTCTTGCCGCGCTTGGCCGCGATCTGCGACGGCGACCGGATGTCGGTCAGGCCGCGCATCGTGGCGCGCACGAGGTTGATCGGATTGCGCGAACCGACGGCCTTGGCGAGGACGTTCTTGACGCCCGCCGCTTCGAGCACGGCACGCATCGCGCCGCCGGCGATCACGCCGGTACCTTCGGACGCGGGCTGCATGAACACGCGAGCCGCGCCGTGGCCGGCCTTGACCGTGTGCCACAACGTGCCGTTGTTCAGATCGACATTGGTCATCGACTTGCGCGCGTGCTCCATCGACTTCTGGATCGCGACCGGCACTTCGCGCGCCTTGCCGTAACCGAAGCCGACCTTGCCATTGCCGTCGCCGACCACCGTCAGTGCGGTGAAGGTGAACTGGCGACCACCCTTGACGGTCTTGCTGACGCGATTGACCGCGATCAGCTTCTCGATCATGCCGTCGTCGATTTCTTCGCGGTTGCGATCACGATCGCGGCCGCGGCTCTGACGCTCTTCTGCCATTTGAGTATCTCGGTAGTTGAAAGGACTTGCGGCTTTGCCGCTTATCGTTGTGATGTACCGCGGGCGTACCGACGGCGCGGAAATCCGCGCCGACGTCCGATGCTCAACCGCACCGGCGGGGTGAACGGCGAACCGTTCTTAGAACTGCAGGCCACCTTCGCGGGCAGCATCGGCGAGCGCCTTGATGCGGCCGTGGTAGCGGTAACCCGACCGATCGAACGCGATCTTCTCAATGCCTGCGGCCTTGGCCTTCTCGGCGATCGCGCGGCCGACCTTGGCGGCGGCGTCGGCGTTCTTGCCGTTCTTCAAGCCGTCCTTGATGTCCGACTGGAGGGTCGACGCCGAAGCGAGGACCTTCGACCCGTCGGCCGAGAAGATCTGGGCGTACAGGTGCTGACCGGTGCGCAGCACCGACAGGCGCGGCACGCCGAGCACACGGATGTGCGAGCGAGTCGACTTGGCGCGGCGAAGGCGGGCGATTTTCTTAAGCATGGTCTTGTCCTCGAAAGCTGAAGGCGGAAGGTCCGGCGCCGCGTTCGGCGGCGCCCGGCCGGATTAGGCCTTCTTGGCTTCCTTACGAATGATCACTTCGCCCGCGTACTTCACGCCCTTGCCCTTGTAGGGCTCCGGCGGACGGAAGCCACGGATCTTGGCGGCGACTTCGCCGACGCGCTGCTTGTCAGCGCCCGTCACCACGATTTCCGTCTGCGACGGCGTGGCGATGGTGATGCCTTCCGGCGCCGGGAACAGGACCGGGTGCGAGAAACCCAGCGACAGGTTCAGGTCCTTGCCCTGCATCGACGCGCGGTAACCGACGCCGACCAGCTCGAGCTTGCGCTCGAAACCTTCCGAAACGCCCTTCACCATGTTGGCGAGGATGGCGCGCAGCGTGCCGGTGAGCGGAATCAGCGCGGCGTCTTCGGTGGTGAACACGGCGGTGCCGTCTTCGACCTTGACCTGGATCGCGGCCGGCTTGGCGACGCTCAGCGTGCCCTTCGGACCCTTGGCGCTGATCGATTCGGCCTGGACATTGAGCTCGACACCCTTCGGCAGGGCGATCGGCTTCTTGGCAACTCGGGACATGTCTATTCCTCCCTTAGGCCACGAAGCACAGGACTTCGCCGCCGACGCCCTGCTGGCGCGCCTGCGAGTCGGTCATGATGCCCTTCGAGGTGGAGATGATGGCGACGCCGAGGCCGTTGAGCACCTTCGGCAGCTCCGACTTGCCGCGGTACTGGCGGCGGCTCGAACGCGAGAAGCGCTCCAGACGCTCGATCACCGGACGGCCTTCGTAATACTTCAGCGCGATCTCGAGCTCGGTCTTGCCGGCGCCCGCTTCAGCGGTACGGTAGTCGAGGATGTAGCCCTCGTCCTTCAGCACCTTGGCGATTGCGACCTTGACCTTCGAGGACGGCAGGGTGACCGACTGCTTGCGCACGGCAGCCGCATTCTTGATGCGGACCAGCATGTCGGCGATGGGATCAGTCATGCTCATGAGAGTTTCCTTATGAGAAGCACCGATATCCGCGGGATTGCGAATTTCAGTTGTAAGCCGCGGCGGATCGCTCCGCCGCGGTGAAGCCGGCTAGTTTACCAGCTTGCCTTGCGCAGACCAGGCACGTCGCCGTTCATGGTCGCCTTGCGAAGCATGTTGCGGCCGAGGCCGAACTTGCGATAGACGCCGCGCGGACGGCCCGACAGCTCGCAGCGGTTGCGCTGACGGCTCGGCGAGGAGTCACGCGGAAGCTTCTGCAGCTTGACGACGGCGTCCATCTTGTCGTCATACGAAGCGGTGGTGCTGGCGATGATCTTCTTGAGCTCGATGCGCTTCGCGCCGTAGCGCTTGGCGAGCTTCGCGCGCTTGATCTCGCGGTTGACCATGGAGGTCTTGGCCATGTGTGTCGTCCTGTGGGATCAGTTGCGGAACGGGAAGCGGAACGCTTCGAGCAGCGCCTTGGCTTCGGCGTCGGTCTTCGCGGTGGTGGTGATCGCGATGTCCATGCCACGCAGCGCGTCGACCTGGTCGAAATCGATCTCCGGGAAGATGATCTGTTCCTTGACGCCCATGTTGTAGTTGCCGCGGCCGTCGAACGACTTGCCCGACACGCCGCGGAAGTCGCGGACGCGCGGCAGCGAGATGTTCACGAGACGGTCGAGGAACTCGAACATCTTGGCCCGACGCAGCGTGACCTTGGCGCCGATCGGCCAGCCGTCGCGGATCTTGAACGAAGCGACCGACACGCGGCTCTTCGTCACGATCGGCTTCTGACCAGCGATCTTGGTCATGTCAGCGACGGCGTTTTCGAGGATCTTCTTGTTCGTGGCGGCTTCGCCCACGCCCATGTTGATCGTGATCTTGCTCAGGCGCGGCACTTCCATCGGGTTCTTGTAGCCGAACTTCTGGATGAGCTGCGGGACGACTTCGTCCTTGTAGAACTTTTCGAGACGGGTGGTCATTTCTGCATTCCTCAGGCGTCAACCGCCTCACCGCTGGAGCGGAACACACGCAATTTGCGTCCATCCTCCAGCACCTTGAAAGCAACGCGCTCGCCCTTGCCCGTCGCCGGGTTGAAGACCATCACGTTGGACGCGTGGATCGGCGCTTCGCGCTCGATCACGCCACCCGGCTGACCCGCCTGCGGGTTCGGCTTGGTGTGGCGCTTGACCACGTTGACGTTGGACACGACGACCTTGTCGCCGAGCACGCGGACGACTTCGCCCTGCTTGCCCTTGTCCTTGCCGGTAATGACGACGACCTGGTCGCCCTTGCGGATACGGTTCATGAGTCTTCCTCCGCTCAGAGCACTTCAGGGGCGAGCGACACGATCTTCATGAACTTTTCGGTACGCAGCTCGCGCGTGACCGGTCCGAAGATGCGGGTGCCGATCGGCTCCTGCTTGTTGTTGAGCAGCACGGCGGCATTGCCGTCGAAACGAATCAGCGAACCGTCGGGACGACGGACGCCCTTGCGGGTGCGCACGACGACGGCGTCGTACACGTCACCCTTCTTCACCTTGCCGCGCGGAATGGCGTCCTTGACGGACACCTTGATGATGTCACCGATGCCGGCGTAACGGCGCTTCGAGCCGCCCAGCACCTTGATGCACATCACTTCCTTCGCGCCGGAGTTGTCGGCCACGTCGAGGTAGCTCTGCATCTGGATCATGTTTCGCTCCTCCTCTTAGCCGGCCGCGCGGGTGACGATCTGCACCACGCGCCAGTTCTTGGTCTTCGACATCGGCGCGATTTCCTGCAGGCGAACGACGTCGCCCTCGTTGCAGGAGTTGTCAGCGTCGTGCGCGTGCAGCTTGGTCGAGCGGCGGATGTACTTGCCGTACAGCGCGTGCTTGACCTGGCGCTCGATGAGCACAGTGACGGTCTTGTCCATCTTGTTGCTGACGACGCGACCTTCGACCGTGCGAATCGCCTTCTCTGTATTGTTGTCGGTCATGGCGGGTCCTTACTTGTTCTGGCCCAGCAGCATCTTCGTGCGAGCGATCTCGCGACGGACGCGGCGGACGTCATGGCTCTTGGCGAGCTGGCCGGTGGCCTGCTGCATGCGGAGCGCGAATTGCTCCTTGTGCAGGTCGGTCAGGTGGGCATTCAGCTCGTCGGCCGACTTCGTGCGGAGTTCCTTGAGGTCCATTAGCGCACCGTGCGGGTAACGAAAGTGGTGGTCACGGAGAGCTTCGCCGAGGCAAGACGGAACGCTTCGCGCGCAACTTCCTCGCTGACGCCCTCGATCTCGTAAATCATGCGGCCCGGCTGGATCTGCGCGACCCAGTACTCGACGTTGCCCTTACCCGAGCCCATTCGGACTTCGATCGGCTTCTGGGTAATCGGCTTGTCGGGGAACACGCGGATCCACATCTTGCCGCCACGCTTCACGTAACGGCTGATCGCACGACGTGCCGCTTCGATCTGACGCGCGGTGAGCTGGCCGTGGGCGGTTGCCTTCAGACCGAACTCGCCGAAGCTGACAGCGTTGGCGCTCCACGCCAGGCCGTCATTGCGGCCCTTGTGCATCTTGCGGAATTTGGTTCGCTTGGGTTGCAGCATGGCGAATTACCTCTGCTCGCGGTCGCGACGATCACGACGATCGCCCCGGTCACCGCGCTCGGAGCGCTCGCCGCGCGGCGACGAGTTCTCTTCCTGCTTCTCCTGGCCCACCTGGGAGAAGTCGAACACTTCGCCCTTGTAGATCCAGCACTTGATACCGATGATCCCGTACGTGGTCTTCGCTTCGGCGAAGCCGTAGTCGATATCGGCGCGAAGGGTGTGCAGCGGCACGCGGCCTTCGCGGTACCACTCCGAACGGGCGATTTCCGCACCGTTGAGGCGGCCAGCCACGTTGACCTTGATGCCCAGCGCACCGAGGCGCATCGCGTTGCCGACCGCACGCTTCATCGCACGACGGAACATGATGCGGCGCTCGAGCTGCTGCGCGATCGATTCGGCGACGAGCTGCGCGTCGAGCTCCGGCTTGCGGACCTCGGACACGTTGATGTGCGCCGGAACGCCCATCACGTCGCTGACTTCCTTACGCAGCTTCTCGATGTCTTCGCCACGCTTGCCGATCACCACGCCCGGACGGGCGGTGTGAATCGTGACGCGCGCGTTGTTCGCGGGACGCTCGATCAGGATCTTCGAGATGCCGGCCGCGGCCAGCTTCTTGCGAAGCAGTTCACGGACCTTGAGGTCGGCGGCCAGGTAGCCGGCGTACTGCTTCTTGTTGGCGAACCACTTCGAGTTCCAGTCCTTGGCGATGCCGAGACGGATACCGGTGGGATGAACTTTATGACCCATAGTCAGTCTCCGCCTTACTTGCCCGCGCCCACGACCACAGTGATGTGGCTGGTGCGCTTGAGGATGCGGGTGCCGCGGCCTTTGGCCCGCGCCATGAAGCGCTTCAGCGTCGGACCTTCGTCGACCATGATGGTCTTGACGCGCAGGTCGTCGGCATCCGCGCCGAGGTTATTCTCGGCGTTCGAAGCAGCGGAGAACACGACCTTGTAGATCATGCCCGCGACCTTCTTGTCGGAGAACTTGAGGAGGCTGAGGGCGCGCTCGACCGGCAGGCCACGGACCTGGTCGGCGACGAGGCGGGCCTTCTGGGGGGAGATGCGCGCGCTGCGCAGGATGGCTTTCGCTTCCATGGTCATCTCCTTACTTCGACTTCTTGTCCGCGACATGACCCTTGAACGTCCGGGTCATGGCGAACTCGCCGAGCTTGTGACCGACCATGTTCTCGTTGACGAGAACCGGGATGTGATTCTTCCCGTTATGGACGGCGATCGTGAAGCCGATCATTTCCGGCAGCACGGTCGAACGACGCGACCAGGTCTTGATCGGCTTCTTGTTGTTACCCGCGGTCTCCACCTTCTTGATGAGGTGGTGGTCGACGAACGGGCCCTTCTTGAGTGAACGTGGCATGGCCGATTAGCTCCTGCGGTCGCGGACGATGAACTGCGCGGTCCGCTTGTTCTTGCGGGTCTTGTAACCCTTGGTCGGGACACCCCAGGGGGTGACCGGATGCGGATTACCCTGGCCTGCCTTCGCCTCACCACCACCGTGCGGGTGGTCGACCGGGTTCATGGCGGCGCCGCGGACGGTCGGCTTGACGCCGCGCCAACGCTTCGCACCGGCCTTGCCCAGCTTCTCGAGGTTGTGCTCGTCGTTACCGACTTCGCCGATCGTGGCGCAGCATTCGGCCGGCACCTTGCGCATCTCACCGGAGCGAAGACGCAGCGTGGCGTAACCCTGCTCACGCGCAACCAGCTGCACGCCAGCACCCGCCGCACGCGCGATCTGCGCGCCCTTGCCCGGCTTCATCTCGATGCAATGCACCGTGGAGCCGACCGGAATGTTGGTGAGCGGCAGCGTGTTGCCCGCGCGGATCGGCGCATCACGGCCCGCGATCACCTGATCGCCGGTCTTGAGGCCCTTCGGCGCGATGATGTAGCGGCGCTCACCATCGACGTAGCACAGCAGCGCGATGTGCGCGGTGCGGTTCGGATCGTATTCGATCCGCTCGACACGGGCCGGAATACCGACCTTGTCGCGCTTGAAGTCGATGATGCGGTAGTGCTGCTTGTGGCCACCACCGATGTGACGGGTGGTGATGCGGCCGTGGTGGTTACGACCACCGGTCTTGCCCTGCTTCTCCACGAGGCCCTGGTACGGGTCGCCCTTGTGGAGGCCGGGGGTCACCACGCGGACCGCGCTACGGCGACCGGCAGAGGTGGGCTTGAAGGTCATCAATGGCATCGATCTATCCTCAGGCCGTGGCCATCACGTCGATGGACTGGCCTTCGGCCAGCGTGACGTAGGCCTTGCGCCAATCGCTGCGGCGGCCCATGCGGAACTTGAAGGCCTTGTTCTTGCCCTTCACGTTGACCACGTTCACCGCACGGACATTCACGCCGAAAATCTTCTCGACGGCTTCCTTGATCTCGATCTTGTTGGCTTCCGTCGAAACCTCGAACACGTACTGGTTCGAGACTTCCTGCAGACGGGCCGTCTTTTCCGAGATGCGCGGCGCGCGGATGATGCTGTAGAGCTTGGCGTCGTTCATGCCAGCCACTCCTCGATCTTCTTGACGGCCTCGGTCGTGAACACGACGGAGTCGGCGCCGACGAGCGCGACCGGATCGAGGCCCTGGACATCACGGACTTCGACGTACGGCAGGTTGCGCGCCGACAGGTACAGGTTCTCCGTCGCGTCCTCGGTGACGATGAGCGGACGGCGGCCGGTGCCGAGATCCTTGAGCTTGGCGATCAGACCCTTGGTCTTCGGCGCGTCCAGCTCGAGCGTCTCGACGACGGACAGACGGCCCTGACGGTTGAGCTCCGACAGGATCGACGCCATCGCGGCGCGATACATCTTGCGGTTGACCTTCTGCGCGAAGCTGCGCGGCTTGGCCGCGAACGTCACGCCGCCGCCGACGAAGATCGGAGCGGTCAGGGCGCCGTGACGTGCACCGCCACCCTTCTGCTTCTTCGACTTCTTCGTGGTGCCGTTCACTTCGGCGCGCGTCTTCTGCGCCTTCGTGCCCGAGCGACCGGCGTTGCGGTAGGCGACGACGACCTGATGCACCAGGTCTTCGCTGAAATCACGGCCGAAGACGGCGTCGGAGACCGAGAGCGTCTTGCCGCTGTTGTTAATGGCGAGTTCCATCGTCTTCTCCTCAGCCCTTGGTGGTCGGGCGAACGATGACGTCGCCACCCGGAGCACCCGGGACCGCACCCTTGACGGCGATCAGGCCGCGCTCGGCGTCCACGCGGACGACCTCGAGGCCCTGCACGGTCTTGGTCTCGGCGCCCATGTGGCCGGACATCTTCTTGCCCGGGAACACGCGGCCCGGCGTCTGGCGCTGGCCGATCGAACCCGGCGAGCGGTGCGAGAGCGAGTTACCGTGGGTGGCGTCACCCATGGTGAAGTTCCAGCGCTTGATCGTGCCCTGGAAGCCCTTGCCCTTGCTGACGCCCTGCACGTCGACCATCTGGCCCGGCTGGAAGATGTCGGCCTTGATTTCGCCGCCGACTTCGAAGCCGTTGATCTGGTCGTTCTCGACGCGCAGCTCCCACAGGCCACGGCCGCCTTCGACCTTCGCCTTGGCGAGGTGACCGGCTTCCGGCTTGGTGTGCAGCGACGCGCGGCGCACGCCGGCAGTGACCTGCACTGCGGTGTAGCCGTCGGTATCGAGCGTCTTGATCTGGGTGATGCGGTTCGGCGTCGCTTCGATGAGCGTCACCGGCACCGACTTGCCGTCTTCGAGGAAGACGCGGCTCATGCCGGCCTTGCGACCGACAATGCCCAACGAATATTTCTTCGCGGTCATGGTGGGAGGCCTCAGGTCAGCTTGATCTGGACGTCAACGCCCGCCGCGAGCTCGAGCTTCATCAGCGCGTCCACGGTCTTGTCGTTGGGGTCGACGATGTCGAGCACGCGCTTGTGCGTGCGGGTCTCGTACTGGTCGCGCGCATCCTTGTCGGCGTGCGGCGAAACGAGAATGGTGTAGCGCTCGGTCTTGGTCGGCAGCGGGATCGGGCCGCGCACTTGCGCGCCGGTCCGCTTGGCCGTCTCGACGATCTCGCTGGCCGAGCGGTCGATCAGTCGGTGATCGTACGCTTTCAGCCGGATTCGGATCTTCTGGTCCGCCATGGCGGTGATTTCCTTCGTTTAAAGAGCGACGGGCACGGCGGCTTCATGCGCCGAACCCCACGGTGGCCACGTATCCACGCCTTGCGGCCGCTAACACGCGTAAAACAAAACGAGCCGGTTTCCCGGCTCGCCTGACAGAAAGTACAAAGCGCGTGCAGCACTGCGGCAAGCAGCGGTGGCTGCGGCCGGTGCGACACACGACGTTTCCCTGTCGGGCGAATACGAGGAGCGTCCTGCCCCACATTTCGCTGTCGATCCCCTCGACGGATCGAAGGGACCGCGATTCTAGCCTGTATGCGAAGACCGCGTAAAGGGCCGGGCTCCACAAATTCAGACCGGGCGACGTACGGCTGCGCCCGCCGGCTATTGCCGGCCGAGAGGCGACGTCCGTTGGAAGCCGTCGTACGGCCGCCGGAGGCGAGTGGACGTCCCTCATAAATAAGGAAAGGGCGCCGAAGCGCCCCTCCCTGAGCCAGCACCGCCCTCAGGCGATGGCGGCAGGTCTTACTTGATGATCTTCGCCACCACGCCGGCGCCGACCGTACGGCCGCCTTCGCGGATCGCGAAGCGCAGGCCCTCGTCCATCGCCACCGGGTTGATCAGCGTCACCACCATCTTGATGTTGTCGCCCGGCATCACCATCTCGACGCCTTCCGGCAGCTCGATCGAACCCGTGATGTCCGTCGTGCGGAAGTAGAACTGCGGGCGGTAGCCCTTGAAGAACGGCGTGTGGCGGCCGCCCTCGTCCTTCGACAGCACGTACACCTCGGCCTCGAAGTCCGTGTGCGGCTTGATCGAACCCGGCTTGCACAGCACCTGGCCACGCTCGACGTCGTCACGCTTGGTGCCGCGCAGCAGCAGACCGGCGTTGTCGCCCGCCTGACCTTGGTCCAGCAGCTTGCGGAACATCTCGACGCCGGTGACCGTCGTCTTCTGCGTCGGACGGATGCCGACGATTTCGATTTCGTCGCCAACCTTGATGATGCCGCGCTCGATACGGCCCGTGACCACCGTGCCGCGACCCGAGATCGAGAACACGTCCTCGACCGGCATCAGGAACGGCATGTCGATCGCACGCTCCGGCTCCGGGATCCAGGTGTCCAGCGCGTCGACCAGCTTGATGATCGCCGGCACGCCGATCTCCGACTGGTCGCCTTCCAGCGCCAGACGGGCCGAGCCCGCGATGATCGGGGTGTCGTCGCCCGGGAAGTCGTACTTCGACAGCAGCTCACGCACTTCCATCTCGACCAGCTCGAGCAGCTCGGCGTCGTCGACCATGTCGGCCTTGTTCAGGAACACGACGATGTACGGCACGCCGACCTGGCGCGAGAGCAGGATGTGCTCACGCGTCTGCGGCATCGGGCCGTCCGCGGCCGAGCACACCAGGATCGCGCCGTCCATCTGCGCCGCACCCGTGATCATGTTCTTCACGTAGTCCGCGTGGCCCGGGCAGTCGACGTGCGCGTAGTGACGATTCGCGCTTTCGTATTCCACGTGCGCCGTCGAGATCGTGATGCCGCGCGCCTTCTCTTCCGGCGCCGCGTCGATCTGGTCGTAACCCTTGAACTCACCACCGAAACGCTCCGCACCGATCTTCGTCAGCGCCGCCGTCAGCGTCGTCTTGCCGTGGTCCACGTGACCGATCGTGCCCACGTTCACGTGGGGCTTGGTGCGCTCGAACTTACCCTTGGCCATTGCAAATACCTCAGTCTTCAGTTGATCCGTGCCCCGGACTTGAGTCCGGGGCGATTGGTTTTTGATCAGTTCTTCTTGATCACCGACTCGGCGATGTTCGTCGGCGCTTCGGCGTAGTGATCGAATTCCATCGTGAAGGTCGCACGACCCTGCGACATCGAACGCAGCGACGTCGCGTAGCCGAACATCTCACCCAGCGGAATCATCGCGTTGATGATCTTGCCCGACGGGCTGTCGTCCTGACCCTGCAGAATGCCGCGACGACGGCTGACGTCGCCCATCACGTCACCGAGGTAATCCTCCGGCGACACGATTTCGACCTTCATCATCGGCTCGAGCAGAACCGGCGACGCCTTCATGAAGCCTTCCTTGAAGGCCATCGAGCCGGCGATCTTGAACGCCATTTCCGACGAGTCGACTTCGTGGTACGAACCGTCGACGAGCTTGATCTTGACGTCGACGATCGGGTAACCGGCAAGCACGCCATTGGCGACGGCTTCCTTGATGCCCTTGTCCACGGCCGGGATGTATTCCTTCGGAATCACACCGCCGACGATCGCGTTCTCGAACTCGTAACCCTTGCCCTGCTCGTTCGGCTGCAGCTCGATCCACACGTGACCGAACTGACCCTTACCACCGGTCTGGCGCGCGTACTTGCCTTCGACCTTGACGTTCTTGCGGATCGTCTCGCGGTAAGCAACCTGCGGCTTGCCGACGTTGGCTTCAACGTTGAACTCGCGCTTCATGCGGTCAACGATGATGTCGAGGTGCAGCTCGCCCATGCCGGCGATGATGGTCTGACCGGACTCTTCGTCGGTACGCACGCGAAACGAAGGATCTTCCTGCGCCAGGCGGCCCAGGGCGATACCCATCTTTTCCTGGTCCGACTTGGTCTTCGGCTCGACGGCCATCGAGATGACCGGCTCCGGGAACACCATGCGCTCGAGCGTGATGATCGCGTCCTGCGCGCACAGCGTGTCGCCGGTCGTGACGTCCTTCAGGCCGACCGCCGCGGCGATGTCGCCGGCGCGGACTTCCTTGATTTCGTCGCGGTTGTTGGCGTGCA
This sequence comes from Lysobacter sp. TY2-98, assembly GCF_003367355.1. Lineage (NCBI taxonomy): Bacteria > Pseudomonadati > Pseudomonadota > Gammaproteobacteria > Lysobacterales > Lysobacteraceae > Lysobacter > Lysobacter sp. TY2-98. The sequence continues at coordinate 2,026,843 of NZ_CP031413.1, forward strand.
TCTGCAGGATGCGGCCGACGCGTTCCTTCTTCGACTTGACCGGGTTGTACACCTGGTCACCCGAATTCAGGACGCCCGAGTACACGCGGAAGAACGTGAGCGAACCCACGAACGGGTCCGTCATGATCTTGAACGCCAGCGCCGAGAACGGCTCGGTGTCCGACGCCTTGCGGCTGTCTTCCTTCTCGTCGTCGTCGATGCCCTGCACCGGCGGACGATCAGCCGGCGACGGCAGCAGGTTGATGACGCCGTCGAGCATCGCCTGGACGCCCTTGTTCTTGAACGCCGAACCGCAGAACACCGGCACGATCTCGACGCGCAGGGTGCGCTCGCGCAGGCCCGAGATGATCTCGGCCTCCGACAGCTCGCCCTCGGTGAGGTACTTGTCCATCAGCTCTTCGGACGCTTCCGCGGCGGCTTCCATCATGAAGCTGCGCGCTTCCTCAGCCTTGCTCTGCAGCTCGGCCGGGATGTCCTTGTATTCGAACTTCGTGCCCTGCGACGCGACGTCCCACTGGATCGCCTTCATCTTGAGCAGGTCGACGACGCCTTCGAAGCCGTCTTCAGCGCCGACCGGCACCTGCATCGGCACCGCGTACGCGCCAAGACGCGACTTCAGCTGCTCGACGACCTTGTCGAAGTTCGCGCCAGTGCGGTCCATCTTGTTGACGAACGCCATGCGCGGCACGGAGTACTTGTTGGCCTGACGCCACACGGTCTCCGACTGCGGCTGCACGCCACCGACGGCGCAGAGCACGAACACCGCACCGTCGAGCACGCGCAGCGAACGCTCGACTTCGATGGTGAAGTCGACGTGGCCGGGGGTGTCGATGATGTTGAAGCGGTGTTCCGGCAGGGACTTGTCCATGCCCTTCCAGAACGCGGTCGTCGCGGCCGACGTAATGGTGATGCCGCGCTCCTGCTCCTGCTCCATCCAGTCCATCGTCGCGGCACCTTCGTGCACTTCGCCGATCTTGTGGCTGACGCCGGTGTAGAACAGGATGCGTTCGGACGTGGTGGTCTTGCCGGCATCGATGTGGGCCATGATGCCGAAGTTGCGGTAACGCTCGATGGGAGTGGTGCGAGCCACGGGACCCTCTCGTATGTTTTCGGATTCTCAAATGGCCGGACGCCGCCCTTGAAGGCGGCCTCCGGTGGGAGGGCGGCCGGAGGCCGCCCCGTCAGCGCTCGAAGCGCTGGATCACCAGCGGTAGTGCGCGAACGCCTTGTTGGCCTCGGCCATACGGTGCGTCTCTTCGCGCTTCTTGATCGCGCCGCCGCGGTTCTCGCTGGCGTCGAGCAGCTCGGCCGCGAGCTTGCGCGGCATCGAGTTCTCGCCACGCTTGCGCGCGGAATCGATCAGCCAACGCATGGCGAGGGCCGAACGACGCGAAGCGCGCACTTCGACCGGCACCTGGTACGTCGCACCGCCGACGCGGCGGGACTTGACCTCGACCGCCGGAGCGACGTTGGTCAGGGCCTTCTCGACGAGCTCGAGGGCGTTCGGATTCTTCTGGCCGATGACATCCATCGCGCCGTACACGATCTTCTCGGCGACCGACTTCTTGCCGCTCTGCATGACCATGTTGATGAAGCGGGCGATCGTCTCGCTTCCGTGCTTCGGATCGGGCAGCACCGAGCGCTGCGGGGTGGAACCTTTACGCGACATTGGCGTGTACCTCTCGTATCAGTCGGCGGCGCGGAAAGCGCCCGCCGGAATCAGGACTTCGGACGCTTGGCGCCGTACTTGGAGCGGCTCTGGCGGCGCTTGGTGACGCCTGCGGCGTCGAGCGAGCCACGCACGGTGTGGTAGCGCACGCCCGGGAGATCCTTGACGCGACCGCCGCGGATCAGCACGACCGAGTGCTCCTGCAGGTTGTGGCCTTCGCCGCCGATGTACGAGATGACCTCGTAGCCGTTGGTGAGACGCACCTTGGCGACCTTGCGGAGGGCCGAGTTCGGCTTCTTCGGGGTCGTGGTGTACACGCGGGTGCAGACGCCGCGACGCTGCGGGCAATTCTGCAGGGCCGGGGACGTGCTCTTGTAGGTTTCAGGGCTGCGCGGCTTGCGCACCAGCTGATTGATGGTCGCCATCTGGAGCTCTTCGTGTGGGCCGAGGCCCGTGGAAAACGGAAGGCCAGCCCCGAGGGACCAGCCAAGACGAAAAAGCCTAGCCCGCGTCCGGATCGGCCGGTCGCGGGCTCGCTTTGTGCGTCGCGCAGATGCCCGGAGGCGCGCGCGTCGCGAGATCCCACCCTGCCTTGGGTCCAATACGAGGCACGTCCTGTGACCTCATTTGGTGATCTGGGGCTTGCCCGAAGGCCGCCCGGGTAATGCTTAGCCGGGAGAGTATAGCAGGGCGCGCCTGCCCCGAGGCAAGCGCGCCCGGCGCCTCACTCTTCCTCGCCGCCCTCGACCGCTTCGGCAGCGGCCGGAGCCTCACCGACCGTCGCGGGCGCCGAGAGCGTCTCGAGTTCCTGATCGGTCAGGCCCGAGGCGTTCTTGCGGCGCTGGCTGTGGTACGCCAGACCGGTACCGGCCGGGATCAGGCGACCGACGATCACGTTCTCCTTGAGCCCGCGCAGCGTGTCGCGGGTGCCGCGGACGGCCGCCTCGGTGAGCACGCGGGTGGTCTCCTGGAACGAGGCCGCCGAGATGAACGACTCGGTCGCCAGCGAGGCCTTGGTGATGCCGAGCAGCACTGGCTCGTACTTCGCCAGGATCTCGTTGCGCGTCGCGAGGCGCTGGTTCTCTTCGATCAGACGCTGACGCTCGACCTGCTCGCCGGCCAGGAACTTGCTGTCACCCGCGTCGACGATCTCGACCTTGCGCAGCATCTGGCGAACGATCACCTCGATGTGCTTGTCGTTGATCTTGACGCCCTGCAGGCGATAGACGTCCTGGATTTCCTTGGTCAGGTACACGGCCAGCGGCTCGACGCCGAGCAGGCGCAGGATGTCCTGCGGGTTAGGCTCGCCGTCGACGACCGTCTCGCCCTTCTCCACGTGCTCGCCTTCGAACACGATGATCTGGCGGTACTTCGGGATCAGCTCTTCGTGCTCGCTGCCGTCGGCCTGCTTGATGATCAGGCGCTGCTTGCCCTTGGTGTCCTTGCCGAACGAAACGATGCCGGAGACTTCGGCGAGAATCGCCGGATCCTTCGGCTTGCGCGCTTCGAACAGGTCGGCCACGCGCGGCAGACCACCGGTGATGTCGCGGGTCTTCGAAGCTTCCTGCGGAATCTTCGCGACCACGTCGCCCACGCCCACCGGCGCCCCGTCCTGCAGGTTGACGATCGAACGCGGCGGCAGCATGTACTGCGCCGGCAGGTCGGTACCCGGGATCTGCAGATCCTTGCCGTTCGCATCGACGATGCGCACCAGCGGACGCAGATCCTTCGCCTGCGTACCACGACGCTTCGGATCGGTGATCTCGCTCGATGCGAGGCCGGTCAGTTCGTCGGTCTTCTGGATGACGGTGACGCCGTCGACGAAGTCGATGAAGCGCATGAAGCCCTTCACTTCCGACACGATCGGGTGGTTATGCGGATCCCAATTGGCGACCTGCTGGCCCGCCTTGATCTCCGCACCGTCACGCACGGTGATCGTCGCGCCGTACGGCAGCTTGTAGCGCTCGCGCTCGCGGCCGTGCGCATCGAGCACCGACAGTTCGCCCGAACGCGACACCGCGACCAGGTGGCCGTTGGCGTGCTCGACGTGCTTGAGGTTGTTGAACTTGATCGAACCCGTCGTCTTGACCGTGATGTTGTCGATCGCCGCCGCTCGCGATGCCGCACCACCGATGTGGAACGTACGCATCGTCAGCTGCGTGCCCGGCTCACCGATCGACTGCGCCGCGACGACACCGACCGCTTCGCCGTGGTTGACGAGGTGGCCGCGGCCGAGGTCACGGCCATAGCACGATGCGCAGACGCCGAACGGCGTTTCGCAGGTGATGGTCGAACGCACCTTGATCGACTGCACGCTCGCTTCTTCGAGCTTGGCGACCCAGGCTTCGTCGAGCAGCGTATTGCGGGTGACGATCGGATCCTCGTCGTTGCCCGGCAGGAACACGTCCTCGGCGACCACGCGACCGAGCACGCGCTCCTTCAGCGGTTCGACGACATCGCCGCCTTCGACGATCGGGGTCATGGTCAGGCCTTCGAGCGTGCCGCAATCGCTCTCGGTGATGACCACGTCCTGCGCGACGTCGACCAGACGACGCGTGAGGTAACCCGAGTTCGCCGTCTTCAGCGCGGTATCCGCGAGGCCCTTACGGGCACCGTGGGTCGAGATGAAGTACTGGAGAACGTTCAGGCCTTCGCGGAAGTTCGCGGTGATCGGCGTCTCGATGATCGAGCCGTCCGGCTTGGCCATCAGGCCGCGCATACCGGCGAGCTGACGGATCTGCGCCTGCGAACCACGCGCACCCGAGTCGGCCATGATGTAGATCGAGTTCATCGACTTCTGCGCGACCGGCTTGCCGTCCGAACCTTCGACGGTCTCGGTGCCGATGGCGTCCATCATCGCCTTCGCGACGCGCTCGTTCGTGCGCGACCAGATGTCGACGACCTTGTTGTAACGCTCGCCGGCGGTGACCAGACCCGACTGGTACTGCTCCTGGATCTCCAGCACTTCGGCTTCCGCCTCGGCGAGGATGCCCTTCTTCTCATTCGGGATGGTCATGTCGTCGATGCCGATCGACACGCCGGCGCGCGTGGCGTACGCGAAGCCGGTGTACATCAGCTGGTCGGCGAAGATCACCGTGTCCTTGAGGCCCAGCTGGCGATAGCAGCTGTTGATCAGGCGCGAGATGTTCTTCTTGGTCAGCTCGGTGTTGGCGAGCTCGAACGACAGGCCTTCCGGCAGGATTTCCTGCAGGAGTGCGCGGCCGACGGTGGTGTCGACGATCGACGTCTGCTTCGAACGCGTGCCGTCTTCCGCGATCACGGTCTGCGTGATGCGGACCTTGACCTTGGCGTGCAGCTCGACGACGCGGTTGTCGTACGCGCGCTTGACCTCGGCGACGTTCGCGAACGCCATGCCCTCGCCCTTCTTGTTCACCAGGGCGCGCGACATGTAGTACAGGCCGAGCACGACGTCCTGCGACGGCACGATGATCGGCTCGCCGTTCGCCGGCGACAGGATGTTGTTCGACGACATCATCAGCGCGCGCGCTTCCAGCTGGGCTTCCAGCGAGAGCGGCACGTGCACGGCCATCTGGTCACCGTCGAAGTCGGCGTTGAACGCCGTACACACGAGCGGATGCAGCTGGATCGCCTTGCCTTCGATCAGGACCGGCTCGAACGCCTGGATGCCGAGGCGGTGCAGCGTCGGCGCGCGGTTGAGCATGACCGGGTGTTCGCGGATCACCTCTTCGAGGATGTCCCACACCTGGGCCTCTTCGCGCTCGACGAGCTTCTTCGCCGCCTTGATCGTCGTGGCGAGGCCACGGCGCTGCAGCTTGGAGAAGATGAAGGGCTTGAACAGCTCGAGCGCCATCTTCTTCGGCAGGCCGCACTCGTGCAGACGCAGCGTCGGGCCGACCACGATGACCGAACGGCCCGAGTAGTCGACGCGCTTGCCGAGCAGGTTCTGGCGGAAGCGACCCTGCTTGCCCTTGATCATGTCGGCGAGCGACTTCAAAGGACGCTTGTTGGTGCCGGTGATGGCGCGGCCACGACGGCCGTTGTCCATCAGCGCATCGACCGACTCCTGCAGCATGCGCTTCTCGTTGCGCACGATGATGTCGGGCGCATTGAGTTCGAGCAGGCGACGCAGGCGGTTGTTGCGGTTGATGACGCGGCGGTACAGATCGTTGAGGTCCGACGTCGCGAAGCGGCCACCGTCCAGCGGGACGAGCGGACGCAGATCCGGCGGTAGCACCGGCAGGACGGTCATGACCATCCACTCCGGGCGGTTGCCGGACTCGATGAAGGCCTCGATCAGCTTGATGCGCTTGGTGAGGCGCTTGAGCTTGGTCTCCGAACCCGTCGACGCGATGTCCTCGCGCAGCGTGACCATCTCCGACTGCAGGTCGATCGTGCGCAGCAGCTCGTAGATCGCCTCGGCGCCCATCGCGGCTTCGAAGTCGTCGCCGTGCTCCTGGCGTGCCTGCAGGAACTGCTCTTCGGTCAGCAGCTGGCCACGCTCCATCGGCGTCAGGCCCGGCTCCGTCACCACGAAGGCTTCGAAGTACAGGATGCGCTCGATGTCACGCAGGGTCATGTCGAGCATCAGGCCGATGCGCGACGGAAGCGACTTCAGGAACCAGATGTGCGCCACCGGCGACGCGAGGTCGATGTGGCCCATGCGCTCACGGCGCACCTTGGCCAGCGTGACTTCGGTGCCGCACTTCTCGCAGACCACGCCGCGGTGCTTCATGCGCTTGTACTTGCCGCACAGGCACTCGTAGTCCTTGATCGGGCCGAAGATCGCCGAGCAGAACAGGCCGTCACGCTCGGGCTTGAACGTGCGGTAGTTGATCGTCTCGGGCTTCTTCACTTCGCCGTACGACCAGGAGCGGATCAGGTCCGGCGAAGCCAGACCGATCTTGATCGCGTCGAAGTCGATCGTCGTGCGCTGCTGGTTGAACAGATTGAGCAGGTCTTTCATTTCAGTCTCCTAGGGAGCGATTCGCAGTTGAGAACGTTCCGTGCAGCAGGCCGGCGCGATGTGCGCCGGCCGCGCGGTTCTCAGTGCTCCTCAAGCTCCATGTTGATCGCCAGCGAGCGGATTTCCCTCACGAGAACGTTGAAGGACTCCGGCATGCCCGCGACCATCTCGTAGTCGCCGTCGACGATGTTCTTGTACATCTGGTTGCGGCCCTGCACGTCGTCGGACTTCACCGTCAGCATTTCCTGCAGGGTGTAGGCCGCGCCGTACGCTTCCAGCGCCCAGACTTCCATCTCGCCGAAACGCTGACCGCCGAACTGCGCCTTGCCGCCCAGCGGCTGCTGGGTGACGAGCGAGTACGGACCGGTCGAACGCGCGTGCATCTTGTCGTCGACCAGGTGGTTCAGCTTCAGCATGTGCATGTAGCCGACGGTGACCGGACGTTCGAACGCTTCGCCGGTACGACCGTCGTGCAGCACGGTCTGGCCGCTCAGCGGCAGCTCGGCGAGCTCGAGCATCTTCTTGATCTCGGTCTCGGCCGCGCCGTCGAACACCGGCGTCGCCATCGGCACGCCGTCGGTCAGGTTCTTGGCGAGGCGAATCAGCTCCTCGTCGGAGAACTGCGACAGGTCGACGCGCTCACCGACCACGCCGGTGTCGTGGTTGTAGATCTCACCGAGGAACTTGCGCAGATCCGACACCGCGGCCTGCGCCTGCAGCATGCGATCGATCTTCTTGCCCAAGCCCTTCGCCGCCCAACCAAGGTGGACTTCGAGGATCTGGCCGATGTTCATTCGCGACGGAACGCCCAGCGGGTTCAGCACGATGTCGACGGTGGTGCCGTCGGCGCTGTACGGCATGTCTTCGACCGGAACGATCGTCGACACGACACCCTTGTTGCCGTGGCGGCCGGCCATCTTGTCGCCCGGCTGGATGCGGCGCTTAACGGCGAGGAAGACCTTGACCATCTTGAGCACGCCCGGCGCGAGGTCGTCGCCCTGGGTGATCTTGCCGCGCTTGTCGGCGAAGCGACGCTCGAATTCCTTCTGGTATTCGTCGATCTGCTTCTGCGCGCGCTCGATCGCCTCGACCGCGTCGTCGTCCTTCATGCGCAACGTGAACCAGTCCTTCTTGGACAGGCTGTCGAGCACCAGCGACGTGACCGTGTCGCCCTTCTTGAGGCCGGCACCGCCGTTCGCCACCTTGCCGAGCAGCTGGCCACGCAGACGGTCGTAGATCGCCGCCTCGAGGATGCGGAACTGGTCGTCGAAGTCCTTCTTGACCCGACGGATTTCGCTCTCTTCGATCTGACGCGCGCGCTTGTCCTTCTCGATGCCGTCGCGGGTGAAGACCTGCACGTCGATGACGACGCCGTCCATGCCCGGCGGCACGCGCAGCGAGCTGTCCTTAACGTCGGACGCCTTCTCGCCGAAGATCGCGCGGAGCAGCTTCTCTTCCGGCGTCAGCTGGCTCTCGCCCTTCGGCGTGACCTTGCCGACGAGGATGTCGCCCGCGCGCACTTCCGCACCGATGTAGACCACGCCCGACTCGTCGAGACGGCCGAGCGCCTGCTCGGACACGTTCGGGATGTCGGCGGTGATTTCCTCCGGTCCGAGCTTGGTGTCGCGCGCCTGGACGGTCAGTTCTTCGATGTGGATCGTCGTGTAGCGATCTTCTTCGACGACGCGCTCGCTGAGCAGGATCGAGTCTTCGAAGTTGTAGCCGTTCCACGGCATGAACGCGACCAGCATGTTCTGGCCGAGCGCGAGCTCGCCGATGTCGGTCGACGGACCGTCGGCCAGCACGTCGCCGCGCTCGATGCGATCACCGACCTTCACCAGCGGACGCTGGTTGATGCAGGTGTTCTGGTTCGAACGCGTGTACTTGACGAGGTTGTAGATGTCGACGCCGGCGTCGAGGCCTTCGTTGACTTCACCTTCGTTGACCTTGACGACGATGCGCGCGGCGTCGATCGCTTCGATCACGCCACCGCGGCGCGCATTCACGGTCACGCCCGAGTCGCGTGCCACGGCGCGCTCGATGCCCGTGCCCACCAGCGGCTTCTGCGCACGCAGCGTCGGCACCGCCTGGCGCTGCATGTTCGCGCCCATGAGTGCGCGGTTCGCGTCGTCGTGCTCGAGGAACGGCACGAGCGCGGCCGCGACCGACACGGTCTGCATCGGCGAGACGTCCATGAAGTGGACTTCGCTCGGCGGCTTGAGCAGCGATTCGCCCTGGTAACGGCAGGCGACGAACTGCGCCGTCATCGTGCCCTTCTCGTCCTGCGGCGCGTTGGCCTGGGCGATGACGTACTCGTTCTCTTCGATCGCCGAAAGGAACTCGATCTCTTCGGTCACCTTGCCGTCGACGACACGGCGGTACGGCGTCTCGAGGAAGCCATAGCGGTTCGTACGTGCGAACACGGCGAGCGAGTTGATCAGGCCGATGTTCGGGCCTTCCGGCGTTTCGATGGTGCAGACGCGACCGTAGTGCGTCGGGTGCACGTCGCGCACTTCGAAGCCGGCACGCTCACGCGTCAGACCGCCCGGGCCGAGGGCCGACACGCGACGCTTGTGCGTGACTTCCGACAGCGGGTTGTTCTGGTCCATGAACTGCGACAGCTGCGAGGAGCCGAAGAACTCCTTGATCGCGGCCGCGACGGGCTTGGCGTTGATGAGTTCCTGCGGCGTGAGGCCTTCGGACTCCGCCATCGACAGGCGCTCCTTGACCGCACGCTCGACGCGCACGAGGCCGACGCGGAAGGTGTTCTCCGCCATTTCACCGACCGAACGCACGCGACGGTTGCCGAGGTGGTCGATGTCGTCGACCACGCCGCGACCGTTGCGGATTTCCGTCAGCACGCGGATGACGTCGAGGATGTCGGACGTCTGCGCGTAGATGCCGCGCAGGCGTGCGGACTCTTCGTCCTTGCGATCCTGGAAGTACTTGGCGTCGTACAGCACCGCCGCGCCTTCGGTTTCCTTGCGGCCGAGGCGACGGTTGAACTTCATGCGACCCACGCCCGACAGGTCGTAGCGCTCGAACGTGAAGAACAGGTTGTGGAATAGGTTCTGCGCGGCGTCCTTCGTCGGCGGCTCACCCGGACGCATCATGCGGTAGATCTCGACCAGCGCTTCGAGCTGCGTCTTGGTCGGATCGATGCGCAGCGTGTTCGAGATGTACGGACCGCGGTCGAGGTCGTTGACCCACAGCGTGCCGACCTGCGCGATGCCCGCCTTGCGGAACGCTTCGAGGTGCGCGTCGTTGAGCTCTTCGTTCGCGTTCGCGAGCAGCTCGCCCGTCTTCGGATCGACGACGTCGTGCGACAGGATGCGACCGGCGAGGTAGCTGTCCGGCACGGCGAGTGCGGAGATACCGGCCTGCTCGAGCTGGCGCACGTGACGCGCGGTCACGCGACGACCGGCTTCCACGATGACCTTGTCACCGTCGGCCAGGTCGAAGTCCAGCGTTTCACCGCGCAGACGCTCCGGCACGAGCTCGAGCTGCACGCCTTCCGGCTGGATGTGGAACGTGTTGATGTCGAAGAACGACTTCAACATCTCTTCGTTGTTGTAGCCGAGCGCGCGCAGCAGGATCGTCACCGGCAGCTTGCGGCGACGGTCGATGCGGCAGAACACCGCGTCCTTGGGGTCGAACTCGAAGTCCAGCCACGAACCGCGGTAAGGAATGATTCGCGCGCTGTACAGCAGCTTGCCCGAGCTGTGCGTCTTGCCACGGTCGTGGTCGAAGAACACGCCCGGCGAACGGTGCAGCTGCGAGACGATGACGCGCTCGGTGCCGTTGACGATGAAGGTGCCGTTTTCGGTCATGAGCGGGATCTCGCCCATGTAGACCTCCTGCTCCTTCACGTACTTGATCGCCTTGGTCGACGACTCGCGGTCGTAGATCACCAGGCGAACGGTCACCCGGAGCGGCGCGCCGTAGCTCATGCCACGCGTGCGGCACTCGCGCTCGTCGAACGCGGGCTCGCCGAGCTTGTAGCCGACGTATTCGAGTGCGGCATTGCCGCTGTAGCTCGCGATCGGGAAGACCGACTTGAGCGCGGCGTGCAGGCCCTTGTCCTCACGCTTGGCGGGGTCGGTGTGCTCCTGCAGGAACTCGCGGTACGAGTCGACCTGGATCGCAAGCAGGAAGGGCACTTCGAGGATCGCGCGGCGCTTGCCGAAATCCTTGCGGATGCGCTTTTTCTCGGTGAACGAGTACGTCGTCATGGGCTGCCTCTGAGAAGCTGGAATGCGGGACTCGGGATTGCTCATTCGCTACAGCCGCATGCGGCCGGACGTCGTCTACGCGAACGGTCAATCCCGAATCCCGGACTCCCGATTTGAATGAACTGTCAGTTGGAAGCCGCGGGTATTGCCGGCACCCGCACGCCTTCTGAAGCTGCTTCCAACTACCAACTCGGTTGGTTTTTTCTACTGCCGGATCCGGGGAACGGAAGAGGCTCGATGCCGCGATCGCCACCGGGGCGATGTTGGACAGCGGGCCGGTCGAAACGTTCCGAAGAACCGGGTCCGTCTACAACGACCAAAGGCCGGGGGCATTTCGCCCCCAGCCTTCAGTGGGTCGCCGATGAAATCCGGCGACGCAAAGCTGCTTACTTGACCTCGACGGTCGCGCCAGCTGCTTCCAGGTCCTTCTTCATCTTCGCGGCGTCGTCCTTCGACACGCCTTCCTTCACGGTGCCGCCGGCCTCGGTGAGGTCCTTGGCTTCCTTCAGGCCGAGGCCGGTGATGGCGCGGACCGCCTTAATCACTTCGACCTTCTTGTCGCCAGCCGACTTCAGGATGACGTTGAACTCGGTCTGCTCTTCGACCGGAGCCGCGGCGGCGGCCGGGCCGGCAGCCATGACCGGAGCGGCGGCGGAGACGCCGAACTTCTCTTCGATCGCCTTGACGAGGTCCATGACTTCCATCAGCGACTTGGTGGCGATGGCGTCGACGATCTGCTCGTTGGTAACGGACATTTGAAATTACCTCTGGAAATTGATTTCTAAAGCGGATTCAGGAAAGAACGTCGACGATCAAGCCGGTTCGGCTTCAGCCGGAGCTTCCTCAGCCGGCGCGGCATCGCCGCCACCCTGCTGATCGGCCACGGCCTTGACGGCGCGCGCGAACATCGCGGCCGGCTCGGCGAGCACGCGGGCGAGCATCGCCAGCGCCTGTTCGCGAGTCGGAAGCGAGGCGAGCACATCGACGTGGGCGGCCGGCAGCAGCTTGCCTTCCACCGAGACGACCTTCGCCTTGAGCTTGTCGTTACCCTTGGACGCATCCTTGATGAGGCGACCGGCCGCGCCGGGTTCCTCGAGCGAGAACGCGTACAGCAGCGGACCGACCAGGGCGTCCTGGACACACGCGAAATCGGTGCCTTCGACGGCACGCGACGCGAGGGTGTTCTTGACGACCCGGAGGTACACACCCGTTTCGCGAGCCTTCTTGCGCATCTCGGTCATCTGACTGACCGTGGTGCCCGCGTACTCGGCCGCGACCAGGGAGTGTGCCTTGCCGGCGATTTCCGCCAGCTCCGCGACGACTTCCTGCTTCTGGGACAGATTGAGAGCCATTGCACTCCTCCAATTGAACTCCGCGACCGGCTTGCACCGGGAGCGGGACGGGGCGGCGCCTGTCCATGGCACCGGGGATACGCGAGGTATCCCGGTGGTGGCCGTCCAGAAACGAATTTCCAGAAGGGCACCATCTACGCAGGCGGTGGATTAAGCAGCCCCGCTTCGACCGACGGCGATTCCCTTGCCGTGTTGAGCATCCATTGCCCGTCGCCGGTCGGCGCTGACCGCACCTGCGGTCTTTGACGGTCACTGCCGCCGAAGCGGCAGCGCCTTCAAAAGAGTCGGCCGGCGGCGCGAGCCACCGGCCTTGAAACGATTACTTCAGAGTGAGCGACGACTGGTCGACGATCACGCCCGGACCCATGGTCGAGCTGATCGCGATCTTCTGCAGGTACTGGCCCTTCGAGGTCGACGGCTTCGCCTTGATCAGGTCGAGCAGCAGCGCCTGGAGGTTGTCCTTCAGCTTGTCGGACTCGAAATCGGCCTTGCCGATCGTGCAGTGGATGATACCCGCCTTGTCGGTGCGGTAACGGACCTGGCCGCCCTTGGCGTTCTTGACCGCTTCAGCCGGATTCGCCGACACGGTGCCGACCTTCGGGTTCGGCATCAGGCCACGCGGGCCGAGCACCGTACCGAGCTTGCCGACGACGCGCATGGCGTCCGGCGTCGCGATCACGACGTCGTAGTTCAGCTCACCGCCCTGCATGCGCTCGGCGAGGTCGTCCATACCGACGGCATCCGCACCCGCGGCGAGGGCCTCGTCGGCCTTCGCACCGGCCGGCGCGAACACGGCGACGCGCACCGTCTTGCCGGTACCGGCCGGCAGCACGGTCGAGCCGCGCACCTGCTGGTCCGACTTCTTGGCGTCGACGCCGAGGCGGACGGCAACGTCCACGGACTCGACGAACTTCGCCTTGGTGGCGGTCTTGACGATCTGGATGGCGTCCTCGAAGGCATACGCCTTACCCGGGACGACGGCGGCCTGAATGGCCTTCTGACGCTTGTTCATTGCCATGTTCTTAGCCCTCCACCACGAGGCCCATCGAACGGGCCGAGCCCGCGATGGTCTTCACTGCCGCATCGAGATCCGCCGCCGTCAGGTCGGCTTCCTTCTGCTTGGCGATCGCCTCGAGCTGGGCGCGAGTGACCTTGCCCACCTTCTCGGTGTTCGGACGCTTGGAGCCCGACTGGATGCCGGCGGCCTTCTTCAGAAGCACCGAAGCCGGGGTCGACTTGGTGACGAAGGTGAAGGTGCGGTCCGAGTAGGCCGTGATGATGACCGGGGTCGGCAGACCCGGCTCGAGCTTGGAGGTCGCAGCGTTGAACGCCTTGCAGAACTCCATGATGTTGAGGCCGCGCTGGCCGAGCGCCGGACCGACCGGCGGCGAGGGGTTGGCCTGACCGGCCTTCACCTGCAGCTTGATGTAACCAACAACCTTCTTTGCCACGATCTTTCTCCTGGAGTTCGAACGTCAGCGGCTCGCGCCGACTCCTCCTTTCGTTGAAATGCGAAACAGGCCTTCGGCCTGTTTCGTTCCCCCGGCGTTATCCGGCCGCAAGGCCGGATGGACGGCGAGAGTTATCCGAACGGAATGCTCGGGTAACGCTTACTTGGCCTTCTCGACCTGACCGAACTCGAGTTCGACCGGCGTCGAGCGACCGAAAATCAGCACCGCCACGCGCAGGCGGCTCTTCTCGTAATTGATCTCTTCGACGACGCCGTTGAAGTCGTTGAAGGGGCCGTCGGTGACGCGGACCATCTCGCCCGGCTCGAACAGCACCTTCGGACGCGGCTTCTCGACGCCTTCCTGCACGCGCTGCAGGATCTGGTCGGCCTCGCGATCGGAGATCGGCAGCGGGCGATCGGCGGTGCCGCCGATGAAGCCCATCACCTTGGAGGTCTCCTTGATGAGGTGCCAGCACTCGCTGTCGATGCGCGGGATGCCGTTCTCGTCGTGGACCGCGATCTGCACGAGCACGTAGCCCGGGAAGAACTTGCGCTCGGAACGGCGCTTCTGGCCGGAGCGCATCTCCACCACTTCTTCGGTCGGCACCAGCACGTCGCCGAACTTGTCCTGCATCTCTTCGCGCGCGATGCGATCACGCAGCGCCTGCGCGACGGACTTCTCGAAGCCCGAGTACGCATGCACGACGAACCAGCGCTTGTTGACTTCAGTCATCTCAACGCCCCATCAGGAACTTGACGAGCCACTGGATCACCACATCGAAGCCGGCGAGCAGGAGGCTGAGGATGAGCACCGCGAGCATGACGACCCACGTGGTGCGCATGGCTTCCTGGCGGTTCGGCCAGACCACCTTGCGCAGCTCGAAACGCGATTCCGACAGGAATTCGCGCGTGCGACCGCCCTGTGCGGACGTGGCGAAAAGCACACCGCCAGCGAGGATGCCGGCCACGACCATCAGCGCGCGCACGCCCGTGGCGAGATCGGCGAACCAATAGAAGGCGAACACGCCGGCCGCCACCAGCAGCACGGCGACCACGTACTTGGCGACATCGCCCGCGGACGAGCCGCCGGCCTGTGCACCGCGATTTTGTACGACCTTGCTATTCACGTCCCGCGAGTCCCTCGCGAAAGCCCCTGCATCCCTGCGCGGACTTCGATGATGTTCGGATCGACGGGCATCCGGATGGCCGTCGAGGTGGCACGCCAGGAGGGACTCGAACCCCCAACCTGCGGTTTTGGAGACCGCTGCTCTGCCAATTGAGCTACTGGCGTATCGACTTGTAGGCGTTTCCCGAAAAGGCAACGGCGGCTTGCGCCGCCTGCCTTTCCCGCCCGGTTGTGCGACCCCGGCCAAGCCGGCTTCGCGTCCCGTGGGCCGGCATCGCGTGCCGGCCGCGGGTTGCGCCACCGCCCTCAGGCGATGGCGGCAGGTCTTACTTGATGATCTTCGCCACCACGCCGGCGCCGACCGTACGGCCGCCTTCGCGGATCGCGAAGCGCAGGCCCTCGTCCATCGCCACCGGGTTGATCAGCGTCACCACCATCTTGATGTTGTCGCCCGGCATCACCATCTCGACGCCTTCCGGCAGCTCGATCGAACCCGTGATGTCCGTCGTGCGGAAGTAGAACTGCGGGCGGTAGCCCTTGAAGAACGGCGTGTGGCGGCCGCCCTCGTCCTTCGACAGCACGTACACCTCGGCCTCGAAGTCCGTGTGCGGCTTGATCGAACCCGGCTTGCACAGCACCTGGCCACGCTCGACGTCGTCACGCTTGGTGCCGCGCAGCAGCAGACCGGCGTTGTCGCCCGCCTGACCTTGGTCCAGCAGCTTGCGGAACATCTCGACGCCGGTGACCGTCGTCTTCTGCGTCGGACGGATGCCGACGATTTCGATTTCGTCGCCAACCTTGATGATGCCGCGCTCGATACGGCCCGTGACCACCGTGCCGCGACCCGAGATCGAGAACACGTCCTCGACCGGCATCAGGAACGGCATGTCGATCGCACGCTCCGGCTCCGGGATCCAGGTGTCCAGCGCGTCGACCAGCTTGATGATCGCCGGCACGCCGATCTCCGACTGGTCGCCTTCCAGCGCCAGACGGGCCGAGCCCGCGATGATCGGGGTGTCGTCGCCCGGGAAGTCGTACTTCGACAGCAGCTCACGCACTTCCATCTCGACCAGCTCGAGCAGCTCGGCGTCGTCGACCATGTCGGCCTTGTTCAGGAACACGACGATGTACGGCACGCCGACCTGGCGCGAGAGCAGGATGTGCTCACGCGTCTGCGGCATCGGGCCGTCCGCGGCCGAGCACACCAGGATCGCGCCGTCCATCTGCGCCGCACCCGTGATCATGTTCTTCACGTAGTCCGCGTGGCCCGGGCAGTCGACGTGCGCGTAGTGACGATTCGCGCTTTCGTATTCCACGTGCGCCGTCGAGATCGTGATGCCGCGCGCCTTCTCTTCCGGCGCCGCGTCGATCTGGTCGTAACCCTTGAACTCACCACCGAAACGCTCCGCACCGATCTTCGTCAGCGCCGCCGTCAGCGTCGTCTTGCCGTGGTCCACGTGACCGATCGTGCCCACGTTCACGTGGGGCTTGGTGCGCTCGAACTTACCCTTGGCCATGGCTCTGTCTCGTTGGGGCGCTTCGCGAGAAGCGTTCGGTGGATTGCGAAATGGTGCTCACGAAAGGAATCGAACCTTCGACCTCCTCCTTACCAAGGAGGTGCTCTACCGACTGAGCTACGTGAGCGAAAACTTTGCGGTGTCTGTCGCGGCGTTCAATGGAGCGGGAGACGGGAATCGAACCCGCACCATCAGCTTGGAAGGCTGAGGTTCTACCGTTGAACTACTCCCGCGCCGGACGAACCGCTTGGGTATTGCGCCGCAGGTTGGTAACGCCCGCGGTGTGAAACGAACAACTGGTGGAGGGAGGTGGATTCGAACCACCGAAGGCGTGAGCCAGCAGATTTACAGTCTGCCCCCGTTGGCCGCTTGGGTATCCCTCCGGAGAGCCCGCAATTCTGGCGGACGGTTCGGGGCAAGTCAACGTTGCGTTCACTTCCCCGACCGGACGCCGAACCGGCGGTCAGACGTTGAAGCGGAAGTGGAGGACGTCGCCCTCCTGCACCCGGTACTCCTTGCCCTCCAGGCGCAGGCGGCCGGCGTCGCGGGCGCCCGATTCGCCCTTGTACTTGACGAAGTCGTCGAACGAGATCGTCTCGGCGCGGATGAAGCCCTTCTCGAAATCCGTGTGGATGACGCCCGCGGCCTGCGGGGCCGTGGACCCGGCCTTGACCGTCCAGGCGCGGACTTCCTTGACGCCCGCCGTGAAGTACGTCTGCAGGCCGAGCAGTTTGTAAGCGGCGCGGATCACGCGATTCAGGCCCGGCTCGTCGAGGCCGAGGTCCGTCAGGAACGCGTCGCGGTCGGCGTCGTCCAGCTGGCTCAGCTCTTCCTCGATGGCCGCCGACACCGGCACCACCTCGGCACCCTCGGCCTTGGCGCGTTCGCGCACGGCGTCGAGATGCGGATTGTTCTCGAAGCCGTCCTCCAGGACGTTGGCCACGTACAGCACCGGCTTGATCGTGATCAGGAACAGGTCGCGGACGGCCGCCTTGTCGTCGTCCGACAGGCCCAGGGCGCGGGCAGCCTTGCCGGCGTCGAGCCCCGCGCGAATGCGGCTCAGCACCTCGACCCGCACTTTCGCGTCCTTGTCGCCGGTCTTCGCCGAGCGCTCGGCGCGCTGAAGGGCCTTGTCGACCGACTCGAGATCCGCGAGCGCGAGCTCGGTATCGATCGTGTCGATGTCGGCGATCGGATCGACCTTGTTGTTGACGTGGATGACGTCGTCGTTCTCGAAGCAGCGCACGACGTGCGTGATCGCGTCGACCTCGCGGATGTGCGCGAGGAACTTGTTGCCGAGGCCCTCGCCCGACGCCGCGCCGGCGACGAGGCCCGCGATGTCGACGAATTCCACCGCGGTCGGGATGACCTTCTGCGGCTTCACGATGTCCGACAGCTGATTCAGACGCGGATCCGGCACCGGCACGACGCCGACGTTGGGCTCGATCGTGCAGAACGGGAAATTCGCCGCGGCGATGCCCGCCTTGGTCAGCGCGTTGAAGAGGGTCGACTTGCCGACGTTGGGCAGGCCGACGATGCCGCATTTGATGCCCATGGCGTGGCTCCGGTGATTCGAACGGTGATGCGGAAGCGGCCGTGGTGCAGCCGCTTCCGCATGCCCGCTCAGGCTTTGGCGGTGTTGAGGCGCTTCATCGCCTCGTTGATGTCGCCCGCGACGGCGAGCGGCATGACGTCGATCGCATCGTCGATCGAACGCAGGATCATCGATTCGTCCGCCGGCGACGGCTTGCCGAGCACCCAGCCGACGACCTTGTCCTTGTGACCCGGATGGCCGATGCCGACGCGCAGCCGATGGAACTTCGCGTGGCCGAGCAGTCGGATGGTGTCGCGCAGGCCGTTCTGGCCGCCGTGGCCGCCATCGAACTTGAGGCGCGCGATGCCCGGCGCGAGATCGAGTTCATCGTGCGCGAGCAGCGCTTCGTCCGGCTCGATCTTCCAGAACCGCAGCGCGGCCGTGACCGACTTGCCGGAGAGATTCATGAAGGTCGACGGCTTGAGCAGCCACACGCTCTGCCCTGCGATATCGATCTTGCAGACCTCGCCGAACAGCTTCGATTCGATGCGGAAACTGCCGCCGAACTTGCGGGCGAGCTCGTCCGCGAACCAGAACCCGGCGTTGTGCCGCTGGCGCGCGTGCTCGGCACCGGGGTTGCCCAGTCCGACGATGAGTTTCAAACCGGCCATTGCGTGGTCCGCAGACGCGAACGGGCCGGCCACGAAGGCCGGCCCGTCCGGATGACGCGATTACTTCTTGTCGCCTTCCGCGGCCGGCGTCTCGTCCTCGTCGGACGTGCGCGCTGCCTTGGCGATGACGACCGCGACGTCGTGCTCCTTGCCGAGCTTCAGTTCCGGGAGCTCGACGCCCTTCGGAAGCTTGATGTCGGACAGGTGGACGATGTCGCCCTGCTTGAGGTTCGACAGATCGATCTCGATGAACTCCGGCAGGTCCTTCGGCAGGCAGCTCACGGTGACTTCGTTGAGCTCGTGCGTGACGACCACTTCGGCCGACTTGCCAGCCGGCGACTTTTCCTGGTTCAGGAAGTGCAGCGGCACCGACGCGCGCAGCGTCTGGTTGGCGTCGACGCGCTGGAAGTCGAGGTGGACGATCTGCTGCTTGTACGGGTGGCGCTGCATGTCACGCAGCAGCACGCTCTCGACCTTGCCGTCGATGTCGAGCGACAGGATCGACGCGTAGAACCACTCGTTCTGCTGGGCCAGCCAGACCGCTTCGTGGTCGAGCTGGATGGACTTCGGCTCGGACTTGCCGCCGTAGACGATGGCCGGAATCGACGCTGCACGACGCAGGCGGCGGCTCGCACCCTTCCCTGCGTCATCGCGGCCGGTGGCCTTGATGGTGTGTTCGGACATTTGAATTACTCACTTCTGTTGCAAGAAATCGCCTCGCGGCGATGGTGTGACTCACCCGCGACCAGGTGAGCCGGAGAGCGGTCTTTCGACCGCAAAACTCAATCGACGTACAGCGAGCTGACCGACTCGCCGAACGCGACGCGACGGATCGTTTCCGCCAGCAATTCCGCAACGCTGAGTTGACGGATCTTGCCGCACTCGCGCGCGGCGTCCGACAGCTTGATGGTGTCGGTGACGACCAGCTCGTCGAGCGCCGAATTCGTGACGTTCTCAATTGCCGCACCGGACAGCACCGGATGCGTGCAGTACGCCACCACCTTCGTCGCACCACGTTCCTTGAGGGCACCCGCCGCCGCGCCCAGCGTGCCCGCGGTGTCGACGATGTCATCGACCAGCACGCAGGTCTTGCCGTTCACGTCACCGATGATGTTCATCACCGTCGCGACGTTCGCCTTCGGACGACGCTTGTCGATAATCGCGAGGTCCGCGTCGTCGAGGCGCTTCGCGATCGCTCGCGCGCGCACCACGCCGCCGACGTCGGGCGACACCACCACCATGTTGTCCGTGCCGTGCGCGCGCCAGATGTCGGCGAGCAGCAGCGGCGACGCGTAGACGTTGTCGACAGGAATGTCGAAAAAGCCCTGGATCTGGTCGGCGTGCAGGTCGACGGTCAACACGCGATCGGTACCGACAGCGCTGAACATCTTCGCCGCCACCTTCGCCGTGATCGGCACGCGCGAGCTGCGCGGGCGGCGATCCTGGCGGGCGTAGCCGAAGTACGGCACCACCGCGGTGACGTTGCTGACGCTGGCGCGCTTGAGCGCGTCGATCAGCACCAGCAGTTCCATGAAGTTTTCGGCCGTCGGCGCGTTCGTCGGCTGGATGACGAACACTTCCTGGCGTCGAACGTTCTCCTCGATCTCCACCTGCACTTCGCCGTCGGAGAACCTGCCGACCAGCGCCTTGCCCATCCGAACGCCGAGTTCCTTGCACACCGCGTCGGCGAGCGGACGGTTCGCATTACCGCTGAAGACGAGAAGATTTCGATCTTTGTGCATGGCGGCCGGCGTCGGAAGGGGTTCGGAATTCGGTCTGATGCACATCACACGCGTCGGCGCGCATCGCGCGGCCGTTCGCGTTCGTCGCTAATGGCAGGGGCGGAAGGATTCGAACCTTCGCGTGCCAGGATCAAAACCTGGTGCCTTAACCGCTTGGCGACGCCCCTGTCGTTGTCGAACGTGGCGACGCGTTTTAAGGCGACACCTGGAACCTTTCGAGTGCCCGGTGCAGCGGCGACATCGCGGCGCCGGCAACGATCCGGCATCGCAATGTCGACGGCAGCCGACGCAGCGCGGCCTCGGCGGATTCACGCGTGGCGAATTCGACGAAGCACCCGCTGCCCGAACCGGTCAGCCGTGCCGGGCCCACCTGCGACAGCGTTCGGAGCGTGGCGTCGACCACCGGCTCGCGCGCGCGCAGGACGGGCTCGAAGGCATTCCCGAGCCGGTCACTCCGGGGGTCGCCCCCCGCAACGAAGTCCGCCATTTTCAAGGGCGGTGAATCGCGCGTCAAATCGGGAGATGCGAAGAGAGCGGCAGTCGGGCAATGCACGCCCGGTTCCGCGATGAGGTACCAGGCGGGACGCAGGTCGAGCGGCTGCAGGATCTCGCCGACGCCTTCCGCCCACGCATTGCGACCGAGCACGAAAACCGGCACGTCGGCGCCGAGCGTCAGGCCGAGCTCGCACAACCGCTCGAGTGGCCAGTCGATGCCCCACAGCCGGTTGAGCGCGACCAGAACCGTTGCCGCATCCGAGGAGCCGCCGCCGAAGCCACCCCCCGCCGGGATCCGCTTTTCGATCGCGATATCAACACCTTGGGCGACGTTCGCAGACTTTTTCAGCGCGATCGCGGCACGGATTGCAAGGTCATTGGAAGGTTCGACACCCGGCAGCGACGTCCCCATACGCTCGATGCGGCCGTCGTCACGCAGCCGCAGTCGGATCGTGTCGCCCCACTCCAGCAACCGGAAAACCGTCTGCAGCCGGTGATAGCCGTCCTCGCGGCGGCCGGTGATGTGGAGGAACAGGTTGAGCTTGGCAGGTGCCGGCCAGACGCTCCACGCGACGGTCATGGCGCGTCGGCGCCGTCCGTCCAGCGGTCGACGACGAGGCGGACGCGCGCGTCGTCGCGGCGGGCCTCGATCCGCGACGGTCGCAATGCCGCGGCGTCGGCCGGCCAGGTGTAGTCGATGGTCCAGCCGCTTTCCGCGAGGCGCGCGAGGCGGCCGTCGGCGCCGAACTGGACGGTCGCCGCGCGCGGATCGGCACGCACGCCGCGCACCCACGCCGGCAGCGACGCCACGGGAATCGACCAGCCGGTCGCTTCGCGCAGCAGGCCTTCGGCGTCGGCGCCCTCGCGCGGGCCGCCGGCAAGGCCATCGAGAACCGCGCGGCCGGGCTCGCCGTGCAGGCGCCAGCCCTGATGCGTGATCGGCGCGGTCAGTTCGATGTCAAAGCGTGAGCCGTCCTGCCGCCATTCGATGCGGCCGCTGCCGGCATCGCGCGCATTGGAGATGGCGATCCGGCCGTCGAGGCCCCAGCGGGTCTGCGCGGCGAGGTCCTGTTCGCGCTGCGCGAGTGCGGCCTCTGCCACGCCCGCGGCGGCGGGCGTGACCGGCGTAACTCGCGTGGTCGCGCAGCCGGCGAGGAGCAGGAGCGCCAATACAGGCGCCATCAGGCCGACGCGTCGCCCGGTCGGCGCGCAAAACACGTTCACTACGGACCTCAACGTGTCGCCATCACCCGGGAAAATACTCGGAACGCACCGATCGCGAATCACGCGTCGCCACCCTTTCCGCCCGATCGCGACGGCGCCGCAGCAGGCGCGGGCGCGGCCACCGGCGCATCCGCGGTCGCGCCGGCAGACGTCGGCGCATGGGTTCCGACCGGCGCAACCGTCGTGCCTTCACCCGCCGGCTTGCCTGCCGCCGGCACTGGCGGCAGCGTCGCCCCGGTCTTCTGCAGCGCGCGGGCCAGTGAGCGATTTTCCGGATCGATGCGACGCGAATCCTCGAAGTAGCGGCGCGCCTCGTCCTTGCGGTCGAGCACCCACAGCACCTCGCCGACATGCGCGGCGATCTCGGCGTCCTTCTGCAAGGTGTAGGCGCGTTGCAATTCCGGGAGCGCGTCGGCGGGCTTGCCGAGGCGGTAGAGCACCCAGCCATAGCTGTCGACGATGGCCGCATTGTTCGGCTCGGCGGCACGAGCGCGATTGATCAGTTCCAGCGCCTCGCGGTAGCGCGTGGTGC
The DNA here is from genome assembly GCF_003367355.1 of Lysobacter sp. TY2-98. Classification (NCBI taxonomy): domain Bacteria; kingdom Pseudomonadati; phylum Pseudomonadota; class Gammaproteobacteria; order Lysobacterales; family Lysobacteraceae; genus Lysobacter; species Lysobacter sp. TY2-98. The sequence continues at coordinate 2,049,332 of NZ_CP031413.1, forward strand.
GATCAGCCAACGTGTAGCCGAGCGCGTTGAGGGTGGCGACGTTGTCCGGCTGCGCGACCAGGATGCGGCGCAGGTCCGCCTCGGCGCGGGGGATGTCGTCGCGGCGTTCCCACGCGAGCGCGCGGGCGTACAGCAGGTCCGGATCGTCCGGGAACGCGCCGAGGCCGCGCGCGTAGGTGTCCATCTCGCGGGCGTCGTCCTTGTCCTTCTGCCAGAGACCCGCCTCGAGGTTGTAGGCCATGCGGCGCACGTCGTCGTCGGCCGAGGCGTCCTGCTGCAGATCGCGCAGGTTGTCGATCGCCTCCTTGCCGCGACCGAGCTCGTGCAGCACGTTCGACGTGCGCAGCTTCGCGGTCCAGCGCTGCGGGCCGCCCGGCACCGAGCGGTACCACTCCAGCGCGGCGTCGTAATGCTTGAGGTACTCGGCGAGCTGGCCGAGCAACAGGCGGCGATCGGGTTCCGGACGCTGCGCATTGCGCGAGAGCTCGTCGTAGAGCTGCTGCAGGCGGACCTTGTCGTCGACGCGCGCGTACAGCGACGCCCGCAGCATGTAGGTCTGGTCGTCCTGCGGACCCGTGGCGAGCGTGTCGGCGGCCGCGGCGCTGTCGCCGAGCGCGTCGTATTCGCGGGCGACCATCAGGCGCAGGTCGGCGTCCGTGGCGGCCGCCGACCGCAGGGTGTCGATCGTCGCCTTGGCCTCGGCGGTCTTGCCGTCGTCGCGCAACTGGCTGGCCTTGAGCAGGGTGACGCGCGGGTCGCGCGGGAAGCGCTCGATCACCTGCGCGACGATGCGGTCGGCCAGCGCGGATTCCTGCAGGCGCTGGGCGAGCCCCCCGAGGGCGAGCCACGCCGGCAGCTCGTTCGGCACGGCATTGGCGTCGAGCAGGCGTTTCACGATCGACGCCGCCTGCTTGGGCGTCTTCGCGCCGCCGGCCAACGCACCGATCGCAAGGCGCCAGCCGTCCTTGGGCTGCGCGAAGAGCGCAGTGAGCTCGCGCGTCGCCGCGGCTTCGTCGCCGCGGTGCAGGTCGAGCGTGGCCTGGGCAACGCGCACGTCGGGGCGGTCGTTGGCCTCGGGGCCGAGCAGGTCGCGCCAGAGCTTCAACGCCTCGGCGGCGCGGCGGTCGTCCTTGGCGACCAGTGCGATGCCGGTCGCGCGCTCGGCCAGCGCCGGATCGCGCGCGGCGCGGGCGGCGTCGACATAGCCCTTGGCGGCCTCGTCCAGCTTGCCGGCCTGCAGGGCGAACTCGCCGGACAGCAGCGGCTGCAGCGGCAGCGCTGCGGCGGTGGACGGCCTGGCCGCAGGCGCGGCCACGGCCGGCAGCGCGAGGGTGACCGCGAGCGCCAGGCTGAACCGCTTGATCGAACGCAAAACGTGAGGCATGCGCACCCGGGACAATGAGTTCTCGATGGTCGCGGCACCCGCACCGGTAGAATGCCGGGCCTGCCGCCGCAGCTTAGCGCACGCCCCTGTAACGAATGAGTTTCCACGTCATCGGCCTGAATCACGCCACCGCGCCCGTCGACGTGCGCGAACGGGTGGCGTTTGCCGGTGACGCGCTCAATGGCGCGCTCGACGAGTTGCGCGCGATGCCGACGGTGAACGAAGTCGCGCTCCTGTCGACCTGCAACCGCACCGAGCTCTACGCCGAGACCGACGACGACGGCACGTCGCTGGCCGACTGGCTGGCGCGTCGGTCGATGGTCGGCGCCGACCTGCATGCGTATCTCTACCGGCATGGAGACGCCGACGCTGTGCGCCATCTGTTTCGTGTCGCGACGGGTCTCGACTCGCTCGTGCTCGGCGAACCGCAGATCCTCGGCCAGGTGAAGGACGCCTGGGCGACCGCGCGCGCGGCCGGCACGCTCGGCACCCGCCTCGATCGCCTGTTCCAGCACGCCTTCACCACCGCCAAGCGCGCGCGCACCGATACGCGCATCGGGGCGAACCCGGTGTCGGTCGCGTCGACCGCGGTGAAGCTCGCGCAGGAATCGTTCGCGCCGCTCGATGCTTCGACCGTGCTGCTGATCGGCGCCGGCGAAACCATCGAACTCGCCGCGCGCCATCTGGTGCAGGCCGGCACGAAGCGCCTGCTCGTCGCCAACCGCACGCTCGGGCACGCGCAGGATCTTGCGCAGCGCCACGGCGGCTACGCACTGCCGCTCGCCGATCTCGACAAGCACCTCGCCGAAGCCGACATCGTGATCAGCGCGACCGCCAGCCGCGAACCGATCCTGCACGCGCCGCAGGTTGAGGCCGCGCTCGCCGCGCGCCGTCGTCGTCCGATGCTGTTGCTCGACCTGGCCGTGCCGCGCGACGTCGCCGCCGATGTCGGCGCCCTGCGCGACGTATTCCTGTACACGGTCGACGATCTCGAGCGCGCCATCGAAGACAACCGCCGCAGCCGTCGCGAGGCCGCGGACGAAGCCGAAGCGATCGTCGAGCTGCAGGTCGCGCGCTTCCGCGAAAAGCTCGATGCCAGCGCGCGCACCGAACCGGTGAAGCGCATCCGCACGCACGGCGAAACGGCGCGCGCCGACGTGCTGGCGAAGGCGAAGCAGCAACTCGCGGCGGGCATGGCGCCGGAAGACGCCCTGGAGTTCCTCGCGCACACGCTGACCAATCGCCTGCTGCACGCACCGACCGTGGCCGTGCGCGATGCCGCGGTGCAGGGCGATGCGGAGCTGGCGCGTGCGGTCGAACGCCTGTTCCCCGAAGCGCCGGGTAACGACGCGGAGCGTTAGCGACGCCGACGTCGCTTCGCACGATCGCGTTCTGCGATCGCCCTGCTCCGTCGTCCGGTCCGTCGCCATGAATCCTTCCCTGCGCCGCAAACTCGAAGCCCTCGCTGAACGTCGCGAGGAGCTGGAACGCCTGCTCGCCGATCCCACGCTCATCAACGACGCCGAGCAGTTCCGTCGCCTCTCGCGCGAGTTCTCGCAACTGGAGCCGGTCGCGAACGCACTGGCCGACGAGCAGCGCGCACGCGACGACCTCGCGGCGGCGCAGGCGATGCGCGATGACCCGGAGCTGCGCGAACTCGCGGACGAAGAGATCGATGCCGCATCGCAGCGTCTCGAACGGCTCGAAGGCGAGCTGCTCGCGCACCTGATTCCGAAGGATCCGCGCGACGAAGGCGATCTCTATCTCGAGGTTCGCGCCGGCACCGGTGGCGACGAGGCCGCGATCTTCGCGGGCGACCTGTTCCGCATGTATTCGCGCTACGCCGAGCGCCAAGGCTGGCGCATCGAAGTGGAATCGGCGAATCCCGGCGAGCACGGCGGCTTCAAGGAGGTGATCGCGCGCGTCGAAGGGCGCGGCGCGTATTCGCGCCTGAAGTTCGAATCGGGCACGCATCGGGTGCAGCGCGTGCCGGCGACGGAATCGCAGGGGCGCATCCACACGTCGGCGGCGACGGTGGCGATCATTCCGGTCGAAGCCGACGAGGCACCGATCGAGATCAACGCCGCCGACCTGCGTGTCGACACCTATCGCTCCTCCGGCGCGGGCGGCCAGCACGTCAACAAGACCGACTCGGCGATCCGCATCACGCACATTCCTTCGGGGCTCGTTGTCGAGAGCCAGACCGAGCGCAGCCAGCACGCGAACCGCGACAAGGCGATGAAGCGCCTGCGCGCGATGCTGGCCGAAGCGCAGGAAGCGAAGGCCGCGGCGGCGCAGGCGGAGACGCGCAAGCTGCAGGTCGGCAGTGGCGATCGAAGCCAGCGCATCCGCACCTACAACTTCCCGCAGGGCCGCATCACCGACCACCGCGTCGAAGGCCTCACGCTGTACGACCTGCCGAACGTGATCGAAGGCGCGCTGGATCCGCTGCTCGATCGCCTGCAGCAGGAACACCAGGCGGACGAACTCGCGCGGCTGACCTCCGCGGGCTGACAGGGTGTCGCACCGCGCGGCGAGCGGCGACAATCGGGAACGCCCGACTGGACGCCGCGCCATGGACTTCCGCATCCGCCCCGCCACGCCCGATGACCTCGACGCCGCCGCGGCGTTGTTCGATGCATACCGCCAGTTCTACGGGCAGCCGAGCGACATCGCCGCTGCACGCGCGTTCCTCGCCGAGCGCATCGCGCGGGGCGAGTCGACGGTCCACCTGGCCTGGCACGGCAATGACGCCGTCGGCTTCGTGCAGTGCTATCCGATGTTCTCGTCGGTGCGGATGAAGCCGATCCGCGTGCTCAACGATCTCTATGTCGATGCCAGCGCACGTCGCGGCGGCGTTGCGCGCGCATTGCTCGACGCCGCCGCCGACACGGCGCGCGATGCCGGCGCCGCCCGCATCGTGCTAGAGACCACGCGCGACAACATCGCCGCGCGCGCGCTCTACCGCGCCGCGGGCTGGGAAGAAGAATCGACGCAGTGGTACGCGCGGACACTGGTCTGACGTGTCGATCGACGAACGCCAGCTCGCGCGACAGCAGGTCCAGCGCACGCCGCAGGACGCGATCGCATGGGTCGTGCTCGCGGAAGCGGAACTCGACGCCGGCGACGCCGTGGCGGGCGAACTTGCCGCTCGACACGCGCTGACGCTGCGCCCCGGCCATCCGGAAGCGCTCGCGCGCTTGGGGCGCGCGCAATCGGTACTCGGTCAGGCCGAGGCGGCGGCTGAAACGCTGATGCAGGCCGCACGCGCCGCGCCGGGTCATCCGGGCATCGCCGTGTGGCTGGGTCATGCGCTTGAGGACGTACAGCGTGTCGAGGAAGCGGCCGACGCGTTCGCGCACGCGTATCGCGTCATGCCCGACGAACCGATGATCGCCTCCTATCTGCTGGCCGCGCGTCGTCGCCTATGCGACTGGCGCGATGTGGATGCGCTGTCGGCGCAGGTGCGCGACGCCGTGCGGCGTCGGCAGGCGCCAGTCGAACCGTTCGCGTTCCTCAGCGAGGACGCGACGCCGGCCGAACAGCTGCTATGCGCGCGGTTGCGGGCGGACGTCATCGCGAATTCCGTGCGTCCGATGCCGGCGGTCGATCGCGCGTCGCGCAGCGGTGAACCGGTGCGCCTCGGTTTCCTGTCCAACGGCTTCGGCGCGCACCCGACCGGCCTGCTGACCGTCGCGTTCTTCGAGGCGCTCGCGTCGATCGCGGGCATCGAAGCGCACACGTTCGCGCTGTCGCCCGACGACGACAGCCTGATCCGTCGGCGCCTGGCCGCGGCGACCACACTGCACGACGTCGCGCACCGCGCGCACGGCGACGTGGCCGGCGCCATCCGCGAGGCACGCATCGACGTGCTGTTCGACCTGCGCGGCTGGGGCGGTGGCGGCGCGCCGGAGGTTCTGGCGATGCGGCCCGCACCCGTACAGGTGAACTGGCTCGCGTATCCCGGTACATCGGGCGCGCCGTGGATGGACTACGCGCTGGCCGATCGGACGGTGCTGCCGGCTGCACTCGCGCCGCATTTCAGCGAGCACGTCGCGTGGCTGCCACAGGCGTTCCAGCCGTCGGATACGACGCGCGAACCCGAAGCCGCACCGACGCGCGCCGAATGCGGGCTGCCGGAAGACGGCGTCGTCTACTGCTGTTTCAACAACAGCTACAAGCTCAATGCTTCGAGCATGCGCCGCATGTTCGAGGTGTTGCGCGCGGTCGACGGCAGCGTGCTGTGGCTGTTGCAGGGCCCGGGTCGCGCCGACGATCGCCTGCGCGCCGCCGCGAATGCGGCCGGGATCGATCCATCGCGCTTGGTATTCATGCCCAAACAGCCGCAGCTGAAATACCTCGCACGCCTGGCCATGGCCGACCTGTTTCTCGACACCCTGCCCTACAACGCGCACACCACCGCATCGGACGCGCTGTGGGCGGGCTGTCCGGTGCTGACGCGCGCAGGTGACACGTTCGCGTCGCGCGTCGCCGCCAGCCTCGTTCACACGCTCGGGCTCGACGAGCTGATCGCCGCGGATGACGAGGCCTTCGTCGCGACCGCGATCAGCCTCGGTCGCGATGCCGACGCGCGTGCGGCAGTGCGCGATCGCCTGCACGCGGCACGCCGCACGTCGCCGCTGTTCGACATGCCGCGGTTCGCGGCGTCGTTCGCCTCGGTGGCGAGGCAGATGGCGACGCGCTGGCGCGACGGACTGCCCCCGCAGGCGATCGTCGACTAGCGCGCGTTCTCGCGTTCGACGAGGCGACGGTTGCGCCGGTAGATCAGCTGCCCGACGACGCCGGTGAGCAACAGCACCGCGTTCGTGAATACGAAGACGCGATTGCCGAGCATCCAGCTGTAGATCACGAAGCCGACGCTCGCCGCCATCTGGCCGATGAAGAGCCAGCGCGACACGCCTTCGGTCGTGCGTTCGCGCCACTCCGTATAGACCTGTCGCGCCAGCGTGGCGATCAACACGGCGGACGCACCCCAGCCGATGAAGTCGGCCGGGGTCATGGGCAACAAGTGTTCGTTCGCATGCCGCGAGCGTCGCGGTCGCGGCGTCGGAGCGCGGTGAAGCGACGTCAACCGATGGTGAAAATGTCGGGTGTGGACGTCGCGTCGTGCGACTCGCGGTGCACCGCGTCCACGCGTGCCAGCGCCGGGCCGTGCGCGAGCCATGCCGCGAACTCCTCGAGCACCGCTGCATCGCCATGCGCGATCACTTCCACGCGCCCGTCCGGCAGGTTGCGCGCGTGACCGGTCACGCCGAGATTCTGCGCCTCGTGCCGCGCATGCGCGCGGAACGCCACGCCCTGCACGTGGCCCGACACCAGGAAGCGCGCCGCACTCATCCCTTCGACCCCTTCACGACCTCGTCGATGGCGGCAAGCGTGACCGGACCGAGGAACTTCTTGGCGACGTGGCCATCCGGCGCGACGACCACCGTCATTGGCAGGCCCTGCGGCGCGTCGAAATCGCGCGGCGGGTTGAACGTGTCGAGGATCGCGATCGGATACGACGGCGTGTGCGTCTTGAGGAACGCCTGCATGTCGGCTTTGGTGATGTCCTCGTAGGCTAGTCCAATCACGTCGACGTCGCCGCGCTGCGCAAGCGTCGACAACTCGGGCATTTCCTTCAGGCACGGCCCGCACCAGGTCGCCCAGAAGTTCACGACCACCCACTTGCCGCGATGCTGCGTGAGGTCGTACCGCGCGCCATCGACGAGCTCGATCTGCAGCTGGGGATGTTCGCGATCGGGCGGCGTCGCCGCCGCGGGCTTCGCTGACGCGGGCGTCGACGGTTTGGATGGCGTCGACGCTGCCGTCGGCGTGGTCGCGCGCTCGCCACACGCAGCAAGGCCGAGCGCGAGCAGCAACGGGAGGAGGCGGCAGGTCATGTCGAGTCTCCGGACCAGACGGTGTTGACGCGACGCTTGAGCAGGTCGCGTACCGGAATGCGCAGGTCGTCGATGGTGCGCGTGACCTGCGCGCCCAGCGCGTCGTCCCGGCACGGCAGGTGCGCCTCCGCGATCGGAATGCGCAGGTGGCAGGCCTCGTACAGCTCGGCGAGCGTGAGGTGGTCGAGATCGCGCGCGAGCAGCCATTCGCCCGTCTCCGCGCGCTGCACGACGTTGATCGAACACAGCTGCGCGAGGAACTGCTGGATCAGCGCATCGGTCAGCATCGGCTCCATGCGCTGGATGCCGTCGACGTGCAGCCCCTGCCCCGCGTGCCGTGCCTCATCGAAGCGCGCGAGCATGCGCAGCAGGCCGTAGATCTCGTAACCGGGCGGTAGGCGCTGGCTGGCGGGCTGGTAGCGGAACGCGGATACCGACGCCGCGAACGACGCGCCGAGAAGGATCGCGACCCAGCCCACGTACACCCAGAGCAGGAAGATAGGGATGATCGCGAGCTGCTGGTAGATGCGCGCATAGCTGTTGAAGCTGGTCAGGTAGGCGCCCATGCCCCACTTCGCGAGCTCGAAGCCGAACGTCGCCAACGCCGCGCCACCGAGCGCGTGCCGCCATTTGACCGTGCGATGCGGCACCACACGGTACATCGTCGCGAACGCCGCCATCTCGATCAGCAGCGGCGTCAGCTGCAACAGGAAGGATTCGAGTACGTGGCCGGCGCGCGTCGCGAACATGGCCATCGCGAAGAAGCGCGCCGATACCGCGAGACTCGCGGCCGCGAATACCGCGCCCAGCGTCAGCACCGTCCAGTAGACGAGGAAGCGCCCGAACTTGGGACGCGCTGCCTTGACCCGCCAGATGTTGTTGAACGTCGACTCGACGCTGGTCAGCGTGACCAGCACCGACACCACCAGAGCGACCACGCCGGTGGACGTCAATTTGCCCGTGTTGGCCGCGGCGGTCTGCAGCAGGTAGGTCTGCGCCGAACGGGCGACACCGGGCACGTAGTTGGAGAACACGTAGTCGGCGAGCTGCTGCGACAACGGACGCAGCGATTCGAACGCCGACAGTGCGCCGAACACCACCATCGACAGGGGCAGCAGCGCGAACAGCGTGGTGAACGACAGCGCGCCCGCGGCCTGGAACAGCTCGTCGTCGAGGAAGCGGCGCCCGAGGAAGCGGAAAAACGCCAACGCCCGCGCGCGGTCGCGCAGGCGCGGGCTCACGAGACTCAAGAGGTAGGGCAGCTCCATCGCGGCGCAGCCTACCGGATCGGGCGACGCGGTGGCGTCGGCGTCGCGAAGTCGTGCCGGGCCGCGCGCGGGGACGCGTTATCCTCCCCGTCCACCCTCGTTTTCGAGCGCCGATGCCCGACGTCCTCATCGTGTACTACAGCCGCAACGGCGCGGTGGCGCGCCTGGCGCGTCAGGTCGCGCGGGGTGTCGAGGAGGTCGCGGGCATGCAGGCGCGTCTGCGCACGGTGCCCCCGGTGGCAGCAGTGACGACCACCGCGTCGCCGCCCGTGCCCGACGACGGCGCGCCCTACGTGGAATCGCGCGACCTGCAGGAATGCGCGGGCCTGCTGATCGGCAGTCCGACCCGTTTCGGCAACATGGCCGCGCCGCTCAAGCACTGGATCGACGGCCTCGGCGGCGACTGGGCCAGTGGCACGCTGGTGGGCAAGCCGGCGGGCGCGTTCACCTCGTCGTCGACGATGCACGGCGGCCAGGAGTCCACGCTGATTTCGATGATGTTGCCGCTGCTGCATCACGGTTGCGTCGTCGCCGGCATTCCGTACACCGAACCGCGTCTGAGCACGACGCGCACGGGCGGCACGCCCTACGGCGCGAGTCACGTCGCCGGTGTGCGCGACGACCAGCCGGTCGACGAGGACGAAGCGCACCTCGCACGCGCGCTCGGCCGACGCATCGGGACGCTCGCGGCGAAGCTGGCATGAACGCACGCCTGATTCTCGCCCTCGCGCTCACCGCGCTCGCGCTCCTGTTCGCGGCGTGGTTCGGCCTGCGCGCCGAATGGGTCGCGGTCGTCGTGTTCGCGCTGCCCGCGCTTGCGTGTGCCGCCGGCGTGTTCGCGCGTCGACGCACCGCGGGTTTCTGGTCCGGCGTGCTGGCGCTGCTGTGGTTCAGCCACGGGGTGATGGTGGCCTGGACGCGCCCCGGTGAACGGGGCTACGCGTTGGCGGAAGTCGTGCTGGCGCTGGTGATCGTGGCCGCATCGAGCGTGCCCGGATTGCGCGCCCGCTTCGGCGCGCGGAGCGGAAAGACGTCGTGACCGCCGAGCCGCGGATGGCGGGGCTCGACGCGGCGCAGGTCGCCGAGCTGCACGCCGCCGCGCGCGCGATCCGCGACAACCGACCCGACGAGGCACGTCGCCGCATCGACGCGGTACTCGCCGCGGTGCCGGGTCATGCCGAAGCACTGCGCCTTTCCGGCCTGCTCCACGGTCGACGCGGTGACCGCGGGAAGGCACTCGAAGTTTTCCTGCATGCGGTCGCGCTGCATCCCGACGACGCGCTGTTGATCTGCGATCTCGGCAGCGCCCACGCCGCGAGCGGTGATCCCGACGCCGCGCTCGCGAGCTGGCGTCGCGCCTGCGACCTCGCCCCGCAGGAACCGATGCCGTGGTTCAACCTCGGCCGCAGCCTGCAGCAGCGCGGCGACAGCGAGGAAGCGGTCGGCATCCTGCAGAAGGCCGCGTCGCTCGCACCGGCGATGCTGCCTGCGCGCATCCTGCTCGCCGATGCCCTCGTGCATCTCGGCCGTTTCGACGAAGCCATGGCGCAGTACCGCGACGTGCTGCGCCAGTACCCGGCCTGCGGCGACGCTTGGCGTGGCCTGTCGAGCATTCGCACGCGCGCATTGACCGACACCGAGGCGACGCAGCTGCAGGCTTTGCTGGCGCGGCACGACATCGCCGACACCGATCGCATCGCGATGGGCTACGCGCTCGGTCGTCTCGAGGAAGATCGCGGGCGCCATCCGCAGGCCTTCGCCGCGCTCTCGGCGGCGAATGGCGCGCTGCGTGCCCGCGCACCGTGGAGCGCGAACGCGCTGCGCGGCTACGTCGACGCTGCACTCGCCGCCACGTCGGAGCTGCCCGCGCCGCTCGACGCGACGCTCGGCCGCGAAGTCATCTTCATCGTCGGCCTGCCGCGCTCTGGTTCCACGCTGTTCGAACAGATCCTCGCCGCGCATCCCGAGATGGAGGGCGCGAGCGAATTGCCCGACCTCGGGCAGCTCGTGCAGGAGGAATCGTTGCGTCGCGGTCAGCCGTATCCGCAATGGGTGCCGCAGGCGACGGCCGAAGACTGGCAGCGCCTGGGTCGGGACTACCTCGCGCGCACCGCGCGCTGGCGCACGAGCCGCCCACGCTTCACCGACAAGATGCCGGAGAACTGGAAGCACGCCGGCATCCTGCGCGCGATGCTGCCCGGCGCCACCGTGCTCGAAGTGCGTCGCGATCCGCTGGAGACCGGCTGGTCGTGCTTCCGCCAGCAGTTCTTCCAGCTCCCGCACTTCTCCTGCGACCTCACGGACATCGGCGCCTACCTGCGCATCTGCGGTCGCGCCATGGACGCCTGGCGCGCGCGCGATCCGCAGCACATCCTGCTGCAGCGGTACGAGGACCTCGTCGCCGCGCCCGAAGCACGCATCCGCGCCCTGCTCGACGCCTGCGGCCTGCCCTTCGACGCTCGCTGCCTCGACTTCCACGCCGCGTCGCGCAGCGTGCGCACCGCGAGCGCCGCACAGGTCCGTCAACCCGTGCGGGGCGACACCGCGCGTGCGGCCGCTTACGGCGCGCTGCTCGACCCGCTGCGCCGGGCGCTGGCCGCGGACTGACCGGGCCGGCGCGACTTCGCGCAAAATAGCGGCATGGACCAGCTCTGCATCGTCACCACCGGCGGCACGATCGACAAGATCTACTTCGACGACAAGTCGGATTTCCAGGTCGGCGATCCGCAGATCGGCCGCATCCTCGAAGAGCTCGGCGTCGCGTTCCGCTTCAGCGTCATTCCGATCCTGCGCAAGGATTCGCTGCACATCACCGATACCGACCGCGAACTGCTACGCGCGACCATCGCCGCGCAGCCGTCGCGGCACGTGCTGGTGACGCACGGCACCGACAGCATGGTGCAGACCGCGCAGGTGCTGGCCACGCTGACCGACAAGACCATCGTGCTGACCGGCGCGCTGAATCCGGCGCGTTTCCGCGGTTCGGACGCCGAGTTCAACATCGGCACGGCGGTCGGCGCGGTGCAGTGTCTGCCGCCGGGCGTCTACATCGCCATGAATGGCCGCATCTGGGATCCGACGAAGGTGCGCAAGAACGTCGAGGCCAACCGCTTCGAATCGATCGACTGACGTTACCCGCGCTCGACCAAGCAATAAGCGTTACGCAATAAAAAAGACCCCGGCCGAAGCCGGGGTCTTTCGTTTTCTGCGTCCGTGCGGAAAACGCGCCGGGCGGACCCGGCGCGCATCACCATCAGTTGATGGTGCCCTTCAGCGAGACACCCGAGTACGCCGCGTAGGCGCGGACGTTCACGTAGTACGTGCCGGCGGCCGGCGCGTTGAACGTGCAGGTCTCGGCGTTGCCCGAGAGGTACGGACGGCAGTTGTACGTCGTCGTCGTCGGCGCGGAGCCGATGCGGACGTACATGTCGGCATCACCCGTGCCACCCGAGATCGTGAACACGACGCTGGTCTTGCCGGCCGGAACCGTCAGCGTGTAGTTCGACGACACACCACCGGTCGCCACGCTCGGCAGGGTCACCGGCACGCCGCTCGTCAGCACGGTGCCGCCGCCACCGCCGCCGGTCGTGTAGCTACCGGTCAGCGTCACGCCCGAGTACGCGGCATAGCCGTGCAGCAGGACGTAGTAGGTGCCGGCCGACGCCGTCGCGATCGAGCAGGTCTCGGCGGTGCTGCTGCCTTCGGACTTGCAGTCGTTGGTCGTCGTGGTCGGGTTCGAGCCGAGCTTGGCGTAGACGTCGACGTCGCCGGTGCCGCCCGAGGTCACGAACTTGAGGTTCGTGGCGCCCGCCGGAACCACCAGCGAGTAGTACTTGTCGCTGCCCGCGGCACCGGCGATGCCGGTGACCGGCGTGCCGTTGGTGAGCGCGGTCGTACCGCCGCCACCGCCACCGCCCGAGCACGAGACGCCGACGGCGTTGAACGCCGCGGTGACGTCCGCCACGTTCAGGCCAAGGTCGGTCGCCGCCGTCTGCACGCCGCAGGCGCCGGAGTTGAACGTGCTGCTCGCCGTCCAGTACAGGGCATTCGCGCGAGCGAACACCTTGAACGCCGTCGGCACGCTCCAGCCGGTGGTCTTGGCCAGGGTGCAGAACGCCTTGTTGTAGACGCCCGAGCTGTAGTGCACGTCGAGGCTCGACGTGTAGTTCGCGGCGTTGTCGATCGACGCGCCGTCAGCGGTCGGGTTGCACATGTAACGCAGCGCGCCCGTGTTCTTGAAGATCTCGGTACCGACGTTGAAGTCGGACGAACCCTTCCAGTAGTACTCGGTCGCTTCGCCGCCCATGTCGGAGAAGGCTTCGTTCATGCCGCCCGACTGGCCGGAGTACGTCAGGTTCGAGTGCTGCTCGGTGAAGCCGTGCGACACCTCGTGGCCCGCGACGTCGGCCGACACCAGCGGATAGAACGTGCTGGCGCCGTCACCGAAGGACATGGTCGAGCCGTCCCAGAACGCGTTCTCGTAGCTCGTCTTGTAGTGCACGCGCATGACGAGCTGGAAGTTCAGCGCGTTGTAGCCGGTGTACGCCGGATACATGTTGGTGATCACGCCGCCGAAGTAGTGGGCGTCGTTGATCGGCGAGTACGCGCCGTTGATGGCCTTGTACGTGTTGCGCGGGCAGGTGTACGAGTACGCCGTCGTGCCCGTCGTGCCACCGTTGAGGTTGACCGACTTCACGTTGGTGTTGTTCATCGTGCACGTGGTGCCCGACTGGGTGACGTCGAGGTAGCCGTAGCGGCCGCCCGAACCCCATTCGTACTGGCCGGTCTTGGCGTTGCCGCCCGGGCCCGTGCCGACGGCGGCGCTCGTGAGGCCTTCCCAGCGCTTCAGCACGGTGCCGTCGTTCGCGTCGACGATGACGAACGGACGCGTCGCCGCGACGCCGTTGCCGTCCGCGAAGTACGACACGACGTACGCGCGGTGCGCGTGGCCGGCGTCGTCGACGTAGATCATCAGGTCCGACTTCTCATTGCGCGTCGCCGCCTTTGCGATGCCCTGGCCGAGGCCGACGCGCTTGCCGACGTCGAGCGCCTGCGCGCTGGAGAGCTTCACGGCGCCGGCCGGGATTTCGGCGGCGAGGCCGTCGACCTTGCGGCCGAACATCGTCTTGACCGCGCCGTTGTTCTCGGCGACGGCGATGTTTTCACCGAACACCGGGATGCCGCGGAAGGTCTGCTGGTAGCGGTAGTGCTTGGTGCCGTCGCGATCCTGGGCGTAGCCGATCTGGTTCAGCGCCGACAGCGAATCCATGCCGATCAGTTCGGCGTGGCGATCCTTGGCGACCGAGGCGGCGCCGAGGCTGGCGACGGCGGCCTTGTACTGGCCCTGCGCCTTGTTGAGCGACATCTTGTTCAGATCGATGCGGGTCGCGGCACCTGCGCTGCCAGCGGCGAGCGCGAGCACCAGCGGGGACAGCGCCATGAAACACAAACGCGTATTCGAGTGCGACATCGAGAATTCCTTGACGTGGGAACGCCGGATAGGTGGACGGCGAAGCCCCGGGGTCACAGCTTGCGAAGCGACTGGGGCACGGTTGGACGCGATCCGTCTGCGTCCAGTCACGCAAGGTGGAACCCTGTCGGGCCCTTCACGCAAAATTTTTTGAAATTTTTTGGCCGGTCCGATGAGCGGTTTACGTTTACGGGTGTAAGCCGCTGATTTATCTAGGACTCAGCCAAGAGGCCGGTGCGGATGTCCTGTCCTGCCACCGGCATCTATGGCGCGGCGCAGCATGGAATTGCGACAGGAGCGTGTCCGGTGTCCACAAATTTTGCCGTTGCCATCGCATTCCGTTCGACCGCGCGTCCGGGCCCGGCGACCTGCCGACGAGCGGCAAATACAGCGTCGGTGCGCGTGCTGCCGAAGCCGCCCGAAACCCGGCATTCCGCGTCACGATGTCGTGGTTCCACCGCCGAACGCACGCGCGCGAACACCGTGCAGACAGCATGCGCCATCGCATCAGGGTCGAATTTCGGAAATGAGGAGAGCCCGGCCGGCGGAGTCGCGACGCGGGAAGAACCGCGCTTCAGAGCATCCCGGTCTCGAGGCGCGCCACTTCGGACATCATCGAACGGTTCCACGGCGGGTCGAAGACCAGTTCCACGTCCGCGTCCGCGACGGTCGGGATCAGCTCCAGCTTGTCGCGCACGTCGGCGACCAGCACGTCGCCCATGCCGCAGCCGGGGGCGGTCAGCGTCATCTCGACGCGCACCTGCCGCTCACCGGCCTTCTCTTCGTGGGCGAGCACATCGACGTTGTAGACGAGGCCGAGGTCGACCACGTTGATCGGGATCTCCGGGTCGAAACAGGTCCGCAGCTGCTGCCAGACCAGCTTTTCGACGGCCGCGTCGTCAGCGCCGGCCGCCAGCTCGAGCGGGGCCGGCGGCTCCTTGCCGATGGCGTCGGCGTCGCGGCCGGCGATGCGGAACAGGTTGCCCTCGACGAACACCGTGAAGCTGCCGCCCAGCGCCTGCGTGATGTAGCCGACACTGCCCGCAGGCAGCGTCACCGCCTCGCCTTGCGGGACGAGCACGGCCGCGCAGTCGCGCTCAAAGCGGACGGGTTCACTGGATCGGGAATACATCGGACGGAGCACCTCTCAACTCCGACCATTTTAGTCCAGTTTCCCGGCCCTTCCCTGTCCGCCGGCTATCCTGTGCAGCCGCTACAGCGTTCTGTTCCGATGCCCTCGACCCGCTCCGCCTGGCTCGTCTGTTTCCTGCTGCCGCTGGTCATCGCCGGGTTCGCCGCGCTCTGGGTACTGGCCTCGCTCTATTCCGAGCGGCAGTGCAGCTTCATGGCGATCGTCGGCGCGGTGGATGTGCTGTGGGTGCTGGGGCTCGCGCCCGCCTTGCGGCCCGGCGTGCGCGCGGTGACGGCGCTGCTGTCGACGACCGCGCTCATCGTGCTCGCGAACTGGTCGATCATCGCGATCAATATCGGCGTGCCGCTCGGCAGCGGCACGATCGAAGCGCTGGGCAAGCTGGGCGCGCACCACGCCTGGACGGTCGCAGGCATCGCCAACGACTGGCGCGATGCGGTGTGGGTGGTGCTGGCGCTATGTGTTGCCGGCGGCTGGCCGCTGGTCAGTGCCCGCCGCCGTCCAGCGCCTTCAGCTCACTGACGAGGGCCGCCGCCATCTCCGCGCCGTCGCCGAACAGCATGCGCGTGTTGTCGGCATAGAAGAGCGCGTTCTCGATGCCGGCGAAACCGGTGCCGCGACCGCGCTTGATCACCACGACATTCTTCGCATCGACGACATCCAGAATCGGCATCCCGTAGATCGGACTTGCCGGATCCGTCTTCGCGACCGGATTCACCACGTCATTTGCGCCGATGACCAGCGCGACGTCGGTGTTCTTGAACTCCGGGTTGATGTCGTCCATGTCGGCGATGAGGTCGTAGGGCACGCCGGCTTCGGCGAGCAGCACGTTCATGTGGCCCGGCATGCGGCCCGCGACCGGATGAATCGCGAACTTCACCTTGACCCCGCGATCCATGAGCTTCTGCGTCAGCTCCCAGATCTTGTGCTGCGCCTGCGCGACGGCCATGCCGTAGCCCGGGACGATGACGACGCGCTCGGCATAACCCATCAATGCGGCGACGTCGCCGGCTTCGATCGGCTTCTGGCTGCCGGTGATTTCCTGCGCTTCGCCGCCACCACCGAACGATCCGAACAGCACGCCACTGATCGGGCGATTCATCGCCTTCGCCATCAGGCGCGTCAGCAGCATGCCGGCCGCACCGACCATGGTGCCCGCGATGATCAACGCTTCGTTGCCGAGCACGTAGCCTTCGAACGCGACCGCCAGACCGGTGAACGCGTTGTACAAGGAGATCACGACCGGCATGTCGGCGCCGCCGATCGGCAGCGTCATCAGCACGCCCACCGCGAGTGCGGCGATGAAGAAGCCGAGCACGATCATGCGCACGTCGTTCGGCGTCGAGATCGGTGCGATCGCGATCATCCACACCGCAGCGGCGCCGAGTGCGAGCGCGACGAGGAACACGACCGCGTTGAACGCCTGCTGGCCGGGGAACACGTAGCGCTTGTCCATACGCCCGTCGAGCTTCGCCCAGGCGATGACGGAACCCGACAGCGAGACCGCACCGATCAACGCACCGATGACGGCGAGCACGAGCGCCGTCGTCGACGTATCGCGCGACCCACCGGACAGGCGCAACAGTTCGACCGCGCCGATCGCCGCCGCAGAACCGCCGCCCATGCCGTTGTAGAGCGCGACCATCTGCGGCATGTCGGTGATCGCCACCTTCTTGCCCGACACCCACGCCGCCGCAGTGCCGATCGCGAGTGCGAGCACGATCAGCGGCAGGTTGTGCAGTCCCGGCAGCAGGAAGCTCGCGGCGGTCGCGATGAGCATGCCGGCACCGGCCCAGCGGATGCCGCTGCGCGCGGTGACCGGCGAGGCCATGCGCTGCAGGCCGAGCAGGAACAGCGTGGCGGCGACGAAATAGCTGGCGGCGGCGAGCAGCGTGCGCGGATCCATTGCGCCGCTCACGCCTTCTTCTCCGGCTTCCTGGACGCCTTGAACATGTCGAGCATTCGTTCGGTGACGACGTAGCCGCCGGCGGCATTGCCCGCGCCGAGCAGCACGGCGACGAAGCCGATCGCCTTCTCGAGCGTGGTATCGGCCTCGCCCAGCACCACGATCGCGCCGATCAGCACGATGCCGTGGATGAAGTTCGACCCCGACATGAGTGGCGTGTGCAGGATCACCGGCACCCGCGAAATGATCACGTGACCCGCGATCGCCGCGAGCATGAAGATGTACAGCGCCACGAAGCCGTCCGTCATGCGCCCCTCCCCGAGTTCGGGTCCATCATAACGACGGCTGAATTCTTGCGGGCGGCCGTCAACCCGGCCGCGTGCCGGGCGTTTCCGGATGTGCTGCGCAGCACGCCTCCGGGACGCCGGGCCACGACACGACCTAAGGAGAGACCCGCCATGAGCAAGATCGTCGCTTACGCCCTGCCCCTGCTGCTGACCGCCGCACTGCCGACCGCCCACGCCCAGTCCACCGAGGACCGCGGCGACCGCGTCGAGCAGCGCCTCGACCAGCGGGGTGACCGCATCGAAAATCGCCTCGACAACCGCGGTGACCGCATCGAGGACCGCCTGGACGCCAAGGGCGACCGCATTGACGAGCGCTACGACGCCCGCGCCGACAAGGCCGAGGCAGCCGGCCATGAACAGCGCGCTGCCCGCCTGGAACGCGAAGGCGACCGCATCGAGCACCGCCTCGACGCACGTGGCAACCGCATCGACAACCGCCTCGACCACAGGGGCGACCGCATCAACGCGCGCCTCGACCACAAGGGCCAGCGCTTCGACCGCCGCTGGGATCGTCGCCACGGATGACCCTCGCGATGGCGCAGGCCGTGGAGGCCCCGGGCGGTGACGACCCACCGCAGACGCTCGATGCCTTCCTCGCATCGATCTCCGGTCGTGCGTTCCGCTTCGCCGAACTCGGCCTGCGCCATCGCGACGACGCACTGGATGCGGTGCAGGACGCGATGGTGAAGATGCTCGCCTACGCGCACCGGCCCGCCGCGGAATGGACGCCGCTGTTCTGGAGCGTGCTGCGCAGCCGGATCATCGACCTGCAGCGCCGCCGCACGTTCCGCCTCAAGTGGCTTGCGCCACCGCCGGCGGACGACGAAGGACCGATCGACTGGGCGGATCCGGGACCGGATCCGTCGCGGGCGAACGACTCGCGCGAGGCGTATGCACGCCTCGCCGAGGCGTTGCAGCGTCTGCCCGCGCGCCAGCGTGAGGCATTCACGCTGCGGGTGCTCGAAGAGCTGGACGTCGAGACGACGGCACGGGTGATGGGCTGCAGCGACGGCTCGGTCAAAACGCATCTGTCCCGCGCGCGCGAGGCGCTGCAGAAGCAATTGGAGGATTTCCGATGAACATGCACGACGACGACTTCGACGCGCGCGCCCGCGCCGTCCACGCGGCGTCGCTCGACCAGCTGTCGGCCCGCGTCAATGCGCAGCTCGCGCAACGGCGCCGCTTGGCGCTGAAAGGTGAAGCGCGCGGAACGTCGCGCCGGTTGCTGCCCTGGGCTGGCGTCGCCACCGCGGGCCTTGCGCTCGCGCTGGTGGTGCAGCTGCGTCCGCCGGGCTCCGGGCCGGCGGCGCCGCAGTCGACGGGTCGCGAGGTCGTCGCGACAGCGACGACGCCCGCGGCGCCCACCAACACCTCGACGACAGCGCGCGTCACACCGTCGACCGCACCGCGCATCGCCGCGATCACACCCAAGCCCGTTTCGCGTCTGCCGGGCGCGAACGACGCCGAAGCCGTCGCACCCGACCTATCGGAAGACCCCGAGTTCTACATGTGGCTGGGCGACGAACGCTCGGCCCAGCCGGAGTAAGTCATGAAGCGTTTGTTTCTTTCCGTCCTCACCGCCCTAGTGTTCGCGATTGCGCTGCCGTCGCAGGCGCAGACCGCGCCCGCGACCGCGGCACTGCCCGACTGGGATCACCTCACGCCGCAGCAGCGCGAAATGCTGATCGCGCCGCTGCGCGAACGCTGGAACTCGAATCCGCAGACGCGTGAGCGCATGTTCGACCACGCACAACGCTGGAAGACGATGACGCCGGACGAGCGCGCGAAAGCGCGTCGCGGCATCGCCAAGTTCCAGGACATGTCGCCGGCCGAACGCGAACAGGCGCGCGCGGCGTTCGAGAAATTCCGTCAGATGTCGCCCGAGGACAAGAAGGCGATGCGTCAGAAGCTGCGCGCGATGACGCCGGAGCAGCGCAAGGCGTGGCTGCAGTCGCAGTCGGCGACGCATTGAGGTCGCGCGGCACGGCGTCGATCGCCGCGTCCGCCAATGAATCAGGACGAAGCCTGATGCGCGTCGCGACGGATCACGTCGCGACGCGAATTTGAACGATCACGCCGCTGCCGGCGCTGCCTCTACCGCACGCTCCGGCCATACCGTCTTCGCGAGCAGCTCGTCGCTCCAGTCGAACGACAGCGCGCCGCCGTCGAGGAACAGGCTGACGAAGTTCAGCACGTTGCGCGCGTACATCTCGCTCGCGTGCACGGCGCCCATGCTCGCGAGGCCGAGCGGACCCGCGACGGTCACGCCGTTGGCATCGATCGTTTCGCCCGGCACCGTCGCCTCGC
Source organism: Lysobacter sp. TY2-98 (assembly GCF_003367355.1). Classification (NCBI taxonomy): domain Bacteria; kingdom Pseudomonadati; phylum Pseudomonadota; class Gammaproteobacteria; order Lysobacterales; family Lysobacteraceae; genus Lysobacter; species Lysobacter sp. TY2-98. Next base: position 2,069,067 of record NZ_CP031413.1, read on the forward strand.
AGTTGCCCCCGCTTTCGGCGGCGAGGTCGACGATCACGCTGCCGGGCTTCATGCCGGCAACCATCGACGACGTGACGATCTTCGGCGCCGGACGCCCCGGCACCGCAGCCGTGCACACGACGACATCGACAGAGCCGAGATGCGCGCCGAGGCGCTTCTGTTGTTCGGCGCGTTCTTCGTCAGTGAGCGCGCGCGCGTAACCGCCTTCGCCCGCTGCACTGACGCCGAGGTCGAGGAACTTGCCGCCCAGTGATTCGATCTGCTCGCGCGTTTCCGGGCGCACGTCGAAGCCTTCGACCTGTGCGCCGAGACGCTTGGCCGTCGCGACCGCCTGCAATCCCGCGACGCCCGCACCGATGATCAGCACCTTGGCCGGACGGATCGTGCCGGCGGCCGTGGTCAGCATCGGGAAGAACCTCGGCGCCAGCGTCGCGGCGATCAGCACCGCCTTGTAGCCCGCCATGCCCGCCTGCGAACTCAGCACGTCCATTGCCTGCGCGCGGGTGGTGCGCGGCAGGCGTTCGAGCGGGAACGCCTGCAGGCCGCGATCGCGGATCACCGCCTGGCGTGATTCGGACGCCTGCGGCGCGAGCAGACCGACGACTGTCGTGCCGGGCTTGAGCGCCGCGAGCACATCGTCGGCCGGCGCCTGCACCGCGAGCAGTGCGTCGGCATCGCGAACGATCGATGCGGCGTCGGCGGTCGTCGCCCCCGCCTGCAGGTAGGCATCGTCGACGAAGCCCGCGCCCACACCCGCACCCGGCTCGATGCACACCTGCGCACCGCGCGCGACGAGTTTGCGCACCGTCTCGGGCGTCGCCGCCACGCGGCGCTCGCCGGGCGCGCGCTCGCGCAGGATGCCAACCGTCACTGCCGTCATGCGCGTGCTCCATCGGGGGCGTCGACGCATCCTAGCGGCGAATCGCGGCCGGCGGCAGTTGCGTCGAGATCACCCAAACAAAAGGGCGGCCGAAGCCGCCCTTTCGCGTACCACTCCAATCCGATCAGTTGCCGCCGACCGCGCGCAGCTGCTGCTGGAGCTGTTCCATCGCCGCGTCGAACGGCGACTGGCCGCTGGCGATCGTCAGGCGACCCTCGACACCGAGCACCGCGAGCTCCTCGACGCTGGCCGCGAGCACGCGCATGCCGCGACGGTTTACCAGCAGCAGGCGCGAGGTGAGCGGGCTCACCCAGGCGACCTTCGCCGAGATGGGCTCGCCCTGCGCATCGGACAGGCGCACCCACGAGCCGACCTCGAGCTTGCGCACCTTCGCCATCCACTGCGGGTCGGCGCGCATCGTGTCGGTACCGCCCGCGAGCCAAAGACGCGTTTCCTGCTCGGGCTCATCACGCACCGGCGCGGGCATCGGACGCACGCGACGCGCGGCGTCCGGATCGGCCAAGCCGCGGACGATGCCGGCGAGGCCGTGGCTGGCCGCGGTCGCGTCCAGGCCCGACGAGGCCAGGCATTCCGTCAGCGGCTCTTCGAGATCGAGCAGCTGGCGCACCAGCGAATCCCCTTCGGCACGCGAAGCCAGCACGTCGGCATGCGCGAGCGCGTCGCCCATCGCGATCGCATCGCGGAACCGCACGCTGTCCTCGCCGTCGCGCAGAAGCGTCTGCACGAGGTGGTGACGCCACGGTGTGATCAGGAAGTCGCCCACGGCCTGCGTCAGCGGCGTCTGCGCGAGGCGGCGCTGCAGCACGGTGTCGGCACGCGTACGGGCCTGCGCGAGGCGCTCGCGGCCGTAGCTCGCTTTCGCCGCGCGCTGCTCCTGCAGCTCCACGCGACGACGCTGCTGCGACAGCAGGTCCTCGAGCTCCGCGTAGGCCATCTCGAACACCGAGAGGTCTTCGTTGAACTCGGCGACGATGCGCTGCGACACCGCGGACGCGCGCTCCAGAAGCTCGCGCTCCTGCGGCGTGGCGCCGGTGTTGTCTTCGCATGCTTCGGTCAGCGCGTCGAGCAGGCGACGGGCCGGATGCTGGCTCTCGACGAACATGGAGTCGTCGTTGATCGCCACCTTCAGGTACGGCAGCACGAGGCGCGCGTAGACGCGACGGGCGCGGTCCTGCAGCGCATGCGTACGGAACAGCGATTCGAACAGCAGCGCGACCATGTCGACGGCGTCCTCATCGTCCGCCGACAGCGCGGTGTATTCCGGATGCAGGCCCATGCGACGCGCACCTTCGGCGAGATAGCCGCGGATCGCATCGGACAGCTTGCCGTTGACGCCGAGCGCACGCGCGAAAATATCCGGCGGCTCGGCCTGCAACACCGAGGCGATGCTCGTGAGCTCGCGCGGCTGGAATTCGCGAAGCACGGGCGCGGCGCCATAACCGCCACCGCCCATGCCGCCTGCGGAACCCGCGCCCATGCCGCCGGCGCCCATTCCGCCCGCACCACCGCCGGCCGAGCCATAGCCCGGCACGCCGTACTGCAGGCCGACCGGCGCCTTCGCCAGCGTGCGCACGCCGCCGTGCTGGCGCTCCATGCGCCACAGGCGGAGCTGCTCGCGCAGCGGCTCGAGCTCGGTGGAATGGCGATGACTGCCCGTGCCGTCGCCCAGCGAACGAGCGAGCGGCGCCTGCTGCGGATACGACGGGGCCTGCGGTGCGTACTGGGGTGCGTACTGCTGCGGTGCGTATTGATGCGGCGCATGCTGCTGCGGTGCCGGCGCGCCGTAGTACGGCGTCTCGTTCTGCGGCAGCACGGCCTGGGCGTCCGCTTCCGGGAGCGGGGCGCGCGGGGTTTCGATCTCGTCGCGATCGAACTTCGCGATCGCCGCTGGCGACCACGCCGACGTGCCATAGCCCGCGCGCGTCAGCACCGCACCCAGGTTCGGGTACAGCGCGTCGAGCATCGGCACGAGCTGCTGCTGGAACTGGCGGAACAGCACGCGGCCGAGCGGTTCCGAAATGCCCGCATTGCCGATCGCGCTGATCAGCGTCGAGCACAGCTTGCTCGGCGACACCGGATTCGGGCCGGCCGGCACGCGCATGGCGAGCGCGAGCTCCTCCATCTGCGTGCGCAGCGACTGCAGCTGCTGCTGATAGCGTTTGTCGAGAATTTCGGTGAGGGCTTGCGCCTGCAGGTGCAGGTCGATCACCTCTTCCTCTATCAGGCCCAGCGTCATGCCGGACCGGATGAAGGGGTTGCGGAATTCGTCGAACGCCTGCGCGATCTGCTGGCGGAAATTCATCGTGTCCGACGCGCTGCGCGCGCGCAGCACGTTGACGCCCGCGAGTTCGTGATAGGCGTCGGGGCCGGCCTCGGCGAGTTCCTTCTCGGCGGTGACGTAGAGCGAGGTCGGGAAGGTCCCGAGGCGCTCCACGGCGAGCCGCTTCAATGCTTCGAGCACGCGCGCGGGGTCGTGGCGCGAGTCGATTCCCTGATCAAAAAACGGGCTGGTCACGGTACTTACTCCAGCGGGTGTCGCTGCTGCCGCAGGTTCGACTGGATTTGCAGGATAGTGGCAATCTGCGTCACTTCCTGCCTCCATTCACTGATCTGTGCGCCATGTCCCAAGCGACCGAAACAACGCCGACAGGCGGCAATTTCCCGGCGTTGAATGCGCTCGACGCACGACGTTCCGTACCTGCAACCCAGTTATGTGACCCCGGTCCTGGTCACGCCGAGGTGATGCGCATGCTGCAGTCCGCCGTGCGTGTCCCCGATCACGGAAAACGGGTGCCGTGGCGCTTCATCCGCATCGAAGGCGCGGCCCGGGAGGCGCTCGGCGAACGCCTCGCTGCGCGAAGCCGCGAGCGCGATCCGGGCGCCAGCGACGCCGTGGTCGAGAAGGACCGCCAGCGCTTCCTGCATGCCCCGGTGATCCTCACCGTCGTGGCCAACCAGGGCGAGGACGCGAAGATTCCGGCCAGCGAGCGTCTGCTCAGCGCGGGCTGCGTATGCTTCGCCCTCCTCCAGGCCGCGCAGGCGCTCGGGTTCGGTGCGGTCTGGCTGACGGGCTGGGCGGCCTACGACCCGGTGATCCGTCGCGTTCTCGGCGTGGCGGACGACGAAGTCGTCGCCGGCTTCATCCACATGGGATCGATCCGCCAGCCCGCGCCCGAGCGCGACCGCCCCGATCCCGCGCTCCTGCTGACCGACTGGACACCCTGATGACCGCTGCGTCGACGACGCCCCGCACGCTGCACCTCGTCGATGCGAGCGTCTACGTGTTCCGCGCCTGGCATTCGATGCCGAACGAATTCACCGACGTGGACGGTCATCCGACCAACGCGGTGCACGGCTTCGCGCGGTTCCTGCTCGAGCTGATGGAGCGGGCCCAACCGGAGCACATCGTCGTCGCCTTCGACGAAGCGCTGGACAGCTGTTTCCGCAATCGCCTCTACCCGGCCTACAAGGCCAATCGCGAGCCGGCGCCGGACGAGCTCAAGCGCCAGTTCGCGGCGTGCAAGGACCTCTGCGTCGCGATGGGCCTCACCATCCTCGCGCACACCGACTACGAAGCGGACGACCTGATCGGCAGTGCACTGCACGTGGCGCGCGCGCATGGTTTCCGCGGCGTGATCGTATCGGCGGACAAGGACCTGTCGCAGCTGCTTGGCGATCACGACGAGCAGTGGGATTTCGCGCGCGGCCAGCGTTGGGGCGCTGCGGGCGTCCCCGCACGACACGGTGTTCGCGCCGACCAGATCGCCGACTACCTCGCACTCACTGGCGACGCGGTCGACAACATTCCCGGCGTGCCCGGCATCGGCTCGAAATCGGCGGCCGCGCTGCTCGCGCACTTCGGGACGCTGGACGAACTGCTGCGCCGCGTCGACGAAGTGCCCTACCTGTCTGCACTGCGCGGTGCCGCCCGTTGCGCGCAGCAGTTGCGCATGCATCGCGAGCAGGCCCTGCTCTGCCGCGCGCTCACCACGATCGCACTCGACGCGCCCTGCGAAGGCAGCGATGCGCAGTTCCGCCGCGGCACGACCCAGCGCGAAGCGCTATTGGATCTCTGCGAGCGCCTGCGTTTCGGCCCGCTGACGCGCCGACGCATCCATGCGGCCTGCGGCATCGACTTCATACCGGTGACGTCCGAGACCGTCTAGCATCGACGGCAACGCCGTTCGCCTGCCGCCATGACGCCCGATCACGACGCTCCGCTCGAAACCCTGCACGAAGGCCGCTGGCTGCGCCTCGTCAAACGCGGCCGCTGGGAGTATGCCGAGCGCGTGCACGGCCACGGCATGGCGGTGATCATCGTCGCCGCGACGCCCGACGATGAAGTCGTGTTCGTCGAGCAGTACCGCGTGCCGCTGGGCAAGGCGACGATCGAAATGCCCGCGGGCCTCGTCGGCGATGTCGACGACGACGACACGCTGATCGACGCCGCGCGGCGCGAGCTCATCGAGGAGACCGGCTGGGAAGCCTCGCAGCTTGAAGTGCTGCTGATCGGCCCGACCACCGCCGGCATGAGCAGCGAACGCATCGCCTTCGTTCGCGCGACGGGCCTGGTGCGCGTCGGAGAAGGCGGCGGCATCGACGACGAAGGCATCACCGTGCACCACGTGCCGCGTGCCGAAGCGCCGGCGTGGCTGATGCGCAAGCACGCGGAAGGCTACGAGGTCGACCTCAAGCTCTGGGGTGGCCTGTGGATGCTCGAACGCAACCCGGACGGCACGCCGCTGGATCCCGCGCGCTTGGGCGGCGAGCGCATCGCCTAAGATTCCCCGGCCTTCCCGGGAAGCGATCATGCACATCCTCGTCTGCGGTGGCGCCGGCTATGTCGGCTCGCACGCCTGCCTCGCGCTCTCGCGCGCGGGCTTCGACGTCACCGTCCTCGATAACATGCTGACCGGCCACCGCGAAGCGGTGCGTTGGGGACGACTGGTCGACGGCGACCTCCTGCGCCCGGAGACGCTCGACGCGGCGTTCGATCGCAAGGTCGACGCCGTCATGCACTTCTGCGCGCGCTCGCTGGTCGGCGAATCGGTCACCGATCCGTACGCGTACTACCAGAACAACGTGACCGGCACGCTCAACCTGCTGGAAGCGATGAAGCGCCATGGCGTCGACAAGCTGGTTTTTTCGTCGACCGCGGCGGTGTTCGGCAATCCGGTCAGCGACGTCATCGACGAAACGCATCCGACGAATCCGATCAACCCATACGGCGCGTCGAAGCTGATGGTCGAGCGCCTGCTCGCAGATGCCGCCAACGCGTACGGACTGCGCTCGGTCGCACTGCGCTACTTCAATGCGGCCGGCGCAGCGGCGGATGAAGGCATCGGGGAATCGCACGATCCGGAAACACATCTGATCCCGAATGCGCTCAAGGCGGCGAACGGCGAAGGCACGGGCCTCAAGGTATTCGGCAACGACTACCCGACGCACGATGGCACCTGCGTGCGCGACTACGTGCACGTGCTCGACCTCGCCGACGCGCACCTGCGTGCGCTCGACTGGATGGACCGCGAGCCCGGCGCGCACCGTTTCAACCTGGGCAACGGCAATGGCTTCTCCGTGCTCGACGTCATCGAAGCAGCACGCCGCGTGACCGGCATCGACATTCCCTACGAGATCGCACCGCGGCGTGCCGGCGATCCGCCGGTGCTGGTCGCATCGAGCGCGCGTGCGCGCGAACATCTCGGCTGGACGCCGCGATTCGATCGCATCGAGCCGATCATCGAGACCGCCTGGGCCTGGCATCGCGCGCCGGCGTACTGATACGAAAAAGGCGAGCCGAGGCCCGCCTTTTTTTTCGACAACTGCCAATCAACCCGCGAAGCGGTCCGTCGCATTCACCAGCGCGTCGATGTTCTCCGCCTCGAACGCCGAATGTCCCGATGCGGGTGAGATCACCAGTTGCGCCTGCGGCAGCGCCTGCTTCAGGTCGTAGGCGTTCTGCACCGGGCAGACCACGTCGTAACGCCCGTGGACGATGAACGTCGGGATGTGCGCGATGCGCGGGGCGTCGCGCAGGAGCTGGTCGTCGACTTCGAAGAAGCCGCTGTGAACGAAGTAGTGGTTCTCGATGCGCGCGAAGGCGAGCGCGAACTCGGCTTCGTCGTGCGCCGCGGTGAAGTCGGGGTCGTAGTGCAGGAATGACGTCGCGCCTTCCCACACGCTCCAGGCGCGCGCGGCGGCGAGGCGCGTGGCCGGATCGTCGCTGGTGAGGCGGCGATGGAAGGCGCTGATCAGGTCGTGGCGTTCGACCGGTGGAATCGCCGCGAGGTAGTGCTGCCACGCTTCCGGGAACAGGCGCGACGCACCTTCCTGGTAGAACCATTCCAGTTCCCAGCGCCGCAGCATGAAGATGCCGCGCAGCACGAGTTCGGTCGCGCGGTGCGGATGCGTCTGTGCGTACGCCAGCGCGAGCGTCGAACCCCAGGAGCCGCCGAACACCTGCCACTTGTCGATGCCCAGGTGCTCGCGCAGGGTTTCGATGTCGGCGACGAGATGCCAGGTCGTGTTGTCGACGAGGTCGGCATGCGGCGTCGAACGCCCGGAACCGCGCTGGTCGAAGAGCACGATGCGGTACTTCGCCGGATCGTGGAATTGCCGCATCTTCGGGCTGCATCCACCGCCCGGGCCACCGTGCAGGATGACCACCGGCTTGCCGTTCGGATTGCCGCACTGCTCGTAGTACAGCGTGTGGCGGTCGTCGACCTGGAGCATGCCGCTGTCGAACGGCTCGATCTCGGGATAGAGGCTGCGCATGGCGTCGTGGATCCGGGAGCAGTCGGCAGTCTAGGCGTGGGCGTCGCGCGGCGGCATGTGCCGTCCGGGCTACGGTGAGCGACCGAGCGTGACGCGATCGCGATGTTCCAGATCCTGCGCGGTCGCGACGTCGAGCAGACCCGCATCCGTGAATACCTGGCGCACGGCGGCGCCCTGGTCGTAGCCGTGTTCGACCAGCAACCATCCGCCTTCGACCAGATGCGCGGTCGCGCCGGCGGCGATGACGCGGATCGCATCCAGCCCGTCCGCCCCGGATGACAGCGCCGACGCCGGCTCGTGGCGAAGATCGCCGTGTGCGAGGTGCGGATCACTTGCCGCGATGTAGGGCGGATTGCTGACGATCACGTCGAAGTGCTCGTCCGCCACGGGCGCGTACCAGCTCCCTTCGCGGAAGTCGACGCGCGACAGACCGAGCCGCTTCGCGTTGCCGCGCGCGACCGCGAGCGCGTCCGCACTCGTGTCGGTGGCGATGACGTGCGCGCGCGGTCGCTCGGTCGCCAGCGCCAGTGCGATCGCACCGCTGCCGGTCCCGAGATCGGCGACGCGCGCATCGCCGGACGGAATACGCTTCATCGCCAATTCGACGAGGCGCTCGGTTTCCGGCCGCGGAATCAGCGTCGCGGGCGTGACGTCGAGATCGAGCGTCCAGAAACCACGGCGTCCGACGAGATAAGCGACCGGCTCGCCGGCGATGCGGCGATCGACGAGTTCGCGAAAACCTTCGCGCGCGTGGACGTCGATCTCGTCGTCGCCGTGCGCGTAGAGCCACGCCGGTGAATGACCGAGCGCATGGGCGAGCAGAATTTCCGCTTCACCATCGGGAAGACGGGCGCGCGCCTCGCGCAGCAGCGCATCGATCCGCATGCGGACGCTCCGGAATGACGAAGGACTATGGTACGTCGAGCAACGCGTCGATCGACGCACCGACGCCGGCATCGTCCGCGCGGGGGGCAGGCATCGCGACCACGCGATTGCGCCCTTCGTCCTTGGCGCGATACAGCGCGACGTCGGCACGGTGCATCGCCGCTTCCCAGTCCTCGCGGCCGCGCTGCAGCTCGGAGACACCGAAACTCGCGGTGACGGCGCGACCGATCGCCGCGATCGGTGTGTCGCACACCGCGGTGCGCAGGCGCTCGGCGACCGAAGTGGCCTCGACCATCGAGGTTGACGGCAGCAGCAGCAGGAATTCCTCGCCGCCGAGGCGGAACGCGGTATCGACGTCGCGCAGCCCGCAGGCCACACGCAGTGCGGTCTCGCAGATGACGTCGTCGCCGGCCGCGTGGCCATACGTGTCGTTGACCGATTTGAAACCGTCGATGTCGACCATGACGAGCGCCAGCGGCGTGCCATAGCGCTCACTGCGCGCCTGCTCGCGTTGTGCGTACTCGTACAGCGAGCGGCGGTTGAACAGGCCGGTCAGCGGATCGGAATGCACGAGGCGGCGCAGCTCCAGCTCCTTCGAACGGAACATGAGCAGCGCCAGGCCCATGGTCAGCACCGAGATGAAGACCAGGCCGAGCACGAACACCAGCGTCTGGAAGGGCTCGCGGGCGAATGCGCCGTCGGGCGTGTCGAACAGCAGGGCGTGGGCGATGCGGACGACGAGCACCGCGCTGTTGAACAGGAATGCGGCGGCGGCAAGGTTCTGGAAGCGCTCGCCGCGCGACGAGCCCGCGCGCCAGAGCATGAAGCCCGCAGCGGTGTCGAGCACGAGATAGATCGGAGCGAGCATCAGCACGCGCACCCGCAGTACGCCCCACACGTCCGGGACGATGTAGCTGGCGCTGCCGGTGACCAGGGCCAGCACGGCCATTGGCATCCAATACGACCGGCGCCCGAGAAACACACGCACGCCCGCGAGCAGCAGCACGTGGACAAGCGTGACCATCCCATTGGCGACCGCCAGGGACTCGCGCTTGGGCAGGTCCAGGCCGAGGCCCAGCGTGAGGTGCGCCAGCAGATGCGCGATGCCCGCGGCCAGACCTGCGGCGCCCCAGAACACCAGCGCGCTGCTGCGCATGCCGGCCAGCCGGATGCCCCCCATGGTCCCGGCCAGCAGCAGCCCTGCCAGGCCGGTGACGAAGGCGAGCGTCGCGGTGTCGAGTTGGCCGATCAGGTCCATCGCGGATCCGGCAGTTCCCCAACCGAACTCATTGCAATTTTTGTGCCGTCAAGGTGTTGACGCGGACTCGAGCGGCCCTCTTTGCGACATGGGCCGCATTTTTCTTGGAGCCCCTCCCCCGAAACGGCAGCGGGCGACCCGAAGGCCGCCCGCTGGGTTTCCGGAGACGAGGTATCAGCGCGACGCGACGTCCAGCGGCAGGCCGGCCCGTGCCTTCTGCTGGGCCGCGCAAAGGCGGATGCCTTCCACTGTCTGCTCGAGCTCGCGCGGGCCGCCTTCGACCTTCTCCATGCGCGGCGCGAACTTGGCCTGCAGGGCGTCGGCCTCCTCGTTGCTGCACATACCCGACGAATAAAGACTGACCAGTGCCGCGCCGGCCGGGGCAAGGCGCGCCTCGAGCTCGGCGAAGTGCGTGTCGGTCCACTCCCGCAGTGCGGTCCGGCCGATCGCGTTGTCGAGCTGGCCGCCGACGACCGGGAAGATCTCGTTCCGGCGCAGCAGGCCCTTCTCGAACACCAGTGCGCGGGCGCGGGCGTCCAAGGCCGGCACGTGCGTCGCGCCCATCGCGCCCAGCAGCTCGCTGCGCAGCACCGCATCCTGGCTCGCGCGGAACTGCTTCTCCGCGGCGTCGAACGCGGCGGCGCCGCCGTCCTGCAGGGCGACGACCAGTGCGGTATCGCGCAGGTCCTTCGCCACCGCGTCGGCATGCAGCTGGCCGTCGCTGTCGAGGCCGAGCACCTGGCGACCGAGGCGATTCATTTCCTTGCGCACTGCCGGGTGCTTCAGCTCGGTCGCGAAGAAATCGACCAGCGTGCTGCGCAGCAGCGCGTCGTCATCGGATTCGCCGGCCTTCGCCGCGAGACCGAGCGACTCGAGGCGCGGACGATAGATCGCCGCGACCCCGGCGTGGAACGCATCGCGCGCCTTGTCGTCGGCGAGCAGGTGCTCGCTCATCCAACCCGTCGCGCTCATGCCGGCGGTGGCGGTCTGGCGCACGTTCGCGTTCGCGAAGCGCGGAAGCGCAGCGAGCAGTTGCGACGGCGTGAGCGTGCCGGCGCCGTAAGCGGCAACGACCGAGTCGGCGACCATGCGCTGTTCGCGTTCGTCGAGCGACGCGAACGCGTCGTTGAGGCCGGTCTGCAGCTTCGGCGACAGCGCGAAGCGGTAGTAGCCCGCGCCGTAACCGTTCGGCATGACCCACTTCGGGCAGCTCGTTGCCTCGGTCAGTTCGAGGTGCGACTGCGCACCCGTCACCAGCGCCTTCTGCTCGCGCACCGTCGTGCCATCCGCGTAGCGGATGGTCATCGGGATGCCCCATTCGCCGGTCGCGCTCGCGGTCGAGCCGATCGGCAGATAGCGCTGCTGCGCAATGACCAGCTCGGACTTCTTGCCGGAGCAGTCGACATCCACCTTGACGTACGGCACACCCGGCTGGTCGATGAAGCCGAAGAACGCCTTCGACACCGCCGCCGGATCATCACTCTGAGCAGCGACCGCATTGATCAGGTCCGCACTCGTCGCGTTGCCGCGCGCATGCGCCTTCAGGTAGTTGCGGATGCCCTGCCGGAACTTTTCCTCGCCGATGTAGCGCTCGAACATCGCGAGCGTCGCGCCACCCTTCTGGTAGGTGATGCCGTCGAATGCGGACTCGATGTCGCGGTAGTCGCGGATCGGCTCGTGCACGCGACGCGTCGACGCCAGGCTGTCCGCGCCCATCGCACCGATCGCGCCTTCGAGCAGGCCGCGATCCGTATGCGCCTGCGGCTGCACCTGGCCGTGGATCTTGTTGCCCATCCACGTGGCGAAGCCTTCGTTGAGCCAGATGTCGTCCCACCAGCGCGTGGTGACGAGGTCGCCGAACCACTGATGCGCGAGTTCGTGCGCGCTGGTGCCGTAGAAGGACTGGCGGCGGCCGACCGACGAGGTTTCATCCGGGAACATCAGTGAATCGCGGTAGACGATGAGCCCCGCGTTCTCCATCGCGCCCGCCCAGAAGTCGGGTGCGGCGAGGTTGTCGAGCTTGTCGAACGGATACGGGATGCCGAAGTAGTTCTCGAGCGCGGTGACGATCTCGGGCGTATGCGCGAGCGAGTACTTCATCTTGCCGCCCTGCCCGTTCGCGGCGACGCCGCGCAGACGGATCGGCGTGGTGCGCTCACCGTTCGGCGCGATGTCCGGACCAGCGACGACGTCCCACGGACCCACGGCGAACGCCACCAGATAGCTCGGCAGCGCCTCCGTGCGGTTGAAGGTGATCTTCTTCCAGCCGCCCGCGACGTTTTCGGTCTTCTTCTCAAGCGCATTGGCCACGCCGACGTCGTCCTTCGGCACGATCAGCGTGATGTCCCAAGGCTGCTTGAAGCTCGGTTCGTCGAACGATGGAAACGCCGTGCGCGCACCCAGCGGTTCCATCTGCGTCATCACGTAGTCGCGGCCGTCCGGCTTGACCTTGTAGGCGCCCTGCAGCTCGCCGTAGGGCGCGTTGAATGCGAGGTCGATGCTCGCCTTGCCGGCGGGAATCGGCGTCTTCGAGACCAGCTTCAGGACGCCCGACGGATCGACTTCGCTCACCGTCAACAGGAACGCCTTCTTGCCGACGTGCGCGGTGGCACTCGAAATCTTCAGGCCGCGACCGTGCATCCAGATCGTGCGGGTGGCTTCGGCGACGTTCGCATCGATGTGCGTCGAGCCGCTCATGCCCGTCTGCTTGGGATCGATCTTCAGCTCCAGCTTCACCAGCGTCGGCACGACGGTGCGCGGCAGCGGGCCGGTGGGAACGCCCGTTTCGGCAGCCTGCGCCGCGCCACTACCGGCGAGCGCGAGAGCGAGGGCAAGGACGTGGCGGCGCGGTCGGTGCATCGGTGGAGCTCCCCGGGGGTGACCATCGAGCGTAAGCGGCGGGGCCCGCGCGGGCCCTAGGTCGAAAGTCCCGGTCCCGTCGACTGATCGCGTGCTATCGATTGCCTTTGCCTATCGTGTAAATCGGATAGATCGATTTGATCTACCGCTTGTCGGCCGATAGGATGAGCCCTGTTCATTCACCCCTCCCCTCACAGGAATCCGCATGTCCCTGATCAACAAGAAGGTGCCGGCGTTCACGGCCCAGGCGTTCCACGACGGCAAGTTCGTCGAAGTCTCCGACAAGAGCCTGCAGGGCAAGTGGTCGGTCATCGTCTTCATGCCGGCCGCCTTCACGTTCAACTGCCCGACCGAGGTCGAGGACGCGGCCGAGAACTACGCCGAGTTCCAGAAGAACAACGCCGAGGTCTACATCGTCACGACCGACACCCACTTCTCGCACAAGGTCTGGCACCAGATCTCGCCGGCCGTGGGCAAGGCGAAGTTCCCGCTGGTCGGTGACCCGACCCACGCGCTGACCAAGGCGTTCGACGTGCACATCGACGAGGAAGGCCTCGCGCTGCGCGGCACGTTCATCGTCAACCCGGAAGGCGTCATCAAGGCCTACGAAGTGCACGACAACGCGATCGCGCGCGACATGAAGGAAGCGCTGCGCAAGCTGAAGGCCGCCAAGTACGTCGCCGAGCATCCGGGCGAGGTCTGCCCGGCCAAGTGGAACGAAGGCGCCAAGACCATCGCGCCGTCGCTCGACCTCGTCGGCAAGATCTAAGGCGCCACCGGAGCGCCGCGCGCAGGTCGCGCGGCGTTCTCCGGAGGTTGTCGACAGCGGCGTCGCGGCGCGATCGCGATGATGCTGTCGACAGCATCCGAACCCGCAGTTCGCAAGCGCAGTCATCGACCGCTTGCGGGCCGTGCGTGCCCGCCATTCCGTTAGCAATGGAACCCGCCATGCTCGACGAAAGCCTGAAGTCCCAGCTCGCCGCCTACCTCGAACGCCTGCAGCAGCCGATCCGGCTAGAAGCGTCGCTCGACGAGTCCGACGCCGCGCGCGAACTCGAAGCGCTGCTGCGCGACATCGCCACGCTGTCCGACAAGGTCGAGTACGTGCGCACCGACGACGACGCGCGTAAGCCGTCGTTCGGCATCGTGCGCGCCGGCACCGACATCGACGTGCGCTTCGCCGGCATTCCACTCGGCCACGAATTCACCTCGCTGGTGCTCGCGTTGCTGTGGGTTGGTGGCCATCCGCCGAAGATCGAGGACGACGTCGCGCACCAGGTGCGTGAGCTCGAAGGCGAGTTCCGCTTCGAGACCTATATGTCGCTGTCGTGCCAGAGCTGCCCGGACACCGTGCAGGCGCTGAGCCTGATGAGCGTGCTGAATCCGAACATCAAGCACGTCGCGATCGACGGCGCACTGCATCAGGCCGAAGTCGAAGCGCGCGGCATCATGTCGGTGCCGACGATCTTTCTCAACGGCGAGCAATTCGACCAGGGCCGCCTGACGGTCGAGCAAATCCTCGCGAAGCTCGACACCGGTGCGGCGTCGCGCGCGGCGGAGTCCATTGCGAAGAAGGACGCGTTCGACGTGCTCGTCGTGGGTGGCGGCCCCGCCGGCGCCGCAGCGGCGATCTACGCGGCGCGCAAGGGCATCCGCACCGGCGTCGCGGCCGAGCGTTTCGGCGGCCAGGTGCTCGACACCATGGCCATCGAGAACTTCGTCTCGATGTCGTACACCGAAGGCCCGAAGCTCGCGACGGCGCTCGAGCAGCACGTGCGCGACTACGAAGTGGACGTGATGAATCTGCAGCGCGCGTCGAAGCTGCATCCGGCAGGTGCCGACGGGCTGATCACCGTGGATCTCGAAAACGGCGCTTCGCTCAAAGCGAAGTCGGTGATCGTCACCACCGGTGCCCGCTGGCGGCAGATGGGCGTGCCCGGCGAAGAGCAATATCGCAACAGGGGCGTGGCCTATTGCCCGCACTGCGACGGCCCGCTGTTCAAGGGCAAGCGTGTCGCGGTGATCGGTGGCGGCAATTCCGGCGTGGAAGCGGCGATCGATCTCGCAGGCCTCGTCGCGCACGTGACGCTGATCGAGTTCGATTCGAAGCTGCGCGCGGACGACGTGCTGCAGCGCAAGCTGCGCAGCCTGCCGAACGTCGACGTCATCACCAACGGCCAGACCACCGAAGTGCTGGGTGACGGCGCCAAGGTGACGGGGCTCGTCGTGAAGGATCGCGCGTCCAACGAATCGCGCACGATCGAGCTCGAAGGCGTGTTCGTGCAGATCGGCCTGCTGCCCAACACCGAGTGGCTCAAGGGCAGTATCGAACTCACCCCGCGCGGCGAGGTCGTGATCGACGATCGCGGTGCGACCAGCGTGCCGGGCGTATTCGCCGCGGGCGACGCCACGACCGTGCCGTACAAGCAGATCGTGATCGCGATGGGTGCAGGTGCGACGGCGGCGCTGAGTGCGTTCGAGCACCTGATCCGCTCGTCGGCGCCGGCGGAGCAGGCGCAGGCTGCGTAAGCGGCTCCGGCTCGTCCCCGTCAAACGCGCGCGCCACACCGTGCGCGCGCTGACGCGACTATGGCTGTTGCCGTTGCCGTTGCCGTCGCCGTTGCTCACGTTGCATCACAACCGCTGATGCGAACCGTAAAGACCCCGAAGGGGCGGCCGACACGATGTCGGCTGTCGCCACCCGAGGCAGGATGCCGAGTGTGGCGATCCCGAGAGTGCTGCCCGATCGCGAGCTGTAGATCCGTCGAGGAAGGTGCTTTCTTTTGGTTACTTTTCTTTGCACCAGCAAAGAAAAGTGACTCGGGCGCGACAGCGCACGAAACGCTCCAGGCGGCTGTCATGCACGGCGGCACAACGGCCCGCCAAGGAACACCGCTCATCAACCGGGTGAATCAAAAACCCGGTCTCGATGGAAAAGCGCACACCGCGCCCCTACCATCCCCCCCCATGAACCTGCGTGACCTCAAATACCTCGTCGCCCTCGCCGATCACCGCCATTTCGGCCGTGCCGCGCAGGCCAGCTTCGTCAGCCAACCCACGCTCTCCACGCAGATCAAGAAGCTCGAAGAAGAGCTCGGCGTCGCCCTGGTCGAACGCGCACCGCGCCGCGTGATGCTGACGCCCGTCGGCCGCGACGTCGCCGAGCGGGCGCGCGGCGTGATCGCCGAAGTCGACCAGATGGTCGAAGTCGCGCGCCGCAGCCGCGATCCGGAAGCCGGTAGCGTGCGCCTCGGCCTGTTCCCGACGCTCGGCCCTTACCTGCTGCCGCACGTCCTGCCCGGCGTGCGCGAGCGCTTCCCGCGCCTCGAACTGCTGCTCGTCGAGGAGAAGACCGACCAGATCCTGCAGCGCCTGCGCGATGGCCGGCTCGACGCCGGCATCCTCGCGCTGCCCGTGCACGACGATCAGCTACGCGTCGAACCGCTGTTCGACGAACCCTTCGTGCTCGCCGCGCCGAAATCTCATCCGATCGCGAAGCATGAATCGCTGCACGGCGACGACCTGCGTGATGCCGACCTGCTCCTGCTCGAGGAAGGTCACTGTCTGCGCGACCAGGCGCTCGACGTCTGCCGGCTCGCGGGTGCGGGCGAACGCGCGGGCTTTCGCGCGACGTCGCTCGAAACGTTGCGGCAGATGGTCGCCGCCGGCGTCGGCATGACGCTGCTTCCGATGCTGGCCGTGCAGCCGCCGGTGCCGCCGTCGTCGGATCTCGCGCTGGTGCCGTTCTCGGGCGACGTGCCGCATCGACGCATCGCGATGGTGTGGCGACGCAGTTCGGCGATGGGCGATTTCCTCGAGCGCCTCGCCGCGGAATTCAAGCGTCTGCCGGACGAACTGCTCGCACCACCGGCGCCGAAGAGCGCGTCAAAACGTTCGCGGCGCGCGGACTGATCGCGTGCGTCGGATCGTCCTTGCGGCCCTGCTGATCGCCGCGATCGGCTGGTGGTTTTCGCCGGCGGGTCCGCATCGTCACCGCGCCCACGTCGCAGCGGCCGTGGGCGCGGTGAACTGCCCGATGCCGCCCGAGGTGTCGGCGTTCGGCGATCCGCTGCAGAGCCACCTTCCGTCCGGCATCGGTCCGTTCCGCCTGCAGGCGGCGACGCTGCGTCCGCTCGCCGGTTTCAGCGTCGATGCGCGCGTGCTCTCGCGTCAGGATTATTCGAGCGGTCGCGAATCGGATCTCTCGCCGACCGACCTCGCGTTGGGCTGGGGCCGCATGCGCAACGACGCGGTGCTCGATCGACTCGACATCTCGCAATCGGGTCGCTGGTACATGTATCGGTGGTCGGACGACCCGCCCATTCCGCCCGACGAGATCGTGCGATCGAGCGCGAACATGCACATGATTCCCGCGAATGCGAGCGCGGCGAGCGCCCTGTCGGATGTGCGCGAAGGCGATCGCGTGCGCGTAGACGGCTGGCTGGTCGAAGCCGACGCGCCGGACGGCTGGACATGGCGCAGCTCGCTGTCGCGCGAGGATTCGGGCGACGGTGCCTGCGAAGTCATCTACGTGTGTTCGTTACGGACTGTCGGGCGCTGACCGCCGCGCCACACGCGAGCATCGGCGTTCGCGTTGATCAGCCGGCGTCGATACCCGCTCCGATGGGGCAACTCACGCCCGTTCCACCCAGTCCGCAATACCCGTTCGGAATCTTCGACAGGTATTGCTGGTGCTCGTCCTCCGCGTAATAGAACGTCGGCGCGGGGTAGCGGATCTCGGTGGTAATGGTGCCGAGGCCCGCCTCGTCGAGACGTTGCTGGTACGCGTCGCGACTGGCGGTCGCCGCGTCGTACTGCGCCTGCGTCGTGCAGTAGATGGCGGAACGGTACTGCGTGCCGGTGTCGTTGCCCTGGCGCATGCCCTGCGTGGGGTCGTGACCTTCCCAGAACGCCTTGAGCAGCGCGTCGAACGTGACCTGCTTCGGGTCGTAGACGACGAGCACGGCTTCGGTGTGGCCGGTCATGCCGCTGCAGACCTCGCGATAGGTCGCGTTCGGCGTCTCGCCGCCCGAATACCCGACCGCCGTCGTGTAAACGCCCGGGATCTTCCAGAACAGCCGCTCGGCGCCCCAGAAGCAGCCGAGGCCGAACTGCACCTGCTCCATGCCGGCGAATTCGCCCTGGATCGGGCGGCCGTGCACGTGGTGCGCGTTGCGGATCGGCATTGCGGTCTCGCGGCCCGGCAATGCTTCGCCGGCACGCGGCATGCGCTGCTTGTGGGCACCGATTCCGAGCAGTTTCTCGAGCATTGGATCTCCTCGACCGGCTGTACCGGCGGATGATGGATTGCGCAGCACCCGCGTTGCGAACGCGGCGTGGCGATAGGTTTACGTCGCGGCGGTGACGACGGATGCGTCAGGCCGGCGCGAGGCCGCCGTCCCAGTCGGGTTCGGCGTCATCCGCGAGTTCGGGCGCATGGCCGAAGTCGAGCTCGCGCACCACCGCATCGGCTTCGGGCCAGGCGACGTCCGGCACGCACACCTGCACCATGCCGTGCACCGGCAGCTCGCCCATCCCGCCGGTCAGTGCCTCGCCGCTGATGAACACCGGAATGCCCGCGTCCTCGAGCGCATGGCGCACGAGATGGGCGTCGATGAGGTTCGCGGCGTCGTAGACGGGCTTCATGGCGGTCTCCCGCAGGGCCGGAGCGGCCTTCTTCGTTAAACTGCGGGCTTCCCCACGTGGTTGCAAGCCCGCATGTCCGCATCGCCCGAGAACGCCGCGCCTGAAACCGGCGTCAAGAACGACTTCATCCGCCAGATCGTCCGGGAGGACCTCGCGGCCGGGAAGCACCAGGCGATCCGGACGCGCTTCCCGCCCGAGCCGAACGGCTACCTGCACATCGGCCATGCGAAGGCGATCTGCCTGGATTTCGGCGTCGCGGCCGAGTTCGGCGGCAGCTGCAACCTGCGCCTGGACGACACGAATCCGGCGAAGGAAGACCCGGAGTACGTGCGCGCCATCCAGGACGACGTGCGCTGGCTGGGCTTCGACTGGCATGCGCTGCGCCATGCGTCCGACTACTTCGAGGTGTTCTACCTCGCGGCCGAGAAGCTCATCACGCAGGGCGACGCCTACGTCGACGATCTCACCGCCGAGGAAGTGCGCGCGTATCGCGGCTCGCTCACCGAGCCGGGGCGCCCGTCGCCGTATCGCGATCGCAGCGTCGAGGAGAACCTCGACCTGCTGCGTCGCATGCGCGCGGGTGAGTTCGCCGACGGTGCGCGCACCGTGCGCGCGAAGATCGACATGTCGAGCGGCAACATCAACCTGCGCGATCCGGCGATCTACCGCATCAAGCACGTCGAGCACCAGAACACCGGCAATGCGTGGTGCATCTATCCGATGTACGACTACGCGCATTCGCTGAGTGACGCGATCGAGGGCATCACGCACTCGCTGTGCACGCTGGAGTTCGAGGATCACCGTCCGCTGTACGACTGGTGTGTCGACAAGGTCGACCTGGTCAACCATCCAGAACTGCTGAAGCCGCTGCTCGACAAGGGCCTGCCGAAGGAAGCCGCGAAGCCACGCCAGATCGAGTTCTCGCGCCTGAACTTCAACTACCTCGTGATGAGCAAGCGCAAGCTGCTCGCGATGGTGAACGACGGCCTGGTCGACGGCTGGGACGATCCGCGCATGCCGACGCTGCAGGGCATCCGCCGTCGCGGCTACACGCCGGGCGCGCTGAAGCTGATGGTCGACCGCGTCGGCATCTCCAAGCAGAACTCGCTGCTCGACATCTCCATCCTCGAAGGCGCACTGCGCGATGATCTCGACGCCGCGGCGCAGCGCCGCATGGGCGTGGTCGATCCGCTCAAGCTCGTCATCACCAACCTGCCGGACGCCCACGAGGAATCGCTGACGTTCTCGAACCATCCGAAGGACGAATCCGCGGGCGAGCGCCGCGTGCCGTTCTCGAACGTGCTCTGGATCGAACGCGAGGACTTCGAGGAAGTGCCGCCGAAGGGTTTCAAGCGCCTCACTGTCGGCGGCGACGTGCGCCTGCGCGGCGCCGGCATCGTCCGTTGCGACGAAGTCATCAAGGACGCGGACGGTCGCGTCGTTGAAGTGCGCTGCACGCTGGATCCCGAATCGCGCCCTGGCATGGACGGCGCGAACCGCAAGGTGAAGGGCACGATCCACTGGGTCAGTGCGAAGCATGCGGTCGAAGCCGAGATTCGTCTCTACGACCGTCTGTTCACCGTGCCGGACCCGGACACCGATGAAGGCGGCAAAACGTATCGCGACTATCTCAATCCCGAATCGCGTCGCGTAGTGACCGGCTACGTCGAGCCATCGGCCGCTCAAGCTACTCCCGAGACGTCGTTCCAGTTCGAGCGCATCGGCTATTTCGTCGCCGACCGCTACGACCACACGGCTGAGCGCCCGGTGTTCAACCGCAGCGTCACGCTGCGTGACACCTGGTCGGGCAAGGCTTGACGTTCCCCCTCCGGAGAGCCGCCATGCGCGTGTCCATGTTCGCTCCGATCCTCCTTGCGCTCGGGCTCGTCGCCGGCTGCGCGCGTCCGCAGTCCACGACCGATACGCAGGCCGCGATGACATCGAACGATGCGTCGTCGGCGGTGCACGACGACGCACCGCCGGCGCATTCGACGCCTGTCAACGCGAATCAAGACGCGATGGCGGGTCGCGATCGTCCGCCGCCGCCGAAGAGCCAGGGCCTGCCGCCGCAGCGCGTCGAGTTGCCGAACGCGCCGAAGCTGGTGACGAGCTGTGCGAGCGATGGCGACTGCGCGGTCAAGAACGTTGGCAGCTGCTGCGGCGCCATGCCGGCCTGCGTCAACAAGAACTCGCCGGTGGATCCGGCAGCGGTGCAGGCCGAGTGCGCGCGCAAGGGCATCTCGTCGATCTGCGGTTTCAAGGACATCCAGAGTTGCAGCTGCGTGGCCGGCACGTGCCAGGACGCCGGCGGCAACTCCACACCGGTGGCTCAATGACGATGATGCTGTACGCCCAGGTGCACCTGACGCTGCCGGCGTGGGTGCACGACGCGGTCGACACGACGCGCACGTATGAAGGCGACGACGCGAAGGTCGCGCTCGCGATCGATCTCTCGCGTCGCAATGTCGACGCGCGCAGCGGTGGGCCGTTCGGCGCCGCGGTGTTCGGTCCGGACGATCGCGTGATCGCCGTCGGCGTGAACCGCGTGCTGCCGCATACGTGCTCGGTCGCACATGCGGAAATGATGGCCTACATGCTCGCGCAGCAGCGCACGCAGCGCGCGCGCCTCAACGAATCGCCCGACGGCAGCGCGATCGGCCCGATCACGCTGGCGACGTCCGCGCAGCCGTGCTGCCAGTGCTACGGCGCGACGGTGTGGGCGGGTGTCGACCGCCTGCTCATCGGGGCGCGCAGCGAGGATGTCGAAGCGCTGACCGAGTTCGACGAGGGCCCGCTGCCGGCCGACTGGGTGGGCGAGCTCGAAAATCGCGGCATCGAAGTCGTGCGCGACGTACAACGCGACGCCGCCTGCGACGTGCTGCGCCACTATTCGGCCTCCGGCGGCGCGCGGTACTGACGCCTCGATGGCCGCATCCACCACGACTGCGATCGCGCAGCCCGCGCTGCTCGGCTACTGCCGCGCGGGCTTCGAGCCCGAACTCGCAGCGGAGTTCACCGAGCGCGCCGGCGCGCTCGGTTTCGCCGGCTATGCGCGCACCGAGCGCGGCACCGGGTTCGTGCGTTTCATCTGCGACGACGCCGAGGCGCTGTCGCATGCGCTGCCGTTCCGCGACCTGATCTTCGCGCGACAGAAAATGATCGCGTTCGCCGAGTTGCCGTCGCTCGGCGCGACCGGCCAGGCCAAGCCCGATCGAGTCGGTGCGATGGTCACCGCGATGGCCGCCACGCTCGGCACGCCGACACTCCACTTCGGCGACGTTCGCGTCGAACACGCCGACAGCGACGAGGGCAAGCCCCTCGCCGCGCTGGCGCGCGCGCTCGGCAACGCGCTTCGCCCGGCGCTGCGCGAAGCCGGCTGGCTGACGCACATCGACTCCCCGGATCGTCCGCGTCTGCACGTGCTGTTGGAGACGGGCGACCACGCGCACCTCGGCATCGTCGATCCGCAGGACGGCAGCGAGTGGCCGATGGGCATTCCGCGCCTGCGCATGCATCCGCAGGCGCCGAGCCGTTCCGCGCTCAAACTCGAGGAAGCATTTCTCACGCTACTCGATGCCAAGGAGCGCGAAGCCTGGTTCAAGGAGAACATGCACGCGGCCGACCTCGGCGCGGCGCCGGGCGGTTGGAGCTGGGTACTGATGCGTAACGGCGTGCGCGTGATCAGCGTCGACAACGGACCGCTGGCCCAACACCTGCTCGACAGCGGACGCGTCGAACACCTGCGTGCCGACGGCTTCGTCTGGCATCCGAAACGCACGCTCGACTGGATGGTCTGCGACATGGTCGAGCAGCCGCGTCGCGTCGCCGAACGCATGGCGACGTGGCTGCGCGAAGGCTGGTGCCGTCGCACGGTATTCAACCTCAAGCTGCCGATGAAGAAGCGTTGGGACGAGACGCGACAGTGCCTCGCGCTCTTCGAACGGGACGTCGGACAGCCGGTCGAATGGCGTGCGAAGCAGCTCTATCACGACCGCGAAGAGATCACGGTCTTCGCGCGTCTACGCGGCTGACACATCCCTGTCCCGCAGCTGACGAAGCGACTGCGGACTAAGGAAAAGTGCACGCGCGGTTGATGCAGCCGCTTCTAGCGTCGTCCTGTTTTCCCGACACAGGGCACGACCATGACGATTCTCCGCACCAGCACGCTCGCCATCGCGCTCGGCCTTTCGCTGGGCCTTGCCGCACCCGCATACGCACAGAGCGCGACCGAAGTCCGCGCGAAAGTCGAGGCGGAAGCCTCGAAGGACGCCGCAGCCCAGGCGGCCAAGGACGCGCGCCATCACGCCAACACAGCCAAGACCGCGGCCAAGAGCGCCGCGGCGTCGGGCGATGCGGTTGCGGCCGACCAGGCGCACCGCGCAGCCGTCGCGGCCGAAGCCGCAAAGAACGATGCCGTCGACAGCACGGCCACCGCAATGGGTGCGGCCGCGGGTGCACATGACGGCATGAACAAGGTGACCGCCGCCGGCGAAGCCGCGGAAGCGGCGGGCGAAGCGAGCAGCGCTGCGTCGATGGCCGCTGACGCCAGCGCCGCTGCGCAGGCCGCCGCCAATCCGCCGCCGCCCGCCGCTGTGGTGGCACCCGTCGCACCGATGGCCGCCGACACCGCAGTCGTCGCCACGACGGGCGGCGCCGCCGGCAGTCGCTTCAGCATCGATACCGCGGTGCTCGATACCAACCACGACGGCTACCTCAGCCGTGACGAAGCCGCCGCGAACCTGACGCTCAACTCCGACTTCGCGACGATCGATGGCAACAGCGACGGCCGCATCGGCATGGACGAACTGCGCGGCTGGATCTCCTCGGGCGGCCTGGCGAAGAACTCGCTGCCAGTGCATGACGCGCTGTCGGGCGTGGCGTCGGCATCGGCGTTCCAGATGCTCGACGTCAACAGCGACGGCATGATCAGTTCGAAGGAAGCCGCGGTGCAGGCCAACCTGAAAGCACGTTTCCGCGCGCTGGACACCAACCGTGACGGCAGCCTGTCGCAGAGTGAATACGACGCGATGCCGCGCAAGAAGTAATCAGCCGGCGTCACGTCGCAAACGAAACGCCCCGCTCGAAGCGGGGCGTTTTTTTCAGAGCCCGGCCGCCTCGCGCCAGAGCGCGTGCTGCAGCGGTGGCAGGCGACCTGCGAGACCGAGCAATGGTCCGCGCAGCAGGGTCGGAAGCGCGGCGTCGTTCGAGAACGCGCGATTGATCGTCTCGAACGCCATCGCCGCGCGCGTGCATGCGCTGCGACGCGCGCGCGCCCAACGCTGCAGCCGCGACGTCGCGGGATCCACGTCGCGACCCGGTCGCGGCAACGCCGCACGCAGCGCGGCGACATCGCGCAGGCCGAGGTTCACACCCTGCCCCGCCAACGGATGTACGACGTGCGCCGCATCGCCGACCAGCAGCAGGCGCCCTTCGCGATAGCGCGCCGCCAGCTGGCGACGCAGCGGGAACACCGCGCGCGCAGACACGGGCCGCACCGTCCCGAGTCGCGCCCCGGAGGCATCGGTCAGTGCGCGCGACAGCGCATCGTCATCGAGTTCGCGCAGGCGCTTGGCTTCGTCGATCGGCGCCGACCAGACAATCGAGGCGCGGTGCGATCCGACCGGCAGCAACGCGAGCGGCCCGGTCGGCAGGAAGCGCTGGTAGCAGGTCGCGCGCAGCGGCTCGTCGGTATCGACGTAAGCGACGAGACCGCCCTGCGCGTAGTCGTGCACGGGCGCGTCGATGTCCGCGAACGCGCGCAGCGCCGATGCCGCGCCATCAGCGGCGACGACCAGGCGCGCCTGCAGGCGCCGGCCGTCTTCGAGCCGCAGCGTCGCGCGCGTCGCGTCCTGTTCGAGGCCGGCGACCGAGGCGGGCACGTGCAGGGCGACGTCCTCGCGCTGCAGCGCCTGCCACAGACGATCGACCAGCAGGCCGTTCTCGACGATCCAGCCGAGCTCGCGACGCGCGAAGCGGTCGGCATCGAAGCAGAGCCTGCCGTCGCCCGCGGCATCCCAGACTTCCATGCCGCGATACGGATATGCGCGCGCATCGCGGATCGAGGCGCCGACATCGAGCGTGTCGAACAGCGCCATGCCGTCGGGTGCGAGTGCATAGACGCGCAGATCCGGGGCGTCCTCGCGCCATCGCGGCGGTTCGCGCGCTTCCAGCAGCGCAACGCTCCAGCCGTCGCGTGCGAAAGCCAGTGCGGCGGCGGCACCGACCACGCCACTGCCGACGACGGCGATATCGACCAGATCGCGACGGCTCATGCGCGACGGCGTCCGTCGTCCCCGCGGCAGAGCGCAGGCACATCGCCGCGATAGCCCATCGCGCCGCAGACCAGCCATGCCTGTAGCCAGGACGGGTGATCGAGCGCGAGCAGCGCGGCCGAACGCAGCGGGCGCATCAGCAGTCCGCGCGCGGTGCCCAGTCGCAGCAGGCGATCGGAAAACGCGAGCGTGCGTTCACGATCTTCGACGCGGCGTTCCGCGTAGCGATGCAGCATCGCATCGTTGCCGATCGCATCGCGACCGTCGCGCAGTGCCGCGCCGACTTCTTCCGCCAGGGTCAGCGCATCGCGCAGGCCGAGGTTGAAGCCCTGCGCGCCGAGCGGGTGAATCGTCTGCGCGGCGTTGCCGACCAGCACGGCGCGCGGTGCGACCGTCGCCTGCGCGATCACACGACGGCCCGCATAGCGACTGCGCGTGCCGCAGGCGAGCAGGCGTCCGTGACGCCAGCCCAGGCGCGATTGCAGACGCGCCAGGAACGCTGCTTCGTCCATCGCTTCGACCACGTCCGCTTCGTCGTCCGCCACACCGTGCACGAGGCCGAAATGACGATCCGCGCGCGGCAGCAGCGCCGTGGGGCCGTCGTCGGTAAGACGCTCGTAGGCGGTGCCGTCGGGCGCACGTTCCGTGCGCAGGCGTGCGACGAACAGCGTGTGGCCGTAGTCGGTGGCGTCGCTGCCGATATCGAGTGCGGTACGAAGTGCGCTCATCGTGCCGTCGGCCCCGACGACCAGCTTCGCGGCGAGCTCGACCATGCCACCCGGCGTCTGCAACGTGACGCGGCGCGCGTCGCCGTCGAACGACGTCGCGACCAGCCGCGCAGGCCGGTAGCGCGTGAGGCTGCGCACCGTGTCCAGTTGCGCCTCGAGCGCATGGCCGAAATCGCGCGCAACCACCACCTGCCCGAACGCGGTGCGTCCGTAGCGTTCCGCCTCCAGCCGTGCCTGCCCGAAATCGCCGGCGCGACTGACGACGATGCGACGGATCGGCCCACCGGCTGCGCGCAAGCGCGGCATCACGCCGAGCGCGTCGAGCGCGTTGACCGTGGCTTCGGCAAAGGAAAGCGAGCGCTCGTCGAACACGGCGGGCATTTCGCCGGCGGGCGCGGCGTCGACCAGCGCGACGTCGAGGCCCAGCGGTTCCAGCGCCAGGGCGAGACTCGCGCCGACCAGGCCGCCTCCGACGATGACGAGGTCGTGCGTGCGCGGGGCGGCATCGTTCATGCGGCCATGATACGGCCGGCCCCGCGGGCTCCGTTAGAATGCGGGGCTCGCCGGTCCCGTGCCGGCCCGCCTTTCCGGAGCGACCATGACCGCCACTTCCCAGCGCACCCTGATCTTCACGCTGCTCGCCGCGCTGATGGCGGCCACGCGCATCAATCATTTCGCGCCGATCCCGGACGCTTCGTGGGCGGTGTTCTTCGTCGGCGGCTTCTACCTGTCGAAGTCGACGCGCTGGGCGTTCCCGGTGCTGATGGCGCTGGCCGTCGTCATCGACTACGCCGTGATCACCCGCAGCGGCCAGAGCTTCTGGAGCGCGTACTGCGTGTCGCCCGCGTACTGGTGCCTGGTGCCGGCGTACTTCGCGATGTGGGCGGGCGGCATGTGGCTGCGCCGTCGCAACGTCGCCAACGATGTGCGCTCACTCGGCCTGCTGGCCGCGTCGCTGGTGCTCTCGGTCTGCGTCTGCCAGCTGATCGCGCAGGGCAGCTTCTACTGGGTGTCTGCTTCGGTCGCCGCGCCGTCGCTCGCCGGCTGGTGGCAGAACTACGTGCGGTGGCTGTTGCCGTACATGCAGACCGCGGCGATGTACGTCGGCGGCATCGCGCTGGTGCACGCCTTGGCGACGTCGCTGTCGCGCGGCCGCGCGCTCGCCGCGCACTGATGGGGAACCGCCTCTCGAAGATCTACACGCGCACCGGCGACGACGGCTCCACCGGCCTCGGCGACGGTTCGCGCACCGGCAAGGATTCGCCCCGCGTCGACGCCTACGGCACGGTCGACGAGGCGAATTCCTGCATCGGCCTGGTCCTCGCGAGCGATCTGCCCGACGACGTCGCCAAGCTGCTGACGTCGATCCAGCACCAGATGTTCGATCTCGGCGGCGAGCTGTGCATTCCCGGCCACGCCGCGATCTTCGATACCGACATCGAGCGGCTCGAAAACGAGCTCGACCGCTTCAATGACCCGCTACCGCCGCTGAAGGATTTCATCCTGCCCGGCGGTGGCGAGGCTGCGGCGCGTTGCCACATCGCGCGCACCGTGGTCCGTCGCGCGGAGCGCGAATGCGTCGCGCTGTCGCGCGTGGAAACAGTGCGACCGGAAGCGATCCGCTATCTCAATCGCCTGTCCGACCTGCTGTTCGTCCTCGCCCGCGTGCTCGCACGCGCCAGCGGCCACGGCGAAGTGCTGTGGCGGCACGAGCGGCGCCACGGCTGAAGCCGATCCGATCCCGCGAGGCGACGTCATGAGCGGTCCCGCACGCGCCGGCGTCTTCATCTACGCGAAAGATCTCGAACGCGTCGCCGCGTTCTACGAGCAATTGCTCGACATGCGGCGCCTGCACGCGCGCGACGAGATCGTCGTGCTCCAATCGCTCGACCTGCAGCTGCTGGTGCACGCGATCCCCGAGCGGTACGCCGCGGACATCACGATCACGACGCCACCTGTGCGTCGCGAAAACTGCGCGATAAAGTTCTTCTGCACGGTGCCGCGCCTCGATGCAGCAGCGGGCATCGTGGCCTCCGGTGGTGGCACACTGTTTCCGGAGCGTTGGGACGGCCCGGGCTTCGTCGCCTGCAATGCGATGGACCCCCAGGGCAACGTCTTTCAGCTGCGCGAACCGGCCGATCACGGTTGATGACGCCGGTCGTGCGATGCGGCGTCGGCAGCGTAATGGGGTAAGAATTCGGCCATGACCGACATGCTCCCGCTGCTGCTGCTCACCCACCCCGCCTGCGCCGCGCACACGCCGCCCGCCGGCCACGCCGAGCGTCCCGAGCGGCTGGCGGCGGTCGTCGACGCGATCCGCGATACCTACCCCGACCTGCCCTGGGCCGATGCACCGCTCGCGACGCGCGAGCAGCTCGCGCGCGTGCATGACGATGCGCTGATCCGGCAGGTGCTCGATACCGCGGTCGCCGACGGCACCGTGCAGCTCGATCCCGACACGTTCCTCTCGCCTGGTGCAGCGGAAGCCGCGCTGCGCGCTGCCGGTGCGGGCGTCGCGGCGGTCGATGCCGTGATGAGCGGCCGCGCGCGACGCGTGTTCTGCGCGGTGCGCCCGCCCGGGCACCACGCGACACGCGACACCGCGATGGGTTTCTGCTTCTTCGATTCGATCGCGGTCGCGGCGGCGCACGCGATGGACGCGCATGGCGTCGAGCGCATCGCGATCGTCGACTTCGACGTGCACCACGGCAATGGCACGCAGGCGATCTTCGAACGTGATCCGCGCGTGGTGTTCTGCAGTTCGCACCAGTCGCCGCTGTATCCGGAGACCGGGCACGCGGACGAACGCGGCATCGGCAATATCTTCAACGCGCCGCTGCCGCCGGGCACGAGCAGTGAAGGTTTCCGTCGCGCATGGAGCGAAACGCTGCTCCCCGCCGTCGATGCGTTCGCGCCGCAGCTGCTGCTGATCTCGGCGGGTTTCGATGCACACCAGCGCGATCCACTCGCGCAGCTCGAACTCGATGCGGTCGACTACCTCTGGATCACGGGTCAGCTGCGCGAGATTTCACGACGCCACTGCGACGGTCGCATCGTGTCGATGCTCGAGGGTGGCTATGACCTGCAGGCGCTCGGCGAATCCGCGGCAGCGCACGCCGGCGCCCTCGTCGCGGACGGCGCCAGCTGGTGACGCTCAGTCCAGCGGCTTGATGTACTTCATCCACTCGGGCGTGTAGCCCGACCGCTCGTACAGCGCACGCGCCGGCGCGTTTTCCGGCAGCACGTAGAGCTGGATCAGCGGGTGGCCCTGAGCCTTCGCCCAAGCCTCGGCGGCCGTCATCAACGCGCGTCCGACGCCCCGGCCTTCCGCATGCGGCGCGACGACGACATCCGACACATGCGCGATCTCGCGCTGCGTGTAGTAGTCCTGCACACGACGCACATGGATGAACCCGGCGAGCCCGCCGTCGATCTCCGCGATGAAGCATGCGCAGCGTCCGTCGCTCGCGCGCAACGCCTCCCCGACGCTTGCGAGATCGGCAGCACAGACCTGTTTCGCGTCACGCAGCGCCGGCGTTCCCGTGGCGGCGAGCCGCGGAACCAGCGCGAGGATCGCGTCGTGATCGTCCTGTGTTGCGGCACGGATCGCGATGCCCATGCGAATCAGCCGCGGGCATCCGCCATGAACGCCTCGATCTCGTCCGCCGAACGCGCCAACCCGTCGGTCAACACCCGTGGCGCGGCCTTGGTGATGAGCACGTCGTCTTCGATGCGGATACCGATACCGCGCCACTTCGCGTCGACGGTCGGATCATCCGCATCGACATACAGCCCCGGCTCGATGGTGAACACCATTCCGGCCTCCAGCACCCGCGACTGTCCGTCCACGCGGTAGTCGCCGACGTCGTGCACGTCGAGCCCGAGCCAGTGCCCGGTCTTGTGGCGATAGAAGCGCTTGTAGCTGCCGTCGGCGATGATCTTCTCGAGCTTGCCGCGCAGCAGGCCGAGGCGCAGAAGTCCTTCGCTCAACGTCGCGACCGCCGCCTCGTGGATCGCATCCCAGTGCGTGCCGGGGCGTGCCTGCGCCAGTGCGGCGGCCTGCGCATCGCGCACCAGGTCGTGCAGCGCGCGCTGTGCCGGCGTGAAGCGTCCGTTCGCCGGGAACGTGCGCGTGATGTCGGACGCATAGCCGTCGACTTCGGCGCCGGCATCGATCAACACGAGATCGCCGTCGCGCGCGGTGCCGTTGTTCGCGTTGTAGTGCAGCACGCACGCGTTCGGGCCGGCGCCGACGATGCTGTTGTAGGCGGGCACCGCGCCATGGCGACGGAACACGTATTCGAGTTCCGCCTGCAGCTGGTATTCGGCCACGCCGGGACGCGCCGCCCGCATCGCGGCCTGGTGCGCGGCGACGCTGATGTCGGCGGCCCGTTGCATCAACTTCAGTTCGCCCGCGTCCTTGAACAGCCGCAGCTCGTCGAGCAGATGGCCGAGCTCGAGGAATTCGTGCGGCGGCTGCGCACCGCTGCGCACCTGCGCGCGCACGCGGTTGAGCCAGCCGATCAGCTTGAGATCGAACTCGGCGTCGCGACCGAAGTGGTAGTAGACGCGCGAACGGCCTTCGAGCAGGCCGGGAAGAATGTCGTCGAGATCGGTGACGGGATAGGCGTCATCGACGCCGAACGTTTCCACCGCACCTTCCGGCCCGAACCGCGGGCCGTCCCAGCCTTCGCGCTCGGGATCGCGCTCGCGACAGAACAGGATGGCTTCGCCGTGGCGACGTCCTGGAATCAGCGCGAGCACCGCGTCCGGTTCGGGGAAGCCGGTGAGGTAGAGCAGGTCGGAGTCCTGCCGGTACGGGAAGTGCGTGTCGCGGCTGCGCACGCGTTCGGCGGCGGCGGGCACGATCACGATCGCGTCCTCGCCGGCCATGCGCATCAACTGCTTGCGGCGGCGGGCGAACGGCGAAACCGGGGCGCGCGGCGCGGCTTTGGTCGTGCTGGTTCTGGACGTTCGAGCCATTGCGCCGATGGTAGGACGAGCGCGGCGTCGATGGATACGCGCCGGCGTGTCAGTTCAGGCGCTGGCGATGCTCGCGCGCGAGCACGCAGTCGCCATGCAGCAGCAGCGCGGCGACACGCACGAACTCTTCGATCTCGACCAGCGCTTCCTCGTCTTCTTCGTCGCCCTCGTCCTGCGGCTGCGCGGCGGCGAGCTTGGCGAGGTCGGCGAGCGCCTCGTGGCTTTCGTCCGACAGCGGCGGCTTCGCACCCGAGGCCAGCCCGAAGGCGCCGACGAAGCCGCGGCACCAGTCGAACACGGCGCCACTGCGCTCCATCAGCGGCGCGTCGGCGTCGGGCAGCAGCAGTTCGAATTCGAAGCTGCGGTCGGACAGCTGGGCCGACGTGGCCTCGCGCAGGCGATCCAGCGGCGTGCCGGCAGTGGGCGCCGACAGCGCCGGATCGGCGAAGGCGCCGGCAAGCCAGCCCCGGTCGTCGCCACCACCACCACCGGCCAGCCAGCCACACAGGGCACCGTGAAGCTCGAAGGGCGAGGTCGCCAGGCCAAGGCGCACGGCTTCGGCGTCGATGTCGGCAACGGACGGCAGCTCGGATTCGGTCACGGATCTCTGGAAACGCGATGGGGTTCGCGAGTGTATCAATCGGGGTGCGCCGCCCGGTTGAGGCCGCAAGCTCGCGATGCCTACACTGGCCCCCTCTTCCCGGTCGCGAGTCCCGTGCGCGCCCTCGTCACCGATCGACTCCGGGCCGTACTCGCGCCGCTGCTTATCGCCGCGTTGCTGACTGTGCCGGGCGGATACGCGGCCGGCGCCACACGCGACTTCTATTTCGAGGCGGTCGGCACCGAACGCGGGCTCACGCAGAGCTCGGTCAGTTCGATCGTGCAGGATCCGCTCGGCTTCATCTGGGTCGGCACGCAGGGCGGCCTGCACCGCTATGACGGCCAGCGCTATCGCGTCTACCGCCATGATCCGCAGGACCCCGCCAGCCTGCCGGACAGCTTCGTTACCGCGCTGGATGTCGACGCGTCGCCCGCGCTGTGGGTCGGGACGTTCTCGCAGTACGTGGCGCGGCTCGATCTGCGCACGGGCACCATCCGCCGCTACCTCGACGCCGCGCCGGACCGTCGCGCGGACCGCCAGGTCCTGACCCTCCATGCGGATCGCGACGCGATCTGGATCGGCACGGTCAGCGGCCTGGATCGGCTGGACCCCGCCACCGGACGGCGCCAGCGCGTGCTCGACCTGCCGGCGCGCGCAGCGAGCGGCGCACCCAACCAGCAGCTGCGTCGCGATCGCGCGGGCAATCTCTGGTACGCCACCGGCCAGGGCCTGTTCCGCGTCGACGGACTGCACGCCACGCGGGTCGGTTCCGCGGAACCGGCGTATGCGCTGCAACAGGGGCAGGATGGCCGACTCTGGCTGGGCGGCGAGCATGGCCTCGAGCAGGTCACGACCGCTGGACGTGTGCACGCGTGGCCCACCGACGGCGGGGCGGCGCAAATCCGCGCCATGGTGCAGACGCGTGACGGCCGACTGTGGCTATCGGTGTACCCCGATGGCCTGCGACGCTTCGATCCCGCCACGGGTGACGTGGTCGCGCTGCGCGAGGACCGCGCGGTCGCCGGCACCCTGCCCGAGAACAGCGTCAACACGATGTACGTCGACCGCAGCGGCCTGCTGTGGCTCGGTGGGCAATTCCGCGGCGCGGCGGTGGGCGATCCGCGCGGCGCGCAATTCGCCTTCATCACCGACACCGGGCCGCACGTCGGGGCGAACCCGGCGGCGGACGACAGCGTCCGCGCGGTGACCGGCACGCCGGGCGCGCTCTGGTACGGCACCGATGGCGATCGCCTCGTCCGCTACGACCTCGCCACGCAGCAGTTCGAGGATCTGTCGGATCGCCTGCCGGGTGGCCGCACCCGGGTCGCGGGCTTCCTCCACCAGCCCGACGGGCACCTCCTGCTCGCGACGTCGAACGGCCTGGCCGAACTCGATCCTGCGACGCGCGCCATCCGTCGCGTCGACCTGCCGACCGGCGTGAAGGTGGTCGCGCGGTCGATCGCACGCGATCTCGACGGCGCGATCTGGATCGGCACCTCGGGCCACGGCGCCTATCGCTACGACGCCGCGCGCGGCACGCTCGATCATTTCGAGGCCGGAAACGGCGCAGGCGCGACGGTCTCGCATCCGAACGTGCATGCCTTGCTCGTCGACCACGCCGGACGCGTCTGGTTCGGCACCGGCGACGGCCTCGACGTGCACACGCCGGACGGCCGCATGCGCCACTTCCGCCATGCGGTGGACCGCGCGGATTCGCTGCCCAGCAACGTCGTGCGCGCGCTGTACGAAGGCGCGGACGGCCGCATCTGGGTCGGCACGCACGCCGGGCTCAGCGAGGCGGTGGCATCGGGCAGCGCGGGCGATCTCGTGTTCCGGCGTCCGCTCGACGCTGCTCTGCCCGACCACGCGACGCTGACCGTGTTCTCGCTGCGCGAAGGCCCGCGCGGCACGCTGTGGGCCGGCACCGACGCCGGCCTGTTGCGCTACCGCCCGGCGACGCATGACGCGCGCCTGTTCGGGACCGGCGAAGGCCTGCAGGATCTCGAATTCAACGGCGGCGCGGCGGGAACGCTGGTCGACGGCCGCCTCGCCTTCGGCGGCGTGCGTGGCATCAACCTGGTCGATCCGAAACGCGCGGATGCGCCCGCCTATGGCGCCCCGCTGCGCCTACTGACGGTGCGCGCCGGCAACACCGGAGGTGGCGCGCCATCGCTGTGGCCGCCCACGTCGCTGCACGTCGGCGCGAACGACGAAGTCGTGCGCCTGAGCGTCGGCGCACTGGACTTCGCGCCGTCCGCGCAGCCGCGCTACCGCTACCGCATGGACGGCTTCGATGCCGACTGGATCGACAACGGCACGCAGCGCGACATCACCTACACGCACGTGCCAGCCGGGCACCACGTGTTCCGCGCGCAGGCGACCGATCGCAACGGTCGCTGGTCGCCCGTCGAACTGACGTTGCCCATCGAGGTCGAGCGCCCGCTATGGCGTCATCCGCTGGTGATCGCGCTCGTCGCTCTCCTGCTGCTCGCGCCGCTGGTTTTCGCCGCCTACCAGTGGGTGCAACGCCGCCGGCGCGAGAGCGTGCATCTGGCCGACCTGCGCGAACGCGAAGAGCGGCTGACGCTCGCGCTGTGGGCATCGGGCGAGGTGTTCTGGGACTACGACCTCGATCGCCGCGTGCTTCGGCGCATGCAGGCGCGCGCAGCCGACCGCGACGAGCCGGACATTGACGTCGACACCCGCGAGGAGCCCAACCACCGCATCCATCCCGAGGATTTCGAACGCGTGCTGACGCAGCTGCGCCGTCATCTGCGCGGCGAGACGCCCGTGTTCGAGTCGCAGCATCGCGTCCTCGATCCCGACGGCGAATGGATATGGGTGCGCGCGCGCGGCCGCGCGGTGGAGCGCGACGATGAGGGTCGCGCCATCCGCATCGCCGGCACGGCACGCGACGTCAGCGCCACACGTCGCGCGGAGCGCGATCGCCGCGTCGCCAGCGAAGTGCTGCGCAGCATGGCGGAAGCGGTCGCCGTGTTCGACGATGACTTCCGCTTCATCTCGGTCAATCCCGCCTTCACCCGCATGACCGGCTACACCGAAGGCGAAGTCGCCGGCCAGCAGACCAGTCTCATCGACAGCCGCCAGCACGACGAAGTCGTCTATCGCCAGATGCGCGAGGAATTGCAGCGCGACGGGCGCTGGTCGGGCGAGTTGTGGCAGCGTCGCAAGGACGGCAGCGAATTCCTGTGCTGGCTGCAGGCCAGCGTGGTGCTCGACAACGCGGGCCAGC
Organism: Lysobacter sp. TY2-98; assembly: GCF_003367355.1. NCBI lineage: Bacteria > Pseudomonadati > Pseudomonadota > Gammaproteobacteria > Lysobacterales > Lysobacteraceae > Lysobacter > Lysobacter sp. TY2-98. Next base: position 2,103,227 of record NZ_CP031413.1, read on the forward strand.
GCGGCCACTGGGTCGCGGTGCTATCGGACATCACCGACCAGAAACGCGCCGAGCAGGAACTGCGTTACCTCGCCAACTACGACACGCTCACCGGGCTGCCGAATCGCGCCCTGCTGCTCGAGCGCCTGTCACGCGCGATCGCGCGCGCGCGCCGACAGGAGACGCGCATCGCCGTGTTGTTCCTCGACCTCGACCGCTTTAAGGACATCAACGATTCGCTGGGCCACGCGGCGGGCGATGCGATCCTCCGCGCCACCGCGGGCCGCCTGCGTCATGCACTCGGCGGACGCCACGTCGTCGCGCGTCTCGGCGGCGACGAATTCACCGTGGTGATGGAGCACGTCGAAGACCTCGACGAAGCGGAGACGGTCGCGCGCCAGTTGCTGGCTTCGTTCGAATCACCGCTCGACGCCGGTGACCTGCGTGACGTGATCATTTCGCCGTCGATCGGTGTCGCGCTGTATCCGGATGACGCGGATACGCCGTCGGACCTGCTCAAGCACGCCGACACCGCGATGTACCAGGCGAAGGCGCAGGGCCGTCGCACCTACATGCGCTACAGCGGCACCATGGATGTCGACATCCGTCGTCGCGCCACGCTGTCGGCCGCGCTGCGCAAGGTCATCGATCGGGACGAACTGCACCTCGTGTACCAGCCGCGCCTGTCGCTGTCGCAGCAGCGCATCGTCGGCGTGGAGGCGCTGCTGCGCTGGAATTCGTCGGAATTCGGTGCGGTTTCGCCCGCGCAGTTCATTCCGCTCGCCGAAGAATCGGGACTGATCCTCGAGATCGGCCAGTGGGCGCTGCACACCGCCTGCGAACAGTTGCAACGTTGGCGCGATGCCGGCCTCGACATCGCGATGGCGGTGAACGTATCCGCACTGCAGTTGCGACGCGGCCACCTCGCCGGCGTGATCGAACGCCTGCTCGCGGATACCGGGCTGCCGCCGGATCGCCTCGAACTGGAACTCACCGAGAGCGTGATCATGGCAGAGGAAACCTGGTCGGCCCTGCAGGCCATCCGCGACCTCGGCGTGCACATGTCGATCGACGATTTCGGTACCGGCTACTCCTCGTTCGCGTACCTGAAGCGCCTGCCGATCAACGCGCTCAAGATCGATCGCGAATTCATCGGCGATCTCACGCGCGACCCCGACGACGAAGCCATCACCAGCGCGGTCATCGCGATGGGGCATTCGCTCGGCCTGAACGTCGTCGCGGAGGGCGTCGAGACGGAAGGCCAGCTCGACTTCCTGCGCCGGAATGGTTGTGACGAGATCCAGGGCTACTGGCTTGCGCGCCCGCTCGACGCCGAAGCCTGCGAGCAATTCATGCGTGAATGGCGATGGGAGTCGGGTATTCCGGGTGCGCCTTGATTCGGGCGGTCGCGCTGCTATCGTGGCGGCATGGACGACAGGCCCCAGACGCTCGAGTTGATCCACCAGCTGGCGCGGCGCATCGACGAACTCGGTGATCGCCTGCGTCGGCTGCAGGACGAAAACCGCAGCCTGCGTCATCAGCAGGGCGAGCTCGCGACCGAGCGCGCCGCGCTGCTCGCCAAGAACGAACAGGCCCGGGTGCGCGTCGAGGCGATGATCGCCCGTCTGCGTTCGCTCGAGCAGCACACCTGAGCGATACGCCATGAGCACGAACAGCGAGCCGGTCAATATCCGCGTGCTCGATCGCGAGTACATCGTCGGCTGCACGCCCGAGCAGCGCGAAGGCCTGCTCGCCGCGGCCAAGCTTCTCGACAACCGCATGCGCGAGATCCGCGGCAGCAACAAGATGGCCGCGATCGATCGCATCGCCGTACTCGCGGCGCTGAACTTCGCGCACGAGCTGCAGCAGTCCAAGCACGACACGCATCGCGAGCGCGACATCGCGCATTCGCTCGGCATGCTGAACCGCCGGCTCGATGACCTGCTCGATCTTCCGGCCGGTTGACCGCCCGTCGCAGGCACTGCACCCGATCACGACACGACTGAATTGCACCCCAGCCGTGACGACGAACGCACGATCGATCGAGAACTCGCGCGCTATACTCCGTGCACGTCCTCTGCTGTGTTCGACGGCGTGTGCAAACATTCGCCTTGTCCCTTAAAAACGACACCGGGAACGTGACCGCCGCCCGGAGCGCATGCCCGCCCACGAGCGGGAAGCCCGAAGGTGGCCGAGCGTTCCCACTTGAACCCCGGGTTCAAGGTCGTTTCGCACGCATCGGCATGGTGGAGGACACTTTTTTCTTCCCGTCGCGTCGCGCCCATCGGGGCGACGCGCGATGACGGTTGCCACCAACGACCTGCGTCAGCTCCGTCGCGATATCCGCGCACGTCGCGCCGCACTCTCGCCCGCCCATCGCATCGCCGCTGCGCAGCAGGTGGCGGCGCGATTGCAGGCGTTGTCCGCGATCCCGAAGGCTGGCTACGTCGCTGGCTACTGGGCGGTCGACGGCGAGATGCCCTTGCACGTCTGGCAGCTTTCATTGCCGGCCGACTGCATCTACTGCCTGCCGGTGCTCGGCGACGATGCGCTACTGCGCTTCGCGCCGTGGCGGTCGGGAGATGCGCTGGTCGCCAATCGCTTCGGCATTCCCGAGCCTGATGTCGCGACGTCGTCCCTGCTCGAACCCGCCGATCTCGCCGCGATCGTGATGCCGCTCGTCGCGTTCGACGCCGCGTGCAACCGCGTCGGCATGGGCGGCGGCTGGTATGACCGCAGCCTCGCAGGCCTGAGCGATCGAACACCACGCCCGCTGCTCGTCGGAGCCGCCTACGAACTCCAGCGCGTGGACGCGCTGACGCCCGCCGAATGGGACATTCCGCTCGATGCGGTGTGTACCGAATCCGATACCTACCTGGCCACCGCATGACGCCCCGACGCCGCTACTGGCTGATGAAGTCCGAGCCCGACGCCTTCTCGATCGACGACCTCGCCCGCGTTGGCACCGAGCCGTGGACCGGCGTGCGCAACTACCAGGCACGCAACTTCATGCGCAACGGCATGCACGTCGGCGACGGCGTGCTGTTCTACCACTCCAACTGCACACCGCCAGGCATCGTCGGCACGGCGACCGTCGCAACGGCGGCGTATCCGGACCCGACGCAGTTCGATCGCAAATCGCACTACTTCGATCCGAAGGCGACGCAGGAAGAGCCACGCTGGTTCAACGTGGACGTGCGCTTCGAGCGCAAGTTGTCACGGATCATTCCGCTCGAGGAAATCCGCTCACATGCGGACGAACTCGAGGAATTCGAACTGATCCGTCGCGGCAGCCGCCTGTCCGTCCTGCCGGTCTCCGCCGCGCAGTGGAAATACCTTCTTTCCCTCGAGTGACGTCATGACCGAAGCGAAACGCCTGGCCGCCGAGAAGGCGATGGACTACGTCGAAGACGGCATGATCGTCGGCGTCGGCACGGGCTCGACCGTCGCGTATTTCATCGACGCAATGGGCCGCGAGCCCGATCGCATCAAGGGTGCGGTTTCGAGCTCGGAGCAGAGCACCGAACGCCTGCGCAAGTTCGGCATCGAAGTGCTCGACCTCAACGCGACCGGCCCGCTGTCGCTCTACGTCGATGGCGCCGACGAATGCGATCCATCCAAGCGCCTGATCAAGGGCGGCGGCGCGGCGCTCACGCGTGAAAAGATCATCGCGCAGGCGAGCCAGCGCTTTGTCTGCATCGTCGATCCCAGCAAGCAGGTCGACGTGCTGGGTCGCTTTCCGCTGCCGATCGAAGTGATCCCGATGGCGCGCAGCCTCGTCGCTCGCGAAGTCGTCGCTGCGACCGGCGGCCAGCCCGTCTGGCGCGAGGGCGTCGTCACCGACAACGGCAACTGGGTGCTCGACGTTCACGGCCTGCGCATCACCGATCCCGTGGCGATGGAAACTGCAATCAACCAGATGCCTGGGGTTGTCAGCGTCGGACTGTTCGCGCGCCGCGCGGCGGACGTCGTGATCGTCGGTGGCGAAACGCCCCGCGTGCTGTGAGCCAACCGCCGGTCGGGACGGCTGCCTGCCCTCTCCCCGGCGTCGCTATGCTCGCCTGACGCCGCCGACGGGAAGCTTCGGATGATTCGCACCAGCGTTCTGATCGTCAGCCTCTTCGCCACTTTCCTCGCGAGCGCGCAGACACCGCTTCGCGCGACGGTCGCGACTCCGGCAATGCCGTCGAAAGCGGCGCAGGTGCAGCCTGACTATCAGGCGCTCTACCAGCGCGAAGTCGAGAAGAACAGGGATCTGAAGGGTCAGGTGGCGTCGCTGACGGATCGCATCAGCCAGATGACCCACCCGGGCGGCAGCGCGGTGCAGGCCTACTGCGAAACCCCGACGATGAGCCGGAACACTGCGGGCGCCAGCAACGATTGCGCAAAGAACGGCTTCGGATGCGAACCCGTCAGCGGCCTGTGCCGCACCTCGGCGCGCTCCAGTGACGAGTGCGCGGCGACGTACATCTACTGCGCAACGACCGGCGGCTGCGTACGTGACGCCAACGCGTGTCCCTCCGGCTGAGCACGCGTTCCTTATTTCAGTAGCGCTTGGGTCTACGGGCGACTCCGCACAAGCGAAATCGCCTACTGGTGCGTGCTGATCGCAGCCGCGCTTCCGTACGTGTGGACCGTGGCTGCCAAGGCGCGCGGAGGCGAACGTTATGACAACCGCGATCCGCGCGGCTGGCTGGCCCGGTACAGTGATCCGCGGGTCCAGCGTGCGAACGCGGCGCAGTTCAACGCGTTCGAAGCGCTTCCGGCCTTCGCGGCGGGCGTGATCTTGGCCCACCTCGCGGGCGTGCTGAACGCACGGGTGTCGCTGCTGGCGATCTTGTTTATCGTCGCCCGTGTACTTCACGGCGGGTTCCACGTCGCCGGCGTTCCGCTGGCCCGCAGCGGCAGCTGGTTTGTCGGCATCGCATCCGTGTTGACATTGCTGGCGCCGGCGGCGCTGGCAGCGACCGACGAGTCAGGTCAGACAAATACGATTGTCCGGGTGATCGCCGAGCGCGTGGGCCACCTGCGTCGACGGCGGACAACGCACGTTCCCAGACGCCGGCACCCTGTTCGCGCTGCCCGATCCAGCAGATCGCCGGACTGCAGGCCATGCCGGCATGGGCGTCCGCGGTTACCCCGGCCGACGCGGCTGACGATTAGCTGCAAATTACCTTGGCCGCAAAGACAAACCCCCGCCAGCGTGAGCTGGCGGGGGTTTGCGGGATAAGACCCTGGCGATGACCTACTCTCGCATGGGCTAGTGCCACACTACCATCGGCGCGGGTGCGTTTCACTTCCGAGTTCGGGATGGGATCGGGTGGTTCCACACCGCTATGGTCACCAGGGAGAGGGTGGAGGGTCGCTTGTTAAAGCGCCACGCTCTCGACGGTTACCGGACAAACCTTTCGGTTTGAGCGGAATAAGGGGATGTAGCGAGCAGTGAATGTCGTGACGTGTCACGAGGGTAAGGTGCTTCGATTACTCGAAGCGACTTGAGGTTATATGGTCAAGCCGCACGGATCATTAGTACAGGTTAGCTCAACGCATTGCTGCGCTTACACACCCTGCCTATCAACGTCGTAGTCTTCAACGTTCCTTTAGGGGAGTCAAGCTCCCGGGAGATCTCATCTTGAGGCGCGCTTCCCGCTTAGATGCTTTCAGCGGTTATCGCTTCCGAACATAGCTACCCGGCAGTGCCACTGGCGTGACAACCGGAACACCAGAGGTTCGTCCACTCCGGTCCTCTCGTACTAGGAGCAGCCCCTCTCAAATCTCCAACGCCCACGACAGATAGGGACCGAACTGTCTCACGACGTTCTGAACCCAGCTCGCGTACCACTTTAAATGGCGAACAGCCATACCCTTGGGACCGACTACAGCCCCAGGATGTGATGAGCCGACATCGAGGTGCCAAACACCGCCGTCGATATGAACTCTTGGGCGGTATCAGCCTGTTATCCCCGGAGTACCTTTTATCCGTTGAGCGATGGCCCTTCCATACAGAACCACCGGATCACTAAGACCTACTTTCGTACCTGCTTGATCCGTCGATCTTGCAGTCAAGCACGCTTATGCCTTTGCACACAGTGCGCGATGTCCGACCGCGCTGAGCGTACCTTCGTGCTCCTCCGTTACTCTTTGGGAGGAGACCGCCCCAGTCAAACTACCCACCATACACGGTCCCCGCGCCGGATAACGGCGCCAGGTTAGAACGTCAAGCACATCAGGGTGGTATTTCAAGGTTGGCTCCACCGAAGCTAGCGCCTCGGTTTCACAGCCTCCCACCTATCCTACACAGACGAACTCAACGTTCAGTGTAAAGCTATAGTAAAGGTTCACGGGGTCTTTCCGTCTTGCCGCGGGAACGCTGCATCTTCACAGCGATTTCAATTTCACTGAGTCTCGGGTGGAGACAGCGCCGCTGTCGTTACGCCATTCGTGCAGGTCGGAACTTACCCGACAAGGAATTTCGCTACCTTAGGACCGTTATAGTTACGGCCGCCGTTTACTGGGGCTTCGATCAAGAGCTTCGCCTTGCGGCTAACCCCATCACTTAACCTTCCAGCACCGGGCAGGCGTCACACCCTATACGTCCACTTTCGTGTTTGCAGAGTGCTGTGTTTTTGATAAACAGTCGCAGCGGCCTGGTCACTGCGGCCCTTCTCAGCTATTAACCAAAAAGGGCGCACCTTCTCCCGAAGTTACGGTGCTATTTTGCCTAGTTCCTTCACCCGAGTTCTCTCAAGCGCCTTAGAATTCTCATCCTGCCCACCTGTGTCGGTTTACGGTACGGTCTGCGTAAGCTGAAGCTTAGGAGCTTTTCCTGGAAGCGTGATATCAGCAGCTTCGCCCTAAAGGGCTCGTCCTTAGTCTCAACGTTGCCCCCCCGGATTTGCCTAAGGGGACCGCCTCAACTCTCTCACCCGGACAACCAACGCCGGGCCTGCCTAACCTTCTCCGTCCCTCCATCGCACTTACGCGAGGTGCTGGAATATTAACCAGCTTCCCATCGACTACGCTTTTCAGCCTCGCCTTAGGGGCCGACTCACCCTGCGCCGATTGACGTTGCGCAAGGAAACCTTGGGCTTTCGGCGTGCGGGGTTTTCACCCGCATTATCGTTACTCATGTCAGCATTCGCACTTCCGATACCTCCAGCAACCTTCTCAAGTCACCTTCAACGGCTTACGGAACGCTCCTCTACCGCGCACAACAAGTTGTGCACCCCAAGCTTCGGTTCATCGCTTAGCCCCGTTAAATCTTCCGCGCAGACCGACTCGACCAGTGAGCTATTACGCTTTCTTTAAAGGGTGGCTGCTTCTAAGCCAACCTCCTGGCTGTCTGTGCCTTTCCACATCGTTTTCCACTTAGCGATGAATTTGGGACCTTAGCTGTGGGTCTGGGTTGTTTCCCTTTTCACGACGGACGTTAGCACCCGCCGTGTGTCTCCCATACAGTCCGTCTCGGTATTCGGAGTTTGCAATGGTTTGGTAAGTCGCAATGACCCCCTAGCCATAACAGTGCTCTACCCCCGAGAGGATACATATGAGGCGCTACCTAAATAGCTTTCGAGGAGAACCAGCTATCTCCGGGTTCGATTAGCTTTTCACTCCTAATCACACCTCATCCCCTACCTTTGCAACGGGAGTGGGTTCGGGCCTCCAGTCCGTGTTACCGGACCTTCACCCTGGGCATGACTAGATCACCCGGTTTCGGGTCTACTGCCCGCGACTATGCGCCCTTATCAGACTCGGTTTCCCTTCGCCTCCCCTATACGGTTAAGCTCGCCACGAACAGTAAGTCGCTGACCCATTATACAAAAGGTACGCCGTCACCCTTGCGGGCTCCGACTGCTTGTACGCACACGGTTTCAGGGTCTATTTCACTCCCTTCACCAGGGTTCTTTTCGCCTTTCCCTCACGGTACTGGTTCACTATCGGTCGGTCAGTAGTATTTAGCCTTGGAGGATGGTCCCCCCATGTTCAGACAGGGTTTCACGTGCCCCGCCTTACTCGATTTCACTGAAAGAGCCCTTTCGCATACCGGGCTATCACCGTCTATGGCCGTCCTTTCCAGAACGTTCCGCTAGAACTCTATCAGCTTAAGGGCTGGTCCCCGTTCGCTCGTCACTACTTAGGGAATCTCGGTTGATTTCTTTTCCTCCGGGTACTTAGATATTTCAGTTCTCCGGGTTCGCTTCCAGCAGCTATGTATTCACTGCAGGATACCTATTGCTAGGTGGGTTTCCCCATTCGGACATTGCGGGATCAATGCTTGTTGCCAGCTCCCCCGCACTTTTCGCAGGCTGCCACGTCCTTCATCGCCTCTGACCGCCAAGGCATCCACCGTGTGCGCTTATTCGCTTGACCATATAACCCCAAGTCGCCTCGGGGTCGTATTTGTGTCCAGGGGTACAAAGCCCGGACGCGAATTCAACGACTCAATTTTTAGGGACCTCGAGGGTCCCCGCCTTAGCCTCACGACACGTCTGTAGACATTCGTCTAAAACGCTCGCTACATCCGTATTTTCAAAGAACACCCGGCCGGCTTCAGCGCCCGTCGGGTTCTAATCTTGTGTGTGCAGACATTCGAAGTGTTGGGAGCAATGGTGGGTCTGGGAGGACTCGAACCACCGACCTCACCCTTATCAGGGGTGCGCTCTAACCACCTGAGCTACAGACCCGATGTTGCTATCCGCCGACATCGGCCGTGACTGAGATGGTGGAGCTTGTCGGGATCGAACCGACGACCCCCTGCTTGCAAAGCAGGTGCTCTCCCAGCTGAGCTAAAGCCCCATCGAAACGGGACGCTCCCGTGAAAATCCCCCAGGGATTTTCCGGAACTTCGAATGCAGGTGTCTTGTGCGGGCGCCTGGCAGCAGTGCTGCCGGTTCTCTAAAGGAGGTGATCCAGCCGCACCTTCCGATACGGCTACCTTGTTACGACTTCACCCCAGTCATCGGCCACACCGTGGCAAGCGCCCTCCCGAAGGTTAAGCTACCTGCTTCTGGTGCAACAGACTCCCATGGTGTGACGGGCGGTGTGTACAAGGCCCGGGAACGTATTCACCGCAGCAATGCTGATCTGCGATTACTAGCGATTCCGACTTCATGGAGTCGAGTTGCAGACTCCAATCCGGACTGGGATGGGGTTTCTGGGATTGGCTCACCGTCGCCGGTTTGCAGCCCTCTGTCCCCACCATTGTAGTACGTGTGTAGCCCTGGCCGTAAGGGCCATGATGACTTGACGTCATCCCCACCTTCCTCCGGTTTGTCACCGGCGGTCTCCTTAGAGTTCCCACCATTACGTGCTGGCAACTAAGGACAAGGGTTGCGCTCGTTGCGGGACTTAACCCAACATCTCACGACACGAGCTGACGACAGCCATGCAGCACCTGTGTTCTGGTTCCCGAAGGCACTCCCGCGTCTCCGCAGGATTCCAGACATGTCAAGGCCAGGTAAGGTTCTTCGCGTTGCATCGAATTAAACCACATACTCCACCGCTTGTGCGGGCCCCCGTCAATTCCTTTGAGTTTCAGTCTTGCGACCGTACTTCCCAGGCGGCGAACTTAACGCGTTAGCTTCGATACTGAGTGCCAAGTTGCACCCAACATCCAGTTCGCATCGTTTAGGGCGTGGACTACCAGGGTATCTAATCCTGTTTGCTCCCCACGCTTTCGTGCCTCAGTGTCAGTGCTGGTCCAGGGTGCCGCCTTCGCCACGGATGTTCCTCCCGATATCTACGCATTTCACTGCTACACCGGGAATTCCGCACCCCTCTACCGCACTCTAGTAAGCCAGTATCCAATGCAGTTCCCAGGTTGAGCCCAGGGCTTTCACATCAGACTTAACAAACCACCTACGCACGCTTTACGCCCAGTAATTCCGAGTAACGCTTGCACCCTTCGTATTACCGCGGCTGCTGGCACGAAGTTAGCCGGTGCTTATTCTTTGGGTACCGTCAGAACCCCCGAGTATTAATCGAAGGCTTTTCTTCCCCAACAAAAGAGCTTTACAACCCGAAGGCCTTCTTCACTCACGCGGCATGGCTGGATCAGGCTTGCGCCCATTGTCCAATATTCCCCACTGCTGCCTCCCGTAGGAGTCTGGACCGTGTCTCAGTTCCAGTGTGGCTGATCATCCTCTCAGACCAGCTACGGATCGTCGCCTTGGTGGGCCTTTACCCCGCCAACTAGCTAATCCGGCGTCGGCTCATCTTTCTGCGTGAGGCCTTGCGGTCCCCCACTTTCACCCGTAGGTCGTATGCGGTATTAGCGTAAGTTTCCCTACGTTATCCCCCACAAAAAGGCAGATTCCGACGCATTCCTCACCCGTCCGCCGCTCGCCGGCATCCCGAAGGACCCGCTGCCGCTCGACTTGCATGTGTTAGGCCTGCCGCCAGCGTTCACTCTGAGCCAGGATCAAACTCTTCACTTAAGTCTTGCAACCACTCCCGAAGGAGCAGCTAAAGCTTTGAAGTGCAGAGCCCGTCCAGGCATCAAAAACTCGCTTGCATTTGCATGCTTTTGAATCTTTGTGCTTGATACGAGACATCTGCGATGGACAGTCATCCACCACCAGACGCCCGCACAAGTCACCTGCGCACACTGTCAAAGATCTGCGAGATCGGCCTCAGCGCCTCTCCCTTTTCATCCCCTCGAACCAGACCTCAGTCCGTCCGAGTGAGCCGCCCATTTTAGGGCATTTCCGATCACTGTCAACACCCTGTGAGCGGAGATTTTTTGCTCCGTTCCGGTTCCGAATCGCGTTGCGATGCGTTGCCGTCAGCGGGGCCGCGCATTGTGCACATGCGCTTCCGGTTTGGGAAGAGGAAATTTTCGAAGTGTTCGTCGCCACTTGACCGCACCGGGTGCGTACCGGAACGTCGTCCGCACTTTCGGAGAGCACACGATGAACAAAGGATGGATGCTGGCGTTCGTACTTCTGCTGGTTAGCGGCTGCGCGACCGGCTCGGGCACGTGGGTGGAACTCGGCGGCAAGCGCTACGCGGTGGAAATCGCCGATACCGAGGAAGCACGGGCGCGTGGGCTGATGTTCCGCGACGAAATGGCCGCTGACCACGGGATGCTCTTCCTGCACGACCGCGAAGAGCCGCTCGCGTACTGGATGAAGAACACCAAGATTCCGCTGGACATCCTGTATTTCGACACCGGCCGCAAGCTGGTCTCGCAGCAGCGCGATGTGCCGCCGTGCACGCTGGGCGATGCCTGTCCGCCCTACCCCAGCACCGCCTCTGCGCGCTACGTGCTCGAGCTCAATGCCGGCCAGGCGGAGCAGCTGAAGCTGCAGAACGGCGTGGAGCTCAAACTGGGGCCCGGGATCACGCCGCTCAAGTAACGATCAGACGTCGGTCATCTCGAAGTCGTCCTTGGTGACGCCGCAGTCCGGGCACGTCCACGTGTCCGGCACGTCCTCCCAACGCGTCCCGGGGGCGATGCCCTCTTCCGGCAGGCCCTTCGCCTCGTCATAGATGAAGCCGCAGACGACGCACATCCAGGTGCGGAAGGGAGCGGCGTTTTCGGCGGGCATCGACATGGGCGGATAATGCGCGGATTGCGGGTCTGCATTGTCCCACCCGCCCACTTCCGCGCAAAGCATGCCCTCCATCAAGCCGCTGTGGCCGCGTCGCGGCCTGTACGCGATCACGCCGGACGAGTCCGACACCGGTCGGCTCGTCGCCCGCGTAGTGCCCGTGCTCGAGGCCGGCGCAGCGGTGCTGCAGTACCGCAACAAGAGTGCCGACGCCGCGCTTCGTCGCGAACAGGCACTGGCGATGCAGTCGCTGTGTCGTAGGCATCGTGTGCCGCTGATCGTCAATGACGACTGGCGGCTCGCGGCCGACATCGGTGCCGACGGCGCACATCTCGGTGGCGACGATGGCGATCTTCGCGACGCACGCGCCGCGATGGGCGACGCGGCGGTACTCGGTGCGTCCTGTTACGACGATCTCGATCGCGCGCGCGAGGCGGTCGACAACGGCGTCGACTACATCGCATTCGGCGCGTTCTTTCCCTCCGGCACCAAACCGAATGCGCGACGCGCGACACCGCAGCTGCTGCACGATAGCGCGGACTTCGGTGTTCCCCGCGGCGCAATTGGCGGCATTACGCCTACAAACGCGCCTCTTCTCATCGACGCCGGCGCCGATCTCATCGCAGTGATCGGCGGTCTCTTCGATTCGCCCGACCCTTACGCCGCCGCGCGCGCTTACATCGACTGTTTCGAGGACCTCACATGAACCACGCCACATCCGAGCGCCTGTTCGCACGCGCGTCCGAACTCCTCCCGGGCGGCGTCAACTCACCCGTGCGCGCCTTCCGCTCCGTCGGTGGTACGCCGTTCTTCGCGCAGCGCGCGGAGGGCGCCTACCTGTATGACGTCGATGGCAACCGCTACGTCGATTACGTGGGTTCGTGGGGGCCGATGATCGCCGGCCATGCGCATCCACGTGTGCTCGAAGCCGTCGAGCGCACGATGCGCAGCGGCCTGAGCTTCGGTGTGCCGAACCCGCTGGAGGTCGAGATGGCCGAAGCGATCACGCGCATCGTGCCGAGCTGCGAAATGGTGCGCATGGTGAACTCGGGCACCGAGGCGACGCTGTCGGCGATCCGTCTGGCGCGTGGCGCCACCGGCCGCACGCGCATCGTCAAGTTCGAAGGCTGCTACCACGGCCACGGCGACAGCTTCCTGGTCAAAGCGGGCAGCGGCGTCATGACGCTCGGCCTGCCGAATTCGCCGGGCGTGCCGTCCGCACTCGCGGATCTCACGCTGACGCTTCCCTACAACGATTTCGACGCCGCCACCGCCCTGTTCACCGAGGTCGGCCACGACATCGCCGCACTCATCATCGAACCCATCGTCGGCAACGCGAACTGCATCCTGCCGCGCGACGGCTACCTGCAGCACCTGCGTCAGCTGTGCACCCAGCACGGCGCGCTGCTGATCTTCGACGAGGTCATGACGGGATTCCGCGTTGCGCTCGGCGGCGCGCAGCAGCGCTATGGCATCACGCCGGATCTTTCGACGTTCGGAAAGATCATCGGCGGCGGCATGCCCGTGGGCGCGTACGGTGGACGTCGCGATCTGATGCAACAGATCGCGCCGGCCGGTCCGATCTATCAGGCGGGCACGTTGAGCGGCAATCCGGTCGCGATGGCCGCGGGTCTCGCGACGCTCGAGCTGATCGAAGCGCCCGGTTTCCACGATGCGCTCGGGCGCAGCACGCATGCGCTGTGCGACGGACTGGAAGCGGCCGCGCGTGACGCCGGCATCGCGTTCCACACCACGCGCGCGCCGGGCATGTTCGGCCTGTATTTCCGCGGAGGGCCGGTCGAAACGTTCGAGGATGCGAAGGCTTCCGACACTGCGCGCTTCAACCGCTTCTTCCACGCGATGCTCGAACGTGGCGTCTACCTCGCGCCGTCGGCGTTCGAAGCGGGCTTCATGTCCAGCGCGCACGGTGACGCCGAGATCGCCCATACGATCGCCGCCGCGCGCGAGGCGTTCGCGACGCTGTGACGACGAACACGCCGTCGCTGGTGCTGTTCGACCTCGACGGCGTGCTCGCCGCGTACGACCGCGGTGCGCGCGTGGCGCGCCTGGCGGACCAACTCGACGTGTCGCTCGATGCCGTGTGGTCGGGCCTGTTCCACAGCGGGCTCGAGGATCGCTTCGACGCGGGCGAGGTCGACGCTGACACGTACCTCGCCGAGCTCGGCCGTTCGCTGGACCGCAACGTCGATCGCACGCAGTGGGCTGATGCACGACGCACCGCGATGCACGTCGACGCCGGGCTGCCGAAGCTCGTTGCGAACGTGCGGCGGCGCGCCGATGTCGCCGTACTCACCAACAACGGCGGACTGCTGGTCGATCTGCTGCCCCGTATCGCGCCGTCCATTGCGAGCGCGTTCGGCGAACACGTCTTGTGCAGCGCGCGGCTTGGCGCGCGCAAACCGGACGCGGCCGTCTACCTCGAAGCGGTGCGCTCGCTCGGCCATGCGCCGTCGTCGACGCTGTTCCTCGACGACGCCATCGCGAACGTCGAGGGTGCGCGTCGCGCGGGGCTGCAGGCGGCGCATGTCGCGACGCCCGCCGACCTTTCACGCGTGTTGGCGACCTACGGCTTCGGCTGAGCGACGAAGTCGCGCAGCGCGGCGTCGAGGCGACGCAAGCCGTCGGCGATATCGGCATCGCTGATGTTGAGCGCGGGCACGAAGCGCAGCACGTCGGGGCCGGCCTGCAGCAACAGCAGGCCGTGGTCGACGCAGCGATCGAGGATTTCCGCGGCACGGCCGGCGAACTCGGGACGCAGTTGCGCGCCGATCATCAGGCCGCGACCGCGGATGTCGACGAACAGACCGAGCTCGCGATCGAGCGATGCGAGCGCACCCCGGATCACCGCCGCCTGCTTGGCGACGTTGCCGAGTACCGCATCCGACGACAGCTCGTTGAGCGCGGCGAGCGCGACGGCCGCCGCGAGCGGATTGCCACCGAACGTGGTGCCGTGCGCGCCGAACTGCAGCGTCTCGGCCGCTTTCGGGCCGGCAAGCATCGCGCCGATCGGAAAGCCGCTGCCCAGCGCCTTCGCCAGCGACACGACGTCCGGCTTCACGCCGAAGTCCTGCCAGGCGAACAGCTTGCCCGTGCGGCCCATGCCGCACTGGATCTCGTCGAACATCAGAAGCGCGCCGTGCGTGTCGCAGAGTTCGCGCAGCGCGCTGAGGAATTCCGGCGTCGCGGGCATCACCCCGCCCTCGCCCTGCACGGGCTCGACGAGCACCGCGCAGACGTCGCCCGCGGCCATCGCGGCGCGTGCGCCGTCGACATCGTTGAACTTCGCGTAGCGGAAGCCCGGCGGCAGCGGCTCGAAACCTTCCTGGTACTTGGGCTGCGCGGTCGCGGTGACGGTGGTCAGCGTCCGGCCGTGGAAACTGCCTTCGAACGTGAGGATCGTGCGGCGCGACGGCTCGCGGCCCTGCGCGGTCGCCCAGCGACGCGCGAGCTTGATCGCGGCTTCATTCGCTTCTGCGCCGGAATTGCAGAGGAAGACGCGCTCGGCGAAGCCCGAGGCTTCGACCAGCGCTTCCGCCAGGCGCAGCGGCGGCTCGGACACGAAGACGTTGCTGGTGTGCCAGAGCTTGCCGGCCTGCGCGGTGAGCGCTTCGATCAGCGGCGGATGCGCATGACCCAGGGCGTTGACGGCGATGCCGGCACCGAAGTCGACATACTCGCGGCCTTCGCGATCCCAGACGCGCGCGCCGCGCCCGTGGTCGAGCACGATGCGGCGCGGGCGGTAGACGGGGACGTAGTAGCGGTCGGCGAGGCCGAGAAGCGAGGTGGAGTCGGACATCGGAGTGGCGGGCAGGCGCCGGTGCGGCGCGACGCTATTGTCGGGCATTCACCAGCGGCCGGACGCGACGTGCGACGCGTTCCGTCGAACGCTGCATTGCGAACCGCGTCAGCCGGGCGCGCGATCCGCACCGCTCCGCAGCGTCACCAGACGCCGGTATTCGCCATCGACTGCCACGGCTCCTGCGGCGCGAGCGGTGTGCCCTTCTGCAGCAGCTCCACCGAGATCAGGTCCGGCGAGCGCACGAATGCCATGTGGCCGTCGCGCGGCGGGCGGTTGATCGTGTAGCCCATCGACAGCAGGTGCTCGCACTTGGCGTAGATGTCGTCCACCGCAAACGCGAGATGGCCGAAGTTGCGCGCCGTGCCGTAGTCCTCGCCGTCGTAGTTCCAGGTGAGTTCGATTTCCGACTCCGGGTTCTCCGGCGCACCGAGATAGACCAGCGTGAAGCGGCCCTGCGGGTAGTCGCGGCGGCGGTTCTCGCGCAGGCCGAGACCGTCGCACCAGAAGCGCAGTGACGCGTCGAGATCACGGACGCGGACCATGGCGTGGAGGTACTTCATCGGGTCACCTCAGAGGAACAGGTCGGGCAGCAGCGGCTTGGAAGGATCGACCGCGTAGCGTGCGAAATCGGTGACGCCGGCCTCGCGCAGCACGTCTTCGTCGATGAAGAAGCGGCCGGTGACTTCGCGCGCGGGGCGCGTCAGGATCGCCTGCGCGGCGTCGGCGACGATCTCGGGGCGACGGCACATCGTCACGTCGACGCCGGGAATCATGTTGATCGCGTCCGTCGCGATCACCGTCTTCGGCCACAGCGCGTTGATCGCCACGCCCTGCTCGCGGAACTCGGCGGCCAAGCCCATCGTCACGAAGCTCATGCCCATCTTCGCCAGCGTGTAGCCCGTGTGCGGCGCCCACCACTTCAGATCGAGCGTCGGCGGCGGCGCGAGTGTCAGCACGTGGGGATCCGGCGACTGCAGCAGATAGGGCAGACAGGCCTGGGTGACGAGGAAGGTGCCGCGTGCATTCACCTGCTGCATCAGGTCGAAACGCTTCATCGGCGTCTCGAGCGTGCCGCGCAGCCAGATCGCGCTGGCGTTGTTGATGAGGACGTCGATACCGCCGAACGCATCGGCCGTCGCCGCTACCGCGGCGCGCACTTCGTCTTCCTCGCGGATGTCGCACTGGAGCGCGAGCGGCTGACCGCCGGCTTTCGCCACCTCTTCGGCGACGCTGTGGATCGTGCCGGGAAGCTTGGGATTCGGAACACCCGACTTCGCGACAATGGCAACGTTCGCGCCGTCCGCCGCCGCGCGCAGCGCGATCGCACGCCCGATGCCGCGCGAGGCACCCGTAATGAAGACAGTCTTGCCGGAAAGAGTGGTCATCGGATCGTCCGTGCGGTGATCAGGGCTTCGGGCCCTGGCCTTCGTTGTCTTCCCAGCGCAGGACGCGCCGGGTGATGAAGCGGTAGCCGTGCTTGCCGGTCGCGAACCAGAACTCGCGCACCCACGAGCGACGCTTGAGCACGCGGCGCTCGATCGGCGTCAACGCATGCGGACAGTACGTGCGCTTGTGCTTGAGCAGGTGACGCAGGTCCTCGCGCGCGAGCAGGCGCATCCACGGCGAGCGCGCATGGCCGCGACTGGCGAGCTGGAAGTCGATGATCGCGGGTGAGCCATCGTCGAGCACCAGCCAGTTCGCTTCCTTGGCGAGGTCGTTGTGCGCGAGGTCGCGACGGTGAAGCTGCTGCAGCAGCCTGCGCGCCGCGTGGAAATAGGCGACGTCGCCGTGCGGCGGCCGCTGATACATCGCGGCACCGCTCATGTAGCTGCGGTCGAGGCGTCGACCGTCCCAGCGCAGCAGCTGCGGTACCGCGTCGAGCCCGCGCACCGCCTCGAGCCCCCGCGCTTCGCGTCGCGCCAGCCACCATGCGGGCAGGCGCAACCACAGCGGCACGTGCGCGAGGTCGCGACGCACGAACACGCCTTGGGCGTCGCGCATCAACGCGATACGGCCGAAGCTGTCGGCTTTGAGCGCGGCGATTTCGACGGGCGCGACGGCGGTCGGTGCTGAATCCATCCTGCGAAGTGTACGGGCCGCCGCGTCGCAGCCGCTTCCGCTGTTGCGGCCGCTGGGGATAATCGGCGCGATGACATCCACCTGGCTCGACTCTGCCACCGCCTGGATCAGCGCGCACCCGCTCGCTGCCGGCGCGTTGATTTTCCTCGTCGCGTTCTGCGATGCGGTCATCGTGCTCGGCATCGTGGTGCCGGCGATGCCGCTGCTGTTCGCGGTCGGCACGCTGATCGGGCTGGGCCATGTCAACGGGCCGTACGCCGTCGCGAGCGCCGCGCTGGGCGCGTTCATCGGCGATGGCATGAGCTACTGGATCGGACGCCGCTTCGGCCCGCAGCTGCGCACGCGGGGGCCGTTCGCGCGCTGGCCGCAGTGGCTGGAGCGCGGAGAAGGCATGTTCCGCAAGCACGGCACCAAGAGCATCTTCATCGCTCGCTTCGTCGGGGCGGTGCGGCCGTTCGTGCCCGCGATCGCCGGCATGCTGCACGTGCCGACGCTGCGCTATCTCGTGCCGAGCGCGGTCGCGTGCGCGGGCTGGGCCGTTGCGTTCCTCGCGCCGGGCTGGGTGCTGGGCGCGTCGTACGAGGCGGTCGAGGCGGTCGCGGATCGACTCGCGCTGGTGCTCGGCGGCCTGCTGGTTGCGATCGCCGTCGCCTGGGCGGTGGTGCTGTACACGTGGCGCTGGTTTGCGGGCCACGCGGATTCGCTGCTCGCGCGCCTGCTGCGCTGGTCGCGACGGCATCCGTTCCTGGGGCGATACGCCGTCGCGCTGGTCGATCCGAATCGGCCGGAAGCGCCGTCGCTCGCGGTGCTCGCGGTCTGCCTGCTCGCGATCAGCTGCGTGTGGTTCTCGCTGATCGCACTGCTGGTGGCGAACGGCGGACCGCTCGGCATCGACTACCGCGTGCACGACATCATGATGGCGTTGCGCAATCCGCTGGCCGACCACCTCATGGCCGCGCTCGCGAGCCTCGGTGACGCCGAAGTGCTGGGCCCGGCGTCGGCGGTCGCACTGCTCTATCTCGCATGGCGACGCCGGTGGATGGCGGCGGCGCACTGGCTCGCGGCGGTCGTGTTCGGCCTCGCGCTCACCGCGATGCTGCAGGCCGTCGTCGAGATGCCGCGTCCGCCCACCGCGCCACCCGGTTTCGGCTTTCCCTCGGGTGCGGTGACGATGGTGACGGTCGTGCTCGGCTTCTTCGCGGTGCTGATCGCGCGTGAACTACCCGGTCGCCAGCGCGTGTGGCCCTACCTGCTCGCTGGCGTGCTGACGACGGTGGTTGGCGTTGCGCGCATCTACCTCGGTGCGCACTGGACCAGCGATGTCGTCGGCGGCACGGTATTCGGCATCATCTGGCTGCTCGTGCTGGGCCTCGCGTATCGACGCCATATCACGCGCTCGTTCTGGATGCGCCCGCTGGCGACGCTGTTCTACGTCGTGCTGCTGATCGGAGCGCTGTGGCATACGCCGCGCGCGTCGTCGCCGTTGCTCGCGCGCTTCACGCCGCCGGATCCACCACGGGTGCTCCGGACGCAAGACTGGTGGGCGCACGATTGGCGACTGCTGCCCGATGTGCGCGACGCCGACATGCGCCACGGCGGATCACCGCTCAACGTGCAGGTGGCGGGCGACATCGGCGCCGTGCGGCGCGCATTCGAGGCGCGCGGATGGCGCGTGCAGCCGCAGGCGGACTGGAAAGCCGTGCTCGGCCTGCTCGACGACGACACGCCCGCGCAGCGCCAGCCCGTGCTGCCGGCCAGTTTCAATGCGCGCGCGGAAACGCTGCTGCTCGTGCACGACGGCACGCGTTTCGACGAACGTTTCGTGCTGCGCCTCTGGCCCGCGCCGGCGCGCCTCAGTGATGGCACGCCGCTGTGGATCGGCAGCGCGCAAAGGCTGGTGCTCACGCGGCCGTTCGATGTGCTCGCGCTGTGGCGCCCGCAGCCCTTCGTCGCACCGGACGCAGCGCCTGCATTCGATGCGCTGCAAAGCCTGCCGGCGGTGCAGGCCACGACGGCACACGGCACGACGGTGATGCGCGTCCACGCATCGCGTTGAGATCGGAACGGGTTCCTGCGCGACGTCGAGCGACGCGCGCCGTGTCGATCAACCCGCCGGCTTAACGCCTTCCGCGCGCAGCAGTTCGACGAAGCGACGCGGTGCGCCGTCGAAACCGCCGTTCGACATGAAGACCACGTGGTCGCCGGGATGCACGCGGCCGTGCAGCTCACGCATCAGCGTGTCGACGTCGGCCACGGTCATGCCGTCGCCGCGCAGGGCGCCGACGACCTTCGTCGCATCCCACGGCAGCTCCGGGCGATGCAGGAACACCACGACATCGGCCTGCGCCAGCGACGGCGCGAGCGCCTCCGAGTGCGCGCCGAGGCGCATCGAATTGCTGCGCGGTTCCATCGCGACCGCGATGCGTGCGTCCCCGACCCTGCTGCGCAGGCCTTCGAGCGTGGTTTCGATCGCAGTGGGGTGGTGCGCGAAGTCGTCATACACGGCGACGTCGCCGACGACACCGACCACTTCCATGCGCCGCTTGACGCTCTTGAACGCCGCGAGCGCCGGGATCACCTTGCGCGGCTCCACGCCGACCGCATGCACCGCCGCGAGTGCCGCCAGCGCGTTCATCACGTTGTGGCGGCCGAGCAGCGACCACATCACCTCGCCCTGCTCCTTGCCCTTATGCAGCACGACGAACTTCGAGCCGTCGGGCTGGGTCAGGCGCGCGGTCCAGTCAAATGGTTTGGCGTTGACGTCGGCATCGGCGAGGCCGAACGTCTCGACCGGCGTCCAGTAGCCCATCTCCAGCACTTCGGCGATGCGCGCGTCCTCACCGTTGACGATCAGGCGGCCGCGGCGCGGCACCGTGCGCACGAGGTGGTGGAACTGGCGCTGGATCGCCTGCACGTCCGGGAAGATGTCGGCGTGGTCGAACTCGAGGTTGTTGAGGATCGCGACCGTCGGCCGGTAGTGCACGAACTTGCTGCGCTTGTCGAAGAACGCGGTGTCGTACTCGTCCGCTTCGACGACGAATTCCTTGCCGGTGCCGAGGCGCGCGGACACGCCGAAATCCTCGGCGACGCCACCGATCAGGAAACCCGGATCGCGGTGCGCGGCTTCGAGCAGGAACGAGAGGATCGTCGTCGTGGTGGTCTTGCCGTGCGTGCCGGCGACGGCGAGTGTCTCGCGACCCGGCAGCACGTTCTCGGCGAGCCACTGCGCGCCCGACGTGTAGTCCATCTGCGCATCGAGCACGTGCTCGACCGCCGGGTTGCCACGCGAAAGGGCGTTGCCGACGACGACCTGGTCGCAGTCGGCGTCGATCCATTCCGGCGAATAGCCCTGCGCGAGCTGGATGCCGAGCTGCTCGAGCTGCGTCGACATCGGCGGATAGATCGCCTGGTCGGTGCCCTGCACGTCGTGGCCGAGCTCGCGGGCGAGCGCGGCGACGCCGCCCATGAAGGTGCCCGCGATGCCGAGGATGTGGAGTTTCAAAATCGGACGCTCCGGAGTGCTACGGGCGTGAATCCTGCTCCGTGGCGGATCGCCGCGCCGTCGATGCGGTGTCGATGGACGCGGCGCCGCGGGCGCCGCGATGAATCAGCCGACCTCTTTGACCGGCGCGATCGTTTCGACGATGCGGTTGAACACGTCGTCGAGCGAGCCCACGCCATCGACGACCTTGAGCTGGCCGTGCTGGCGGTAGTACTCGACGACCGGCGCGGTCGAGTCGTTGTAGATCTGCAGGCGCTTGCGCACCGACTCGGGCGTGTCGTCGGCGCGGCCTTCGGCCTTGGCGCGGCCGGCGATGCGCTCGACCAGCAGTTCGGTCGGCACGTCGAGAAATACCGCGTGGTCCATCGGCTGGCCGATGCGCTCGAGCAGCGTACCCATCGCGTCGGCCTGCGCCAGGTTGCGCGGGTAGCCGTCGAGGATGAAGCCGTTGCGGGTATCGGGACGCGAGAAACGGTCTTCCAGCATGCCGAGCAGGATGGCGTCGCTGACGAGCTCGCCGCGCGCCATGATCTCCTTGGCTTCGAGACCGAGCGGGCTGCCGGCGGCGACTTCGGCGCGCAGGAGGTCGCCCGTCGAAATGTGCGGTACCTGCAGGTGCTCCCTGAGCCGCGTGGCCTGCGTGCCCTTGCCCGAGCCCGGGGCTCCCAGAAGTACCAATCGCATTCGTCGCTCCTGATGGATCTTTCGGCACGTTCGCGGCCGCTCTGCGCGGCCCGACGCCGTTACCGGCATGATGGCGGCAGCTTACCGCATACCGTCCCGAATCCTCGACTCCTATGGCCGCCGGAACCCTGCTCTACGCCCAGTCGGGCGGCGTCACCGCCGTCATCAACGCCACCGCTTCGGCTGTCATCCAGGCCGGTCGCCGCCACGGACTGCGGGTGCTCGCCGGCCGCAACGGCATCCTCGGCGTGCTGCGCGAGGAACTGATCGACACGACGCCCCTGCCCGCCTCCACCGTGAAGGCGCTGGCGCATACGCCGGGCGGCGCGTTCGGCTCCTGCCGCTACAAGCTCAAGTCGCTCGACGCCGACCGCGCCAGATACGAGCGCCTGATCGAGGTCTTCAAGGCGCACGACGTCCGCTACTTCCTCTACAACGGCGGCAACGACTCGGCGGATACCGCGCTCAAGGTGTCACAGCTCGCCGCCGAGTTCGGCTATCCGCTGACCTGTGTCGGCGTTCCGAAGACGGTCGACAACGACCTTGCGGTGACGGACACCTGCCCGGGCTTCGGCTCGGCCGCGAAGTTCACCGCGGTATCGGTGCGCGAGGCGGCGCTCGACGTCGCCGCGATGGCGGATACGTCGACCAAGGTGTTCGTGTACGAAGCGATGGGGCGCCACGCCGGCTGGCTTGCGGCGGCGGGTGGACTCGCCGGGCACGGCGCGGATGACGCGCCGCACATCATCCTGTTCCCCGAGCGCGCCTACGATGAAACGGCGTTCCTGGCGAAGGTGCGCGAGGTCGTCGAACGCGTCGGCTATTGCGTGGTCGTCGCGAGCGAAGGCATTCGCACGGCCGACGGCACGTTCGTCGCCGATGCCGGCGCCGGCAAGGACGCGTTCGGGCACACGCAGCTCGGTGGCGTCGCGTCGCTGCTCGCCGCGCGCGTCAAGGATTCGCTCGGCTACAAGGTGCACTGGACGCTGCCCGATTATCTGCAGCGTTCGGCGCGACATCTCGCGTCGGAAACCGATCTCAAGCAGGCACTCGCCGTCGGTCGCGAAGCCGTCGAATACGCGGTGAAAGGCCGCAATGCGGTGATGCCGGTGATCAAGCGCATGAAGGATCGCCCGTACCGCTGGACGATCGAGCCCGCGCAGCTCGCCGATATCGCAAATCACGAGCGCACGATGCCGGCGGATTTCATTCGCGACGACGGCTACGGCATCACCGATGCGGCGCGTCGCTATCTCGAGCCTTTGATTCGTGGCGAAGCGCCGCCGCCGTATGGGCGCGACGGCATACCCAAGTACGTGCGCATCGATGCGCAGATGGTCGACCGCAAGCTGACCGCGTTCTCCATCTGAGGGCTTGCACGGCCGCTTGGACTCGCGGACACTCGCCGCGCCGACGTTGGGGGTCCGCTGGGGAGCGGAGGTGTCGGCAACAGGGGAAATCGATGTCTTTCGAAGTTGCGCGCGCCCCGGTGCGCGCGTGCGTTGGCGCGTCGCTGATTCTGATCGCGACGTCGATGCCAATGGTCGTGCACGCAGCGGATCCGACTGCACCCGCTCAAGTACCTGCTAGCGCGACTGACGCTGTCGCGCCCGCAGCTACACGGAGCGAAGTACATGCGACCGCGCCAGTGCCGTGTAATTGCGCGCCGGTGGGAACGCCGGTCATGGTCGAGATCGCGCAGCGGCTCGTCTCCGATGAGGACAAACCGGGCGCGACGTTCGCGATCCGCCTCGCCGAGCCGATCGTCGTGAATGGCTTCGAGCTGGTGCCCGCGGGCACGCCCGGCCAGGGCGAGATCATCCACGCCGCGAAGGCGCGTGGTGGCGGACAGCCGGGTGAGCTGCTGCTGGCTGCGCGTTATCTCGAATTCAATGGCCACCGCATCCCGCTGCGCGGACTGAAGCTCGGCGCGGCCGGCAAGGACCACACCGGCGCTGCGCTCGCGACTGCGGTCGCCGTCGGCGTGTTCGCCGAGTTCATTCACGGCGGCGAAATGATCGTCGAAAGCGGGACGCGCGCGCCGGCCAAGCTCGCGGGCGCGATCGACGCCGCGCTGCTCGCATCACCCGCATCCGAATCGACTGCAGCCGCGGCGTCGCCGACGGCCGCATCCGCAGCACCATCCACCCAGGAGTAATCCATGTCGAAGTTCGCTCGCCTCGCTCTCTCGCTCGTCCTGATGTCGCCGATCGTGGCGCTCGCCGACGATGCCCCGACCGCACCCGCTGCGCCTGTTGCCGCGCCGGCGAACACGCTCATCAGCGCTGCGCCCGCCGACAAGGGTCAGATCGTCTTCTTCCGCGAGTCGAAGTTCGCCGGCGGCGCGATCGGCTTCAAGGTGCGCGAGGGCGAAACGGAGTTGGGCAAGCTGCGTAGCGGCAACTATTTCGTCGCGGTCGTCGAGCCGGGCAAGCACGAGTACAACGTGCACGGCGAGACCAAGGACATCCTGACGATGGAAGTCGAGCCGGGTGAGACGTACTACGTGAAGGCGACGATCTCGATGGGGTTCCTCGCAGGCCGCCCCAACATCGCACCGTCCGACGAGGCGGCGTTCCTCGCGGTGTCCGCGAAGCTCAAGCGGTCCGAATGATTCGCGCTGCGACGCAACGAAAAACGGGCCGCATATGCGGCCCGTTTCCATTGCAGCACCCGGGATGCGGTCAGCCGCCGCAGGGCTTGCCTTCCGTCGCGACGGTCGCGGTATACGCCGCCATTGGCGCTTTGCCGGCGCTCGCCTTGGCATCCTGCAGATACAGCCGCGCGCGGCCCTGCGCGTCGAGCTTCAACGACTTCTCGTCGACCGGCAGGCGCCAGACCGTGATCACCGCCTGCAGGCCGGGGCAGTCCTTCGACGGAATGCGCACGATGTCGTTGAGCTTCCAGCCCGTGGCTTCGCTTGGCTTGGCCTTTTCAGGATTCAGGAGACGCGCGCGTGCCTGGCACGTCGGGCTGCTACGCACCGGCGCGAATTTGTAAGGCAACGCGGGGTCGCCGGTGAACGTGCCTTCCAGCCACGCGCAGGCCTCGGGTATGCCGCGCGCGAGATGGGTGACGCCGTTGGCCTGGGGTGCGCCGACAGGACGCTGGACTTCGGGCGTCGCGGCGGACGCGAAGCCCGCGGCGAGCGCGAGGCTGGAAGCAAGGACGGCAACGCGCATGGATCGGGTCTCCGGTCGATTGGCGGCGAGCCTCGCACGTCGGCACTGAACCGCGCTTTCACCTGACGCCGCGGCCGCTCGCCGTGCGTTCCGCGCGCCGCGATCACGCAGCGCAACATTCGTTGTCGCAATCCCTGTGCCATAGTCCGGCAGTCCGCGCGGTCGAGGCCGCCAAGGGCTTCAAACACCGTTGTCCGATGTCCACTTTTCTGGTTTGGGGAGGGGGTTCATGCTGGAGCAGTACGGTCTTGTCCTGGCGCTGGTCTGCGCCGTAATCGCGATCCTTTACGGGGTCATCTCCGCGCGCTGGATCACCGCGCAACCCGCCGGCAACGAACGCATGCAGGAGATCGCCGGCGCGATCCAGGAAGGCGCACGGGCGTATCTCAACCGCCAGTATTCGACGATCGCGATCGCGGGTGTGGTGCTGTTCGCACTGATCGGTTTCTTCCTGTCGTGGCCGAGTGCGATCGGCTTCCTCATCGGCGCCGTGCTTTCCGGGGCGGCGGGCTACATCGGCATGAACGTGTCGGTGCGCGCGAACGTGCGCACCGCCGAAGCGGCACGCCGGGGCATGGGCCCGGCGATGAACGTCGCGTTCAAGGGCGGCGCGATCACCGGCATGCTGGTGGTGGGCCTTGGCCTGCTCGGCGTCGCCGGCTACTTCGCGATCCTGCACTTCCACATGGGCTACAGCGAGGAGCAGGCGCTGCACGCGCTGGTCGGTCTCGCCTTCGGCTCGTCGCTGATCTCGATCTTCGCGCGTCTCGGCGGCGGCATCTTCACCAAGGGTGCGGACGTCGGCGCGGATCTCGTCGGCAAGGTCGAAGCCGGCATTCCGGAAGACGACCCGCGCAACCCGGCCGTGATCGCCGACAACGTCGGTGACAACGTGGGCGACTGCGCGGGCATGGCAGCCGACCTGTTCGAGACCTACGCGGTGACGATCATCGCCACGATGCTGCTCGGTGGTCTCGTCTCCGCAGAAGCCGGTGCGCACGCGGTGCTGTATCCGCTGGTGCTCGGCGGCGTGTCGATCATCGCGTCGATCTTCGGCACGATGGTGGTGAAGGTCGGCAGCGGCGGGTCGATCATGGGGGCGCTGTATCGCGGCGTGATCGTGTCGGCGGTGCTCGCCGCGATCGCGTTCTTCTTCGTCACGCAGCAGTTGATGGGCGACTCGAAGTACGGCGCGATGAGCCTGTACTACTGCGCGCTGATCGGCCTCGCGCTCACCGGCGCGATCGTCTGGATCACCGAGTACTACACCGGCACGCAGTACAAGCCGGTACGCCACGTCGCGCAGGCGTCGACCACCGGCCACGGCACCAACATCATCGCGGGGCTCGGGGTGTCGATGAAGTCGACGGCGATGCCGGTGGTGGCGGTGTGCCTCGCGATCTGGGGTGCTTACGCGCTGGGTGGGCTGTACGGCATCGCGATCGCAGCCACGTCGATGCTGTCGATGGCGGGGATGATCGTCGCGCTCGACGCGTACGGTCCCATCACCGACAACGCCGGCGGTATCGCCGAGATGAGCGAGCTTCCGCCGGAAGTGCGCGCGGTCACCGATCCGCTCGATGCGGTGGGCAACACCACGAAGGCGGTCACCAAGGGCTATGCGATCGGCTCGGCCGCGCTCGCCTCGCTGGTGCTGTTCGCCGACTACACGCACAACCTCGACGTCGCCAACGCGGCGAAGGCCGCGGCGGCGGGCGTGGCGGCGATGCCGATCACGTTCGATCTCTCCGACCACTACGTGATCATCGGTCTGCTCATCGGCGGCCTGATCCCGTACCTGTTCGGCGCGATGGCGATGGAAGCGGTGGGCCGTGCCGCGGGCGCGGTGGTCGAAGAAGTGCGCCGTCAGTTCCGCGATATCCCCGGGATCATGCAGGGCACCGGCAAGCCGCAGTACGACAAGGCGGTCGACATGCTGACCAAGTCGGCGATCAAGGAAATGATCCTGCCGTCGCTGCTGCCGGTCGCCGTGCCGGTCGTGGTCGGCCTGCTGCTCGGGCCGAAGGCACTCGGCGGCGTGTTGATCGGCACCATTGTCACCGGCCTGTTCGTGGCGATCTCGATGACCACCGGCGGCGGCGCCTGGGACAACGCGAAGAAGTACATCGAGGACGGCCACTTCGGCGGCAAGGGCTCCGAAGCGCACAAGGCGGCCGTCACCGGTGACACCGTCGGCGATCCCTACAAGGACACCGCGGGCCCGGCGATCAACCCGCTGATCAAGATCATCAACATCGTCGCGCTGTTGCTGGTGCCGCTGCTCGGCAGCTGATCCGGCCGGTCAGGTTCCAAGGCGAAGGGCGGCCCTCGGGTCGCCCTTCGTCGTTCCGGGGAGCGGCGGGGCCGGCCCGTCGGGGTCTCAACCCGCCCCGCACCGGCTGCTGCAGCGCAGCACGGAGACCGCTAAAATCCGCAGCCCGCGCCCGCCGACCGGCGGGCGCATCGCTATCTGGAGCACATCGTCATGGGTCTGGACCTCGTTCCCACCGGCAAGAATCCGCCGGACGAGATCAACGTCATCATCGAGATCCCGAAGGACTCGGAACCGGTCAAGTACGAAGTCGACAAGGAAACCGGCGCGATCTTCGTCGACCGCATCCTGTCGACGCCGATGCGCTACCCGTGCAACTACGGCTACGTCCCGCACACGGTCTGCGGCGACGGCGACCCGGCCGACGTACTGGTCATCCTGCCGCTGACCCTGGTGCCGGGCTCGGTGATCCGCTGCCGCCCGGTCGCGGTGCTGAAGATGACCGACGAAGCGGGTTCGGACGAGAAGATCCTGGCCGTACCGGTCACCAAGGTATTCAACGGCTACCAGCACATCGAGGACATCGAGCAGGTGTCCCAGCACTGGCTCGACCGCATCGGCCACTTCTTCGAGCACTACAAGGATCTCGAGAAGGGCAAGTGGGTGAAGGTCGACGGGTGGGGCAATGCCGCCGAAGCCAAGGCGATCATCGTCGACGCGATCAAGCGCTATGACGACTCGGCGGAAAAGCCGAATTACTGATTAGTCGTCGCGATGATCAAAAAAAAGGCCGCCTTCGGGCGGCTTTTTTTTGCTGACACCGGTCAGGCTATGGCGTCGAGCAGGTGGCGCGCGCGCGCATCTGCCGACGCGGCGATCGACCACACCCGTTCGATCGCCTGCTCATGACGCCGCCATTTGTCCGGATCCGGCGGCGTCAGTGTGTGGCGCGAGAGCGGCAACGTATCGAGCGTGCGGTCCCAGGCGAGGTCCGCGAAGTCGCAGATGCGTGCCGCCGTTGCGCGCGGCGCGGCGACGAGATCGTCGTAGCGGACCATTAGGCGCGAGTCGGCCGGCAGCCGCTCCAAGTCATCGAGAACGCACTGCGTGGTCGTCGCCCATTGATGCGCGACGATCATTTCCAGCGGTTGGCCGATGAGATCCCGCCACCCCGGTACCAGCAGCAGCGACCATGCCGGGCCCGTCCAACCCGGCAGATTCGGATACGTGTGGAAGCGACCCGACTGCCAGGCTTCGATCATGCTCGCCAGCACGCTACGCGGCTCGCGGTAGAGATACACGAACCGGGCATTCGGAAATGCCGCGCGCATGAAGTCGACGCGCAGCGTGTTCTTAGGCGTCTTCTCGAGCAGTCGCACCGCTGCACCCGGCACCGGCGGTCGTCCGTCGCGATCGCGCAACGCGGATCCGAAGTTGCGATGCAACCCGGCAACGATCGCGGGCGTGGCGTCGGCGGCCGTGAGCCGGTTCGATTCGAAACCACGCGTCGACGGATGCAGACCGGGCAGCGTCTCGATGTGCCGATGGCTTTCGTGCCCGATCGTGTACAGGCCCGGCGCCTGCGCGAGCGTTTCGAACAGCAGCGTCGAGCCTGAGCGCGGTGCGCTGAGCAGCACGAGCGGGCGGTCGAATGAGACCTGTGCCGGGGCGCTCGCGGCCGGTCGCGCCATCGACGCGGCAGGCGACGCGGTACGCACGAACATCGGATTGAATCCACCAGCGATCGTCTGTGGCCGCGGCGACGCTGCCCTGGGACCTCCACTCGCAACTGGTGCCGACTGCGCACGAGGTGATTCTGTGGACGCTGCACGCTGCGCCACGAGGTTGCTCGTGACGATCGCGTGCAAGGCGGTGACCACGGCGACGTTGTTGCGCATGCGCAGGCTATCGAACGGCGCCGCCATGGCGCGCAGGCGCTCGCGTGCGGCGCGATAGGCGTCGAGCCCCTTCCCACTGTCACCGTACAGGGCCCACAGCGCCTGCCAGTCGCGCAGGAACGGGCGCATCACGTCGCGAATAAATCGATCCACGTGCTCGGAAGGCGGCGTCTCGCCAACGAGGAACTCGATATGGGTTCGCGCCTCCCACGGCGTCATCACCATCGGCAGGTTGTACGACTCCAGCTGCAGCGACACCGGCGTCGCCTGCGGCGCGATGCGGCGCGGCGTCCAGCCATCACGCACTTCGTCATGCGGACGCGCATCGCGCATCAGTTCCCAGAAGCCGGGGCCGCCCACCGTGTCGGCGACGAGGTGAATGCGCTGCCGATGATCGTCGTTGTGCACGTTGTGCCGACGCCAGGTATCGAACGTCCAGCATTCGCCCTCGGCCATGTTGAGTTCCTGGCCATCACAGACGAAACGCACGGTGGGCTGCGTCACGATCGGCACATGGATGCGCATGTGCTCGCGCCAGTAGTAATTGATGTCGACGTGCGGCGTCACCTCCGCCTGGCCGGCGAGACGCATCAGGCGCGAACGGCCCCAGACGGCGCCGAGGCTGTGCATCACCTGCATCAGGTACGGACACGCGAGCAGATGCGGCGTCGGGCGCATCGCGCCGTGCACCGCATCACTCTCGGGATCGCCGTCGACGCTGATCAGCGTGAGCGCGTCGTTGCCGGGAAAGCCCTGCGGGTGCGGACGCCAGACCTCGGGGCCAAGGGCCTCGATCTCGCGCGCGAGGACGCCGGCATCGAACGACACCGGCAATTGCAGGAAAGGGTGATCGAGCTTCATCGGGACGTCCGGACCGCGGTCCCGGCCATTCTAGGCCGGGCCCGTCGCGCGGAACCGGGGCGGACGTCCTGCCTGAGCGGGTCAGGCCTTGTGATAGACCTCCGCGCCCGTCGCGCGGAACTCGGCCGACTTCTCCGCCATGCCCTGCTCGATGTCGGCGACCGACTCCGGATGCTCCTTGGCGTAGTCGCGCACGTCCTGCGTGATTTTCATCGAGCAGAAGTGCGGGCCGCACATGGAGCAGAAGTGCGCGACCTTGTGCGCGTCCTTGGGGAGCGTCTCGTCGTGGTACTCGCGGGCGCGCTCCGGGTCGAGGCCGAGGTTGAACTGGTCTTCCCAGCGGAACTCGAAGCGCGCCTTGCTCATCGCGTTGTCGCGTGCCTGCGCACCGGGATGTCCCTTCGCGAGGTCGGCGGCGTGCGCGGCGATCTTGTAGGCCATCAGCCCTTCGCGCACGTCGTGCTTGTTCGGCAGGCCCAGGTGCTCCTTCGGCGTGACATAGCAGAGCATGGCGGTGCCGAACCAGCCGATCATTGCGGCGCCGATCGCGCTCGTGATGTGGTCGTAGCCGGGCGCGATGTCGGTGGTCAGCGGGCCGAGCGTGTAGAACGGCGCTTCGCCGCACTCGCGCAGCTGCTTGTCCATGTTCTCCTTGATCAGCTGCATCGGCACGTGGCCGGGGCCTTCGATCATGGTCTGGACATCGTGCTTCCACGCGATCTGCGTGAGCTCGCCGAGCGTTTCGAGTTCACCGAACTGCGCGGCGTCGTTTGCATCGGCGATCGAGCCCGGACGCAAGCCGTCGCCGAGCGAGAAGGCGACGTCGTACGCCTTCATGATTTCGCAGATGTCCTCGAAGTGCGTGTAGAGGAAATTTTCCTTGTGATGCGCGAGGCACCACTTCGCCATGATCGAACCGCCGCGGCTGACGATGCCCGTCACGCGATTCGCGGTGAGCGGCACATAGCACAGCAGCACGCCGGCGTGGATGGTGAAGTAGTCGACGCCCTGCTCCGCCTGCTCGATCAGCGTGTCGCGGAAGATCTCCCAGGTGAGTTCTTCGGCGCGGCCGTCGACCTTCTCCAGCGCCTGGTAGATCGGCACCGTACCGATCGGCACGGGCGAATTGCGGATGATCCACTCGCGCGTCTCGTGGATGTGCTTGCCGGTGGAAAGGTCCATCACCGTGTCCGCGCCCCATCGGATCGACCAGACGAGCTTCTCGACTTCTTCGGCAATGCCCGACGACACCGCGCTGTTGCCGATGTTCGCGTTGACCTTGGTGAGGAAGTTGCGGCCGATGATCATCGGCTCGCTTTCCGGATGGTTGATGTTGTTGGGGATGATGGCGCGACCGCGCGCGACTTCATCGCGCACGAACTCGGGCGTGATCAGCTTCTGGATGTTCGCGCCGAAGGTTTCGCCGGCGTGCTGGCGCAGCAGGTGCGCCTCGCGGATCGCCTCGATGCGCTGGTTCTCGCGGATCGCGATGAACTCCATCTCCGGCGTGACGATGCCCTTCTTGGCGTAGTGCATCTGCGAGACGTTCGCGCCGCTCACCGCGCGACGCGGCAGCGCGCGATTGCCGAAGCGGATATGCGCGAGCTTGGGATCGTGCTCGCGCGCGCGACCGTAGTCGGACGACAGGCCCGGAAGCACTTCGGTATCGCCGCGCTCGGCGATCCACTGCGCGCGCAGCGACGACAGGCCCGTCGACAGGTCGATCGTCGCGGTTTCATCGGTGTACGGGCCCGAGCAGTCGTATACCGCGAGCGGTGCGTTCTCCTCGCCGCCGAACAGCGTCGGCGTGCGCGCCAGCGCGATCTCGCGCATGGGTACGCGGATGTCGGGCCGCGACCCTTCGACATGGATCTTCTTCGAGCCCGGGATCGGACGGACGACATCGGCCGAAAGCTTTTCGGCCTGCTGGAGGAGTTCGGTGGCGACTGCGTTCATCGGATCGTCCGCTGCATGAGGGGTCGAACGTCGACATCGACGTTCACTGCGAGCGGGCGGCGCGCGGACGCAATGCGCCCCGCGAAGCTTCCCTACGGCGGTCTCAACCGCATCAGGTTCGAAGGGTCTGTCTCAACCGGCCTCGGCCGGTACCCCCGCTTCGAGGCGCATTTCACCATGCGCGGCCCCGCGGGGCCACCGGCCGTACCGCGAACGCGTCGACGAACGGCTTTGACAGGCACCGCGCCACGGGCGTTTACTCGGGTCATGACCTTCCGGGCCTCCCCTGCCGTCGTCTCGACCCTCGCACCGCGAGTGGCGGACGTCTGCACGCGCAACGGCCTCGGTACCAGCACCCGCACCACCACGACCACGTCGTGGAGGATGCGGTTGCGCGTGATTCCGGACTGACCGTCCGCCACCCGCCCCGCATCCGATCGGATGCGGGGATCGCATCCGAACCGGACACGGGGCTCCTGACAGGGAGTGCTCCGCCATGTCCGCCGTCCTGACCGAACGCCGAATCGCCCCGTTTCCGCCGCACATCGCCGCGCGCGGTGCCTGCGCGCGCACCGCGACCACGACGATCGCGCTCGGCCTGATCGGTCCCGGCAAGGTCGGCCGCGCGCTGCTCGCGCAGTGGGCGGACGTCGCGCCGCGCCTGCGGGCGCAGGGCGTCGACGTCGTGCTTCGCGGCGTGATGGATCGTCGCCGCATGTGGCTGGGTGCCGCACGCGGGTCGCTCGATGCGGTGATGGAGGGTTTCGAGGCCGCCTCCGCACCCGATGTCTACCGCTTCGGCCCGCACCTCGTCGACGAAGGGCGCGTGCAGGCGGTGGTCATCGACTGCTCGGGCAGCGACGACGTCGTCGACCACTACGCGCGCTGGCTCAGCCAGGGACTGCATGTGGTGACGCCGAGCAAACGCGCCGGCAGCGGCCCGATCGAGCGCTGGCATGCGATCCGCAACGCGACGCGCAACGGCGCGCGCTTCCGCCACGAAGCCAGCGTCGGTGCCGGCTTGCCCGTCATTCAGACGCTGCGCAGCCAGCTCGACACCGGCGACGACCTGCTCGGCGTCGACGGCGTGCTCTCGGGCACACTCGCGTGGCTGTTCCATCGCTTCGACGGCAGCCGGCCGTTTTCGCACCTCGTTCGCGAAGCGCACGACCTCGGCTACACCGAACCGGATCCGCGCGACGACCTGTCGGGTCTCGACGTCGCCCGCAAGCTGGTGATCCTCGCGCGCGAAGCCGGGCATTCGATCGCGCTGGACGATGTCGAGGTCGAAAGCCTAGTGCCGGCGCACCTGCGCGACGTCCCGCGCGACGCGTTCCTCGCCAAGATCGACGCGCTCGACGCGCCGATGCAGGCGCGCTTCGACACCGCCCGGGCCTGCGGCCGCGCGCTCCGCTACGTCGCGAGCTTCGATGGCCACAAGGCGCACGTCGGCCTCGCGATGCCCGGCCCCGACGACGCCACCGCGCACGGACGCCTCACCGACAACCTGATCCGGTTCCGCACCCGCCGCTACGCGGATAATCCGCTGGTGGTGCAAGGGCCCGGCGCGGGCCCCGAGGTCACGGCGGCCGGCGTGTTCGGCGACGTCCTCGCGATCGCCCAGTATCTCGGAGCCCGCCTGTGACCCGACTCGATGTAAGCCCTCGTGATGTCCAGCCGCTCGACAGCGAAGCGGGTCGCAGCATCCGCGCATTCGCGCCGGCGAGCATCGGCAACATCGGCGTCGGCTTCGACCTGCTCGGCCACACCATCCAGGGCCCCGGCGACGCCGCGACGGTGCGCTTCATCGATGAACCCGTCGTGCGCATCGACGCAATCGACGGCGAGGTGCCCGGCCTCGCACGCATTCCGCTGATCGCCGAACGCAATACCGCCGGTCGCGCGCTGATCGAACTGCGCGCGTCACTCGGCCTCGCGCACGGCTTCGCGGTGACGTTGCACAAGGGCATCGCATTGGGTTCGGGTCTGGGCGGCTCCGCGGCGTCATGCGTGGCGGCGCTGGTCGCAGCGAATGCGCTGCTCGACGCGCCCCTGTCGCGCGAGTCGCTCTACCCGTTCGCACTGGCCGGCGAATCGGTCGCCAGCGGCAGCCTGCACGGCGACAACGTCGCACCCATGTTGCTCGGCGGGGTGGTGTTGGCGACGGAGACGCGCGCGATCCGCCTCGATGCGCCGGACCTCTACTGCGCCGCGGTGCACCCCGCGCATGTGCTGGAGACGCGCGAAGCCCGCGCCGTGCTCGCCGCGCCGTATCCGCTGGGCGACGTCGTGCACCAGACCGCGCACCTCGCTCAGTTTCTCACCGGCCTCGCGCGCGGCGATCGCGAGCTCATCGCTGCCGGTCTGCACGACGTGCTGGTCGAACCGCGTCGCGCTGCGCTGATTCCGGGCTTCGATGCCGTGAAGCAGGCTGCACTCGATGCGGGCGCGCTGGGCGCGAGCATCTCCGGTGCAGGTCCAACCGTATTCGGCTGGTTCGACACGCGATCGGACGCGGAGACCGGCGGCGCGGCGATGGTCGCAGCGTTCCGTCGCGCCGATCTCCACAGCCGTGCCTACATCTCGCCGGTGAACGGCCCGCGCGCCGAGATCGTGGCGTGAGGTTCGTCAGCACGCGTGGCACCGCACCCGCGGTCGACATCGACAGTGCGCTGGCTTCGGGACTTGCACCAGATGGCGGCCTCTACGTTCCGGAAACGATTCCCGCCGCACCGGCGATCGATCCGTCGGAGGGACTCGCACGCACCGCTGCGACCCTGCTCGCACCGTATTTCGAAGGCTCGCGCATCGCCGAAGCACTGCCTGCGATCTGCGATGACGCATTCGATTTCCCCGCACCGCTGCAGGCGCTCGCCGCCGACACCTTCGTGCTCGAGCTCTTCCATGGCCCGACGGCCGCCTTCAAGGATTTCGGCGCGCGCTTTCTCGCGCGCGCCCTCGAAGCGCTGCGTCGCCCGGACGATCCCGAGGTCACGATCCTCGTCGCGACATCCGGTGATACCGGCGCCGCCGTTGCGGCGGCGTTCCATCGGCGCCCCGGTTTTCGCGTGGTCATCCTGTACCCCGATGGTCGCGTCTCGCCGCGCCAGGCTCACGGACTCGGCTGCTGGGGCGACAACGTGCGGGCGTTGCGCGTGGCCGGCACCTTCGACGACTGCCAGCGCCTGGTGAAGCAGGCGCTGGGCGACACCGCGCTGCGCAACGAGATCGCGCTCGGTTCGGCGAACAGCATCAGCCTCGGCCGCCTGTTACCGCAGGCCGCCTACTACGCACAAGCCGCGCTCCAGTTCCAACGCGATCACGGCGAGCGGCTGAACTTCGTCATTCCTACCGGCAACCTCGGCAACGCGACGGCGTGCTGGCTCGCACGTCGCATGGGGCTGCCGATCGGCGACATCGTGCTCGCCTGCAACGCCAACGACGTGCTGCCGCGTTACTTCGACGGCGCCGACTACCGGCCGGCGGAAACGCGCGCAACGCTGGCGAACGCCATGGATGTCGGCGCACCGAGCAATTTCGAGCGCCTGCGTCACGCACATGCCGACGACGCCGCACTGCGCCAGGCGATGCGTGCCGCCAGCGTCGACGATGCGCAGATCCTCGCGACGATCGAACGCACCGACCGCGAGCTCGGCTACGTGCCCTGCCCGCACACCGCGACCGCGATCGACACGCTGCACCACCTGCGCGGCGCCGGTGACACGCGGCCGTGGGCGGTGGTCGCGACGGCGCATGCGGCGAAGTTCGAGACCGTCGTCGAGCCGCGCATCGGCCGGCTGATCGCGCCGCCACCCGCCTTGGCCGACTGCCTCGCGCGCCCCGCGCACGCCGACCCGCTGCCGGCCGATTACGACGCCCTGCGCGCGGTGTTGCGCCCCTGACCCGTGACGCCGCTACCATGCGGCGTCACGTTCGCGATGGGGAGATCGTCGATGGCACAGGGACTGTTGCACTGGACGCGCTGGCGGGGTCGCCTGCGTCGCCGCGATTTCCTGCTCCGGCTGGTCATCGCCACGGCCGTGTTCACCGTGCTGTTCGTGTTCCTCGACCGCGTCGTCAGCGAGAGCAGCACGCTGCTGCTGTATCCGCCCTATTTCACCGTGCTCGCCTCACTGTTCGCCCGCCGCCTGCACGACCAGGCGCGCTCGGCGTGGTGGCTGCTGGTGCCGATCATTCCGGTGCTGGGCCCGCTGATCCTCGCGTGGCGCCTGCTGATCACGCCCAGCACGCACGGCGCCAACCAGTACGGCGACGATCCGCGCCTGCGCGGCTACGACTACCTGCAGGTGGCGATCCATGAACCGGCCTGACGGTCCCGCGATCGACGCTGGCGTGATCGTCAACGACGTCACGCGCTTGAATCCCGTGCGGGTGTGGGCGGTGGCGACGCCGATGTCGGTCGATGAAGTCGTCGACGCCGTTCGCCGCAGCGACGGCGCGATCTCCGTGGGCGGCGGCCACTTCAGTATGGGCGGCCAGACCGCCAGCCCGGGCAGCCTGCACCTCGACATGCGCCGCATGAATCGCGTGCTGCATTTCGATCCGGTCGACCGCACCATCCGCGTGCAGGCGGGCATCCGCTGGTGCGACATCCAGCGTTTCGTCGATCCGCATGATCTGTCGGTGCGGATCATGCAGACGTACGCGAACTTCACCGTCGGCGGCTCGCTCAGCGTCAACGTGCACGGGCGTTATATCGGGCTGGGTCCGCTGATCTTGTCGGTACGGTCGATCCGCATGGTGCTGGCTGACGGCAGCATCGTCGATGCGAGTCCGGACACGAATTCCGAACTCTTCTACGGCGCGGTGGGCGGCTATGGCGGGCTGGGTGTCATCGTCGAAGCCGAGCTCTCGCTCGACGACAACGTCCGCGTCGTGCGCACGCATGCCTGCATGCCGACGTCGTCGTATGCGGCGTGGTTCCGCGAACATGTCCGCAACGATCGCGACGCGATCTTCCACAACGCCGACCTGTATCCGCCCCACTACCGCCGCGCCCGTGCGGTGACGTGGCGTCGTACCGAGCGCGCGGCGACGGTGACCGATCGCCTGCAGCCGCTGCGCAAGCATTTTCCGCTGCATCGCTATTTCTTCTGGGCGTTCACCGAAACGCCCGGCGGCAAGCTGCGTCGCGAACGGCTGCTCGACCCGCTGATCTACCTGTCCAGGCCCGTGCACTGGCGCAACTACGAGGCCGGTTACGACGTCGCCGAGCTCGAGCCAGCGTCACGCCGCAAGTCGAGCTACGTACTGCAGGAATATTTCGTACCGGTCGAACGCTTCGACGAGTTCGTGCCGCGCCTGGCCGAGATCCTCGCGCGTCATCGCGTCAACGCCGTCAACGTCTCGGTGCGCCATGCCTTCACCGATCCGGGCTCGATGCTCGCCTGGGCGCGCGGCGAAACATTCGCCTTCGTGCTGTATCACAAGCAGCGCACGCGCGAGAACGCGAAGGCGCGCGTCGCTGTGTGGACGCGTGAGCTGATCGATGCGGTGATCGCCTGCGGCGGCACCTACTACCTGCCCTACCAGCCGCATGCCACGCCCGAGCAGTTCCATCGCGCCTATCCGCGTGCAAAGGAACTGTTCGCGCTCAAGCGCCGGCTGGACCCCGATTTCCGCTGGCGCAACGTCCTCTGGGACACCTACTACGCGCCCGCACTTTCCGAGACGCCGATGACCACCACAACCGCGCCTGCCGGCGACTTCCACGCCGTCTACGGCACCGCCACCGGCAGCGACGCGTTCTACCGCTTCCTGCAGAACATCTACCGGCTTTATCCGGAAGACCGCTTCCACACGCTCATCCGCGACGCCGTGCGCGAGCATGCCGACGACGAGGCGATCTATCGCGCATTGCAGGCCAAGCTGCCAGGCATCAAGCCTTTCCTGTCGGAGCTGACGTACGCGCTGCCGTCGCTCTCCAAGCAGAAGAAGGAGATGTCGCGGCAGATGCTGCAGCTGCTCGGCTGCCGTCGAAGCTTCGATGGGCACATGGAGATCGGCAGCACCGGGCGCTACGCCAGCGACCTGCGCAAGCACGTCGACCTGCGCGGCGATCTCGTCTTCCTGCACGACGCGGCGCCGACCTACTCGCCCGTGGACATCGTCGAACGCGGCGGCTTGCGCAAGCTCGGCCGTTTCGTGCCGTTGGACGACTACGCGCCCATTCCGCAGAGCGCCGTCGCCGACGCGAGCCTCGACCTCGTCACCTGCCTGATCGGCCTGCACCACGTGCCGCTCGACCGCCTTGATGCGTTCATCGCCTCACTGCATCGCGTGCTGCGCAAGGACGGAGTGCTGATCCTGCGCGACCACGACGTCGCCGATGCGCCGATGAATGCGCTGGTGAACCTGGCGCACGCGGTGTTCAACGCCGGGCTCGGCGTGCCGTGGGCGACGAATGCCAAGGAGCTCCGCCACTTCCGCACCGTCGCGGAGTGGATCGACATCCTGCGGCGCCATGGCTTCGAATTGATGGGTGATGGCCTGCTGCAGGATCACGATCCGACGCTCAACACGCTTCTCGCGTTCCGTCGCACATGAGGCGCGCACTCGCCAGCGCGGCGCTGATGCTGTGGCTCGGCCTCGCGCCGGCCGTGGCGTCCGACGCGCCTGCAGCGACCGACCCGCTCGCGATTCCGGCCGCGGAACAGCGCACGGGCGACCAGACCTTCCTGACGTTTCCGGAATGGTTCCTGGTCTTCAGCCCCGACGAATACGCCGACATGCTCGAAGCGCACCAGTCGCCGAGCCGCTTTCCGTTCTACGCCCATATCGCGCAGTTCTGGCAGGCCTACGGGCGCGTGATCGACTCGGTGCGCGGGCGCTGGCCGTTCAACGGCGAGTACCACACGATGATCATGGTCATCGGCGCGAGTACGACGGTCGAATACGGGCTCAAGGGCACCTACGAGACGTTGATCGGTCGCCTGAGCGAACTCGGCACGGCGCCGCTGTCGACGCCGGAAGATCGCCTCGCCGCGAAACAGGCGCGTGACTACGTGGAATTCGTGCGCGTGCGCCCCTGGTACGAGTTCGACTTCATGACGCCGCTCAAGTCGCTGTGGCGCGACACGCCGGCGACCGGCCCGCACCTCGTGCGCAAGTGGGAGCGTCGCTATCTGCTCACCAGCGAGTGGTTGATCAAGGCGGGGTACGCGGCACTGATCGAGAAGGCGACCCACACCGCCTTCAAGGTCGCCAAGCCGACGACGGCAACAGTGATCGACGCGATGCCCGATAACCTCGCGGCGCTGCCGGAAATGCACGTCGATGCGCGTGTCGGCACTGCGGCGCGCGTCGACCTACCGCGCTACCAAGCGTTCACGCCGTACGCGACGTCGATCGCGCGCGCTGGCGGTACGTTTCGCGAGATCGCCGGCAATCGCGGCGACCTGCTTGTCAGCGTGGTGATGCCGCAAACCAGCGACACGCCGACGGGCACGCGCCTGCTGTTCCGCCAGCCCATCCTCACGCGACCGGGCTACGAGCGCCGCGCGTTGGTGACCTCGGTGTTCGGCCTCGCACCGTTACTCGCCGAGCGCGAAGCGGCGGGCGACGAAGTCGAACACGTGTTCGACTACTGACATGCCGTTCCTGCGTCTCGTGCGTCGCGTGGTTTTCGTGGTGCTGGCGACGGCGCTCCTCTACATCTGCGCGAGCGTGGCGTGGGTCGAGTACCACGAGCGCGTGTCGCCGCGCACCGCGGCGCCCGCGGGCGGACGTTTCATCGACGTCGACGGCGTGTCCGTCTTCGTGCAGGTCAGCGGCCCGGCGAGCGGCGCCCCGGTACTTCTCGTTCACGGCACCGGCGCATGGAGCGGCACCTGGTTCTCCCTGGTGCCGGCGTTGACCCACGGGGGCTACCGGGTGATCGCCGTCGACCTGCCGCCGTTCGGCTATTCGTCGAAATCGACCCGTGCCGACTATTCGCGGCCCGCGCAGGCGATGCGACTGCAGCGCGTCCTCGATGCACTTCGCATCCCGAAAGCGCGCGTGGTCGGCCATTCCTTCGGCGGCGGCCCGGCACTGGAACTCGCGCTCACCGCGCCGAAGCGCGTGGAGCGCCTGGTGCTCGTGGACGCGGCGCTCGCACTTGATGCACCGCCCAACGATCCCGACACGGTGGCATGTCGCCTCCTCGCGCACGGCGGCCGCCAGGCGTTGCTTGCGTCGACCGCCACCAATCCGCTCTGGAGTCGCGCACTGCTGCGTAGCTTCGTGGCGCGCAAGGACGCCGTCACCGATGCGCGACTCGCCGCCTATCGCGAACCGCTGCAGCTGCGCAACACGACAGACGCGCTCGGCGCATGGGCGCACGCATTCGCCTGCGACGCGCGGACGGGCCTCAGCACACACGCTGACAACATTGCGGGACTGACGCCGCCGCTCACGCTCATCTGGGGCGACGCCGACACCATCACCCCGATCGCGCAGGCCGAACACCTCAAGACGCTGGTGCCGGGCGCACGACTCGAGGTGCTGCATGGCGTGGGCCACATCCCGCACCTCGAGGACCCCGCGTCCTTCGAACCCGCGCTGCTGCGCGCGCTGGCGCAGGCGCCCGCGACATCGCGATGACCACTGCGGCCGCTCGGGCGCAAGGGAACGATGTCGCGATTGCGGCCGTCCGATCGCGCGTCGGGTGGATACGGCCGTCGTATCAGTCGGTCTGCGTATGATCCCCGCATGACGCCCGCCTGCCTCGTCTGCGAATCTCCGACGGACCATTTCGCGGCCCACCGCGTGCTCGGTCGTCACGACGCCGAATACCGTCGCTGCACGAAATGCGGATACGTTTTCGTCGTCGCGCCGCACTGGCTCGATGAAGCCTACGGAACCGCGATCGCGGCGTTGGACACGGGGATCGTCGTTCGCAATCTATGGCTTGCCGACGTCACCACCGCATTGCTTGGACTGACGTTCCGCGACGTCGAACGCACGGTCGACTACGGCGCCGGCACCGGCCTGTTCGTGCGCCTGATGCGCGATCGTGGACATGACACGTACTGGCATGACGCCTACAGCCCGAACCTGCTCGCGATCGGCTTCGAGGCGGACATGAGCGAGCGCTACGATCTCGCCACTGCATTCGAGCTGGTGGAGCATCTGCCCGACCCTCGCGCAGGATTCGAAACGCTCGGTAGTCTGGCGCCGCGGTTGCTGATCTCGACCGACCTGTTGCCCGATCCCGCGCCTGCCATTTCGGACTGGCCTTACTACGCGCCCGAAAGCGGGCAGCACATTGGCTTCTTCACCCGCACTGCGCTCGACGTGATGGCCGAACGGCTCTGCCGACGGGCGTCGAGCAACGGGCGCAACCTGCACGTACTGGCCGAGGAACCGGTGAGCGAGCGCCTGTTGCGCCTGCTGCGTCGCCCCAAACGGGCACGATGGCTAGCGCGCTTCGGCCGGCGCCCGGGACGCACCTATACCGATGCAGACCTCATGGCCGATCGACTGCGGGCTGCGCAGTCGACCAGCCTCTGACGCGCATCACGCGGGCTCGGGTTCCAATCCGTCGACCTGCGTCGCGGTCACCGCGGCATCGGCGGGCACCTTCACCCGGAACCACGCCGCATACAGCGCCGGCAGGAACAGCAGCGTCAGGAAGGTGGCGACCAGCAGGCCACCCATGATGGCGACGGCCATCGGGCCGAAGAACGCGCTGCGCGAGAGCGGAATCATCGCGAGGATCGCGGCGAGCGCGGTGAGCACGATGGGGCGGAAGCGGCGCACGGTCGCCTCGACGATCGCTTCCCATGCCTCGCGGCCGTCCATGCGGTCCTGCTCGATCTGGTCCACGAGGATCACCGAGTTGCGCATGATCATGCCGGCCAGTGCGATCGTGCCGAGCATGGCGACGAAGCCGAACGGCACGCGGAACACCAGCAGGAACAGCGTCACGCCGATCAGTCCCAGCGGTGCGGTGAGGAACACCATGACGCTGCGTGAGAACGAGCGCAGCTGCAGCATCAGCAGGGTGAACACGACGAACACGAACAGCGGCATCCCGGCCTTGATCGAATTCTGGCCCCGCGCGGAATCCTCCACCGTGCCGCCGACGTCGATCGAATAGCCGTCCGGCAGCCGCGCGCGCAGCGATTCCACCGCCGGCATCAGTTGCTCGACCACGGTCGGCGGCGTGAGCGCATCGCGGATGTCGGCACGTACCGTCATCGTCGGCAGGCGATCGCGGTGCCAGATGATGCCGTCCTCGAAGCCGTAGTCGAGCGTGGCGACCTGCGTCAGCGGAACCGCACGACCATTCGCCGTCGGCACCATCAGCGAACTCAGCGCCTGGAGATCGCTGCGATCGCGGGCGGAACCGCGCACGTCGATGCCGATCAATTCGGTGCCTTCGCGGTAGGTTCCGACATTTGTGCCCGACAGCGCGCCCGACAGCGCCTGCGCAAGCTGCGCCGAGCTGATGCCGAGCGCGCGCGCACGTTCCTGGTCGACCTTCAGCCGCACGACCTTGCTCGGCTCGTCCCAGTCGAGATTGACGTTGGTGACGTGCGGATTCGCGAGCACCTTTTCGCGCAGCTGGCCAGCGAGACGACGCACTTCGTCGATGTGCTCGCCGGAGACGCGCAACTGCACTGGATATCCCACCGGCGGGCCGTTTTCCAGGCGCGTCACGCGCAGCTGGAGCTCGGGAAAACGCGGGAACACGTCGTCGATCAACCAGCCGCGGATCGCTTCGCGCGCCTTGATGTCCTTCGGCGTCAGCACGAACTGCGCGAAGTTCGCTGACGGCAGCTGCTGGTCGAGCGGCAGGTAGAAGCGCGGCGAACCGGTGCCGACATAGTCGACGTAGCTCGCGAGGTCCTTGCGTGTGTCCAGAATTTTTTCGAGCTTCTTCACCTGCGCCGCGGTCTGGCGCAGCGAGCTGCCTTCGGCGAGCTCGACGTCGACCATCAGTTCCGGACGCACCGAGTCCGGGAAGAACTGCTGCGGCACGAAGCGGAACAGCAGGATGGACGCGACGAACGCGGCCGCGGTGATCGCCAGCACGGTCTTGCGACGCCGCACGCACCACAGCACCCAGCTGCGGAAGCGCGTGTAGAACTTGGTCGCGTACGGATCATGCGCGTGTGCGTCGTGGGGTTTGGGCGCGACGACGTCCGCAAGCGCGGGCACGCGGCTGGCGAGACGCTGACGGAACGCTTCCCAGCGTGCCGCGATCCAACCGGGCTTGGGCGGGCCCGCGTGACCGTAATCGGGCAGCAGGCGATCGCCGAGGTACGGAATGAACATGACGGCCGCGATCCACGACACCAGCAGCGCGATCGTCACCACCTGGAACAAGGAGCGCGTGTACTCGCCGGTGCTCGACTGCGCGGTCGCGATCGGCAGGAAACCTGCCGCGGTGATCAGCGTACCGGTGAGCATCGGAAACGCGGTCGATTCCCACGCAAACGCCGCGGCTTTCAGACGACTGAAGCCCTGCTCCATTTTGATCGCCATCATCTCGACGGCGATGATCGCGTCGTCGACCAGCAGCCCGAGCGCGAGCACCAGCGCACCGAGCGAGATCTTGTGCAGGCCGACGTCGAAGTAGCTCATCACCGCGAAGGTCATCGCGAGCACGAGCGGAATCGACAGGGCGACCACGAGGCCGGTGCGCAGGCCGAGCGAGAAGAAGCTGACCAGCAGCACGATCGCCACGGCTTCGGCGAGTACGCGCACGAATTCACCGACCGATTCCTCGACCGCCGCCGGCTGGTCGGACACCTTGCGCAGCTCCATGCCGATCGGCAGCGTCTTCTGCAACTTTTCGCGCTCGGCCTCGAGCGTCCTGCCGAGCGAGAGGATGTCGCCGCCGTCCTTCATCGCCACACCGAGGCCGATCGCGTCCTCGCCCATGAAGCGCATGCGCGGTGCCGGCGGATCGGCGAAGCCGCGATTCACCGTCGCGATGTCGCCGAGATGGAAGGTGCGGTCGCCAACGCGGATCGGGAACGCGCGGATGTCGCCGACGCGATCGAAGCGGCCGTCGACACGCAGGGCGATCCGCGACGAGCCGGTCTCGAAGAAGCCCGCAGGCGCGACGGCGTTCTGTGCATTGAGCGCGTCGAACACGGCCTGCGCCGGGATGCCGAGCGTCGCCAGCTTGGTGTTGTCGAGGTCGACCCAGACCTTCTCGTCCTGCACGCCGAACAGTTCGATCTTGCCGACGTCGGGCTGCTTCTGCAGTTGCAGCTGCACGCGTTCGGCGTAGTGCTTGAGCACCGCGTAATCAAAGCCCTTGCCGGTGATCGCGTAGATGTTGCCGAAGGTGTCGCCGAACTCGTCGTTGAAGTACGGGCCCTGCACGTCACGCGGCAGCATCGGCTTGATGTCACCGACCTTCTTGCGCACCTGGTACCAGAGCGGCGGAATCTGGTCGGAATGCAGCGAATCCTTCGCCATGAAGATGACCTGCGATTCGCCCGGCCGCGAATACGAGCGGATGAACTCGTACTGCCCGGTTTCCATCAGCTTCTTTTCGATCCGGTCGGTGACCTGCGACGAGACTTCGTCGGCAGTCGCACCCGGCCACATCGTGCGCACAACCATCACCTTGAAGGTGAAGCGCGGATCCTCGCTGCGACCGAGCTTCATGTAAGCCAGCGCGCCAGCGATCGCGAGCACGATCATCGCGTAGACGACCAGGCTGCGATGGCGCAGCGCCCATTCGGAGAGGTTGAAGCGCATGGCGGGCCTCAGCGCACGGGATGGTTGTCGCGGTCAACGGGCTTCACCGGCTCGCCGTCGCGGAGCAGGTGGCCACCGGCGGCGACGATCCAGTCGGATGCCGCGATGCCGCGCGTGATCGGCACCCGGTCGCTACTGAACGCGCCGGCCTGCACGGGGCGCAGGTGCACGGTGGACGTGCGCGGGTCGATCACGAACACGGCGTCGCCGCCGCCCGCACCGCGCTGCAGCGCCGCGAGCGGCACGCTGACGCGCGCATCGTCACCCGGCTGGAGATAGACGCGTGCGCTCGCGCCGAGTTCGGCGACGGGCGCGTCGTCAAGCGTCGCGCGCACGGCGAAGGTGCG
This sequence comes from Lysobacter sp. TY2-98, assembly GCF_003367355.1. Lineage (NCBI taxonomy): Bacteria > Pseudomonadati > Pseudomonadota > Gammaproteobacteria > Lysobacterales > Lysobacteraceae > Lysobacter > Lysobacter sp. TY2-98. The sequence continues at coordinate 2,148,082 of NZ_CP031413.1, forward strand.
CGACGCGGGATCGGCCGCGGGCGCAACCTCGCGGACACGCCCCGCGATGCGCGAGTCCGGCGCGGACCACAGTTCGACCTGCACCGGGTCGCCCGGCCGCACATGACGCACCAGCCCCTCCGGCACCGCGAACGCGACTTCGCGCCGACCGTCCGCCGCCAGCGTGAAGACCGGCTGCCCGGCACCAACGACCTGCCCGGCTTCGGCCTGTCGCGTGGCGATTGCACCGTCGCGCGGCGCACGCAGCTGCGTGTAGGCGGCCTGGTTGCGCGCGACCTGCAGGCTTTCGCGCGCAGCGTTGACCTCGCCCTGCGCGGCGGCCGCGGCGGCGTTCTGTGCATCGATCGCCGAGCGACTCACGAGCTGGTCGTGGCCGAGCTTCGCGTAGCGCGCCTGATCCGACCGCGCGCGTTCGAGCTGGGCCTGCGCGGCGGTCAGCTGGGCCTGCGCGGCGCGGGCCTGCGCCTGCAGGTCGCCGGCATCGAGCACCGCGAGGAGGTCGCCGCGATGCACGCGGTCGCCCACGTCGACCCGGCGCTGAAGCAGGTTGCCGCCGACGCGGAAGGACAAGGTCGTTTCTTCGGCGGCGCGGATCTCGCCCGCGAAGGCGGTTGCGGCGGCGTCGGCCGTGTCGGGGTGGACGACCAGCACCGGGCGCGGGTGTTCGGCCGCGGCGGGGGCCGGACCGCAGCCCGAAAGGAACACGGCCGACGTCGCGATGGCGAGCGCAGCGACAACGGGGGCGGAACGCATGGCAGCCTCAGGGTCAATTAATGAACCGGTCGGTACTGTAAAATTACCGAACGCCGCGGTCCAGTATTTCGAGTAGGATTCCGACCAATGGCCCCGATCCGCCCCTATCGCTCCGACGACGCCGCGACCCGTGCGGCCGGTCCCGGTCGCCCCAAGGATCTCGCCAAGCGCGAGGCCATCCTCGAAGCCTCCAAGAAACTGTTCGTGCAGTTGGGTTTCGACTCGGTCTCGATGGACCAGATCGCGTCCGCGGCCGGTGTCAGCAAGCTGACCGTCTACAGCCACTTCGGCGACAAGGAGACGTTGTTCGCCGCGGCCGTGGAGTCGCACTGCGCGAACGGGATGCCGTCCTCACTGTTCGAGGATCGGCCCGAGACCCCGGTGCGCGAGCGCCTGATGGAGATCGCGACCGCGTTCTACGCGATGATTTCCTCGCCCGAGGCGATCGCCGGCCACCGCATCCTATGCAGCCCACAGCTCGCGAACTCGCATCTGCCGCAGCTGTTCTGGGAGTCGGGTCCGCGTCGCGTGCAGGACAGTTTCGCGACGTTGCTCGCTGCACGTGTCGCAGCGGGTGAACTCGATATTCCCGACGCGGCACTCGCATCGTCGCAGTTCTTCACCCTGCTCAAGGGCGAGCCGCACGCGCGCATGGTGTTCGGCTGCGGATGCGGTGATGAGGTCAACCTCGAACCTGCCGCGCACGTTGCCGCATGTGTCGACATGTTCCTGCGCGCGTATGGACGGCGATGAGGCCTGAAGGCGTGACCACCGTCCCGGTGACTTCCGGCACTCGGGCCTTCACATGCCCGCACGCGATCCTGAACACCCCGGGCGCCTGCGCCCATCCCGGTAGAATTGCGGTCCTTTTCCCCACCGATCCACGCCGATGACGCCCGACTACGCCCACGCCCGCGAACTCATGGTGGAACAGCAGGTCCGCCCTTGGGACGTGCTGGACCCGCGCGTGATCGACGTGCTCGCCACGGTGCCGCGCGAGCGCTTCGTGCCGACGCCCTACCTCGGTGCTGCATACGCCGACGTCGCGTTGCCGCTCGCGCATGGCGAATACATGTTCAAACCGGTGATCGCCGGACGCGCGCTCGAAGCGCTGCGTCCCATGGACACCGACGATGTGCTGGAGATCGGCACGGGCAGCGGTTACGTCACCGCCTGCCTCGCCAAGCTCGCGCGCGAAGTGACCACCATCGATCGCCATGCCGATTTCGTCGACGCCGCGTACGGGCGCCTGGAACAGCTCGGCATCGCCAACACGCGTTTCGAAGTCGCCGATGCACTGACGTGGTCGACCGACCGCCGCTTCGACGCGATCTGCGTCAACGCCGCGGTGGACACGATTCCGTCGCAGTTCGTCACGATGCTCAAGCCGGGCGGCCGCATGTTCATCGTCCGCGGCCATGCGCCGGCGATGGAGGCCGTGCTGGTGCGCAACGAAAACGGCGCTTCGCGCATTGAATCCCTGTTTGAGACCGATATTCCCTACCTCGTCGGCGCCGCTCCGGTGCCGGTGTTCCAGTTCTGACTCCGACGCCCGCGGGGGGACCGCGCGGGCGTCGGATCCCGGTTTTGCCATGACGACGCCGCGCCGAACGCGCGGTTTTCCAGGAAAACTTCCGACATGATCCGCCGTCCGCTCGTTCTCGCCCTCGTTATTGCCCTAGCCCCCGCCGCCGCGTCCGCGGAAGACCTGATGCAGGTCTATTCGCTGGCGCGCGAAAACGATCCGCAGCTCGCGGCGTCGCAGTCCAATCGTCTCGCCACGCGGGAAGGCGAAGTGCAGGCGCGTGCGGCGATGCTGCCGCAGATCGGGGGTACCGCATCGCTCAACAAGTCGCGCAGCGAAGGCCCGTCCTCGCAGACGCAGTTCGATCCGTCGACGGGCGAGCCGGTGCGCTTCAGCGGCGACACCCAGACCAACACGACGACGCGCTCGCTCGGCGTCGATCTGCAGCAGATGCTGTTCGACCGCTCGCGTTTCACCGTCCTCAAGAGCCAGCAGGCGTTGAGCCGTGCCAGCGACTTCAGCGTGGAGGCCGCGGACGATTCGCTCATCACGCGCACGTCGGGCGCCTACTTCAATACGCTGGTCGCGATCGAGACGCTGACCGCCGCCGAGGCGTCGGAAGCCGCGCTCAAGAAGCAGTTCGACGCCGCGTCCAAGCGCCTCGAAGTCGGTCTCGCGCCGATCACCGACGTGCATGAAGCACGTGCGCAGTACGACAGCGCGCGCGCCAACACGATCGTTGCCCGCAACGCGGTGCTCGATGCGTATCAGGCGCTCGCCGAAATTACCGGCAAGCCCGTGGGCGCCCTCAAGGCGCTGCCTGAAGATTTCCAGCCGACGCTTGCGGAAACGGGTACGGCGGCATCGTGGGTGGCACGCGCGCTCGAGAACAATCCGTTACTGCACTCCGCCGAGGAGCAGCTGGCGTCCGCCAACGAGAACATCGAGACCGCGCGTTCCGGCCATTGGCCCACGCTGTACCTCAATGGTTCGTACGGCGATCGCAAGACGACCGGTGACAGCACCTTCAGCGCCGGCAGCCTGTCGTCGACCAACCCCATCGACAGCCAGAGCCGCGGCCCCGCCGTCGGCGTCACGCTCAACGTGCCGATCTTCTCCGGCGGCGCAACGTCCTCGCGCGTGCGCCAGGCGATCGCCAGCCGCGACGTCGTCGCCGATCAGGTCGAACAGCAGCGTCGTGCGCTGATCCGCAACACGAATGCCGCCTACCAGGCGCTGGCCGCGGGCATCACCGAAGTCGAATCGCGCCGCGCGGCGCTGACGTCAGCGCGCGCCGCGTTCGAGGCCTCGCAGGTCGGCCTCGAAGTCGGCACGCGCACCGTGCTCGATGTGTTGAACAACCAGCAGAACGTGCTCGTCGCGGCGCGCCTGTACTCGCAGGCCCGCTACAGCTTCCTGCAGGCGCGCCTGCTGCTCGACCAGTCGGCCGGCACGCTAGACGTCGCCGACGTGCAGGACGTGAACCGCCTGCTGACGGTCACCGCACCGACGCCGGTGCCGGTCGCTCCGTAAACGTCGAGACTCGCATTACGAAAAAAGGCCGTCGGAAGCGACGGCCTTTTTTCTTTGCGGCGAGCGGCGGCAGCGCGGCACATCGTCCTTCGCTAACTCGCTGGGCAGCGGCGTGGCTGTAGTGCGCTGGCATGATCGTTGGAGATCGCGGCGTTGGCGCGCCGTCGTGCGCGCTACGTGATTGATCTACGCGACGCGCATCACTGACCCGCAGGAAGATCCGCGCCGACCAGCGCCAGCGTGCGCTCCAACGCGCCACGCCCAGATTCGACCAGCGCGCGGCCGGCATCCGCCATCGACGCACGCAACGCCGGGTCCGCGAGCATCGCGTCGAGCGCCTCGGCGACACCTGCCTCGTCGTTCGCGATGCGCAGCGCGCCCGCGGCTGCGAGGCGATGCGAGATGTCGGCGAAGTTGTGCAGGTGCGGGCCGGTCGTCGTCGGCGTGCCGGTTGCCGCCGGCTCGAGCAGATTGTGTCCGCCGATCGCCTGCAGCGAACCGCCGACGAACGCGACGTCCGCGCAGGCGTAGAAGTTCAGCAGCTCGCCCAGCGTATCGATCACGAACACGCCACTGTCCGGCGTGGCCCAGCGCTCATCGGACCGACGCGCAGTCCGGAAGCCCGCCGCGGTTGACTGTTCGTACACGGCGCGGAAGCGCTCGGGGTGACGCGGCGCCCACATCAGGAGCAGATCGGGCCAGCGGCCGCGCAGGCGCCGATGGATCGACAGGACCGCTGCTTCCTCATCGGGATGTGTGCTCGCGGCGATCCAGGCAAGACGCCCCGCACGACGCGCGCGACAGTCGCGTCCGAACGTCTCGACGGTCGGCGGCAACGCCAGGTCGTACTTGAGGTTGCCGGTTTCGTGCACACGCTCCGGCCCGGCACCGAGGGCGATGAAGCGGCGCGCATCGGAATGCGATTGCGCACCGACGCCGCGCAACGTGCGCACCGCGCGACGCACCAGCGGCGCGAGCACCTGGTAACCACGCAGCGAACGCGCGGACAGTCGCGCATTGAGCACGTAGGCGGGCACGCCGTAATCGCGGCAACCGAACAGCAGGTTCGGCCACAACTCGGTTTCCATGATCAGTGCCGCGTACGGGCGGAAGTGATGCAGAAAGCGGCCGACGGCGCCCGGCAGATCGTAGGGCAGATAGACGTGATCGACGCGATCGCCCCACAGCGCGCGCACGCGCGCGGAACCAGTGGGCGTGATCGTGGTGACGAGCAAGCGCAGGTCGGGACGTCGCTGCAGCAGCGCATCGACCAGCGGGATCGCGGCATTCACTTCACCGACCGACACCGCATGCACCCACAGCACGCGGTGATCACGCTGCGGACCGAAGCTCGCGTAGCGCTCGCTCCAGCGCTCGAAGTAGGCGGACTGCCGGAAGCCGCGCCAGATCAGGTGATAGACCGTGATCGGCGTGAGCAGGTACAGCGCGAGCGAATACAGCACGCGCAGCGGCAGCTCCAGACGGTCGCGGGTCGCGTCGGCCATCAGTACTGCGCGGCCTCGCCATCCGGCCGGCGCTTGAAGCGTCGATGGATCCACAGGTACTGCGTTGGCGCTTCGCGCACCATCGCTTCGATCGCCGCGTTGACGCGCGCGCTGTCGGACGCCGCGTCCTGCGACGGAAAGTCCTCGAGCGGCGGCGCGACGCGCAAGACGTAGCGATCACCTTCGCGACGGTGGAAGAACGGCACCACCGCGCACCCCGTGAGACGTGCGAACTGATGCGTCGCGGTGATCGTCGCGGCGGGCACGCCGAAGAACGGCGCGAACACAGTGTCTTTTCCGCGCATGTCCTGGTCCGGCGCATACCAGAGGAAGCCGCCCTGCTTGAGATGGCGCATCGCCGCGCGGATTTCGTCGTTGGCGAACATCGCCGCGGCGTAGCGCAGGCGCCCCTGCTTCACTGCATGCTCCATCACCGGATCGCGATAGCGGCGATACATGCCCGCCAGCGGCACGTGATCGCAGAGCAGGCGACCTGCCATTTCCAGCGTCATGAAGTGGCCGGAGATCATCAGCACGCCGCGCTTCTGCGCCTGCAGCTCGCGCAGGTGTTCGAGCCCTTCGATCACGACGTCGCGACGCATCGGTGCGATGTCGCCCCACCATGCACGCGCGAACTCGAACAGGCCGATGCCGAAGTCGCGGAATGTCCCGCGCAGCAGGCGCGAGCGCGTCGCGTCGTCGAGCTCGGGGAAACACAGGCGCAGGTTGATGCGCGCGGCATGACGGCGCGACGGCGCGAGCACGAACGCCAGTGCGCCGAGCCCGCGGCCGAGCGCACGCTGCACCGGCCACGGCAGGCGCGCCGCACCGACCAGCAGCGCGATGCCGGCACGCATCGGCCAGTGCCGGATACCACGCGGCACCGGTCCGGCCGAGGTCGGGCTCACGGCGTCGCTCATGCCGCCTTCGCCGCGCTCCGGTCGCGGTCGGTGGCGTAGAGGCTGCCGGCGTACAACGCGAACAGCATCAGCGTGAGCCCACCCCAGAACGTTGAATAGAACGCGAGGTGCGTGTTGAACGGGAAGACGGTGACGACCAGCGCATACATCGCCGGCCGCGCATGCGCACGCGCTTCCGGGTCCGCGTACCGCCATGCGCGCCACGCCTGCGCGGCGCCCGCAAGCCACAGGATCAGGCCCAAAAAGCCCGTTTCGCTCAGGATCTCCAGCACGATCTGGTGCGCATGCAGTGCGGGACCCTCGCCCCACTCCGCGCGCTGGCCGGGCAATGGGTCGCAGGATGGGAACGCCAGGCGGAAACGACGCACGCCGACGCCGTTGAACGGATGTTCCTTGATCATGCAGGTCGCCGCCGACCAGATGCGGCCGCGTCCCGACAGCGCACTGTCGACGTCGCGATGGTCGCCGGCGAGAACCAGCGTCGTGCGCTCGATGCGCTCGCGCACCTGCGGCACGCTGACCGTGAGCAGCGCGAGCGCGACGGCGCCGAACGCGAACACGCCGAGCAGGCGCTTCCAGCCGAGCAGGCGCCAGCCCGACAGCAGCAGCACCAGCCCGTAGGTGATCCACGACGCGCGCGAACCGGCGAGCACGATGACCATGCCGACGCCCGCGGCCGCGACCAGCCATCCGGTTGCGCGGAAACGGCGCGCGGCCTCGTACAGCAGGAACGGCGACAGACTCGCGACGACCTGCCCGAGCTTGAGGTTGCACGGCCCGAGGAAACCGCTGAGGCGATCGACGACCAGCGAGGCTTCCGCCGGGCACATGCCGCGCCCGTCGATCGCGTGCTTGGCGTGGTCGATCATGTTGAAGATGGGGCTGTTGCCGGTCATCGCCTGCAGCAACGCGTCGGCGACCCACACCAGCACGATGATGCCGAGGCCGGCGAATGTCTTGCGGCGGTTTTCCGCATTCGCGACCGCCGCCGCGACCAGCCACAGGAAGGGCAGATGGCGCAGGTCGGTAGCGGCGTCGAGCAGTGAGCGCAGCGGATCGAAGGTGTCGAACGTCGAGACCAGGCGCGGCACCCAGTACGCCGCGAACATCAGCGTCGTCAGCGCCCACGCCTGGCCGCTGAGCAGGCGCGTGCCGCCGCGGAAGCGCGCGCGGATCAGCATGTACATCGCGATCAGCGCGCCGACCACCAGCACCGCCTCGGCGTAGCCGGGCGCGGGCCACAACGCGACGAACGCGAGCACCCAGGCCGGCGCCCAGCGCCAGCCGGTCTCGGGTACGCGGTCAGCCGGCGAGTTCGTGATAGACGCCAAGCGTCGCCTCCTGCATGGCCTGCAACGTGAGCGGAATGCTAGCCGGCAGTGCCGGGGGCTGCGCGAGAAGATCGCGCGCCGTGGCATGCAGGCGATCGAGGTCGAACGGCGCGACCGCGCCGGCCGGCTCGAAGTCCTCGAGCAGTTCACCGACGCCGCCGTGCGCCCAGCCGAGCACCGGGCGACCAACCGACAGCGCCTCGATCACCGTGCGTCCGAACGACTCGGGCTTGCGGGAGAGCTGCAGCACCAGGTCGCTCGCGGCGTAGGCGCGCGCGATCGCATCGGTCGGCGGCGTGAACGCGATCGCTTCGGCGATGCCGAGCTGCGCGGCTTCGCGTTCGAGTTCGGCGATGTAGGCCTCGCGACCGGCTTCGCGCGCGCCGGGCAGCCACAGGCGTGCGTCGATGCCGTCGGCGCGCAGCTTCGCGAGCAGTGCGAGGCCGTCGCCATGACCCTTCAGGCGCGTGCCGCGGCCGGGCAGCAACAGCAGCGGCCCGTCGCCCTGCAGCGCGGGATGCTGCGACGCCGCCCAGGCGCGCGCGTCACGATCGGGATACGCCGCGCGTGGAAATGCGCCCGCGTCGATGCCGCGCGGGATCACGCGCAGCTTGGAGGGGTTCGTGCTCGGGTAATGCTTCAGCACGTAGTCGCGCACGGTGCGCGACACGCAGATCACGCGTTCGCCGCGGGTCATCACTGCGCTGTAGCGCGACGGCGAATTGAGCCCGTGCACCGTAGTGACGAAATGCGGGCGTCGCGCGGCGGGAAGCCCACGCAGCGCCATGAGGCCGATCCATGCCGGCAAGCGTGAACGCGCATGGACGATGTCGGCGCCTTCCAGCGCGCGTCGCAACGTGGCGACACGACCCAGCACGCGCAGCGACTTCGCGCCGACGTCGAGCGTCACGTGCTCCGCGCCCAGCGCCTCCAGGCGCGGGACCAGACGTCCACCGCGCGACACCACGACCGCGCGATGCCCGGCGTTGACGAGGGCCTGCGCGATCTCGAGGGTGGAACGTTCGACCCCGCCCGACTCCAGCGCCGGCAGCAGCTGGACGACGGTGAGGCGGCGTTGCGGGGCGGGCGTCATGCCGGGCGCGGGGCCGCGGAGCGCCTCAGTCCTCCAGCACGAAGTGCGCGCCGCAGTACGGGCACTGGCACTCGCGCTCGGCTTCGATCGGCAGGTAGACGCGCGGATGCGAGTTCCACAGCGCCATCTCCGGCAGCGGGCAGCTCAGCGGCAGGTCCTTGCGACCGACGACGTAGCGCTGGCGGGCATTGGCCGGCTCGGCGGTCTGCGGGGCGCTGGTGGCGGTGCGGTCGGTCATGGACGGGGGAACGTTGCGGTGAGGCGGCGAATTCTACCAGCCGCCCTGCGCAGGCCCGTCAGTGCGGCAGGTCGAACAGCAGGACTTCGGCGTCGCCGTTGGCCTCGATCACCAGCGGGCCGCCCTCCTCCACGAAGCCCAGCGCATCGCCGGCGCGAAGCACGTGGTCGGCAGCCATCACCGTGCCGCGGGCGACCTGCAGCCAGTAGCGGCGGTCGCTGTCGAGCGCGCGGTGCAGGTTGGCGCCCGGGGCGAGCGCCGCGCGCTGCAGGCGGGCGTCCTGACGGATGGCGATGCTGCCGTCCGCGCCGTCGGGCGAGGCCAGCAACACCCAGTCGCCACTGTCGTCACCGGGCTGCGGGGCGCGCTGCGCGTACGCCGGCGGCGCGTTGACGCGGTCGGGCTGGATCCAGATCTGCAGGAAGTGCACGGCGTCGGTCTTGGACGCATTGAACTCGCTGTGCTGCACGCCGTGGCCGGCGCTCATCCACTGCACTTCGCCCGGACCAATGGTGCCGCCGCCGCCCGCGCTGTCCTGATGCGCGAGCTGGCCGTCGAGCACGATCGACAGGATTTCCATGTTGGCGTGGCCGTGCGGCGGGAAGCCCCCACCGCCGGCTACGCGGTCTTCGTTGATCACGCGGAGCGGCCCGAAACCCATCCATTGCGGGTCGTAATAGCTGCCGAACGAGAACGTGTGGTGGCTGTCGAGCCAACCGCCGTGCTGCGCATGGCCGCGCGAATCGCCCGGGCGCTCGATGATCATCGTCTTTACTTCTTCTTCGGCGGCTGCGGCGCGCCGTCGGCCTTGGGCACCATCGCCTCGGTGGTGATGCGGATCTGGATGTCGTCGCTCACGTTCGGCACGTACTTGTCGACGCCGAACTCGCTGCGCTTGATGGTGGTGACCGCATCGAAGCCGATCGCCTCGCGCTTGCTCATCGGATGCGGGCCGGCGCCGTTGAGGGTGACGTCCAGCACCGCCGGCTTGGTCACGCCGTGCACGGTGAGATCACCGGTGACGCGCAGCTTCTTGTCGCCGACCGATTCGACCTTCGTGCTGTTGAAGGTGATGGTCGGGTACTTCGCGGCGTCGAAGAAGTCGTCGCTGCGCAGGTGTTCGTCGAGCGCCGGCACGGTGGTGTCGAGGCCCGCGAGCGGCAGCGTCACCTTCACCGACGAGGCGCCGACGTTCTTCGCGTCATAGACGATCGTGCCGTCGGCCTGGCCGAAGTTCGCGAACGGATGCGAATAGCCGAAGTGGCTCCACGTCGCGGTGACCTGCGTGTGGTTGGCGTCCATCTTGTAGGTGAGCGGCGCGGCGAAGGCGGCGCCGGCAAGACCGGCGAGGGCGAGGCCGAGAGCAATGCGCTTGAGCATGGGTGCAACTCCGAAGGGGTGACGCGTTAGAGGATGCGCGCGGCTTCGTCGAACGACAGGCGCGGCGAGCGGGGAAATACCTGGCTGAAATCGCCTTCCCCGAGATTGACGAGGAAGTTGGAGCGGATGCGGGTGCCGCCGAAGAACTCGGCGTCGACCTTCGCATTGTCGAAACCCGACATCGGGCCGGTGTCGAGGCCGAGCGCACGGGCGGCAAGGATCAGGTACGCGCCCTGCAGCGAGCTGTTACGGAGCGCGATCGTTTCCAGATGCGCCTCGGGCTTGGTGTCGAACCAGCCCTTCGCATCGGTGTGCGGGAACAGGTAGGGAAGCTTCTCGTAGAACGCGAGGTCATGGGCGACGATGACCGTCACCGGAGCTTCCAGCGTCTTCGCACGATTGCCTTCGTCCAGCGCCGGCGCGAGCCGCTGCTTGGCGGCCTGCGACTTCAAGAACACGAAGCGCGCGGGCGTGGTGTTCGCCGTCGTCGGGCCCATCTTCACCAGCTCGTACAGCCGATGCAGCGTCTCGTCGCTGACCTCGCCGGTGAAGCGGTTATGCGTGCGGGCGGTGACGAACAGCTGGTCGAGCGCCTCCTGCGACAGCGGCTGCGACATCGGCGTCTCCATAACGTGGGGTGGGCGCAGTGTAGAGTCACGCCCGCTAAACGGCCGTCGTCGGCCAGAACGGATCGATCCGGCTCGTGCAACGTTCGACACCCACCCGAATCCTCGTCGTCACCGATGGCCATGCCGGCAACGTGCGGCAGGCGCGCGCCCTCGCCGATGCCCTGAAACTGCCGACGACCGACCTCGTCCTCACACCGCGCCTGCCATGGCGCTGGTTCGCGCCGCGCATCGTCGGCAACGCGGCGCGCGCGTTCGGGCCCGAGTTCGAGCGCCTGCTGCGCGATCCGGCGCTGGCGAGCACACTGGCGATCGGCTGCGGTCGGCAGGGGGCGCTGGCGACGCGACTGTTGCGCCAACACGGCGCGCATGCCGTGCAGATCCTCGACCCGCGCATCCGCACCACGCATTGGGACGCGGTGATCGCACCCGCGCACGACCGGCTGCGCGGCCCGAACGTGATCGAGCTGCAGGGCTCGCTCAATCCCGTGCAGGACCACTGGCTGGGCGCTTCGCGCGCCGCGTTCGCGTCGTTCGGCGCCCTGCCCGGCCCGCGCACCGCGCTGCTGATCGGCGGGCCGACGTCGAACATGCGGCTGTCGGTGCGCGGGTTCGATCGCTGGCTGCGTGACGTGCGCACACTGGTCGAACGCGAAGGCGGCAGCATCCTCGCGACGACGTCGCGCCGCACGCCGCCGAAGATGGTCGAACGGGTCAGGAAGCGCCTGCGCGGCATGCCGGGGATCGTCTGGACAGGGTCGGTCGATGGCCGCAATCCGTATGCGGCACTGCTCGGCTGGGCCGACCGCATCATCTGCACCGCGGACTCGGTGAACATGCTGTCGGAAGCCTGCGCGACGCGCGCGCCGGTGTACGTCGCCGGAGATCGCAGCGTGCGCGGTCGGCCGCGCCGATTCATCGAAGCGCTGCGCCGGGCCGGGCGTATCCGTCCTTTGACGAAAGAGCTGGAAGCGTTTGAAGCGGAGCCGATGCGCGAAACGCAGCGCGTCGCCGCCGTGCTGCGCGAGCGCTTCGGACTTCCGGCGCCTACGCGCTAGCTGTCCGACGCAGCTCCGATCGCCCGCCGATAGACGTGCTGGGTCTTGCTTCGTGCGAAGCCGATGCCGGCGTAGAACGCATGCGATTCCTCGCGAACGATGTTCGATCGCACGATCAGCGCCGAGGCGCCGCGGTCACGCGACCAGGCTTCCGCCGCGTCCACTAGCGCACGCCCCGCACCGGTGCGACGCCGCGTCGCGTCGACGACGAGCCCGGTGATTTCGAACGCGATGCCGGATTCGAGCGTGATCCGGCGTTCGACCGCGATCCAGCCCATGAGCATGTCGTCGAGCTCTGCAACGAAGACTTCGCCGTCGAGATCGGCAAGCCAGGCCAGTCGCTCCGAGATCGCCTGCGCGGTGGCCGGATAGCCGAGCTGCGCAGACAACATCGCGATCCGTTCCGCGTCACTGCCGCGCACTTCGCGGACGGACACACGCGCCGCGTCGCCCATCGTCATTCACCGAAATCCAGCGAGACGGCACGCGCCGTTTCCCGCACGATCGCACGCGCGGCTTCGATCGCCGCGTCGAACGGCACGCGCCGCGCGCGACGATCGAGCGTGCAGTCGAGGCCGCGCGCGAGCATCAGCGCATGCGCCTCGGCGAGCGGGCCGGCGATGGCGCGATCGAGGACGCCCACATCGCGACAGGCCTCGATCAAGGCATGCGTATTGCGTGGATGCAGCAAGGCCGGAACACGCGCGCCGTGCGCGAGCACGAGCGCCTGCAGCACGAACTCCAGATCGACCAAGCCGCCCTCGCCCTGCTTGAGGTCGAAACTCGCGGCGTCCGAACGGTCGAGCTCCGCGCGCATGCGCAGGCGCATCTGCGTGACGTCGGCCATCACCGCGGCGGTATCGCGCGGGCGACCGAGCACCTCGGCGCGCACGCGTTCGTAGTCCGCACACAGCGACGCGTCGCCACCGATGCAGCGTGCACGCACCAGTGCCTGGTGCTCCCAGGTCCACGCGCGCTCGCGCTGGTACGCGGAAAAACTCGCGAGGCTGGATACCAGCAGGCCCTTCGCGCCGTCGGGACGCAGGCGTACGTCGACATCGAACAGCCGGCCTGCGCCGGTCGCCGCGCCGAGCAGCGCGACCACCTTCTGCGCGAGTCGCGCGAACCAGCGCTGCGCGTCGAGCGGGCGCGCGCCGTCGGATTCCGCATCGGCAGGCGCGTCGTAGAGGAAGACGAGGTCGAGATCCGAACCGAACCCCAGCTCTTCACCGCCGAGGCTGCCGTAGCCGAGCACGGCGAAGCGCGCTCCGGGAAGTTCGCCATTCGTGGCGCGCACCTCGGCCTGCGCGATGCGCACGACCACATCGACCACGGCATCCGCGAGCCACGCGAGCTGACGTGCGCTGTCGTCCGCCGGCTGGCGACGGTCGCGCACCGCCATCGCGATGCGGAAACTCAACGCCTGTCGCACCTCGTTGAGCGCACGCAGCGCGTGTTCGGTGTCGTCGATGGCGGCGACGGCATCGTTGCAGGCCGCATGGAGGTCGGCGCGATCCGGCAACGCGCCGGCGACGCGCGCGTCCAGCAGTTCGTCGAGCAGCAGCGGATACATCGCCAGCCGTTCCGCCAGCAGCGCGTTGTGCGCGACGACGTCGACCATGCGCTCCAGTGCTGCAGGCTGCTCGTCGAGCAGGGCGAGGTATGCGCTTCGGCGCAGCACATTGGCGACGAGCGCGACGAGGCGACGCATCGCCAGAAGCGGCTCACGCGATTGCGCTGCACCGTGCAGCAATGCAGGCATGACGCGATCGAGACGTGCGCGCGTCGCGTCCGACAGCGCCTGCACCGCCGGCGAGCGCGAGAAGTCGCGCAACAGCGCGTCGGCCTCGCCCGCCGCGGCAAAGCCGGCGTCGGCCAAGGTCGCCGCCTCGCCGGCGTTCGGCAGCGCGCTCCAGTACGCGGCGAGCGCATCCGGTGCAGCGGTGCGTTCGCGCGGCGCCAGCAGCGCGTTGAATTCCGTGGTGACACGCGCACGCACCGCGTCGAGCGCATCGCGGAACTCATTCCAGTCGCGATAGCCGAGTCCGGTGGCGATGCGCTCGCGCGATTCCGCGTCGTCCGGCAATGCGTGGGTCTGCGCGTCGCGGAGCATCTGCAGGCGGTTCTCGACGCGCCGCAGCGTGCGATAGGCGGCAGTCAGCGCGTCGCCGGTTTCGGCATCGACGTGGCCGGCGTCGACCAGCGCGCGCAGCGACGGCAGCAGTCGGCGGTCGCGCAATGCGGGCTCGCGACCGCCGCGGATCAGCTGCAACGCCTGCACCAGGAATTCGACTTCGCGGATGCCGCCGGGTCCACGCTTGATGTCGTCGACCAGTTCGCGCCGCGCGACTTCCGCGGCGATCGACGCCTTCATCGTGCGCAGGCCGTCGAGCGCGCCGAAATCGAGATAGCGGCGATAGACGAACGGCCGCAGCGTCTCGAGGAAGCGCTCGCCTGCCACGATGTCGCCCGCGACCGGTCGCGCCTTCTGCCAGGCGTAACGTTCCCAGTCGCGACCTTCGCGCTGGAAATACTGCTCGAGCGCGGCGAACGACCATGCGAGCCGTCCCGCGGTGCCGAACGGCCGCAGGCGCAAGTCCACGCGATGCGAGAAGCCGTCGGCGGTGACGTCGTCGAGCAGCTTCGCGAGCTGCTGGCCGAGCCGGGTGAAGTAGCCCTCGGCATCGAGCGGTCGAGCACCGTCGGATTCGCCGCCGGTTTCGTAGGCGTAGACGAGGTCGATGTCGGAGCTGAAGTTGAGCTCGCCGCCGCCGAGCTTGCCGAGGCCGAACACGACCAGCCGCTGCGCACGACCTTCGCCATCGCGGACCACGCCATGGCGTTGCGCGAACTGCGTTTCCAGCGCGTCCAGCGCCAGCGCCAGGCAGCGCTCGGCAAGCTGCGTGCTCCCTGCGAGCGTGGTGTCGACATCGTCGAGGCCGAGTACGTCGCGCCAGATCAGCCGCGTGGACGCGGCCGTGCGATAGCGACGCAGCTGCGCGGGCCAATCGGCGGACGTCGTCGGATCGAGCAGCGGTTCCGGTACCGGACGCGCGCCATCGTCGGCCAGCAATTGCGCGAGCAGCGCACGGTCACGGGCGAGCACGTCGATGGCGAAGTCGCTGGCGCGCGCGACGGCGGCCACGCGTTCGCGGTCGTCGGCGGCGATGTCGAGGCGTCGCAGCGCGCGGTCCACCGCGGCGTCGATCGCCTGCGCGGCGGCTATCGTCTCGCTCATGCGCCGCATTCTGTCATGCGGCTGCTGCGCGGCCCGGGCAAAAAGAAAGCCCGCTGCCGTTGCCAGCAGCGGGCTTTTGCTCCCTCCCCCACGTCGGGATGCAGGTCTATCGTTAAAGAGACGTGATGGGGATTGCACGCTGCATCGCAGCAAATACTGACCGGTTCAGGCGGCCGTCCCTGGCCGCCTGCGTAAGCCCGCACCGGATCACGGGTTTTCTTACCGCGCGACTGTGATGACCGGCGAGGTCCACATCTCCCAGTGCGCCGGGTTGCTCGGGTCGCCGTTGGCCTTGAGCACCTGCAGTAGCACCGTGTAGCGCCCGTTCGGCACGACGTAGGTGTTGCGGCCCTGCGTCGTGGTGCCGTCCCACGAGAACGCGTAGAAGCCGGTCGCCGACGAGTTGCGGCCGAAGAACTCCGTCCGGAAGGCGCTATGCCACGAGCGACCCGTCGTCGCATCGCGCACGTCCATGCGGATGGCGGCGGACTGATGGTCGAAGTGGATCAGGAAGAACGGGATGTCGTTGCCGGCCATCGAGTAGGTCGCGCCGGAGGGCTGGTTGAAGTACGAGCTCCCGCTGAGCTTCGCCAGCCACGGGAAACCGTTCGCAGTCGGCACCAGCACCTGGCGGGCCTGGTAGTCGCCGATGTAGCCGGAGAACGGCACGCGCAGCGTGTTGCTGCCGTCGTTCGGCGTGGCGACGAGGTATCCGCCGTAGATGCCGCCGTCGATGCTCGTGCCGGTCGGGAACGGCGTGATCGTGGCGTTGACCGTCGCCGAGCCGTGGGCGGGCACCACAACGCTGGGCGCCGAGAACGAGACCCCGCCGCCGGCGTTGTAGAACGCGAGCGAGAACGTGTTGGGGCCGGTCGCCAGCGAGTTCACCGCGCTGAGCGTGTACGTGACCGGCGTCGAGCCGCCGTTGGTGAACGTGAGCGTGCGGGTCTGCGGACCGGCCTGGCCTTCGCCCAGCGAGATCTTGCCGGGGTCGAGGCGTGTGGCGTTCACGATGGCGCGGTCGATGTGCAGCATGCCGGCGCCCTGGCGATGCGTGGGCTCGAGGTACGGACCGGCGGGAATGCCCGACCAGAACGCCGGCTGCGCCGTGTTCTGCAGGATCGAGCGCACCGCCTGCGACGGCGTGTGCGGCAACGCCTGCAGCAGCAGCGCGGCGGCGCCCGCCACGTGCGGCGACGACATCGATGTGCCGCTCAGCGACGCATAGCCGCCCTTCTCCAGCGGGTACGTGGAATAGATCGAGCCGCCCGGCGCGCCGATGTCCGGCTTGAGCGTCAGATCCGGGGACAGGCCCCACGACGAGAACGACGAGATCAGGCCGCCGGTCGGATTGGGCTGCGACACGTGGAAGTCGCCCCACGTCAGGCTGGTGCCCGCACCCGCGACACGGCCATCGATGGTCGCGCCGTCGGCCTGGCTGAGGCCCACCGTCGGGATGTTGACCGACGGCGTGCCGGCGACGGTCGGGTTCAGCGCGCCCGCGACGTTGTTGTAGAGCAGCACGCCCGACGCACCCGCGGCCTCGGCGTTCTTCGCCTTGATGTAGAACGAGCACGTGCCGCGGCGGATCAGCACGATCTTGCCGGCGAGGCTGCCGGCGGGAAGTGCCGAACATGCGTCGGCCGTGGACGACGTCGTGCCGGTGCGCGCGATCGGCGCGGTGCCCGAACCCGGCGGCGGCGGTGCGCCGGTAGCGGCGTTGTAGCCGATCTTCATCGCGTCCGGCGAAATCGCGAAGGCCGGCTGCGCGATGCCGATGTTGTCGAACGACGCGACGCTGATGACCTTCTCGCCGACGCTCGGCGCCGACGATCCGTAAAGACCGAGCGCGGCGTCGTTGCCCGCCGAGGCCACCACGACCATGCCTTGGTTGACCAGTCGCGAGGCGGCTTGCGCGGTCGGATACTGCGGCCATTGCAATGCCGAACCGATGCTCATGTTGAGCACCTGCATGCGATCGGCCTGCGCCCGCTCCATGGCCGCGAGCATGATGTCCGACGACGTCGAACCTGCGCAGCCGAACACGCGATACGCACCGAACGACACCTTGGGCGCGACGCCCTTGACCTGGCCGTTCGCGCCGATGATGCCGGCGACGTGCGTGCCATGGCCCGCGCAGTCATCCGGCCGCGCGTCGGGCACCGGCACGGGATTGGTTCCGGCGTCGTACGCGTCGCCGACGAAATCCCAGCCCGCCACCACGCGCGCGCTCGGGAACGCGGTGCCGCCGTTGACGCCCCCACCGCCGAATGCTGGATGGTCGATGTCGATGCCGGTGTCCATCACCGCGACGCGGATGCCCGTGCCGTCGAGGCCGAGGCTGTTCTGCGCGACATCCGCGCCCGTCATCTGCAAGGCCGTGTAGAGCTCGGGCGACGACGTCGGATCCGGCAGGCTCTGAGGCATCGGGACGGTGTCGACCGGATAGATCGCCTTGACGCCCGGCATGCGTGCGAGGGTGCTCAGCTGCGCGCGCGACACCGTCACCGAGAAGCCATTGAACAGGTTGTCGTACGCGTAGTTCTCGATGTAGTTCACGCCCGCGCTGCGTGCGGCCGCGCGGAACGACTGCTTCTCGCTCGACAGTGCCGCGGCGGATCCGCGATCGGCCAGCGGCGTGGCGCTGAGTTCGACGAACCAGCGGCCCGGGGTTTCATCGGCGGGCGTGCCGTCATTGTCGGCGACCGGATACGGCGTTTCAGGTTGCAGGGGCGTAAGCACGACATCGGATGCGATCGCGGCCATACACGCGCATGCGAGTACGGACAGCGCCAGGGTGGAAGACTTCTTCACGGCAAACCTCGTCAGTTCGGGGGGAGGGGAGCCACTGGACGGTGGGTTGAACGCAACCCCGGCACGGGACAGGACCGGGCAGGAGTCGGGGTTTAGCCTATCTTCACGAAACGCGACTTGGGTCACATTCCGGTCGCCGAACGACGAGCGGTCGGGGCGGCTTCCGCACAAAGAAAAAGCCCCGCTTTCGCGGGGCTTTTCGTGTTGCGGTGCAGCGGGAAATGGATCGGCGGGACAGAGCCGGGACGGCGGCCGTCCGGGCAAAAAAGAAAACCCCGCCGAAGCGGGGTTTCCGGTGCAATCGCGGCGCGACTCAGAAGTCCATTCCGCCCATGCCACCCATGCCGCCGGCGCCGCCCATGGCGGGCTCGTCCTTCTTCGGCAGCTCGCCGACCATCGCTTCGGTCGTGATCATCAGACCGGCGATCGACGCGGCGTTCTGCAGCGCGGTGCGGGTGACCTTGGTCGGATCCAGGATGCCGGCCTCGATCATGTCGACGTACTCGCCGGTCGCGGCGTTGTAGCCGAACGAACCATTGCCCTCGACGACCTTGTTGACGATGACCGACGGCTCTTCGCCGGCGTTCGTCACGATCTCGCGCAGCGGCGCTTCCATCGCGCGCAGGGCGATCTGGATGCCGTGGTTCTGGTCTTCGTTGGCACCGGTCAGGCCCTTGATCGCGGCCTTGGCGCGCAGCAGCGCGACGCCGCCGCCCGGGACGATACCTTCCTCGACGGCCGCACGCGTCGCGTGCAGGGCGTCTTCGACGCGCGCCTTCTTTTCCTTCATCTCGATCTCGGTCGACGCACCGACCTTGATCACCGCAACGCCGCCGGCGAGCTTCGCCACGCGCTCCTGCAGCTTCTCGCGGTCGTAGTCCGACGAGGTCTCTTCGATCTGCGCCTTGATCTGCTTGATGCGGCCTTCGATGGCCGCGGTGTCGCCGGCGCCGTCGATGATCGTGGTGTTCTCCTTCGAGACCAGCACCTTCTTGGCACGGCCGAGATCCTTGATCGTCGCCTTCTCGAGCTGCAGGCCGACTTCCTCGGAGATCACGGTGCCGCCGGTGAGGATCGCCATGTCCTCGAGCATCGCCTTGCGACGATCACCGAAGCCCGGCGCCTTGACCGCACACACCTTGACGATGCCGCGCAGCGTATTGACGACGAGCGTCGCCAGCGCTTCGCCCTCGACTTCCTCGGCGATGATCAGCAGCGGCTTGCCGGCCTTGGCCACGCCTTCGAGCACGGGCAGCAGGTCGCGGACGTTCGAGATCTTCTTGTCGTGCAGCAGGATGAACGGGTCGTCCAGCTCGGCCTGCATCGACTGCTGGTTGTTGATGAAGTACGGCGAGAGGTAGCCGCGGTCGAACTGCATGCCTTCGACGACGTCGAGCTCGTTCTCCAGGCCCGAACCGTCTTCAACCGTGATCACGCCTTCCTTGCCGACCTTGTCCATCGCCTGCGCGATGAGGTCGCCGATGTTCTGGTCGGAGTTGGCCGAGATCGCACCAACCTGCGCGATTTCCTTGCTCGTCGACGACGGCTTGGAGATGTTCTTCAGCTCGGCGACGGCCGCGGTGACCGCCTTGTCGATGCCGCGCTTGAGGTCCATCGGATTCATGCCGGCCGCAACGGCCTTCATGCCTTCGCGGATCAGCGCCTGCGCGAGCACGGTCGCGGTGGTGGTGCCGTCACCGGCGTTGTCGGAAGTCTTGGACGCGACTTCCTTCACCATCTGCGCGCCCATGTTCTCGAACTTGTCGGCGAGCTCGATCTCCTTCGCGACGGACACGCCGTCCTTGGTGATCGTCGGCGCGCCGAAGCTCTTCTCGAGCACGACGTTGCGGCCCTTCGGGCCGAGCGTCGCCTTGACGGCGTTCGCGAGCACGTTCACACCGCGCAGCATCTTGGTGCGCGCGTCTTCGCCGAAGCGGATTTCCTTGGCTGCCATGTGCAGTTACCTCAAAAAAATTTCAGTGGGAATGGGTGGTTCGAAGGAAGGCCGCGATCAGCCGAGGATCGCGAAGATGTCGTCTTCCTTCACAACGAGAAGGTCGTTGCCGTCGAGCTTCACTTCGGTGCCGCTGTACTTGCCGAACAGCACCTTGTCGCCGACCTTGACCTTCGGGGCGCGCACGGTGCCGTTGTCGAAGGCCTTGCCTTCGCCGACCGCGATGACTTCGCCCTTGATCGGCTTTTCGGTCGCCGAATCCGGGATCACGATGCCACCGGCCGAAACCTTTTCTTCTTCCATGCGCTTGATGACCACGCGGTCGTAGAGCGGCTTGATGTTCATGCACGAACCTCCGGCTGGATTGCTAAGTGGTTGAAATAACAGCGAAAGACGGGAAATTTTAGCAGTCGCTTGTCCCGAGTGCCAAACACGGGACGCGCTGCGCCCGCATCGCGGACGGGGCGGGATATGGGATGGCCCGGCGGACTTTCAAGGGCCAGGCACGAAAAAAGTCGAACGCGCGTGATGACGCGCCGGCGGCCTCAGCCGGGGCCGCTACGAATCGCGGAGACAAAAAAAGAGCGCGTCCCGAAGAAACGCGCTCTTTGGTTTTCGAGGACGGCCATCCAAGCTCGCGCGATCCGGCGCGCCTCCCCAAGAACCCGTGACCCCATGTCCTGTCGACGTTCCGTGTCGACGTGGGGCGATTGTGGGCGGTTCACGTCACCTCCGCTACCCCGCCGCTACCGAAAGAAACGTCCGCTTCCGGTAGCGGATGGAAAACGGACATTTATGAAATCGTATTCATTGCCGGGTTTCAGCCCACCTTCACCCGGTACTGTGACCTGAAGCGCACCTCATCACGGTTTTATTGGTAGCGAGGTGACTTCCGGTAGAGTTGGTCAAATAACGTCCATTCTGCTGACGCGGAGCGTCACTTGCTATGAATTCCCAGCAGCGGATCCGCCTCGCCCGACGCCACGCCGGCCTGTCCCAGTCCGCGCTCGCCGAGGCGGTCGGCGTGCAGCGCAGCGCGGTCAGCCACTGGGAAGCCGTGCAGGGCAAGAGCCCGAGCATGTCGAACCTGCGACGCGTCGCCACAGTCACCGGGGTGCAGTTCGAGTGGCTGGCCACCGGCCGCGGGCGCATGGCGTTGTCGAACGAGGACGCACTGGAAGGCGTGGCGGCAGTGGACGCGACCATGGTCGACGAACCGCTTGAGCTGCGCATGCTCACCGCCTTCCGTAGCCTGCCGCCGCGCAGCCAGGCGCCGCTGGTGGAGCTGATGGAGCAGATGGCCGCGCTGCGCACCGGCCGATCGCGCGGACCGCGACGCGAAACCTGAGGCGCTCCGCAGCCGCTCGCTACAATCGGCGGATGCGCGCCGCCGTCCTTCACTGCACCTGCCCGGACGTCGCGACGGCCGAGCGTATCGCCACCGCGCTGGTCGAGGAACGCCTCGCTGCCTGTGTGCAGCAGCTACCGGGCCTGCGCTCGACCTATCGCTGGGAAGAGCGTGTCGAAACCGCCGAGGAAGTCCTGCTGCTGATCAAGACCGCGGACGATCGCATCCCTGCCGCCATCGCCCGCGTACAGGCGATGCACCCCTACGACGTGCCGGAGCTGCTCGTGCTCGAAGTCCGCGACGGCGCGCCCGCCTACCTCGACTGGGTCCACGCCCAGAGCCGTCCCGATGCCTGACACGTTGCGCCGGATCGCCGGCACCTGTTTGTTCGTCCTCGCCACATGGGCGCTGCGTGCGCACGCGATCACGCCGGACCAGCTTCCGCCGGTCGACAGCGTGTTCGTACCCAGCGCGCAGTACACCGACGGCGCGATCGAAGTGCGCTGGACGATCGCGAAGGGCTATTACCTGTATCGACATCGCATCGGCGTGCAGTCGGATTCCGGCTTCGTCGCCGACGCGCTGCGCATGCCCAAGGGCGATGCGCATCACGACGAATTCTTCGGCGACGTCGAGACGTATCGCGGGTCGCTCGTCGCCACGCTGCCGGGTACGCCGCAGGCCGCGAGCACGGTGGTCACCATCAAGTACCAGGGTTGCGCCGACGCGGGCGTGTGCTATCCACCGCAGACGCGCAAGCTCACCGTCGCATTGCCCGCGGATGCAACGCCCGCACAGACCGCACCCAGCCGTTCGCCGTTCGCGCTTGCGCGCGGCGCCGCGACTGCGGGTGTTGATGCCGCACCGCTGCCGCAGGATGAAGCCTTCCGCTTCGAAGCGATTCCGGACACCGGCAATCGCGTGCTCGTGCGCTTTACGCCCGCACCGGGCTACTACCTGTATCGCGATCGCACGACATTCCGCCTCGACGCCGCGTCGCGCGCTGCGGGCTTTGCGCTCGGCACGCCGCACTGGCCACCGGCGCGCAAGCATCACGACGAACACTTCGGCGACGTCGCGGTGTATTTCGACGAGGCGGATCTCACGCTGCCGCTGACGCGCACGACGACCGCGGCGCGCACGATCAAACTCACCGCGCGCTTCCAGGGCTGCCAGACGGACGGCATCTGCTATCCGCCGATGGAACGCACGGCGGACGTCGATTTGCCGGTGGGCGTGGTGGGCGCAGTCGCCGCGCAAGACGTTGCGCCGACACCATCGTCCTCCGGTGCTGCAGACAACGCGTCGATGACCGCATCGCCGGACACCGCGTCGACTGCATCGCCTGCGACGACGTCCGCCACATCGGTCGCGATGCCCGCGCGCGAAGCACCGCCCGCGCCGCGCAGCGTCGCCGCTGGCGGCGCGTTGTCCGCACTGATGCTCGCGCTACTCGGCGGACTTGTCCTCAACCTCATGCCCTGTGTGTTGCCGGTGCTCTCGCTGAAGGCGCTGTCGCTGGCGGAGAGCGGTTCGCCGAGCGTCGCGCGTCGCCATGCGTTCGGTTACACGTCCGGTGTCGTGCTGAGCTTCCTCGCGCTCGGCGGACTCGCACTTGCACTGCGCCACGCCGGCCGCGCGCTCGGCTGGGGTTTCCAGCTGCAGGAGCCGATCGTCGTCGCCCTTCTCGCGCTGGTGATGTTCGCGCTCGGCCTCAGCCTGTCCGGCCTCTGGTATGCGGGTGGACGCTGGACCGGTGCGGGCCACTCGCTGACGCAACGCGGCGGTTTCGCCGGCGACTTCTTCACCGGCGTGCTCGCGGTGGTCGTGGCGACGCCCTGCACGGCGCCGTTCATGGGGGCGGCGCTCGCCTGGGCGTTTCTCGCGCCGACCCCGCTGGCGCTGGCGGTGTTCGTCGCGCTCGGTATCGGACTCGCCCTGCCCTTCATCCTCATCGGCGCTCTGCCGGGTCTCGCCGCGCTGCTGCCGCGCCCGGGCGCATGGATGGAGACGCTCAAGGAGGCGCTGGCGTTCCCGCTCTACCTCACCAGTGCGTGGCTGCTGTGGGTGCTCGGCCGCCAGCGCGGGCCGGATGCGATCGCGTGGACGCTCGCCGCCGCGGTCGCGATTGCGTTCGCTGCGTGGGCGTGGAGCCGCACGCGTCATCGCGGTCGCGCGTGGGGCGCGGTCGCGCTGGTGCTCGCGCTCGCCGGTGCAGGCGCGGCGCTCGCCACCGTGCATCGCCTGCCGCGGCCGACTGCGAGCGTCGCGGCCGACGCGAGCCACGAAGTCTTCAGCGAGGCGAGGCTTGCCGCCCTCCGGGCCGAAGGCCGCGTCGTCTTCGTCAACATCACCGCCGACTGGTGCGTGAGCTGCAAGGCCAACGAGCGCGCCGTGTTCGCTCGCCCGGCCTTCGCCGAGGCGATGCGCGCCACGAACGCCGTCTATCTGGTCGGTGACTACACCGACGTCGACCCCGTGCTGACCGCGTTCCTGCAGCGTCATGGCGCGGTCGGCGTGCCGCTGTACGTCGTCTATCCGCGCCGGGGCGAGTCGAAGGTGCTGCCGACCCTGCTGACACCCGCCATGGTCACGGGCGCACTCGCCGACGCGGCGCGATGAGGACGCGAACGGTCGTCATCGTCGCGGTTCTTGCCGGCGCCATCGGCGTGGTGGCGAGTCTGGCGACCGACCCGGGCTGGCGCACCCGACTGGATCAGGCGCTCGATCGGATCCCCGCCTCGCGTGCTGGCCAGGCCGTGCCGGCGATCGACCTGCCCGCGCCCGACGGCGGCCGCCACACGCTGAGCGCACTGGCCGCAGGGCGGCCCGTCCTGATCAACCTCTGGGCCAGCTGGTGCGGCCCCTGCCTCGAGGAAATGCCGGCGCTCGACCGCTTCGCCAAACAACAGGGGGCGAACGGCGTGCAAGTGGTCGGCATCGCGCTGGATGACGCCGCCGCCGTGCGCGCTTTTCTCAAGGCACATCCGGTCAGCTATCCCGTACTGGTCGACGCCGCCGGCCCGGCGGACACGGGCGTTCGCCTCGGCAACAGCCGCGGCGTGCTGCCCTACAGCGTGCTGGTCGGCGCCAATGGCCGCGTGCTGCGCCGCTGGGCGGGCCCGCTGCAGGCCGCCGATCTCGACGACTGGGCCGCCGAGGCGCTTCGAACGCGCGATTGAATTTCGCCCAACGTCGGCGATACGGTAGCGAACGTCTGGACAGCCTTTAGCGCAAAGCGCAGACTGCCGGGCTCCGACGACGGAAGGGTCCGCTATGGCGAAGCTGCTGGTGCTGCACGGCCCGAACCTCAACCTGCTGGGCGAGCGCGAACCCGCGGTCTACGGACGCACCTCGCTGGCCGCCATCGATCGCGCCCTCAAGCTCGACGCCGAGTCGCACGGCCATACGCTCGAGTCGATGCAATCCAACGCCGAGCACGAGCTCATCGACCGCCTGCACGCCGCGCGTGCCGACGGGACGGCGTTCCTGATCATCAATCCGGCCGGCCTCACGCACACGAGCGTTTCGTTGCGCGACGCCGTCGCCGCGGCGGACCTGCCCTTCATCGAAGTGCACCTGTCCAACCCGCATGCGCGCGAGCCGTTCCGCAAGCAGAGCTATTTCAGTGACCTCGCCATGGGCGTGATCTGCGGCTTCGGCGCGGACAGCTACCGCTTCGCGATGGACGCCGCGATCACCTGGCTCGACAAGCGCGCTGCGGCGCAGGCCAACCGCTCCTGATATCTCCGCGATCGGCGCGGAACACGCGGCGATCGCCCCCGAATCCACACACGAGGCCCGACATGGACCTGCGGAAAATCAAGAAGCTGATCGACCTGCTCGAGGCGAGCAACCTGTCCGAGATCGAGATCAAGGAAGGCGAGGAAACCGTCCGCCTGGCGCGCACCACGACTCGCGAGGTCACCTACGCGCCGCCGCCGGCCTATGCGATGCCGCCGCCGCAGGCTGCGCCCGTGATGCCAATGGCGAGCCCGACCGACGCCGCGTCCGGTGGCGCGCCCAAGGCGGCTAGCGATCTGCCGGCCGGCCACGTCGTGCGTGCGCCGATGGTGGGCACGTTCTACACCTCGCCCGCGCCGGACAAGCCGGCGTTCGTGAGCGTCGGCCAGGCGGTGAAGGCCGGCGAGACGCTCGCGATCATCGAAGCCATGAAGATGTTCAACCCGATCGAAGCCGACGTCTCCGGCACCGTGCTCAAGGTGCTCGTCGAGAGCGGCCAGCCGATCGAGTTCGACCAGCCGTTGTTCGTCATCGGCTGAGGCTTCGTCGCGAACCGACACCGCCGTGCGGCGTCGGTCGTGACGTAACTCCGCTACTGCTGCGTTTCCCGCGGACGCCCGAGGCGTCCGCCTGCTGGAATCCGTCATGCTCGACAAAGTCGTAATCGCAAACCGGGGCGAAATCGCGCTGCGCATCCTGCGCGCGTGCCACGCGCTCGGCATCCGCACGGTCGCCGTGCATTCCACCGTCGACCGCAACCTCAAGCACGTGGCGATGGCGGACGAGTCCGTCTGCATCGGCCCGGCGCCGAGCACGCAGAGCTACCTCAACATGGCGCAGATCATCGCCGCCGCCGAGGTGACCGACGCGCAGGCCATCCATCCGGGTTACGGCTTCCTCAGCGAGAACGCGGACTTCGCTGAGCGTGTCGAGCAGAGCGGTTTCATCTTCATCGGTCCCAAGGCCGACACGATTCGCCTGATGGGCGATAAGGTGGAAGCGATCCGCGCGATGAAGGCTGCGGGCGTTCCCTGCGTGCCCGGCAGCGGCGGTCCGCTCGGCGATGACCCGGCGGAGAACACCAAGATCGCGCGCGAGATCGGCTACCCGATCATCGTCAAGGCGGCGGGCGGCGGCGGTGGCCGCGGCATGCGCGTGGTGCACACCGAAGCCGCGCTCGTCACCGCAATCCAGACCACGAAATCGGAAGCCAAGGCCGCGTTCGGCAACGACATGGTCTACATGGAGAAGTTCCTGGAGAACCCTCGCCACGTGGAGATCCAGGTGCTCGCCGACGGCCAGGGCAACGCGATCCACCTCGGCGAGCGCGACTGCTCGATGCAGCGTCGACACCAGAAGGTTGTCGAGGAAGCGCCGGCGCCGGGCATCACGCCCGAACTGCGCGCGGAGATCGGCAAGGTCTGCGTCGAAGCCTGTATCCGGATTGGTTATCGCGGCGCAGGTACGTTCGAATTCCTGTTCGAGAACGGGCGGTTCTATTTCATCGAAATGAACACGCGCATCCAGGTCGAGCATCCGGTGACGGAGCTCGTCACCGGCATCGACCTCGTAACCGAACAGCTGCGCATCGCCGCGGGCGAGAAGCTGCGCCTGAAGCAGGACGACATCGTCCTCGAAGGCCACGCGATCGAATGCCGCATCAATGCGGAAGATCCCGACACCTTCATGCCCTGCCCCGGCCTGATCCAGCACTTCCACGCACCGGGCGGCCCGGGCGTGCGCGTCGACAGCCACATCTACGAGGGCTATCGCGTGCCGCCGAACTACGACTCGATGATCGGCAAGCTCATCGTGCACGGGCCGACGCGCGACATCGCCATTGCACGCATGCGCGTGGCACTCAACGAGATGGTCGTCGACGGCATCAAGACGAACATCCCGCTGCAGCAGCGCATTCTGGCCGACGCCGGCTTCCAGCAGGGCGGCCAGAACATCCACTACCTCGAGAAGCGCCTGAAGGAACAGAAGGAAAAGGCGATCTCGATCGGTTGATCCTCGACGCGTGCGCCGCGGTCATCCGATCGCGGCATCGTGCGTTGTTCCCGCTTTCCATCGGAGTCCGTCATGAACAAGGGATTGGTTGCCGTCTCCCTCCTCAGCCTCGTCGCGATCAGTGCGTGCAAGAAGCACGACGACGCGCCGACCGTCGACGACGCCGCGCAGCCTGCGGCCGCCGCGCCGACCACGCCGGTGCCGACCGTGCAGGCCGCGCCTCCGGGCCCGCCGCCGACCGAGTCCGCGGGCACCGGCCCGGCCGATGCCGACGCGCAGGCCAAGCTCGCGTACGCCGAGATGGAAGATCGCTACGTCAACGACGCGCACGGGCAGTGGGCGGCGTCGGCGAAGGCGAGCTCGTCGTTCGGCGACGCGGACAAGCTGCCGCCGGAGTCGACGGAACCCAACACGCCGGTGCATGCCGCAGGCGCGCCGGACGGCACCACCTGGCTCAACAACCACCAGGACATGGGCTTCGACTGGATCGAAGCGAAGTTCGCGAAGCCGGTGAATGCCACGACCGTGCGCGTCGCATTCGAAAAGGGCGTCAAGACGGCGCACCAGATCGATCTGATCGACACGACCGGCGCGAGCCACACCGTGTGGACCGGCCTGAGCGACGCGCAGGACGAAACGCGTGGCCCGCGCAGCTGGTTCGTGCGTTCGTTCGACACCACGCCGTACAAGGTTGCAGCGGTGAAGGTAACGCTCGCGAATGCCGTCGAACCCGGCTACAAGGCGATCGACGCCATCCAGCTGGTCGGCCAGTAACCCATGCCCTTCCTCGAGCTCGCCCTCCCCTGCACGGAAGCGCAGCAGCCGCGCTACGAGCGCGCGCTCGAGGATGTCGGCGCACTGGCGGTCACGCTCGTCGACGCGCATGCCGATGCACCCGACGAGCAGGCCATCTTCGAACCCGGTGTCGGCGAAACGCCGCTGTGGGGCGAGATGGTGCTCACCGCACTCTTCGAAGCGGGCACGCCGCGCGATGCGCTGCTGCACGCGTTGAGCGCGCAGGACGATGGTCTCGACTGGTCGCGTGCGGAATTCCGCGATGTCGAGGACCAGGACTGGGAGCGCGCGTGGATGGACCAGTACGCGCCGCTGCAATTCGGCGCGCGTACTTGGATCGTGCCGTGGAATCACGAACTGCCTGAAGGCGCTGACGCGCCGGATGCGGCGGTCGTGCGACTCGATCCCGGCCTCGCGTTCGGCAGCGGCACGCATCCGACGACCGCGCTCTGCCTTCAGTGGCTGGACACCCTCGCCTCCGAAGGCGTGCTGCGCGACGCACGCGTGCTCGACTTCGGCTGCGGCTCGGGCATCCTCGCGCTCGCCGCGCTCAAGCTGGGTGCGAAGGACGCGGTCGGCGTCGACAACGATCCGCAGGCCGTCACCGCGACGATCGACAACGCCGAACGCAACGGCGTCGGCGATCGCCTTGCAGTCTATCTGCCGCAGGACGAACCCGTCGCGACGTATCCGGTCGTGGTTGCCAACATCCTCGCCTCGGCGCTGATCGAACTGCGCGACGTCATCGCCGCGCGCTGCGCACCGGGCGCGCGGCTCGCCATGTCCGGCATCCTCGCCGGGCAGGAAGACGAAGTCGCCGCGGCCTATGCCGACGTTCTGGACGACATCCGCGTCGAGCAACTCGACGACTGGATGCGCGTGAGCGGGCGTCGCCGCTGAGCGGCACTGCGACACCTGTGAACGGCGTCGCATTCCGCCTGCGAGGCGTGGTGGAATAGCCGGCATGTTCATGCCCTGCCCCAACTGCGGATTCCTCGTCGCGCTGATCGCCGGCCGCGAAATGAGCCAGCGCTGCCCACGCTGCGGCAGTGCGCTGCTCTCCGAAGGCGATGCGATGGATGTGCCGCCGGAGGCGCCGCGGCAACAGCGCGAAGCAGCGCCGACCGAAGCACCGGCTCAGGTCGAATCGATCGCTGCGGTGCCGGTCGACGCCGTGCCGCCGCAACGCGACGCCCTCATCGCGGCACCGCCTGCCGTCGAGCGCGCTGAGCCGCGCCCCGTTGCGCCAACGATCCACAACGCGACGATCGACGCGACCGAAGATGAATCGGATGCAGCCGCCGATTCGGATATCGACACCGGTATCGGAACCGACCTCAACGGGACGCGCGACGACCACCTCGAAGTCGACGCGAGCGCCGACGACGATGCGGATCCCACCGCCGCAGCCGCGGCCACCCGCACCTCCCACGACGGCCCCAGCTTCGTCCGCCGCCGCACTGCGCGTCCGCGCGGCCGACGCTGGCCGCTGGTCGCGATCGTCGCCACCCTCGCGGTCGTCTTCGGCCTGCAGTTGCTGCTCGCGCAGCGCGGCGCGCTCGCGGCCGATGCACGCTGGCGCCCGCTCGTGATGCAGACCTGCGGCGTGCTCCGCTGCGAGGTGCCCGCGTGGCATGAACCCGAGGCCTACCGGATGCTGACGCGCAACGTGCGTCCGAATCCGGCGCGACCGGGTGTGCTGCACGTCACCGCCACGGTGCGCAACGACGCACGCTGGCCGCAGCCTGCGCCGGTCATCGTCCTGAGCCTGTCCGATCTGGACGGCCGCCTCGTCGGTGCACGCGCGGTCGCCCCGCGCGAGTACGGGCAGCGCGTCGCCGCGCTCGTCGCGCCGGGCGACAGCCTCGATGTCGCGTTCGACGTGCGCGAACCCGCCAGTCGCGTGGAGTCCTACGACTTCCAGCTGCAGTAATTCCATGCGGCCATGAGCCGCGGCGGCCGTTCGTCCGCACGTTTGTCGGCCGCGGTGTGTCGCCCCGTTGTGCGCGACGTGGTCGGGCTAGACTCCGCGTCCGCCTGCGCAGACCGCGGGCTGTCGACACGCCCATGAGCGCTGCTGCATCCGATCTCGCCCCGTCCGTCGTTACCGACATCCGCCCCGGCGCACGCACGCCGCTGCGCGAGCACGTCGCCGTTTCGATCCGTCGCTTCCTGCGTGACCTGGACGGTTGCGACACCTGCGATCTCTACGAAGTCGCGTTGCGCGAGCTGGAAATTCCGCTGTTCCAGGAAGTGCTGCGCCATTGCGACGGCAACCAGAGCCGTGCGGCGCAGCTGCTCGGCATCCATCGCGCCACGCTGCGCAAGAAGCTGCGCGAATACGGACTCGCGCAGAGCTGAGTCGCCGGCCCGTTCGGGGGCGGCCGGTATAATTCGCGCTTCCCCACGTCGCACGAAATCGCCATGACCGCAGCTCCGAACGGCCCGTCGGTGAAGCTCCGCCGCGCCCTGTTGTCCGTCTCCGACAAGACTGGGCTGCTGCCGCTCGCGCAGGCACTCGCGCGCCACGGCGTCGAACTCGTGTCCACGGGCGGCACTGCGAAGGCGTTGCGCGATGCGGGCCTCGCGGTGCGCGACGTCAGCGAACTCACCGGCTTCCCGGAAATGATGGACGGCCGCGTCAAGACGCTGCATCCGCTCGTGCACGGCGGCCTGCTTGGTCGCGCCGGCACCGACGATGCGGTGATGGCGCAGCACGGCATCGGCGCGATCGATCTGCTGGTGCTGAATCTCTATCCGTTCGAGAAGGTGTCGGCCGATCCGTCGAGCACGCTCGAGAACATCGTCGAGAACATCGATATCGGCGGCCCGGCGATGCTGCGGTCGGCGGCGAAGAACTTCGCGCGCGTCGCCGTCGCTACCGATCCGTCGCAGTACGACGGAATCGTCGCCGAACTCGATGCACACGACGGGGCACTGTCCGCCGCGACGCGTTTCGCGCTGTCGGTCGCCGCGTTCAATCGCGTCGCACAGTACGACGCCTGCATCAGCGACTACCTGTCCGCGATCACCGACATCGCCGAGGGCGGCACGGTCGAGCGCAGCCCGTTCCCGCAGCAGAACAACGGCAGCTTCATCAAGGTGATGGACCTGCGCTACGGCGAGAACCCGCACCAGCTCGGCGCGTTCTACCGCGACCTGTATCCCGTGCCGGGCACCCTCGCCACGTTCACGCAGCTACAGGGCAAGGAACTCAGCTACAACAACCTCGCCGACGCCGATGCCGCGTGGGAGTGCGTGCGCCAGTTCGAGAACACCGCCTGCGTGATCGTGAAACACGCGAACCCGTGCGGCGTCGCCGAAGGCGCGAGCTGCGCCGACACGTACGAAGCGGCCTACGCGACGGATCCCACGTCCGCGTTCGGCGGCATCATCGCCTTCAACCGCAAGCTCGACGGCGCGACGGCGAAGACCATCCTCGACCGCCAGTTCGTCGAAGTGCTGATCGCGCCGGATTACGACGACGACGCGCTCGCCTACGCGAAGAAGAAGGCGAACGTGCGCGTGCTGCGGATTCCGCACGGCGACGGCCGCAACAACATGGACGTCAAGCGCGTCGGCTCGGGCCTGTTGATGCAGACCGCCGACATCCGCGAAGTGACGCGCGACGAGCTGAAGGTCGTGACCAGGCTCGCGCCCACCGAGGCGCAGATGGCCGACCTGCTGTTCGCCTGGCGCGTCGCCAAGTTCGTGAAGTCGAACGCGATCGTCTACGCGAAGGACCACCGCACTATTGGCGTGGGCGCAGGCCAGATGAGCCGCGTGTATTCGGCGCGCATCGCCGGCATCAAGGCGGTCGACGCCGGGCTCGTGGTGCCGGGTTCGGTGATGGCCTCGGACGCGTTCTTCCCGTTCCGCGACGGCATCGACGCCGCGGCGGAGGCCGGGATCAAGGCGGTGATCCAGCCGGGCGGCTCGATGCGCGATGCGGAAGTCATCGCCGCGGCGGACGAACATGGGCTCGCGATGGTCTTCACCGGCATCCGGCACTTCCGCCACTGACGCCGGCTTCGCGCGGCGGCTGGAGACTTCCCCGGATGCGCCGCGCCCCCGCCCTGCTCCTCATCGCGATCTCCACCGCTGCGGCGCGCCCGCCGGCGCCCGCACCAATGCCGGTCGCGGAACCGGTCGTGACCGATCGCGACGCGGCGCGCCTGCTCTCCGGCGAATACCCGCACGAGACGGCGCGCATCAAGGGCGACTGGAAGGCCGCGGACGACGCCGGCACGCGGCGCATCTGCGCGGACTCCGGCCCACAGTCGCAGGAGCGCCGCATCGCCGTGTGCACGTCGCCGCCGACGCACGCCACCGTCGAACCGCAGATCGACCTGTTCGTGCTGCGCGCCGGCGGCACACGTCGCGATCCGACCCAGCTGCGCACGCGCTATCGCGGCATCGACGCACGCGGGGTGGATGCGCGCATGGGCGACGTCGGCTTCCTCGCGCTCGGTCCCTCCGATACCGGCTTCGTGGTGACACGCCACGACGTCACCTCGATGCCGCGCCGCGCCACGCAGACGCTCTATGCCGAGATTGGCGGCGAGCTGCGCGACCTGCTGGTCGTCACCTCGGTCGTGAGCAACCGCGGCAGCTGCACGCCGGCGACGTCGCGGCACTGCCGCAAACGCCTGCTCGAACTCGAATGCACGCTGCAGGCCGACGCCACGACGGTCGACAACGGTTTCTATGCGCTGCAGGTGCAGGTGAGCGGCACGCGCCGCGGCGATACGGTCGAGCGCAGCATCCCGATTCCGCGCGACGCCTACGGCTATCGCGTGTCCGCGCGTGAACTGAAAACCCGCGGCTGCGACGTCGACAGCTGACCGGCGTTACCCGCCGCGCGCGCTGCGTCCCGTAAAATGCCGCGTCCCCCGCTTCCCGATTGGCGCATGAAGATCCTGGTTATCGGCTCCGGCGGCCGCGAGCATGCGCTCGCCTGGAAGATCGCGCAGTCCGCGCGTGTGTCGGAGGTGCTGGTGGCGCCGGG
The DNA here is from genome assembly GCF_003367355.1 of Lysobacter sp. TY2-98. Classification (NCBI taxonomy): domain Bacteria; kingdom Pseudomonadati; phylum Pseudomonadota; class Gammaproteobacteria; order Lysobacterales; family Lysobacteraceae; genus Lysobacter; species Lysobacter sp. TY2-98. The sequence goes on from NZ_CP031413.1 coordinate 2,180,958, forward strand.
CAATGCCGGCACCGCGCGCGAGGCGAAGTGCCGCAACGTCGATGTCAAGGTCACCGACATCGACGGGCTGCTGGCGCTGGTCGGGCGCGAGGGCATTTCGATCACCGTAGTCGGCCCCGAGGTGCCGCTGGTGGCAGGCGTGGTTGACCGCTTCCGCGCCGCGAACCACCGCATCTTCGGGCCCACGGCCGCGGCGGCCCAGTTGGAAGGCAGCAAGGCGTTCGCGAAGGATTTCCTCGCGCGCCACGGCATTCCCACCGCGTATTACGCAGTGCACACCGATGTCGACGCCGCGCTCGCCTACGTGCGCGAGAAGGGCGCGCCGATCGTGATCAAGGCCGACGGCCTCGCGGCAGGCAAGGGCGTGATCGTCGCGATGACGCTGGCCGAAGCCGAAGCCGCGGTGCGCGACATGCTCGCCGGCAACGCGTTCGGCGACGCGGGCTCACGCGTCGTCATCGAGGAATTCCTCGAAGGCGAGGAAGCCAGCTTCATCTCCATGGTCGACGGCCGCACCGCGCTGCCGATGGCCACGAGCCAGGATCACAAGCGCGTTGGCGACGGCGATACCGGCCCGAACACGGGCGGCATGGGCGCGTATTCGCCCGCACCCGTCGTGACGCCCGAGGTGCATGCACGCGTGATGCGCGAGGTCGTCGAACCCACCGTGCGCGGCATGGCGGCGGACGGCGTGCCGTTCACCGGCTTTCTCTACGCCGGCCTGATGATCGACGCCAGCGGCGCGCCCAAGGTCATCGAATTCAACGTGCGTTTCGGTGATCCGGAAACGCAGCCGGTGATGCTGCGTCTGCAATCCGATCTGGTCGACCTCGTCGAAGCCGGCATCGCGGGTCGACTCGATGCCGTGGAAGCGCAGTGGGATCCGCGCGCCTCACTCGGCGTGGTGATGGCCGCGGCGAACTATCCCGACACGCCGCGTACCGGCGACGTCATCAACCAGTGGGACGTGCCGGACGAAGAACCGGGCGCCAAGGTGTTCCACGCCGGCACGAAGCTCGTCGGCGCACACATCGAAACAGCGGGCGGTCGCGTGCTGTGCGCGTGTGCGCTGGGCGGCACCGTCGCCGAAGCGCAGCAGCGCGCGTACGCACTGGTCGCCGGGATTTCCTGGGACGGCGAATTCCATCGCCACGACATCGGCTGGCGCGCGATCGAACGCGAACGCGCCGCGCGCTGAGGCGGTCAGCCCGCCGTAACGACGACGGGATCCAGCGGTAGTCGCAGTTCGAACGTCGAGCCGAGTCCCGGTCCGGCGCTCGACGCCGTCAGGTTGCCGCCATGCAGCTGCGCGAGGCTCCGTGCCAGGGCGAGACCGATGCCGAGCCCACCATGGCCGCGTTCGGGCGTCGCCTCGGCCTGTTCGAACAGACCGAACACACGTGCGAGCAGCGCGTCGTCCATGCCGACGCCGGTGTCGTGCAGGCGCACCACGGCATGGCGGCCTTCGATGCCCACGTCCACCGTCACCGTACCGCCGGGCGGCGTGTACTTCGCCGCGTTGTTGAGCAGGTTGGTGAGGATCTGCGTGAGGCGCACGGGATCAGCGTCGAGCGTGAGGTCGCCGGTCGCGTCACGCACCTCGAGCCTGTGCGTGCGCCGCTCCATCAGCGGCTGCGTCTGTTCGACCGCACCGGCGACCACGTCCGACAGCCGCACCTCGCGCTTCTGCAGCGACGTGAGGCCGCGCGTCACGCGCGACACGTCGATCAGGTCTTCGACCAGGTTGCGCATGTGCGTCGACTGGCGATCGATGATCTCCGCGGCCTGGCGCACCGTCACCTCGCGGTCGGGCGCCATGCGCAGCAGCTGCACCGCGGTGACGATCGGCGCCAGCGGATTGCGCATCTCGTGCGCGAGCGTCGCGAGGAACTGGTCCTTCTGGCGATCCGCCGCGCGCAGCGCGTTCTCGCTGCGCTCGAGCGCCTGCTGCGTGCGCTTGAGGTCGTCGATCTCGGTGCAGGTGCCCATCCAGCGCACGATCGTGCCGGTCTCGTCGCGCACGGGCAGCGCGCGGCCGAGCACCCACTGGTAGACGCCGTTGCGATCGCGCAGGCGGTATTCCACTTCGTAGGGCTCGCCGGTGGCGAGGCTGTGGCGCCAGCGGGCCCATGCACGCGGCTGATCCTCCGGATGGAACATGCCCGCCCAGGCTTCGCCGTCGGTCGAGCCGACCGGCACGCCGGTGAAGTCGTACCAGCGCTGGTTGTAGTAATCGTGATAGCCGTCCGGCAGCGTCGACCAGATCATCTGCGGCAGCAGCTCGGTGATCGTGCGGAAGCGCGCTTCGCTGACATGCGCGTCGGCGAGTGCGGTTTCACGATCGGTGACGTCGGTGCCCTGCACGAACACCGTGTCGGTGCGGCCCTGCGTATCGCGGATCGGCTGGTAGACGAAGTCGACGAAGCGGATGACGCGCCCGCCGGCGCCGTCGTCCAGCTCCACGCTCACGCCGCGGCCCACGAACGGCTCGCCGCTGCTGCACACGCTGTCCAGCAGCGCGATGAAGCCCTGCTCGACGACGTTCGGCACGACGTCGCGCAGCGCCCACCCCACCAGCCCCTTGCGGCCGACCAGCGCTTCGTAGGCTTCGTTGGCGCGCTCGAACACGTAGTCCGGCCCGCGCAGCACGGCCATGAAACCCGGCGCCTGCGCGAAGAGGCCATCCACGAAATCCAGCTGTGCGCTCAGGCGATCGTTGTGGCGCTGCACGACCGCGGCGCGCGACAGCACGCCTTCCTCCGCCTGTTCCTGCGTCAGGCCGGTGGCTTCGCGCGCGCGACGCAGTTCCTCGCGCAGGTGCTGCACTTCGGTGACGTCGGTGGTGTGCTGCATGACCGCCACCACCGCACCCGATTCATCGCGAATCGGCGTATGCGTCGCACTCCAGTAGCGGACGTCGGTAATCGGCCCGTCAGCCGTATCGATCGTGATGGCGTACGGGATCAACGCGAGCACGTCGCGCTCGCCGCTGTCCAGGGCGCGCTGCAGCGAGCGGCGCACGACATCGGCCTGCGACGAACCGTCGTCGTTCTCCGAACCCGGGAATACGTCGAACAGTGCCCGACCGATCAGCTGCTCGCGCGGCAGCCCGGTCAGCAGCTCATAGGCCCGGTTCGCCTCGAGATAGCGCAACTCGCGATCCAACACCATGTAGGCGTTGGTCGAGTGCTGGAACAGCGCGTCGAAGCGAATGGACACGGGAATCCCGCCGGTATAGACGGGACAGTATGGACCTTCGCGGCCGCCCGTGTCGGTGGCCTGTCGCGCCCTCGCGGGCCGCTCAGTACCCGCCGAAGCTGCCCATCGGCCCCGGGAACACCACCGGGCTCTCCGTGCCGTCCTTCGCCACCGCCGCCACGCCGAAGAAGTAGTTATCGATGACCACGTTCTTCAGGGTGAACTGGGTGACGTCACCGACCCAGCGCGAATGCGTCCACTGCGGGTCGGTGGTGAGGCGCCAGTACACCTTGTATCCGGCCAGGTTCGGTGCCTGCTTGGCTGACGGGCGCGACCACTTGAGCGTGGTGTCGGCGGTAACCGCGCCTTCGATCTTGACGTCCGCCGGCGGCGGCGGCGCCCAGGCCATCCCGGCGAGGCTCACCGCGTTGAGCGCGGTCAGCTTGGCGGCGTAGCCGAAGTCGACGCCCTCGACCACGTCGCCGTACTGGCGGCCGTTCTCGGTGCGCAGGTCCTGGTGCTGGCGGTCGTAGTTCTCGTTGGTCTCCATGACCCGCACGCCCGGGTAGCCGGCCTCGTTGAACGGGCGGTGGTGGCCGCCGCGGCCGAAGCGGTCGAGCCGGTAGACCATCATCACGTCGAGGTTGGGCACGTAGTCGGCCATGCGGTCGATGTAACGGCCGAGGTTGCGCGACGGCGAATCCAGCTCGCCGCCTTCGAAGCGACGCTGCTTCGCCTCGTCCGCCGTCTCGACGATGCGCACGCCTTCGGAGAACACGCGCGCCGTGGTGTTGTCGACCACGCCATTGATGCCCGACGAATTGCCGATCATGTCGTTGTTGAGTTCGGCCTCGAGGCGCCAGCCGTTCTTCTTCGCCTCGGCCGCGACGAACTTGCCGCCGAACAGGCCCTGCTCTTCGCCCGACAGTGCGCCGTACACGATCGACGCCGGAAATTTGTACTTGGTCAATACGCGCGCGGCTTCGATCGTGCCCGCCATGCCCGACGCGTTGTCGTTCGCGCCCGGCGCATCGGCCGTCGCGTTCATCACGTCGGTGACGCGCGAATCGATGTCGCCGCTCATCATCACGTAGCGGTTCGGATCGCTCGTGCCGCGCTGGATCGCGATCACGCTGATCACCTTGAGCGGCCCCGGAATGCGCGGCTCGCCCTGCACCGTGCCCTCGACGTAGCGCACGTCGAGACAGCCGCCACAGTCCTTCGAGATCTTCTGGAACTCCGAATAGATCCACCGCGTCGCCGTGCCGATGCCGCGCGTGTCCGACACCTGGTCCGACAGCGTGTGCCGCGTGCCGAAGGAGACGAGCTTGCGGACGTCGGCTTCGATGCGCGCCGCCGAGGGGGCGGTCGCGATGTCGTACAGGGCGGGGTTGCCGGCAGGCGGCGGCGCGTCAGCGGCGAAGGCCGGCGCGGCGAGGAGGATTGCGAGGGCGAGGGGCGTGCGGCGCATGGCGGACTCCGAGGCGATCGGCCAAGCGTAGTGCGTCGGTAATTCGCGTGCTGCGACGGACGCCACGGCGGGCGACTAGGCGCCCGCATCGGCGTCACGAGCCGGGATGGCGTAGTGCGGGAAGGTCGCAGACGCAACTCGCAGCGCGCCGTAGACGAACCCGCGTGCGCTTCGCTTGCCGCGCCGCGCGGCCCGACGGCCACGCGGTCACGATGCTCGTCAGCTGCCGCCTACCAACAGGCGGCGTCGATCATGCCCTCGTCAAACAGCGCGCATCGTTACGACGCGGCGTCGCAATCAGTACAGATCACCACGCTTGCGCCTCGGATACGTGTTTTCCGTCTTCGCCTTCGCAACGATCTTCTTCGCGTAGTCCATCGCGACCTTGCTCACCTCGGATTCGGCGGAGGAGATGCCGGACCGCAGCGCGGCCAGCGCGGGCGGTGGCGCTTCCTGCCTCTGCGTGCGCTCCCTGATGCTGCGGGCCTTGTCGCACTGCCAGTTCTCGTCGGTGACGCCCGTGTCCCACCGGCTTTCGCCGCGCGCATCGAACGCCGCGCATTGCGCACGGTAAGCCGCGGGATCAGCCGCCAGACGCTCGGCAGCGAGTCGCTTGAGATCATCCGCGCGCTGACTGCAGGCCATGTAAAGGGCGGGATCGCGGTCCTTCATCGGCGTCGCAGCGCAGGCCGCATCGAGTGCGGTCGGATCCAGCATCCACCTGGCTGCGCCGCGCGTAATGCGATCCTGCTCGGCGCCCCCGCACGCGACCGAGGCATAGGCCGCGCGGTCGGGCGGCTGCCTGCCGTTGGAGCACACGATCGCGTAGCCCGCATCGTCCTCCACCAGCAGCCTGCGCAGTGCGGATTCCAGGTAGCTCCGGTAGCCGATACACGCGTGCCACATCGGCCCATTAGGTTCGCCCCGCTGCGCCGTCGGCTCGCACTGCGCCGCCACCTGGGCGGGATGCTGCATAAGCAGTTCCTCACCTTCGTCCTTGCCCCGCTGCATGTCCTGGAAACGGCAGGCCTGCGCCAGACCCGGTTCGCGCTCGTTCTCGGGCGTCGCCGCGCAGCGCTGATCGAGGGCCTTCGGATCCCGTAGCAGCTGGTCGACCGTCGCCGACGTCGTGGCCGCCTCCTGGCGATGCGCCTCACGCCGCTTGCAGGCGGCGCGCGCGTTCGCCGTCATCGGGCCGTAGGGCGCCGGCATGTCCTGCCCGCTGCACATCTGGCTCGCCCATCGGCTCGATGCCAGGTCGACCGGAAAACGGTCGTCATCGTGGAAGCCCACCACCTCGTGCATCGACGCGATCGTGCTGGCGACATCGTTCGCGAGATCGCGGTCGGTGACGTCCGCATCCTCCGGGATCGCCGTCCCGATCGCCGCGAGTTCCGCGTCCGCTTCCTCGAAGCGACCCAGCTCGCGCAATGCATTCGCAACACGTACCCGCAGCGCCAGCTTCTCAAGTTCGGGGCGCGTGGTCGCCGCGATGAGCTGCGGGCCTTCCGCCGCCAGCCGGGCCACCAGGCGCTTGCGATCCACAGGCTTCACGGTCGCCCAACTCGCGCGCATGAGCGTCTGCAACCGCGTGTAGGCCGGCATGTCCAGTTGTCGCGCGATCCACTCGGCGCGCTCGTATCGGCCGCGCTTGCGCAGCGCACGGAACTCGTCGGTCTTCACGAGCGTTGCCAGCTTCGCCACCTGCTCCGGTGTGTACGCGGGATAGAGCAGGTCGCCCGCGTCCGTGTGCGTTTCGAAGTCCGGAATGAGCACGAGCCCGTCCTTCGGGCACTCCGGAAGCTGCGCATCGATCAGGTGGTCACCGAGCCAACTGCCATCGGGGAATTGCACGAGCGCGAGCGCGGGGTAGTTGATGCTCTGCTCGAACACCTGCCCGCCGATGGGGCACGCGAACTTCTTCGCCGCATACGGATCATCGTCCGGCGACTGGGCATGCACGACGGAACCGAACGACGCAATCGACATCGCCACGCACACGAGTGCGCCGCGCAACAACGTGGAATTCAATGCTCTCTCCCCCTGGAGCCGCGACGCGAGCGAGGAGCGGTCGCCGGCATGTGGCGACGATGCTAGCACCGGTCTTCGCGGTGATCGGCGTGTCAGGTCGGCGCAGCGCGTACGGCTTCTGCATCGATGTCGACCTCGATGCGGTACGTGAATCCGCGCAGGCGGCGAGCACGCCCGTCAACGATGATGCGCACGGCCGCATCGGTGTGATCGTGGTCGGCCACGGATACGGAAGGTGCTCTATCGCTACAACGGCTTAGCTTTCCCGCCGCACCGCCCCGTCCGTCACATCGACAACGCGATCAGCTGCGTCACGCCAAAGATCAGCCCACCGATCAGCGCACCCACCGCAGTGCCGTTGTAGCGGATGAACTGCAGGTCGCTGCCGACTGCCAGCTCCAGCTCGCGCGTCATCTCCTCGGCGTTCCAGCGGTGGATGCGGTCGACGATGAAGCGTCGGATCGCATCGCGATGCTCGTCGATCAGCGGCTCGACCGTCTCGCGCACGCTGGACGACACCCAATCGCGCAGGTCGGCATCCTCGAGCAGACGCTCGCCGACCGCGTGCAGGCCCTGCGCCACCCGCGTCGCGATCACCGAGTCGTCGCGCGCCGCGTCCTGCTCGACCCAGCGCACCAGGTCGGCCAGGAGCAAACGCACGTAGGCGCGGAAGTCGTCGCTGTCGAGCAGGCGATCGCGGAACGCATCGACCTCCGCGCGCAAACGTTCGTCGGTGCGCAGGCGCGCGGCGAATCCCTGCACCTGCGTTTCGATGTACTGGCGCAGCTCGTGATCCGGATCTTCCGCCATCTCGCCGATCAGCTCGATGCCCGCCGAGATCAGGCGGTTCGACGCGTACTCGTCCGCGCCCAGCCAGCGCAGCACGCGGCCGACCTCGCGCGCCACGCGGCGCTTCACCTCGTCCTGCACCGACGGCGACTGCAGCTTGTCCGACAGGAAACGCAGCACGTCCGTGACCAGCGCCTGATGGCGGCCGTCCGCGGTGAACCGCTCGATGCCGAGTGCGGCCAAGCCGGAGAGATCGAGGCTGCGCAGCCGCTCGCGCGACATGTCGTGCGCGAAGCGCAACAGGCGCTCGTCCGACAGCACGTCGAGCACCCGCGCGAGCCCGCGCGCCACCGCACGCCCCACCGCGCGCGACGTATCGGCGTCCGTCAGCCGACGCGCGAGCGCCGCCCCGATGTCGACCTCGCGCAGCTTCTCCGCGACCTGCTCGCGCCCGAGGAAATGATTCGCGATGAAGTCTGCCAGGCTCTCGCCGATGGCGTCCTTGCGCGTCGGGATGATCGCCGTGTGCGGAATCCAGCGCTGGCCCAGCGGATGGCGGAACAACGCGACGACAGCGAACCAGTCGGCGAGTCCGCCGACGAGGGCGGCCTCGGACATCGCGGCCAGCAGCGCCAGCGACCAATGGTGCAGGTGCTGCTCGGCGATGCGGGCGGCGAGGAGGACGAGCGCGGCGAAGACCAGCAGCGCCGCGGCGATGCGCTTGCGGCGGTTTAGGGCGGTGATGCGGGGGTCGATGGGCGTGTCGGACAAGATCGCCAATTACTGCAATGGCCGGAGGCTCATCACCCTACTCGACCGGTACACGAAGCATGTCGACGCGGCTCTAGCCCGCCAGCGCGACAAAGACGACCTTGCCCTGTCCATCGGGCGCCGCGCGCTCCTCGAGCCGAAATGCCGCTGGATGCATCTTCAGCAAATCACTCAATTTCTTCTTGCCGTACAAGCGCGGATCGAAGTCCGGACGCACCTTGTTGAGGTAGTTGCCAACCGCGCCCAGGTTTGCCCATCCCGACTCGTCGGATGCCTGGTCGATCGCCTGCCTGATCAAATCCACCGGCACTGATGTCGGCGTCGAAGCTGGCGTCACCCCGGCAGCCTGCGCCTTCGCTGGCTGCACTTGGGGCGTTGGCGTTGCCTTCTTTGCGACACCCTTGGACGCCGACTTTTTCGCCACGGGGGTCGGCACCGGCTCGGCGCGCAAGACTTCCGTATAGACAAACTTGTCACAGGCCTGCACGAACGCATCCGGCGTCTTGCGCTCGCCGAAGCCGTACACCGTCAATCCTTCCTCGCGCAGACGCTGGGCGAGGCGCGTGAAGTCGCTGTCGCTCGACACCAGACAGAAGCCATCGAACCGACCCGTGTACATCAGGTCCATCGCGTCGATGATCAGCGTCGAGTCCGTCGCGTTCTTGCCGCTCGTGTAGGCGAATTGCTGCATCGGCTGGATGGAATGCTGCAGCAGCACCTTTTTCCAGCCCGACTGCTGCGTCGAGGTGAAGTCGCCATAGATGCGGCGCACGCTGGCCGTGCCGTACTTCGCCACCTCGTCCAGCAGCCCACCAATAACGGACGGCTGCGCGTTGTCGGCGTCGATAAGGATGGCGAGGCGGCGGGTGTCGATAGTCTTCGAGCCATTCCTACTAGTCATTGCCCTTTGTTCTCAGATCAAAGATCAGGTTTGTTGCCAGGCAGCTAATGCTCACAGGAATGCAACCCGACCCAATTTCGCTTCATTGCCTCGCAACGTTTCCTTGCCGTTGCCCCAGAAAGCAGTGTCTAGTCCACTTTGAACGCCGCCTTGAGCCGGTCAACCGTGGTTGGCCAATCCGGCGATTTTGGCTTGGCAGCCGAGTTCTGATTGCCAAACAGCCCCGTTTCGCGCACGGCTTGTGCCTCGGAAACAGTGGCTATCCACTCGACGGGAACGAAGTACTCAGTGCGCTCGGGATCGTCAGCGGTTGCTCGCATCGCATCCGAGACGCGCCCCACGTCAAGATACTTGCGCATGCCCTGCGAGGTCGAAACTTCAAACTCACGGGCTGGGACAGGACGGCCGCGGACTACGCCGACTCCGAGGTATCCAACGCCCGGTGAATTCACCCAGACGCGCCCACCTGGCTCGAGAAGATTCAGCGTTCGCGAGAACCACGAGCCGCCGCCTGCGCTGATGAAGCCGTAGTTGCGTGCGTCATCCCAACAGCGATGTGAGAGATCGCCGTAGTTGGCGTAGTACTCCTTGTTCCAGGGCACCTGCGCACGCCGCGCGGTTTCCTCGACCTGCTGCTTGTTGCGGACGCGAACCTGGTAGTCCTCGGCCTCCTTGAGCGGAATGATCTGCTGAAACTCGAGCAGTAGCCGTTGATCGACCCGATAAGCGCCGACACGGAAACAAGTGATGTCCAGGCGCCGCTCGTTGAGCCACAGAATCGATGTGGTCAGTTCGCGTGAGAAGTCCTCTGAGAAGAGGACGATACGCACGTCCTGTGCGAAGTCATCCTCGTTGGGCTCGCTCCAGGCGAGGTGATCGAGGAGCCTTTGACGCGCTTCCGTGGGCGTCGCCCCGACGTTCACCAGATGGTGCTCGAATGCCACCACGGCCTGTTCGAACGTCATCGTGGACACCATGGCGGCATAGCGGATCGCCTGCAGCTCCATGTGCGCGCCCGTATCGCCACGCTTGAGCTCGATCACAACCAATGCCCCGGAACGGTGAACACCTAGCAGGTCAATGCGCCGCTTGGAGTCGTCCCAATCTCCGAACTCCTCTGAGATCACCAGAACGTCCGACATCAGTTCCGCGACATGGCCACGGAGCAACCGCTGGAAATCGCGACGCTCGTGTATAGCCACCTCCGCAAGACTCACGCGCGTCAAGCGCTGCAGTCGATCGCACCCCACTTCAAAAAAAGCCATGGTTGTTACCTCCTCGCGCAGCTCGCATCGCCGCCAACCTGTTTGATCCGAGGTCTGCCCACAACGATCCGTCCGGCAATAGGATCCAGCCCCAATTTTCGAAGCTGAATTGACACCGATACAAGCACGGGCAAGCTCGCGGAAATGGATCCGTTTGCCCCATTCTTCCGTGCCGTTTCAACTCGCACGTCAGTCTGACGCCGCTCGTCAAAGCTTTTCTTCAATCCAGTTCCACTGCTTATTCTTCAGCATGACAAAGCGACAACGTCCTTCAGACAGACTCTCCCATAGTCCACCGATAAGCCGATCGTCCTCAGCTGCAGCCCAACGATCGGCGCCCTTGTATTCAACGATCAGAATCGAGCGTGGCTGCTCAGTGGTGCCCGGCAACTGACACAAGAAGTCTGGATAGAAGCGCCCATCAGCCTTTTGTAGAAAGAACGAACTGCCTTCGCGTCGAACGAGGTTGCGCACCCAGAACTGGATGCGTCCCTGCTGCGCTTGAATGTCCAGCCAGCAAGCGCACTCGAACTCCTCCTTGCTATCGAAGTCGCCGATGCGGCCGTAGAAGTGCTTGCGGAAGTCGAAGTGCCCGAACCGGCCGTCGTAGTCACGACTGGGCGCGTACGCTTGGGGGTGGAACTCAAAAGCGTACTGATCCGTCACCGCGACGCGCGATGCCGCATCGTCGCCGAACAGAGTCTGTTGGAACGCCTTGCCGACAGCCAGTCTGCGCAGCTCACGAATGCGTGCTTCCAAAAGGTTGCGCAGCATGAACTTCTGCAGATTCGCACGGGCGAGCGTGAAGCTCTCGCGGCGCAACAGTTCGGTCAGCCACTTGGCCACAAAGGCTTGCTTACTCGCGTGGGTGAGTGAAGGTTCCGGGAGATTCCGGCACAGCCACGTCGCGAGGCGCACCTCGTCCCAGTGCTCTGGCTGATAGACCAGCCCTAAGTCACGCTGCAATTCGGGCAGGAATCGCGAAACAACCTTGCCGCCGTCGACATCGATCTCGCCGCCTTCGGACACTTTGAGGCCCGCGCCAAGCGCGGTGATGTCCTCATCTGTCGGAGCCGCGTCATACGTAGACAAGTCCCATGGATAGTCGAGAACCTCTGGATCGTCGAACAGCTGCAGCTCATCCTGCACGCGCAACGCCAGCTGCGGAACGCGGAAGCGCTCACCCAACTCGGCTGGCGTCTGGAAGAACTCGATAGCCGTTGTGCGGCTGATCTCAGCCGCCTCGACGATGGCCACCGCCGCCGATTCGCTGGTGACTGAGCTCTTGAGCACCTCCGCCTCATCCTCGGTCAGCGGCGTGGTGATGGTCAGCGTGTTGAGCTTGCCGTTCCAACTCACCTTGTCGCGCACCGGCTTTGGCACGCTCTTGAGATCCGGTTTCTCTGTCAACGTGATCGCCACCGGCCGAACCACCACGCGCCCGGCGTGGCCTTCCAAGTCCAGCCGCGCTTGCTCGGCCTTGACAGCGGTGACGAACTCGGTCACCTCGCGTCGTTCAAAGCCCGCGCCCGCCACCAGGCGGTCTCGTAGCGCGCCTGCCGTCTCGGAAAAATTGCGCGACACCACGAAGGCATAGGACTGATTAAGGGCCTTGGCCTGCCGATGGCTGGCGTCGGGTTGACGCAACACGCGCCCTAGCAGCTGCTCTACCGCTGTGGCTGATGACAGCGAGGCCATGCTCACCAGGATGTACGCGAATGGGCAGTCCCAACCCTCGGCCAGCGCTTTCTGGGTGATGACGAACTTCACTGGGCATGCTGGATCGGCAACGCCCAGCTTGTAGTTGGCGTCGATCTGCTCCAGCCCCTTTTCCTCGCCGGTGGCCACAACGATCTCGCTGGCCGGAATGCCGTGGTTTGTGATTAGTTCGTTCTTGACGCGCTCGACATCCAGCGTCTCCACCCCAGCACGGCGGGGCTCCGATTGAATCAAGACCAGCGGCCGGAGGTAAGCGCTGCCCAAGCGTCGTTCCTCTTCAGCCAACTTGTGCAGGGCGTCGCGCCGGCCGATGGCGTCAGCCAGGCACTGTTGCCAGTTCGGCTCGGTTTCCAGCACCACGGGCAGCTTGATCATTTCCTCCGCCTTCAACTCGGCGGCTGAGACGCTGTGCAGCACGTTGCTGGGCGTACGTTCCATGTCCGGCGTGGCGGTCAGTTCCATCACGCCGCTGGGGCGGAAGCGCGCCAGCATGTCGAAGGCGAGTTCGGTGCGGCTGTTGTGCGCCTCGTCGACCACGACGAAGGGTCGACGAAGGCGCAGCACGTTTGCCAGCGAGCACGGCGTCGTGCGCTCGGCACCTTCGCCTTCGCTCAACAAGCCATCGCGCTGTGTGGGCGACAGGTTGTCGAAGTGGTGCATCAGCGCGCCACTGCTTTGATACACCTTGCGGGACTCCTCGTCCTCCACCTGAAACGCCTGTCGGGTAGCGACGATGATCGTGGTCGACGTGTCCAGCGTCGCGCGGGTCACGCTCTTGGCTTCGTCGAGATCCATCACCGCGATGGGACCGGCCTCGCGCAGCGCCGCGTGATACGGATGCTGGCGGTCGCGAAGCGCGCGCAACGTTTGCTCGCGAATAGGCTTGCTCGGTACCAACCACAGAATCACGCTGTGCTCGCAGTGCAGTAGATGCGTATTGACCAACGCCACGCTCTTGGCCGCCAGCCAGGTCTTGCCGCCGCCAGTGGGTACGCGGAGACAGAAATACGGCATGTCGGAAGGAAAGCCCGACAGCGGGTTGTACGCATTGCCACGGCCCCACAGGCGCTCCGTGGCGGCGGTAAAGGCGATCGAGGGCGACGGCAGCTCATGGCAGGATTTGAAATAGACCTCGATGCTGTCGAGCACCTGCTGCTGATAGGTCTTGGGGGTGAACGTCGTCATCGTTTACACCTGCAACGCGTAAGGGGTTTGCTTGAAGGTGATTCCCTCGCGTGCAGCGCGACCACCCATGCGGTTGGCCGCTGCGTAAATCACTTTCGGGCCGGCGAACTTCGGAAGCATGTCCAATACCGTGCCGGTAAGCACGTTACCGCCCGCGACAGAGCGGTCCTTGAGAATGCCGTTGTAAAGCAGATAGATGGCGCGGCTCTCGTGGACGCCCAGCAGCGGCGAATCGGCGCAGCCCGTGTAACCCACACCGGTCTCGGCGAACCAGACGAATTCGGCCAGTTGAGCAAAGGTAACGTCACGGCGAATCTGGCCTTCAGCATCGAACAGCGGTTCCGGCGAAAGACGACAGAACTGGAACCCACCACCGAGACCCGCGACTGCTTCCCCTTTTGCACTGGTGTATCCGCGTGCAATGCGCCGCACACGCTGAGCGGTGACGCCAGTCGCGATTTCGTCCTTCATCTCCACCAAGATAAATCGGCGCGAGTGGCCATCCGCCCGGTTTAGCTTCAGCACAGCATTGGCCGTCGTTCCCGACCCGCCGAATGAATCTAGGATCAAGTCGCTACCACTGGTAGTGAAGCTCAACAACTCCTCGATCAGTTCCGTTGGCTTGGGGAAGTCAAATGGCCGCTTGTCTTCCGGAAAGATTGCTTTGATTTCGTTTGTCCCGATGCGGCCATCAAGTTCAAAGAGGCTTGAGAGTTTGGCTCGATAGTCCTTAGCGTAGACCTTGAGTTCGACCAGCTTTGTCTCGTCATCTCCGAAGATTATTCGCCCCTCGTCAATCAGACGGCGCATCGACTCCTCAGGAAACCGATAGCCCATTAGCGGCTGCTGGCATGCCCGACCCGTGACTGGGTGAAGGATGTCGTAGCGGTAGCCTTCCTTACCCGGATTGTGAACAGAGCGCATTCCGGTATAGACGCCGCCGCCGTCGATGAACTTGTAGTCCTCGAAGGGCCACAGCTGGGACTTATTCTCCCGGTACCATTTCGTGTAGGCGGCTTGAAGAGCCGATTGGTCAACGTGCTCGTTGATAAGTTTCTCGCCAACCTCGAGCAAGCGTGTCTTTATCTCGAGAGTCGACGCCTTCCACTCGCTCGGAACCTTACGTTTGTCTTTGGCGTAGCAGAGGATGTACTCATGCTCGCTGGCAATTTGGGTGGGATTGTTGTCTGTGGCGTTCTTCCAGACGATTACCCCGATGCGATTAGCAGCACCGAAAATCTCGTCGAACAGTAAGCGCATGCTTGCGACCTCGACGTCGTCAATGCTCGCAAATATGACACCGTCGTCGCGCAGAAAGTCTCTAAGAAGCCTTACTCGCGGGTACATCATGCAAAGCCACTTGTCGTGCCTGCACAGGTCGTCAGCCTCAGCGCCGACGACTTTCCCAAGCCATTCCAAGATTTCGGGGCTCTCAACTCGATCGTTATATATCCAGCCGGCTCTCTTGCCGTCTGCACCCCGGTCGTCCTGCCCAGTGTTATACGGCGGGTCAATGTAGATGCACTTCACTTGCCCGGCATAGCGGGGCAACAGAGCCTTTAGCGCGTGCAGGTTGTCGCCCTGCACGATGAGGTTGCCGCCTGTATCTACACCGCAGGCAAGATCGGGCACCGGTTCCAGTAGGCGGAAAGGAACTTCCTGGTGATGTTTGACGACAGCTTCCTTCCCAATCCAGTTCAGTGTTGGCATGCGCCTAGTGATCCTCAATGCTCTTCCCGTTTAGTGTGTCCTGAAGTCGGAAGCTTTGCGCGCCCGGGACACTAGCCAAGACACCCTGCCGCTACCATGTCGCATGACCTCCCCCCTCGAATTCACCGACCTCCCCCTTGAACCCGCCCTCTTCGCCGGCCTCGACGCCCTCGGCCACGTGCAGATGACGCCCGTGCAGGCGCAGAGCCTGCCGGCGCTGATCGAGGCGCGCGACGTGATCGCGCAGGCGCCGACCGGCAGCGGCAAGACGGTCGCGTTCGGGCTCGGATTGCTGCATCGCATCGAGGCGTCGCGCATCGAGGTGCAGGCGCTGGTGCTCTGCCCGACGCGCGAGCTGGCCGAGCAGGTGGCGCGGCAGGTGCGCAAGCTCGCGACGGGCGTGCCCAACCTCAAGCTGCTCACGCTCACCGGCGGCGTGGCGCTGGCGCCGCAGCTGGCGTCGCTGGATCAGCACGCGCCGCACGTGATCGTCGGCACGCCCGGCCGCGTGCAGGAGCTGCTCCGCAAGAAGGCGCTGAAGCTGCGCGACGTGCGCGTGCTGGTGCTCGACGAAGCCGACCGCATGCTCGACATGGGCTTCGAGGAGCAGATCCGCGAGATCGTCGGCGCGACGCCGCGCACGCGGCAGACGCTGCTGTTCTCGGCGACGTTCCCCGACGCGATCCGCGCGGTGGCGCAGGCGACGATGCGCGAGCCGGTGGAGGTGAGCGTCGAGGCGCACGTCGACCAGCCCGCGATCGAGCAGCGGTTTGTCGAAGTGGAGCCCCCGCAGAAGACGGCCGCGCTCGCCGGCGCGCTGCTCGCGCACCACGATGGCCGCGCGGTGGTGTTCTGCAACATGCGGCGCGATGCGGATGAAGTCGCGTCGTCGCTCGCGCACCTGGGCTTCGATGCGCTCGCGCTGCACGGCGATCTGGAGCAGCGCGACCGCGAGGAAGTGCTGGTGCGCTTCGCCAACGGCAGTTGCGACGTGCTGGTGGCCAGCGACGTCGCCGCGCGCGGGCTAGACATCGAGGATCTCGGCCTGGTCGTCAATTACGACGTGCCCAGCGATGCCGACACCTACACGCATCGCATTGGCCGCACCGGGCGTGCGGGGCGTGGCGGCGTCGCGCTGACGCTGTGCACGGGTCGCGAACGTTCGCGCCTGGCGGCGATCGAAACCGCGCTCGGCGTCGACGCGGTGCTGCGCAAGCCGACGCTCGCACCGCTGCGCAATGGGGTCGGCCGGCATGCGTCCATGCGCACGCTGCGCATCGACGGCGGCCGCACCGACAAGCTGCGCCCCGGCGACATCGTCGGCGCGCTTACCGGCGAAGCCGGCCTGCCCGCCACTGCGCTCGGCAAGATCGACGTGTTTCCGACGCGCAGTTATGTGGCGGTGCGTCGCGAGGATGCGGCGCGCGCGCTGTCGCGCCTGCAGGAAGGCCGGATCAAGGCCAAGCGCTTCCGCGTGCGCAAGCTGTGAGCGAGCCGTCGCGGATCTGGGTGGACGCGGATGCGTGTCCGGGCGTGATCCGCGACATCCTCGTGCGTGCGGCGAACCGCGCGAAAGTTGAGACGATCTTCGTCGCGAACCAATGGATCAAGTTGCCGACGTCGCCGTGGTTGCGCGCGATCCAGGTGCCGCAGGGGCCGGACGTCGCTGACGAAGAGATCGCGGCGCACGTGCGTGCGGGCGATCTGGTGGTGACGCAGGACATCCCGCTCGCGGCGAAGGTGATCGAAGCGGGCGCGACCGCGATCAATCCGCGCGGCGAGCCGTACACGAAGGACACGATTTCCGAGCGGCTGTCGATGCGCAACTTCATGGACGAGCTGCGCGGTTCGGGTGTGCAGACGGGTGGGCCCGCGCCGTTCCATGCACGCGATCGGCAGACGTTCGCGGCCGGCGTGGATCGCTGGCTGGCGCGACGTCCGCGTGCGTCGTAAGCGCTAGGCGATCAGCTCCGCGAGCTGCGCGCTGCCGGCCATCAGCAGGCCGATCACCGGCAGGCAGGCCGCCATCGCCCACGGCGTGCGCATCGGCGACACGCCAGCCTGCGCCAGCAGCGCGCCGAGGAACACCGCCGGGAACAATTGCAGCGCGATCGCCACGCCGCTGCCGAGCGCGAGGCCCAGCAGCGCGGTCATGCCGCTGATCGCGCCCGCGGTGACGAGGGGCGACACCGCGTCGGACACGGCGATGGGATGGACGTCGGCATCAAGGAAGCGCATGGACCAAGGGTCTCCCGCGGCCGTGCAGGCCATGTGACGCGCGCCTGTTCAGGGTGAACGCGCCTCATCCATCGCCGGCGCCGTCGTCGCATTGGGCACCCGACGGAACAGGTTGACCGCGAACAGCAGCAGCGCGAGCAACGTCAGCACCGAACCACTGCCGACGACGGGCACGGCCCAGGTCGTCCCGGCGATCGAGCCGTAAATGCCCGCCGGCAGCAGCACGGCACCCAGTGCATGCGCGACGTAGTGCGCGCTGACCATGCGGCCGGAGAGATCCGGGCGGGCGTTGTAGAACAGCCCGGCCACCATCATCAGCACGCCGCCGACGAGGTTGAGGTGCGCATGGACGGGCGCGTAGGTGAAGTCGTGCTGTCCGCCCATGACCATGCCCATTACGACGCCGACGAGCAGCAGCAGGATGCCCGTGCGCAGAAACAGCGTGCCCTTCATGGAGACCCCCCGTCGCGCGGAAGTGCGCGCGCCGGATGATGGGCGGACACGGCGCCGCAGCACGCGCCGCCCATCGGCCCGGACCACGACTCTGGTGCCGTGGTCCGGGTGCAGCGAGGTACCAAGGGCTCGCGCGAACGCCCCCCGGCTCAGACCCGCGGCGGGTCGGTCTCGCGGTCCCAGTGGCGATGCTGGGAGACGGCCGCGACGAACGCCTCGAGCGCCGCATCGGTGTCGTCGCCATCCATCACCAGCAGGCCCGGGTCCGGCGTGCCGTCCGGCAGTTCGGTCGGCAGCCCCGCCGCCTCGACCAGTCGCTGCGACGCGCCGAGCGCGAGGATGGTCTTGCAGTGGCGGTACTGGTCCTTGAGGCCTTCGAGCATGCGACCGTTGGCGAGCAGCGCGTCGACCGCCTGGTCGCCGTCGGGCAGCACCATCGCGTCGAACAGGAACGCGGGTTCGTTCTCGAGCGAGGCGTCGGCGTCGAGCACTTCGCCGTCGGCGGTGCGCACCGGCCCGATGCGCGGGCCGACCAGGCGCGGCACCGCACCTTCGTCGAGCAAGGCCGATTGCAACGCCGTGACCGTCGCGCCGTCGACGCCATCGGCCACGACGATCGCGATCTGGCGCGTGCGGATGCTGCCGTCGCCCGGTCGAGCGAGCAGCGACAGCGCATCGGAGACCGCGACTTCCGGTTTCGGCGGCTTCGCCAGCACCGGCGGCATCGGCGCGGGCACGTCCATGCCCAGCCCACTCGCGACACCTTCGGCAAGCACGTCGGACACGTTCGCCAGCATCGACACGACGCGTTCGCGCACCGCCGGCACCGTCACCTTCGACAGCTCGAAGCGGAACGCCGCGATGATGTGCGCCTGTTCGATCGGCGTCTGGCTGTCGAAGAACAGGCGCGCCTGGTTGAAGTGTTCGGCGAACTTCTCCGGCTTGCCGCGCACTTCATTGGCGTCGATCGGTTCGGGGAACGCGACGAAACCGGCCGCGCCCGCCTGGAACGGACAACCGCCCGCAAGACTGTTGGGTTCGTACGACACGCGGCCGCGATGGATCGCCTGTCGGTGCAGGCCGTCGCGCTGGTTGTTGTGCACCGGCGCGATCGGCGCGTTGATCGGGATCTCGTGGAAGTTGGGCCCGCCGAGCCGAGTGATCTGCGTATCGACGTAGGAATGGATGCGCCCGGCGAGTAGCGGATCGTTCGTGAAGTCGATACCGGGAACGACGTGGGCGGTGCAGAACGCGACCTGCTCGGTCTCGGCGAAGAAGTTGTCCGGATTGCGATCGAGCACGAGGCGGCCGACGGTGCGCAGCGGCACCAGCTCTTCGGGCACGAGCTTGGTGGCATCGAGTACGTCGAAGCTGAAGCTTTCGGCCTGTTCTTCGGTGAACACCTGCAGGCCGAGTTCGTACTCGGGATACGCGCCGGCTTCGATCGCTTCCCACAGATCGCGACGGTGGTAGTCGGGATCGGCACCGGAAATCTTGACGGCTTCGTCCCACACCAGCGAGTGCGTACCAAGCACCGGCGTCCAGTGGAACTTCACGAATACCGCGCGGCCCTTCGCGTTGACGAGCCGGAACGTGTGCACGCCGAAGCCCTGCATGGTGCGATAGCTGCGCGGAATCGCCCGGTCGCTCATCTGCCACAGCAGCATGTGCGTGGACTCGGGCATCAGCGACACGAAATCCCAGAACGTATCGTGCGCACTCGCCGCCTGCGGCATCGCGTGGTGCGGCTCGGGCTTCACCGCATGCACGAGGTCGGGGAACTTCATCGCGTCCTGGATGAAGAACACCGGGATGTTGTTGCCGACGAGATCCCAGTTGCCCTGCTCGGTGTAGAACTTCACCGCGAAGCCGCGCACGTCGCGCGCCGTATCCTTGCTGCCGCGCTCGCCCGCCACGGTCGAGAAGCGCACGAAAACCGGCGTGCGCTTGCCTTTCGCCTGGAACGGCGCGGCGACGGTGAGGTCGGTGAGCGGCTCGTAGCACTCGAAGAAGCCGTGCGCCGCAGAGCCGCGTGCATGCACGACGCGCTCGGGAATGCGTTCATGGTCGAAGTGCGTGATCTTCTCGCGGAGGATGAAGTCCTTGAGCAGCGCGGGACCGCGCACGCCTGCCTTCAGCGAGTTCTGGTTGTCGGCGACCGGCACGCCCTGGTTGGTGGTGATGGCCTGTCCGGTGGAGTCGACGCGCACGCGGTCGAGCGGATCGACGGTCGGATTCTCGCCAAGCGCCGCCGGCGCGCCGGTCTTGTCGCTGACGTTGACTTCGCTGAGCGTGCTGGCGCCGACGATGGGTTCGATGCCGACGTGATCGCCTTCCGGCGCGACGGGCAGCGCGCCACGTTTCGCGTACTCGCTGGCCTTCGCGGTGTTGGTCGGCATCGCGGCGGCGACCTGCTGCGTCTGCGCCATCTTCTCCGCCGCTGCGTCGCCCGTGCCCGGAGGCGGGGCCTTCGCACTGCCGCTGTCGGTCTTGCGCGCGGCGGCCTTGCCGCCCGTTGCGCGGCTGGAGGCGCTCTTGCGTGTCGGTGACGCCTTGCCGGCCGACTTCTTCGTAGCCATGGAATGTCCTGTCATGCGGAGGGGCCGCCGCAGGCTAGGTGCGGTTCCGTGATGGCCGGTTCATAGCGACCGCATGCATGGCGGACGGGCTCTGCAGTGCCGGGCGACGCGGACTATGAGCCGGACACCGCGGAGAGCGACGCCGCACGCGGCGCGCCCGCCATTGGTTCGAAGCGCGGCTCTGCTAGATTCGCGGCGTCCCGGGGGAGACCGAAGCCGCATGGCGCACAACCAATTTGCACTGCTGGGCCAGCGACGCTTCGCGCCCTTCTTCGCCACGCAGGCGATCGGTGCGTTCAACGACAACGTCTACCGCCAGGCCATCATCGGCCTGCTCGCCTTCCTCGCCGTGGGCACGGCGGAGACGACGCTCTACGCCAACCTCGCGCCGGCGATCTTCATCGTGCCGTTCTTCCTGTTCTCCGCGCTCGCGGGGCAGATCGCGGAGAAGTACGAGAAGTCGCGACTGATCCGCGCGATCAACCTGTTCGGCATCGCGGTGATGGCGGTGGCGGCGGTCGGTTTCGCGCTCAAGAGCCTGCCGGTGCTGATGGTCGCGCTGTTCCTCACCGGCCTGCATGCGACGTTGTTCGGGCCGGTGAAGTATTCGATCCTGCCGGCGGTGCTGGAACCGCGCGAGCTCACCGGCGGCAATGGCCTGGTGGAGATGGGCACGTCGGTGGCGATCCTGCTCGGCATGCTCGCCGGTGGCGGCATCTTCGCGCTCGGTCATGCGCAGGCGCCACTCATCGCAGCCGTCGCGGTGTTCGCGCTGGCCGTGCTGGGCTACATCGTGTGTCGCGCGATTCCGCGCTCGGATGCGAATGCGCCCGACCTGCAGGTCAGCTTCAATCCGGTGCCCGAATCGCTGCGCATCCTGCGCATGTCGCGCAAGCAGCTCGCGGTGCGCAATTCGATCCTCGGCGTGTCGTGGTTCTGGTTCGTCGGCACGGTGCTGACGTCGCAGCTGCCGGCGTATGCCGAAGTGAATCTCGGCAACGGCCATCTCTATCTGTTCGCGCTCGCGTTGTTCTCGGTCGGCACCGGCGTGGGTTCGGTGCTGTGCGAGAAGCTCTCGGCGCGCACCGTCGAAATCGGCCTCGTGCCGGTCGGTGCGTTCGGCATCACCGCGTTCCTGCTCGACCTGTACTTCGCACGCACCGGCGCGCCGCCGGCGACGGGCCTGTCGCTGCGCGAATTCCTCGCCGCGCCGGGTGGGCTGCGCATCGCCATCGCGCTGGCGGGGGTTGGCCTGTCGGTCGGCATCTTCGTGGTGCCGTTGTTCGCGCTGATCCAGAGCCGCACGCCGAGGGTGGAGCTGTCGCGTGTGATCGCGGCGATGAACATCCAGAACTCGGTGTTCATCGTGATGGCCGCGCTCGGTGCGATCGCGCTGCAGCGCTACCTGCACTGGACGGTGCCGCAGCTGTTCCTCGCACTCGCGATCGCAAATGCGCTGGTGATGCTGTGGATTCTCAGCATCGTGCCGGAGTTCGCGATGCGCTTCGTCAGCTGGGTGCTGGTGCGCTCGCTGTACAAGCTGCGCCCGCGCGGTATCGACGCCATTCCGGACGAAGGCCCCGCCCTGATCGTCTGCAACCATGTCAGCTACATGGACGCGCTGATCCTCGCCGGCACCATTCCGCGGCCGGTGCGCTTCGTCATGTACTACAAGATCTTCAACGCGCCGGTCATGCGCTGGATCTTCAGGACGGCGAAGGCGATTCCGATTGCCGGGGCGCGCGAGGATCCCGTGCTGATGCAGAAGGCGTTCGACGAGATCGATGCGGCGCTCGCCGAAGGCGAGCTGGTCGGCATCTTTCCCGAAGGCGGACTGACCAAGGACGGCGAGATCGCCGCGTTCAAGTCGGGCGTCGAAAAGATTCTCGAGCGGCGCCAGGTGCCGGTGGTGCCGATGGCGCTGCGCGGCATGTGGGCGAGCATGTGGAGCCGTCGCGACGGCCGCCTCGGTCGCGCCCGCGTGCCGCGTCGCTTCCGCGCGCATGTCGACGTCGTCGCCGATGCGCCCGTCGACGGCGCGAATGTCACCGCCGAATCACTGGAAGTGCAGGTGCGCGAGCTGCGCGGCTCGGCCGCCTGACCGATGCGCCTGCTAGCATCACCCAAGTTTTCCGTTTCCCGACCCAACCATAAGGACGCCGCACCATGAGCACGCCGCCGCCCGTCATGCCGCCCCCGTCACCGATGCCGCCGCAGGCCGGTGGCGTTCCCGTTCCGAACTACATGGTGTGGTCGATCATCATCACCGTCGTATCGCTCTGCCTTTGCTGCGTGATCGGCACGATCCCGGGCATCGTCGCCATCGTGTTCTCGAGCAAGGTTAACGGCGCACTCGATCGTGGCGACTTCGCCGAAGCCAAGCGTTCGTCCGACGCCGCCAAGCTGTGGTGCTGGATCACCACCGGCCTGTGCGCACTGGGCCTGCTGATCAACATCGGCATGATGGCCACTGGCGGCATGGCGCGGTACACCGAGCGCCTGCAGCAGATCGAGCACATGCAGGGCCGATGATCGCGCTCGACGCCCGTCGCAAGGTGATCGCCGCCGCGCTCGGCGCGACGGCGGTCGCGGGCGTCGCCCTGCTCTATCGTTTCGATCCCAACTCGGCAGCAAGCCCGCTGCCGGGTTGCATCTTCCACGCACTCACCGGCCTGTACTGCCCGGGCTGCGGCATGACGCGCATGCTGCATGCGCTGGTGCATGGCGACATCGCGGGCGCAGCGTCGATGAACGTGCTTGCGCTGCTCGGGCTGCCGGTGCTCGCGCTGTTCGCGTTCGAGCAATTCGCGCAGCGTCGTGTGCTTGAAGGCGCCGTGCGACGCATCGCCTTCGACGGCCGCCTCTGGATCATCGCCGCCCTTCTGTTCGGCGTGCTGCGCAACCTGCCCTGGGCGCCTTTCAGCGCGCTGGCGCCGGGCTGAGCGCCGCCGTCGCGTCCAGCCACTCGCGCACGAGCCAGTGTGCGATCGAAATCCGGGACGGCATTAGCAGCGGCGCGTCCGCGGTATCGCCGCGCTCTTCCGCCGCGAGCGCCTCGACGATCTCCTCGCGCTCGAACCAGCGCGCATGCTCGAGCTCTTCGCTGTCGCGCACATCGCCAGGCTCGGCGACTGCGATGAAGCCCAGCATCAGCGACGTCGGAAACGGCCACGGCTGCGAGCCGAGGTAACGGCTCGCGACGACTCGAACACCGGTCTCTTCCATCACTTCGCGCGCGACCGCCTGCTCCAGCGTCTCGCCCGGCTCGACGAAACCCGCGATCACCGAGTGACGTCGCGCCGGCCATGCCGCCTGCCGACCGAGCAGCAGACGCGAGCCCTCGCCCACCGCGACGATCACCGCCGGATCAGTGCGTGGGTAGTGCTCGCGCGTGCAACGCAGGCAGCGACCGAGCCAGCCGGCGCGCACGAATTCGATGTCACCGCCACAGAAGCCGCAGTAGCGATGACGCAGATGCCAGTGATGCAGCGCGTGCGCGGTCGCGTAGGCATTCGCTTCGAGCGGTGACCACGATGCCGCGGCCGTGCGCAGATCGATATGCGCGTCGCCCAGATCTGCCCGCGGGAGCGCGAACCAGGCTTGGCCGGTGGCGTCGAGCCCGAGGAAATAGGCGTCGTCGCTCGACGCCGCCAGCGCATCGCCGCGCACGACGACGGGATAACCGGAGGCATCGGCAGCGGCACGCCCTTCGCTGTCCAGCCGCAGCACGCGCGCTTCGGGCCACAGCGACGCAAGCGCCTTCCCGTCACCACGCAGATGATCGGCGCGATCGAGCGGCGCGAATCCGCTTGCATCTCCGACGAGCGAGTACGGCGCGTCGGAAGCGGACGTCATGCGGAGAACGAGGATCCGCAGCCGCAGGTGGTCTTCGCGTTCGGATTACGGATCACGAACTGCGCGCCATGCAGCGATTCCGTGTAGTCGACTTCCGCGCCCATCAGGTACTGCAGGCTCAGCGGATCGACGACGAGCGTCACGCCATCGGTCTCGACCGCGAGGTCGTCGTCGGCGCGCTCTTCGTCGAATTCGAAGCCGTACTGGAAGCCCGAACAGCCACCACCCTGGATGTAGACCCGCAGGTTGAGGCTGTCGTTGCCTTCTTCGTCGATCAGCTGCCGCACTTTCGCGGCGGCGGCCGAGGTGAACGCCAGCGGTCGCTCCAGCGACTGGTAACCGGGCGCCGTCGGCAGGTCGATCATGTTCATGTGCGCAGGATACCAGCGGGCCTCGCAACGCCCGGCCAACGGCGCCGCGACGCTGGGTTCAGCGCGGGGCGCCCGCCTCTTCGGTGGCCTCGGCCCAGGTCAGCGGATGCTCGACCACGGCACCGCCGCGCGGTTGCAGTCGGACCGTGACCCGCGCCGGGGTAAAGCCCGCGGGCAGGAAGACATCGCCATCGATCTGCTGGAAATAGCGGAACGAATACGGCGCGCCCGGCGCCGCCGGTTGCTGGCGCAGCGTCGGCCAGTCGAGCGTCTCAAGCTTGCCCTGGCGGCTGCCTTCGATCGCGAGCGTGAGCGTGCCGGTGCTGACGGCCGCGCGGTCGAGGTTCTGCGTCAACACCGCGCTGAAGTGCCAGGCCCCGCCCGGCTGACGGTGCAGCTGCAGCGCATGCACGCTCAGGCCGTGGCGCTGGCCCGTCGCGCCGACCAGCCGTTCGTAGAAGTCGACGTCGGCCTTCAGCTGTGCGATCTGCTCCTCGCGCTCCGCGAGCGTGGACTGCAGCTTGGCGTTGGCAGCGCGACTGATCTCATCCGAGCGCGACAGCGTGGCGACACGCTGCGCGAGCGCGTCCGTAGCGCCTGCATCGCCGGGCGCTGCGTGCCCACCGCGCGCGACCTGCCACACGCCCCAGGCGCCGAACACCAGCGCGAGCAGGAAGACGAGCAGAGCGGCGATGAGTCCGAACCCGGTGCGGGCGACGGCGGAGGGCGTCGGTCGCGTGGACATGGCGGCCTTTACGAAGCGGCAGTGCCCGCAGTATGCCCACGCCGCCTGCACGCGGGCGGTCGTTCCATTGCCGGTGGCGTTCTGGAGATTCCCCCATGTCCGATGCCCCGCTGTTCGCGCTTGGCCTCGTTCTCGCCTGGTTGGCGGGAATCCGTGTCTACCTGACGGTCTTTGGCATCGGGCTGGCGGGCGCGCTGGGCTGGCTGCATCTGCCACCCGCGCTCGAGGCCGCGCAGTCACCGTGGGTGATCGGCGTCGCCGGCGCGCTCGCGCTGGTCGAATTCTTTGCCGACAAGATTCCGGGCGTCGATTCGGCCTGGGACCTCGTGCACACGCTGCTGCGCGTGCCGGTCGGCGCCTTCCTCGCTGCGGCCGCGCTGTCGCCGGACGGGCATCTGGGCGCGGGCGCACTGGCGATGGGCGCGGGCGTCGCGCTCGCCAGCCACGGACTGAAATCCGGAACGCGCGCGCTGCTCAACATCTCTCCGGAGCCCGTGACCAACTGGGGCGCATCGCTGGGCGAGGACACCGCGACGGTCGGACTGCTGGCGCTGCTCGTCGCCCATCCGGTCGCGGCGCTCGTCGTCGTGCTCGCGATCAGCCTGCTCGTCGCGCTCGCGATCGGCTGGCTGTGGCGTCGCGTGCGCGGCGTGGTGCGACGGGCCGTCGGCACGCCGCGGCCCGTCGCCTGACGTCGCGGATCAGCTCTCGATCTTCGACTGCAGGTAGAGCGCGTCGCCGAGGCGATCCATCAGGCCGAGCTGCGTTTCGATCCAGTCGATGTGCTCTTCCTCGGATTCGAGGATGTCGGCGAACAGCTGGCGGCTGACGTAGTCCTGCACCTGCTCGCAGTAGGCGATCGCTTCACGCAGCAGCGGCAGTGCCTCGTATTCGAGCGCCAGATCGCAGCCCAGCACTTCGCGCGGGTTCTCGCCGATCTTGAGCTTGCCCAGCGACTGGAAGTTCGGCAGCCCGTCGAGGAAGAGGATGCGTTCGGACAACTTGTCCGCGTGCTTCATCTCGTCGATCGACTCGTGGTACTCGTGGTCGGCGAGCTCTTTCAGCCCCCAGTTCTTCAGCATCTTGGCGTGCAGAAAGTACTGGTTGATCGCGATCAGCTCGTTGTAGAGCGCGCGATTGAGGAATTCGATGACCTTGGCATCGCCCTTCATGGGCTGGCTCCGTGACACGGAGCGGGCACTCTAAACCGGTGCGCCGTCGTGCGGCGTAATGCGAATCGCCTGCGTTGCGGTCACGCCGCGACGGACAGCATCTCCAGCGGCACCGGCTGCAGCTGCGCGGCCGTCTCGTCGAGGATCGACGTCGCCATTTCGATGCAGCTGCCGCAGCTCGCGCCAGCGCCGGTGCGCATCGTCAGCTCCGTCATGCCCCGGCACCCGGACTCCGCCGCCTGGCGGATGTCGCGATCGGTGACGCCATTGCAGATGCACACGTACATGAGGACCGGGTCGTTCGGTGGGACGCCCACAGTCCAACACGAATGAGAATGATTGTCAATTAGAGGCGGGTTCAGGTGTCCCGACCGATGGCGCGCCGAACCCGCCCGACCGCGGTCGCGAGCGGTGCGGCGACCGGCCGCCACGGGCGTCGCAGGGGTCAAGAACCGGCGTCGGGATAGCGGTGGCGCCGGCGAGCTGCCGGGCGGTGGGCGCCAGATGGCGCAGCGCCCGCGAATAGACGCCCCGCTTGAACGTCACCACGTGGTCCAGCGGGTACCAGAAATCGACCCAGCGCCAGTGGTCGAACTCCGGCTTCTCGGTCAGGTCGAGGCGCACCTCGGACTCGGCACCTTTCAGGTGCAGCAGGAACCACACCTGCTTCTGGCCGATGCAGACCAGCCGGTCACGGCGGCGGATCGCCCGCTGTGGCAACCGGTAGCGCAGCCAGCCGGGCGTCGCCGCCAGGACATCGACGTGCTCGGGCAGCAGACCGGTCTCCTCGCGGAGTTCCCGGTACATCGCCTCGATGGGCGTCTCGTCGGTATTCATCCCGCCCTGCGGGAACTGCCAGCCATCGCGATGGACACGACGGGCCCAGAACACCTGGCCGCCGGCATTCATGATCACGATGCCCACGTTGGGGCGGTAGCCGTCCGGATCGATCACGATGCGGACCTCGATTGCTTAGGCACGAAGCCACTGCGATCGACTCTGCCACGGGGACCGGTGGACAACAAGCGAACGCCGTGTCGACGTGACGGACATTGACAGCCAGCGGCCGAACCGGAAGAATTCGCGGTTCACCGCATGGCTATGTAGCTCAGCCGGTTAGAGCACAGCACTCATAATGCTGGGGTCGGTGGTTCGAGTCCACCCATAGCCACCACGCGGTCGACCATCAAACCCTGCGACTTCGCGGGGTTTTTTGTTTCCGATGAGGTCGCGATGCGACCGGTCGCCTACGCGCCGGAATCCGCGCTCCCGGCCTCCGGTGCATCATCGAAATCGACCACCTGGTCACGACCCAGCGCCTTCGCCCGATAGACCGCCTTGTCCGCACGCGCGAGCCACGCCGCCGCGTCGTCGCCGGCGCGTTTCCCGGCTAATCCCACCGAGCAGGTGACCCGCACTTCGCGCAGTCGGACGTCCCGCCGCACCGCGGCGTTGAGGGCGAGCAGACGTGCATGCGCATCGACACGATCCACGTCGCGCATCACGATGACGAACTCTTCTCCGCCCAAGCGATACAGCGCGCCGGTGTCGCCGAGCTGAAGATGGATGGTCGCGGCGGTCTCGCGCAGCACGCGATCGCCGGCCGCATGGCCGTAGGCATCGTTGATCTTCTTGAAGTGGTCGAGGTCGACCACGGCGAGAACCGCAGGATCACGCGCGCGCAGCGCCTGACGGATCGCATCGTCCATCGCGCGTCGGTTGCCCGCATCGGTGAGCGGATCGCGGGTGGCCATTCGCTCGAGCAGGATGCGCAGCCGCTGTACATGCGTCGCGGCGACGTAGGACAGCACGGTGACGAGCACACCGCACAAGGCGAACGCGACCTTCTCCTCCACGCTGTCGAAGGGCGCCGTCAACAGGAACGCATTGGCCAGCATGGCGGCGGACACGCCGATTGCGAGTGGCGCGCGGCTGATCGCGAACGACGCGATGATGATCGGGAACACCCAACTCAGTCCGGTGACGCCGACGAGATGGACGTTGATCGAGGCGAACAGCGCGTTGACCAGCACCAGCGCATCGCCGGCGCGCGAGCTCGTGCGGAACCGGTGGATGGCGCCCAGGACGACGAACAGGCACACCGCCCAGACTGCGTCCATCAGCGCGATCTCCCGCCGTCCGCCCTCCAGACGAAGCGCCGCGACGACGAGCAGTTGCACGATGAACACACGACAGAACCACATCCGCATGCGATAGCGGAAGCGTGCGTCGATGTCGTGCAGCGTCTGGAACATGTCGGGCTCCGACGAAGCATTGGGACAACCGGGTCGGTCAACGTCTGTAGACGTCATCGAACTGCACGTTCGTCCGCCTCCGAGGCGGTGCGGTGCCATGAATGCGCCACGTCTCGATGTAACGACACTCTCGCTGCACTGCACGACGACCACGACATCCATCGACGACCGTTCGTCGGGACGAACAACGACGCGATCCGCACGCATGGCGGCGTCGGCATGCGACCCGTATGTCGTTGCCGACGGGTTCAGCTCCGGCCGCCGTGGGCCATGCGAGCATGCGTCCATGGCCGGCCGCCCGCGGACCCACGACGACCTCTTTCTCGAGCTCGAGATGTTGCAGCATGCGCAGGCGCAATGTCGCGAGGCCGAGCGTCGCGTGTGGGAACACGTGCGGGCGCGATCACCCGAGCTGGCGGCATTGCTGCTCGATTTCTGGAAACACGACGAAGTGGCCTTGGCGCGTTGGCTGTGCGCGCGGCGCGGCGATGCGTCGCCGGCGGAACTCGTCGAACGCGGCCGGGTGAAGGAAGTGATCGCCCAGGTGAAGTGGGCGGCGAGCAGCGCCTACCTCTGAGTTCGACCGCAGCGCGCGGCAGACTGGTACGTAAGGTGTCCAATCGACCTGCGGCCTGCGGTGACCGCGATACGGCGCTTCACAGGCGCACCGCTGCCCGATGGTGCAGGCGCGACCGACGGTCGCAGCGTGTGCGATGGCGTCTTTACGATCGCGTGTGGAGGTCACGATGCAGACCGACGTGCGCATCGCCGGCGACACCCTGATCCTGCGCATCGAAGGCCACGCGACGCTCGCCGATGCGCGCGCGGCGGCGTTCGACGCGGTGATGCTCTGCCGCGATCGCGGGCTGCGCCGACTGCTGCTCGATTTCCTCGACGCCGCGGTCGAACCGCCGCCCTTTTATGTGCAACGCATCGACATCGTGCAGGAGTGGGCGGAGGCCGCGCCCGATGGCTTCTCGCTCGCGCTGGCCGCACCCGAAGCGCTGCTGCGACCCGACCGCGCGGGGTTGTACGTCGCTTCCCGACTCGGCCTCGACGCGCACGCGTTCACCGATCGTGTCGAAGCCGATCGCTGGCTCCGACAAGTCCGTCCCGAGGAGACTCCGCATGAACGTCGTCCAGCACCTTGATGACGACTGCCTCATCGTCCACGTCGACGGTCCGCTGTCGCTGGGCCAGGCGCGCGCGATCGCGCTCGATGCGATCAGCCAGACGCGGGAGGGCCACGTGCGCCGTCTCCTGCTCGACTTCACCGATGCCGATCTCGCGGCCGCGCCCACACTGAGCGAGCGGTTCGAGATCCTGCGCGAATGGGCGGATGCCGCTCCGGAGCCGCTGTCGCTCGCGGTGGCGGCGCGCGAGGAGATGCTGGACCCCGACCGCATCGGCGAGATCATGGCGTCGCGGCTCGGGCTGCGCGCGCACGCGTTCAACGATGCCGTGGACGCTTTGCTGTGGGTGAAGCGCCATCGCGTGCCGCAGGACGTGCTGATGCGGCGGCCGATGTACCACTAGCGCGAGTGCAATCGGCAACCTCGGCAGCGCGACCGAGGTGCAACGTCGGATTATTCCTACGCAGCGGCGGGATATCGCCGGATAGCGGCCGTAGCGGGTCGGCGCGACTCTTTCGCTGCCCCGGCGCTCGCTACCGAGCCGCACGGACCGACGGCGAAGGACGGCAGGAGCAGCGCGCCGGCGCCGGGGCCATTTCCTGGACCCGCCATGTCGACCTACCGAACGCGCCGCAATCGCTCCGCCCTGCTGATAGGCCTCGGCATCGCGTTCGCGCTCGCCAATCTCGTCGCGGCGTTCGCGCTGGCGATGCGGTGACAGCGGCGGTGCGTCACCAGCGCGCATGGATCAACCAGCACCGACGCGTCAACTGACTGCGCCTGCCGTCGACACACACGTCGATAAAACTGCGATTCCGAATATCGGCGCATGAATGACGGTGAGCGAACGCACCGCATCGTCATCAACCGCCCCGCCTCGCCGATCCACACCCGCAGAACGGCCGCGCCAGCACGACGCGGCCGTCGCACGATCACTTCACCTCGAACTCGCCGACGAAGATCGTCTCCTTGCGATCACGCAGGCGCAGGGTGACGCGCTGGTCCTTCTGCTGCGGCGTGCCGAAGTGCGTGCTCAGCCACAGCTGCAGCGTGGTCGCACCGGTCACCACCTGCTGGCGGTCGCCGAAGTAGTTGGCTTCGACCTTGTACTTGCCCGGCTTGGCGAGACGCAGTGCGAATTCCTCCGGCCCATAGCCGCCGGTGAAATCGGGCGACATCTGTCCGCCCTGGTACGTGGTGCGGTGCGCGTAGTACGCCTTCTCGCCGTTCGGATCGGTGACCCAGAGATCCATGTCGCTGTTGTCGGCGTCCCAGCTGAGGACGACGCGCAGGTCGAGCGGCAGGTTGCGGACGAGATCCGCCGGGATGCGGTGCGTGTCGATCGGCTTCGGCGATGTCGCGACCAGTGCATTGAGTTCGGCGAGCGCCGTGATTTCGATGCCCGGGAAGCGACCGTCCCACGTGCCGGCGACGACTTCGTACAGCAGGTCGACCGCCTTCTGGCGATCACCGATCGCGGCGTAGGCATGCGCGAGATCGCGATAACTCTGGGGTTCGTCGTCGCTCATCGCGAGCACCTGCTCGAGCACCGGCACGGCCAGGTCGGCACGGCCCGCCTGCATCAGGCGATAGCCGAGCACGCGCAGCACATGGCGATTGTCGAGTTCCATCTCGGCGACGTTGGACAGCACGCGCAGCGCGAGATCGGCACGCTTGTGTTCGAACAGCGCGTCGGCGACGTCGAGATAGAACGCGGTGCCGGGTTCGGCGCGCGCACGTTCGTCGAGATAGGCGGCGTACGCGGCATCGGCGTCGAGACCGCGGATGCGTCGCGCGAACGGCGAGTCCGGGGTCCACGGCTGTAGCTGGACGCCGATTTCCGTAGCACCGGACTCGGCGTCGGCCCGCAGGCGGCTGCCCGTGACCGCGACGCGATCCAGCGACGCCGCCTCGCGGCGCTGGCTGTCCTGCGCCTCCGCGGCGCTGGAGGCGCGCTCCTGTGCGGCGCGCTCATTGGCGGCCGCCGCTTCCATCATTCTCATTTCGGCAGGCGGCTCCGGCGCGGCCATCGGGGCCGGCGGTGGCGGTGGCGTGCCCACCGCCGCAGCACTCGCGATGCGCTC
Source organism: Lysobacter sp. TY2-98 (assembly GCF_003367355.1). Classification (NCBI taxonomy): domain Bacteria; kingdom Pseudomonadati; phylum Pseudomonadota; class Gammaproteobacteria; order Lysobacterales; family Lysobacteraceae; genus Lysobacter; species Lysobacter sp. TY2-98. The sequence continues at coordinate 2,212,883 of NZ_CP031413.1, forward strand.
GGCCTTCGGCTTCGGCGGCGCGCCCTTCGGGAATTTCATCGACCACCATTCGACGCGTTGCTTCCACTGCGTGCGCACCGAGTCGAGTTGCTTCGCGCGGGCTTCGTCGCGCTGGGCCGCCTCCTCGGCGACGAGGCGGTTGTAGTCCGCACGCAGTTCGTCCGGCGGCGCGATCGAATAGCGCACGTAGTCCTCGACGTTCTCGAGCACGATCAGCGAACTGCCGGGCGTCACCACGCTGAAGTCCGCGCCCATCTTCGCGATCGCGGCGCGATTGCGCTCCGGGGCCTCCAGCAGGCGGGCGACGCTGTACTGCGCCCAGAGCGGCGCCGCGGCTTCCCCTTCGACAGCGGTTGCCAGGGGAACGTCCACGCGCTCATGCGTGGCGCCGCGCACGACATCGACGGTGACGCGCGCGTCCGCATCGGTGAGTCGGCCGGCGAGGCGCAACACGCCGTCGCGCACGACCATCGATTCGGCGACGACGTCCGCTGCGCCCAATGCGTCGATGCGCGCGATGCGTGGCAGGTCGCGAAGCAGTTCGTCGCGCGCGGCCGCAAGGTCGCGAATGGAATCGAGCGTGATCGCGACGCCGTTGCGTGCTTCGGCGAGCGCCTTCAGGCGGCCGGCGTCACCGGCAACGCCAGCGCGCACGGTGTAGAGACGCTGGCGTGCATCGAATGCGGGAAACGTGATGTCGCCGTAGTTGAACAGCCCTTCGCTGAAAAGCAGCACTTCGCCGGCGTCGGCGGGCGGCGACCAGCCGCGCAGCGTGGTCGCGCCGTCGTAGACGGTCGATTCCAGCGCCGCTCGCAGTGCGCTCCAGTCGCCGGTGCGGATGGCGAAATGCACCGGTGCTTCGGTGGTGTCGCGGAAACGCACGAGGTCGACGTCGATCGAACGCGTCGAATGGAAGTAGGCGTCGAGCAGCTGCAATTCGAGGTCGTGTGCGCGCCGCGCGCCGGAGGCCGAACTGTCCCAAAGCAGCACCATCTTCGTCGGCAACGCACGCGCTTCGGGCTGCAGCGTGACGGGCACGTCGGCTGCGAAGTAGCGATCGCCGCGCCAGCTCTGCACCTGCGCCAGCGGTGTCGCGACCTTCGGGAACGCGAGGCGCAGGACACGACCGCGCGCGATATCACCGGCGCGCAGCGTCGTCTCGTAACGGCCGCGCCCGTGGCGGGTAAATGCCGGCGTCTTCAATGCACCTTCGATGCGCGGCATGTCGGTGGCACGCACCGTCAGCGGCAGCGTGTCGATGCCGCTGGCGAAAGCCGTCGGCAGTCGCACCGTCGCGCCACCCGCGGGCAGCGCCTCCGACAGGACGATGCGCACGCTGCGCTGGCCGCCGGGCACGAAGGGGTAGATGCGCAGACGGAAATGATTGCCCTGCGACTGCTCGAGCAGGCCAGGATCCGCACCGCGACGCTCGATCGCTTCGAGTACCTGCCGGCCGCGCTGCTTCTCGATCGGTACCGCGTTGCGCAGCGTGCCTTTGACGTCGAGGGCGAACGCGACGACCTGCTGACCCGGCTGCAAGGGAAAGTCGAGATTGCCTTCCAGCGTTCGCGACGACGGATTGCGGAAGGTCATGTCGAGCGTGGTACGGACGGTGCCGCCGGCCTGTTCGACCGACATGGCGGCGCGCTCGAGGCGCACCGGTGCATTGCGTTCGCCGGTCGAGACCAGCGGTGCGGTGAGGTCCCGCTGTGCCTGCGCGAGGCAGGGCATGGCGGCGAGCGCGCAGGCAAGCAGAGCGACGAGCGATCGCATGGCGTTTCGGATTCCGTTGATTGTCCCCGGCTACAACGTACCCGACCACCGCGCGGGGTTACAGCCGCTTGGGCTGGGTGCGTGCCCGCAGCCCTGACGCGCCAGACCCGTCCCCGACACGACGCCGATGAACGACCACGCACGTGGGGCTTCGCCTCGACATTGCGTGCAGCTCCGCCATGCAAGGCTCGAATCCCCGCCTGCGAGGCCCGCATGGTTCGCAATCCACGAATGCTGATGATGTGCGGCCTCGCCGCGGCGGCGATGGGCGCGGCGCTGGGGAGCCGCGCAATGCCGATGCCCGCGGACACCGGACTTTCGATGCTCGCGCTGATGCCGGGTCTGGCGGCGCTCGGCGCGTTGGACACGCGTGTGTGGACAATGACCTCGCCGGTCGCGGGGTCGCCCCCCGCGGTGGTCGATCATCCGTCCGAGGGCCATCGGCAGCCGCGAGCTTCGCGCGAGTCACGCGAAACCCTGGACCGTCCGACCCGCTGATCAGACGCGCACGTCCTCCGCGCGCGGAAACACCGCGGGCTGCGGAGCCGTCACCTGCAGCAGCACTTCCAGCGCCTCGCGCAGCGGTTCGCCGGGCGGCGGACCGTCGTGCTCGTCGTCGGCCAGCGCGGCATCGGCGCGGCGCAGCCATTGCGGCACGACCACGTCCCGCACGTGCGCATAGCGCGCCAGCAGCAGTTCGTCGTATTGACGCACCAGACGCAGATGGGCGATCGCGATGTCCCACGAGCTCAGCAGCAGGGTGAGGTGGTCGAGACGACGCCCCATCGCATCGGGACGTGCCCCGCTCTCGCAGGCGAACGCGTCGAACGCTTCGCGCCCACGTTCGGCGGTCTCGGCCAGACGCGCGCGCTGACGGGCGATGTGGGTGCTGGCCTCGTCGAGTTCGCGAACGTGTGCGAGCACGTCGTGGGCGCGGCGCTCGGCCAGTTGCAACCGGATGCGCACGTGTTCGTAGGCCTGGCGCGCGCGGGCCTGGGCCGACAGGTCGCGGCCGAGCAGGCGCCCCACGATCGTTCCGCGGCGCGGCACGGTGCGCGAGTCGGCGACTTCGAGCGACTGCACGATGCCCGCCAGCTCGTCGAGCAGGCCGGAGGCACTGCGACGCTCGATGAGCGCGGTGGCGCGGTCGAGGTCGACCTGGCGAATGATCTCCCGATCGACCCGACCCACCGGGTCGAGGTCGCTCCCCTCGGTCGCATCGGCCGCGGTCTGGAGCTGCTGGGACGTCACTTCGACTCCTGGGTTGCGCGGCGCCCGCAGCTGCCCCCTCAGGCATGCGGGCGCGGACCGTGATGGCGCGCACAGTCCGGAGTGTATACCCAGTGATGACCGCGCGGAGTGCGCGGCGTCGCGATCCTCAGTGCAGGGTCGCGCCTTCGATGTGCCCGCGCTTCATGAGGTCCAGCAGGAGCCGCGCGCCTTCACGCACGCGCTCGCCGACCAAGCGAGCGACGAACTCGCAGTCGTCGTCCGTCAGCCCCGGGCCCGGCGCGGGAAGCGTGTCCGGCAATGGCACGGCGCGATAGCGCCCGCGCCCGTTGCCGCGCAGTGCCACCACGGTGACGCCCGAGCTGTGCGTGGCGGTGGCGTGGGCGGGATCCAGGGTCCAATCGGACGACAGGGTCGTGGCGGACATGGCGAAAGAGCTCGGCGGGGACACGTTCGGTTCTACTCAGCGATCCATGAAATCGGGATCAACACGGCGTGACGACTGCGGGTCAGCCCGCGATCGCGAGCTTCCGGGCGCGTGCGATCGCGGCCTGTATCGCTTCGACACTCACCGGCTTGGTGAGGTGCAGGTCGAAGCCGGCGTCGGCGGCGTCCTGCTTGTCGGCTTCGCCGCCCCAGCCGCTCACCGCGACGAGCATCATGCCCTCACCGTCGGCGCGCCCGCGCAGGCGGCGCGCGAGCTCGTAGCCGTTCATCACCGGCATGCCGATGTCGAGGAACGCGATCTCCGGACGGAACTCCTCGACCAGGCGCAGGCCGTCGAGCGCGGAATAGGCGACGCAGGTCGCGTGGCCATCCAGCTCTAGCATCATGCCCAGCGTCTCGGCCGCGTCCTGGTTGTCGTCGACCACCAGCACGCGGCGGCGCGACGCCATCGGGGACACGTGCGTGTCGGCGCCCGGCAGCGCCGGGTGGTCGACCGCCAGCGGCAGACGCACGACGAAGGTGCTGCCGCGACCGAGCCCTTCGCTGTCCGCGACGATCGATCCGCCGTGCATCTCGACGAGGCGTCGCGCCAGCGCCAGGCCGATGCCGAGGCCGCCCTGCGCGCGATCCAGGGTTCGGTTCACCTGCGCGAACATGCCGAACACCGCGCCGAGCGCGTCGGGCGGAATGCCCAGCCCGTTGTCCGCCACCGACACGCAGGCCGCACCGTCGCATTCGAAGACGCGCAGCCTGACCTCACCGCCATCGGGCGTGTATTTGGCCGCGTTGGTGAGCAGATTCGAAATCACTTGCGCGATGCGTGTCGGGTCGGCATCGATCCACAGCGGTGCCGACGGCAGGTCGACATGCAGGTGGTGGCGTGCACCTTCGATCATCGGTCGCGCCGATTCGATCGCGGCGTGCGCCGCATCCTGCAGCGAAATGCGATCACGCTGCAGTACCACCTTGCCACTGGTGATGCGCGATACATCGAGCAGGTCGTCGATCAACCGCACCATGTGTCCGAGCTGCCGCTCCATCATGGCGCGGGTGCGTCGAGCGGTTTCCGCATCCTCGGTGCGATTGAGCACCTGCAGGCCGGTGCGGATCGGTGACAACGGATTGCGAAGTTCATGCGCGAGCGTGGCGAGGAACTCGTCCTTGCGACGATCGGCTTCGCGCAGGGCGTCCTCGGCATCGCGACGCTCGGTGACGTCCATCACCGCGCCGACGTAGCCGAGGAATTCGCCGGCTGCCCCGAAGCGTGGGCGCGCGGAGACGTGCAGCCAGCGCCAGGCGCCGTCCCACCGCAACCCGCGGTATTCGGTGGCGAATGCACGCTGCGCGTTCGCCGCGTCACTGACGGTGTCGGAGTAGGCCGGCAGGTCGTCCGGATGCACGACGTCTTTCCAGCCGTAGCCGAGCTCCGTCTCGGGCGCGCGTCCGGTGAACTCGGTCCAGCGCCGGCTGACGTAACTGCAGCGTCCGTCGGCCTCGGCCACCCAGACCATCATCGGCGTGATGTCGGCCATCTGCCGGAAGCGCGCTTCGGACTCGCGCAGCGCCGACACGGACTTCGCGCGCTCGATCGCTGGCCACAGGCGCGCGACGACTTCGCGCAGCAGCTGCAGTTCGTCGCTGCGCCAATCGCGCGGTTCGCCCGCGGCGGCGGTGAGCGTGCCGGCCAGGCGACCTTCGATCACGTACGACGTCGCCGCCAGCGCGACCGTTCCGTAGGGGCCGTAGTTGTCGGCGAACTGCGCGGTGAGCGGATCGCTGCGCAGGTCGCGGATCGCGACCGACTCACCGGACGCGAGCGTCGCCCCGAGTTCGCTGGTGAAGAATTCGCGCGCGTCGAATGTTCCGGAAACGCGCGGCGCGCCGTCGGTCCATTCGTGCAACGTGCGGATGACGCCCTGCTCGATGTCGATGTCCGACAACGTGCAACGCAGCAGGCCGAGGTGTTCACCGAGCAGGCGCAGGCCGATGTCGGCGACGTCGTCGGCGCTCGATGCCTGCGCGATGTGGCGATCGAGGTGGACGAGAAATGCTGCCGCAAGATCGGCACGCTTGCGATCGGTGATGTCGGTATGCGTCTGCATCACCGACTGCGGCTGGCCAGTGCCATCGCGCGTGAGCACCCAGCGCGCGTGGATGGTGCGCGGCTCGCCGTCCTTGCGGTAGTGCACGACTTCGCCCTCCCAGCGATCGCGATCGAGCAACGTGCGCGCGATATCGCCGAGCGATTTTGGAAAGCGCGTGCGCAGCAGGTCGCGTGCGACGCGGCCGATCGCCTCGTCGCGGCGGTAGCCGTACAGACGCTCCGAGCTGTCGTTCCAGTAGGTGATGCGGCCCGTGAGATCGCGGATCAGGATCGCGTCGCTGGTCAGGTCGAGCAGGCTCGCCTGTTCGGCGAGGCGACGCTCGTTGCGACGCTGCTCGGTGATGTCGCTGATGGTGCCTAGCATCGAGCTGGGCAGGCCGTCGGCGTCGTAGAGCGCCCGGCCGCGGGCCTCGATCCACAGCTCGCTTTCGTCGGGTCGGCGCACGCGGAACTGGCTTTCGAACAGCACGCGACGCTCGATCGCATCGGCCAGCGTCGCGCGCATCCGCACCAGATCATCTGGATGCAGCAGCGTGGCCACGCCCTCGCGCGTGTGCGAGATCGCGCGTTCGTCGATGCCGGTGACGCGCGCGCATTCGGGCGAGAAGGTCATGCGGCCGGTGCGCAGGTCGATCTTCCACAGCCCGGTGTCGGAGGCTTCCAGGGCAAGACGCAGCCGCGTCTCGCTCATCATCAGTGCGTGCTGTGCGCGGCGTTCGTCGGCCACGACCGCGAGCACCAGCGTGGTCGCCGCCATCACCGCGATGAAGACCTGCAGGTCGAGGTAGCGCGCATTCACCTCCAGCGATGCGAAGGGCCCGTAGCCCAGCGTCGTCCCCGCGACCGCGGTCAGCGCGATGAACAGGCAGGCGGCGCTCGCCCCGCGCAGGCGCAGCGACAATGCCGCCCACATCAATGGGCAGTACACGAGGAACGTGTACATGCGCTCGCCGCGATTGAGGAATACGTAGGCGGCGATCGCTGCGGACATGGCGAGGCAGACCGCGAACTCCGTCCACCAGCGCATCGTGCGCGGCCAGCCACCGCGCGCCCAGGCGAGCAGCATCGTGCCGACGATCAGCACACCGGTGACGTCGCCGAGATACCAGTGGCTCCACATCAGCCAGACGCGATCGGAATCCAGATGCAGCGGCGCGGCGATCGCGAGCGAGCCGATGGTGGATGAGAGCGCGGCGATCGACGCCGACACCAGCGCGAACAGCACGAAGTCGCGGAAGGTTTCGAACGATGGATTGAAGCGGGTGCGTTCCAGGATGATCTGGCCGACGATCGCCGCCGCCGCGTTGCCGCCTGCGACGATCAGCAGTACCCAAAGCGGGCTCGGCGAGGCATTGAGAAGCGCGCCGACGACGTAGCCCAGCACGACGCCCGGCCAAAGCCGGCGCCCACGCAGGACGAATGCGGCCAGCGCCACGCCCGCCGCCGGCCACATCGGCGAGGCGACGCCGCGGGTCATGCCCCAGCGCAGGCTGGCGAAGGCGAGCGGGGCATAGACCGCGGCAAGCAGCAGGCAGCCCACGAGCGTCGTCCAGGCGGTCGGCAACCGCGAGACGAGGCGGCGATGGACCGACACGTTGCTCGGGACGGAATCGGACACGTGGTACCGGTCGAAGCCGCGACGACCTTACGTTAGCAGAGCCCTGCCGCCGCCCAGCCGGCCGGAAAGGCCGCCCGTACAATGGCGACGATGGACATCTTCAAAGTCTTCACCCTCGAGGCGGCGCACCGGCTCCCCAACGTGCCGCCGGGCCACAAGTGCGCGCGCCTGCACGGCCATTCGTTCCGCGTGGAGATCCACGTCTCGGGAGAGCCCGGTCTCGAAACGGGCTGGGTGATGGACTTCGCGGACCTCAAGGCCGCGTTCCGACCGCTCTACGACCAGCTCGACCATCACTACCTCAACGACGTCGAGGGCCTCGACAACCCGACCAGCGAGCGCCTCGCTGCCTGGATCTGGGACCGGCTCAAGCCCGAGCTGCCGCTGCTGTCGGAAGTCGTGGTCCATGAGACCTGCACGTCGGGATGCCGCTACCGCGGCCCGGGCGTCTGACACCTAACGCCGGCCGCCGCGCGACCTGCCGCTCACGACGGACGCTCTTGGTGCGTGGGCTGGACGCTTTACGGCGCGGTGCCTGATTCCGTTCCGGCCGCTGAAGCCGACGCGGCCGCTCACGTCCCTGAAAGCCCTACAACGGCCGACGAGCGGTTGTTGCACTGCACAATGGACGGGCATATGCTGCAACGCACCATCCACGCAGTCTCGGCCGATTCGGCCTAGGAGCCCGCCATGTACGCACAGTTCAACGAGCAGTTCGCCGCGGCCACCCGTCAGTTCGCCGACACCGCCGCCCGCATCAACCGCCTCGCCCTCGAGAACGCGGAGGCCATCGTCGGCCTGCAGCTCTCGGCCATCGAAGAGCGCGCCTCGGCCACCCTCGCCTTCTTCGGCGAAGCCACCGACGTCCGTGACTTCGACGGCGCCAAGAACCTCTGGCCGCGCGGTGCGCAGGTCGCCCGCGAGAACGTCGAGCGCGCCCTGACCACGGGCCAGGACGTCCTCGGCCGCTTCGTGAAGGTCCAGGAGTCGGTCGCCCAGATCGCCAAGGGCCAGTTCGAAGCTGCCGCCCGCAGCGCGAACGAGACCGTTCGCCAGGCGCAGGACCAGTTCGAGCAGGCCACCAAGGGCGCGACCAAGACCGCCGAGCAGACGGTCAACGCCGCCGCGGGCAAGCCCGGCAAGTAAGTTCTCTCTCCAGTTCCCACTGGAACCCGAACCCGGCCGCTCACGCTGCCGGGTTTTTTTGTGTCTGCGATTGCGGCGTCGACGCGTCGAAACCGAGCGTGGCAAGGCGACGCATTCGCGCATGGCGTCGGCGGCGACAGAACTCGCCGCGGCCAGCAACACGACATCCGGCATGGGCGCGTGCGGCCGTATCGCTTGTTGCGGCTTTGGGAATGGACGCGTGGTTTCACGACGCACGACGTAAAGCCTGGCCATCGCGCCCATCGAACAGCGGACGAGCGCGCCATCGCAAAATCGGGCCACCTCGACTGCGACGCCAACCGTGAGACCCGAAGGGCGGCGCGCAGGACGCGCGCCGTCCGCACCCGAGCCAGGATGGCGAGTGTGCGGATCGTGTGGAACGTCCACGTCGCGAGCGGTAGATCCGTCGAGGACGGTGCCTTCTTTCGGTTACTTTTTTGAACCAGCAAAGAAAAAAAAAGTGACTCGGGCGCTTCGGCGCACGAAACGCCCTTGCTCCTGCACTCATGCAGCGGCGGCGCACAGCACGCAGAAGCAAAGGCAATCGCTCCCATCGCGATCACCCCGAACAAAAGAAAAGGGCGCCCGAAGGCGCCCTCTCCACTCAAATCACGTCCTCGACATCAAAGCGGAATGCGGTGATGCGCATCATTCGGATCGAGCTTCGGCGGCTCGTCCAGCGAATCACCCAGCACACGCCGCACCGCGACATAGAACACCGGGATCAGCAGCAACCCGAGGAACGTCGCGAACAACATGCCGCCGATGACACCCGTACCGATCGCATGCCGCGAGTTGGCGCCTGCACCGGTCGAGATCGCCAGCGGCGTCACGCCCATGATGAAGGCGAACGACGTCATCAGGATCGGCCGCAGTCGCAGCTTCGCTGCTTCCACCACCGCCTGACGCAACGGCTTGCCGAGCTGACGCTCCGCGATCGCGAACTCGATGATCAGGATCGCGTTCTTGGCCGCGAGACCGATGACCGTGATCAGGCCGATCTTGAAATAGATGTCGTTCGGCAGGTCGCGCATCATCGACAGCACGATCGCACCCAGCACGCCGAGCGGCACCACCAGCAGCACCGACACCGGCACGGACCAGCTTTCGTACAGCGCCGCGAGGCAGAGGAACACGACGACGATCGACAGGACCATCAACATCGTGGTCTGGCTGCCCGACAGGATTTCCTGGTGCGACTGGCCGGCCCAGTCGTAGCCGAAGCCCGGCGGCAGGTCGTTGTTGACGATGTTTTCCATCGCCTTCATCGCTTCGCCCGAGCTCTTGCCCGGCGCCTGCGAGCCCACGATCTCCACCGCGGCGAAACCGTTGTAACGGGTGAGCGACGGTTCGGCGACGGTCCACTTCGAATGCACCACGTTCGACAGCGGCACCATCGCCGGCGTTCCGTTCGTCGTGGTGCCCGGCGCCGGGGTATAGAAGTGCGACAGCGACTCGGGCCCGGTGCGATACGGCGCGTCCGCCTGCATGGTGACGCGCTTGACGCGCCCGCCCTGCAAAAAGTCGTTGACGTACACCGGCGACAGCATGATCTGGATCGCGTTGTAGATGTCACCGACCGACAAGCCCATCGCCTGCGCCTGCACGCGATCGACGTCGAGCTTGAGTTGCGGTGACGGCTCCAGCGAGTTGGGACGCACGCCGACCAGCGTCTTGTCCTGCCCCGCCTTCGCCAGCAGCGTGCCCATCGCCTGCTGCAGCGCTTCGCGGCCCTGGCCGCTGCGATCCTGCAGGTACATGTCGAAGCCACCGAACGCGCCGAGGCCATTCACCGTCGGCAGGTTGATGACGAACATCTGCGCGTCGCGGATCGGGAACAAGGCACCGTTGGCCTGCTGGATGAATTCGGTCGCGGTGATCTTGCGCTCGTCCCACGGCTTGAGCTTGATGAACGCCATGCCGACGTTCTCGCCCTGGCCGATGAAGGAGAAGCCGGCGACCTGCATCATGCCGTCGAAGCCGTCGATCTTCTTGACCGACTCGCGCATCTGGTCGAACACCGCTTCGGTACGACGCAGCGTCGCGCCCGGCGGCAACTGCACGATCGCCAGCGCGTAGCCCTGGTCTTCTTCCGGCAGGAACGAGCCCGGCATGCGCCAGAACAGGAAGCCGGTCAGCAGCGCGAGCGCGGCGAACACCGCCATCCAGCGCGGTGCATGCTGCACGGCGCTGCGGATGTGGCCGACGTACGTCTTCGCCATCCGGTCGTAAACGCGGTTGAAGCCGCGGAAGATCGGATTGCGCTTGTCGTGATGCGCGCTCGGCTTGAGCAGGTTCGCGGTCAGCGCAGGCGTGAAGCCCAATGCGAGGAATGCCGAGAACAGCATCGCCATCGCGATGGTCAGCGCGAACTGGCGATACACCGCGCCCGCCGAACCCGACTGCAGCGCCGACGGCACGAACACCGCGGCGAGCACCAGCGTGATCGCGATGACCGCGCCGGTGATCTGCTGCATGGCCTTGTACGTCGCCTCGCGCGGCGACAGACCTTCTTCGGTCATGATGCGCTCGACGTTCTCGATCACCACGATCGCGTCGTCGACCACGATGCCGATCGCCAGCACCATGCCGAACAGCGACAGCTGGTTGATCGTGAAGCCGAGGATCTTCATGCCCAGGAACGTGCCGAGCAGCGCGACTGGGATGACCAGCGTCGGGATCAGCGTGGCGCGGATGTTCTGCAGGAACAGCAGCATCACGAGGAAGACGAGCACCATCGCCTCGATCAGCGTCTTGATGACTTCGTCGACGGAGATCTGCACGAAGTCCGAGCTGTCGTACGGCGAGAACCACTGCACGCCCTTGGGGAAGCTGGGCTGCAGTTGGTTCATGCGCTCCCTGACCGCAGCGGCGACCGCGAGCGCGTTCTCGCCCGGCGCGAGCTGCACGGCGAAGCCCGCGGCCGGCTGGCCGTCCCACTTGAGGTCGAAGCCGTGCGCGGAGCCGAGGATCTCGACGCGCGCGACGTCGCGCAGGCGGACCGTCGCGCCATTCGGGTCCGAGCGCAGGATGATGTTCTCGAACTCCCGCGGCGTGGAGAAGCGACCTTCCGCGGCGACCGTCGCCGTGAACATCTGCGTGTCGGGCGACGGCTCACCGCCGACCTGGCCCGCCGAGAACTGCACGTTCTGCGCGCGCACCGCACTCAGCACGTCACTCGCCGACAGGCCGTAGGCCTGCAGCTTGTCCGGGTTGAGCCAGATGTGCATCGCGTATTCGCCGCCGAACAGCTGCGTGCCGCCCACGCCGGGTACGCGCGAGATCTGGTCGAGGACAGTCGATGCGAGCAGGTCGGACAGCTGGTCCTTGCCGATCGCGGGATCGGACGACTTCAGCGCGACGACCGACAGGAAGCCGGAATTGGCCTTCGCAACGGTGATGCCGTTGCGCGTGACGTCCGATGGCAAGCGCGGCGTCGCCTGCGAGACCTTGTTCTGCACCTGCATCTGCGCGATGTCGGGATCGACACCGGGCTTGAAGGTCAGGTTGACCGAGGCGGAGCCCTGGCTCGACGACGCGCTGAAGTAATCCAGTCCGTCGATGCCGGTGAGCTGCTGTTCGATGATCTGCGTGACCGCGCGTTCGACGGTCTGCGCGTCCGCACCCGGATAGCTCGCGAATACGCCGACCTGCGGCGGTGCGATGTTCGGATACGACTCGACGCCGAGGCCGCGGATCGAGAGCAGGCCCGCGATCACCACCATGATCGCGATCACCCACGCGAATACGGGGTGGTTGATGAAGTAGCGGGACATGGCGAATCAGCCCTTGCGCGCGGTGGGAGCAGCGGCCGCCGGCTTCGCGTCGGCGGGGCCTTCGGTCCACGGCGTCGCCTTGACCTGCGCACCCGGCTGCGCGCGCTGGATGCCGGACACGATTACGCGATCACCCGGTGCGAGGCCGTGGTCGACCACCCACTTGCCGTTCTGCTGCGTATCGGCGCCGACATCCTTGCGTACCACCTTGTTGTCGGCACCGACGACGTAGACGTACGCGCCCTGCGCATCGCGCAGTACGCCGGCCTGCGGCACGAGGTAGACCGCATTCTGCAGACCCAGCGTCGCGCGAACGCCGACGTAGGTGCCCGGCAGCAGGCGACGTTCGGTATTCGGCACGCGCGCGCGCAGCGACACCGCGCCCGTTGCGGGGTCGACGACGCTGCCTTCGAAGTCGAGCGTGCCGCGCTGCGCGTAGACGGTGCCGTCGGGCAGCACGATCTGCACGTCGCGATCGGCCGGCTCGCCCTTGCCTTCGCCACGACGCAGCTGGTCGAGTTCGGCGACGGAAATCGAGAAGTTCGCGTACAGCGGATCGATCTGGTCGACCGTCGCGAGCAGCGTCGCACCGCCCTGCCCGACCAGCGCGCCTTCGGTGACCTGCGCACGACCGGCGCGGCCCGAGATCGGCGAACGCACTTCCGAGTAGCCGAGGTTGATGCGCGAACTCGCCAGCGCGGCGCGCGCCTGCTGCACGGCGGCGGCGGCGGAACGCTCGGCCGCGAGCGCGTTGTCGAGATCGGCCTTGGAAATGTACTGCGTGGGGCCGAGGCGACGCGCGCGTTCGGCGGTCGCGCGCGCAGTGGTGTACGTGGCTTCGGCCTGCGCGACTGCGGCCTGCGACTGGCTGGTCGCCGCACGCAGTTCGGACGGATCGATCACGAACAGCACCTGGCCTTCGTGCACGTCCGCGCCCTCCTCATACAGACGCTTCTGCACGACGCCGGTCACGCGTGCGCGCACATCGGCGCTGCGGAACGGCGCTAGGCGGCCGACGAGGTCCTTGCTCACCGGCAGCGACTGCGGGCGCACTTCGACGACACCGACTTCCGCCGGCGGCATCGCGCCCCCCGGGCCCTGCTGGGATGCGTCACCGCCCTTCTTGCAGGCGACGAGGCCGAGCGACAGGACGCCGGCCGCGACGATGAGGCGCGTGGTGGAGGTCATGCGGGGAGGGCTCCGGGTCGGGGGCGACGCGACGTCGCGGGCGGCAGGGCCAATTTGTGCACCGCGGAGTATAGCTATGGCCAAAGCGGCTGCCCGGGCGAAAAGTCATGTCGGATCAGGACAGGCGACGCACGGTCGCTGCGGCGGTTGCATGCATGAGACAGAGAACGCACTGAAGCGGCGCATCCGGCCGAAACATCGCGCGCTAGACTTCGCGCATGACCTTTACCGCTTCCACGCTCACCGGCGCCAAGCCCGAGCAGTACGCGCAACTGCTGGAGCAGGCGCAGGGCCTGCTGCATGGCGAGCGCGATCGCATCGCCAATGCGGCGAACATCTCCGCGCTCGTCTACAACGCATTGCCATCGCTCAACTGGGTGGGCTTCTATTTCTTCGACGGCACCGAACTCGTGGTCGGCCCGTTCCAGGGCTTGCCGGCGTGCGTGCGCATTCCGCTCGACAAGGGCGTCTGCGGCGCGGCGGCATCAACGCGCGAGACGCAGCGCGTGCCCGACGTGCATGCATTCCCGGGACACATCGCCTGCGATTCCGCGTCGCGTTCGGAAGTCGTCATTCCGCTGATCGCGAACGACGGCACGCTGATCGGCGTGTTCGATCTGGACAGCCCCGAACCCGACCGTTTCGACGTCGACGACCAACGCGGTCTCGAGGCGATCGCGCACGCGTTCGTCGCGTCGCTGGGCTGATGCGATGACCGACGCGCCCAAGGCCCTCAACATCGGCGGCAAGTCCGCGGCATGGCTGCGCCAGGTCGGGCTGCGCACGTGGGACGACGTCAACGCGATCGGTCCGGTCGAGGCGTTCCTGCGCGTCAAGCGCGCCGGCTTCAAGCCCAGCCTCAATCTGCTGTATGCGCTGGAAGGCGCGATGATCGGCTGCCACTGGCAGCAGGTCGATCCCGACCGCCGCGCGCAACTTGCCGCGGAAGCACAAGCCGGCGCGGCGTTGCTGCCGTCGGCCAAGCGCATGCCGCCGGCCTCAGCAGTCACCACGACGATGGGCGATGCGCATGAGGCGCACGACGAGGCCGAAGCGCCTGATGCGCTTTCGTTCTGACGCGGCCCGCGCGCCGGGCCCGTCTTTCCCGTAGACTTCGCGCCGCTTTCGGGTGACCTGGCGGTTGATCGCCGCAGGTTGAAACGGGAAGCCGGTGACGCGCGCTGCGCCAGCCCGGCACTGCCCCCGCAACGGTAAGCGAGTCGATCCGCGGCATCGGCCACTGTGACGTGACGTCACGGGAAGGCGCCTCGGAGGGATGCGAATCCGCATCCACTCGCGAGTCCGGAGACCGGCCCGATCGTCGACTGGTTGCGATGCGGAGGGCATTGTGGCGGCCTACGTCGCGTCGCTGCGCCGTCGTCCCGCTTCCGCCTTCTCCTCGCGATTCCTTATGACCGCACGACGTGGGGTCGTGCACGCCGGAGAAGTACCGCAATGACGTATCGCCTCATTACCCTCGCCATCGCCGCGTCGCTGGCCACGCCCGCGTTCGCCGACGAAGCGTCCACGCTCGACCGCGTCGTCGTCACCGCCAACCGCGCGCCGGTCGCCGTGCGCGACGTGCTCGCGCCGGTCGAAGTCATCGATCGTGAAGACATCGAACGCAGCCAGGCACGCTCGCTGCCCGACCTGCTGCGCGGCCGCGCCGGCATTTCGATCGGCAACCAGGGCGGCCTCGGCAAGCTCACCACGATCTTCATGCGCGGCAGCGAGTCCGACCACGTGCTGGTGCTGGTCGACGGCGTGCGCATGGGTTCGGCGACTTCGGGCCTGGTCGCGTTCCAGGACATTCCGGTCGAGCTGATCGACCGCATCGAAATCGTGCGTGGCCCGCGCTCGAGCCTGTACGGCAGCGAGGCGATCGGGGGTGTCATCCAGATCTTCACCAAGCGCGACACCGGTGCGCTCGCGCCGCGCATGGCCATCGGCGCAGGCAGCCGCGACACCTACGAGGCGAGCGCGGGTTTCGGTGGTCGCGTCGGCAAGGGGTGGGTCGGTGCGGATTATTCGCACCAGGAAACGCGCGGGTTCGATTCGTGCCGCGGCGCGGGCTTCCCGATCTTCGCCGGCTGCTTCGCCGATGAGCCGGATCGCGACGGCTACACCCGTGACGCGCTGTCGGTGCGTGGCGGTGTGGCGTTCAACGACGCGTGGAAGGCCGACGCCAGCGCCATGCGCGCGGAAGGCGACAACGAATACGACGGCTTCTACAACCGTTCGAAGGTCGTGCAGCAGGTCGTCGGCGGTGGCGTGACGTGGACGCCGTCGACGAACGCATCGCTGCGTCTGCAGGCCGGTCGTAATCGCGACGCGTCGGACAACTTCCACGACGACAGCTTCCTGGGCGACTTCGCGAGCAATCGCGACACCGCATCGCTGCAGGGGGACTTCACGGTCGCTGCGGGCCAGCGCATCAGCGCCGGCACGGAATGGCAGCGCGACGAGGTCAGCAGCACCACCAACTACGTACTCAAGCAGCGCATCGACCGCGCGGCATTCCTGCAGTACCAGGGCGACTTCGGTGCGTTCGACGTGCAGGCCAGCGCACGTCATGACGACAACGAACAGTTCGGCGGGCATTCCACCGGGAACCTCGCGTTCGGCTACGAATTCGCACCTTCCTGGCGCGTGACACTCGGCGGCGGCACGGCGTTCAAGGCACCGACGTTCAATGAGCTCTATTACCCGTTCGGCTTCGGCAATCCCGACCTGCGCCCGGAGAAGTCGCGTTCGATCGAAGCGGGGCTTGCGTGGGACACCGACACCGCCGGTGCGCGACTCGACCTCTACCAGACGCACGTCGACGACCTGATCTCCTACAGCGCGGTGTCGTTCCGCCCCGAGAACATCGATCGCGCACGCATGCGCGGCGCTGAGCTGTCGGGTCATGCGACGTTCGCCGGCTGGACGACGGCAGGCAGCGTGAGCTGGGTCGATCCGGAGAATCGCAGCAGCGCTGCGTCGCTCGACCTGCCGCGTCGCGCGCGTGAGAGCGCACGCCTGGACGTGGATCGCGAATTCGGTGCGTTCCGCTTCGGCGTGACCGCCGCGGGCGAAGGCGCGCGCTACGACGACCTGGCGAACACGCGCCGCCTCGGTGCGTATGCGACGTTCGACCTGCGCGCCGAATACGCATTCACGCCAGCGCTCCGCCTGCAGGCGCGCCTGGAGAACATGTTCGACCGCACCTACGAGACGGTCGAGTACTACCGCCAGCCGGGTCGCGGCCTGTTCGTCACCCTGCGCTACGCGCCTACGCCGTGATCGATGCGACGCGATCGCCGACGGAGGTCGGCGATCGCGTCAGTGGTAACCCGGTGCGGCGACGAGCCGCCCAAGGCGAGCATCGCTGATGGCTGGTGTTTCCGGCCGAAGTGCGCGCAGCGTGTGCACCAGTTCGCCGTAACTCTCGGCGAGCTGCGCGAACAGCGTCGTATACGCGGATCGGCCGACTTCCGCGACACCGCGATACGCACTGCGCCCGATGTCGATGAAATAGCGCACGTCGACATGGCGGCGCTGCGCCAGCGCGGGATGCAGCCCCGCGATCAACAGACAGCGATCGCCGACATCGCGCAATGCGTCTTCCTGCATGCGTCCGCCGAGCGATTGCGCATGCAGCCACTCCAGCGCCTGCGTGCGTGCGAGCAGCTGGCCATCGCCTTGATGCCGCAACAGCACGAAGACGAGATAGCTCTCGCGCGATTCGTCGAGTGCGCAGCCCGCGCGCTCGCCCGCCTCATGCACCAGCGCCTGCCACAGTTCGGCGGGCGCACCTCGACGCAGCTCGACCATCGCGGACCTCCGATCACCCTTCGGCCATGCCTCGTCTATCGACCGGTTCGCGGTCGACTGGAGGTGCGAAAGGAGCGAACTGCGATGCGCGGACCGAGCCGCGACGAACGTCAGGGTCGATAGACCCAGTGGCGCGACAGCAGGAAGCCGATCACGCCGAGCACGAACTCGACGCCCGGCTTCGCCAGCCACGCCCAGTGCAGGCCGACGTACTGGTCGATCGCGCCGAGCGACCACGTGCTGACGATGGTCGTCGACACCCACATGACCATGTAACGCGTGAACTGCGGGCCGCCCGGCGCCGTGTCGCCGTCGCCGAAGGTGAAGCGCCCGTTCATGCGGAAGCCGAGCAGCGCCCCGGCGATGCGGCCGATCACGTTCGCGATCTCGATGGTCATGCCGGCGTGGCTGAGCGCCACCACCACCGCCCAGTCGACCAGCCACTGGATCAGGCCGATGGTGAGGTAGGCGCGGCTCTGTCGACTGAGGCTCATCGGGTTCCGGGTCGGGGCAAACGCCAGCACTCTACCGGGCCGACGGTCAGCAGCGGGTGGGCGCCGGACTGGACCAGCCCGGCGCGCCGCGCGGGCGTGGCGTCCGCTGTGCGCATGAGCACCACATCGATGCCGGCATCGCGCAGCAGGTCCGCCCAGGTCGCGCCGGTGGGGTCGCGGTCCGCCCCGAGCGCCGCCGTATTCAGCGACGGCGCGTACCAGAGGGTGGTGCGGCCACGGCCGGCCAGTTCAGCGTGCGTCGCTGCGCCGAGGTCGAGTACCGTCGCCTGAGGCGCGAGCACGCGCAGCCGCTCGATCGCCAGGCGCTCGGGTGCGTAGCGCGCGAACAGCGGCGCATCGCGGCCACCCGCCACCAGCGCGCGCTTGATGCCGCCGGTGTGCGGGATCCAGTGCGCGTTCGCCTGGAACGCGAGATCGAGCGCGCACAGGGCGATGCCGAGCAGCGCCGCCCGCCACGGCGGCAGCACGTTCGCCATTGCCACCACCGCGATCGGTACGAGCACGACCAGGCCGGGCACGACGTAGCGCGCGTAGGCGATCAGCGCCATCGGCGCCACCACGGCGAACAACGCGCACGCGGCGAGCGCGCGGGTGCGGCGGTCGATCAGCGCAACCATGGCCGCGCCGGACAGCGCAATCAGCGCAAAGCCGAGGCCGCCGTTCCAGCCTTCGAGATGCGCGCTTGTCAGGAACGTCATCGACCATGGCAACGGCACGCCGGCGACCCTGTGCCAGCGCGGATCCTCGAAATTGGTCGTCGCGAAACACGGCGAGTGGAAGACACCATTGAGCAGCGGCAGTACCGGGTTGCCGCAGGTCAACGTGGCGTAGGTGTAGCTGGAGGCGGCGACGAGCAGAAATCCGAATGCTGCGACGGCGAAGGTGTTCGCGCGCGCGCCACGTCGATGTCGCCACGCCGCCAGCGCGACCAGCGGCAGGCCCGCGACGAAATGGATCGACTTGAGGCCAGCGAGGAAACCGGCGAGCAGCGCGATCGCGATCAGTGCGCGACGACTGTCGCGCGGCGCAACAGCCAGCGTCGCCAGTGCGAGCAGCGCCGCCGAGGCCGGCAACTCGGTGTGCATGCTGCCGGCGAGTGCGGCGATCGGCGGCAGCGTCGCGACCATCGCCACGGCCAGGGCACGCATCGTCGCGCTGGCGCCGAGCGACGCGGCGAGTCGATACGCCCCGATCGCGATCGCCAGCAGCCACACCGCATCGACCGCGCCGCGCGCCTCCTGCCGCGCCATCAGCTGCGCGAGACCCTGCAGCACGTCGCCGGCCCACGGCGCCAGCGCCCACACCTGCTGCGACGCATCCAGCGCATAGCGGCCGTGTTCCATCAGCTGCCACGGCAGGCCGAGGTGGTAGGCGAGATCGTCGTACTGCAGGGTCGGCAGCCACGTCCCCGCGGACGCGAGCGCGACCGCGAGTGCCGCCGCGCTCCATGCACGCGGCGCGGCGTCAAGCGACGCGCGCCAGTCGTGGAAACCGGTCTGGACGGCGGCCCGCACGGCGCGTCGGCGCAGCACCGTGATCGCGCCAAGCACAACGACATACAGCCACGTCGAATGGATCGGCAACGGCAACAGCCAGCCAACGACACCCGCGATCGCTGCGGCACCGACGACGAACGCCGTCGCGACGTCGTCGATCAGGCAGGTGCCGATCCCGATCGCCGCCGCGACCAGCAGCGCCGTCGCAAGCACCGGCAGCGGGCCTGCCATCGTCACCAGCGCAACGAGTCCGACCAGTGCGATGCCGTCCGCGACGCGGCGTCGGGCAACACGCGCCACGCCCCATGCGAGCGCGAGCCACAGCAGCGCGAGCACCAGCGACTCGCCGAAGCGTGCGGCCGGCAACCACTGCCACATGCGATGGCCGACGAATCCCAGCGCGCACGCGAGCATGCCCGCCTCGACGAGGCGGCGCTGGACAGGGACGCCGGGCGTCGAGGGTGAAGTTGTCGGAGACACGGGCCGGCATGGTAGAGGCTCGCCGCGCGGTTTCACATCGACCGCCACGGCCGCCACGAGGCGACGGCTAGAATCGCGGCTTCCATCCCTGTCCGTGATCGCCATGTCCGCGCCCCTGCACGTCGTCATCCTCGCCGCCGGTGAAGGCAAGCGCATGAAGTCCGCGAAGCCGAAGGTGCTGCAACCGGTGGCGGGCGTGCCGATGCTGCAGCACGTGATCGAAACGGCGCGCGTGCTGATGCCGGCCGGGATTCACGTGGTGTACGGGCATCGCGGCGAGCAGGTGCGCGGCGCATTCGATGATTACGTCGATCTCGACTGGGTGGAGCAGACCGAGCGCCTCGGTACCGGCCACGCCGTGCTGCAGGCGATGCCGCAGATCGAGCAGGACGCACGCGTGCTCGTGCTCTACGGCGACGTGCCGCTGATCCGCACGCACACGCTGCAGCGTCTGCTCGAGGGGGAAGGCCGCATCGCGATGCTCGCTGCGGAACTCGAGAACCCGAATGGCTACGGCCGCGTGATCCGCGACGCCGCCGGCAAGGTCGCCCGCATCGTCGAGCAGAAGGACGCCACCGACGACGAGCGCGAGATCACCACCATCAACACCGGCATCCTGGTCGCCGACGCCGAACCGCTGCGTCGCTGGCTGGGCCACCTGGGCAACGACAATGCGCAGGGCGAGTACTACCTCACGGACGTGTTCGCCGCCGCCGCCGATGAATTCAGTCCGGCCGAACTGGTGCTGGTCGAGGATCCGATCGAAGTCGAAGGCGCAAACGATCGCTGGCAGCTGGCGCAGCTCGAACGCGCGTTGCAGCGCCGCTGCGCGAATGCCCTGTGCGTCGCCGGCGCGACGCTCGCGGATCCGAACCGTTTCGACCAGCGTGGCACCGTGCGCGTCGGCATGGACGTGTCGATCGATGTCGACGTCATCCTCGAGGGTGATGTCGAACTCGCCGACGGCGTGCATATCGGCCCGTTCTGCCGGCTCAAGAACGTCAAGCTGGGCCCGGGCACCGAAGTGCGTGCGCACTGCGACCTCGAAGGCGTGGTCGTCGAAGGCGCTGCGCAGATCGGCCCGTTCGCGCGGCTGCGCCCGGGCACGGTGCTCGCCGACGGCGTGCACATCGGCAACTTCGTCGAAACCAAGGCGACGACGATGGGCGTCTCGAGCAAGGCCAACCACCTCGCGTATATCGGCGATTCCGTCGTCGGCAGCCGCGTCAACATCGGCGCCGGCACCATCACCTGCAATTACGATGGCGCGAACAAGCACCGCACGACGATCGGAGACGAAGCCTTCATCGGCTCGAACAGTTCGCTGGTGGCGCCGGTCACGATCGGCGCAGGCGCGACGATCGGTGCGGGCTCGGTGATCACCAAGGACGCACCGGCGGGCGAACTCACGGTGGGCCGTGCACGCCAGGCCACGCTGGAAGGTTGGCAGCGTCCGAAGAAGGCACCGAAGTGAGCGACGGCTTCGTCGTCCGTACCGATCGCGAGGCGGTCGACGTCGATCTTGTTCACCACTGGCTGTCGACCGAGTCGTACTGGGCGGCCGGCATTCCACGCGACACCGTCGCCCGCGCGATCGCGAACTCGCTGTGCTTCACCGGGCTACTCGACGGTCGTCAGGTCGCATTCGCTCGCGTCATCAGTGACTTCGCGACATTCGCCTACCTCGCCGACGTATTCGTGCTCGACGAGGTGCGCGGCCGCGGCTATGCAACGCAGTTGATGGACGCCGTGTTCGTGCATTCCGACCTGCAAGGCCTGCGCCGCTTCATGCTCGCAACCCGCGATGCGCATGCCCTGTATGCACGTTATGACTTCACGTCGCCAGCGAAACCGGCATCGCTGATGGAACGTTACGCGCCGGACATCTACCGCAGCGCGTAATCGCGCTCAGGCCGGCAGTGTCATCGACACGCAGAGGCCGCCGTCAGTGCGGTTGGCCAACGACACGCGACCGCCGTGCGCTTCCGCAATTTCGCGCACCAGCGCAAGACCGAGGCCGGTGCCGTTGCGCTTGGTCGAATAGAACGGCAGCAGCGCGTTCGCGAGTACCGCGTCGTTCATGCCCTGCCCGCGATCGAGCACATCGATGCGCCAGGCGTCAGGCAGCCGCCGCAGCACGAGTTCGACGTCCGCATGCTCCGAGCCCGACTCGTGCGCGTTCTTGAGCAGGTTGAGCAGCGCCTGCTCCATCTGTGCGAGATCGATGCGCACCACGCCGTCGACATCGGTCTCGCCCTTGAACGGCACCTGCGCATGGAGCTGCGCGAGAAAGCGCGACCACTCCACGGGCTCGGTACGCGGCGCGGGAAGCTTCGCGAAGCGCGCGTAGTCGCGGATGAAGCCTTCGAGATGACGCGCGCGCTCTTCGATCGTCGCCAGCGCAGTTGGCAGGCGATCGTACTGGCCGCGCCGCACCAGTTCCGCGCCGGAATGCGCGAGCGAGGCGATCGGCGCCAGCGAATTGTTGAGCTCGTGCGAGATGACGCGGATCACCTTCTTCCACGTCTGCACTTCCTGTCGGCGCAGCTCGGCGGTGAGCTGGCGCAGCAGCACGAGTTCGTGGCGTCGGCCGTTCAGGCGGAACTGGCGACGCGAGAGGTGGTAGACGTCCTCGTCGTCGTCATCGTCATCGCCCACGGTGAACATCGCGTCGCCGCCGCGCTCGAAGGCGTCGCGCAGCGCTTCGGGCGCATCGGTCAGCAGATCGGTAAACGTGCGACCTTCCAGGCGCCGCCCCTCGCCGAGCATGCGGCGCGCGGCTAGATTCGCATGCACGACGTGCCCGGACGGCCCGACCAGCACCATCGAGACCGGTGTGTTCTGCACCATGGTGTCGAGCAGGAGCTCGCGCTGCACGAGCGCGACGCGCTGGTCGCGAAGCACGTCACCGAGCGCGTTGTGGCTGTCGACGAGTTCACGGAGTTCACCGTCCCCATCCCACGTAAGGCCAAAGCTGAAGTCGCCATCGCGATAGCTCGCCACCGTGCCGGCGAGTGCGCGGAATAGCGAATGCATCGGCGCGAGAAGGCGCCGCACGTGGTAGGCGAGCAACGGAAGATCGAGCACGACGGCGAGCACGACCGAGGTACCGACGTGATGCAGGACGAACAGGTCCAGCACGATCGCGAGCGTCGCCGTGAACAGCGCATGCAGCGCTGCGACCACCGTAAACGTGGCGGTCAGCGGCAGGCGGCGCAGCGCACGCATGGCATCGAATCCACGAAAGGCCGCTGCGAACTCACGGCCGCGCGATCCCCAGCCGCTCCATGCGGCGGTACAAGGCCTGACGGCTCAGGCCGAGATCGGCCGCGGCCTGTGCGACCACGCCGGCGTGGCGCGTCAGCGCGGCTTCGATGCTCGTGCGGTCGGGCTCGTCGACCGACACCGGCGCGACCGCGTGCTCGGGCAGACCGAGATCACGCGCCTCGATCGCGTCGCTCCGTGACAGCAGCGCCGCGCGCTGCACCACGTTGCGAAGCTCGCGCACGTTGCCCGGCCATACGTGCGCGAGCAGCGTGCGCTCGGCGTCGGCGGCGAACCGCTTGCCACGCGGCAGGAAATGGCGCGCGAGTGGAAGGATGTCGTCGGGGCGCTCGACGAGCGCGGGCACGCGCACCTCGACCGCGTTGAGTCGATAGAACAGGTCCTGCCGGAACTGGCCTGCGGCGATCATCGCGTGCAGGTCGGCATTCGTCGCACTGATTACGCGCACCTTGACCGTGCGTTCGCGATTGCCACCAAGGCGCTCGAAACGCCCGCTTTCCAGCACGCGGAGCAGCTTCACCTGCCCCGCCGGCGACAGCGTGCCGATCTCGTCGAGGAACAGCGTGCCGCCGTCCGCGGCTTCGAACTTGCCCTCGCGCGCGCGGTTGGCGCCGGTGTAGGCGCCCGCTTCGGCGCCGAACAATTCGGCCTCGATCAATTCGCCCGGCAGCGCGCCGCAGTTGAGCGCAACGAACGGGCCATCCTTCACCGCCGAATTCGCATGAACGATCTCGGCGAACTTCTCCTTGCCCGCGCCGTTCGGCCCGGTAATCAGCACCGGCAACTCGGAGCGCGCGACCTGGCAGGCCAGCGACAGCGCGGCTTCGGTCGCGGCGTCGGCGAATACGACGTCGCGCAGATCGAACTCGCGGGCCAATGCTTCGCGACGACGACGCTCGGACGACAGGCGACGCCCGATCTCCTGTCGCGCCTGCGACAGCTCCAGCAGGTTGTTGACCGACGCCATCAGTCGGCGGTCGTCCCAGGGCTTGCCGAGGTAGTCGGCGGCGCCGGCGCGCACGAGGTCGACCGCGGCGTCGAGATGGGTCCACGCCGTCAGCAGGATCACCGGCAGATCCGGGTGGCGCGCGCGGATCTCGGCGAACAGCGCGCGCCCCTCCTCGCCCGACGTGGTGTCGGCATGGAAGTTCATGTCCTGCACGACCATGTCGACCGCTTCGCGATCCAGCACCGCGAGGCCGGCGTCCGGCGACTCCGCGCGCAGCGTCTCGATGTCGTGCAGCGAGAACAGCACGTCGAGCGCGGTGGCGACCGCGGGGTTGTCGTCGATGACGAGCACGCGCGCCATCAGGCCACCGTTTCGTCAGAAGCCGCGCACATCGATCGACGTGCGCGGCGATGGAGGTCGGACATGGTTTCCCCTGCGGACATCAGGCGCTGCGCGTGGCGATCGCCGGCGGGACCGCGGCCGCGCGCGAGGCCGGCCCGTATACCGCCAGTATGCCCAAGCCCCACAGCGTCAGCATGCCGTAGCCGAGGTAGGCCAGCGGCAGGCGCGGCAACTCCATCGTGCTGACCAGCACCTGATTGAGCGCGAGCGCCAGCGCGATGCCGACGACGATCCCGATCGTGCTGATCATCGCGTTCTCGACGAGGAAGTAGCGCAGGATGTCGACCTTCGTCGCGCCCAGCGCACGGCGCACGCCGATCTGCTTGCGACGCTGCGTCACCCAGAGACTGGCGAGGCCGACGATGCCGCTGCCGGTGACGAGCAGCAGGCCGACCGTCACCGCGATGAGCATGCCGGCGATCGAGCGTTCGCCCTGGTAGCGGCGCGCGCGTGTCTCGTCGGCCGAGCGGTTCGACGTCAGTACGCGGTCGTTGCGCAGCTTCACCAGCGCGTCCTCGGCCGCGCGCATCACGCGGTCGCGCTGCCCCGGCGCCGCGTGCACAGCGTACGAGCCCTGGCTGGCGATGTAGCGCACCGGCAGCACGAAGCTGCTGTACGCGTTGTCGCTGCGCTGCGCGAACGGCGTCATCAGCGTATCGATCACGCCGACCACGCGCATCGGCACGCCGTCCGCACCGCTGCCGAGCGACACCGGGCGGCCGACGTACGAGGTCGCGTCCGGCCACAGCTTCTTCGCCATCGCCTTGGTGATGAGGACGCTGTCGGCGCCGAGCTGGCCGGCGTCGGGATCCACCGTGCGCACATCGTCGGCCGTGAAGTCGCGGCCTTCGACGATCTTCAGGCCCAGCGTCTTCACCACGGAATCGGGCGAGAAATACGCGGCGCCACTGACGCCCGACGACGGATCCTGCGGCGTCGTGGTGAGGCCGAGGCCCCAGCCGTTCTGCGTCATCGGGAACTGGTTGACCCACGCGGCGTCGACGACGCCGGGAATCGCCTTCAGCACTTCGACGTCGCGCTTCTGCATCGCTTCCTTGTCGGCCATCTCGCCGATGCCATCGAAGGTGATGAAGAACGTGTTGGGCTCGTCGACGCCACTCGGGCGATTCGACCGCGCGACGCGATCGTTCACGATGTACAGCGCGTTCGCGATGATCGCGAGCGTCAGTGCGATCTGCGCGGCGATCAGCACGGCGCCGGTCTTGCTGCGCAGGAGCGCGGACAGGATGGGACGGATTTCCATGACGTTCTCCGCTTACTGCGACTTGAGCTGGACGGCCGGACGCACTTGGCAGGCACGCCAGGTGGGCAACAGGCCGGCGAGCAGGCTGGCAAGGATGGACAGGCCGATCGCGGTGCCCAGCATCACCCAGTCCATGTGCGCGAGCGTCTTGATCTGCTCGGACTGATGCGCCATCAGCGCGAGGATGCCGAACGTCAACGCGACGCCGAGCGCACCGCCGACGATGCCGATCACACCGGCCTCGGTGAGGTATTGCTTGAACACCTCGAGGCGCGGCGCGCCCAGTGCACGCCGCACGCCGATCTCGCCGCTGCGCGCGGTGAACTTGGCGAGCAGCAGGCCGATCACGTTGACCAGGCAGACCAGCAGGAAACCGAACGCAAGCCAGGTCTGCAGGCGGCTGTCGTCATTGACGACTTCCTGCTTGTCCAGCCATTCCATGACGTTATACGTGCGGTTGTTGAGCGGGCGCTCGAAGCGGCCGAGCTTCTTCTGCTCGCGCACGTAGTCGTCGAGGTACTGCGAATAGGCTACGCGGTCGCCCGGGCTCGCGAGCTCGGCCCAGAACTGCACCCACACGCATTCGGAGTCCATCAGGCCCTGGTAGCCCGGCTTGATCTCGCCGTTGGTGTTGCACTCCACGCTGCCGTTCGGATCCATCTCGTTGCTGATGGCGTTGTTGAACGGAATGAATACTTCTTCGAAACCGAGCGTGTTGCCGCCGACCAGGCGATAGAACTTCGGCAGCGGTTCCCAGCGATTGATGACGCCGGTGATGCGGTAGTCGCGGTTCTCGAAACGCAGTGTGCGGCCGACCGGATTCGCATCGCCGAATACCTTGTCCGCGAGCTTCTTCGAGATCACCGCCACGTTGCCGCCACGGCTGTCGTCCGCCGCGCTCCAGGCACCGCCCTGCGCGAACGGCACGTCGAACATCGAGAAGAAGTCGTTGTTGACGGCTGCGCCGTCGACGAGCTCCGGGCGTGCGTCCGGCTTGCTGCTGCTCACCGCACCGCCGATGCCGAGCACGGCCGTCGAATGCGCGCTCTTGCCGGAGGCGCGCAGCGCCACCGCATCGCGGTACGTCAGCTGGTTCGGCGGATCCTTGCTGGGGTTGGGCTGCTGCAGCGGCGCATTGTCGAGCAGTGGCACGATCAGCCGATCGGACTTCTGCGGAATCGGATCACCGCTCATCGCGTACAGCAGCGTGAGCGAGGACATGCTCGCCGCCACGCCGACCGCGAGCGTCAGCACCATCAGCGCCGTCAGCACGGGATTGCGCCGCAGGTTGCGGACGCCCAGTTTCAGATAGTAGGTGAACATGGCGGCGACCTCAGGCCGAAGCCTGCACGGACGGATGCGTCACCGCGTGCAGCGCGCTGGCCGCGCTGATGTCGGTGACCAGGCCGTCCATGATGTGGATATTGCGCTGCGCACGCGCCGCAAGTTCGGGATCGTGCGTGACCATCACGATCGTCGTGCCCTTGGCGTTGATGTCCTCGAGCAACTCCATGACGCCACGCGCCATCTGTGAGTCGAGGTTGCCGGTCGGCTCGTCGGCGAGCAGCAGCCGCGGGCTGCCGGCGAGCGCGCGGGCGATCGCGACGCGCTGCTGCTGGCCGCCCGACAGCTCCGCCGGGAAATGCTTCATGCGCGACGACAGACCGACCTGCCCCAGCGCATCCTCGATGCGCTTCTTGCGATCGGCCGAGCCGAGGCCGCGGTAGCGCAGCGGCACGTCGACGTTGTCGAAGAGATTGAGATCGGGAATCAGGTTGAAGCCCTGGAAGATGAAGCCGATCTTCTCGTTGCGCAGCTTCGAGCGCTGGCTATCGTTGAGCCCGCGCGTGTCGACGCCGTCGAGCTTGTAATCGCCGCCGGTGAAGTCTTCGAGCAGGCCGGCGATGTTGAGGAACGTGGTCTTGCCCGAACCCGACGGCCCCGTCACCGCAACGAACTCACCTTCGCGGACGTGGATGTCGAGCCCGCGCAACGCGTGCGTCTCGATCATGTGGGTGCGGTAGACCTTGCTGAGCTGGGTCATGCGAAGCATGCGGACGTCCTCGGGCTGCGATTATTGAGAGAGGGAGACTTTTTCGGCGTCGCCGAAGAGGTCGCTGCCGGCGACGACGATGCGATCGCCCGGCTTCGCGCCATCGAGCAGTTCGACGGCGGAGATACTGGTGGCGCCGACGCGGATCGGGCGCTTGGTCGCGCTGCCGCCATCGACGAAGTAGGCGTAGCGGCCGCCGCCGTTGTCGACGAACGGACCGCGCTCGACCATCAACACGTTCGGGCGTTCCTCGATCAGCACGCGTGCGGTGACGCGCTGGTTCTGGCGCAGGCCCGGCGGCTGCTTGCTGCCGGCGAAGCGCACACGCGCCAGCACTTGGCGGTTCACGACTTCCGGCGAGATCGACGAGATCGTTGCGTCGGCAGTGTTCGCGCCGACCTGCACCTGCGCGGTCATGCCGAGGCCGAGGTCTTCGGCGTACGTCTCCGGCACTTCGAGTTCGACTTCCAACTTGGAGAGATCGACGACCGTGAGCAGCGCTGCATTCGCCGGCACCACCGCGCGGTCGGCGACCAGCTTCGTGCCGATCACGCCGTCGATGGGCGATCGCACGTTGAGCTCGTCGACGCGGCGCTGCGCTTCGGCCACGACCAGGCGCTGGCGCTGCGCTTCCTGCGCGCTGGTCTGCACGCTGTAGCCGGCGCTCGTGCCCGTCAGCTGCGCAGCCTTGATCGCGTTCTGCGAGCGGATCTGCGCAGTCTTGAGCGCGTCCTGCGCACGCAGATAGTCGATCTCGGCCAGCGCGCCGCCGCGGAACGCATGCTCGATGCGTTGCAGGTCGCGCTGCGCGGCGAGCAGGCCGATCTGCGCTTCGTCGGCTTCCTTGCGCGCATCGAGGCGCGAGCGCGAAGCGGCGATGCGCGCGGTGCCGGTCTGCGCTTCGAGCTGCTGCAGCGTGGACTGCTCGCGCGCGAGTTCGCTCTGGAGTTCCGGCGAGACCAGCCGTGCGATGACATCGCCCTTGGCCACCTTGTCGCCGGCGTGCTTCTCGAACACGACGGTCGACGCGACCGGCGCGTACAGCGTCGGGCTAACGGCCGCGACCACGCGGCCGTTGACCTGCGCATCCCGCACCAGCGTGCCGCGGGTGACTTCCGCGATGCGCAGGCGCTGCACGTCGACCGAGCGCGAGCCGGTGAAGCGCGCGGCGACGCCGAAGGCGAGCACGAGCGCGACGGCGGCGGCCCCGCCGATGAGGAGCAGGCGGCGCCGGCCCCGGCCGGGTTCGGTGGTGGAAACCTGCACGTCCTGTGCGGAGGTGTCGCGGATGGCCATGGGCGGATGGGATGCTGAGGTTCTGAAGCGGCTTTAAGCACGCATCGTGCCAACCGCAAGCCGTTGATCCGTATGGCCGAAACCCGAACGGACGCCGTCCGCGGACACCGCCCGCGTCCGCCGGACGGACACCCCGGCCGCTACACTAGGCGCCTTATCGGAGGAGCTTCCCTATGTGCGGCATCGTCGGCGCGATCGCGGATCGCGATGTGGTCCCGGTTCTCATCGACGGCCTCAAGCGACTCGAGTACCGCGGCTACGACTCGGCCGGCATCGCGGTGATCGACGGCGACGACGTGCGCCGCGTGCGCCGCACCGGTCGCGTCGCCGAAATGGAGAACGCGGCGGCGCAGGAGAACTTCCACGCGCGCCTGGGCATCGGCCATACGCGCTGGGCGACGCATGGCGGCGTCACCGAGACCAACGCGCATCCGCACATCTCGTTCGGCGAACTCGCCGTGGTGCACAACGGCATCATCGAGAACCACGAGCAGCAGCGCGACCGCCTGCGCGCCGAAGGTTATGTGTTCGAGTCGCAGACCGACACCGAAGTCATTGCACACCTCATCCACTTCCACCAGAAGCGCGGCCTCGACCTGCTCGCCGCGACGCAGATCGCCGTGCGCGAACTCGAGGGCGCGTACGCGATCGCCGTGGTGAGCAAGCGCGAGCCGGGCCGCCTGGTCGCCGCGCGCATGGGCTGCCCGCTGCTGGTCGGGCTTGGCGATGGCGAAAATTTCGTCGCCAGCGATGTCTCCGCGATCGTGCAGGCCACGCGCCGCGTGATCTTCCTCGAGGAAGGCGACACCGCCGACGTGACGCGCGAGTCCGTGCGCATCTTTGACGCGAGCGCCACGCCGGTCGAGCGCGACGTGCACGTCTCCGACGTGTCGCTGGCGTCGCTGGAACTGGGCCCGTACCGCCACTTCATGCAGAAGGAGATCCACGAACAGCCGCGCGCAGTCGCCGACACCATCGAAGCACTGATGGACGACGGCACGTTCAGCGCCGAGTTGTTCGGCCAGGATGCGGCCGAGGTACTGCGCGACGTCGAGGGCGTGCAGATCCTCGCCTGCGGCACGAGCTACTACGCCGGCTTGACCGCGCGCTACTGGATCGAAGCCATCACCGGCCTGCCCTGCTCCGTCGAGATCGCGAGCGAGTACCGCTACCGCGACGTCTACGCGAATCCGAAGAACCTGATCGTCACCATTTCGCAGTCGGGCGAAACGCTCGACACGATGGAAGCGCTCAAGTACGCGAAGTCGCTCGGCCACACCAAGACGCTGTCGATCTGCAACGTCCCGGAAAGCGCGATCCCGCGCGCCAGCCGACTCGTCTACTACACGCGTGCGGGCGCCGAGATCGGCGTGGCGTCGACCAAGGCGTTCACCACGCAGCTGGTCGCGCTGTTCACGCTCACCTGCACGCTCGCCAAGTTGCAAGGCCGCCTCGACGGCGCGCAGGAACTCGCCTACATCGAGGCGCTGCGCCAACTGCCGGGCAGCGTGCAGCATGCGCTCAACCTGGAGCCGCAGATCATCGCGTGGAGCGAGCGCTTCGCGCCGAAGCAGCATGCGCTGTTCCTCGGCCGCGGCGTGCACTACCCGATCGCGCTCGAAGGCGCGCTCAAGCTCAAGGAAATCTCGTACATCCACGCCGAGGCGTATCCGGCCGGCGAGCTCAAGCACGGCCCGCTCGCGCTGGTGGACGAGGCGATGCCGGTCGTCGTCATCGCGCCGAACGATGCGCTGCTGGAGAAGGTGAAGTCGAACATCCAGGAAGTGCGCGCGCGCGGCGGCGAGATGTTCGTGTTCACCGACGCCGACAGCCATTTCGGCGAGTCCGAACAGGTGCACGTGATCCGCACGCCGCGCCATGTGGGCGTGTTGTCGCCGATCGTGCACGCGATCCCGGTGCAGTTGCTGGCGTACCACGCGGCACTCGCCCGCGGGACCGACGTCGACAAGCCGCGCAACCTCGCCAAGTCGGTCACCGTCGAGTAATCGCACGCGGGGCTTGACCCTCACGCGACGTCAGCCCCGATGCTGGCGTCGACGGATGGAGCGATGTCGATGCGTCGAACGGTCAAGCAACTCGCGAAGGTGTCGGGCGTCAGCGTCCGCACCCTGCACCACTACCATGCGATCGGACTGCTGGTGCCGGCGGAAGTCGGTACGAACGGTTACCGCTGGTACGGGCAGGCGGAGCTGCTGCGCTTGCAGCAGATCCTGTTCTTCCGCGAGCTCGGCTTCGAACTCGCCGCGATCGCCTCGGTGCTCGACGACGCGGCGTTCGACCTGCGCACCGCGCTGCTCGCGCATCGCGCGCAGTTCGAGGAACGCCTCGGGCAGCTGCATCGCCTCATCCGCACCATCGACCACACGGTCGCCACCCTGGATGAGGACAAGACAGTGAGCAACGACAAGGCACTATTCGACGGCTTCGATGCCGAAAAGCAGGCTGCCTACGAGGCGGAGATCAAGGCGAAGTACGGGGAACACGGCGAGCGCGGCGTCGAGCATGCGCAGCGCACGATGGCGACGTGGGGCGACGACGACAAGGCGAACTTCCTTGGCGAATTGCGCGAGATCGAACGTGGTCTGGCCGATGCGATGGTCGCGGGCGATGCGATGGATTCGCTACGCGTCGAAGCGTTGATCGCACGCCATCGCGACTGGGTCGGCCGCAGCTGGCCGCGTCCGCCGGATGCGGCGGCCTATGCGGGCCTCGCCGACATGTACACGGGGCATCCGGATTTCGTTGCGCGTTACGAAGCTATCCGCCCGGGTTTTGCCGACTGGCTGGCCGATGCCATGCGGTCGTTCGCGCACACCCGGCTGACCTGACGTCGCGCCTCAGTGGCTATCGATCGACGGCATTGTCGCGAGCGCCTGCTTCAACGCGTCAAACTCCACCCGCAGCACCGCAGGTTGCGCCACGGCGTCGGCGACGCGTCGCGCTCGCACTTCGTCCGCGAGCGCTGCAAACGCCTGCCGTGATTGCGCGATCGCCGCAGCCGCGAGCGGCGGGCCGCTCGGACCCGCGGACTCACGCGACCACGCGATCGCCAGCACGCGATAGGCCAACCGCTCTGCGGCGGCGACCACGGGCCACGCCTGCTCGGCGACGCGACGCCGCCCCGTCGAACCGTTGAGGCCCTCCTCGTACGCCTGCGCGAGCGCGAAGGTCGAACGCTGCAGGCGCGCGCGGGCCTGGCGTGCGTTGCGACCGGTGACGTCCCCGGCTTCGACGTGTTCGAGCACCGAGGCCGCGGCGTCGAGCACGTTGGCGACGAGCGTCGGCAGGCGCTCCGCCGTCGGCTTGGGCGGAATCAGCGCATAGACGACGAGTGCACCGAGGCAACCGATCGCCGTGTCGACACCGCGTGCGATCAGGTAACTGCCATGCACATCCGGATGACCGCCACTCGCGATCGTCAGCGCGGAAGCGGTAATGAAGATGCAGGCGATCGCGTAGTTGCGGACCACCAGCATTTCGATCGCGAACTGCAGCGCCATCGCGACCAGCGCGAGCACGAGCCCGTCCGGATGCAGCTTCAGGATCGCCGCGGCCAACAGCAGCCCGATCCAGGTACCGAGTGACCGCTGCAAGGCGCGCTGCAGTGTGCGCGTCCAGTCGAAGCCCACGTGCAGCATCAGCACGGCCGCGGCGACGGCCCAGTACGCGCGCTCGAGATGTGCGCCGGTCGATCGCGTCGAGGCGGGCCTTCAAGGCATCGGATGGGGACGCAGGCTCGGCCGCTACCGCGTCGGCGAACAGCGTGTGCAGCTCGCGATTGAGCGTGCGCAGCCGGCCGACCGTCGCGTCGCCGCGCGAACGCGCGGGCTGCTGCGCCACGAGCGCGATCCACGCCTGCTGGAGCGCGAGCGCCGCGCGACGACGCGCACCGTCGGCGTCCGCACCGTCGCGTGCGTCGATGAACGCCGCGACCGCGCGTCGCGCCGTGTCCAGCGCACGCCGTTCCGGTCCGTGCGGATCCATCAGCCCGCCGGCCATCTGCACGATCCATGCGAACGCGCCGCCGGCGAAGATCAGAAGGGCCGAATGCAGCGGCGACAGATGCGACGCGCGCATCGCCGTGCCCGACGCGCAGGCCAGCACGATGATGTAGGCGCCGGGTGGCCCGGTCTGCAGCGCGTTGCACAGCCACGTCGCCAGCGTCGCCGTGAGCGCGACCGACAGGATCGTGCTCCACACCGCACCCCCCGCCGCGATGCCGACGCCCACCGCCAGCGCCTGCGCGAACGCGATCGAGGCGAGCAGCCACGCCCGGCTGCGATACGGCCGCCCACTGCCATACAACGCGGTGTAGCCGCCGATGGAGGCCATCAGGCCTGCAGCCATATCGCCCGCCAGCCAGCCGACCACGATCGGCACGCCGACGCACAGCGCCGCGCGCGCCGAGAAGCGCCAGCGCTGCGGGGGCGGCGCCTGCTGCTGGAACAGGCTGCGGATCAGCGCCCACGGCGTGCGGAGGACGGGGCCGGACACGGTGCTCATGCGAGGCGGCGGAGCTCGCATGCTAGGCGCCGACGCGACCGGCGGCCGTCAACGCCGTCGGCAGACGCATAACGAGCGCACCAGTACGCTTCGCCGATCCGTCCGGAGACATCCATGACCACGTCATTCCCCCGTCGCACCCTCGGCCAGGGCCTCACCGTTTCGGCGATCGGCCTGGGCTGCATGGGCATGTCCGACTTCTACGGCCCCAGCGAGGAAGCGGCCAACCTCGCGGTGCTGAACCACGCGCTCGATATCGGCATCAATTTTCTCGACACCGCCGACATGTACGGCGTCGGCGAGAACGAGAAGCTGCTCTCGAAAGTGTTGAAGACGCGACGCGACGAGGTGGTGCTCGCGACCAAGTTCGGCAACGTGCGTGCACCCGACGGCCGCATGCTGCGCGTCGACGGCTCGCCGGCGTATGTGGCCGAGGCCTGCGACGCGAGCCTCAAGCGCCTCGGCGTCGACACGATCGATCTGTACTACCAGCACCGCGTCGACCCGACCGTGCCGATCGAGGACACCGTGGGCGCGATGGCGCGACTGGTCGAAGCCGGCAAGGTACGGCATCTCGGCCTGTCCGAGGCCTCGGCCGCGACGATCCGTCGCGCGCAGGCGGTGCATCCGATCACCGCGCTGCAGAGCGAGTACTCGCTGTGGACGCGGGATGTCGAAGCGGAAATCCTGCCCACCTGCCGCGAACTCGGCATCGGCTTCGTCCCGTACAGCCCGCTGGGCCGCGGCTTCCTTACCGGCGCGTTGCCGTCCGCGCAGGATCTCGCCGCGAACGACACGCGCCGCAATCACCCGCGCTTCCAGGACGCGAACGCCGAGCGCAACCAGGCGCTGGTCGATGCGGTGAGGGAACTCGCGGCCGCCCGTGGCTGTACGCCCGCGCAGCTCGCGCTCGCCTGGCTGCTCGCGCAGGGCGAGGACATCGTGCCGATTCCGGGCACGCGCAAGATCGAGCGTCTCGACGAGAACGCGCAAGCGGTCTACATCACGCTGGACGTCAACGAGATCGCGCGCATCGATGCGGTGCTCGATGCGCATCCGGTCGCGGGTACGCGCTATCCGGCGGACGGCATGACCAAGGTGAATCTGTGAAGGGCCGCTGCGTGTCGCTGCGTATCATCGCGGACCTCCCGGGGAATGCCGATGTCCACGCACACGCAGGAAAGCAGCGCGCAGGTGTTTGCCCGTCTCGCCGACGGCGGCGGTAGCGGTACCGATGACGCGGTATTCCGGCAGGCGGTGATGACGGCGCGCGATGGCGTCGTCATCGCGCGTGTCGTCCCCGGTGCGCCGGAGCATCCGATCATTTTTGCCAACCCGGCGTTCGAACAGCTCACCGGCTACGGCGCCACGGACATCCTCGGACAGGACTGCCGCTTCCTGCAGCGCGAGGATCGCGACCAGGCGAGCGTGGCCGAGTTGCGGCGTGCGATCACTCGCGGCGAATCCTGCCTTGTCGTGCTGCGCAACTACCGCAAGGACGGTTCGATGTTCTGGAACGAACTCAGCCTTGCGCCCATGCGCGGCGCGGACGGTCGCGTGTGGCGCTACGTCGGCATCCAGAAGGATGTCAGCGACCGCATGCCGGCGCCGTAGCGCACTCAATGGAAATCGCGGGAGCTCGTCGACAGCGCGCCGAGCAGGTGATCGAGATTCTCGAGTCGATGGGCGATGAGGTGCTGCACACCGTCGCCGGCTTCCATGTGTCCGCGCACCAGCAGCAGGCGTGATCCCAGCAGCGCGCGCCGGTCGCGATCGGCAATGCGCTTCCAGACGACGATGTTGGTCAGGCCGTCCTCGTCCTCCAGCGTCAGGAACGTCACGCCGCTCGCGGTTCCGGGGCGCTGACGCAGGGTGACGATGCCGGCGAACGCCACCTTCGTATCGTTCGGTAGTGCCTTCAGTTCGCGCGACCGCCGCAGCCCGCGCTTCGCCAGTGCACCGCGCAGCAGCGACAACGGATGACGCCCGAGCGTGAGGCCCAGCGTCGCGTAGTCGGTGCGGATCTCCTCTTCGACGCTCGGCAATGGCAGCGCGACGCGCCCCTCCTGTGCGGTCACGGTTTCATCGAGCAGCGGTGTCTTCGATTCGACGCCCGCCATCAGCCAGCGTGCCTTGTGGCGATGGCCAAGCAGGCCGCGCAGTGCGCCGGCATCGGCCAGCACGTTGCGCTCGCGCGCGTTGAGGACGGCGCGCTTGCAGAGATCGGCGGCATCGGTGAACGCACGTTCGTTGCGCGCTGCGACGACGCGATGCCCACCGGCCTCGTTGAACCCGTCGATCAGCCGCATGCCGAGACGCAGCGCAGGCGGCTGTGTGCGCTCGTCGGGTGCACCGCGGAATTCCAACGTGCAGTCCCAGTCGCTGAAGCGGATATCGACCGGTCGCACGTCAATGCCGTGACGACGCAGGTCCTGCACGATCTGACTGGGCGAGTAGAAGCCCATCGGCTGCGAGTTCAGCAGGCCGGCAGCGAATGCTGTGGGCTCGTGGCACTTGAGCCACGCGCTCTGCCAGCACAGCAGCGCGAAGCTCGCCGCGTGCGATTCCGGGAAACCGTAGCTGCCGAAGCCTTTGATCTGTTCGAAGATGCGTGCGGCGAACGCTTCGTCGTAACCGTTGCGTAGCAGGCCCTCGGTCAGCTTGAGACGGTGTTCCTCCATCTTGCCGCTGCGTTTCCACGCCGCCATCGATCGCCGCAACTGGTCGGCGTCGGCCGGTGAATAGCCCGCGGCGGTGATCGCGATCTGCATCACCTGCTCCTGGAACAGCGGAACGCCCAGCGTGCGCTCGAGGATCGGTCGCAACTCGTCCTTCTCGTAGGTGACCGCCTCCACGCCCTTCTTTCTTCGCAGATAGGGCTGCACCATGTCGCCCTGGATCGGCCCGGGCCGCACGATCGCGATCTGGATCACCAGGTCGTAGAACGTCGATGGCTTAAGGCGCGGCGCCATCGTCATCTGCGCCCGCGATTCGATCTGGAACACGCCGATGCTGTCCGCGGCCTGGATCATCTCGAACACCTTCGCGCCTTCGTCGGAGCGGTGATCGCAACGCGCGATGTGCGCCATCGAGATGTCCCGCCGACCGCTGTCACGCAACAGATCGAGCGTCTTGCGGATGCAGGTGAGCATGCCGAGCGCAAGGCAGTCGACCTTGAGCATGCCCATGTACTCGATATCGTCCTTGTCCCATTGCACGACGGTGCGATCGTCCATCGCTGCGTTCTCGACCGGCACGATGGTGGAAAGATCGTGCTCGGAGATCAGGAACCCGCCCGGGTGCTGCGACAGATGCCGCGGCATGCCGACCAGCTCACTGGTCAGCTCGACCAGCTTGCGCATGAGCAGCGTGTCGGGATCGAAACCGTTCTCGCGCAGATAGCCGGGAAGCGGCGCATCGTTGCTCCAGCGGTCCAGTGTCTTCGCCAGTTCCCCCGCCTGGTCTTCGGGCAGACCGAGCGCGCGGCCGACATCGCGCACCGCACTGCGCCCGCGGTAGGAGATCACCACCGTCGCCAGCGCGGCACGTCGGCGGCCGTAGTAGTTGAAGACGTACTGCAGCACCTCCTCGCGACGCTCGTGTTCGAAGTCGACGTCGATGTCCGGCGGCTCGTTCTTGCGGTTCTCGGAGATGAAGCGCTCGAACAGCATGTTCGACTGTCCCGGACGCAGCTCGGTGATGCCGAGCGCGTAGCAGACCGCGGAATTGGCGGCAGACCCGCGCCCCTGGCACAGGATCTTGTTGACGCGCGCGAACCGCACCACGTCGTGCACGGTGAGGAAGAACTTTTCGAACTCGAGCTTCTCGATCAGCTCGAGTTCCTTCTCGATCAGCTTTTCGGTGAGGCGCCGATGCCCTTCCGCCGGCGGCACTTCCTTCCAGCGCCGGCGGATGCCGATCTTCACCAGCTGCCGCAGCCACGTCGCCGGTGTATGCCACGACGGCACGAGTTCGCGGGGATACTCGTAGACTAGGTCGCGCTTGAGATGGAACGTGCAACGCGCGGCGATCGCCAGCGTCTCGTCGAGCATGTCGGGCGGATAGATCGCCGACAGGATCGCGCGACTGCGCAGATGGCGTTCGCCATTGGGAAACAACGCATAGCCCGCCTCCTTCAGTGACGTGCGCAAGCGGATCGCCGTCATCACATCCTGCAGCTCGCGTCGCGCACGCACGTGCATGTGGACGTCACCGCTGGCCACGCAACGCAGGCCCAGCGCGCGCGCCGCATCGCGCAGGGTGCGCAGGCGGCCGGAATCGTTCGGCCCGCAGTGCAGCTCGACCGCCATCCAGCAGCGCGACGGAAAGCGTTCGCGCAACCAGCGTCCCTGCTCGAGGTCCGGCGTGTCGCCGGGCAACCACAGCGCGAGCAGGCCTTCGAGCGGACGGTCGAAATCGCTCGCAAGCAATCGATACTCGCCTTTTTCGGCGCGGCGGCGCGCATCGGTGATGAGACCGCACAAGGCGGTATAGCCGGCCTTCGACTCGACCAGCAGTACGCAGCGCGGGCCGTCCTCGACACGCATCTCGCTGCCGACGATCAGCGGCAGCTCGAATTTCTCCGCCGCCATGAGCGCACGCACGGCGCCGGCGAGCGTGCACTCATCGGTGATCGCGAGGGCGGTGTAGCCCTGCTCCTTCGCCCGCGCGAACAGTTCGTTCGCCGTCGATGCGCCTCGCTGGAAGCTGAAGTCCGACAGGCAGTGCAGCTCGGCGTAGTCCGGTGGCGCGTCGTCGTTGGCCGCGCGCATCACGCGAACCATCCGTGCAGCACGAACGGTGGCACTGGATCGCCGAAGCGGCGCAGCGGGCGATATACCCAGGCGCGCTGGCCGTGCACGGTCTCGACGACGTAGTAGTCGCGGCGCACGTCACCACCATCCCACCAACCGGACTCGATGCGCTCGGGGCCGGTGACGAGGCGCGCAATCGGTTCGCGCAAGGTATGCGGCGTCGACACCAGCCAACCGGGACGCGCCAGCATCGGCGCTTCTCGCGGCATCGCCACGATCGCGTTGTCGGCCACCCGCTCGGGACGGTGATCGGCATTCCACGCGACGTCGTGCACCGCGGCGTCACCCAGCCTCGCGCGCAAGCGTTCGCGCAGCTGCGTCCACGGCATGCCCTGCTGCGCACGCGTATCGAACAGGTCGCGCGCGGCGGGCACGAAGCGCGGCAGCTCGCGCGCCTCCAGCCGGATCGCACGCACCGGTGCGGGCAAGGCCGCCTGCTCGACGCGGCCGCGTGCGAGTTCGAACAGCATCGCCGCATCGCGTTCGGGTGCGAGCAGACCGACGCGGACTTCGCTCGGCGGCAGGAACTCGTGCTCCATCCACAGCGAGAAACGCTGCACGCCGTCGTCGCGACTGACGAGGAACGCCGCGAGATCAGCGGTGAGACGCCGCAACGGGAACAGCAGGGCGAGGCTCGACTCGATCTCAGCCTCAAACTCCATGCGCACTTCGAAACGATCGGGCGGCTGGTACATCGTCAACGGCCCCGCGCCACCACGCAGGCGATCGAGGTGCCGCAGCAGCGTCGGCGGAAACCGCTTGTTCAACGAGGCGCGCGGCAAGGCGAGTACCTGCCCGAGCTTGCGCAGCCCCATGCGCGAAAACGCCTGCGCCATGTCGGGCGGCAGACCGGCGCGCGCGATCGGCACGTCACCGAGTGCGCGATCAAGACTGCGCTCGTCGACCGCCAGACTGTCGTGCACGTTCGCCAGCACGCGCGCGGCATGCGGATTCGGTGCGGCGACGATGCGATGGCGGATGCGCTGCGCATTCAGGCCTTCGCGCAGACGCGCCTCGAAGCGCGGCCATTCACCGAACAGGCGACGGCTGCGACGCACTTCGAGCACGATCGCGTGCGACAGATCGAGGCTGACCTGCGAACTGAAACCATAGGCCCAGGCCGCAATGCGTTCGCGCGTGCGTTCGACCGTGGCGATATCCAGCACGACGAAGCGGCACGGCACGCCCAGTGCCTGTGCCGCGGCGAGCTTCATCCCGGGGCGCAGTCCCGATGCGCGTGCCGACGGACTGACCGAATGCAGCACGCGCGCATTGGGCGCGCCATCGAGCAATGCCATCGGCGCGTCGGCGTCCTCGACATCGCGGAGGACGGCGTCGAGTGCCAGTTGCGGCAGGAAAAGGCAGGCCCAGTCCATTGGACGCTCACCGGGCGCGACGTGCGAGCAACGACCGTCGCGCAGACGGTGCACGTACGACGGAGGCGCGGGACGTCGTCATGCCGCTGCAGCGCGATCGAGCTTCCGACGGTGAATAGACGATCTCCATCGCCGACTCACTGCACCGCACGCGGAAACGACACGGGCTGCGACGGCGGATTCGCGCCGCGGCACTTGAGCACGCGGATCTGCCGCGGCTGGCCTTCGACAACCAACCGCAGCGGCGCCGGCGACGGATTGCGCGCGGCCGAGAGCGGCCGGATCGCGACACCGCGGCAGCGTCCGCTTTCCGCCGCGACCTGCAGACGGCGCAGCGGGCGGTCGTCGCCCATGCCCTGCGGCCAGCACAGCACCGCCGCGCATGCACCGGATCGCATGCACTGCTCGGCCGCCCACAACGCATCGCGGGGCGCAGCACGCACCAGATGCAGGCGATCCAGGCGCACGCCGGCCGCATGCCAGGCCGGCGCATACGGCAGATGCGGCGGTGCGACCAGCACCACCGGCGCGTCCTGCGAAGCCTGCGCGAGCATCGGCCACAGCAGCTCGAGCTCGCCCATCCCATCGCCCGGAACCAGTACTTCGTTGAGGCCGGCCGCCACCCAGCCCTGTCCAGGCAACACCGCATCCAGCGACGCCAGCCCGGTCGGTACGCCGTCGCGGGCGGGCGAAGCAGGCGTGCGGCCGCGCCAGATCGGCCGTTCGCGCAGCAGCCGGTCGAGGGCATGCACCTCCCCCATCGGCCCGTCCGGCGCGGCATTCGAAGGTATGAGGGGGTGAGGCACGACCATTCTGTTAGCAATATTACTAACAGGATGACGGAGGCGCGCATGCCGCCGGTCGTCTCAGCGGGGTCTGCACTCCCGTGTGCGCGCCGTCACCCGCAGCCTGCGCGCGGCGCATCGCAGCGGCCGAGACCGCCTGCGCAATACGGCGATCCGCAGATGACGATTCCGACGACGCGCGCATCGCGCGATGCTGAAGGCCCTACTTCGGAAGTACGCATGCGTCCCTTCGACCTGCAACGCATCGACCATGTCGTCCTGCGCGTCACCGATCCCGCGCGCAGCATTCGCTTCTACCGCGACGTGCTCGGCTGCACGATCGCGCGCGAACGGCCCGACCTCGGGCTCACCCATCTGCGCGCCGGCGCATCGATGATCGATCTCGTCGACATCGCCGGACGTCTCGGCGCACGCGGTGGTGACGCGGCCGGCGACACGCGTCGCAACGTCGACCACATCGCACTGCGCATCGAACCGTTCGACGACGCGGCGATCCGCGCGCATCTCGCCTCGCACGGCGTGGATGTACCCGAAGCGACGTCCGACAACTTCGGCGCCGAGGGCGACGGGCCGTCACTGTACCTGCGCGATCCCGACGGCAATACGATCGAGCTCAAAGGCCCCGCACGCTGACCGCCACCATGCGATTCGAAGCGCTCCAGGCCGACATCACCACGCTGCGCGTCGACGCGATCGTCAATGCGGCGAACAGTTCATTGCTCGGCGGTGGCGGTGTCGATGGTGCGATCCATCGCGCCGCAGGCCCGGGCCTCGTCGAAGAATGCCGGCGCCTCGGCGGCTGCAACGTCGGCGATGCGCGCATCACGGGGGGCCATCAACTGCCGGCGCGTCATGTCGTGCACACCGTCGGGCCAGTCTGGCGTGGCGGTGACCGGGGCGAGCCCGAAGCCCTCGCGTCCTGCTATCGCCGCAGTCTCGCGCTCGCCGACGCCGCGAACTGCACGTCGATCGCATTCCCCTGCATCAGCACCGGCATCTACGGCTATCCGCTCGCACCCGCGGCCGAAATCGCGATTCGTACGGTGTCGACGTTCGACGCCGCGCATCTCGAACTCGTCGTGTTCAGCTGCTTCTCCGCCGGAGATCTCGACGTCTATCAGCGACTGCTTGCAGCGCTCGAGTGAACCCGCCGCTTTGCGCGCGGCATCATCGGCACGCGCTCAACGTCATACGACGGCGGAAAAACGCTGCCCGCGATCGCCTTCACGTGATCCAAGAGATCCATGCCTGCGTCATCGCTGATCGGCGATGGACGTCGAATCCCCGAAAACGAAAACGCCGGCACGGGGCCGGCGTTTCGTGATGCGATCGCAACGAACCTCAGTGCTTGAGGGTCTTGCGCAGACGCTCCAGCGCCGACAGCTGCGCGATCGACATCGCGAGCTGGTTCTGCGCCTGTTCGAGCGACATCTTCGGATCCTTCTGCGCGAGGATGCGCTCGGCTTCGTCCTTCGCCGCACGCACCGCCGCCTCGTCGATGTCTTCGGCGCGGATTGCGGTGTCGGCCAACACGGTCACGACGCTCGGCTGCACCTCGAGGATGCCGCCGGAGATCGCGAAGTCGAGCTTCTCGCCGCCCGGCAGCGTCACGACGACCTTGCCCGGCTTCAGGCGGGTGATCAGCGGCGCGTGCTTCGGCGCGATGCCGAGCTCGCCGAGTTCGCCGGTCGCGACGACCATTTCGGCGTCGCCGTGGAAGATCTCCTGCTCGGCGCTGACGATGTCGCAACGGATGGTGGATGCCATGGTGTTCTCGCTTGATTCGGAAGACGGCGGCGCCGACTCACATCGACGCCGCTTCGATCAGTCGGCTCAGCCGGCGATCTTCTTGGCCTTCTCGACCGCTTCCTCGATGCCGCCGACCATGTAGAACGCCTGCTCCGGCAGGTGGTCGTACTCGCCTTCGACGATGCCCTTGAAGCCGCGGATCGTGTCCTTCAGCGGGACGTACTTGCCCGGCGAACCGGTGAAGACTTCCGCCACGTGGAACGGCTGCGAGAAGAAGCGCTCGATCTTGCGGGCGCGCGACACGGCCTGCTTGTCTTCTTCCGACAGCTCGTCCATGCCGAGGATCGCGATGATGTCCTTGAGCTCCTTGTACTTCTGGAGCGTCGCCTGGACCTTGCGCGCGACGTCGTAGTGCTCGGTGCCGATCACGTTCGGATCGAGCTGGCGCGAGGTCGAGTCCAGCGGGTCAACCGCCGGGTAGATGCCGAGCGAGGCGATGTTTCGCGACAGCACGACGGTGGCGTCGAGGTGGGCGAAGGTCGTCGCCGGCGACGGGTCGGTCAGGTCGTCCGCGGGGACGTACACGGCCTGGATCGAGGTGATCGAACCGGTCTTGGTCGAGGTGATGCGCTCCTGCAGCACGCCCATTTCCTCGGCGAGCGTCGGCTGGTAACCGACGGCCGACGGCATGCGGCCGAGCAGTGCCGACACTTCGGTACCGGCCAGCGTGTAGCGGTAGATGTTGTCGACGAACAGCAGCACGTCCTTGCCCTTACCCGACGCGTCCTTCTCGTCACGGAAGTACTCGGCCATGGTCAGGCCGGTCAGCGCGACGCGCAGACGGTTGCCCGGCGGCTCGTTCATCTGGCCGTACACCATCGCGACCTTGTCGAGGACGTTCGAGTCCTTCATCTCGTGGTAGAAGTCGTTGCCCTCGCGGGTA
The DNA here is from genome assembly GCF_003367355.1 of Lysobacter sp. TY2-98. Lineage (NCBI taxonomy): Bacteria > Pseudomonadati > Pseudomonadota > Gammaproteobacteria > Lysobacterales > Lysobacteraceae > Lysobacter > Lysobacter sp. TY2-98. Next base: position 2,255,954 of record NZ_CP031413.1, read on the forward strand.
CGCTCGCCCACGCCGGCGAACACGGACAGACCCGAGTGCGCCTTCGCGATGTTGTTGATGAGTTCCATCATGTTGACGGTCTTGCCGACGCCGGCGCCGCCGAACAGGCCGACCTTGCCGCCCTTCGCGAACGGGCACATCAGGTCGATGACCTTGATGCCGGTTTCGAGCAATTCGTTCGCCGACGACTGGTCTTCATACGACGGAGCGGCGCGGTGGATTTCCCAGTGATCCGTCGCCTGCACGTCGCCGGCTTCGTCGATCGGGCGACCCAGCACGTCCATGATGCGGCCCAGCGTGCCGGCGCCGACCGGCACCGCGATCGCGCGGCCGGTGTTGACCGCCACGAGGTTGCGCTTCAGGCCGTCCGTCGAGCCGAGCGCGATCGTGCGCACCACGCCGTCGCCGAGCTGCTGCTGGACTTCGAGCGTGATCGCCGTGCCTTCGACCTTCAGTGCGTCGTAGACCTTCGGCACCGCATCGCGCGGGAACTCGACGTCGACGACCGCGCCGATGATCTGGACGATGGTGCCCGTGGTGCTGGGAGAGACCTGAGCGTTCATGGTTGTTTCCTTGGTAAATCGATTCGTTGGATGCGAGCGCGGGTGACGCGCTCAGCAGGGATCAGACTGCCGCGGCGCCGCCGACGATCTCCGAGATTTCCTGGGTGATCGCGGCTTGGCGGGCCTTGTTGTAGACGAGCTGCAGGGTGCCGATGAGCTTGCTCGCGTTGTCGGACGCAGCCTTCATCGCGACCATGCGCGCCGCATGTTCAGACGCCACGTTCTCGAGCACGGCCTGGTAGACCAGCGACTCGATGTAGCGCGTCAGCACGTGCGCGAGCACCGTCGGTGCGTCCGGCTCGTAGATGTAGTCCCAGTCGTGCTGCGCGACCTTGGTGGTCGACGCCGGCAGCGGCAGCAGCTGGTCGAACGTCGCCTGCTGCGTCATCGTGTTGATGAAGTGGTTGTAGCAGACGAACACGCGGTCGACCGTGCCGGCCTCGTAAGCGTCCAGCACCACCTTCACCACGCCCACGATCTGCTCGAGCTTCGGCACGTCACCGATGTGCGTGACCGACGCGATCAGGTTCACCTTCAGGCGACGGAAGAACACCGACGCCTTCTGGCCGATCGTGACGATGTCGACTTCGACACCCTGTTCCTGCCAGCGGCGGAACTCGCCCACCAGCTTGCGGAACATGTTGTTGTTGAGGCCACCCGCGAGGCCGCGATCGCTCGACACGATCACGTAGGCGACGCGCTTCACGTCCTTGCGCTCGACCATGTACGGATGCTGGTAGTCGGTGCTCGCCTGCGCGAGGTGGCCGATCACCTGCTTCATGACTCGCGCGTACGGACGCGAGGTCTTCATGCGGTCCTGCGCCTTGCGGATCTTCGACGCGGAGACCATTTCAAGCGCGCGCGTCACCTTGCGGGTGTTCTGCACGCTCTTGATCTTCGATTTGATTTCGCGTCCGCCTGCCATCTCTCGCTCGCTCTCGTGCTGCTACCGGGATCGGGCGCGGATATCACCGCGCCCGGATGACCGCTGGAATTACCAGCTGCCCGTCTGCGTGAACTCGCCGATCACCTGCTTGAAGGTGTTCTCGATCGAGTCGTCCCACGCGCCGCTCTGGTCGATACGCTTGGCGAGTTCGCCCTGCGTGTTGACGAAGTGCGCATGCAGGCCGGCTTCGAACGCACCGATCTTGTTGACCGGAACGTTGTCCATGAACCCCTTGTCGACCGCGTAGATCGACAGCGCCTGCAGCGAGATCGGAAGCGGCGCGTACTGCTTCTGCTTCATCAGCTCGGTGACGCGCTGGCCGCGCTCGAGCTGCTTGCGGGTCGCTTCGTCGAGGTCCGACGCGAACTGCGCGAACGCCGCGAGTTCGCGGTACTGCGCAAGCGCGATACGGATACCGCCCGACAGCTTCTTGATGATCTTGGTCTGCGCGGCGCCACCGACGCGCGACACCGAGATGCCGGCGTTCACGGCCGGGCGGATGCCGGCGTTGAACAGGTCGGTCTCGAGGAAGATCTGGCCGTCGGTGATCGAGATGACGTTCGTCGGGACGAACGCGGACACGTCGCCTGCCTGCGTCTCGATGATCGGCAGCGCGGTCAGCGAGCCGGTCTGGCCCTTGACGGCGCCATTCGTGAACTTCTCGACGTACTCCTCCGACACGCGCGAAGCGCGCTCGAGCAGACGGGAGTGCAGGTAGAACACGTCGCCCGGATACGCTTCGCGGCCCGGCGGGCGGCGCAGCAGCAGCGAGATCTGGCGGTAGGCGACGGCGTGCTTGGACAGGTCGTCGTAAATGATTAGCGCGTCCTGGCCGCGGTCGAGGAAGTACTCGCCCATGGCGCAGCCGGCGTACGGCGCGATGTACTGCATCGCAGCCGATTCCGACGCCGTGGCGGCGACGACGATCGTGTGCGCGAGCGCACCCTGTTCTTCGAGGCGACGCACGACGTTCGCGACGGTCGAGTTCTTCTGGCCGATCGCAACGTAGATGCACTTAATGCCCGTGCCCTTCTGCGCGATGATCGCGTCGACGGCCATCGCGGTCTTGCCGGTCTGGCGGTCGCCGATGATCAGCTCGCGCTGGCCGCGGCCGATCGGGATCATCGAGTCGACCGACTTGTAACCGGTCTGCACCGGCTGGTCGACCGACTTGCGCCAGATCACGCCCGGCGCGACGCGCTCCACAGGCGCCGACATGGTCGTGCCCAGCGGGCCCTTGCCGTCGATCGGCTCGCCGAGTGCGTTGAGCACGCGACCCAGCAGCTGCTCGCCGATCGGCACTTCGAGGATGCGGCCCGTCGTCTTGGCGACCGCGCCTTCGCGCAGGTGCTCGTAATCGCCGAGGACGACCGCGCCGACCGAGTCGCGCTCGAGGTTCAGCGCGAGCGCGAACGTGTTGCCCGGCAGCTCGATCATTTCGCCCTGCATGACGTCGGCCAGGCCGAAGATGCGGACGATGCCGTCGGAGACCGACGTGACCGTGCCTTCGTTGCGGGCTTCGGCGGCCAGACCGACCTGCTCGATGCGGGTCTTGATCAGCTCACTGATTTCGGACGGGTTGAGCGTGTTCTGCATGGGAGTTTCCCTGGTTCCGACGCGGGCGCCGGGAGTAGATGAATTCGTGGGCTTACGCGGCGAGCGCCGACTGCAGGCGCTCGAGCTTGCCCTTGACCGAGCCGTCGATGACGACATCGCCGGCATCGATCACCGCACCGCCGATCAGCGACGCATCGACCGCGGATTCCAGCTCGACCTCGCGCCCGAAACGGCGCTTGAGGCCATCACGGATCGCGGCGAGTTCGGCGTCACTGAGCTGCGAAGCGGACGTCACGCGCGCCTTGACGACGCGCTCGGCTTCCGCGCGCAGCTGCTCGAACAAGCCGGCGATTTCCGGCAGCAGCTCGAGGCGACGGTTGTCGGCCAGCATCGTCAGGAAGCGCTGCACGCTGGCGTCGCTGCCTTCGATCGCGAGCAGGCGCGTGGCCTTCTCGGACGTCAGCTGCGGATGCTTCAGCACCGCCTGCGCCTGTGGATCGGCAGCGACGCGGGCAGCGAAGGCCAGCGCCTGCGACCACGCGGTGACACGGCCTTCGTCCCGCGCGGCGTTGAACGCGGCGCGGGCGTAGGGACGGGCAAGGGTCAGGGCCTGGCTCATCGATGCGTCTCCGTCAGAGCTGGGCGGCCAGCTCGTCGAGCAGCGCGCGGTGGGCGTTGGCGTCGATCTCGCGACGCAGCACCTTCTCGGCGCCGACGACGGCGAGCGACGCGACCTGGCCGCGCAATTCCTCGCGGGCACGATTCGCGGCGGCATCGATCTCGGCCTGCGCGACATCCTTCTGGCGGTTGGCCGTGGCCACCGCTTCGGAATGCGCCTGCTCGACGATCTGGTTCGCGCGCTGGTGCGCCTGCTCGATGATCTCGTTCGCCTTCGCACGCGCATCGCGCACGACGGAATCGGCGCTGGACTGCGCCTGCTCGAGCGCCTTCTGGCTGTTGTCAGCCGCAGCGAGGCCTTCAGCGATCCTGCGCTGACGCTCTTCGATGGCCGCGTTGATCGGCGGCCAGATGAACTTCATGGTGACCCAGATCAGCACCGCGAAGGTGATCATCTGGCCAAAGAAGGTCATGTTGATATTCATGACAGCTCCGGTGATCGCATATCGGGCGGAATCGCCCGGTCAGCCGCCCGCTGGTGCGGGCGGCTTTGCAACGGATGACGCAGCGATCAGCCCGCGTTCGCGGCGGCCGTGACGGCGCCGAGCAGCGGGTTGCCGAACGCGAACAGCAGGCCGACGGCGAGCGCGATGATGAACGCCGCGTCGATCAGGCCGGCGAGCAGGAACATACGGCCCTGCAGCATCGGAACCAGTTCCGGCTGGCGCGCGGCCGACTCGAGGAACTTCGAGCCCATCAGCGCGATGCCGAGGCAGGCGCCGATCGCGCCCAGGCCGACCATCATGCCGATCGCGATCGCGGTCATGCCCTGCAGATGAGCGATGAATTCCATGGTGTTTCTCCTGCGGATTTAAGTGAAGTTTGAAGGGTGGAACGAAAGGGTGGAGCGGTACCGCGACAGCGGAATCGGGATCAGTGGCTCTCGTACGCGCCGGCGATGTAGACGACGGTGAGAATCATGAAAATGAAGGCCTGCAGCAGCACGATCAAGATGTGGAACAGCGCCCACGCGACGTTGAACGCCACGCCTGGCACGAACATGTAGATGCTGCCGCCGAGCAGGCCCGCGATGAGCATGAAGACCAGCTCGCCGCCGTACATGTTGCCGAACAGTCGCATCGCGAGGCTGACCGGCTTGACCGCGTACTCGATTAGGTTGAGCAGCAGATTGAACGGGGCGAGCACGAACGCCATGAAGCCGTGGCCATGGAACGGCGCGGTCAGCAGCTCCTTCCCGAAACCGCCGATGCCCTTCGCCTTCATCGAGTGATACAGGATGATGAAGAACACCGGGATCGACAGGCCGAACGTGGTGTTGAGGTCGGCGGTCGGAACCCAGCGGAAGTACGTGTGGTGCGCGACTTCGGCGCCCTGCGTCGTCTTGACGATCCAACCGGGCATGTCGAGCGGCAGCAGGTCCATGCAGTTCATCAGCACGACCCACATGAAGATCGTGAGCGCGAGCGGCGTGATCGAACGACGGTCACCGTGGAAGGTGTCCTTCACCTGGCCGTCGACGAATTCGAGGATCAGCTCGACAAGCGCCTGACCCTTGGACGGTACGCCCGGTGTCGCGCGGCGCGCGGCCAGGCCGAACCACAGGATGAAGATCAGGCCGAGCACCAGCGAGACGACCCACGTGTCGATGTGGAAACCGCCACCGCCCAGCTGGATGGTGTTCTGGGTCAGATGGTGCTGGATGTATTCGTTCAGGCCGCCGCCGGAACCGGTCTGCTCGCTCACTGAAAACACCTATCGATTCAGAAGTTGGGCCGGGACGGCCGCTACTGTCGCCACCAGCACGCCGATCAACAGCGGGAGTGCAGGCAGGCGCCACGCAACGAGGCCGAGCAACAACACGATGGCGACCGTGGCCCACTTGGCCGCCATGCCCAACAGGAGTCTCGCCATCGCGACGCCGGCGGTGCCGATGCCGCCACCGAGGGCGATGAGCATCGACACGAGTGCCGCCGCGACCACCGCGCCGCCGCCCACCGCCGTCGCGAGCGCATCGCGCACACCGAAGGGGAAGACGGCCAGCGAGGCCAACGCCGTCGCGCCGGCTTGCCAGACGATCGCGCGCGACGCCAGCCGGCGGCCTGCGGACAATGGATCGTGCACGCGGGATTCCGTCGGTCTGGAGACTGGCGCGAAAGCGCCCTGTGGAGCCCCAAAAGTATAGAACGCGTGAGTTTTCCGGGCAACCGGCGGAAGCCATGTCGGCCGGGAATTCGGCCCTGCGCCGTGGACTCCATCGATCGGGCAGCGGCACCGTGATCACGATCACCGATCGGGCGGCGTGTCCGCGCCCTCGCTGCGGCCGATTCGCCAAGCGATGCGGCACCGCTGGTGGCGCGACCCGAGGCGGCCGTCGAACACCCGACGTGCCCCGGAACCTTTTCGCCGCGACCCGGTCGGACTCTATGTCCGCGCCGGTCATGACGCCTCTCCTCGTCGACGGTGGCCTGCGACGGACCACGCCCCGGCCCCGGCCGGGGCTTTTTTTTGGCGCCGCGACGCCTTCGCGAGGCGCCCTACTTCTTCTTCGGGATGTAGAGGTCGGTGATCGTGCCTTCGAACACTTCGGCGGCCATGCCCACCGACTCGCTGAGGGTCGGATGCGGATGGATCGTCATGCCGATGTCGGCGACCTCGCAGCCCATTTCGATCGCGAGCGCGACTTCGGCGATGAGATCGCCCGCGTGCACGCCAACGATCCCGCCGCCGATGACGCGATGGCTGGCTTCGTCGAACACGAGCTTGGTGAAACCTTCGGTGCGACCGAGACCAATCGCGCGACCGCTCGCCGCCCACGGGAACTTGCCGACGCCGACCTTCAGGCCCTTCGCCTTCGCTTCGGTTTCGGTAACGCCGACCCACGCGATCTCCGGATCGGTGTAGGCGACCGACGGAATCACCCGCGCGACCCATTCGCGCTTTTCGCCGGCGGCGACTTCGGCGGCGAGCTTGCCCTCGTGCGTCGCCTTGTGCGCGAGCATCGGATTCCCGACGACGTCGCCAATCGCGAAGATGTGCGGCACGTTCGTGCGCATCTGCCGATCGACCGGAATGAAGCCGCGGTCGGTGACCTGCACGCCTGCGGCTTCGGCGCCGATCTTCGCGCCGTTCGGGCTGCGACCGACTGCAACGAGCACGCGATCGTAAGCGGTCGGCTGCGGCGCACCCTCGCCTTCGAACGTCACTTTGATGCCGGCCTTCGTCGCTTCGACACCGGCTGCCTTGACGTTGAGATGCACGGCAACGCCCTGCTTCTTCAGGCGATCGGCGAGCGGCTTGACCAGGTCGACGTCCGCACCCGGCATGAGCTGCGAGGCGAGCTCGACCACGGTGACCTGCGATCCCAGCGCGCGATACACCGTCGCCATTTCCAGGCCGATGATGCCGCCGCCGACGACGAGCAACGACTTCGGCACGTCGGCGAGATCGAGCGCGTCGGTGGAATCCATGACGCGCTTGTCGGCCCATGGGAAGTTCGGCAGCTTCACCGCCTGCGAGCCCGCGGCGATGATGCATTGCTCGAAGCGGATGAGCTGCGTACCGGCCTCGCCCTGCACTTCGACTTCGTTCGGCGAGACGAACCGACCGGTGCCCTGCACCGTGCGCACCTTGCGCTGCTTCGCCATGCCGGCGAGGCCCTTGGTCAGCTGGCCGACGACCTTGTCCTTGTACGTGCGCAGGGCGTCGAGTTCGATCTTGGGTGCGCCGAAGGTGATGCCGTAGTCCTTCGCATGCTGCGCTTCGTCGATGACGGCGGCCGCGTGCAGCAGCGCCTTCGATGGGATGCAGCCGACGTTGAGGCAGACGCCGCCGAGCGACGCATAGCGTTCGACGAGCACGGTGTCGAGGCCGAGATCCGCAGCGCGGAATGCGGCGGTGTAACCGCCGGGACCGGCGCCGAGTACGAGCATCCGGCATTCGACGTCGGCCTTTCGAGCGGTCGAAGCGGCGGCGTTCGGCGCGGACGCAGACCCGTGCGCCGCCGGTGCAGGAGCCGGGGCGGCTGCGGGTGCGGCAGGCGCGGTCGCCGCTGCCGGGGCGGGTGACGCTGCCTTCGCGTCCGCTCCCGCGGCGGCCTCGGCCTCGAGCACGACGATCACCGCGCCTTCCGACACCTTGTCGCCCAGCTTGACGCGCAGCTCCCGCACGATGCCTTCAGCGGACGACGGCACTTCCATCGTCGCCTTGTCGGATTCGAGGGTGACGAGACCCTGATCCTTCGCCACGCGATCGCCGACCGCGACCAGCACCTCGATCACAGGCACGTCATCGAAGCCACCGATATCGGGGACTTTCACTTCGATCGGGGTCGCCATCACTCGTTCTCCGGGCTCGTTCCGGCGCCCGCGGGGGCGACCGGTGGATCTTCATGGATCTCGCGTTCGACGTCGCGCTGGGCGTCGTTCTCGGCGAGTGCCGCGCGCTCGCGCGGCGTGGGCAGCGGCGCGTCGGGCGTCGCCTCGTTGTCTTCCGGCACCACACGACCGCTGAGCATCGCGATGGCCTCGACGCCTTCGTGACCGAACAGGCTGCGCACGTGCAGGTCGCGCTGCGGAAACGGGATGTCGATGCCGTAGCGCTGCAATGCGGTGTGCAACGCCCAGTTGTACGCCGCCTTGACTGCCGACGGACGACGCGTGGCCTCGGCGTTGAGCCACACGATCAGCTGGAACTCGAGGCGACTTTCACCGAACTCGACCAGCCACACCTGCGGGCCGCGCGGGCCGTCGTGCGCCAGCGTGAACGGCACTTCGCAGGCCGCTTCGATCGCCGCCTTCTTGACTGTTTCCTTGTCGGCCCCATAGGCGACGCCGAAGGGAATGCGCATGCGCCGCGACGCTTCGAGCAGCGTCCAGTTCACCACGCGCCCGCTGACGAACTCCGCGTTCGGCACCAGGATGTTCAGGTTGTCGTTGGTGCTGATGCGCGTCGCGCGGATCTTGATGTCGCGCACCACGCCGTGCACGCCGGATTCGAGTTCGACGAAGTCGCCGATCTTGATCGAGCGGTCGAACAGCAGGATCAGGCCCGACAGGAAGTTGTTGAAGATCGCCTGCAGGCCGAAACCGAGGCCGACCCCGATCGCACCCGCGAACACGGTGAACTTCGACACCGGAATGCCGGCGACTTCCAGCGCGATCAGGAAGCCGACGAACATCAGCGCATAGCGCAGCACGCGGCTGACCGTGTAGACCGACGCCGCGTTCCCGCCCTCGCGCGCGCCGTAGCGCATCAGCGCACGGCCGACCAGCCGCGACATCGCGAAGAACACGACGAGCAGGAAGATCGCGGAGGCGAGATCGCCCACCGTCAGATCGAGCCCGGCGACGCGCACGAGCTCATAGTCGAGGAACGGCTGCACGCCCTGCCAGCCGTCCTGCGCGGCGTCGCGGACGCGCGCGCTGGCGTCGTGCAGTTCGCGCGCCGTCTGCGCGTGCGGCATCGTCAGAGCAGCACGCGCCGCATGTCGGCCATCAGCTGCGCGAGATACGTGGTGAAGCGCGCGGCGGACGCACCGTCGATCACGCGGTGGTCGTAGCTCAGCGAGAGCGGCAGCATCAGGCGCGGCTGGAACGTGCCGCCGTCCCACACCGGCTTGATGGCCGACTTCGACACGCCGAGGATCGCGACTTCCGGCGCGTTGACGATCGGCGTGAAGCTCGTGCCGCCGATGCCGCCGAGCGAGCTGATCGAGAAGCAGCCACCGGTCATCTCCGCCGGCGACAGCTTGCCGTCGCGCGCCTTCTTCGCGAGTTCACTGGTCTCCTGCGCGAGCTCGACCACGCCCTTCCTGTCGACGTCGCGGATCACCGGCACGACGAGGCCGTTCGGCGTGTCGGCCGCGAAGCCGATGTGGAAGTACTTCTTGAGAATCAGGTTCTCGCCACTCGCATCGAGCGAGGCATTGAAGTCCGGATACTTCTTGAGGGCGGCGACGACCGCCTTCATCAGGAACGCGAGCATCGTCACCTTGACGCCGCTCTTCTCGTTTTCCTTGTTGAGCGCGACGCGCAGCGCTTCGAGCTCGGTGATGTCGGCGTCGTCGTGCTGCGTGACGTGCGGGATCATCGCCCAGTTGCGCGCGAGGTTCGCGCCGGAGAGCTTCTTGATGCGCGAGAGTTCGCGCGTCTCGATCTCGCCGAACTTGGCGAAGTCGACCTTCGGCCAGGGCAGCAGATTCAGGCCGCCGCCGAGCGATGCACCGCCGCTCGACGGTGCAGCAGCAGCGCCGGACATGACCTGCTTGACGTGACCCTGCACGTCTTCCTTGGTGATGCGGCCGCCCTTCGCGCTGCCCTTGACCCGCGCGAGATCGACGCCGAGTTCGCGCGCGAACAGGCGCACCGCGGGGCTCGCATACGGCACCGCATCCGGCATGAGTTCGTTGGCGTCGAACGTCACCGGCGGCGTGCGCGGCTCGGCGACGGGCATGGCCGCGGTCGCAACGGGCGCCGTCGCAGCGCCAGTGTGCGCGGCGATGTCGCGCTTGGTGAGGTTGTCGGCATCGCCCGATACGGCAACCGGCTCGACGCGCGTCGGCGTTTCCGCCGGACGCGGCTGCGCGGGCGAGGTCGCGACCTGCGAGGTATCGGCTTTTGGCTGCGCGCCATCCGATGACGGGCCGGAGGCAGCTGCGGCCGCGTCCGCCGGCTCGATCATGGCGACCACGGCACCCTCGCCGATCTTGTCGCCGATCTTCACCTTCAGCTCGCGGATGGTGCCTGCGAACGGCGCGGGCACTTCCATCGTGGCCTTGTCGGATTCGAGCGTGACCAGGCCCTGGTCGGCCTTCACCGTGTCGCCGACCGCGACGAGCAGTTCGATCACGGGCACGTCGTCATGCCCGCCGATGTCGGGGACGCGCGCTTCCTTCAGCTCAGCCATGCAGGGCTCCGCAAGTGATGGTGCCAAACCGCCATTCTCGCCCGCCGTGGACGATCGCGCCAATCGCGTGACGTGGACGCCGCGTGCACATGCGACTAGCCGAAGCGATGTCGCGTACGTGTCGAAGCGACCGTCCGCGGGGCAAGGGAGGTTCAGTGGCCAGAGGTTAGGTTGACTGCACCGGTCAGTGGCGCTGTCCGGTCCTGCAAACGATTACACGATTATTAGGAGGCCACTCCATGGCACGTCACCTTTCTCTTGCCCTTCTGGGCACCCTCGCCCTCGCTCCGTGCGCGTTTGCACAGGACGCGGGAACCTCGTCCGCCAGCGGCAAGCATGTCGCGATCGTCGGCGGCGTCGCACTGAACAACCCGACCGGCAACGCTGACATCAACGGCGCGCGCACGAATCTCGACGGCGAGGCCGTCGGCACGCTGGGCGCAAGCTGGTTCATCAACGACAACATCGCCATCGAAGGCTGGGGCGCCAGCAAGGCCGGCTATCGCATGACGACGGCCAACGGCAAGGTCGGCAGCGTCGATGCGCAGCCGTACGCACTGAGTGGCCAGTACCACTTCGGTTCGCCCGACAAGACGGTGCGCCCGTTCGTGGGCTTGGGCTACTACCAGATGAACTATGACAACGAGTCGGCGCAGGCGGGCGCGGCGCTGGCGGGTCAACGCATCGGTGTTGAAACCGCGCAGGGCCCGATGGCGACCGTGGGCGCCGATCTCAACCTCGGCGAGCACTGGTTTGCGCGCGGCGACGTGCGCTATCTGCACGGCAACTCGGATCTCTCGGTGAACGGCGTCAAGGCCGGCGAGGTCAAGGCCAACCCGGTCGTTGTCGGCGTCGGTATCGGTACACGCTGGTAAGTCACGCGACAGCGGGAACGCAACGGGCCCTTCGGGGCCCGTTTCGTTTCGGGCGTGCGGATTCACGCGTCGCGCGGGTTGAGGTGATTAGCCTTCAGATGGACCGTTCGGAGTTGTTTGATGACGACGAAACTCGAGGGCCCGTTGCGTCGCGAGATCGACGTTGGCGGGCAGCCCTATACGCTGACGATCGACAAGGACGGCCTGCGTCTGGTCGCGAAGGGCAAGCGCAAAGGATTGGAGCTGGGTTGGAAGGCGCTGATCAGCGGAGACGCCGCGCTCGCCGCCGCACTGCAGGGCAGCCTGCAACAGCTGAGGCACTGAGCGATGCCCGAAGGTCCCTCGCTCGTCATCCTGCGCGAAAGCGCCGAATCACTCGCTGGCCTCAAGGTGCTGGAGGCCACCGGCAACACCAAGCAACCGCTCGAACGCCTGCCCGGCTCGCGTCTGCGCGCCGTGCGCACGTGGGGCAAACACTTCCTGCTCGACTTCGGCGACTTCGCCATCCGCATCCACATGCTGATGTTCGGCAGCTACGCCATCGATGAGCGCAAGCCCGACAAGACGCCGCGGCTCTCGCTGCGCTTCACTCGCAAGCGCGAGATCAACTTCTATTCGTGCTCGGTGCGGTACATCGAGGCGCCGTTGGAGGAGGTCTACGACTTCTCCGCCGACGTGATGTCGGACACATGGGATCCGAAGGCCGCGCGCGCCAAGCTGAAGGCGATGCCGAAGATGATCTGCGCCGATGCATTGCTCGAGCAGGAAGTCTTCGCGGGCGTCGGCAACATCATCAAGAACGAAGTCCTGCACCGCATCCGCGTGCATCCGATGACGCGCGTCGGCGACCTGCCGCCCCGCAAGCTCTCGGACATGATCCGCGAAGCGCGCGACTACAGCTTCGACTTCTACCGCTGGAAGAAGGAGTTCACCCTGCGCGCGCACTGGCAGGTGCACGCCAAGAAGACCTGCCCGCGCGATGGAACGCCGCTGAGCTTTGAACGTCACCTCGGCACCAAGAAGCGCCGCGCGTTCTGGTGCGACACGTGCCAGGTGTTTTACGGCGATGCGCGGCCGGCTACGAAACCGGCCGCGACCGTCGCGATGAAGCGGACGAATCGGTCCGCTGCTGGCGATGCTGCGACCCCGACATCGAAGCGCGCAAAGAAGGCGCCGCCGAAAGTTGCGACGCCGCGCGCGGCGAAGGCCGCTCCGAAGCGAGCATCGCGGCCCGCAACGAAGGCGGCCAAGGCCGCGAAAGGCGTCAGTCGCCGATGATGCGGAAGCCGAGGATGATCGAGGCGAAGCTGACACCGCGAGCTGCACCGCTGATGTTCATGCGGACGGTCGTCGGCTTCTTGAAGAACTCGGTCACCTGCGCATCGCTGAGGCCGAACGTGTCCGTCAGCGTGCGGCGGTTGATGAAGCCGGCGATGCAGACCGCCGAATCGCGGTAACGCTCGGTGATCGTGGTGCCCGGCGGCAGCGGCACCTGGTAGATCTCGGACGAGGTCATGCTGGTGGTCAGGTGACCGTTGAACGGTGCGCCCGTGGTCGGGTCGATCAGCGACGGATCGGCGAGCACCGGGTTCTCAATCGTCAGCGTTGGGTTGTAACGCAGGAGCGACACCGCGTTCGCCGCGGTCGGATTCGAGTACGTGACGTTGATCACCGGCGACAGCCAGTAGCACATCAGCGACTTGGTCGCCTTGCCCGGCAGGCTGATGTGCGCCATATCGGTGAAGCTGAAATTGGTCGTCGAACCCGGCGCAGGGTTGATGACCTGGCAGGGCTCGGTGCTCGCCGGGTCGCAGGCGCTGTCGAGCGTGACGACCGACTGGGTCAGGCCCAGCCAAGTGAGATTGCGGCCGAAGGAATCGACATCACCGACGTCGTCGACCGTCACCGCGGCGGCGGCCATGGTTGGCGTGGCGGCGCTCTTGTGGCCGCGCGTCAGGCTCAGCGCGCGCTTGCTCGGCAGCAGGTCCAGTCCGCGGCGTTCGGTCTCGTTCTTGCGCGGCGCCGCGGCTGCCGTGGAAAGCAGGGCGCCCGCCAGAACGAGCGCGAGAACTGAAACGGTCGGCGTGACACGTGCCATGACATCCCCTCCGTGAGTTGTGGAGCGCGGAGGATGAACCTGTGACGGAGCGCACAAGCGGCCGTCCGTCGGCTTCACGGGGTCGTAACGATTTCCACCTCCGCGGCGCGCACGCGCTCACGCCGCAGCAGGTACAGGCCGCTGGCGACGATGATCGCCGCACCGACCCACGTCATCGCATCGGGCAGCACACCCCACAACGTCGCGTCGAGGATCACGCCCCAGACCAGCGCGGTGTATTCGAGCGGCGCGATCAACGACGCCTCCCCCAGGCGGAACGCTTCGGTCACCGCGTACTGGCCGATGCCACCGGCGACGCCCACGCCGACGATCACCGCGAAGTCCGCGCTGCGCACCGGTTGCCACTCCGGAATCGCGAGCACGCCCGCGCCCGTCGCCATCATCACCAGCAGCCACACCATCATGGCCTGCGTGCTGTCGGTGCGCGCGAGGATGCGCACGCTGATCGCGCTGACGGCGTACATCGTGGCGGCGAGCAGCACGGCCAGCGCTGCGATGCTGACGACGCCTTCGCCGGTGGGACGCAGCAGCACCAGCGTGCCGAGCAGGCCGACGCCGATCGCCGTCCAGCGTCGCGGCCCCACGCGCTCGCCCAGCAACGGCACCGACAGCGCGGTGACGATGAGCGGCGCGACGAAGAAGATCGAATAGGCCGTCGACAACGGCAGCGTTTTCAGCGCATGCACGAACGACGCCATCATGGCCACGCCCATCGCGCCGCGCAGCAGGTGCAGCGGCCAACGCACGCGCAGCAAGGGGGCGACGCCACCGCGATGCAGCGCCCACGCCAGCACGAACGGCAGCGAGGCGGCGCCGCGCAGCGCCGCGACCTGGAAGGCCGGGTAGTGCGTGCTGAGCTGCTTGAGGCCTGCGTCCATCAGCGAAAAGCTGGCGACGGCGAGCAACATCATCAGCACGGCGCGGGACGGACGGATCGGCATCGGCGGTTCCTGCACGGGAACGCGCACGATGCGGTGCTACGTGCCCCCGTGCAACCGCGCGAACCGTCGCAGCCGCGCGCGCAGCACCAGCGCGTGCGCCAGCGGATAGCCGCCGAGTAATCCCGCGAGCATCGGCAGCGTGGTGCGCATGTCCGCGGGCAGCATCGCCAGCCCGCCGGCGGTCGACAGCGCGGCGCGCAGCAGCACCGCGACAGCGAGCAGCACCATGAAGAGCCGATGCGGGCGCTGCTCGACGAAGCGCCCCTGCCGTCGCAATTCGGCGGTGGTCGCGGCACCCGCGCCGAGCACCAGGCCGACGCCGAGCCCCCAGGCGAGCGCGGTGACTGCGTCCGGATGACGCCAGGCCGCGACCGCGAACGCGACCAGCACCGCGATCGTGAGCATCAACGCGCGCAGCGTCAGCGGCGGTCCGAACACCGGCTGCCAGACCGGACGCCGGAACGGTCGACGCACGAGCCCCACCACCCCGAGCACGATGCCCAGCGCCACCACGGCCACCAGCAGGGCAAGGGCGATCAGCAGCGGCATGACGCGGCGTGTCGGCGGGATTCGGCGCGATCCATGCCGCGAGCATCGCGCCGCGCGTGTCGTCGTCGCGCGACCGCTGCGCTAACCTGTGGCCGCTTTTTTTGGGAAATCCGCCATGCCTTCGTTCGATATCGTCTCCGAAGTCGACAGCCACGAGCTCACCAACGCCATCGACCAGGCCAACCGCGAACTCTCCACGCGCTTCGATTTCAAGGGCGTGGACGCGAAGTTCGAGCTCGACGGCGAGACGATCAACCTCTCCGCGCCGAGCGAATTCCAGCTCAAGCAGCTCAGCGACATCCTGCGCGCGCGCCTGATCGCACGCGGCATCGACGCCCGCTGCCTGGAGTTCAAGGACGTGCTGACGAATGTGGCGGGCGCCCGTCAGCAAGTCGTGGTCAAGCAGGGCATCGAGCGCGAGCTCGCGAAGAAGATCCAGACCGCGATCAAGGACGCCAAGCTCAAGGTCGACAGCCAGATCAACGGTGACAAGCTGCGCGTCACCGGCAAGAAGCGTGATGATCTGCAGACGGCGATCGCGCTGCTGCGCGCCGCCGAATTCGAGCGCCCGCTGCAGTTCGACAACTTCCGCGACTGAGTGGACGCCGAGCCCGCCGAAATCGCCGCGACGCGCCGCTGGCTGGAGCGTGCGGTGATCGGGCTGAATCTGTGTCCGTTCGCCAAGGCGGTGCACGTGAAGCGCCAGGTGCGCTTCGTGCTCAGCGATGCGCGCGATACCAATGCGTTGCGCGATGAGCTCGAGCGCGAATTGCGCCTGCTCGAGTCGATCGATGCCGCCGAGATCGACACGACGCTGATCGTGCATCCGCACGTGCTGCAGGACTTTTTCGACTACAACCAGTTCCTCGACGTCGCCGACGGTTGCGTACGCGAGCTCGGGCTCGAAGGCGATATCCAGGTGGCGAGCTTCCATCCCGACTACGTCTTCGCGGGCGAGGCCGAAGACGATCCGTCGAACTGCACGAACCGCGCGCCCTACCCCACGCTTCACCTGCTGCGCGAGGCCAGCATCGATCGTGCGGTTGCCGCCTATCCTGATCCCGACGTGATCATCGAACGCAACATCGCGACGCTGCGGCGTCTGGGCGTCGACGGCTATCGACGCCTGCTCGCTGACGATCAGGCCTGAAAGATCGCCTCGACGTCGAACGGCGTCAGCTCGCGCCATTGACCCGACGGCAGGGAACCGAGGTCCAGCGCCCCGATACGCGAGCGATGCAGTGCATCGACGTGATTGCCGACCGCGGCGAACATGCGGCGCACCTGGTGGTAGCGGCCCTCGGTGATCGTGAGCCGCGCGTGGCGTGTGTCGAGCACCTCGAGCGTGGCCGGCGCGAGTGGCGTGGTTTCGTTGTCCAGCATCAGCGTGCCGCTGGCGAACAGCGCCGCTTCGTCGCCACGCAGGTCGTGCGCGAGCGTGGCCTCGTAGACCTTGGGCACGTGGTGCTTGGGCGAAATGATCCGGTGCAGCAGCGCGCCGTCGTCGGTCATCAGCAGCAGGCCGCTGGTGTCGCGATCGAGGCGTCCGACCGTCGAGAGCACGGGGTCACGAACGCGGAAACGCGGCGGCAGCAGGTCGTAGACGAGGCGGCCGGCATCCTTGGTCGAACAGGTGTAGCCGACCGGCTTGTGCAGCATGAGGATCAGACCGTGGGGCGGATCGAGCGGCTCGCCGTCGATGCGCACATCGCGCGGGTCGCGCACGTCGTCGGCGTAGAGCACATCGCCTGCCGCGTCGGTGACGAGTCCCTCGCGGAACATCTGCTGCACCTGCTTGCGCGAGCCGTAACCGAGATTGGCGATGAGGCGCAGCAGTTTCATCGGCGCGCCTCGAAGGCCTTGAAGCCTTTCGCATCGGCGAGCACGCGCACGTCGCGGAACGTACTGGCGAGCGTCGCCTCGTACGGCAGATGGCGATTGGCGACCATGAAGAAGCGCCCGCCCGGATTCAGCGCCGCAGCCGCGACTTCGATGAAGCGGCGGCCGAGATCGGGTCGATCCGTACGATCGTCCGCATGGAAGGGCGGATTGCTGACGATCACATCGAAGCGCGCATCGAGGCCGGCGGTGACGTCGGCCCAGTGCGTGTCGACGGCGACGCGCGGCGCGAAGCGCGCGAGATTGCGCGACAGCAGTGGCAGTGCGCGGTGTTGCGCCTCGTAGGCATCGAGCGTGGTGATGCCGGGATTGCGGGACAGCAGCTCGATCGCGAGATACCCCCACCCCGCACCGAGATCGGCTGCACGACCGGCCAGGTCGCTGGGCAGGTGCGCGGCCAACAGTGCGGACGCGACGTCGATGCGATCCCAGGCGAACAGCCCGGGGCGGCTCTCTACATCACCATCGAGAATCGCGCGCGGCGCATCGAGGGTGAGCCAGGCATCGACCCGCGCATCGTCGACATGACCGGGCTGCGTCCACGCGACGCGGCATTTGTGTTTGCTCAGCACGCCGACATCACCGGCGAGTGCGGCGAGGTCGTCCTGCATCGAGCGTGCGCCCGCGTTGTTGGCGGCGCAGGCGACGACGCGCCCGGTGTCGCCCGCCAATCGCATCGCGCGCGCGAGCACCGCCCGCGCCTGCTCGCGCTGACGCGGAGGCAACACCAGCACGGTTGCGAAGTTCGCCGGTGGTACCAGTTCGTCGGCGACCACCGCGAACCCCGCGCGTTCCAGCGCCGTCGCGGCCGGCCGGTAGTCCTGCTCGCAGGTCAGGCCCGCCTGCGCCCAGCGCTGCAACGCGGGGCCGGAGCGCGCGCCCAGAAAAGCCGCGCCCTGCGGGGGCGGCAACAGGCCCTCGTCGAACGGCAGGAACAGGGCATCGAGGGCCGGGTCGGCGTGCACGGCGGGGGTCCGGGGCGGCGCGACAGTCTAGAGCCTGTCCGGATCGCGCCGCCGCAACGCCCGCTTCATCGCGGGCGAACGAGCCCCGGCCCAGTCTGGTCCCATTCCATCCAACCGGAGGCGACATGATCCGTGCACTCTTCGTCGGGGGCGTGGTCGACAACAGCGAAATGGACCTGGATGGTCCGCATCCCCCGAAGCATTACCCGGAGAACACGGGCGGTGGCGCGTCGCGCTACAGCCTCCGCCAGGTCGGCACGACGGACGATCGCGTGGTCTACGCGGTGTACGGCGCGCCCGATCTCGACGATGGTTTCGTCGAACGCGTCGCGGGCGAGCGCGATTACGCGCGCCGCTTCGCCGCGAAAGTGCAGACGGTGCACTGACGCGCTACTGCGCGAGCAGCGGATACGGATTCGTCGGCGTCGATTTCCACCACTGCTTGTCCGGCCCCAGGTCGCCCACCGAGAAATGCAGGTGCGGCGCTTCGGGGCTGGCGTCGCCCGTGCTGCCGACGTAGCCGATCACCTGCCCCTGCTTGAGCGCCTGGCCTTCGACGAGGCCGGGCGCGTAGCTCTGCAGGTGCGCGTAGTAGTAGACGCGGCGGCCGTCCGGATCGAACTGGTAGATCGTCAGCCCGCCGAGCTTGCTGGTGAACAGCTTGGCGACCGGGCCGTCGACCGCGGCAAGTACCGGCGTGCCGGCCGGCGCCATGATGTCGATCGCCTCGTGCAGGCGGCCGGCCGCGCGACTCTGCGTGTAGGTGTCGACCAGCTGCGACCGCTGGATGCCGGCGACGGGAATGATCAGGCCGCTCGAGGTCACGACGGGCGTGCTTGCCGGGCTCGCGGGGGCCGCTGCCACGGGCGCTGCGGACGGCGCGCTTGAAGCGGCCGTCGTGGGCGACGCGGTCGCCGCGACGGGCACGGCCCCATTTGACGCTACGGCAGCGGTCGACGGACACGGCGTGACCGCCGGACGTGCGTAATACCAGGCGACGTTGGCGCCCAGCAGCGCGCCGATCACGAATACAAGCAAGTAACGAAGCATGCGGAGGACCTCCTGCCGCTGATGCTGCTGAGCGGCCGTTCTCGCCCGCGTGAAGCCGCTTCGTTCACCGCGGTTTGTCGCGGCGCCGCCGAGCATGGCCCCACTCCAGGAGACCGCGACATGCGCATCGCCCCCCGCGTCTACACCGCCCAGCCGGACATCGACCGCCTGCAGGCCATAGCGCTTGAACTGCCGAACGACGAGCACGTGCAGGTCACGCTCGACGATGGCCGCGTCTTCACCGGCATCGTCGCCGCGCGGCCGATCACCCAGCAGTTCTACGACGCGAACGGCGACGAGGGCACCAACGGCGCGGTGCGGCTGGAGCAGTCGGCGCTCGAACATCCGGAAGACGCGCGCTGGGTCGACCTCTATCTCGACCAGATCGTCGAAGTGCGCCACCTCGACCGCGACGAACCGGGCGCGCGGCATCCCCTCCACAGCGCGAACAACGGGCCGTGGTCGCGCAGCGGATGAACAGGCAGCGTTGACGCCTGCTTCACGGTTCCGCGCAAATCCTCCCGCCCCTTATGGCGGAGGGTCCGGGATGTTGATGCAGGCTGGCGGTTCCGGTGCGGTCGACGGGGCGCTCGTCCACCTGCATCCGATGCTCGACCTGCTGCCGGCGGGTGCCTGCATCTGCGACGTACGCGGCCACATCACCCACTGCACGCCCAAGGCGGTCGCGTTGTGGGGCTGCCGTCCCGCTGACGACGGCGTCGGGCCGCGCTGGAGCGGCGCGATGCAACTGTTCGACGAAGACGGCCGCCCGATCCCCCACAACGCCTCGCCGCTCGCGCGCGCCGTCAGTGACGGCATCCCGCATCACGGCCGACGCGTGCAGTTCGAACGCCCCGACGGCAGCCGCCGCCACGCGCTCTGCTACGCCAGCCCGCTGCTCGACGCAAACGGCGCCGTGGTGGGCGGGCTCGACCTGATGGTCGATGTCACCGAACAACACCGCGCCGCACAGGCCGAACGTGATCGCGTGCGTACGCAGGGCGAACAGCTCGTGGCGCTCGCCTGCGAGATCCGCGCCAGCCTGACGCCCCTGCGCCGCACCGATCGCGAAGCCTCCGCGCGCGCGCTCGACGACCAGCTCCGCCACATCACCCGGCTGGTCGACCGCGTCCTCAACCTCGAGGTCGACGCGGCGGACTGATGGGCGTGCTTGATCTTCGGCCTTCCGCGCTCCACGCTGAGCGCCGGCCGGGCCGCTGTGCCCGGGGACACGCCGGCTGACCCATGGGAGCTTCACGACATCGAGGCGCTTTTCGCGCGCTTCGCGGCCAGGCCGCGTGCCGCTCGCGCGCGCCTGCGACGCTCCCGCATGTTGCCACGCAGCAATCGTCGCAATGAACAGCCTGCTCCTCGACCGCCCACTGGACGCCATCGCCTTCGAGGCGACCTTCGCCGATGCGCCCTTCGGCATGGGCTGCGTCGACGCCTGCGCACGCTGGTTGCACGCGAACACCGCACTGCGCGCGATGTTCGGCGTCGACACACTGCCGTCCTTACGCGCCCTCGCCGGCCCGCAGCAGGCCGCCGCGCTCGATGACCTGCTCGACGGACGCCGCGCGCGCCTGCGCCTGGAACCCGAGCTGGGCGCGCATCGTCCCGTGCTCGACCTGTCGCCGTTGCGCGAGGCTGACGGGCGCGTCGTCGGTTTCATCGTGCACGGCGAAGACCGCGCCGCGCAGACGCACGCGACCAGCGAGCGCGACGCCTTCTTCGCCCTCACGCCCGACCTGCTCGCCTTCGTCGACGCACGCGATCGCCTGCTCGAAGTGAATCCCGCCTGGGAAGCCACGTTGGGCTGGTCCCCGCGCGACCTCGAAGGCCACCGCCTCGACGAATTCGTGCACGAGGACGACCGCGAGCGCGTGCTCGCGCAGTTCGCCGAAGTCCGCAACGGCACCGTGGTCGACGCCAGCTTCCGCGGGCGCCTGCGTTCGCGTTACGGCGGCTATCGCTGGATCGAATGGCAGGTGCGCGAATTCGACGTCGCCCGCCTGTACTGCACGGCGCGCGACGTCACCGATCAGGTGCGTGCGCGCGACTCGCTGCTGCGCAATCGTGACGAACTCGAACGTCGCATCGCACAGCGCACGCACGAGCTCGATCGCGCACTGGCGCGCCTGCAGCTGCATGCCGACAACTCGCCGCTGGCGACGATCGAATGGGATCGCCAGCTCAACGTCGCGCAGTGGTCGCACCGCGCACGCGAGATGTTCGGCTGGCACGAGGACGAGATCGTCGGTCACGCGCCCTCGGTGCTGCCGATGCTGCATCCCGATGACGTCGCTGGGGTGGACGCCGCGATGGCGCGTCTGGCGTCGCGCGAAACATCGCGCCACGTGCACACCGTGCGCATGGTCGCGCGAGACGGCCGCGTGCGCGTCTGCGAATGGTTCGATTCCGCGCTGTTCGATGCGAACGGCCGGGTCAGCTCGATCCTGTCGCTGGTGCAGGACGTGACCGAACGCGAAGCTGCAGTCGCCGCGCTGCAGCGTGCGCACGAGGACCTCGAAGCGAAGGTCGCCGAACGCACGCTCGAACTCGAACGGCTGATGGCCATGCTGGAAAGCCAGGCGCGCCAGGATCCGCTGACCGATCTGCCGAATCGTCGCGGCCTGATGGAGCGCCTGCCGCGCTCGCTGGACCGCAGCACGCGCCACGACGGCGCGATCGCGGTGATGTTCGTCGATCTCGACCGCTTCAAGCACGTCAACGACACGCTGGGCCATGACGCCGGCGACGAGCTGCTGCGCGAATGCGCGCGCCGGCTGGTGAGCGCGGTGCGCAAGACCGACATCGTCGCGCGGCTCGGCGGCGACGAGTTCGTGATCGTGCTCGAGAACGTCCGCGATCCCGAGACCCACGCGCGACGCGTCGCCGAGAAGGTGCGCGAAGCACTGGCCGAGCCGGTCGACGTTGGCACGGCGAAAGTGCGCGTGTCGGCGAGCATCGGTGTCGTCATCCAGGCCGACGGCACCATCACGGCCGAAGACCTCATCTCCCGGGCCGACCGCCGCATGTATGCGGCCAAGCACGCCGGCGGCAATGCCGTGCGGACCGACGACGGCGCGATCTGAAATCGCGATACGCGTCACCCTTCTTCACGCAGTGCAGGGGTTTTCCCCGCGTGTAGTGGGAACCGCGTCTCGCTAGGCTGGGGCCACGTCCGCAGCCCGAAGCGCCATGCCCGCCGCCCCACTGCCCGCCAACGAACTCTCCCGCCAGGCGCTGCTCGAAGCGCTGGGCATCCTCGACACCCCGCCCGAAGACGACTATGACGACATCGTGCGCATCGCCGCGGCGGTCTGCCGCGCGCCGATCGCGACGATCTCGCTGGTCGACGCCGACCGCCAGTGGTTCAAGGCGCGCGTGGGCCTGGACGACGCGCAGACGCCGCGCTCGCAGTCGTTCTGCGCGCACGCCATCCTCGATCCCAACGACCCGCTGGTCGTCGAGGACGCCACCGCCGATCCGCGTTTCGCCGACAACCCGTTGGTGACCGAGCGCGGCATGCGTTTCTACGCCGGCGCGCCGATCGAGGCGTCCGGCATGCCGGTCGGCACCGTCTGCGTGCTCGACCGCGAGCCGCGTTCGCTCACGCAGCAGCAGGTCGAGGTGCTGCAGGCGTTGGCGCGACAGGTGGCGCGCATGATCGAGTTCCGGCGCGCCAGTCGCCTGCTCAAGCTGCACCTGCGCGAGCGCGAATGGTTCGCCTCGCAGCTTGTGCGTCACGAATCACTATTGCAGGCGCATGCACCGCAGGTGGCGCCGGCGGGCGTCGTCGATGCGCTGACACGCCTGCCCGGCCCGGCGGCGTTCGCCGAAGCGCTGGACGCGGAGATCGCGGCGCATGGCCGCCAAATCGAATTGCAGGTGGCGCGCATCGAGATTGACGACCTCGCCTCGTTCGGCGCGATCCACGGGCACGACGAAGTCGAACGCATCCTCCGCGAGCTGGCGTCGCTGCTGCGCGCGGGCGAGATCGCCGAGGGACGCGTCGCGCGCGTCGGCACGGGTTTCGCGTTGCTGATGCCGATGCCGCTGTCGCAAGCGGTCGCGCAGTGCGTGCGCCTGGCCGACCACGCCGGCAATCCGGCCTCGGGCGTGCCGGTCACGCTGAGCATCGGCCTGACTACGGTGGCCGCGGGCGAAGGCGGTGCCGACGCCCTGGAATGCGCCGAGCATGCGCTCGCACAGGCGCAGGGCGCGGGTGGCGCACGCGTCGAAGTGCGCTGACGTTCGCTGAAACAGACGCAAAAAAAAGCCCGGCCGAAGCCGGGCTTTTCAGATCGTGAGACCTGAGGGGCAGCGGATTACTCCGGCTGCACGGCCTCGGCCTGCAGGCCCTTCTGGCCCTGCGTCACGGTGAAGGAGACCTTCTGGCCTTCCTTCAGGCTCTTGAAGCCCTGGGTCTGGATAGCGCGGAAATGGACGAAGACGTCTTCGCCGTTCTCACGCGAGATGAAGCCGAAGCCCTTGGCGTCGTTGAACCACTTCACGGTGCCGGTTTCACGGGACATTGTGTAACTCCTGGAACATATCTAAAGGTGCCGCACGGAGCGGCGGTAGCGCTGTTCACAAGGAGTGATCTAGCAACGATGGAGCGGATCATCGATCAACAGCATCGGGTCACAGGTCACGGTGACCCCTGGAGCAGCGGGGCTACCGTAGAGCCTGGACCGGGGAATTGCAACGCCCGTCTGTCGCTTCTTCAGCTGCGCGGCAGGCTGCGGCGACGGCCGGTTGACCGGGCTCTACCACGACGGGATCGGCCAGTAGCCAGCGCTCGGCCTCCTTCTCGCCGCGGAAAACGCGACCGGTCAGTCCCGCGCTGGTGACACGGCGTTCGGCCGCGACCAGCAGTCCGGCGTCCTCGGTCGCATCCACGTAGGCGATGCGCATGTCGCGGAAGCCCATGGCGATCAGGGCGGAGACGACGTCGGCCATCTCCGCGGGGACCGCCGTCCCGGCCAGCTCCTCGACCACCAGCAGCCGGCGGACGCCGTCCGCCCGGCATCGCGCCTCGATCTCGGTCCAGTAGGCGACGGACACTTCGTAGGTGTCCTCCGGCCCCTCGACGTGGGCATAGAGGTACTGCTCGCGGGGCTCGAAGCGGAGGGTGTAGGCCGGACGTTCGCTCATCCCGCCACCCTAGCGGCCGTGACGCCGGTCGCACACGGGCGGGAGGTCACGGTCCGCTGCGATAATGCCGGCCCGCTCCACCGACCCGATCCCGATGACCGACACGCTCCCCGACCGCCTCGCCACCGATCCGCGCAGTCCCTTCCACGACGCCGCCCTGCTCGAGCGCGGCATCGGCATCCGCTTCAACGGCCGCGAGCGCCGCGACGTCGAGGAGTACTGCGTGAGCGAGGGCTGGATCCGCGTGGCGGCCGGCCGCGCCATGGACCGCCGCGGCCAGCCGATGACGCTGAAGCTGCGCGGCACCGTGGAGCCCTACCTGCTGATCGCCGACACCGCGTCGGACGCCGACGCCGGCTGATCGCGCGGCATGCACGACCGCCGTCGCGATCTCCGGATCGCCACGGCGCGCACGGTTCACGCTGTTCATCGATCGCGCCTGCGGCCGATATCGCGGTGGTCTCCCCCGATCGCCGCGCATGACCCAGCTCACCGACGACCAGGCTCGCGATTACATGCACAAGCTCCTGGCCGCCATGGCGAACGCCGGCGGCTCGGACCTGTTCATCGCGCACGATTTCCCGCCGAGCATGAAGGCGCACGGCCAGATGACGCCGCTGAGCCCGCAGAAGCTCACCGGCGCCGTCACCCAGCAGCTCGCGCGTTCGTTGATGAACGACAAGCAGCGTGCGGAGTTCGCCGAGCAGTTCGAATGCAATTTCGCGATCGCCGTGCCCGGCGTGTCGCGCTTCCGCGTCAACGTGTTCATGCAGCAGGGCCATGTCGGCATGGTGCTGCGCACGATCGCCGCGGAAATTCCGAACTTCGAAAAGTTGCGGCTGCCCGATGTGCTGAAGGAGCTGGTGCTCGCCAAGCGCGGCCTGATCCTGCTCGTCGGCGGCACCGGTTCCGGCAAGTCGACCTCGCTCGCCGCGATGCTCGACCACCGCAACCGCACCACCGCCGGTCACATCATCACGGTGGAAGACCCGGTCGAATACGCGCACGCCTCGCAGAAGTCGCTGGTGACGCACCGCGAGGTCGGCGTCGACACGCACAGCTGGCACCACGCGCTCAAGAACACATTGCGCCAGGCGCCCGACGTGATCCTGATCGGCGAGATCCGCGATGCGGAGACCATGGAGCACGCGATCGCGTTCGCCGAAACCGGCCATCTCTGCCTGTCCACGCTGCATGCCAACAGCGCGTCGCAGACGATGGAACGCATCATCAATTTCTTCCCGGAAGAACGCCGCACGCAGCTGCTGATGGATCTTTCCGCCAACCTGCGTGCGATCGTGTCGCAGCGCCTGGTGCGCACCGAAGACGGCAAGGGCCGCGCCGCGGCGATCGAGATCCTGATCAACACGCCGACGATCGCCGAGAAGATCTTCAAGGGCGAGTTCAACGAGCTCAAGGCGATCATGAACAAGTCGCGCGAGCTGGGCATGCGCACATTCGACTGGGCGCTGTTCGAGCTCTACAACGACGGCATGATCAGCTACGACGAAGCGATCCGGAATGCCGACTCGGCCAACGAGCTGCGTCTCAACATCAAGCTGAAGAGCCGTCGTGGCGAACCGGCGAATGCGGCGGCGCTGTCGCTGTCGCTCGATGCGGCGCCGACGGCGGAAGACGCTGAAACAATCCGTCGCGAGGAACTGCGTCGCCAGCAGGAAAAGCGCGACCAGCTGGAACTCGAGCGCCTGCAGCGCGAGAAGGCCGCGCGACCGGCCTGATCCCGGCATGGCGATAATGGCGGCCCGACCGGAGCCGCCACCGATGCACGTCGCCTCGCTGCACCTGTATCCGCTGAAGTCGTGTGCGCCGCTCGATGCCGAGGCGCTCGACGTGACGTTGCGCGGCCCGGTGGGCGATCGTCGCTGGATGGCGGTCGATGCGAACGGGCGCTTTCTCACCGCGCGCCAGCATCCACGCCTCGTTGGCATTCGTGCGTTGCCGGACGACGCTGGCATCGTGCTAAGTGCGAACGACATGCCGGCGTTGCATGTCCAACCTCCAGCCAACGATGCGCCGCGCCGCGAGGTCGTCATCTGGGACGACACCGTGCATGCCGTCGATGCCGGCGACAACGCCGCGGCATGGCTGACGCAGTACCTCGGCCTGACGACGCGCCTCGTGCACATGGATGCCACGGTGCATCGGCCGGTCGACGCGAAATACGGGAAGCCGGACGACGAGGTGAGCTTCGCCGACGGCTATCCGCTGCTCGTCATCACGCAATCGGCGCTGGACGAACTCAACGCGAGACTCGCATCGCCGGTGCCGATGGCGCGGTTCCGACCGAACATCGTCGTCGCAAGCACCGCGCCGAATGCCGAGGACGGCTGGCGACGCGTGCGCGTCGGCGAGGTCGAATTCGATGCGGTGAAGACGTGCATCCGCTGCGTGTTCACTACGATCGATCCGGCGACGATGACGCGCGATCCCGGCGGCGAGCCGCTGCGCACGCTGCTGACCTATCGCCGCACGCCGAAAGGCGTGTCGTTCGGCATGAACCTGATTCCGCGCGGCACCGGTCGCATCGCGCGTGGCGATGCAGTGGTCGTACTCGACTGAGGCTACGTCACCAGCACGATCTTGCCAGTGTGCCGGCCGGACTCCAGCCAGGCGTGTGCCTGGGCGGCTTCGGCCAGCGGGAAGGTGCGATCGACGACGACGCGAACGCGGCCTGACTCGATCCACGGCCACACGACGCGCTCAACCTCGGCGGCCAGACGGGCCTTCTCATCGGCATCGCGCGGGCGCAGCGTCGAACCTGTGAGCACGGCACGTTTTCGCATCAGTGCCCACACCGGCACCTCGAGCATGTCGCCGCCCTGCGAGGCGATGTAGACGATGCGGCCGCCGGTATTGAGCGCATCGAGCGTCGTCGCGAAATACGGCGCGCCGACCATGTCGAGTGCGACGTCGACGCCGCCGTTCGCCTTCGCGATCGCGCCGAAGTCCTCGTGCGTGGTGTCGACGGCGATATCCGCACCGAGTTCGCGCGCCGCGGCTGCCTTGTCTGCGCCGCGTGCCGTCGCGATCACGCGCGCGCCCGCCGCCTTGGCCATGCCGATCGCCATGACGCCGATGCCCGACGTCGCGCCGTGCACGAGCAGCGTCTCGCCGGCTTTCAGCGCGCCATGTTCGAACACGTTCGCGTAGACGGTGAACGCGGTTTCGGGAATGGCAGCGGCGTGCACGAAATCGAGATCGTCCGGGATCGGCAGCGCATGGCGTGCGTCGACGACCGCGTACTGGGCGTATCCGCCGCCCCCCAGCAGCGCGCAGACTCGCTCACCCTCTTTCCATCGACCGGCGCCGCGTACCACCTCGCCCGCAATTTCGAGACCGAGCGTCGACGGTGCGCCAGGCGGCGGCGGATAACGACCCTCGCGCTGCAGGATGTCGGGCCGGTTCACGCCCGCCGCCCGCACGCGCACGAGCAGTTGGCCCGGGCCCGGTTCGGGCCGGTCGACGATCACCGCGTGCAGTGCTTCGGCGGGGCCGGCGCCGTCGCGCACGGCGATGGCGGTCATGGTGGCGGGCAGGCTCATGCGGGACTCGCATTCGGGGACGCGGCACCGTAGCGCAGTGGCGCGTTCGTCGGCGTCAGTGCGCGGCGACGGGCGCGAGCCCGGGTTCCCACACCGTCGCACGCCCCTTGCCACTTCGCTTGGACGCGTACATCGCCTGGTCCGCGCGTGCGAGCAGCGCGTTGGCGTCGATACCGCTGCGCGGCAGGTAGACCGCCACGCCCACGCTGGAGGACATGCGACGCGGCGCACCGCCGATCACGTACGGCGTTTCGGCCACGCGCAGCAGCTTGTCGGCGACGATGTCCGCGTTCGGCATCGGTTCGGCGAACGCCTCGGCCACCACGACGAATTCGTCGCCGGCGAGGCGCGCCACCATGTCGACCGCGCGCACCGAATCGCGGATGCGACAGGCGAACTCGCGCAGCAGGTCGTCGCCCGCGTCATGCCCATAGGTGTCGTTGACCTGCTTGAAGCCGTCGAGGTCGATGAAATACACGCCGAGCGCGGTGCCGTTGCGGTCCGCACGTTGCATCGCACGCGGCAGCGATTCCAGCAGCAGGCGACGGTTCGGCAGGCCGGTCAGTGCGTCATGCAGCGCCTGCATGGCGAGCGAGACTTCGAGCTGCTTGCGCTCGGTGATGTCGCGCAGGAACGCATCGAAGTAGCGGCGCTCGCCGCGCCAGCGCGAACGCATCGACACCTCTGCCGGGATCTCGCGGCCGTCGCGCGTCAGCGCCTGCATCTCGACACGACGGCCGATCCATTGGGTCTCGCCGGTCGCGAGGAACCTGCGCAGGTCGGCGTCGAAGGCCTCGCGATGCGCTTCGGCGAGCAGCATTTCCGAGAACAGGCGCCCATAGGCCTGGCTGCGCGACCAGCCGAAGATGGTCCGTGCGGCGCGGTTCCATTCGACGACGCGGCCGTCCTCATCGAGCATGATGAACGCGTCGTTCGCCTGCTCGAGGATGGCGCGGTGGTTGGCGGCGTTCTCCGCCATTTCCGCCGTGCGCTCCTCGACGCGGCGCTCGAGCTCCTCGTTGATGCGCGCCAGCGCCTGCTTGCGCTCGGCCAGCGCGTCGAGCATGGCGTTGAACGAATCGACCAGTCGGCCGACCTCATGCACGCGACTCGGCAATGCACGCACGTCGTGGCGGCCTTCGCGCACCGCGTCGGCGACGTCGAGCAGGCGGTAGAGCCGGCGCGTCACCATGTGCGCGAGTGCGATCGCCAGCAGCGCGCCGAGTGCGACGGCGACAAGTGCGAACAGCAGGCCGTCGCGTACCGTGTCGCGCAGCGCACAGGCGATCGGCACCGGGTCCGGCGCGACGCGCAAGGCGCCGATATCACGACCTTCGCTGCGCAGCGGCACGGACGTCGTCGGCGGCGTCCCGCCGCGTTGCCAGACAACGCGACCATGACCATCGACGATCTGCAGCGCGACAAGGCCCGCATCGTCGATCAGGTCGCGGGCATCGGCCTCGATGCCGGCGCGATCGCCCCGCGCGAGTTCCGGCGCGATGTGCAGCGCGGCGCGCGTCGCGAGCTGGTGGACGTGGCGCGCCTCGGTCTCTCGCAATGACGCCTGCTGGCGCCACACCGCGTGCGCGACGAAGGCCGTCATCAGCACCGCCTGCACGAGCATGACGCCCGCCGCGAGCTGGCGGCGCAGCGAGGCGCGACTCATCCGCACCTCCGATCACGCCCACACGGCAGCGTCCGCGCGCGTGTGCGCGTCGACAGCTCCGCTGGAGCGCCGGCCGGCGATGCAACCCCGGCCGACGGCGTGTGGTCGCGCATCGGCAAGCCCCGCAAACGTCGTCGGGCGGGACGCCCCGCCCGGCGGCCGCTAGGACGGTCCGCCGTGTTCCTTAACGGCCGGGGCGCCCGACTCTTCAGCGGGGCATGTGCTTCCAGTGGCGGGGTTTGCCCTCGGCGAGCCACTCCAGCGCCTGGGCGAGACGGCGGTCACGGGTGTCTTCGCGCTTGGCCTCGACGATCCATTCGACGTAGTCGCGGCGCTGACTCGGAGGAAAGCCGTCGAAGGTCGCCTTCGCGGCCGGATGCGCCGCGAGCGCCGAGCGCATCACCTCGGGCATCTCCAGCGCCGGCCGCGGCGTGCGCGGTCTGGCCGGACGCGGTGCATCGCTGTCGACCAGCGTGACCGCGCGACGCACCTGCTCGGCGATGTCCTTCGCCGGCGGCAGGTCATCGAGCGTGCGCAGGCGACCGAACTGGCCCATGCCGTCGTTGCGTGCCGCGCCCGTAACCTCGCTGGCGCGCCAGTAACCGAAGCTCGCGTGCTGCTTGAACGCCGCCATGCCGGCGATGAGCCGTCCCTGATGCATGAACACCGGACGGCCCCAACGGATCGATTCATCGATATGGCTGCAGGCCGCGTGCACGTCGCGCCGCAGCCGTTCGAGCAGCGGCCGCGCGAACGGCGCAGCGTTGGCGATGTAGGCGTCGACGCGCGGATCGGTGGTGGTCATGCCGGCGTGCTCCGTTCGTATCGCCCGCCATCAGCGGGCGACCGCATCGTCGCACTGTGCTGTCGCATTTGCATCGCGCGCTGCGACACCGCGATGCAGCGGAGTGCACCGCGGTGAACGCCGTTAATTGGTTTCGACATGCGGATGCCGTGGAACTTACGGCCCGATGCGGAGACTGCGCCCGGGCGTCGAGCACGTCCATGCAATCAATCCAGAGAGGAGTCGAAGATGGCGAACAACCAGGGCGGCAACAATCGCAACGACAACGATCGCGGTGGCAACCAGGGCAGCAATCAAGGCGGCAACCAGGGCGGAAACCAGGGCAGCGCCCGTGGTTTTGCCGCGATGGATCGGGACGAGCAGCGCGAGATCGCGTCGGAAGGCGGTCGCGCGGCGCACCGCAGCGGCAACGCGCACGAGTTCACCTCGCAGGAAGCCCGTGAGGCCGGTCGCAAGGGCGGCGAAGCCAGTCATGGCGGCGGCAGCAATCAAGGTGGCAACCAGGGCGGCCGCGGCGGCGACGACCGCTGACACGCGCTGATCCGCGCAAAAGAAGACAGCGCGGAATTCCGCGCTGTCTTCGTTCCCGTACCGCTGTCGACGTGATCAGTGCGCCAGTCGCAGCGCCTCGCGCTTCGCGGCGCGGCGCGCATCGCGCGGCTGGCGGTAGTTGTTGTCGAACAGCGCCGGTTCCCATGAGCCGTAGGTCGGATTGGCGAGCACCCACCAGCGCTGGCCGAACCAGTCCTGGTGCGCGTTGTAGATCGTTCCGCGATTGTCCGGCGTGTTCGGTGCGATCTGCACGAAGTCGCCGAGCTGGTCGCCGAACTGCATCAGCACGCGGTACTTGCGGCCGATGAGCTGGCGACGGCAGTTCTTGTCGCTGCCGTCCTGATCGCAGTCCTGCACGACGGTGCCGAGGCCGAGGAATGCGTCGTCCTTCACGTTCAAACCGACGCCGCGCAGGTTGGCGATCGTCGCGTCCTTGAGATCGACGGCGCGGTTGGAGATGAAGAACAGCGCGATGCCGCGTGCCTGCGCGGCCTTGGCGAATTCGAGCACGCCCGGAATCGCGGTGGCCTTGCGCTCGTTGACCCACGCCGCCCATTCGGCTTCGTTGAACTCGCCGCCCGCCTGCGTCAACCGCGCCTGGTAGGGCGAGTTGTCGAGCACCGTTTCGTCGACGTCGAAGATCACCGCCGGCGGCAGGCCGCGCGCCGGATTGCTGCGCTCGACCGGATCGAGTGCGTCCCACGTCTTGTCCTTGAGTGCGCGATCGAGCTGTGCGGTCGCGGCGCGGTACGTCTGCAACGAATTGGCGCGGTACTCGACCGACGTCTGCATCCACAGCACGGCGTTGAGGTTGTCGTCCGCAGGGACAGTGGCTGTCGGTGCGGGCGCCGAAACGGGCGCGTCGGCCGCGGGCGCATCGGCGCGCACGGCGTCGTGCTGGCAACCGGCGAGGACAAGGGCGAGGCACAGCGGGGCGAACGAAAGGCGCATGGGGTCGGCCGGGAACGCGGGCCGACAGTCTAGGCGCTCGGCCGCTTGGACAGAACGGCGGCTGCCACAGCGCGTTCACTGCCGCTTGCCTACGGTCGCCGCCAAGGAGGTGTCCGTGCAGCCCAAATCCCGACGTGCCGCATGGTGGCAGGCCATCGCGCTGGTCGCCGTGACCGCGACGATCGCCACCGCGACGACGGTCCGCCTGCATCGCCCGTTCGATGCCGACACCCTCGCGATCCAGGTCGGCGAGCTGCACTCGGTCGCCGCCGAGACGCAGTTGCTCGTCGAGCAGGCCGGTCACGACCATCTCGCGCCTGCGTTCGTGCGGCACCACGCGCAGCAGCTGCGGACGACGGTCGAGCGCACGCGTGACGCGCTGGCCGGCAAGGCGGCGATCGCGCGCTACGACGCACAGCGTCGCCAGGCCCTAGCGCTGGCCGACGCGCTGCATGCGCGCCTCGACGTGCTGGCGCGCGACGCCGCTTCGGCGTCGGCCACGCCACAGGCCTTCGCCGCGCTGGCGGACGCGCTCGACGCGCTCGATCACCGCATCAAGCCGGACGCCTGACCGATGGCGATGTTCCTTGAACTCTTCCTCGGCGTGCTGACCGCGATGGGCGGCTTCGTCGAGATCGGCGAACTCACCTTCATGCTCAACGCCGGCAGCAAGTTCGACTACTCGCTGCTGTGGGTGGTCGCGATCGGCACGGTCGGCATCATGGTCTACGGCGAGATCGCCGGGCGCATCGCCGCCGTGCGCGGCCAGGGCGTCTTCAACGTGATCCGCGAGCGCGCGGGCATCCGTCTCGGCCTGCTCACGCTGTTCGCGGCGACGCTGGTCTGCCTGCTCACCACCGCCGCGGAAATCGGCGCGATCGCGCTGCTGTGGAACCTGCTGTCGGGTTGGCCGTATCGCTGGCTGCTGCTCGCCGCGTTCGCGTTTCTCGTGCTGGTGGTGTGGTTCCTGAAGTTCGGGACCATCGAGCGCGTGTTCGGCCTGTTCGGGCTGATGATGACGGTGTTTCTCGTCGCCGTGTGGAAGATGCATCCCGACTGGAGCGCGGTCGCGCATGGGTTGGTGCCGACGGTTCCCGCGTTGCCGCCCGGTCGCAAACTGCTGTACGCGTACTACGCGGTCTCGCTCTTCAGTTCGGTGATGCTGCCGTACGAGACCTACTTCTACGCCTCCGGCGTGGTCGAGGATCACTGGACACCGAAATACCTCCGACTCAATCGTTTCATCGTCATCGTCGGCTTCGCGCTCGGTTCGTTGCTTTCGGCGTCGCTGCTGGTGATCGGCAAGCTGTATTTCGGCCATGCGCAGGTCGATCCCTCGCTGCCGGGCACCGCGGCGTTCAGCGCGGCCAGCGTGCTCGGACGTGCAGGCCTGTGGCTGGCGGTCGGTGGCATGTTCTTCGCGTTTGCGGGCGCGGGCATCGAGACCGCGATGTCGTCGGCGTACAACATCGCGCAGTTCTTCGGCTGGACGTGGGGCAAGTACCGCACCGCGCGTGGCGCGCCGCGATTCGCACTCGCATGGATCATCGTCTTCATCGCGGCCACAGCCATCGTGCTGACGGGCGTCGATCCGATCCAGGTGGTGGAGTACTCGATCGTGTTCTCGGTGGTGATCCTGCCGCTCACCTACTTCCCGATGATGGCGATCTCGCGCGATCCCGACACGATGGGCGTGTACCGCAACGGCTGGCTGTCGAACACGCTGGGGTGGGCGTTCTTCGTCGTCGTCTGCATCGCCGCGGTCGCCGCGATCCCGCTGCTGGTCATGACCCACGGAGGCCAGGGATGAAACACGGACTCGGGCGCGAGCCCTACATCGACGTGTTCCGGCAGGTGCTCGACCACGCAGTCATCGATGCGGACGACTGGATGTGCGGCATGGTCGACGACATCGAGCTCGAGGGCGGGGTCGGTGAGCCCTTGCGGATCACCGCGCTGTTGATCGGTCCCGGCGCGTGGATGCCGCGCCTGCCGGCGCTGTTCGCGCGCACGTTGCCGCATGTGTTCGGCACGCGCTGCGTGCGCGTGCCGTGGGCGGAAGTGTCGAGCGTGGGCGAGCACATCCGGCTCAAATGCCGGCGCGCGCAATACGGACTGGCGACGGTCGACCGCAGGCTCGGCCTGAGGATCGGCAAGGTTCCGGGCAGCGAACGGGGTGGCGCATGAACGCGACGACGCGGCTGACGCGCATCACCCAGCTCGAAGGCATCGCCGTGCGCGCGCAGGACGGTAGCCGGCTCGGTCATGCGTTCGAAATCCGCAGCAACGGTGCGGCGGAGACGCAGCCCACCTGGCGCGAGCGCAGCATCGATGCGCTGCTGTGCGGACGTCTCGGTCTGCTCGAACGGTTGGGCTGGAGGGAGCCTGACGCGCTCGTCGTGCCGTGGGAGGCGGTGATCGCGCGCGACGAACGCGGGCTCATCGTGCGCGGCACCCGGGACGACTACACGCGCACCTGATACGACGCGGCCCGCCTCGAGGGGCGGGCCGCAAGTCAACGCCGGCGCAGCTTCACGTCACTCGCGCATCGTCACCTGCATGCCGGGCGTGACCACCTTGGACAGTGCCTGCACATCCCAGTTGGTCATGCGGATGCAGCCATTGGATTCGGTCTTGCCGATGCGATCGGGATGCGGCGTGCCGTGGATGCCGTAGTGCTCCTTGGTCAGGCCGATCCAGACCGTGCCGACCGGGTTGTTCGGGCCCGGCTTCACGTCGGCTTCCTTGTCCGTCTTCTTGCTGCCGGCGATCAGCTTGGGGTCGTAATGCCAGACCGGGTTCTGCTGCACGGCGGTGACCTTCCAGTCGCCGATCGGCAGCGGGAACTCGGCGCTGCCCGTGGTGACGGGGAACTGGGCGAGCGTCTTGTCGTTCGCGTCGACGATCAACAGCGCGGAATCGGACTTGTCGACCACGAGCTTCGCCGGCGCGGGGAACTGCTCGCCCGGTTGCACGTTGAGCACGGTGATCGTCGTGCCGGCAGCGGGCGCAGCCTTGGTGGTGGCGGTCTTGGACGCATCCGCCTTGGCTGTCCCCTTCGACGCATCGGCCTTCGCAGCGTCGGCCTTCGTCGTCGATGCCGCGTTCGCCGCGTCCAGCGCCGCGAAGTCGACATCCGGGTTGAGCTTCTTCAGCAAGGCCGGCGCCATGTGGAACTTCTCGGCGATCTTTTCGAGCGCGCTCTCGTACGGCAGTGCATCGAGCTTGGCCATATCCATCGGCGACTTCGGCGTCTTCGCGAACGAGCCGGCGAGATCGTCGGCGGTCAGCGCGTAGTCGATCAGCACGGGTGCGGTGTCACGATTGAGCAGGTCCCAGGTCGCGCTGTCGAGCGTGCCGGTGGCCTTGATGCTGTTCGCGCCCTGGAACGCCTTGACGGCGCGCTGCATGTTGCTGCCCTTCGCGCCGTCGATTTCACCGGGCGAGAAGAACGCGCGCTCCAGAAGGACCTGCGCGCGCAGGGGATCTTCCTTGGCTAGCTTGGCGTCGGCGGCCGCGGCCACCACGGGCGGCGGCGTAGGAACGGGCGCAGGCGCCGCGGCGGCGTCGCCCGGTGCGACCGGCAACGTCGACGTCGGCGTGCCCGGCTGGCCGTCCTGCATGCCGGGCGGCTGCGCGACACCGGGTGAGACGGGTGCCGTCGTCGCGACCGACGTAGCGGCGGGTGCAGGTGTCGGTGCGGACGTCGCCGCATCCTTCGACGGGCTGGGCGACATCGAACATGCGGCGAGCAGCGCGACGGACAGCGCGGACGCGAGGGGCAACAGTTGCGAGGACGAAGTGGATCGCATGGAGACGGCACCGCGGTGGAGATGCGTTCCATCCTTCGTGCGGCCGGTCTTCGAGGCGTGAATCCCCGCCATCGCGGCAACCGTCCGTTCATGCTTGCGACGCGCTCGTCGCCGTGACATCGCGACGGCCAGCGCCGCGCGACGATCCGTCCCGACCGCCGGCCCAATTCGCAGGCCATCGCCGTGCGAGCATCGGCCGCCGCACTCCGGGGGGATTGCCGAATGGCCATGGTGTTCTGGGCGCACGTCGCGTTCGACGGCGCACTCCACTGCGAAGGCGCCGACCGCCTCGCGCTCTACCGTCACCGCCACGCGCTCGATGCGCTGGCGCAGCGACTGGGTCTGCCGCGCCTGGACGCGATGGTCGACACCACCGACCTGCGCTTCAACTTCGGTGAGCTTGATGTCCCCGACGACGACCCGAACGCGGCGATGCTGGTCAACGGCGTCTGGTGCGACGCCGAGCGGGCGCTGCTGCTGTTCGAGGGCCTCGATGCGGCGCTCGACGGCGAGGCGACGCTGGACGCCAAGGCGCGTCTGGCCGTGCGCGAGGAGCTGCAGGGCGTGCTCGACTTCCTCCGGCCGCGCGCCATCGACGGCGCGCGCTTCAACCTCGCGGTGGTGATGTGAGCCGACGCCTGACGCCGTTCCATCTCGCGATTCCCGTGCATGACGTCGCCGCGGCGCGTGCCTTCTACGGCGGCGTGCTCGGCTGCGCGGAAGGGCGCAGTGCCGAGCGCTGGGTCGACTTCGACCTGTACGGCCACCAGCTGGTCTGCCATCGCGTGGATGGCATGACGGCGCGTGTTACCGGCGACAACGCGGTCGACGGCCACGACGTGCCGGTGCCGCATTTCGGTGTCGTGCTGGAGATGGACGACTGGACCGCCCTCGCCGATCGCCTGCGCACCGCCGGCATCGACTTCGTGATCGAACCGCACGTGCGCTTCGTCGGCCAGCCGGGCGAACAGGCGACGATGTTCTTCCTCGATCCGTCGGGCAATGCGGTCGAGTTCAAGGCGTTCGCCGACATCGATGCGCAGCTGTTCGCGACGTGAGCGGAATGTTCAGCCGTTCGCACACGGCGCGTGCGAGTCTCCACGTCCCGCCACCGTGGATATCCGCCATGCAGCGACTCCTCGTCCCAGCCGCACTCGTCCTGTTCGCGACCGCCTGCGCCCATGCTCCGGGGGCGACCTCGTCGGGCAATGCGATCGAGGGCCGTGTCACCGCGCTCGACACCGCGCCGTGGGCCTATGACGGCAGCGGCACGCTGACGGTCGACGCGGGAACACGCACCGTGCGCGTGTCGTTGCCGGCCCGCTGGAACCTCTGCAAGGGCCGCGGGCTGGATCGCGTGGGCGACCTCAAGGTTGGCGACCGCGTGCGCGTGACGGGCACTGCGGGCGACGACGGCACGGTCGACGCCTGCAGCGATCCGAACGGTTCGATCGAGAAACTCTGACCGCGTGCGGCGGACCGCACGCGGCCGGATGCCGCGTCAGCGCGGCGCGTAGATCGAGGTCAGCAGATCGGGCTTGCCGGCGATGCGCTCGAGATGCGGGTAGCGCAGGCCGCCGTGGTAGTCGACCGGAATCGTCTGGTAGCGATCGAACGACTTCACCATCAGGCGGATCGGCGCCTTGTCGTCCTTGGCCGCCTTCACCGCGTCGCTCAGCACGTCCTTGCTGTACTCGCGATCGTTGACCGCGACGATCGTCATGCCGCTGCCGATGCCGGCGTTGAACGCGGGGCTGTCCCAGCGCACGTCGGACACCTTGCCGTCCTTGCCGATCGACAGGCCCAGCGAATACACGAAGTCCGCACCGCCGCCCTTGGCCGCGGCTTTGGCGACGCCGTTGGGTTCGTCCTTGTAGACGAGCTTCCAGCCCGACGCTTCCAGGCCGCCGGTGAGCGGCACCTTGCCGTCGAGGCGGTCGCGCAGGAACGTCGCCCAGTCGTCGTGCACCACGCCGTCGAGCGTCTTGACCACGTCGTCGAAGGTGTAGGTGTTCTGCACCTTCCACTCGCCGTCATTCACGCCGAAGAACGCACGCGCGAAGTCATCCAGCGACTTCTTGCCGCCGGTCTTCGCGCGGATGCGTGCGTCGGCTTCGAGCCAGATCATCTGCCCGGCGGAGTAGTAGTCCTCGGACAACTGGTAGTTGCGGTACGACTTGGGACGACGCGACGCGATGATCGGATCGTTCGTCGTGTCCTGCACCGCGCGCCACGCGAGGCCCGGGCGGTTGTCGGCATAGGTCGCCGCGGTGAGCGCGAGGGCGTCGAACGCGGCCTGCTTGCTGCGCAGGCCGGAGCGACCGGTCAGCACGTTGCCCCAGTACTGCGTCTGCCCTTCATAGACCCACAGCAGCGAGTCCTGCATCGGCACGTTGTAGTTCGGTGTCCACAGGTCGGCCGGACGGCGGTACTTGCCGTTCCACGAGTGGGTGTACTCGTGCGCGAGCAGGTCGCTGAAACCGGCCTTGGGGTCGTAGTCGGTGAAGTAGCCGGTGTCCTCGCCGTCCTCGCTGGAGCGCTGGTGTTCGAGGCCGTTGCCACCGAGCTGGTCGGACAGCGAGAACAGGAAATCGTAGTGGTCGTAGTGCTGCCCGCCGTAGAGCTTCATCGCCTGCTGGTAGAGGCGGCGATGCGCGTCGATCTGTTCGGGCTTGGCTTCGAGGTACTTCGGCGCGTCGGCAAAGATGTTGAGGCGCACCGGCACCTTCGCGCCCGGCGCGAGGTCGATGACCTTGCCGTAGCGGCCGGCGTAGATCGGCGAGTCGACGAGGATGTCGAGCGGCACGTTGCGATAGGTGACCGTGTCGCCCTTGGTCTCGGCGACGTCCAGCGCGGTGGCGGCACCGAAGCCTGCGGGATATCGCACCGACGCCGAGGTGTCGATGCGGCTCGCGTAGTGGCCCGCCGGGTACAGCACCAGCGCGTTCCACTGCAGGTTCATCATGTTCGGCGTCATGACGATGCGGCCCTGCGCGGGATCGGTCGGCGTGAGGTACTGGTATTCCGCCGTCACCGAGGTGGCGCCCTGCGGCACGTCGACGTGGAAGGCGAAGACATTGAGCGGATCGCGCGTCCACGCGAGCTTCTGGCCGTTCGCGGTGAACGCGAGGCCGGCGATCTTGTCCAGCGGGCCGGACGGGCCGTGGTTGCCCGGCAGCCACTGCGGATACAGCAGCGTGAGGCGGCCGGCCTGCGCGGGAATCTCCTCGCGAACGCGCACGATGCGACGCGCGAGGTCGGTGGCGTCGACGTGGATCGACACGGTGCCGGGGTACGCGGTGTCGGCCGGAACCGGCACCTGCGCGCTGGTCAGCGCGATGTCCTGGGCGAAGGCGGGCGCAGCGGCCAGGGCGGCGGCACAGAGCAGCGGAAGCAGGCGACGGACGGGTCGGGACATTCGATGCGGATCCGGTGGCGTGGAAGTCGCCGGATCGTACGTGGGCCAGCGGCTGCGCCGCGTGTGCCATGCGCAACGATCGGCACTGCGTCACATCGTGCACTGCAACACGTATGCACGGTCTTTAACCGCATTCGCGCAATACTCCGGCCGTCTTCCCACCAACGGCACCCGTCATGAGCCTGCGCCCCCTGATCCTCGCCGCTGTCCTCTCCGTCGCCGCGCTGCCCGCCTCCGCGGCCGACCTGTCGTGCACGCTGAATTTCTCGATGACCGGGTGGAGCGCGTTCTACAAGCACTCCGAAGGGACGGGCACCGTCACCTGCAACAACGGCAAATCGCTGCCGGTGAAGATCGAAGCCAAGGGCGGCGGCCTCACCATCGGCAAGTCCAAGGTGACCGGCAAGGGCAAGTTCTCCGGCGTGCACAACATCCGCGACGTGCTCGGCGGCTACGCGACCGGCGAAGCCAACGCGGCCGCGGGCAAGGCGGGCAAGGCGCAGGTCGTGACCAAGGGTCCGATCTCGCTCGCGTTGTCGGGCGTCGGCGAGGGCGTCGAGCTCGGCATCTCGTTCGGCAGCTTCATCATCAGCGCGCGCTGACTTCCGGTACACGCGCCTTGACGGGGCCAGCGGGTAGCCTCGGCGGATTCCACCACCGGATTCCGCCATGCGACCGCTGCCCCGTCGTCTGCTCGCCGTCACCGTTTCCGCCGCGCTCGTCGCGGGCCTCGCCGCCTGTAACCGGCAGCCCACGCCGCAGCCTGAAGGCGCCGCGCCGAAGGCCGCGCCCGCTGCAGCATCGACCAAACCCGTGCTCGGCACGTTCGGCTTCGACACGGCCGGCATGGACCGCTCGGTCGCGCCGGGCGACGACTTCTACCAGTACGCCAACGGCGGCTGGATGAAGACGACGGAGATTCCCGCCGATCGCTCCAGCTTCAACAGCTTCACCCGCATCTCGCTCGACACAGAAAAGCAGGTGCGTGACCTCATCGAAGGCGCCGCCAAGGACAAGAACGCAAGCGGCGACCTGCGTCGCATCGGTGACTACTACACCGCGTTCATGGACGAGGCCGGGATCGAGGGCAAGGGCATCGCGCCGCTGAAGCCGACGCTCGACGCGATCAATGCCATCACCGACGTCAAGTCGCTCTCGAACGAATTCGGCTCCGAACTGCGCGCCGACGTCGACCTGCTCAACAACACCGACTACTTCACCGATCGCCCGTTCGGCGTGTGGATCACGCAGGACATCCACGATCCGACGCGCAACATTCCGTACTTCGTGCAGGGCGGCCTGGGTCTGCCGGATCGCAGCTACTACCTCGACCCGAAGAGTGCGGCCCTGAAGACCGCGTACCAGGCGCACGTGCAGAAGGTGCTCGAACTGGGTGGCGTCGCCGATGCCGCCGCGAAGGCCGCGCGCATCGTCGCGCTGGAAACCGCGATCGCGAAGGTGCACGCCACGCAGGAACAGACCAACGACGTCGACCGCGGGTCGAAGAACGTGTGGACGCAGGAGGACTTCGCGAAGAAGGCGCCAGGCCTCGATTGGGCGACGTTCATGGGCGCCGCGAAGCTCGGCGGGCAGAAGGACTTCGTGGTGTGGCAGCCCGAGGCCGTCGCCGGCATCTCCAAGCTCGCCGCCAGCGAACCGCTCGATACCTGGAAGGACTACCTGACCTTCCACGCGCTCGACCGCGCGTCGTCGCTGCTGCCCAAGGCATTCGCCGATGAGCAGTTCGCGTTCTACGGCCACACGCTCAACGGCACGCCGCAGCAGCGTGACCGCTGGAAGCGCGCGGTGTCGATGACCAGCAACGTGCTGGGCGAAGCCGTGGGGCACGAATACGTGAAGCGTTACGTCGATCCCAAGACGAAGGCGCGCGCGGAGGAGATGGTCAAGAACATCGTCGCGGCGTTCGGCAAGCGCATCGACGCGCTCGACTGGATGAGCCCGGAAACCAAGGCCGCGGCGAAGGCGAAGGTGGAAGGTCTGCAGGTGGCGGTCGCCTACCCCGATACATGGCGTGACTACAGCGCACTCGACATCAAGCCCGACGACGCACTGGGCAACGCGCAACGCGCGGAGATGGCCGAGTACCAGCGCAACCTCGCCAAGCTCGGCGCGCCCGTGAAGCACGACGAGTGGTACATGACGCCGCAGACGATCAACGCGGTGAACATTCCGCTCGAGAACCGCCTGATCTTCCCCGCCGCGATCCTGCAGCCGCCGTTCTTCGATCCGAATGCCGACGATGCGGTGAACTACGGCGCGATCGGTTCGGTGATCGGCCACGAGATCAGCCACTCGTTCGACAACTCCGGCGCGCTGTTCGATGCGCAGGGCAAGTTGCACAACTGGTGGACGCCGGCGGACTTCAAGAAGTTCGACGCCGCGGGCCAGGCGCTGGCGGCGCAGTTCAGCGCCTACAAGCCGTTCCCGGATCTCGCCATCAACGGCAAGCTCAACCTGGGCGAGAACATCGCCGACGTCGCCGGCATCGCCACCGCGCTCGACGCCTACCACCTCTCGCAGCAGGGCAAGACGCCGCAGACGCTGGAAGGCTTCTCGCCGGACCAGCGTTTCTTCCTCGGCTTCGCGCAGGCGTGGCGCAGCAAGGCGCGCGACGAGGCGATGCGCAACGCGGTGCTGACCGACGTTCATTCGCCGGGTCGCTATCGCGCGCAGACCGTGCGCAACGTCGACGCGTGGTACGACGCATTCGACGTGAAGCCCGGCCAGGCGCTGTACCTGGCACCGGACAAGCGGGTCAAGGTGTGGTGACGCGAAACACGTAGCAACCCGAGAACGCCCGGCCAACGCCGGGCGTTTTTCTTTGGAATGCTCACAGGGCCTCGACGTCCCTGAGCGCTTCCAGTACGACGACTCACGGACGTCGCGATGCAGCGTTTCATTTCACGGCGGGCACGACGGCGCACTGCCTACGCTTGCGTTCGTCAATAACGCCGTACCGAGGTCTGTCATGCGCCGCTTCGTGTCTTTCGCTCTCGTGGCGCTCCTCGTGCCGGCCTGTGCATTCGCCCAGGGCGCACCAGCATCGAAAACCGCCGCTGCGCCCGCTGACGCCACCAAGGCGAAATCGAAGAGCCCGTTCGGCCTGGTGATCGCCGAACTCACGCGCGCCGCGCAGGAGAAGCAAGCGGCCGCGAAGGTCAAACCGGATTCGGCCGGGAGCGCCGCTGCAGCGCCGGCACTGCCGCCTCCGGCGCACGCATCGGCCAGCGCGACGCTCGCCGATTCCAGCGGCGGCTGAGCCGCTTCTTTCTCGCCTGCATCACGGCCGCGAGCGTCCATCACGGGCGCTCGCGGCGCGCTTGTGTATCACCGGCGGACGCGGGTGGTCCGCGAGGAGACGACGATGGAGCAGAACGAGCTGGCCAGCGCGGTTGCGCAGGCCGTGGGACAGGCACTGGGCGAGATGTCGGTCGGTGTCGCGGTGGTGATTCTCGCGGCGACGGATGCGGTTTCGAAGCAGACGGGTATCGATCGCGCGCAGCTGTTCCAGGACATGCTCGGCAACCTCCCTGACGTCGAGGGCGCCGCGCGCAACGTGGTCGACGTCGTGCGTGAAACGGTCGGCGCCGCATTGCGCGACGCGAAAGCCGCGGGCTGATCAGGCGCCGGGCGCGGCCTGCATCGTCGGTCGCGCCGCCTGCATCACTACGGGGGGCGCGGCCCCTACCAGCTCCTGCAACGCGCCGATATCCACCGGCTTGCTGAGGTGCTGATCGAAGCCCGCGGCGCGCGTGCGCTCGCGGTCCTGCGCCTGGCTCCAACCGGTGAGCGCGACCAGGCGCACGCCGTCATAGGCTGAATCGGCACGGACGCGACGCGCCACTTCGCAGCCGTCCATGCCTGGCATGCCAATGTCGAGCAGCACGATGTCCGGTCGGAATTCGGCCATCGCGGCCAACGCCGCCGCGCCGTCGAACACCACGCGATGCTCGATGCCGAGCAGGTCGAGCACCATGCCCATGGACTCGGCCGCGTCGACGTTGTCATCGACGACCAGCACGCGCGCAGGCTCCGACGCATCGCGCTCGCGCGCCGGCGCCGGGGCCACCGCCTCGAACGCGCTTGCCCGTGCCACCGGCAGCGTCACGACGAATTCCGCACCGTGGCCGCGCCCTTCGCTGGCCACGGCCACGGTGCCACCGTGCATTTCGACGAGATTGCGCACGAGCGTCAGCCCGATGCCGAGTCCATCGTGCGCGCGGTGGCGCTCGCGGCGCCCCTGGGTGAACAGTTCGAAGACGTGCGGAAGCATTTCCGGCTCGATGCCGATGCCCCGATCGCGCACGTGGATGCGCACGGTATCGCCGTCGCGTTCCACCCGCACGGAGATATGGCCGCCCGGCTCCGCGTACTTGGCCGCGTTGTTCAGCAAATTGCCGAATACCTGCGTGATGCGCACCGGATCGGCGTCGATCTCGGTGCCGGCATCGCCCAGCGAGACGTCGAGCGTGTGGTTCCCGGCGTCCACCAGCGGCCGGCTCTGGTCGATCGCATGCTGCAGCACGGTGGCGAGGTCCACGCGCTCGCGCTTGAGCGCGATCGTGCCGCGCGAGATGCGCGAGACATCGATGAGGTCGTCGACCAGACGCACCATGTGGTCGACCTGGCGCTTCATCATGTCGCAGAGTGCGTGGTCGTCTTCGGGCAGGCGCGGGTCCGACGCCAGCAGGTGCAGTGCATTGCGCACCGGCGCCAACGGATTGCGCAGCTCGTGACCGAGCATGGCGAGGAACTCGTCCTTGCGGCGCGCGGTTTCAGTCAGGGCGTCACGCGCGGCGGCGATGTCATCGAGATGCCGACGGATCTGGTACTGGCGTTCGCGCGCGCGCAGCGCCGTGCGCACGTTGCTCGACAGCGCGGCGAGGCGCAGCGGGCGCTCGAGCAGCATCACGTTGCCGAGTTCGGCCAGTGCGTCGGACACGTGTCGCGATTCGCTGCCCTC
Organism: Lysobacter sp. TY2-98; assembly: GCF_003367355.1. NCBI lineage: Bacteria > Pseudomonadati > Pseudomonadota > Gammaproteobacteria > Lysobacterales > Lysobacteraceae > Lysobacter > Lysobacter sp. TY2-98. The sequence goes on from NZ_CP031413.1 coordinate 2,299,871, forward strand.
GCGCGCGAGGATCAGCACGGGAAGGTCCGACCACGCCGGCTGACGCTCCACCGCGCGGCCGATCAGCATGTGCGCGCCGGCGGCGAGCAGTTCCTCGCAGACGAAGACGCCGCCCGCACCGCGCTGCAGCTCGCGCTCGAGCTCGGCGGTCGACGAACACGCGTGCGTGGCGATGCCGTCGCGCGCGAGTACTTCGGCGGTGAGTACGCAGTCGCGCTGCGTGGGAAGCAGCAGCAACAGGCGATTTTCGATCGCCGCGTCTGCAGCTGCGGTCATCGCGCCGGGCCTGGTTCGTCGGCCTCGTATGGCACGCCGGTCAGCACGCCCCGGAACTGACGCAGCGGTTCACCGATGGACACACCATCGGGACCGAGCACCAGCGGGCGGATCGTGCGTTCGTGGCCTCCGGTGCGCTTTTTCAGCACCGAGATCGCCTGCTTCACCTCGCCGCGCATCTCGAAGTAGCGCAGCAGGATCACCGAATCGGCCAGGTAGCTGACGTCCAGTGCGTTCTGCATCTGGCCGATCAGCCCCTGCTGCGCGCTGATGAGAATGGTGACCACGCCGTGGTGCGCCAGGAAGGCGAGCAGTTCGTGCAGCTGCACCACCACGAAGCGTTCTTCGGGCATCGCGCTCAGGTAGCCGTTGAGGCTGTCGATCACCACGGTGCGTACGCCACCGTTGACGACGACGTCGCGAATGCGATGCGCGAACTCGCCCGGCGAAAGTTCGGCCGGATCGACCGATTCCACGATCATTCGACCGTCGGCGATGTGCTGCTCGACGTTGAGGCCGATGCCCATCGAACGGGTGAGGAACGAGCGCACCGTCTCGTCGAACGTGAACAACGCCACGCGCTCGCCACGCTCGGCCGCGGTCACCGCACACACCGTCGCCAACGACGACTTGCCTGTGCCGGCCGCACCGATCAGCAGCGTGCTGGTGCCGCGATGCAGACCGTCGCCGAGCAGCAGATCGAGGCCTTCCGAGCCCGTCGACACCGCGCGTTGCTCGACGTCGCGGCGATGCTCGGCGGCGACGATGCGCGGATACACGCACAGGCCACCGGTCACGATCTGGTAGTCGTGGAATCCGCTCATGAAGCGGCGCCCGCGGAACTTGGTGACGCGCAGCCGCCGGCGGTCGCCGCCGTATTCCGGATTCATCTGGTCGAGCGATATCGTGCCGTGCACGAGCGTATGCACGTGCAGGCCATGCTCGGCCGTCGCGCTGTCGTCGAGCAGGAGCACGGTGCAGTTCTGGCCGACGAAATACTGCTTGAGCGCCAGCACCTGGCGGCGATAGCGCAGCGGTGAGCCCGCCAGCAGCCGCAGCTCGGCGAGCGAGTCGAACACCATGCGCGTGGGGCGCAGGCCCTGCACGCGATCGAGAATGCGCTGCGTGGTGTCGCCGAGCTCGACTTCCGATGGGTGGAACATCGTGTAGTGCGAGTCGGGATCGAGGCTGTCGTGCGGCGGCGCAAGCTCGTGCACGTGGATGCCGTCGAGCGACCATCCGTGCGACGCCGCGACCTCGCGCAGCTCGTGCTCGGTTTCCGACAACGTGACGTAGAGGACGTTCTCGCCCCGCCGCACGCCTTCGAGCAGGAATTGCAGCGCGAGCGTGGTCTTGCCCGAGCCGGGCACGCCTTCGATCAAATACAGACGATTGGGCGTAAAGCCGCCGCCCAGTACGGTATCGAGCCCCGCGACCCCCGACTGCAGGGTGTCGGGCGCGACCGGTTCAGTGACTGCCATCCACGGATCCCGCGAGAAAGTACCGGGCCGTCGCATGGCGCGGCCCGGCGGAATGGGATCATGAAGCGGTTAATTCCGCGTCAAACCCCGTTTGCACCGTAGTCTGCGGCAGCGGCCGTGAAGATCAGTTCTCCAGCGCGAGGTTGGCGAGCCCGCTGTCCTGCGCGGCCGCGAGTGCCGTCGCAAAGCCCTGGTACTCGCTGTCGGCGGCGACGCTGACGTGCACCACGGTGTCTGGCGCAACCCGCGCGATGCCGTCAAGGGCGGCACGCAGCGACTTGGCATCGAGCGTGCGTCCGTCGAGCGTGTAGCTGCCGAACGCGTCGACGTGCAGATCCGTGCGCGGCGGCGGTGATGGCGGTTGCTCGTGACTGGGAATCGGGAGGTTCATCGGCAAGGTCCGCGTCAGCGTCGGCGCGGTGATCATGAAGATCACCAGCATCACGAGCATCACGTCGACCAGCGGCGTCACGTTCATGTCGGCCATGGCGCCGTCGCGCGGGCGGGGAGCGTAGGTGGATGCGGCCATCGTCGATCCTCCATCGGGCGGTATGCCCGACTCGACCGTACGCCGGCGTCCGGCCGCTGGCAACACGCTGCGACAACCGTTCGAGTGGCGTTTGCCGCCGGTCGTCGCTGCGCCCTGCCTGCACGACAATGGCGGCATGAACGCGACCACCCTCACCACCCACCACGGCGGCTGCCACTGTGGCCGCGTCCGTTTCGAAGTCGATGCGCCGACGCCGCTGCACGTGCTCGACTGCAACTGTTCGATCTGCCGAATGACCGGCTTCCTGCACCTGATCGTTCCGGCGGAGCGCTTCCGGCTCGTGCAAGGCGAGGACGCGCTGGTCGACTACCGCTTCAACACCGGTGCCGCGCGTCATCTCTTCTGCGGCCACTGCGGCATCAAGAGCTTCTACGTGCCGCGCAGTCATCCCGACGGCTACAGCGTCAACGTGCGCTGCCTCGACGGTGTGCCGCTCGACAACCTGCGCATCACACTGTTCGACGACGGCGATCGCGCGGCATCGATGGCCGCGCTTGCCGATCACGGTCTCTGAACCGGCGGCATCGCACCGCCTTGCGCGTCGGTGCTTTCGCGTCGACGCAACGCGCGCGGGCGCATTCTTTGCGCCGCCCGGGTGGGGCGCTTGATGTTGGGACGATGGACGGGATCGAAGGCCTGCGACTGCTGCTCGTTGAGGACGAATTCGTCCTCGCGATCGGCCTTGCCGAAGCGCTGGGCGACCTCGGCGCGGTGGTGCTCGGCCCGGTGACGACCGTCGAGGACGCGCTCGCGCTGGTCGAGCGCGTGCCCGAGATCGATGCCGCGGTGCTCGACGTCAACCTCGGCCAGCAGGTGGTGTATCCCGTGGCCGATGCGCTGCTCGCGCGCGGCATCCCGTTCCTGTTCGCGACCGCGAACGAACCGGCGAGCCTGCCCGAGCGTTTCGCGCGCGTGCCGATCTGCCGCAAACCGTTCGGCGTGCGCCATTTCCACGACGCCGTGCTGGAGCTCGCGCACACGCCGCCCCGCCGCGTCGCCTGACGCGGGAGGAAGTCTGCTGACACCACGCTGTCAGCAGGAGGCGCCGAGACTGGGTCCGTGACGCGCCACGCGTCCGCCACCGGCCAGGAGCCTTCCCATGTCGCGACGGATCACCTTCTTCTACGCCCCGCATTCGCGTGCGGCCTGCACGCTCGCCCTGCTGGAAACACTCGGCGCGGATTACGACCTGCACCCGCTCGATCTGATCGAAGGGACGCAACGCCGCCCCGACTATCTGGCGGTGAATCCGCTCGGCAAGGTGCCGGCGATCCGCCACGGCGACGCGGTGGTGACCGAGCAGGTCGCCATCCTGATCTATCTCGCCGACCTCTATGCCGATCGTGGCCTGACGCCGGCGCTCGACGACCCGCTGCGCGGCCCCTATCTGCGCTGGGCGGTGTTCTATGCCGCCTGCTTCGAGCCGGCGATCACGGACCGCTCGCGCGGCGTCGCAGCGGGCCCGGCCATGAGTTCGCCGTACGGCGACTACGACGCGGTGGTCGAAGCCATCGCGACGCAGCTGTCGAAGGGTCCGTACATGCTCGGCGAGCGTTTCACCGCGGTCGACGTGCTCTGGGGCACCGCGCTGCGCTGGGCGCTCGCATTCAAGCTGGTGCCGGATGAGCCGGTCTTCCGCGACTACGTGGACCGCGTGACCTCGCGCCCTGAGATCCAACGCGCGACCGCGCTGGACACCGAGCATGCGGCGGCGCAGGCCGCGCGTCGCGAGGCCGCGACGGCCTGAGCCGGGACGATGCCGGCGCATCGCTACAATCCGGCGATGCGCCGCGCCGACCGCTTGTTCCTGCTCGTCAACGCCCTGCGCGGCCGTCGCCGCGCGGTGCTCGCGCGCGAACTCGCGGACACGCTCGGCGTCTCGCTGCGCACCGTGTACCGCGACGTCGCCGACCTGCAGCGCTCGGGTGTGCCGATCGAAGGCGAAGCCGGTGTCGGCTACGTGCTGCGCCACGGCGCCGACATTCCGCCGCTGATGTTCGACGAGGACGAGATCGAAGCGGTCGTCGTCGGCATCCGCCTCGCGCGTGCGTTCGCCGGCAACCGCCTAAGCGAGAGTGCAGCGCGCGCACTGGTCAAGATCGAGGCTTCGATTCCCGAACGCATCCGCGCCTGTGCGGAGCGTGCGGCGATCATGGCGCCGGAATGGCGTGGCGAACTCAGCCGTGAATTCGGCGAGCTGCTCGATCGCCTCAATGAAGCGATCGCCGCGCATCGCGTCCTGCAGCTCGACTACCGCGACGAGAGTGGCGATGCGTCCACGCGCGAGGTCGAGCCGCTGTGCATCGTGTTCTGGGGCGGTTCGTGGACGCTGGGCGCGTGGTGTCGCCTGCGCGGCGCGTTTCGCCAGTTCCGGCTCAATCGCATCGTCGCAATGAACGCGACGGGCGAAATCGTCGTCGACGATCCGTCGCGCAATCTGGCGGCGTTGCTGCGGGAAGTGCGTCGACGTCCCGCGTTCGCGGCATCGACTGAGCCGCGTGTCAGTCCGCCGAACGCGCTCGCCTGATCACCAGCCCACGCCGGGCGGATATGCGGCGATCACGGGCGAGAGATCGACCAGCATCCAGTAGCCTTCGCGCGTTTCGAACGACGGCGGCAGCATCTCCGCGCGCATGGGTTTTCCCAGCGGCGTCACGCAGGCCGCGAGGTGCGCGGAGGCGGCGTGCTGCGCGGCTTCGGTGATGCCGACGAGGCTGTCCGCTTCGGTCACGCAGCCCGGGAAGTCGGGCAGCGTCACCGAGTAGTGGCGGTTCGCGTCGCGTTCGACGAAGGCGAAATATTGCATGCGGCGCACTATCCGAGCGGTGCCGCGAAGCGGCTGTGAACAAGCCGCCCCGCGTTCGCGGGATCGCGACATTGGTGCCCGGAGCCTGTGGCGATCCCGTGCGGAATCACCCTCATGCCCCTTCGGTTCGCGATCGCGTGCGCGGTCCTCGTCGCCTGCGGCGCTGCACGCGCGCAGGACCCCGGCACCGGCCCGTCGCCCGCGTTGCCGGCGCCGCACCATGCGCTCATTCCCCACGTCGACATCGCGCCCGCCGTCCACTGGCCTGCCGGCGCCATGCCGACGCCCGCGCCCGGGCTGGCGGTCACACCGCTCGCGACGGGGCTCGACCACCCCCGCTGGCTCTACGTGCTGCCCAACGGCGACGTGCTGGTGGCGGAAAGCAATGGCCCGGCCGGCAAGAGCGGTATCCGCGGCATCAAGGGCTGGGTGATGAAGCACGTGATGGCGAAGGCGGGCGCGGGCGTGCCGAGCCCCGAGCGCATCGTGCTGTTGCGCGACGCCGATGGCGACGGCCGCGCGGAGCTGCGCAGCGATTTCCTCTCCGGTCTGCACTCGCCGTTCGGCATGGCGCTGGTCGGCGACACGCTCTACGTCGCGAATACCGACGCGCTGGTGCGCGTGCCGTACGCCGCCGGCGCCACGCGCATCGACGCGACGCCCGAGCATGTCGTCGATCTGCCCGGCGCCACCGGCGAGTTCAACCACCACTGGACGAAGAGCCTCGTCGCGTCGCCCGACGGCACGCGGCTCTACGTCGGCGTGGGTTCGAACAGCAACGTCGGCGAGAACGGCATGGCGGTCGAAGCCTCGCGCGCGGCGATTCTCGAAATCGATCCGCGTGCGCGCACGACGACCGTGTTCGCCGACGGTCTGCGCAATCCGGTCGGCATTGCATGGCAGCCCGGCACGTCGACGCTGTGGGCGGTCGTCAACGAACGCGACGAACTCGGCAATGACCTGGTGCCCGACTACCTGACGCAGGTCGAGCGAGGCGCCTTCTACGGCTGGCCGTACAGCTACTGGGGCGCACACGTCGACGCGCGCGTGTCGCCGGAACGCCCCGATCGCGTCGCCGCCGCACGCGTGCCGGACTACGGCCTCGGCAATCACGTCGCGCCGCTGGGTCTCACGTTCAACACGTCGGCGACACTCCAACCCACCTTCGGCGACGGCGCATTCGTCGGCCGGCACGGCTCGTGGAACCGCACGCCGCTGTCCGGCTACGACGTGGTGTTCGTGCCGCTCGTGGACGGCCGCCCGCAGGGCGCGCCGCGCGAGGTACTCGCGGGCTTCGTCGACGCGGAGGGCAATGCACGCGGCCGACCGGTCGGTGTCGCGATCGCGCGGGACGGCGCGCTGCTGGTGGCCGACGACGTCGGCAACGCGATCTGGCGGGTGAGCCCGTCGCGCTGATCGCACGGGCTCGCTGCGACCGCAGCAGGACGGCCGGGCGCCGGCGCATGGGACGACCGCCCATCCGCCCCGTCGTGCCGTCCGCCGCCGCGCGTGCGTGGCGGCCCGGCGGGGCCGCGCCGCTCTGGCATAAACGCCCACGGCCGGCGTCACGTGGCCGAAACGTTGCCCGCATACCGTTACGCCTCCGCGCAGGATGCCGCCATGCTCATCTACGATCGCCGCCGCTGCCGGCCGCTGCCGGTCCCCGAGCTCCGTCGCCGCCTGACGATCGCCCAGCGCGCGAAGCTGAGCTGGCTGGAATACCTGGGCTGGCGCCTGCTGTTCGTCCGCGGCGAACCCGCCAACGTATTCGTAGCGCACGACGAGAAGGGCTATGCGGTCATCGGCCGCGAAGGCCGCGTCGTCGGCTGCCGCAGCCTCACGGTGCGCCCGGCCGACCGCAAGGATCCCGCCTACCGCGCAGCGCCTTCGTTCGAAGGCGACGACGGCGGGTCCGAGGCGCGTGCCGCCTGATCCGCAGCGCCGCGATCGCGCGCCGCGCATGACGGCGCCGGTCATCCGCCGCATCGAACGCCACGAGGCCGCGCGCCTTGCCGCGCTGCTGCGCCGCCTGTTCGTCGAGGCCTATGCCGACTGCAGCGCACCGGCGAATGTCGAGGCCTACCTCGACGACGCGTTCGGCGTCGCGCAGCAGACCCGGGAGCTCGACGATCCCGCCCATCCGGCCTGGGTGGTCGAGCACGATGACGAGTGGCTGGGCGTGCTGCAGGTGCGCCTGCCGTCGACGCCACCGCCCCAAGTCGATCTCCTCCGGCCCGCGCAGCTGCACCGCATCTACCTGACCACCGCCGCGATCGGCCGCGGCCTCGGGCGTCGCCTGCTCGACATCGCGCTCGACACCGCGCGCCGTGGCGGCGCCGACGGGCTCTGGCTCAGCGTCTGGCAGCGCGCACCCGGACCGATCGCCGTCTACCAGCGCGCCGGCTTCCGCATCGTCGGCACCACGACCTTCGTCGTCGGCGACGATCCGCTCGACGACTGGATCATGCAGCGGCGCATCGACGCCGCCTGACGCAGCGGGCCCGGCCGCGCCCGACGCCGCGATCCGCAGGTTCGATCCGCGAAATCCCCGGTCCGTCGCAGAGCGCTCGACGGCGCGCACGGCGTCCTTATCCTCGCCGCATCGCCTGCCGGAATCGCCCCGTGTTCAAGAGCCTCGTCTTCGTCATTCGCATCGCGATCGCCTGGGCACTCGCGTCGGCGCTGTTCGTGGGCTTCTGGTCCGGCATTCCGCTGATCGGACGCTGGGACTTCCCGCCGGTCGCGCTGGGCATGGTGGTGATGGCGTTCGTCGTCGCCGGCGCGTTCTCGCACCTGCGCCGCGTGCGCCTGATTGCCGGGCACGTCGATGGCGGCGCGCTCGGCAACCGCCATCGTCGCCAGATCGAGATCCCGTTCGAGGCGGGCCAGGCCTTCGACCTGCTCGACGCCGCCATCCGCGAACTTCCGGGCATCGAAACGGTGCTCAGCGCACGCGACAGCCTGCAGATCCGCGCGCAGGTGAATCGCCCTGACAGCTATACGCAGAGCGCGCTCGGCCGCTGGAATCCGCTGTCGGGTTTCGGCACGCAGCACAACCAGATCCGCGCGACGGTGACGCCCACTGCCGACACCGGCAGCGTCACCTTCATCTGCGAGCCGCAGGTGGGCGCGTGGAGCGACTGGTTCTTCGTCGACGACGGCACCAACCTCGAGAACGCCGAAGCGATCACCCGCGCGATCACGCGCCGCGTCGCCGACGCGCGCCGTGGCGAACAGATGGCCGCCGTGCGCACCGCGACCGAGAAGGAATTGACCGTCGCCAAGCTCAACCTGCTGCATGCGCAGGTCGAACCGCACTTTCTCTACAACACGCTGGCGAGTGCGCAACTGCTGACGCGCAGCGACCCGGCGCGTGCCGAGGAAATGCTCGGCCATCTGATCCAGTACCTGCGTCATTCGCTGCCGCGTACCGAGGATTCGCCATCCACGCTGGGCGCCGAGCTCGAACGCGCGCTGGCCTATCTCGAGATCATGAAAGTGCGCATGGGCAATCGCCTCGACGTGCAGGTCGACGTGCCCGAATCGCTGCGCGCGACGAAGCTGCCCGCGATGATGCTGCAGACGCTGGTGGAGAACGCGATCAAGCACGGCCTGGAGCCGCGTACCGGCGGCGGCACGGTGTGGATCCGCGCACGCCGCGCCGACGACACCGTCGCGATCACCGTCGCCGACGATGGCGAAGGGCTCGGCGGCAAGACCAACGGCACCGGCATTGGCCTGAAGAACGTGCGCGAACGACTGAAGCTGGCGTTCGACGGCGCGGCCTCGCTCGCCGTGGTCGCGAATTTCCCGGCCGGCGTCGCCGCCACGCTCACCGTGCCGGCCGAACGCGAGACGGTGCGCCATGACTGAGTCGATCCCCACCTGCGTCGTCGCCGAAGACGAAACGCTGCTGCGCGACGCGATCGTCGCGCAACTGCAGCGCGCCTGGCCGGCGCTGCGCGTCATCGCCGAATGCGAGGACGGCGCCAGCGCGCTGGAAGCGATCGCCGAGCATCAGCCCGACGTCGCATTCCTCGACATCCGCATGCCCGGCCTCACCGGCCTCGAAGTCGCCGCGGCCTCTGCCGAAGCCAGTCCACAGACCCAGATCGTGTTCGTCACCGCGTACGACCAGCACGCGATCGCCGCGTTCGAACGGGGCGCGGTGGATTACCTGCTCAAGCCGGTGACGCCAGAACGCCTCGACGCCACCGTCGAACGTCTGCAGTCGCGCCTGGGCCAGGGGCGCGATGAGGCGCTGGCCGCGTTGCTCGCGCGCCTCGGCCCGGTGCTGCCGCGCGAACCCAGCGCGCCGGAGCCGTTGACGTGGCTCACGGCCAGCGCGGGACGCGAAACGCGGCTGATCCTCATCGACGAAGTCGCCTACTTCCGCGCCGACCACAAGTACACGACGGTGGTCACCGCCGATGGCGAGTCGCTGTTGCGCACGTCGCTACGCGAACTGCTCGCGCGACTCGATGCCAACACCTTCAAGCAGATCCACCGCTCGACCGTCGTCAACATGAAAGCGGTGGCGGGCATCACGCGGGACGACACCGGGCGCGGCACGCTGCGCCTGCGCGGACGTCCCGAAACGCTGACGGTCAGTGCGCCGTTCATGGCGCTGTTCCGACCGAACTGATCACGGAGACGTCGTCATGGACAAGTTGTTCGCGCTGTTCGCTTTCCTTGCCTCGCTGATCGGCTGCGATGGCGGCCGCGACACGGTGGTGCATCGCATCGTCGGCACCGGCGCCGACGTGCTCTTCAGCCGTGCGACGGTGCAGGACGGCGTCGCCCGCTTCGACTGCGTGCGTAGTGCGAGCGGGCCTGCCATTACCTGGTATTGCCGCGCGGCTGCGATCTGGGCCAGCCCTGTGCGACGCATGCCAGCCGTTACGACGTCGCCGCGGGTGATTCGCGCCAGGTCACCGGCCTGCACACGTTCCGGCTGTGCGTCAGCCCCGCCGAAGGCGATGTCGCCTGCAGTGCGAGCGACGCGCTGGGCCACTGATTCCTAGGCCCGGAACGAAACGAGCCCCGCGATGCGGGGCTCGTGGTGGCGTCGGTTAAAGCGCGGATCAGATGCCAAGGATGCGCGAGATCAGGCCGGTCGCCGTCTGCACCAGGTAGACGTCGCGCGAGTCGGGGTACGGGCGCACCCACACCATGCCGCGCGGCGGCGGCGCCAGACGGTAGACGGTGTAATTCGTGACGTAGTAGCGCGGCACCACGTAGGTCATCGGCAGGCGCTCACCGCGCGCCCACTTCTTGTATTGGCCGAGGTGACGTCCCTTGTCGTGGTGGTAGTCGGGGCGATGGTCGTCGCGGTCGTGCCAGGGGCCGTTGGGATTCGGCTCACCGATGCGGATGCCTTCGACGGCCTCGTGCCCGTGACCCTTGCCGTGGCCCTTGCCATGACCCGGGTCGGCCAGCGCGGGGCCGGCGAGCAACAGCGAAGCGATCAGGACGAGCGGGGACATACGGATCATGTTCGGTCTCTCCTCGTTGGACGCCGACACGCTAGCGGTGGCGGGCTGAACCTGTCATGGAAATCGCCAGCGCCGTACCGCGTCGGCTCAGCATGGTGACGTGCGCGTGCAGGCGGCGATGCCATCCGCCTGCACGGCGTCGCACCGTCATTCGGCCCCGCGCACCACTTGGCCGTTCTTCATCACGAATACCGGGTGCTCGGTGGCGCGGATGTCCGTCAGCACGTTGCCCGGCACCGCGACCACATCGGCGTACTTGCCCGCCTCCAGCGTGCCGACATCCTTCTCGACGCCGAGAAGCGTGGCCGCGCCGATGCTGCTGGTCATCAGCGCCGCCGCCGGCGACATGCCGACGTCGACGTAGTCGCCGAACTCACGACCGTTGAGGCCGTGCGGGAATACCGCCGCGTCGGTGCCCAGCGCGATCGGCGTGCCGATGCGGATCGCATTGCGCAGCATCTGCTCGTGCGACGTGTACGCCGCATGCGCCTTGCCCGCGATCTTCGGCGGATAACCGGCGAGCTTCGACTCGGTCCACAGCAGCGTGGTGCGCGTCGGCACCAGGTAGACGCCCTTCTGCTTCATCAGCTGCAGCGTTTCGGGCTTGAGGAAGCTGCCGTGCTCGATGGAATCGACACCGGCTTCGATCGCGAGCCGCGCCGCGGTATCGCCATGCGCGTGCGCGGCGACCTTGCGGCCCCAGTTGTGCGCTTCGGAGATGATCGCCTTGAGTTCGTCCGGCGTGAGCTGCGGCACGTCGACCGGATCGGATTCACTCAGCACGCCGCCCGACGCGCAGATCTTGATGACGTCCGCGCCGTACTTCATCTGCAGGCGCGTGGCTTCGCGGCACTGCTCCGCGCCGTTGCAGACCCCTTCCATCGGTGTCGAGGGGATCACGCGCGTCGGCGGATACGGCGAACTGTCGCAATGCCCGCCGGTCGAGCCGATCGCGTGACCGGCGACGATCATCCGCGGGCCAGTCGCGTAACCGCCGTTGATCGCATTGCGCAGCGCGACATCGATGAAATCACCGGCGCCGAGCACGCGGATGGTGGTGAAGCCTGCGTCGAGCGTGACCTTCGCATTGCGTTGCGCGTGGAAGGCCTGCTCGGCGGGGAACCGCATCATCCCGTTGTAGATGCCCGCAGCCCAGTCGTCGTCGTGGTCGTCGGCGATGTGCGTATGCGCGTCGATGAAGCCCGGCAGCAACGTCGCGTCGCCGAGGTCGATCACGCGGGCGCCATCGGGGACCGCGACGTTGGCGCCCGCGCTGACGATGCGTTCGCCCTGCACCAGCACCATGCCGTTCTCGACCATGCGACCGCTGCGACCGTCGAACAGGTGGGCGGCCTTCAGCACCACCGGCCGCACCGCGGGGGGCGTGGTCGGCGCCTGCGCATGGCCGGCGAACGCGGCGAACAGACCGGTAACGAGAAGGCCCGCGGAGGCGAGACCGGCGAACAGCGGTGCAAGACGGAGCTTCATGCAGGGACCTGTCGGGCGGAAAGACCCGAGTGTAGGCAGAAGCGGCCGTGGCCTGCCTGTGCCGGCGGTCGCTGATTTCCCGTTCCGCCGGAGGCGTCCTCCCAACGTCCCCCTGACCTCGGGCACATCCCGGGTTCATGCGCGACCACTAGGATGCGCGCCATGCGTCGCCTCGCCGCCACCGCCGCTCTCGCCTGCCTGCTGCTCGCGCCGCAGGTGCAGGCGCGCACGGTGTATCGCTGCGTACGCAATGCGACGGTGAGCCTCGCGACGGCGCCAGAACCCGGCTCGAAGTGCGAAGCGAAAACCATCGCCGACGACGCGGTGAAAGTGCCCAACCTCTGGGGCGCGCTCGGCGTGGTGAAGGGCAACCTCTACGAACGCCAGCAGGACGGCAAGACCGTCTACAGCACGCGCAAGCTGCCCGGCTCGACGAAGGTGCTGTCGTTCACCGTCGAAACGCCGCCGGGTGAGCCGGCGCATGCAGGCCTCGGCCAGGTCGGCAAGCCGCAGATCGATCGCTTCGCCAAGCAGTTCAAGGCGGCGTCGAAGAAGACGGGTGTCGACGACGCCTACCTGCGCGCCATTGCCCATGCCGAGAGCGGCTTCAACGCGGCCGCGGTGTCGCCCAAGGGCGCAGTCGGCGTGATGCAGCTGATGCCGGAGACGGCGCGCGAATACGGTGCCGATCCGACGTCGCCCGACCAGTCCATCGAGGCCGCGGCGCGCATGATCCGTCAGCTCGCGACGCGCTACCGCGGCGATCTGCGCATGGTCGCGGCGGCGTACAACGCGGGCTCCGGCGTGGTCGCGCATTACGGCGGGGTGCCGCCCTACCGCGAAACGCAGCAGTACCTTGCCAAGGTCGAGGCGCTATACACGCGCTACCGCACCGCACTCGGCAAGACGCCGAAGACGCTCGACGGCACCGAGATCCTGCGCGCGGCGGAATGATGCGACGCGCCCGCATACTGCGCGGGTGACCTTCGACCTCGACTCGCTGCGCAATGCGCTCGCCGACGTGCCCGTCGTCGCGTGGTGCGCGGTCATCGCCGTGCTTCTTCTGCAGCGGGTCGCACGTCGATTCGGCTTGTGGCTGTACGCGGCCTTCGCGCTGCCCGGCACGCTCGCGCACGAACTGGCGCACTACATCGTCGCCTTGCTGCTCGCCGCGCGGCCGCAAGTGCCGCGCTTGTGGCCGGAGCGGACGCCCACCGGATGGCGTCTCGGTTCCGTCGCCTTCCGTGCACCGTGGTGGCGCGCCGGCCCGATCGCCCTCGCGCCCTTGCTGCTGTTACCGGGCGCAGTGGCCTGGATCGTCATGTTCCTCGCCGACGCACGCGGGGCGTGGATCGCGGTGCATGCATGGATCGCCGGCACGCTGTTCGGCGCAGCGATGCCGTCGCGCGCGGATGTGCGCATCGCCGCGCCGACACTCGCCGTGCTGGCCCTGATCGCCGCCGCCGTCGTCGCCGTCCGCATCACCGTTTGAAGCTGGCACCCGCTTCACGGCGCGTATCGACAATGGCGCGATGCCGTCGCCGACCACGCCCCGTCGCACGTCGATGCCGTTCCGCGAACGCGTCGACGCCCTGCGCAACCTGCGTCCTTTCCTGCGCCAGATCTGGGCGACCAGCCCGCGATTGACGCTCGCCAGCCTCGTGTTGCGACTGGTGCAGGCCCTCACGCCCATTGCGCTGCTCTACATCGGCAAGCTGATCATCGACGAGGCGATCCACCTGGTCGCCGTCGGCGGTGCGCATGCCGACCTGGGCACGCTGTGGGCCAGTGGCGCGCTGCATCACCTCGCCCTGCTCGTGGTCGGCGAGTTCGCGCTCGCCGTCGTCTCCGACCTGATGGCGCGCGCCGCCAGCTATGTCGACGGCCTGCTGTCCGAGCTGTTCACCAACGCGACCAGCATCCGCCTGATGGAACACGCGGCGACACTGGACCTCGAGGATTTCGAAGACCCCGACCTGCAGGATCGCCTCGACCGCGCGCGTCGCCAGACCATGGGGCGGATGAACCTGCTGAGCCAGCTGTTCGGGCAGGCGCAGGACGCGATCACCGTCATCAGCTTCGCGATCGGTCTGCTCGCGTATGCGCCGTGGCTGATGGTGCTGCTCGCCATCGCACTGGTGCCGGCCTTCGTCGGCGAATCGCACTTCAACGCACTCGGTTACTCGCTCAACTTCCAGTGGACGCCGGAGCGCCGCCAGCTCGAATACCTGCGCCAGACCGGCGCCAGCGTCGAGACGGCGAAAGAGATCAAGATCTTCGGGCTGCACCGTTTCCTGATCGATCGCTTCCGCGTGCTGGCCGACAAGTTCTACGCGGCGAATCGTGCGCTCGCAGCGAAGCGTGCGTTCTGGGGCACGGTGCTCGCGGCGCTGGGCACGCTGGGCTATTACGTCGCGTATGCCTACATCGTCTGGCGCACGGTCAAGGGCGACTTCACGATCGGCGACCTCACGTTTCTGGCGGGCAGCTTCCGACGCCTGCGCCAGTTGCTCGAAGGCCTGCTGATCGGCTTCTCACAGGTCGCAGGCCAGGCCTTGTACCTCGACGATCTGTTCTCGTTCTTCGAGATCGCACCGGAAATCACCTCCACGCCCGATGCGTCACCGGTGCCGCGTCCGATCGAGCGCGGCTTCGTGTTCGAGAACGTGGGCTTCCGCTATCCCGACGCGGAACGCTGGGCGCTGCGCGGCCTCGAATTCGAACTCCGCGCAGGCGAAGTGCTGGCGCTCGTCGGCGAGAACGGCGCCGGCAAGACCACGCTGGTGAAACTGCTCGCGCGTCTCTACGACCCCGACGAAGGCCGCATCCTGCTCGACGGTCGCGACCTGCGCGACTACGACCTCGACGACCTGCGCAGCAACGTCGGCGTGATCTTCCAGGACTTCGTGCGGTATCACCTCACCGCCCGCGAGAACATCGGTGTCGGTCGACTGGAAGCGATGGGCGACGAGGCGCGCATCCGCGAGTCCGCGCGCCGCGCGCTCGCCGACGAGGTCATCGAAGCGCTGCCGCAGCAGTACGACCAGATGATCGGTCGCCGCTTCAGCACGGGCGTCGAACTGTCGGGCGGCCAGTGGCAGAAGATCGCGATCGCCCGCGCCTACATGCGCGATGCGCAGGTCATGATCCTCGACGAACCCACCGCGGCGCTCGATGCACGCGCCGAATACGAGGTCTTCCAGCGCTTCAAGGAACTCAGCGAAGGCCGCACCGCGGTGCTGATCTCGCACCGCTTCTCGAGCGTGCGCATGGCCGATCGCATCCTCGTGCTCGGCGGCGGCAAGGTCGAGGCGTCCGGTACGCACGATGAACTCATGGCGCAGCGCGGCCGCTACGCCGAGCTGTTCGAACTGCAGGCGGCGGGCTACCGCTGAGGCGGTCAGTCCCCGCCCTGCGCCGCCATCGCCAGGTCGGTGCGCGCTGCGATGAGGCGTTCGAAGGCCGCCACCGTGCCGACGAACTCGCGCGCGGTGTCGACCGTGATCTTCGGATCGGAAGCATGTGCCGCGGCATTGCGCAGGCGACGCAGTTGCGACAGCAGGTCCGCCTGGCTGGCGTCGAGCAGGTCCGCGTTGATCAACGCATCGGCGAGTCGCGCCGGCTGCTGCAGCTCCTGACGCGTCACCGCGACCCCGCGACGCCGCAGCGCGTTCATCGCCGCAACCTCCAGTTCGATCCACGCTTCGAGGATCGCTGCGCGCGGCGAGATCTCCGCCAGCTGCAGGCGATGGTCTTCACCCTCGAGCGTCAGCGGCGTGCCCGCGTCCGCATCCACCAGCTCGCGTCGCGCCTGCGCCGCCAACTCGTGCACGCGGCGACCGAACCGGAAGCGGAAGTCCTTCCATTCCAGAATCTCGAGGTCGGGAACGCGCGCCAGCAGCGGGCGTCGCACGAGCAGGAACAGCACGATCAGTGCGAAGGGCCACGCCAGCGACGCGGTCATCGCCGCGATGAATTGGAGCCAGTCCATGGAGCCTCCGTGCGGTTGCGGCCGAGCCTAGCGGTCGACGCGCCGTTCGTCGAACCCGTGCATCCGAACCCGGCGCGGCGCCGTAGTGCTGGAGGTGCCCGATGAGGCACGCCCCCTCAGTCCAGGAGCGTCCCCATGAATTACCGCATTCTCAGTCTCGCGCTGATCGCTGCGCTGCCGCTCGCCGCGTGCAGCCGCCCCGCCGCCGAGGACGCCGCTGCGCCCGCGGCAACGACAGCCGACACCGCCGTGCCGGCCGAACCCACCGCGCCGATGCCCGCATCCGCCGAAACCGCGGCGGACGCGATGCCGATGCAGAACCCGATGGTCGGCGGCGCGCCGATGTACGCGGAGAAGGACATCGTCGACAACGCCGTCAATTCGAAGGACCACACCACGCTGGTCGCGGCGGTGAAGGCCGCCGGCCTGGTCGACACGCTCAAGGGCGCGGGTCCGTTCACCGTGTTCGCGCCGACCAACGCCGCGTTCGACAAGCTGCCGAAGGGCACCGTCGACACGCTGCTCAAGCCTGACAAGAAGGCCGACCTCACCAAGGTGCTGACCTACCACGTGGTATCCGGCAAGCTCGATGCCGCCGCGTTGAAGCAGCAGATCGCCGCCGGCAACGGCAGCGCGACGCTGAAGACCGTGCAGGGCGAGACCCTGACCGCGAAGGACGACGGCGCCGGCGGCATCGTGCTGACCGATGCGAAGGGCGGACAGTCGCACGTCACGATCGCCGACGTCATGCAGAAGAACGGCGTGATCCACGTCGTCGACACCGTGCTGATGCCATAAGCGTGCTCCGCCGCCGGCTCCTCGTCGCCGGCGGTGTTCGCGGGGACGGCGTTCGCGTCGTCCCCGCGTCTTTTGCGATGACCGGACGCCGAAGCACACTCGCCTAACGCCGCGGTGCGACACTTCGCACCCGCCGACAGGAGAGCCACCGGATGGGACTCGTCCACCGCATCACGCCCTGCCTCTGGTACGCCGACGCCGCCGAAGAGGCGGCGACCGCGTATTGCGAGATCTTCCCGAATTCCCGCATCAGCCGCGTGCTGCGCTACGACGCCGCTTCGGCGCGTGCCGCCAATCGGCCCAAGGGCAGCGTGTTGACGGTGGAGTTCGAACTCGATGGCCAGGGCTTCACCGCGCTCAACGGCGGGCCGCTGTTCCGCTTCAACGAGTCGATCTCGTTCGTCGTGCGCTGCGACAGCCAGGCGGAGATCGAGCACTACTGGGCCGCGCTTACGCGCGGCGGCGATCCGATGGCGCAGCAGTGCGGCTGGCTCAAGGATCGCTTCGGGGTGTCCTGGCAGGTGGTGCCGGCGTCGCTGCCCGACTGGCTGACCGACGCCGACCCCGCCCGCGCCGCGCGCGTCATGCGCACCATGCTCACCATGCGCCGGCTCGACCTCGCGCCGCTGCGTGCGGCCTATGACCACGCCGACTGAAGCCAGCGGGCTCGGCCGTGGCGTCCCATCGCCATGGCGCCGCGTTCCACCGTGGTTTCCGAAGCCCGCGCGCGTCTGCGGGATAATGGCGATCTGCCGGCCCGACCGGCCCGTCTTCTGATCCGACTGCCACGCGGCGACGCGTCGATGCGTCCGCCGCTGGCGTCCTCCACGGATTCCGCACCCGATGAACACCGCCCACCGCAAACCGCTTCCCGGCACGCCGCTGCACTGGTTCGACGCCCGCGAGGCGGTCGACGCCCTCAAGCCCGGCGCTTGGGCGACGCTGCCCTACACCTCGCGCGTGCACGCGGAGAACATCGTGCGCCGCGCCGATCCGTCGATGCTGTCGGCGTATCTCGAACAGCTGATCGAACGCCGCCGCGACCTCGACTTCCCGTGGTTCCCGGCGCGCGTGGTCTGCCACGACATCCTCGGCCAGACCGCGCTGGTCGACCTTGCCGGCCTGCGCGACGCGATCGCCGAGCGCGGTGGCGATCCCGCGCAGATCAATCCGGTGGTGCCGACGCAGCTGATCGTCGACCACTCGCTGGCCGTCGAATGCGGCGGCTTCGATCCGGATGCATTCGCGAAAAACCGCGCGATTGAAGAACGTCGCAACGAGGACCGCTTCCACTTCATCGAGTGGACGAAGCACGCGTTCCGCAACGTCGACGTGATCCCGCCGGGCAACGGGATCATGCACCAGATCAATCTGGAGAAGATGTCGCCGGTGATCTACGTCAAGGACGGCGTGGCGTTTCCGGACACCTGCGTCGGTACCGACTCGCACACGCCGCATGTCGACGCACTCGGTGTGATCGCCGTGGGCGTCGGTGGCCTCGAGGCCGAGAGCGTGATGCTCGGCCGCGCGTCGTGGATGCGCCTGCCGGAAATCGTCGGCGTCGAGCTGACGGGTCGCCCGCACGAGGGCATCACCGCGACCGACATCGTGCTCGCGCTCACCGAGTTCCTGCGCCAGGCCAAGGTGGTCGGCGCGTATCTCGAGTTCCGCGGCGAGGGCGCGCGCGCACTGACGCTCGGCGACCGCGCGACCATCTCGAACATGGCGCCCGAATACGGCGCCACCGCGGCGATGTTCTTCATCGACGACAACACGCTCGACTACCTGCGCCTGACGGGCCGCGAGGAGCAGCAAGTGTCGCTGGTCGAGACGTACGCGAAGACGGCGGGCCTGTGGGCCGACGACCTGGCCGATGCGCAGTACGAGCGCACGCTGACGTTCGATCTCTCGACGGTGACGCGCAACATGGCCGGCCCATCGAACCCGCACAAGCGCCTGCCGACGAGCGATCTCGCCGAGCGCGGCATTGCCGGCAACCTCGACCTCGCGCGCGTCCAGGAAGCCGCTGGGCTGATGCCGGACGGCGCGGTGATCATCGCCGCGATCACCAGCTGCACGAACACGTCGAACCCGCGCAACGTCATCGCGGCCGGTCTGCTCGCGAAGAAGGCGAACGAACTAGGCCTCGTGCGCAAGCCGTGGGTGAAGACCTCGCTGGCGCCGGGTTCCAAGGCCGTGCAGCTCTACCTCGAAGAAGCCGGCCTGTTGCCGGAACTCGAATCGCTCGGTTTCGGCATCGTCGGTTTCGCCTGCACGACCTGCAACGGCATGAGCGGCGCGCTCGATCCGCTGATCCAGAGCGAGATCATCGATCGCGACCTCTACGCCGTTGCGGTGTTGAGCGGCAATCGCAATTTCGACGGCCGCATCCATCCGTATGCGAAGCAGGCGTTCCTCGCATCGCCGCCGTTGGTCGTCGCGTACGCGCTCGCCGGCACCATCCGTTTCGACATCGAGAAGGACGTGCTCGGCGTCGACGCCGCGGGCAATCCGATCACGCTGAAGGACCTGTGGCCGAGCGACGCCGAGATCGACGCGATCGTGCGCGAGCACGTGAAGCCCGAGCAGTTCCGTCGCGTGTACGGCCCGATGTTCGCGGTGCGCGTCGACACCACCGGCCCGGTCAAGCCGCTCTACGACTGGCGCCCGATGTCGACCTACATCCGCCGCCCGCCGTACTGGGAAGGTGCGCTGGCTGGGGAACGCACGCTCCATGGCATGCGTCCGCTCGCGGTGCTCGGCGACAACATCACCACCGACCACCTCTCGCCGAGCAACGCGATCATGCTCGACAGCGCCGCGGGCGAATACCTCGCGAAGATGGGCGTGCCGGAAGAGGACTTCAATTCCTACGCGACGCATCGCGGCGACCACCTCACCGCACAGCGCGCGACGTTCGCGAATCCGAAGCTGCTCAACGAGATGGTGGTGGACGCCGACGGCAGCGTGCGCCAGGGGTCGCTGGCTCGTGTCGAGCCCGAAGGCCAGGTCACCCGCATGTGGGAGGCGATCGAGACCTACATGCAGCGTCACCAGCCGCTGATCATCATCGCCGGCGCCGACTACGGCCAGGGCAGTTCGCGCGACTGGGCGGCGAAGGGCGTGCGCCTCGCAGGCGTCGAAGCAATCGTGGCGGAAGGTTTCGAGCGCATCCATCGCACCAACCTCATCGGCATGGGCGTGTTGCCGCTGGAGTTCGAAGCCGGCACCAACCGCAAGACGCTGGCCATCGACGGCACCGAAACGTTCGACGTCATCGGCGAACGCACGCCGCGCGCGACGCTCACGCTCGTCATCCATCGCAAGGACGGCAACATCCTCGAAGTGCCGGTGACGTGTCGGCTGGATACGGCGGAGGAAGTGTCGATCTACGAAGCGGGTGGCGTACTGCAGCGTTTCGCGAACGATTTCCTGGAGGGCGCGCAGAGCGCGGCGTAACGCAGGTGGCGCGCGAACCCCGACTGATGCTGATTGCGCGCCCGCCACGGGCGGTCGTCGATCGCCTGTATCAGTCGTTGGTCGACGCGGGCATCATCGCCATGCTCGGCGGTGAGATGTTTCCCACCGCGAACTGGCATCAGTCGTTAAGTGACGCGTGGTCTGAGGTGCAACAGATTCATGACGCGATGATGCGGGCAGGCGACGAACTCGTCGCCGCACCCGTAACCATGCAGCTGGCACAGATCGACGGGCCGCGCCAGAACGGTCGGCGTCTCGACTGGGTGATTCGACCGTCGGCGTCGGTCGGTGGCTTCGCCGATCTCGTCGGCGCCGTGAGGTCGTCGCTCCAAAAGCACGGCATCAACGAAAGGGCCGGGCACACACCGCACATCACCGCCAGTTATCGCGGGCCCCACCTTCTTCCGAAAAAGCCAATCGCGCCCGTTGAGTGGACGATCGACACGGTCGAACTCGTCGCCACGCGCGAAACACCTTATCGGTACGAGACACTCGCGAGATGGCCGCTAACCGGTGCGCCGGAACCGCGGCCGCAGATGTCTCTTTCGTTCTGAGTAGTCCCACCCTGTCAGCGAGGACCTTGGCATGACCGAAGCAACCGGCACCGTCCGCCTCCACCGCGTGCTGCGCGCGCCGCCGTCGAAGGTGTATCGCGCTTTCCTCGAGCCGGCCGCGATGTGCAAGTGGCTGCCGCCTTACGGTTTCGTCGCGAACGTCGAGCACATGGACGCGCGCGTCGGCGGCACGTTCCGCATGACGTTCACCAATTTCGGCACCGGCAAGGTCGAAGCCTTCGGCGGCGAGTATTTGGAGCTCGTGCCCGATGAGCGCCTGCGCTACACGGATCGCTTCGACGATCCGAACCTGCCCGGCACGATCGAAGTGACGGTCGAGCTGAAGCCGGTGCTGTGCGGCACCGATGTGTCGATCGTGCAGTCGGGCCTTCCGGCAGCGATTCCGGTCGAGTTCTGCTACCTCGGCTGGCAGGAGTCACTCGAGCAGCTTGCGCGTCTGGTCGAACCGAACATTCCCGACGCCTGATCCGCGCATTTCCACGTTTTCGCATTTGACGAGCCCGCCATGACGCACGCCCCGCAACTCCGCATTCCCGCCACCTACATGCGCGGGGGCACCAGCAAGGGCGTGTTCTTCCGGCTGGACGATCTGCCCGCGGCCGCGCGCGTGCCAGGCGCCGCGCGCGATGCGTTGCTGATGCGCGTGATCGGCTCGCCCGACCCGTATGGCAAGCACACCGATGGCATGGGCGGCGCGACGTCGAGCACCAGCAAATGCGTGATCCTGTCGAAGTCGGCGGTGCCGGATCACGATGTCGACTACCTGTACGGTCAGGTGTCGATCGACACCGCCTTCGTCGACTGGAGTGGCAACTGCGGCAACCTGTCGTCGGCGGTCGGCCCGTTCGCGATCGCGAACGGCCTGATCGATCCGTCGCGCATTCCGCGGAACGGCCACTGCACCGTACGCATCTGGCAGGCCAACATCGGCAAGACGATCATCGCGCACGTGCCGGTCACGAACGGCCAGGTGCAGGAGACCGGTGACTTCGAGCTCGACGGCGTGACGTTCCCCGCCGCCGAAATTCCGCTGGAGTTCGTCGATCCGTCCGATGACGGCGATGCGGGCGCGATGTTCCCCACCGGCAACCTCGTCGACACGCTGCATGTGCCGGGCGTCGGCGATTTCCAGGTGACGATGATCACCGCCGGCATTCCGACTATCTTCCTGCGCGCGGCCGACCTCGGTTTCGACGGCACGGAGCTGCAGCCGGCGGTCAACGATCACCGCGCATTGCTCGACAAGCTCGAGCTGATCCGCGCGGCTGGCGCGGTGCACATGGGCCTGATCGCGAGCATGGACGAGGCCGCCAAGCGCCAGCACACGCCCAAGGTGGCATGGGTCGCGCCGCCGAAGGACTACGTGGCGTCGAGCGGCAGGACAGTGCACGCCGGCGACATCGATGTGCTCGCGCGCGCGATGTCGATGGGCAAATTGCACCACGCCATGATGGGCACGGCGTCGGTGGCGATCGCCACGGCGGCCGCGGTGCCGGGCACCCTCGTGAACGAAGCCGCAGGCGGCGGGAAGCGCGAGGTCGTGCGCTTCGGACATCCGTCCGGGACGCTGCGCGTCGGCGCGGATGTCGCGCAGGTCGACGGTGCGTGGGTCGTCACCAAAGCCGTGATGAGCCGCAGCGCACGCGTGCTGATGGAAGGCGCGGTGCGTGTACCCGCCGATCCGGCGTACGGCGGGTAATGGGCGACGGCGTCGCCTAGCGGCGTCCCAATCCGGCGAACTCGGCGTACGTCGCGGCCACGCGTTGGCGAACGGGCGCTGGTGGACATGCCGCGACATCGACCGGCGCGACCTTCGCGCCCGACGCAGCCACGCCCTCGCCGCCATCGCTCGAACGCCGACGCCACGCGCGACGCAATTCGCGGTCGTAGCGCGAGCGCGCGACCGGGTCCGACAGCAGGCGCCATGCCTCGTTGACCTGCTGCATGCGCCGCAGGGCATCGACATCGCCATCGCAGCGATCCGGATGGTGCCGCGCCGCGAGCACGCGATACGCCGCGCGGATCACGTCGATCGGCGCGTCCGTCGCGACCTTGAGCGTGGCGTAGTGCGTGGGCACGCGGTGACCCTGTGGAGGCGGGGGTCCAGTCTTATACCGCCGGTGTGACGGCCGCTGCAGTGTCGGGGCAGCCATGGGCAGGCTGTTGCCGCCGCAGTGACCCGTCCTCGACGTCGGCAGGACCACGCTCGGACGACACCTGCACGCGGAGGTCACCATGAATGCGCGTCGAGTTCTTGTCCCCGCCCTGCTCGCCGCCGCCCTGCTGGTCGCGATGGGTCCGGCACGCGGCCAGCCCGCACCGCCCGCCGGCGCACCGCATCCGATGTCGCACGGCACATCGCCGGTGAATACCGGTACCAGCGCGGCCGCCGCTGCGAAACAGGCCGCCGTCCAGCGCGTTGACGCGAAAGGCGCCGCGGCGATCCACGTGACCTCGCCGCAGATCCGCGCGGACACTCCGATTCCCGCGCACCACACCGCGTACGGCGACAACCTGTCGCCAGCACTCGCATGGACGCCCGTGCAGGGCGCGCAGAGTTACGCCCTGCTGCTCGAAGACCCGGACGCACCGCGCGAGCAGCCGTTCGCGCACTGGGTCGCCTGGAACATTCCGGGGAACGTGCACACCCTTCCGGGCAGCCTGCCGACACGCGGGTCACCGACCGCCGTGCGCGGAATGGCGCAGGGCCGTAACGACCGCGACGGCACCGGCTATTTCGGACCGCGCCCACCCGCCGGCGATGCGCCGCATCACTATCACTTCCAGATCTTCGCCCTCGACCGCACGCTCGATCTACCGGCAGGCGCGACCCGCGATCAGGTGGTCGCCGCGATGAGCGGCCACGTGATCGCCAAGGGCGAGCTGGTGGCGACGAGTCAGGCGCCGAAGACGCACTGAGGTACCGTCCCGCGCCCCCAAGTCGTGCCCCCGGAGGAAGCGACAATCTCGTCGGACGCTGATGCGCAGACGCCGACTGTGCGAACGTGAGGCGTCTCCGATCGGCGCCACGATGAACTGGCTCGCCCACATGCACCTCGCGCGATACAGCGACGCCGCGATGCTCGGCGCGCTGCTGGGCGACTTCGCGTTCGGCTCCAGCGGCTTGGACCGCTTCGGGGAGGTCGAGCGCCGCGAGATCCTCGTGCATCGACGCGTGGACCGCTTCACCGACAGCCATCCCGACGTCGTCGCCCTGCGCACGCATTTTGCGGACGGCCGGCGCCGCTATGCCGGCATCGTGCTCGACGTCTACTTCGACCACCTGCTCGCGCGCGACTGGTCGCGCTGGAGCGACGTGACACTGGACGCGTTCACCCGGCGTGCTTATGCAGTCCTGCACGAGCGCCTCGACGACCTTCCACCGCACCTGCGAGCGATCGCACCGCGCATGGCGTCGGGCGACTGGCTGGGCAACTATCGCGAACGGGCAAGTGTCGATCGCGCCATCACGCGCATCGCGCATCGCCTGTCTCGAAACGGGGATCGACTGGTCGCCACGCTTCACGATTTCCGTGAAGTCGAGCGGCAGGCGGCTTCGATGTTCAACGGATTCTTCGCCGAACTCGAAGAGTTCGTCGTGCGCGAGCGCGCGTCGATCGTCCAGGAAGATCGAGCGGGCCTTTAGAAAGAGCAAAAAAGAAGGGACGACGGAGTCGTCCCTCGAAGTTACTCAACCCTCTTCCCGTTTGCCCGATGTCGGGCACTCACTCCACTGCGTTAGTGGTTCGAGCTGTCACTGCGCGACGATGAGCTGCTGCCGCGACTGCTGGAACTCTTGTCGTTCTTGCCGACGTCCTGCTGCGAACCCTGGCGCGACGCGCCCTGCATCGACTGCTGTGAGCGGTCACCGCCCGACGCCTGGCGCGACGACGCGCTGTTGTCCAGGTTCTGGTTGTTGCCGCGATTCGAGGTGTTCTGATCGTTACGGTTCATGCGTCCTCCTGATCGACATCTTTCGACATCGCCCGCATTGCGGACGGTGATCAGATTACGCATGCGGCCCGTCCGAGCAGGTGACCTCGACATTAGCGTTGCGTTAGATGGCCGGTGCATTCAGCGCACCGCCATGTAGATGACGCGTGATTCATTCACGCACTTTTGCGTTTCGCGTCGCGCAACCGTCACGCTCGCGACCGCCGCGCGGTGATCGCGCTACTCTCGCCTCATGAGCCTCATACGCGTCGGCACGGCAAGCTGGACCGACCCCACGCTGATCCAGTCGAAGCAGTTCTATCCGCGCGGCTGCAGCTCCGCAGAAGATCGCCTGCGCTTTTACGCGAGCCGCTTCCCGATGGTGGAAGTCGACTCCAGCTATTACGCGATGCCGAGCGAACGCAACGCGCAGCTGTGGGCCGAACGCACGCCGGACGACTTCACGTTCAACCTCAAGGCCTTCCGCCTGTTCACCGGCCATCAGACGCCCGCGAAGGCGTTACCGCCCGACATCGCAGCGGAGCTCGCCCCCGTTTTCGCAAAGAAGCGCAACGTCTATTACAAGGACGTGCCGGACAGCCTGCGGGACGAAATGTGGCTGCGCTTCGAGCGCGCCGTGCGTCCGCTGCGCGACGCGGGCAAGCTCACCGCGCTGCATTTCCAGTTCGCGCCGTGGGTCGTCCCGTCGCCCGACTGGAAGCGGCATCTCGAGGAATGCGTCGGCCGCCTGCCCGACTACCTGCTCGCCTATGAGTTCCGCACCCGCGCCTGGTTCGACGGTCGGCACGACGACGCGACGCTCGCGATGGAGCGCGACCTCGGCGTCGCGCACGTCGTCGTCGACGAACCCCAGCTCGGTACGAAGTGCATTCCGCAGGTGTGGGACGTCGCGTCGCCGCGCCTTGCCATCGTCCGCATGCATGGTCGCAACCATGAGACCTGGGACATCAAAGGCTCGACGGTCGCCAGCGACCGCTTCGACTACGACTATTCCGACGACGAACTGCGTGAGATCGCAACGCCCGTCCGCGATCTGGCGCAACGCGTTGCGGAGCTGCACGTGGTGTTCAACAACAATCAAGGCGACCAGGGCCAGCGCAACGGCCGTTCGCTGATGGCGATGCTGGGTGACGACGCGTTCGGCGCCGACACGCGCGCCGACCTGATCTGACCCGTGCTGCTTCGGCGGGCGCGTCGATCAATTCACCGGCGCTAGCGCTGCCGCGGCGTCCGCCGCAGCATCGGCGGCGTCCTTCGCGTCGTCCTCCCGCGAGAGCACCTGCCTGAAGCAGTATCGGCCGGCCGGATGCATCCACGCGGTTTCGTACGCATACGTCGGCTCGCTGTCTTGGGTTCGCGCGGTCGCGAACACCGCGCACAGCTCGTAGTGGCGCGCATCGGTCGGCCGGTAGTCGTAGGCACGACGGCTCTCTGGGTCCACTGGAATCGCAGCTGCGTCGTGCGTGGCGCGTTCGAGCTCGTCCAGCGTTTTCGGCAGGCGATGTTCCAGACGCGCGTAGGCCTCCACCCGGCTGTCGATACCGCGCAGATCGGAGACACGCCGTTCGTCGAACCGGAGGGCGCGCTGGTGCGCCGGTGAACCGATCACGACGATCGCCGTCACCAGACTGGCGAGCACGGCGATGGCGGCTACCGAAAGAAACCACGTGCCGACAGGACGCGCGCTCATGCCTGCACCTCTTCGCGACGCAGGTCGTGGAGGTAGTAGCCGAAGATACTGCCCGCGATGAACGCGACCACCGCAACCTTGGACAGGAAGCGCGTGGTGAGCTCGCCGCCGAGCAGGTTGTAGACCAGCGTGGTGGTGTCGCCGATCAGTGCGCCCGCAGCGATGAACAGCGTGATGTAGGTGAGCCAGCGCCGGATCGGCGACAGGCGCTTGATCGGATGCTGCGCGACGTCCCGCGCGACGCGGCGGGCGACGAAGGCGAACACCGGGAACGCGATGACCAGCGCCGCCATCGACCAGCGGATCGAGCTATCGGTCGCGTTGAACATGTAGGACCGCATGGCCGGATCCGGCCAGGTGCGATTGATCAGGTCGAACAGGAGGCTGCCCAGGTTCCATGCGCCGAAGTAGAGCGTGGCGAACATCACCAGATAGGCGAACGCCTCGCGCGCGGAGAGCGACGCGCGCGGTCGCGGCACCGGAATGGGGAAACCGACATCGGCGTAGGCGTCGAGCACGCTGCGCGTCTGCTGCGGGGTCCAGCCGGCCTGCACCAGCGCCGCGTTGATGGCGTCCTTCGATTGCCCGCGCATCAGCGCGTCGCGCACGAACAGCTCCAGATCCTGCGATGGTGCGGCCATAGGCTCTCCCCCGATGTGCCGGCGACCATAGCGGAAATTCCTTGGCCGGGTGGTGGCTCTCCATCAGCCGGCGGACGCCGTTCGTTCCCCTGCCGGACGGCATGGGGCCGGCCCACCGACCGCGGCTAAGCTGCGCGCATCCGTTCCGGAGAGTCGCCATGCGCACGCTCGTTCCGCTTCTGGTGGCCGCGATGGCGGCATCGAACATCGCGCATGCCGGGACGCTGGCGTTCGTCGGTGCCAAGGTCTATCCCGCACCGGACGCGGCACCCGTCGAGCATGCGACGGTGCTGATCCGCGACGGGGTGATCACCGCAGTCGTCGGTCGCGACCTGCGCGTGCCGAAGGACGCCACGGTGATGAACGTCGACGGCAAGGTCATCGTCGCGGGGTTCTGGAACAGCCACGTGCACCTGCTGCAGCCACCGTACCGCGGTGCGGCAACGCAGCCCGCGGCAGCGCTGTCGGAAGCGCTGGAATCCAACTTCACGCAGTGGGGCTTTACGACCGTGTTCGACATCGCGTCCCTGCCGGGCGACGCGCTGGCGCTGCGCGCGCGCATCGAGCGTGGCGAGGTGACCGGGCCGCAGATCCTCACCGTCGACGCGCCCTTCTTCCCTGAAGGCGGCACGCCGATCTATGTGCACGATTTGCTGGAGTCGCTGAAGGTGCCGACGTTCGAGGTCAAGGACGTCGACGAGGCCGTCGCCCGCGCGACGCGGCAACTCGATGCCGGTGCCGACGGCGTGAAGCTGTTCGCGGGTGCGATCGTCGGTGGGCCGATCGGGGTGTTGCCGATGAAATTGCCAATCGCGCACGCCGTGGTCGGCGAGGCGCACAAACGTGGCAAGCCCGCGTTCGCGCATCCCAGCAATCTGGCCGGCCTGCAGATCGCGATTGACAGCGGCGTCGACGTGCTGGCGCATACGACGCCCAACATCGGTCCGTGGCCGGATGCGCTCACGCAATCGCTGGTGTCGCACCGCATGGCGCTGATGCCGACGCTCGCGTTGATCGAACAGGAGGCCGGCGCCGATCAGCTGCCTGAGGAACTGAAGGCGAAGATGCTCGCCGCCGCATCGCAGCAGCTGAAGAGCTTCGCGGACGCCGGCGGGCAGGTGCTGTTCGGGACCGACTGCGGCTACACCGCCGTCTACGACCCGCTGCTCGAGTACCGCTACATGGCCGCGGCCGGCCTCGACTGGCGCGCGATTCTCGCCAGCCTGACGACCGCACCGAGCGCGCGCTTCGGCCAGGCCGCACGCAAGGGCCGCATCGCGGCGGGCTTGGATGCGGATCTCGTGGTGCTGCAAGGCGATCCGGCCCAAGACGTCACCGCGCTGGATCGTGTGGAGATGACGGTGCGGGCCGGACGGGTGATCCATCGGGCACCACGATGACGGAATCGGACCGCGCGTCCCGGGACTAGACAGTGGCCTGCGTCCACGGTGCGGTGCCGTGCGCTCGTCGCGCCGGGCGCCGTCGTCAGATGCCCGGATCGATTTCTGGACCACGAACACTGCCGCGCGCTCGCATCGTTTGCTACCGTCCGCCCCAGCGCAGGGCATGGGGATGTCCGCAGCTCACGATGCCTCTCACGACAACGATCTGGACTCGCTGGGTCCGACGCCCGTCGTGCGCACGCGCGATCGTGCCCTAACCCCATCCCGCCCGATGTCCCGTTACTGATTGCCGCGCCGTAGTCCGTGCCCAATTCTCCGGAGGTTTCCATGCGCCACCCGCTGATCGCCCTTGCCCTCGCCGCATCGCTCGCCTTACCCGCTGCCGCCATGGCACAGGACGACACACAGGCCGCCGCCGCGATGATGGAGATGCTCCAGGACCCCGACGGCCTGCCGCAGGCGGACATCGAGAAGGACAACAACAACTGGCTGCTGTCGCACGAAAAGGGCCTCTGCCGGATGCTCAGCTTCAACGATCCGCTGATGCTGCAGGTCGATCCGGCGCATCCGGAGCAATCGGCCATGCACTTCCGCGTGATCGACGGAACGATCCCCGAGAAGGAAGGCACGACGATCCCGGTGATCCTCGCGATGCGCGACAAGGCGGATGCCGAGTTCGGCGGCTACCAAGGTGTAGCGCTCGTCACCAAGGACACGGTGCCGGCGTATGTCGTGCAGGTGCCGATGAAGGATCTGGCCGAGAAATTCCCGAACGGCTTCCAGGTCATGCTCATGGACTCGACCGGCGAGAAGAAGATCATGCAGTCGGACACGCTCGGCACGCGCAAGTACATGACCGCGCTCGCCAAGTGCGGTGGCGCCTGAGTTGAAGCACTGCACGCCTTCGTGCGGGTACTTCGGCGACGTGTACGCACGAACGCAGCCTGACTGATCGATTCCGCTGACTGCGTACCGCAGGGTCGCCTTCGCAAGGCGGCCCTTTTTCATGGCCGCGTCAGCCCGTTCGCACCATGCGGTCGAACAGCCGATCAATCGTGTGCAGCGGATCACCGCATTGCCCGGTGTGCACGGGGGACGGCTGGATGAGCGCGCTGCGCTTCGCCGTCAACCAGTGGAAACGCGCGCGGATCGGCAGTTCACCGATCGGGCCACTGCCGGGACGGCCTTCGCAGATCGCGACGATCGCTTGCAGTTGGCGCTCGACCAGTTCGACGTCGACGTCCGGATCCAACGCGCGCAGGCGCGCGGCGTCCACACCGACACGCGCGAGCAGCAGACGCTGCGACGGACACGACAGCAGCACGCCGACGTTGATGAACTCCTCGCGCTCGACGCGGGGCACCGCACGCAGGATGGCGTAGTCGTAGAGATCAGCCGTGTGCACGACGTGCCTCCTCGACGAATGCTGCGCGCCGCTCGAGTCGCGTGGTGAGGTAGTCGACATAGCGTTCGCGGGTGGCGACCGGCGTGTCGCCCAGCCAGGCGTCGGGCACCTCGCCCAGCACGCGTTCGAACAGGGGACGATCGAGCATTGGCGCGAGGTCGGCATCCGCTTCCATGATGCGCGACGCGGCGGGCAGCAGCACGTGCTCGCGAACCATCGGGAACGCGCTCGCGGCATCCGGCGTCTGCGTGTCCCAGCCGTGGTGGAAGTACAGCGCGGCGCCGTGATCGATCATCCACAGCGCGCGATGCCAGACCATCAGGTTCGGATTGCGTGCGGTGCGGTCGACGTTGCTGACGAAGCTGTCGAACCAGACGATGCGCGAGGCGAGATCCGCGTCCGGCAGGCCGGCGACGGGATCGAAGTTCGCCGCGCCGGGCAGGTAATCGAGCGCCACGTTCAGACCGGCACTCTCGCGGATCAGGTGCTGGATCTCGGAATCGGGCTCGGTGCGCGCCAGCTCGGGGTCGAGGTCGACGAACACGAGCTCCGGCACCGGCAACTGCAGCGCCTGCGCGATGCGTCCGGCGATCAGCTCGGCGACGAGCGCGCGCGTACCCTGCCCCGCGCCGCGGAACTTGAGCACGTAAAGGCCGAAGTCGTCACCTTCGACGATGGCGGGCATCGAGCCGCCTTCGCGCAACGGCGTCACGTAGCGGGTCGCAGTGATGTGGCGGAGCATCGTCCGGTGTCGTGTCGGGGCGTGGCCAGTATCGCGGAGAACGGGCGACGTGGTGCCATGCGCCGCCGACCCGTGTATTCCCGCCTTACCGCGGGATCGGACGATCAACGCTTCGTGGCGACGCGCTGCACCCCCCCCCGTGTCACGCAACGCCCATCGGCAACTCGTGCGTCGACACCACGCGCTGGCCCACCGCCTCGCCGCGCAGGAAGCGCACACCGGCATTGATGACGCCCGGATCGCTCAGTACACGGCTGTGCCCCAGCCCTTGCGTGCTCAGCAGACGTGCGCGCGGCCAGTAACGCGCGTAACGCTCGCCTTCGTCCCACGGCACGACCGGATCGGCGACGTCATGCACGATCAACGCGGGACGCGCGATCGAAGGCGCGGCGCGTTCGGCGCGCTGCTCGTCGAAGGTGATGCCGAGACTGGCGTGGAAGCCCGCCATCATGCGTTCGCACAGCGCACGACCGAGGCCCACGGCGCGCGCAAAGCGGTGCGCGGCTTCCACGGGATCCGCCGCCGGCGCGACCAGGATCGCGCGACCCGCCTGCAGGCCGCGCGACAGCGCGAGCATCGCCGCCGCACCGCCGAGCGAATGGCCGATCACCGCATGCGCGGGTCCGAATCGCTTGCCGACGCTGACCAAGACGTCGGCGAACTCCGGCAGGGTCGTGCGTCGCCCGGGGCTCGCGCCGTGCGCGATCTGATCGAACGCGATCACCGCGAGGCCGGCGTCGCGCAAGGCCGGTACCCATGCGGCGATGCGCGCGCCGCTGCTCGCCCAGCCGTGCGAGAACAGCACGTAGGGCTGCGTCGTCGGATCGCCCCACTGATAGCCGACGAGGCGATGCCCGCAGGCGTGGATATCGAAGCGCTGCGCGCCCTCGGCCACGGGCGTCGGCGCGTTCCCACCCGGATGCGGCGTGCAGAAGAGCGCGGCTGCGCGACGCACCGCCGCACGCGGCGCAATCCGTCGCGCCGTCGCGAAATAGACGCGGATCGACGCTCGCATCAGGTTGTTTCGAACGGTCGTGCTAATCCGGGGCGAGCGCGTGTCCATGCTGCAGTCCTCAGGCGATCAGGCGGTTGGGGAATTGGCGTCGACGAGCCGGTCGAACGCGCGCATGCCGCGTTCGTAGGCGATGTCGTAGCCGCGCAGGCCGGCGTCGTGGTGCACGACGAGCGCGAGCGCGTAGAGCTCGAAGGCGAGTTGTTCGACGTCGGTGCCGCGGGCGAGCTCGCCGGTTTCGATCGCGAGCGACGCGGCGCGTGCAAGCTCGCTGCGCCAGCGCTCCATCTGCGCGATCACGCGATCGCGTAACGGGCCCGGGCGGTCGTCGTATTCATTCGCGGCCGCGAGGAAGATGCAACCGCCGTCGTCGCGATGGCGCGCCCAGTCGAACCAGCGGTCCATCAGCGCGCGCAGGCGGGCGACGCCGCGCGGCGCGGGCAGCGCCGGCACCATCACGTGCTCGACGAAGCGGCGGCCGGCGTTGTCGAGCACCGCCAGCTGCAGGTCCTCGCGCGAGCCGAAATGGGCGAACACGCCGCTCTTGGACATGCCGACCTCGGCCGCCAGCCCGCCGATCGACAGGCCTTCCAGCCCTTCGCGGCAGGCGAGCCCGTAGGCGCGATCCAGGATCAGCTCCCGGGTGGCGGCGCCTTTGGTGACGGTGCGGGCGGCAGCGGACATGGCGCGACATTAGCACGGTCGTGCTTTTTATCGATCGACCGCTGGCGGTGATCGGACGAGTGGTCGGAGGGCGGCGATGCGCCCGGCCGGTCAGCGTCGATCAGCCACGATCTGCCCAGGGGTCACCCCGCACAGCTGCCGCAGGCAACGCGCCATGTGACTCGCATGCGCGAAACCGGTGGCGTGGGCAACCTCCGTGATCGTCGCCCGACCATCGCGCAACATCAGCCGCGCGCGCTCGACGCGGCGTTGCATGACGAAGCGATGCGGCGTCATGCCGGTCGCGTTCTTGAACAACGGCGTGAAGTGCGAAACGGCGAAGCCGGCGACGTTCGCAAGCTGCTCGAGTGCGAGATCCGCGTCGAGATTCGCTTCGACGTAGTCGATCACGCGCTGCAATCGCCACGCAGGCAGCGTGCGTCTCGCTTCGATCGACGTCGTCGCCTTGCGCGACTGCAGTGCACGCAGGCGCGCCGCGAGCGACCACGCGAGGCCGTCGGCGAACAGACGCCCCGTGGGATAGCCGTCGTCGCTTTCGGCCTGCATCAGCCAGCCGATGCGCTCGATCTGTGCGTCACGGACGTGGATCGCCGGCGCCGGGTCGCAGGCGCTGGCGCCGCTCGATTCCGCGGTCTCGCGCATCACCGCGGGCGACAGCCGCAACAGCAACGACGTCGCCGTATCCGACAACGTCCATCGTGTGCTGGCGCCCGCGGGCACCACGCAGAACTGGCCGTGCAGCCGCGTACCGCAACGCTCGACGCGGCCAGCACGGTAGGTCACCGGCACCGGCGCGCCGAGGTGCAGGCATAGCACGTGGCGATGATCGACCGGCGAATCGAACCGCCCGCTCGGCACCGGTGAGATGAGCACGTCGAGCGACGGCAGTACGGCGCCGTCCTTAGCCTGCGCGGAAGCGGCCGGATAGCACGCGGGTCTGCCGGGATCGGTCATACCCACAGGCTTCACCCGTTGCCGCGCGCGACGTAGTCCCGAAAGTCATCCATCCGTGCGCGTCGCCAGCCGATCGTGCGCGCGTCGCAGCGGATCGATGCCGACCATGGCGCGATCGCCCAACGGATCCGCAGTCGATGAAAACTCTCCATGTCGCGGTACTGACCCTGGTGCTCGCTGCCGGCACGCATGCCATCGCCGCCGCCAACGTGTCGTCGCCACTGCCGGATGCGATCGCACAGGACGATGGCCACCGTCAGCTGGCCGAATTCGCCGGCCTCTGGACCGTGCGCCAGTCGCTCTGGCTCGACGCCGGCAAGCCGCCGCAGATCGACCCGGGCACCGCGCTGTTCACGCCCGTGCTCGGCGGCCGCCAGCTGCAGCAGGATCTGCGCGTGAGTTCGCGCGAGCCGTTCCAGGCGCTGGGCTACATCGGCTACGACCCGCGCACCCACATCTACGTGACCATATGGATGGACCTGCACCTCGCCAACCCGCTGCTCATGCGGGGCCGCTATGACGTTGCGGATCGCACGTATCGCTTCAGCGGCGAGACGACGTTCGACGACGGCCAGACCGTTCCGACGCGTGAGGAATTCCACCGCATCGACGCCGACCATTTCATCGTGCGCTATTTCGAAACACGTGGTGGCCGCGAAGCGCTCGTCGTCGAGCTGGCGTACTCACGCCGATGAAGCGCCTAGCGCGGCGTGCCGCCCTGTCGAATGCGCGGACGCAGCGCGACGCTGCGCTCGGCATCCATCAGTTGCAGTTCGCCGTCCTG
Organism: Lysobacter sp. TY2-98; assembly: GCF_003367355.1. Lineage (NCBI taxonomy): Bacteria > Pseudomonadati > Pseudomonadota > Gammaproteobacteria > Lysobacterales > Lysobacteraceae > Lysobacter > Lysobacter sp. TY2-98. The sequence continues at coordinate 2,334,080 of NZ_CP031413.1, forward strand.
GATCATCGCGGTGAGGCGCGCACCGCGCGTCAACAGCGGCTGCGCGGCGTCGAGTTCCGCGCTGTCGAAATCGAGCACGGTGAGGTTCGACAGGCGCGCGAGCGTCGCCGCGTTGCGCGACCACCACATCTCCGCCGCGTTGCCGCCGTAGCCGACGACGATGACCTCGCGCGCACGTCCGGCCGCCTTGCGCAGGCGCGACTCGTCGGGTTGGCCGACTTCGATCCACTGTTCGATCGCGTCGGTGTAGTCGCGGCGCCACAGCGCGGGCTCCTCCTCGTCGCTGAGGCCGCGCCCGAACTCGAGGCGGTCATCGGCGAACAGCGCGAATGCGATCAGCCGCACCAGCAGGCGCGTGTCGGTCTCCGACGGATGCTGCGCCAGCGTGAGCGCGTGCGAGGCGTAGTAATGCCGATCCATGTCGCTGACCTGCAGCTCGACCTTCACGACGGTAGCTTTCGGGGACATGGCGGACTGCGCGGCAAGGGGCGGCCATTCTAGGCCGATGGCGTCGACGCCGACGGCCGGCCTCATGCGCCGCACGTGTACATCGCTTCGATCGACACGTTCGAGCCGTCAGACCGCCGTTCCCGCCACCGCTGCCGATTCGAGCAGCCGCTGCACATCCCCGGCCGGCATCGGGCGGTGGAACAGATAACCCTGGAAGACGCTGCAGCCCCAGCCCTGCAGCACGTGCAGCTGCGCATCGGTTTCCACGCCTTCGGTAATGACGCGCTTTCCGAGTGCGGTGGCGAGCGCGAGGATCGACTTCACCACCGACGCGGTGCCGGCTTCCTCGAGCGCGACGACGAAGGCGCGATCGATCTTGATGGTGTCCAGCGGCAGGCGCGCGAGGTAGGCCAGCGAGCTGTAGCCGGTGCCGAAGTCGTCGATCGCGACGGTGACGCCCAGCTCGCGCAACGCCTGCAGCTGGCGCGCGCTGGTTTCGACGTCGGCGATCAGCAGCGATTCGGTGATCTCGACCTCGAAGTCCGACCACTGCGCGCCCATGGCATCCAGGACACGTCCCATGTCGTCGACGAGCGTGCCGGCGCGCAACTGCTCGCTCGACACGTTGATCGCGACGCGCCCGAACTGGAGCCCGTGTGCGCGCCACCCGGCGATGTGTGCGCATGCCGCGTGCAGCACGAACGCGCCCAGCGCATCGATGAGACCGTGGCGCTCCGCCAGCGGCACGAATCGCGCCGGCGGAATCCAGCCGCGCTGCGGATCGTGCCAGCGCGCCAGCGCCTCCATGCCGGTGCGTGCACCGGTGCGCGCGTCGATACGCGGCTGGTAATAGACGTCGAGCGCGTTCGCCGCCAGTGCGGCACGCAGCGCGGCGACGAGTTCAACCTCTTCGCGCGCGGCCTCGTTCATGCCGGGCGAGTACACCGCGAAGCGACCGCCACCGTCCTGCTTGGCCCGGTACATCGCCACGTCGGCCTTCTGCACGAGCTCGTGTGCGTTGTCGCCGTCGGCGGGATGGAATGCGACGCCGGCGCTGTAGCGCAGCGCCATGACGTGCGAATCGAGCACCACGGGCACGGCGAGCGCCTCGTCGATGCGCGCACGGATGTCTTCGAGGTCCTCTGCGCGAGCAACGTTGTGCAGCAGCAGCACGAACTCGTCGCCGCCGAAGCGCGCCACCATGTCGCCGTGCGGCAGCGCGCCGCGCAGACGACCCGCCACCTCGACCAGCAAGCCGTCACCGAGTGCGTGACCCAGGCCATCGTTGACCGACTTGAAGCGGTCGAGGTCCATGAAGACCACCGCGAACGGCCCACTGGATGCGGCGAGCGCGGCGTCCAGCGCTTCGATCGCCGCAAGGCGATTGGGCAGGTCGGTCAGCGCATCGTGTCGCGACTGGTGCACCAGCCGGCGTTCGCGGGCGTCGAGCGCCAGTGCAATCGACACGCGATCGGCGAGCTGCCGCGCCGCATCGAATGTCTCGTCGCTCGGCGTCGCGCTATGCGCAAGGAGCACGACCCACGCGTGCGGTTCGCCGGACTCGCCGATGGCGAGGCGATACGCCGGTGCATCGCGTCCGGACGAATCGCCGTCTTGCGTCGCGATGGGCTGCCAGGCCGAATCGACGGCGTCCAACGTCGGCGAATCGAGCAAGCGCAGCACGGTTCCGTGATCGAGCGGGCCGTTCGATCGCCCGGCAAGGTGCACGTCGCGCATGCCGTGGGTGGACAGCTCCACGACGATCGCGGCATCGGCGATACCGGGCAGTGCGCGCAGCTCCGAGGCGACGAGCGCGAGGATGTCGTCCAGCGACTGGCGCGACACGATCCCGGAATCGACGGTCGACAGTCCGCGCAGACGCGCGAGCTGGCCGCCGATGCGCTGTTGCATGTCGTCGAACGTCGTCGACAACGCGGCGAGTTCGTCGGGCGCGCGCGCGGCGCCTGCGGGGCCGCGCGAGCCCGAGAACAGACGGATGCGGTCCATCAGCGCTTCCAGCGGCACCAGCATGCGACGGATCTGCACCAGGCTCATCAACGTCGCCATCAGCAGCAGGCCGGCGGCGAGCAGTGCGAACCAGTGCACCTGCAGATCGGGAATCGCCGCGTGTTCGTGTTCGCTTTCGAAACGCCAGGCTGGCGCGCCGAATTCCGCCTTCAGGTCGAGGTCCCACGTATCACGCATGATGCGTGCGTCGTTGTCGACGTGGCCCGCACATCCGACGGTCTGCGTGCCGGAGTGCATGCAGACGCGCGTGCCATCGACGACGTCCTCGTCCGGATGCAGCAGGTAGTGCGGGGACAGGATGCCGGCGTAGAGCGTGGTCAATCCGTCAGGCCGACGTCGCGTCGTCAGCAGGACGACACGGGTGTCGTGCGACGCGGGCCGGGTCCACACGTGCAGGCGCGGCAGCATGGACGCCGCGACGCCCGCATCGAGCGGACGCTGGATCACCGCGTCGAACAGATGCGTTTCGCCGGGCGCGTAGACGCCGCCCAGGTCGGCGATGCGCGCGAGCAGCGCTTCGGCGCTCTGCAGGCGGCTCAGCACGGTGAAGGCGACGAAGCGCGTCTCCGCGCGGACGTTGCGGTGTTCGGACGTATCGATGGCGCGATCGGCCTGGCGCCACGTCAGCCAGAACACCAGTGCAGCCGGCACGAACGCCATCGCGCAGAACATGAGGAAGACGCGCCGCGCCAGTCGGCTGCGCAGCCACGTGCCTTCGATGCGGAGGCCCGAACGGTTCGACATCGGCGATCAGTAATCCTCCGCGAGGCCGACGTAGCTGCCGCCGCGCGCGCGGATCACGTCGTCCAGGCTGTCCTTCTGGGTGATCTGCGTCTTGAACACGCCATCGCTCCCGGCGCTGAAGAGGTCGTAATCGGCGTTGAGCGGGTTCAGGCGATGGTCCTTGCGCGCCGTGCCATGGCCTTTGGTGCCGGTCAACAGCGTGTAGTAGTACGGGTTGCCCCACGGATCGAGGCGCGCGGACTCGCCGATGTCGGCAAGACTCTCGGGATAGTCGAAGTTGTTGGTGTGGTAGCGCTCGATGCGCATGCTGAGCTCGCCGATATCGGCGATCGCGTGGGAGACGCGGGCGCGTTCAACGATCGACCGGTAGCCGATGTTCGCGATCGCCGCCAGCACGAGGATCATCGCCACCACCAGCACCAGTTCCACCAGCGTCAGCCCGTCCTCGGCGCGCCGGCCTATCCGATGCATCTCACCACCACCCGTCATTCGCCTCTCCCCAGCCCCGCCCGGTGGGTGGAAGGCCAGCAGCCCTGAACTTGTACCGTCGAGGTGCCAGCCTACCCGCCATCGCCAAGGCCCTTCCGCCCGGTCTTCTGACGCTAACGGCCGTCGATCCGCAAAGATGAGCGGGGCGTGGTTCGACGGTATCCGGCGCACCGGTCGATCGGTCGACGTCGCCTTCCGACACCTATACGGATTCAGGTTCGCACTGCCGCTTGTGCGCGACGCGGGCTGAAACAGTGCAACGGACGTCGCAGTGGAGCGCGTCCGCATTGTTTTAAACGGCGGGGTCAGCCGCGGCGCTTGCCCGCGATCTGCCGCAGCGCCTGCTCGAAGACCTCGACCGGCTGGCCGCCGGAGATCAGGTACTCGCGGTCGAGGATGATCGCGGGCACCGAGCTGATGCCGGCGCGCAGGAACATCTGTTCGTCGGCGCGGACCTCGTCCGCGTACGCGTTCGACGCGAGGATGGCCGCCGCGCGGTCCGCCGGGAGTCCGACCTGGGCCGCCAGGCGCACCAGCGTCGCGTGATCGCTAACGTTCTCGCCGTCGGTGAAGTAGGCGCGCAGCAGCGCGTGCTTCAACGGCACCTGCTTGTCCATCTCCGCGGCCCAGTGCAGCAGGCGGTGTGCGTCGAAGGTGTTGTAGGTGCGCGTGCGCGCGCCCATCGCGAAGTCGACGCCCACATCCGCACCGCGCTCGCGCAGGCGCTCGCGGTTCTGCTGCAGCTGCACGGGCGACAGACCGTATTTCCGGCCCAGGTGCTCATCGATCGGCTCGCCCTCGGGCGGCATGTCCGGATTGAGTTCGAACGGCTGCACGTGCAGCTCGACGGCAACGTCGTCACCAACGCGCGCGATCGCCTGCTCCAGCGACGCCAGCCCGATCGCGCACCACGGGCAGACGACGTCCGAGACGAAGTCGATGCGGACGGGAACAGCAGTGGACGGTGTATTCATGCGTGGCCTGAAGGGTGATGTCGGGGACGAGCGGGCCGTTGCCCGGGCTCACGAACTATGTGCGGCCACCGTAGACGAAGAAAAAGGCCCCGTCGCCGGGGCCTTTCGGGTCTTGTTGCTGTGGCGGCAGCGTCAGTGGATCGTGGCGTCGGTGCCGCCGTCGCTGTCGGTGGCCGGCTGCAGCGACACCGCCAGTTCCTCCAGTTCGGCAATCTCCGCCTCGATCGCCTCATGCAGTTCGCCGGCACGCACCATCAGATCTTCGATGCGGTCGGCCTGCTTGAGCTTCTTGAGCTCGCTGTCGAACAGCAGCCACTGCGTGGTCAGGCGCTCGACATTGGCCTTCGAGTAATGACGCATCTCCTTGAGCTGCGTCACCGTGTCGTTGACGTGGTCGAACGGCGTCTTGCTTTCGGCCGACATGATGACCTCCTGCTTCGGTGGTGATGCAAGCAGGAGTACCCGATGACGCGTGTCGGCTTGTGAAACAGCGGCGCTGCCGGTTGGGAATGTGAAGCCCCGGTGGAGGGTGCGGCGGAATGACGCACGCGATGTGACACCCACCGCATCCGCGACCGAGTGGCACACGGCACTCGATCGAGCCTGCACGATCGCGGCGACTGGCCGCACTACGTTCACGCACCGATGGCTTCCGCGCACCTGTGACGCAGCGACACGGCGTCGCCCTACTCCCGCACGTAGCGCACGTGCGTCGCCGACGAGCCGTTGATCACCTGGTCGATCCGGAAACGCGGTACGGGCTCGCGCAGGTTTTCGAACAGGCGTCGACCGCCACCGAGCAGCACCGGTGCGATCGCGATCTCGAGTTCATCGACCGCGCCGAGATTCAGGTATTGCTGGATGACATCGGCGCCGCCGGAGATGCGGACGTCGCGATCGCCGGCCGAAGCACGGGCCTGTGCAAGTGCGCTTTCCGGGCCGTCGTTGACGAAATGGAATGTCGTGCCGCCGGGTCGCACCCAGGGTTCGCGCTTCTCGTGCGTCAGCACATAGACCGGCGTGTGGAAGGGCGCTTCTTCAGGCCATGAGGCCTCGCCCTGTTCGAACATGCGCTTGCCGAGGATGTTGGCGCCGGTGCGCTCCATCGTGTAGCGGGCCATGTCGTTGACCGGCCCGGTTTCGCCGCCGGGCCCGAACTTCAGGTTCTCGCGAAAGTACGCCGTCTTGAGCAGCCACCCCATGAGCGCACCCCACTTCGCGCCCCAGTCCTTGTAGTCGGGCGTGGTCCAGTGCTGCATGGTCATGCCTTCGGGCGCCATATAGCCATCGAGGCTGAGCCCGATATTCACGAAGACCTTGCTCATTGCTTCTCCCGGCCGTGATGGCGATCCGTTGTCGAAGGCCGAAGCGTACCCACCCATCGGGCGCGACGTCTGCGCACGTCGCGCCCGTAACCTCACGCGCCATGCTGCGATGTGCCCCACGCCCGCTTCGTACAGAGGCGCCGAGGCCAACAATCCGGCACCGTACCGCGAACCTTCGCTGCGTCATCCGGGCCGGCGCAGAGATCGAAGACGCGCCAGTGAAGTCGACTGAGTCAGTAAGACGACGAATCAACACCCCGGCGCTGTAGCAAGCGGTGCGGCGACTTTCGCCCCGGCGCGCAGGATTTATCGCGCGGCGCGGTGAGTCGCCACGCGAGCGAAGTGGTCGCGGACAGCAGGCGACTCGGCGATGCGTTACGCCGGACCGGACACCATGGGGTCGATCAGGCCGCCCTGCTGTCGATGCGGCACATCCATCCCGTCCATCGACTCGTGCGCGGCGCGCAAGTGGGCGATCGTGGATGCATTGCAGTGCGGGTGGATGCGGCAGATGCGCTCGAGCGCGTCGAAGACGAAGTCGCGATCACGCGGCGATGCGAACGCCAGCAGATCCTTGGCGGCGTCGCGGAACATGGCCTGGAATTCGCGATCGGAATGGTCGGTGCGCGGACTGCGCGCGTGCTGCACGGCCGCCAGTGAGAAGTTCTGGAGTTCGGCGTCCAGCGCCGACCGATCCCAATACGCGTTACCCATTCGATGCCATCGCCTGAAAACCACCGGCGCACGCTAGTGACGACGGAGTTACCGCATCGTCAACGTCGCGCGTTCATGTTGATCAAGTCAATTTCATCGGCCGACTCGACGCGGCCGTCGTCGCGAAGTGCGGCCACCATGTCCGCAGTCAGCGGTGCGCGTGCGTGCGTCAGCCGACGGGCCAATCGGCCAAGCGCTGTGCGATGGCCACGGCGATGACCAGCACCGCGGGGCATGCCCAGCCATAGCGCACCGCGATCGACACCGTGCGGCGCGACTCGCTGCGGTGGTCGAACGCGGAGAGCGCCCAGGCGAAGTTGAGGAGCCATCCCGCGCTCACGCTCAAGCCCGCCGCCACATAGCCATTCACATCCTCGGCCGACAGCACAAGGAACAGCGCGATCGGCGCGGCAAGCGCGACGACCAGTACGACGAGCGAAACCGGATTCTTCATTGGGGGACTGACGAAAGCAGGGCGTGTCGGCCGACGGCGCAACGCGCACCGGTGGGGGAAGTGGATGGATCGACGCGCTTCGCTGGCACGATGCGGACACCCGCGCGTGGTCGGCGACGCCGGCATGTCCGCGCGTCGGCACAGCCCCACATCGGCTCGCAGGCGTTTGACTTGAGTGCTTCATGGCGCTTCGGCGCTCGAACGTGCACGCCCCTACTAAATCGTTCACACGCACTGTTCGTGGCGTTCGCGGCAGGTGCTGACACACAGCGCCGCGCCCGTCCACACCGCCCACACGGCCGCCCCGCGACGCTGACACCCCGTTATTCGAGAGCGTTCGCCATGTCCGCCACCGCACGCGGCTTCCTTCTCGGCGTCGTCACTGCGCTGGGCCTCGCCGCATTGGGCGCGGTCGCGTTCGTCCATGCAGGCGCCTACCCGATCGGCGCCGACGTTCCCCACGCGCCGATGACGCTTCGCCTGATCGACACCCTGCGCGATGCGTCGACCGAGCGCGCCGCGCAGTCGGTCACCGTCCCACGCGACCTCGATGACCGCGCAGTGATCGCACAGGGCGCGCACGAATACGCCGAAGAGTGCACGGGCTGCCACCTGGCGCCGGGCATGACCACCAGCGAGCTTCGCGCCGGCCTGTATCCGCAGCCGCCGAACCTCGCGCAGGACGGCATCGACAACGACGCCGAAGCGTTCTGGATCATCAAGCACGGCATCAAGATGAGTGCGATGCCGGCGTGGGGACGCACGCATGACGATCGGACGCTGTGGTCGCTCGTGGCGTTCGTCCGTCAGATGCCGAAGTTGACGCCCGCGCAGTACCACGCACTGGTCGCGTCCCGCGCGCCCGCGGATCACGACGGCAGCTGACTTCCGCTGAGCACACGCGGCAGTGCGCGCCGATGTGACGCGCTGAAACGGCACCTGACACCACGTTGCCCGCAACCCGGGGGCGTGCTTCGCTCGGAAGCCGCTAAATTCAGCGCGCACTGCCAGCAACAGGATCCGCCTCGCGATGAAGCCCTCGGTCCCCGTCCGCGTTGCACTCATCGGGTACGGCTTCGCCGGGCGTACGTTCCATGCACCGCTTATCCACGCGGTGTCCGGGTTGTCGCTGGTGCGGGTCGCGTCGCGGTCGCAGGCGACGGTTCACCGCGATCTGCCCGACGTCGCCGTCGAGCCCGACCCGATGCGCGCGGCGGTGTCGCCCGACGTCGACCTCGTGGTGATCGCGGCGCCGAACGATGCGCACTATCCACTCGCGCGCGCGGCGCTGCAGGCCGGCAAGCACGTCGTCGTCGACAAGCCGATGACACCGCGGCTCGAGGAAGCGACCGACCTGGTGCGACTGGCGCACGCCAACGGCCGTCTGCTGGCGGTCTTTCACAATCGACGGTGGGACAGCGACTTTCTCTCCGTCAGGGAGGCGATACGCAAGGGCGCCGTCGGCGACGTATGGCATCTCGAATCCCGCATCGAACGGTTCCGACCGGAGGTGCGCGACCGTTGGCGCGAACGCCCGGGCCCGGCAGGCGGTCTGTGGTGGGATCTGGGGCCCCACGTCGTCGACCAGGCGCTCGTGCTGCTCGGGTGGCCCGATACGGTGCAGGCGAGCTTCGCGATGCAGCGCGCCGGCGCGTCGACGGATGACTGGGCGCACGTCGTTCTCGGCTTCGGTGAGCGGCGCGCAGTGCTGCATACCAGCATGACGGCCGCGGCATCCGGTGCGCGGTTCGTCGTGCATGGGCGCGCCGGCACGCTGGTCAAGGAGCGAGCCGACCGCCAGGAGTCACAGTTGATCGCAGGGCTTCGCCCTGGCGACGACGACTGGGGCGTGGATCCCGACCCGCTCGTTTGGCACAAGGCGGATGGGTCCATCGAAACCGTGCCGGCCACGCGCGGCGACCAGTCGCAGTTCTACGTCGAGCTGTGCAGCGCACTCGCGGGCGAGCGCGCGAATCCCGTGCCGCCCGACCAGGCAGTCCGCGTCATGCGTGTCCTGGAGGCGGCGATCGAGGCGGCGTCGCAACGGCGAACGGTGGAGCTGCCGCAACTCGACTGAACGCTGCCGCTGCACATTCGACTGGGGGGTTTGATCAAACGTGCTGGCGCGGTGGAGCGCGCCCGGGTATCGGCGACGTCCGCTGTCGACCCAAAGCGGATATCGGCGCCGCTTACAAAGCTGCAGGTCGCTACGTACCCACCGCTTGCAGCGGCGGACCGGCGTGCGCTTGCGGGCGCAACTCTTGCGCGATGCGGCAGGCGTCCATGATCAACACCCGGTCGGCGCTGGCAATGGTCGGGGCGGAAGGCCGAGTTGAGCCGCATCGATTTTCGATCGACCTTTCCCCAGGTGCGCGACGCCGTGTCGAAACGCGGCGTGCACCTGGTCTGCCAACCACGCGATCCCGATGGGATTACGGAATGCATCGGGGATGACCCGAAAAGCTTCGGGCTTTTCCCCACGTGGCGAATCCGGATCGACGCCGCCTTTACCGACGGCACGTTGCTGACGATTGATCAGTCGGCCGACCCGCGTCCGTTCTGAGATGTGCCGTCGACTCTCAGCGACTTGGTGCAACGAGAGGATGCGCTCAACGCTCGAGTCAACGCACGACCACGGGTGTGGACGCCAACTGATCCTCACCAGCGAAGCTCACAGCGTCGTGTGCGCACCGTGGAGACTTTCGCGCTCGAACGCTTGCGGCTCCATCGTCCGCGACATGGACCCCGATGCGCCCATCGCACACGATGCGGGACGCCATTCGTCCACGCCGATGCAATTGAGCCGTGCGAATACACGCTCTATGCCGTCGGGTTGTTCCAGCACCGACGCCGGCACCGAGCCGTCGTCCGGATCGGGGGAGGTCAGGAAGTCGACGACGGCATCCGTGGTCCCGAAGGCATCGCCCAGTGCGCGATGCAGGCGGACCAGCCGCACGCTGCGCTGGCCCATCGGTGATGCGGGGTGGACCAGTTCGCGGCCCGACAACACCGCGTCGGCTTGGTGCGCGTCAATGTCGAGAACGCGTGCGAGCTTCACCGCGTCCAGAGTCATCGTGCGCACCGCCCTCATCAGGTCGTAGGTCAGCAGCTGCGCTGCCGCCCTGCAATCGAAGAAGTCCGCTCGTGCGCCATCCCCCATGCGAGGAAGGTAGACAGCGGCTGTGTGAGCGATGTGTCAAGCGGGCCCATCCGTAAGCGGCCGCGCCTGACGGATTCAGCTCGGTGCGGTTCGACACGCTCGGATGCGTTGCTCCGTTCCCGTTTTGGTACGCCTCGACGCGCCTGCCCGCCCGTGCTGAAGGCTGAACGTGCCAAGGCCGCTTCGCGCCGCGTTGATGGGCCGCTGCCAACTCTGCTTGTCGACGTGCCTCGGAGATCCTGATGAAACCGGCCCTGCTCGCAACCGCCCTGACGTTCACCCTCGCCGCGCTGTGCGGCGTCGCTGACGCGCGCCAACCGTTGCACCTGGTGTCCGATGCGCAGCTCGCGCAGATGGGCCAGGACGAGTTCGCCAAGATGAAGGCGACGCAGAAGATGTCGACCGACACGCGCCAGCAGGCCGCCGTCGCCTGCGTCGTCAATTCGTTGCGCGCCGTGTTGCCCGCGCCCTACTCGTCGCAGCAATGGGAAGCGCGCGTCTTCGTCGACGACACGCCCAACGCGTTCGCGCTGCCGGGCGGCAAGGTCGGCGTGAACACCGGCATGTTCAAGGTCGTGCAGTCGCAGGACGAACTCGCGGCGGTCCTGGGCCATGAGATGGGTCACATCGTCGCGCGTCACACCAATGAGCGCGTGTCGCGCCAGCTCCTCACGCAGACCGGCGTGCAGCTGCTCGGTGCGGTCGCCAGCCATCATGCATCCGCCGCGACCACGCGCGGCCTCGTCAATGTCGCCGGCGCCGGCGGTCAGCTCTTCTTCCTGCTGCCCAACTCACGCACGCAGGAAGCCGAGGCGGACGCGCTCGGCCAGCGCTACATGGCGCAGGCCGGGTTCGACCCTGCGCGCGCGGTGACGCTTTGGCAGCACATGGACAGCATTTCGAAGAGCCGTCCACCGCAGTTCCTGTCGACGCACCCGAACCCCGCCAATCGCCTGCACGACCTCAGCGCGAGCGCGCCGGCCCTGCAACCGGTCGCGGCTGCGGCGCGACGTGCGGGTCGGAATCCGAAGTGCTTCTGACGTCGGGGGTGCTACGGCGGCGCTCGTGACCCGCCGCCGCTAACCCGAACTCGGCGGCGGGGCCTTTTGTTCGATCGATGAAGCGCGGAACCTCATTAATGAGGCTTGAGCTTCATGCGGGAGGCTGCGAGCCTCTTCAGGGGGCTCGGAACCGCGGGGATGAGGCGCGCCACGGGCGCCTACCGAGCGCCCATTGACGAACGGAACGTTGGTGGCCGGCAGCGACAGGCTCGACCTGCAACACTACGCGCCCTCCGCCATCGGCGCGGCGGCGACCGGAGCCCAGTGAAGACACCGCCCAGCCTGCAGACGCTCATCGACGATGGCGTGATCGACGAAGTGTTGCGCCCGCTCAAGAGCGGCAAGGAAGCTGCGGTGTACGTGGTGCGCGCGGGCGACGACGTGCGCTGCGCGAAGGTCTACAAGGACATGGCGCAGCGCAGCTTCAAGCAACGCGTGCAATACCAGGAAGGTCGCAAGGTACGCGGCAGCCGCGAGGCGCGCGCGATCGAAAAGGCCAGCAAGTACGGCAAGAAGCAACAGGAAACCGCCTGGAAGAACACCGAGGTGGACGCGCTGTACCTGCTGCGCGACGCCGGCGTGCGCGTGCCCACGCCCTACGGCTACTTCCATGGCGTGCTGGTGATGGAACTCGTCACCGACGCCGAAGGCTTTTCCGCACCACGACTGGGTGAGGTCGAACTGACGCCGGAGCAGGCACGCGCGTTCCACGTGGTGCTGGTGCGCCAGGTGGTGCGGATGCTGTGCTGCGGGCTGATCCACGGCGATCTGTCCGAATACAACGTGCTGGTCGGCCCCGACGGCCCCGTGATCATCGACTTCCCGCAGGTGGTGAGCGCGGTCGGCAACAACGCCGCGCGCACGATGCTGCTGCGCGACGTGAACAACCTCACCGCGAGTCTGGGGCGCTGGGCACCGGAGCTTCTCGACACGTGGTTCGCCGAAGAGATGTGGGCGTTGTACGAAGCCGGCGAGCTGCAGCCCGACACGCCGCTGACCGGCCGCTTCACCGCCGAGCTTCGCCACGTCGACATCGACAGCGTGCGCGAGGCCATCAACGACGCACGCGAGCTTGCGCTCATCCGCCAACAGGGCCGCGAGGAAGCGCAGTACGACGATTGAGGGCGGATGCTTCGCCGGCCGCCCTCATCGGCGCGGCGTTCCGGGGATGGATTTGCTTCGGTGGGGACGCGTTCTTCGTTCGTGAAGCTAGGAGCCTGATCGTTGAGGTTTGCAGCGTCATGCGAGCGGCTTTCTTGCTTCATCGATGAGTCCCAGAGGCCCCTTCCCTGACGCACTGCCTAGCCCACGAGCACTAGGATCTCGAGAGTCCGATACGTCGTTTCATCGATGAGGCCGCAAGCGTCGGCGGCCGAGGCTTTTTGCGTAAGCGACGACCCTTTTGAGGTGGAAGCCGACCCGGTTTCGCCTCTTAGGAGCCGCGTTGCTCACACGCGCGATCGCCCGGTTTACGCTATGGAACATCGACGCAGACGCCCTAAGACCGGGTGGCCGTCACAGCGACAGGGACTGTCACCATGATCCGAACCGCGCTCGTCTGCGCTGCAACACTTCTTCTGGTTGCCTGCACAGGCACGAACACGCCGTCCGCGCGTGCGCCGCATGCACCATCGCCCGTACCCGCTGCTCCCCATTCCGCTACCGCTACCGCAGCCGCGGCGACGCCGGCCGCATCGATCGAGTCGCTGACCGATTTCGCAAAGCGGATTCGTGTGGAGTGCACACCGAAAGGCCGCGATCTTGCGTGCATCGGTGGAAAGCCGGAGAACGGTGAGATCTACGACGTCGAATTGATGCCGGATTGTGGTCCAGACGGCTACTTCGGTGGTGTCGCGAACGAAGACGGCGCGGAATTGAGAGACGCCCTGCCGCCCAAGGACGAATCGACGCCCGCCGTGCTGGCTGCCGGGCAGCTCGTGTGTATCGAGGCGGTCGGGTCGGCCGGACAGGAGCCGTCCTATTTCTACGTAGCGGCGGTGCCTGCCGGCGATGTTCTGGCATGCCGGGGCAACCCCCTGTGCGTTACGTACGGCGATCGGAAAGCCAACGGCTGGAAGGGCGATGCCACGCAGTGCCACATCGCTTCAAGCGGTTGGCCGGCCGGAGCGTGTCCCCAAGGCTGGGTAGACGGCGAGGACATCGAAGACTTCTCGAATGGGATGTGATGCAGCATCCGCGAAGAAATCAGGAGACATTGAGTGTCGCAGCATCGAATCACTCGTCGTCTATCGGCACGACGACGCGCTGTCGACACCGAATCCCGCCAATCGCCTGCACGACCTTGGCGCAAGGGCGCCAGCGGCAGTCCGTCGCGACTGCAGCGCGCCGCGCGGGCGGAGTCCGACATGTTTCTGAGCGACGCGTGCCCGTAAGTCGAGGATGAGGTTGAGGACCTATGGAGCCCCCCGCCGCACGAGAATCACCCGGGATACGCGAGGGTTAGTTTTCCGAGCGCAGGCACAACATGGCTAGCTAAAGCGTGGGACGAGTGGACTCGCCAACCGGTGCTGATCAAACCTCTGCATGATGCGCCGTAGCGTGTCGTGCGCGGCTTGGTTGCGCCGTCCGCGCGCCGCCCGCGCGCCGGATCGGCCCGGAATCATGTCCAGTAAGGTCGATGCGGTCCTCGGCTAGTGCCCAATGGAAGCGTGCACGTTTCGCTTGCCGTGCCAAACGGGATCCCGTCCCGGACGGTTAAAGCACAGGCGCTCGCATTGGCGCGGACACACGTTGCTGATGTTCCGCGACGGAGGCCAGTCGCCGGTGGACATCCAATGCTTGGTCGCTACTGACCGCTAGCGAGCGTTGGATCGCGGCCTGCGTGTTGACGGTCTCGGTCGTCGAGTTCAACAGTGGAACGTCGCCGGCGGCAGTAAATTGCACCCCGCGAGCGAATCGACCATTCGCACCGATCTCGACGCGATCGATGCGCGTCAGTCCTGCCTGCACAGCCTCAGAGGCCACGACACCGGCCAAAGCGATCGAGTGACGCCCCGTCGTTACGCCCCTTTCCCGCTCGGCGATCATTACGGCGCCGAGCGACTGCTTGTAGAGATCGTGTAGTGGGTGCGTGGAGCTCGCCATGGTCCGGTCCTCAGCTTTCAGAGCTGCACGAGACGCCGCGTCGAGATGTCCCGTCGGATGCAGGCCCTGATCGCGTTGGAACTGCGAGATCGCGTGGTGCGTGTTGCGACCATTGCGCCCGTCAACGTCGAGGGCGCGACCGTCGGCGCCGGTGTAGCCGAGATGCGCTAGCGCGGCCTGAGCCTCCATCAGCCCGCTGTCCTGCGCATGCGGATGACGCCGGGGAGCGCTGTGCGGCGGGTGCTCTGGTCGATGCACGTGAGGGCCTGGGGCTTGCGGCGCTGGCGCCGGTACCCGCGGGTGTGCGTTCGGTGCCAACGTCGCCGCTTCCGCGAGCCCCACCAAGTCCTTGCGCTCTTCATGCGCTCGCCGAAGCAGTCCGTTCCACAACGTTGGCGATTTCGAAAAGAGTTCAGCGTTGTGGCGAATCTTGTAGTCCTGAACCGCCTCCACGATCTGCCGATCGGTCAGCTCGCCGACGTCGACATGCTGACCGTATGCCTCTTTCAGTCCGCGCTCGAAGACTCGCGGTGTCAAAGCCCGCATTTGGACAGCCGTGCTCCAGACACAGTCCTGCACCGCCGGTCCACGGTGGTAGAGATCGATCCCGCGCGCTTGTAGGCGATGCATCTGGTCGCCGTAGTGGCTTCGACCTATGAACTGGTGTTGATCGGCTGCGAAGCCTGGATCGCCATGCGCGACCTCACGCCACTTGTTGTCGAATGCCGGCGAGCCGGGCACCAACCCAGCGAACTTTGCACCGTACTGCGACTGGTTCAGATATTCGCGCAACGTGCCGGCGCGACTCGAGAGCTGGTACTCGCCATAGGAAGCGCCCCCATGGTCGCCCGGCACATGCGCGATGGTCCCGGCGCCGCCGCCGGATGATTCGTAGCGGGCCGACGTGTGGCCGAGGCGCCATGACTGCAACAGCGTTTCCGCATCATGCGTATTCATTGGTCAATCCCTGACTAAATGCTGGTTGATTACCGGCTGAGTTCGTCTGCCCTGGCAGCCATTGCCTCGAGCTCGCACGCGTTCGCTTCGAGTCGCTGGCCTTGGCCTTCCTCGGCAGCATTCCAGCTGCATCTCGCGTCGGTCGCTTTTCGCCACGTCGCCTGCGCTGCACGGGTGGCCGCCGCGTCACTCGTGGCAAGTTTTCGGTCGAGCGCTGATTGCAGCCGCTGCTCCTGATATGTGAACTCGCGACCGATACATGCTTGGGTATCTGGCACAACGCCCGCAGCGTCGTCCACGCACTTCTGGTAATCAGGACGCAAGCCCAGTGTCTCTCCTGACGACGGCGGGGTCGGCGGCGTGGCAGCCGTGTGCGAGGGACCCGACTGCGCAGGAGCGGGGGTAACCTGAGAGGTAGGCGGCGTCGCGGCGCTGCAGCCTGCGAGCAGGGCAAGCCCGACAAAAAAGATAGTGCGCTTCATAGGATTGTTCCGAGTGGCGAAGCATTGCCAGTCGGCGAGTTCACGGAATCATCCTAGTCCCGTCGCGGCGCCATCCTGGTGCGGACTTCAAGTATCTCCACTGGTGACCGGCTCGGCAATCGGTGGGCGCACTCTCCAGCCGACGCAAAAGAATGCGGCTGTGCAATCTTGGGCGCTGTGTGGTTCTGACACGCCACCTCTCAGCCCCGCAACGCATCCATCGCCAACACATACGCCCGCAGCCGTGTGTCGGGATCGAAGGCTTTCCTCGTCACGATGAGTTCGTCGGGCCGACGGCGCTCGACGAGCCTGCTCACCCATGTCGCGACCGTGGCAAAGAACCTGCGACCGAGCACGCGAGTGCGGGCTCGATGCCGACCTCTCCCATCGGCCTGCAGTGGGATGACTCCCTTCTACGCGCCGTGGGATGGCAAGCCGCGGTTCCGCTGCAACGCCTACCACTCTTAGATCGCCGCGCCCACACCACGCGGTGTCGGCCATGCGCGGTCGCGGTGAAACCGCGTTCCTGCTGCTTGCCGTGCGTCACTGCAGAGCTCCCTTGCCGCCGAGCGGTCGGTCGGCGCGCCGCGTTCAGGACAACACTCCGCGCAGCGCCTGGATTCGCTCGTTCGCCGCAAATGGAGATGCACGATGAAGCCGAATACACCCGCATTGCCCGCGCCACCGCTGCGCATCCTCGCGATCACCGCGTGCACGTTGCTTGGACTCGCCGCCGTCGACGGTTGCGCACCCGCGCCGACGCGCGCCACCGATACACCGGGCTCGACCGCATGGGGCGCGATTCCCACCGGCACCCGGCAACCGCTGCCCGGCACCGACCGCGACAAGGACGGCGTGCCCGATGATCGCGAACGCGACCTCGGCAGCAACCCGGAACAGATGGACACCGACCAGGACGGCTACGCCGACGGTGTCGAAGATCGTCTCGCCGAGTTCGGCTTCGACCCGACGAAACCCGACACCGACCGCGACCATGACGGCCTCACCGACGCGCACGAAGCGGAGCTCGGCACCGATCCCGCCTCCGCCGACACCGATGGCGACGGCTGGAGCGATTTCGATGAAGTCATCAATGCCTACTTCGGCTTCGACCCGCACGAGAAAACCGTCGACGCGGACTTCGACGGCCTCGGCGATGCGCTGGAAGAACGCCTGGGTTCATCGCCACGCAAGGTCGACAGCAACGGCGATGGCATCAGCGACTTCCAGGCCTACTCGGCGGACCAGTCGCCCATAGGCAAGCCGCTGAAAGGCCCGCTCGCCGACCTGATGGGGACGACCTACAGCCCGGCGATGGGCGAAGCGCTTGATCGCATCCGCAAAGGCGGGGACTTCCCCGCCGCGCTCGCGAGGCAGTTGCCGTATCCCGATGTCACCGCGCCATTGGTGACGGCGACGACGCCGCGTATCCGGCCCTCCGCCGCGTTGATGCAGCGTGCGCTGTACAACCCGCACAACTCGCCCGGCATCTACAAGACCTATACCGAGATCGAGCAGGAGCTGTCCAAACTCGCGACGACGTATCCGTCGCTGGTGCGGCTGTTTCACTGGACCGGGCAGACGATCGACAACTGCGACGGCAAGCGACGCGTCGGGCGCACGATCTACGCGGTCAAGGTATCCCGCAATCCACAGCAGAACGATCCCGAGCCCGAGGTCGCGTTCCTCGGCGTGCACCACGCGCGCGAGGTGATCACCGCGTACCAGACGATGCGCCTGCTGCATGCATTGACCGACGGCTACGGCAGCGACAGCACGATCACCAAACTGGTGGACTCGCGCGAGGTCTGGGTGATCCCGGTGGTCAACCCCAACGGCTACGACCGCGCGGTCGCCAACCAGTTCGACTGGCGCAAGAACACCCGCCTGGTCGAAGGGCAGAAGCGCTGCGGCATCGACCTCAACCGCAACTACGCGTTCGGACATCCGTCGACGTTCACGCAGGCGCAGCGCGCGTCGCTGCCCGACATGGGCATGAGCGGCGTCGATGCCGCCGGTAATCTCGTACCCGACTACGACACCTACCCTGGCCCCTCAGCGTTCTCCGAAGTGGAGACACAGGCCGTGCGTGGACTCGCGCACAGCCAGTTCCTGACGCGCAACAAGCGCGAGGTCGACGGCCTGGTCTGCATGCTGTCGTGGCACAGCTACGGCGGCGTGGTCGGGCACCCGATGGGCCACGTCGCGGTGCCGCCGGCGACCAACCTC
The DNA here is from genome assembly GCF_003367355.1 of Lysobacter sp. TY2-98. NCBI lineage: Bacteria > Pseudomonadati > Pseudomonadota > Gammaproteobacteria > Lysobacterales > Lysobacteraceae > Lysobacter > Lysobacter sp. TY2-98. The sequence continues at coordinate 2,352,252 of NZ_CP031413.1, forward strand.
AACCCGCCCGACGTCGCACCGTTCGACAAACTGACCAAGGCGATGGCCACCGCGGCCAGCTACACCGACGTGCAGGACGACTACGCCACGGTCGGCGTCGTCGACGGCTGCGCAACGCCGCATTACATGGTCTACGGCGATTCCAACGACTGGTTCTACAAGGACGGCCACACGTTCGGCACGCTGATCGAGGAGTTCTCGTCGCCGGAGCGCGGCAGCTGCCCGACCGGCCCGATCCAGAACGACTTCAATCCGCAGACCGCGGCGCTACGGGACGCCGTGGCCGACACCAACGTCAAGGCGGCGATCGCGATGTTGAAGACGTGTCCGCCGTGACGTGATCGCACGCGTCATCGCTACAGCAAAAGGCCCCGTCTCCGGGGCCTTTTCTGTGGTGCGTGAGTACTGCGATGCGAAGGCGTTCGGTTTCGCTGCGGTGCCCGTGCCGGTGTGAGATGAGTCGACGCGCCACGCAGCAACGGGAGTGCGCCCACTACGCGTCTGTTCCTGGCGCGCGTCTCTTCAGCCCCGCAACGCCTCCATCGCTAACGCATACGACAGCAGTCGCGCATCGGGATCGAAGATGTTCGCGGTAACGATCAGCTGATCCGGTTGATGAGGTTCGGCGAACGCATTCACCCGTGTGGTAAGCGTCGATAGCGAACCCACCGACGAGCGCGACGTCGAGCCGAATGCTTCGCCTGCTTCACGAACCCGGCAGTTTCGCGGCCAGAACGTCGACCTTTTCGATGGACGGTGGTGTTGAAAAGAGTTCGCCGGCTTGCGCCATGAGCGCAGCGGCAACCTTGCCCGATAAATGCGCCTGACGACCGGCCTCGTCGGGGAAGGCGTCGAAAATGCCGTAGGTCGACGGCCCCAGGCGAATGCCGAACCATGCGGTGGTCGCCGGCTCCGCCTGCACCAGTGGAAGGCCGCTCAGCAGGAACTGCTCGACGTCCTTCTCTTTTCCGGGCTTGGCTTCCAAGCGGACGAACAGAGCTACGTTGACCATGGCGCGCCTCCTCTGATGGGGGAGCCGCCGACCTTACGCCCCTCTTCCGTGAAGGCCGACATGCATCCGGTCGCTTGTGCAGGCGGATCAGACTTGGCGCCTCAACGCCCCACGGTCACGGCCTCGACTGCGCATGTGCGCTCCCACCGTCGGCGTGCGCTTCGCCGGACGCCCGTTCGCGTCGCTAGCACGTCAGCCTCGCAACGCCTCCATCGCCAACGCATACGACCGCAGCCGTGCATCGGGATCGAAGATGTTCGCGGTGACGATCAGTTCGTCGGGTTGATGGCGTTCGACGAACGCATCCACCCACGCCTTCACTGTCGACGGCGAGCCCACCGCCGAGCACGACAGCGCTTGATCGATGCCCGCCTTCTCCATCGGATTGCAGAAGGTGGCGAGGTCGTCCGCCGACGCCAGCGGGGGCGGCACGAGGCCCGGTCTGCCGCGACGCAGGTTGACGAACGCCTGCTGCTGCGTGGTGAACAGGCGTCGCGCTTCGTCGTCGGTGTCGGCGCAGACGATGTTGATCGCGAGCATCACGTGGGGTGACGCGAGCCTTGCCGACGGCTCGAAGCGCGCGCGGTAGACGCGCAGTGCGTCCTCGAGCGCGGCGGGTGCGAAGTGCGACGCAAAGGCGTAGCGCAGGCCGAGCTTGGCCGCGAGCTGCGCGCCGAACAGGCTCGACCCCAGGATCCACGGCTCGACCTCCACGCCGCTGCCGGGCACCGCCTGCACGGCCTGCCCCGGCTGCACCGGCTCGAAGTAGCTCAGCAGCTCGATGACGTCGGCCGGGAACTCGTCCGCACCCGCGTAGTAGCGGCGCAGCGCGCGCGTCGCCGGCGCGTCCGTGCCGGGCGCGCGCCCCAGGCCGAGATCGATGCGGCCGGGGTAAAGCGTGGCGAGCGTGCCGAACTGCTCGGCGACCTGCAGCGGCGCATGGTTCGGCAGCATCACGCCGCCGGCGCCCACGCGGATTGTCGACGTCGCGCCCGCCACGTACCCGATCAGCACCGCGGTCGCCGCGCTGGCGATGCCCGGCATGTTGTGGTGTTCGGCGAGCCAGTAGCGGCGGTAGCCGAGCTGCTCGGCATGGCGCGCCAGATCGCGCATGTGCGCGAACGCCTGCGCGACGTCGCGACCCTCACCGACGGGCGCGAGGTCGAGAACGGAAAGGGGAATCATGGACGCTCGATGGTGTGACCTGCGGACAGTGTCCCCCTGCGCGTGGACGCGCAGGTCAACGGCAGTGGGTTGGTGCGTTTGACGCAGGCCGAGTCGATGCGACCAAGCGAGAGCGCGAAACGGGCCGGTCGCCAATGCGTCGGTCCAGCCGAGCGAGCGGACAGGACACGAGCGACGAGTCGGGCGCCGAGCGAAATGCAGGCCAACTCCGGTGCGACGCCCGCCCCACGTCGACGCTAGCCGATGAAGCGGACCACCGACAGCAGCCGTTTGCGGTGTTCGTTCCGCGCCTTGCGTACCGCCCGTCGAAAGCGCCTTCGTTCACTGCCGCGCAGCCCGGTCAGCTGTGGTGCGCTTGCCATGAGGACGTTTTCGTCCTGGATGCGTCCAAGCTGCTCGGCCACGCACTCGGACAGGGTCTCGGCAGGTACGGGGATGCCTAGCGCGATGCACGCGTCGTACTGCTGCAGCAGGCGGCGCAGTCGACGTCGCCACGTGTGCAGTTTCTTCGGCGACGGATCAGCCAATGCGGCGCGGCGCGCATCCGCGACCTGGCCGCGTGTCGCGGTCAGCGCGGCCTGGATGTCGGCATCCACGACATCGTTCCACGGCAACGCCGCGATGCCGGCCGAAACGAATGCGACACGCTCACGTGCCGCGACCACGCGCGCGATCGACCTTGCGTCGCATTCCAGTCGTGCACGCGTGCGCTTCATGCTGCGGCGCGCGATCTTGAGCGCGTGCCGCGCTTTGCCGCTCGCACCACGTGCCAGCGTCTTCAGTGCGCCGACCTGCGCGTTCGCATCCCGCAGATCCGATAACTGGTCGTTGGCGCGCTTGAGCTGATCCAGCGCAATCGCCACGCTCGGAGTCGGGCGTCGCCAACACAGCAGCAGCGCCGCCCGCGCACGGCGCACCGCCTTCCGCCCCTGATGGATGCCGCGCCGGGACTCGCGGCTAGCGAGCTCGAGCGCGGGTAGCGCAAAACACAACTGATCGGATACGTACCGTTGGAACCGCTTTCCGACCGGGTCGTCGTGCGCGCTCATTCGACGAGCTTCGCCTACGCGTCTTGAAGAATGCGTCTAGCTGCGTCCCGAAGCGGAATCCAACTCCATATCGAGTGGGAAATGGAACCTGACCCCGTTTCGTTCACGGGCGAGGTCGGCGTCAAGGATGGTCAGCATCGGAAAATGCACTCTGACCCCTGTTTCCGGCGCCGGGGAACGATGCACACAGGCGCTGGACGCTCTCGATATCCATGCCGTGGATTCTGCGGTATGGAGCAAGAGCCTGCGTCATAGCGACGCAACGCTCGATCCACTGGCTCACTCACCAACTATCTTGGAAATGGAACCTGACCCCGTTTCCCGCGTTAACGCGGAGTCGACCTTTCGCGACCGCCCGAGAAAGACGACTCCGACCCCTGTTTTGCGAGAAGCGTCATGGTCTTCTGCATGGCATCCTCCGGTGAGGTCGTCACGATAGCGGGCGATCGGCTGCGAGGGCGCGCCGGCGGGTGATCGAGCGCGCTAGTTCGCCATGTGGGAAATGAAACCGCACTCCATTTGGTTAGCCTTTCAGTCTGGAATTCCGACCACCACTTCCTCATTGGTGAACCAGTCCTGGCCAATGACGTAGTCGCGAACCCGCGCCACATCGCTCGTATAAGCGACAAGTGCCAAGCTTCTTCGCGCCCGACTGCACGTGACGTAGAAGAGCCGTCTCGTGCTCTCTACTGTCGCGCCTGCTGTCTTACCGCCGAAGAGGTCTTCGTATTTGAATAGGAAGCCTCTTGCTTCGGCATCGTCCATGACAACCATCACGCGGTCGAACTCCAAACCTTTCACACCCTGATGTGTGTCGAAATGTGCCTGCCCGCCTAAGTATTCTGAGAACGGTGCAACTTGGGAAAACGGCGCATCCAGAAACTTCTGGATCGCCTCAGCCTGCTCTGATTGGCGATCCTCAGGATCGTCATTATTCTCACGCCCCACCGGTGACTCCGTTGGCGCGTCAGCGATTGCGCCCTTAAGGGCATCGGGAATCTCCAGAAGTCCGCTCTTCGCTACGCATAGCAAAACGTCGCGGAGCTTCGGCGATTGAGATGAGTGGCAAAGCTCAACCAATTGGCCGACTGCTGCGTTCGCCGCCTGCAACTGCCCCTCACCTGCGGCAGCACGAAGTGCATTTCGAGAGATAAGAGGCGAATAGTTCTTTACTAGGCGCGCCAAGCCGAAAGCATCTCCGCCGACTTTGGCGTTAACAATCGGCAGCACCTGCTCAGAGAAAAAACGAAGAATCGGCAGTTTCCCGTCGAGAAAACTGGTTCGCCAACTATTGACCTGATAGAGCGGCGAAAACATCTCCAAGAAGCCCATGCGCGCCGCCGCCATGCGATGTTCTAGGGTGAGAGTCTTGACGGACTTCGGGTCGCGCCACATTTCATCGTCCGCAATCTCGGCCATTCGGCGCGCAACCGCTGCTTCGGCCGCCGCCTTATCGGCGTGATCCCTAGGCATTAGAAACAAGCGAACGACGCCTTCTGTAGCCCCGGACCACGCCTGCTGCTCTTGGCCGTCAGCGGTGCTCCGTATGCGGTTAATAAGCGTCACGACGCGGCGGGGACAGCGATAGTTGAGCTTCTTGCCGGACGTCATCCAGTCGGAGGGGAGGCTTTCCCCGAGCCCATCTTTCCCGTCACTATAAATGCGCTGCATCATGTCGCCGATCAGGCCCAACATGAATTTCTTCTTCTGTGCAGCCTGGACAGCAAATAGCGAATCGACGAGATCTTTGTTCGTATCTTGGCTCTCGTCGATCAGAAGGATCGGATATCGCCCAACGAGAATGCTTTGCATCGCTGGCTTTTCGCGTAGAAAGTCTGCAGTAATCCTTAAGACTTCCGAGTGATTCAGAGCGTCCCGACCACGATTGTCGCTTGTCGGGCTATATACGAAGCGCTTGATATTTGGCAAGTCATTGAGCCGTCTAGTTTTCGATGCGATCTTCCGGAGACGCTCATTGGAGGCTTTGGTACCTTTCCTTCCCTTCGCTTCCTCTGCCGCAAGGCGATCGATGTCTGCCGCCAAGTCGACACTTAGCCATGTGCGGATGTCGTTGCTTAGGCCATCAATCAACGACCACGCGAAGCTATGGATCGTTCGGACGTCAATCAACGGGTCGAATAAAAGTCGCCGCTTGATTTCGTCGCTCGCCGCGTTCGTAAAAGTTATGACTGCAACACGTTGGCCGCGCGACCTAAGCTGCCCTCCCAAAGTCGTCTTGATGTATTCAAGTGCCGTTACAAGCGAACGCGTCTTTCCTGATCCGGCACCCGCAAACAGGAAGAAACTGCGCGGAGCCTCAAGATTTAGGCAGCCCGCAATTTGTGCATCTACGTGGTCATCCGCGGCGTCAAGCTCAGCTAGGACGACGCTCACGCGGTGGCTCCTTGTTCCGTGGGGACGGCATCGTTAGCTGCGTCCTGTTGAAGGATTGCAACCATCTTTCCATCCACTTGATCGTCTTTCCGTCGCAGCTGCTCGGCTAGCCAAAGCAAGCCACGGTCAATGTATGCGGGCACTGTCAGGGCATCGATTTCCTGGGTATGAAGCAGATCCATAGCCAACTCGGCTTTACCACCTTTACTCAGCGCATTTGCCAACCTTTCCGCGAGCTTCGCGGCACTTTCGTAGGATCCCAATGCATCGCGGAATCGCGCAATCAAGCCGGTTCCCTCTAAGTCCCTGAATGCGTCTACGTTTTCGTAGATGAGTGCATCTTCGAACGTGTTTGCGAGCGCCTCGACTGTCGTGCCGGGCTCGAATGTCGCTTGGATTGGCTGTTGGTACGCCACACGAATTCCGCAGCCAGCTGAGCCATAGGCGATGAGCTCTGCGGGCGCCTTGTCGAGCAACGAGTCGAGGGAATCCTCCTTAGGAATCCACGTCTTGAGTGTCTCGTTGCGTGCTCGAAGTCCTGCATTCCTGCACGGAGGCACGGCTCGGTTATCCGCGTCCTTAGCGTCAATATCGGTCACGATCAGGGCATGGATGCCAAGCTGCTCAAGCAACGGCCTCAGACGGTGAGCGTGGCTGCCGCCTATCTCTAGCCACGTTATGTACGCGCGCCTCAGGTACTCGTATTCAGCCCTCGTCCTAACAAAGTGCGGGAGAAGAATTCGCTCCGCGGGACCTTCAACCAGAATTGCAGCGTCAGCAAAAAAGAGATCGCAATGAGTCACTTTGAGGTACCGCTTAACAAAGCGCGCGGTTTCATCCTCGTGCCCAAATACTCTTGAGAGATTGACCACTGAAGAGATAGGAATTGAGCCTGCGGCTTCTTTTACGGGCAGGCGCCTGAAATATCTCAGCGAAGCGAAATCCGCCTCGTGTGCCAAGTGGCTTGAATGTGTGCTGACGACGAGTTGCGTTCTAAGTGCCTCCGCATCTCCGAGGTCACTGTGCTTGCGCAGGACACCATAGGCCTGTGTGATAAATACTTGCTGTACCTGAGCGTGAAGATGTGCCTCCGGCTCTTCGATCAGCACAAGGTGCAGCGGAGGAATTTGGGCCTCATCGTTAGCGACAGACTTGGCTGCCCGCCCCACGCGCATCCACTTGTCGCGGAAGCTCATGAGCGCGAAGACAATGGATACAAGGTTCTGGTACCCAAGCCCGTTAGATTCTTCGGGCAAACGATGGCCGTAGCCACTGACGGCCAGATAGGTAGGCACCTCGTACTGCACCGCCGAAGCATGATTGAGGCCATCAACCGGCTTGATGTTGGTCGATAACGTGAGCTTGGGGTCCGTTACACCGGGATAGCCGATTTGTTCCAACTCTTGCAGCGCGCTCGCAAAGGATGTTGCGAGTCTCTTCCCGAATTCGGACTGCGCTTGGTGGAGCGCCTGCAGTGCCTCTAGGTCTTTTGGTTCGGGGTCCTCAAAGGGGTCGAGGTGTTGCGCGTAATACGCCCGAAGCTGGCTGGATAGCTTTCTGCCGCTTCGAGTCGGTAACTCGCGCTCTTCGTCGCCATCTTTCGATGGTTTCGGCGCGAATCCAAAACCGCGCTGAGCGCTGATCTCGTCGATCCGAATTAGGCCTTTGAAAGGGTCACCTTCAATCGGCTCGGCTCCGTCCGCGAGAAGCTGCGGAGACGCAATACCGCCTACGGGATCCACAAGCTTGGCCGGATCCAATAGATAGGCGCGGACCTCGAACGTTGATCGAAGTCGCTTGGATAGAAAGTCCATCATGGATCGCGGCCAAAGGGCGAACGCGCCGTGTTCCGCGTCCGTCGAAGCGCTGGCGATGGCGCCTGCGGATTGAGCAGCCTTCATGACGGCGGCGGCGGCCGTTCGAGCAGCTAGGTATTCCGCCTTGAGCGCCTCTACGTCCTTGGGCTCGTATCGCAGCCGAACTCCGATATAGGAGCCGTTCCAGTCCAAGGTGGGCAAGAGCTTCTGCACGTAGTGAAGCTGCTCGATCGGCACGCTGAGCCAAACGTCGAGATGTGGCAACACGCTGGCCCACTCACCGTCATCTTGGCTGTCAGCAGACTCCCAAGCCGCTGCGGCCGCGTCGAATTTCGCCCAGTGACACAACGTTAGATCGTTGATTGAGAAGTTATCGCGCTCGATCAGAAAACGACGTAACGCAACCATCGCTGAGGTCTTTCCGCTGTTGTTCGCTCCCACGAATACCGTCGTCCTTTCAGCGAAATCTATGCGGACGGACTGCAGTTTTCGAAAGTTGCCCACTTCGACGTATTGAATGTGCATGGCTCACCCGTACGGACCTGCATTCAAAAAAAAAGGGGTGGCGCATGGCCACCCCTCTGTTTATTTCACACGCCGATCGGATTCGGCTTATCCACATCCAACCTGTACTGCTTGATCGCCCTCGCCACATCCTTCCCCGTCATCTTCCCTTCCGCCGCCAGCGCGGCGATCGCCGCGTGCGCGATGTGGAAGCGGTCGACTTCGAAGTGGCGGCGCAGGTTCTCGCGGGTGTCGCTGCGGCCGAAGCCGTCGGTGCCGAGCACGGTATAGCGCATGGGCACGTATTCGCGGACCTGGTTGGCGTAGGTGCGGATGTAGTCGGTCGCGGCGATGGCGGGGCCGGTGCGGCCCTGCAGCAGTGAGGTGACGTACGGAACGCGCTGCGTGTCTTCGGGGTGCAGACGGTTCCAGCGTTCGACGTCGACGGCTTCGCGCGCGAGTTCGGTGAAGCTGGGGCAGGACCAGATGTCCGCCGTCACGCCGAAATCCTTGTCGAGCAGTTCCGCCGCGGCGATGACTTCGCGAAGGATCGTGCCCGAGCCCATCAGCTGCACGCGCAGTTCGCCCTTCTTGGGCTTGGCGCCGCCCTGCAGCAGGTACATGCCCTTGATGATGCCGTCGGCCGCGCCTTCCGGCATTTCCGGGTGGGCGTAGTTCTCGTTCATCAGGGTGATGTAGTAGTACTCGTCCTGCTGCTCGGCGAGCATGCGCTGCATGCCGTACTGCAGGATCACCGCGACTTCGTACGAGAACGTGGGGTCATAGCTGCGGCAGTTCGGGATGAAGCTGGCCTGCACCATGCCGTGGCCGTCTTCGTGCTGCAGGCCTTCGCCGTTGAGCGTGGTGCGGCCGGCGGTGGCGCCGAGCAGGAAGCCGCGCGCGCGCATGTCCGCCGCCTGCCACGCGCTGTCGCCGATGCGCTGGAAGCCGAACATCGAGTAGTAGATGTAGAACGGCAGCATCTGCAGGTCGTTCGTCGAATAGCTGGTCGCCGAGGCCATCCAGCTGGCGAACGCGCCTGCTTCGGTGATGCCTTCTTCCAGCACCTGGCCCGCGGCGTCTTCGCGGTAGTACATGAGCTGGTCGCGGTCGACCGGCTTGTACTTCTGGCCGTGCGGCGCGTAGATGCCGAGCTGGCGGAACAGGCCTTCCATGCCGAAGGTGCGCGCCTCGTCGGCGACGATCGGCACGCAGCGGGGACCGACCTGCTTGTCGCGCAGGATGATGTTGAGCGCCTGCACGAACGACATGGTGGTGCTGATCTCGCGATCGCCCGTCGACTTCAGCAGACGATCGAACACTTCGAGCTTGGGCGCTTCGAGCGACTGCGTGGCCTTGCGGCGACGCTGCGGCAGCGCACCGCCGAGCGTGCGACGGCGCTCGAGCATGTACTCGACTTCCGGCGACTTCTCGCCCGGGTGGAAGAACGGTACTTCGCCGCCTTCGAGCTGCTTGTCGCTGACCGGAATGTTGAAGCGGTCGCGGAACGCGCGGATGTCCGCGTCGTCCATCTTCTTGGTGCCGTGCGTGGGGTTCAGCGCTTCGCCCGCGGCGCCCATGCCATAGCCCTTCACCGTCTTGGCGAGGACGACGGTGGGGATGCCCTTGGTCTGCGCGGCTTCGTGGTACGCGGCGTAGACCTTGTGCGGATCGTGGCCGCCGCGGTTGAGGCGCCAGATGTCCTCGTCACTCATGTTGGCGACGAGCGCGGCGGTTTCCGGGTATTTGCCGAAGAAGTGCTCGCGCGTGTACTTGCCGCCGAACGCCTTGCAGTTCTGGTACTCGCCGTCGACGGTTTCCATCATCAGCTGGCGCAGCCTGCCGGTGGTGTCGCGCGCGAGGAGCGGATCCCAGTAACTGCCCCAGATGACCTTGATGACGTTCCAGCCGGCACCGCGGAACTGGCCTTCCAGCTCCTGGATGATCTTGCCGTTGCCGCGCACCGGGCCGTCGAGGCGCTGCAGGTTGCAGTTGACGACGAAGACCAGGTTGTCGAGGCCTTCGCGGCCGGCGACCGAGATCGCGCCGAGGCTTTCGGGCTCGTCGGTTTCACCGTCGCCGAGGAAGCACCAGACCTTGCGGTCGGTCTTCGGCATCAGGCCGCGGCCTTCGAGGTACTTCCAGTTGCGCGCCTGGTAGATGGCGGCGATGGGGCCGAGGCCCATCGACACGGTCGGCAGCTGCCAGTAGTCGGGCATCAGCCACGGGTGCGGGTACGAGCTGACGCCGCGGCCGTCGACTTCCATGCGGAAGTGGTCGAGCTGGTCCTGCGTCAGGCGGCCTTCGAGGAAGCTGCGCGCGTACATGCCCGGCGAGCTGTGGCCCTGGAAGCCGATGAGATCGCCCGGGTGGTCGGCGCTCGGGGCGCGCCAGAAGTGGTTGAAGCCGACGTCATAGAGCGTGGCCGACGACGCGAACGACGCGATGTGGCCGCCAAGTTCGCCGGGCTTGCGGTTGGCGCGTACGACCATCGCCATCGCGTTCCAGCGCAGGATGGAGCGGATGCGCCATTCCATCGCGGCATCGCCCGGGCTCTTGGCCTCGAGGTGCGGCGGAATGGTGTTGATGTATTCGGTGGTGGGCGAGAACGGCAGGTGCGCGCCGGCGCGGCGGGTGAGTTCGACCATCCCTTCCAGCAGCTGGTGGGCCCGCTCCGGGCCCTCCCGGTCGATGACGGCGGAGATCGACTCGAGCCATTCGCGGCTCTCGGTCGGGTCCGGATCGTCGTGCAGCATTTCGGTGATTGCGCTGGAAAGATTGCCGATCATTCGTCCACGGCCCCTTGGCCGTTGCTGGTTGTGCAGGGGAAGGGCCGATTCTAGCAGTGGGGTCTGAGACGACTCTCAGCAGCGGTACGCACTGCAAACGAATACCGGGCGACGTACGCAGGCGGATGTTTTGCGTGTCACGCGACGTGTTGACCCGCGTCATCCAGGCCATGCCGACGGACGGCCGTTGACGTCTACTAACGGTTTCGTACTAAATGCGGCGTACACCGGAGAGCCGCATGTCGACCCCCCAACCCACCGAAGGCGAGCTCGCGCTGCTGCGCGTGCTCTGGGCCCGCAAGGCGCCCATGACCGTGCGCGAGGTGCACGCCGATCTTTCGAAGTCGAAGGACACGGCCTACACCACCGTGCTGAAGATGCTCACGATCATGGCGGACAAGGGCCTGGTGCATCGCGACGAGAGCGAGCGCAGCCACGCCTACACGCCGGTGCATCCGGAGCCCGTCGTGCAGCGCTCGCTGGTCAAGGACCTGGTGCGACGCGCATTCGCCGGTTCGGCCGCGACGCTGGTGCAGCGCGCGCTGGATGACGGCGTCGCCAGCGAACAGGAACTCGATGAGATCGCGCGGATGATCGCGGAAGCGAAAGCGCGTCGACAGGCGAAGTGATCGACATGGCCGCCAGCACGCAACTGCTCCTCGCGTCGGCGCTGTCGTCGGCGCTGCTGCATTCGCTGTGGATGGACGCGGTGATCGCGGGCGTCGCGGCGCTGGTGCTGGCGTTGATGACACGCGCGTCGGCGGCGTCGCGGCATTCGGTGGCGATGGCGTTCCTGGTCGCGATGGTGCTGGTGCCCGCGGGGTTCGCGGTGCGCGTGGCGACGGCCAGCGATGTCGGCACCGCGTTGCCGGTGCTTGCGCCGGTGCAGACGGTGCGTGCGGCAGCCGGATTGGTCGTGCAGGAGTCGACGCCGATCGCTTCGGTGCTCGTCGCGCTGTGGCTGGCGGGGGTGCTCGCGGTGCTCGTGTGGCGACTCGGCGGTTGGCGGTATGTCGACCGACTGGATCGCGTGCAGTGGGTGGCGTTGCCGGACTCGTTGCAGGCACGCGTCGACCAGTTGCGCGTTGCGTTGCGGATCACCCGCGACGTCTCCGTGCGCCTCGCCGATGAAGTGCTGGTGCCGTTCACCGCGCGCCTGGTGAAACCGGTGATCTGGCTGCCGTCGGAACTGCTGCGTCGCCTGCCGACCGCGCAACTCGAAGCATTGCTCGCGCATGAGCTCGCGCACGTCGCGCGGCTCGACTGGCTGTGGAACGGCGTGCAGTGCGTCGTCGAAGCCCTGCTGTTTTTCCATCCCGCGGCGTGGTGGCTCGGCCGGCGCATCCGGCTTGAACGCGAACACGCCTGCGACGACCTTGCGGTGGCGGCCTGCGGAGACGCCATCGCTCTCGCCGAAGCGCTCGCGCATCTCGAGCACCACCGGCATCCGACGCTCCGCTTCGCGCTTGCAGCAACGGGAGGTTCCCTCATGCAACGCATCACACGTTTGATCGCTCCAACATCGGCACCCGCGCGACGTGGCGCACGCGTCGCCGGGCTGCTGTTGCTCGTCGGTGGCGCACTCGCGGCCTGGCAGGTCGGCGCCGGCCCCAAGGGGGTGCACATCCAGGTCGAATCCAGCGGCAAGAACGGCAACGTGCCAGACGTGCGCGTCATCACCGATAACAACGGCAAGGTGATGCGTCAGTACCGGGGTCAGCTCAACAAGGACGGCAGCGTCGTCGAGACGTACACCGAGGACGGTGTCACCAAGCCCATCACCGCCAGGACGCGTCAGTGGCTGGCCGATGTTTCGCGCATCGCACCGCCGCCCGCGCCACCTGCACCTCCGCCGCCACCTGCGCCGATGGCGGCGCCTGCGCCGCCCCCTCCGCCCGCGCCGCTGCTGTATGACCCCGCGCATGACGCGACGACTGCTGCGCCCGCAGCACCCGCAGCACCCGCGTCGCCCGTCGCCCTGCCTGCGCCCGTTGCAAGCGCGGCGCCTGCAGCGCCGAACATGAGTGCTGCACCGCTACCGCCCGCGAAGCCGGCGCATGCAGCGCGCCCGACGGCTGCGCCCGCCCCGCACGCAGCGCCCGCGCTCGACGCCGACATCCCGGCGCCGCCTCCGCCGCCGGCACCGCCCGCGATCACCGACAGCGCCGAGTTCAAGTCGCTGCTGCAGAAGGTCAGCGCTGATCGCGGCGTGCAGGCCGCACTCGGCACGCCGATCCGCGTCAGCGGTCGCGAACTGCACGGCGAAATGAATGTCGACGATCAGCGTGGCCATGCGGACATGCGCATGACGCTGCGCGGCCCGAAGGGCGAGCGCATGGTGCATGTCGTCGCGAGCCGCAACGGCGGTGCGTGGTCGACGCAGACGGTCAACGTCGAAGGCCCTGCCCACTGAGTTTTTTTGTCCGCCAGTACTAATCCTTTCGTAGTCAAATCCGGCGGACTCGTCCGCCTCGACATGGAGAGTTCCACGATGCAACGACGGATTCTTTGCCTCGCCACGCTGCTCGCGCTTGCACCACTCGCGCGTGCGCAACACGTCGACGACAACGTGCCGATTACCGCGGCCGATCGTCACGACGTGATCGAAACGCTCGCGACGCAACTGCAGAAGCGCTACGTGTTTCCCGACGTGGCCGCGAAGCTCGCAACCACGCTGCGCGCCCGCGATGCAGGAGGCACGTACGCGAAGGACGCGACGATCGCCGCGTTCGGCAAGCACCTGGCCAACGACATGCGCACGCTCGGCGACGACGGCCACTTCAACATCCACTACGACCCGAACTTCAACCCGCCGACCGACGAGCGTCCGCCCTTCCCCGACGCCGCGGAGATCGCGCGCGGTCGCGAGGAAGTCGCCGAACGCGGCTACGGCATCGACAGCATCGCGCGGCTGCCGGGCAACGTCGGCTACATCGAAGTGCGCGGCTTCGGCCCGACCGAACTCGTCGCCGACGCGATGTCCGCCGCGATGACGCTGCTGCAAGGTACCGACGCCCTCATCATCGACCTGCGCCGCAACCACGGCGGCGAGCCGAACACCGTCGCGTACCTGATGAGCCACTTCTTCCCGGTCGGCGACCAGCGTCATCTCAACGACATCTACAGCCGCGCCGACGACAGCACGCAGCAGTTCTGGACCAACCCGAACGTGCAGCCGCGCTACAGCAAACCCGTCTACGTGCTCACCTCATCCGGCACGTTCTCGGGCGGCGAAGAGTTCGCGTACGACATGCAAACGCAGAAGCGCGCGACGCTCGTCGGCGAAACCACCGGCGGCGGCTCCAATCCCGGCGACATCTATCCCATCGGCCACGGCTTCGGCGCCTTCATCCCGCACAGCCGATCGATCAACCCGGTGACGCATACCAACTGGGAGCATGTGGGCGTCAAACCCGACATCGCCGTGCCGGCCGCAGATGCGAAGAAAGTCGCGCAGGTGGCGATCCTCAAGGATCTCGTCGGCAAGGCGACGGATGCGGACCGCAAGGCCGAACTGCAGGATGCGTTGGCGAAGGTGCAGTCAGGGAAGGACGACGCACCGGTCTATGCGTTGAGGCGGTGACGGCAGCGACGCTTCGCGGGTCGAAGCGTTGCGCGCTCAGGAGTGCGCCGGCTGCGGCTCGACCGCAGCACGGTGCAACACATCCGCAGTGAACGCATCGATCGCCGTGCGCAGGCGGTCGGGGAACGCGGCGTCGTTTTGCAGATACCAGGCACGCGCTGCGGCGCCGGTTGCATCGAGTTCCTCGTCACTCATCGCCAGCGCGCGTTCGATGGCTGCCTCGAGGGCGGCCTCGTCGACGAAGTAGGTCGTCGCCAAGTGCTGGGAGCCGGTGCGATTGCACGGCACGCAGATGCCCCGCGTCTCGTCGACCAACTCGTTCATCGGCGCGCCATCGGTGGTCAGCACGAACGCGCCGACGCTCATCGCCTCGACGAGGTAGTGACCGAAACCTTCCGTCTCCGAGCAGCAGACATGCACCCGGCTCGCGTTCTGCAGATTCCGCAGTTCGACATCGTCGATGTAGTCGATGCGGTGGGTGATGTTCGATACGGGCGGATCGATCGTGGTCGCGGTGCGTGGGCTCTGGACGATGACCAGCTGCGGCCATTCCGGATGCCGCTTCCAGGCCTCGATGAGGACGTTGGTCCCCTTGTTGACGCTGCGCCCGGCGAGATGGAAGAACGTGCGTTCGCGCTTTACCGCGGGGTCGAACCTGTCTTCGCTAGTGAAACCTATGTAGCGCGTCCATAGACCGCGCGCGGCGAAGATTGCCTCCGCGTGGCGGGTCTTGGCGAGAACGCCTTGCACCAGTGGCAGGCGTTCGACGTCGACGGGCACGCACCACTCGGGATTCGGAATGAACAGCGTCGCCACCGCGCTGCCGAGATCCTCGCGGCGCACGTGCTCGAGCATGATGTTCACGTCGTGCGCGGGGCGGCGCATCACCAGCTTGCGCAACCGACCGCGCCACGTCATCACCAGCGGCCTGAACCACTTGCGCAGCTTGCCGCGACCGATCGCGGTGACATGCACCGTGAACCCACGAGATCGCAGTGCCGAGGCGAGCAGTGCGAGATCGCGAGTCAGGCCGACCCCATTGTTCCAAGCGATGAGGTTCAGCCGCGGCAGCATTCCCTAGCTCCGTTTCGCGCCCTGCGCCGCGCGGATCTGCGCATCGACCGCCGCAATCGCGGTCATGTTGACGACGCGGCGCGGCGTCGATGCAGGGGTCAGGATATGCGCAGGCTTGTCGAGGCCCATCAGGATGGGGCCGATCGCGACACCATCGGTCATCACGCGGACCATGTTGTAGACGATGTTGGCGGCGTCGAGGTTGGGCATCACGAACAGGTTGGCGCGGCCGCGCAGGCGCGAGTTCGGGAACATGCGCACGCGCAGTTCGTCGTCCCAGGCGGTATCGGCCTGCATCTCGCCTTCGATCTCGAGCTTGGGCGCGCGTGCGGCCAGCAGCTCGCGCACCTGCGCCATCTTCCGCGCCGATGCGTTGTCGTGGCTGCCGAAGTTGCTGTGGCTCAGCAGCGCGACCTTCGGCTCGATGCCGAACAGCTTCATCCGGTACGTCGCCTGCAGCGTGGCTTCGGCGATCTGCTCGGCGCAGGGGTCGACCTGCACATGCGTGTCGAGGAAGAACCACGTGCCGAGGTTGTTGATGACCGCGGTCATCGCCGCGGTGCCGGTGACGCCGCGGTCGAAACTGAAAACGCTGCGCAGGTAGCCGAGCTTCTTGTGGAAGCGCCCGACGAGGCCGCAGATCATCGCGTCGGCTTCGCCGCGTTCGACCATCAGCGCGGCGATCAGCGTCGGCCGTGAACGCAACAGGTTCTTCGCCGCCGCCGGCGTGACGCCGCGACGCTCCGTCAGCGCGTGGTACTGCTGCCAGTAGCTGTCGAAGCGCGGATCCGAATTGATGTTGGTCAGTTCGAAATCGACGCCGGGACGCATGCGCAGGCCGAGGCGTTCGATGCGCGTGGCGATGACATCGGGGCGTCCGATCAGGATCGGTTTCGCGAGCTGTTCGTCGATAACGGTCTGCACCGCCTGCAGCACCGTCTCTTCCTCACCTTCGGCGTAGACGACGCGCTTCACATCGGCCCGCGCGCGGTCGTACACCGGCTTCATGATCAGGCCGGTGCGGTAGATGAACTGGCCGAGCTTTTCCTCGTACGCGCGCATGTCGGTAATCGGGCGCTTTGCCATGCCCGAGTCCATCGCGGCGCGCGCCACGGCCGGCGCGAGTTCGACCAGCAGGCGCGGATCGAACGGGCGCGGAATCAGATAGTCGGGGCCGAACTTCGGGACGTCGCCGCCGTAAGCGCTGGCGAGGTCACCCGCCTCCATGCGTGCGAGCTTCGCGATAGCGCGCACGCAGGCGAGCTTCATCGCCTCGTTGATCTCCGTCGCGCCGACGTCGAGCGCGCCGCGGAAGATGTACGGGAAGCAGAGCGCGTTGTTGACCTGGTTCGGGTAGTCCGAACGACCCGTCGCGATGATGCAGTCGGGCCGCACCTTCTTCGCATCTTCCGGCAGGATCTCCGGATACGGATTGGCCAGCGCGAGGATGACCGGCTTGTCGGCCATGGTCGCGACCATCTCGGGCTTGAGCACGCCGCCCGCGGAAAGACCCAGGAAGACGTCGGCGCCGACCATGATGTCGGCCAGCGTGCGCTTGTCGGTGTCGCGCGCGTAACGCTTCTTGTCCGGGTCCATGTGATCGCGACCCGTGTAGAGCACACCGTCGCGGTCGACCGCGAGGATGTTCTCCGGCTTCATGCCGAGTGCGACCAGCATGTCGAGGCAGGCGATACCGGCCGCACCCGCGCCCGACGTCGCGAGCTTCACGTCGCCGATCTTCTTGCCGACCACTTCGAGTGCATTGAGCACCGCGGCACCGACGATGATCGCGGTGCCGTGCTGGTCGTCGTGGAACACCGGGATGTTCATCCGCTCGCGCAGCTTGCGCTCGACGATGAAGCATTCCGGCGCCTTGATGTCCTCGAGGTTGATGCCGCCGAAGGTGGGCTCGAGCGAGGCGATGATGTCGACCAGCTTGTCGGGATCGCGCTCGTCGACCTCGATGTCGAACACGTCGATGCCGGCGAACTTCTGGAACAGCACGCCCTTGCCTTCCATCACCGGCTTGCCGGCGAGCGGGCCGATGTCGCCCAGGCCCAGCACGGCGGTGCCGTTCGAGATGACGGCGACGAGATTGCCGCGC
This sequence comes from Lysobacter sp. TY2-98, assembly GCF_003367355.1. Classification (NCBI taxonomy): domain Bacteria; kingdom Pseudomonadati; phylum Pseudomonadota; class Gammaproteobacteria; order Lysobacterales; family Lysobacteraceae; genus Lysobacter; species Lysobacter sp. TY2-98. The sequence continues at coordinate 2,369,763 of NZ_CP031413.1, forward strand.
GCGGTGAGTTCCGACGCCGTGTTCGGGTCGGCCACGATCGCTTCGCAGGCATAGGCGACGCCGGGCGAGTACGCGAGCGCGAGGTCGCGCTGGGTCACGAGCGGCTTGGTCGGGGCGACCTTGATCTTTCCGGGGGGGTCGGCCCGGTGGTACTCGAGGGCGGCCTGCTTGAGATCGTCGCTGGAGCTCTGGGTCATCGGGACGCGAAACCGGGCGGGCCCTCGATTCTAACCGCCGCCACCGGCCGCTTCGGACGCACGCGCACGGTTCGGGGCTCGAGCGTCAGAAATCGAGCAGGAAACCGCCCTCGTCGGCGATGCTGTCCAGGCGGATGCGATTGGCGAACAGCGAGAACGCGAGCATCCCGGCCAGCCCGTTGATGCGGGTTAGCCACGGCGGCATCCAGCGCGGCGGCAGCAGGGCACCGGATTCGAACAGGGGTTCGAAACGCTGGACGTCGGCCAGCGTCATCTTGCCCGCGAAGAGGTACCGGCACAGCGCGAGCTTGCGATTGCGCAGCGCCCAGCGGAAGAACGTGTGCACACCCACCAGGCCGCGCACGTAGACGGTGTCCTTGGTGAACGCATGGCCGCCCGTGGTGGGCACGCCACGGAAGATGCGCTGCGCCGACGAGAAGCTTTCCTGCGGCGTCTGCCCGGACTCGACGAAGTAGCGGAACACGTCGATGAAATCGGCGCCATCGAGTGCACGTGCCACCGCCTCGATGCGCAGCGAGATGCGTTTCATGCGCCCGATGTCGATGCTGCCGGTGATCTGCTCGGCGAAGGTCGCGAGGCCTTCCTGCGTCGCCGTGGTGCGCGGCGACGACAGCGACAGACTCGACAGCACCGGCTGCTCGCGGCCGTTGAGCGCGGTGATCGAATGCACGAACGCTTCGTGGTTGAGCAGCTGGTCGCGGTCGTACTGGCTGAAGTTCGCGCTGGCCCGCAGGCGGATGCGCGTCGCGCCCGCGGCGGCTTTCGCGATGAGATCCGGATCGAGTTCGACTTCGATGACGCGCTTGTTGAAGAAGTCGTCGAGATCGTTCTGCAGCTGCAGGCGAAGGGCCGTCGCGGAAATGCGGATGGTTTCCGACGGCGACAGCAGGCCGGCGTCGAGTTCATCCGCGATCGAAATGAAGTGCTGTGCGGCTTCGCGCGCAGTGGGACCGTTGCCCGGCAGCGTTTCGTTCGGCGTGCCGTACAGCTCCTTCGAATGAGCGAGAACGCGCGTCGTGCCGAGCTCTTCGCACATCAGCGCGGCGGTGCCCCAGTTGCGCGCGGAGTCGATCAGGTACTGGCCCAGCGGGTGCTGCGGATCGGCTTCGCGCACGATCGCTTCGAGTTCCCTGCGCGCCTCGCGGAAGTCACTCTTCGGGTAGGCGATGACGGGCGGCCGGGCGGTGCCGGCGGCGTAGTCGGCGAGGAATTTCGCTTCCTCGCCCGCCGGCCAGCTCACCAGCGCGAGCACGCGGATGTCGCGGGCGACGCGCACCATGCGGGCATCGAGTGCGGCGTGGTGCGCGACGTCCGCGGGCAGTTCCACGGTCGCCATCAATGCTTGCCGTACTTGTCGTCGAGGCGCTTGCTCAGCGCGCGCGTCTGCACCTTCGACTCCGCCTGCTGCTGGCGGCGCGTCGCCAGGCGATTGGCCGCGCCGGCCACCTCATCCGACAACTTGCGGAAGTTCGCGAACCGCTGCGGATCCAGCGTGCCGGCCTCGACCGCCGCACGCACGGCGCAACCCGGCTCCTTCTCGTGCTTGCAATCGCGGAAACGGCATTGGGCGGCGAGCGCTTCGATGTCGGCGAAGGTGTCGGTGACATCTTCCTCGCCGGTCGGTTTGAGTTCGCGCATGCCGGGCGTGTCGATCAGGCACCCGCCCTGCGGCAGCGGAATCAGCGCGCGATGCGTCGTCGTATGACGACCGCGCGAATCGTTTTCGCGCACCGCACTGGTCTTCATCTTGTCCAGTCCGAGCAGCGTGTTGGTGACCGTCGACTTGCCCGCGCCCGAGCTGCCCACCAGCACCGCGGTGCGACCGGCGCCGAGCCAGCGATCGAGTTGCGCGACGCTCGCCGCGTCCTTCGCGTTGACCGCGACCACGGCTAGCTGCTCGCCCACTGCCGCGCGCAGGATGGTCGCGGCCTCGGCGGCATCGGCCTTGTCGGCCTTGGTCAGCACCACCACCGGCTCGACGCCGCCGCCCTGCACCAGCAGCAGGTAACGCTCGATGCGGCGCGGATTGAAGTCGCCGTCGAGTCCGCACACCACGAAGGCGACGTCGATGTTCGCCGCGATCAGCTGCTGGCGGTAATGCTCGCCCGCGGCGCCACGCTTGATCGCCGACATGCGCGGCAGCAGCGCCACGGCCTTGGCGTGGCGGCGGCCGCCCTCGATCAGCAGCCAGTCGCCGACGCCGGGACGATCGGTGGGATCGGTGCGGCCTTCGCGATAGCCCGGCGGGCGCAGCCAGTCGCCCAGCGATTCGACGCTGAACGAGTCGTCGGGGCCGTCCAGGACGATGTAGCCGGTGCGGTGCTGTTCGACCACGCGGGCGGGACGGGCGTCCGGGCGGGCGTCGAGCGCCTCGCGCCAACCGTCGGGGCCCGCGTCGACCGTCACCGGCCAGCCGATCGCCTGCAACGCGGCGAGGTCGGATGTGAAAGCGGCGGTGGTTTCGGTCATGCATGGATTCTAGCCAGACCGCACCCCCCGCCGTCCGCCGGCTGCGACACGTTTTCCGGTAGGCTGGCCGCCATTTTCCGCGTACCAGCGCCGCTTCCATGTCCCACGCCCTCAAGACCCGCGAACGCCTCTCCGAAGTCCGCTACGAAATTCGTGGTGAACTCGCCCGGCGAGCCCGCGAGCTGGAGGCCCAGGGCCGCAAGCTGATCAAGCTCAACATCGGCAACCCCGGCGCGTTCGGGTTTCGTGCGCCCGAGCACCTGCAGCGCGCGATCACCGAGCGCATCCACGACACCGATCCGTACACCCACCAGCAGGGCCTGCCCGCGGCGCGCGAAACGCTGGCCGACTACCACCGCCGCCGCGGCACGCCCAATGCGTCGCCGGAACGCGTGTTCATCGGCAACGGCGTCAGCGAGCTGATCGACCTGTCGTTGCGTGCGCTGCTGAATCCGGGCGACGAAGTGCTGGTGCCGTCGCCGGACTACCCGCTGTGGACGGCCGCGACCATCCTCAACGACGGCTGCGCGGTGCATTACACCTGCGCGCCGGAGAACGGTTTCCTGCCCGATCCGGACGAGATCGAGCGCCTGGTGACGCCACGCACGCGCGCGATCGTCGTCATCAACCCGAACAATCCGACTGGCGCCGTCTATCCGCGCGAGCTGCTCGAACGCATCGTCGCGATCGCCGCGAAGCACAAGCTGCTGCTGATGTCGGACGAGATCTACGACGAAATCCTCTACGACGGCGCCGAATTCCAGCCGCTCGCGCCGCTGGCCGGCGACGTGCCCTGCCTGTCGTTCGGCGGCCTGTCGAAGGTGCACCGCGCCTGCGGCTGGCGCGTGGGCTGGGCGGTGCTGAGCGGCGATCCGCTCGCGATCGGCGACCTGCACCACGCGATGGACCTGCTGGGCGCACTGCGCCTGTGCGCGAACGTCCCCGGGCAGTTCGCGATCGATGCGGCGCTGTCGGGCGCGTCAACCATCCATGCACTCACCGCACCGGGCGGCCGTCTGTACGAAGCGCGTCGCGCGGTCGACGAAAGCATCGCCGCAAGCCGTCACCTGCGCATGGCGACGCCTGCGGGCGCGCTCTATGGCTTCCCGCAGGTGGTGGGCGACGCCGCGATCGATTTCGACGATCAGGCGTTCGCGCTCGAGATGCTGGAAAGCGAAGGCGTGCTGATCGTCCCCGGCACCAGTTTCAACATGCGCGACCGCGACCATTTCCGCGTGACGCTGCTGCCCGAGCCCGACCAATTGCGCGAAGTGTTCGCGCGCATCGACCGCGTGCTCGAGCGCCGCGCGCAGGCGGCGAACGCGAGCCGCGTGCAGGTCGCCTGACATGCGCGCACTCGCGCTCGGCGACAGCTACACCTGCGGCGAAGGTGTCGAGCCGGCGCATCGTTGGCCGGTGCAGCTGGCGCGCGCACTGCGCGACGGTGGCGTCGACGTCGGCGAGCCGCACGTGATCGCGACGACGGGCTGGAGCACCGAGGAACTGGCGCTCGGCATTGCCGCGGCGCAACCACTGGGCACCTACGACTTCGTGACGCTCGGCATCGGCGTCAACGACCAGTACCGCGGGCATACCACCGCCGAGTACCGCGCGCAGCTGAGCCCGCTGCTCGACACCGCCACTGCGCTTGCGGGCGGACGCCCTGACCACGTGCTCATGCTCTCCATTCCCGACTGGGGCGTTACTCCCTTCGCGCGCAACGAAGGCCGCGACAGCGCGCAGATCGCGCGCGAGATCGATGCGTTCAACGACGTCGCGCGCTCGATGTGCGAGGCACGGCGCATCCCCTTCGTCGACATCACGCCGGCCAGCCGCGAACGTGGCGATGCGGACGCGATGGTCGTCGCCGACGGCCTGCATCCGTCGCACGCGATGTATGCGCGCTGGGTGGACGTCGCGCTTCCGGTCGCCCATCGCCTGCTCGGCGATACCGCGTGACCGCGGTTCTGGAGACGCGCCCCCTCGACGGCGCGCGCGCCCGCAGCATCGCCCGTGCTTTCCTGCCCGATGGCGCGTTCGGCAATCGCTGGAACTACTTCTACACGCGCACCAAGCTCGGCAGCGATCCCCTATATCCGGCGGTCGCCGATGCGTTGCGCGACACGACCGCGCCGCTGCTCGATCTCGGTTGCGGGCTCGGCCTGCTGGCGCACACGCTGCGCGAGGACGGTGTCGACCTGCCGTACCGCGGCGTCGATATCGATGCGGGAAAGATCGCGCATGCGCGTCGTGTTGCCGATCGCGCCCGACTGCGTGATGTCACGTTCGATGCGGTGGACCTCAGCCGCGTGATGCCCGAACACGCCGGCAGCGTCGCCCTGCTCGACGTGCTGCAGTACGTCGACACTCCGGCACAGATCCGCATTCTCGATACGGCGACGGCGATGGTCGCGCCGTGTGGGAAGCTGTTCATTCGCAGCGGCCTGGAAACGCCGGGCTGGCGCGCGCGTACCAGCAAGGCGTTCGACACGCTGGCCGCGGTCGCCGGCTGGATGTATTCGGCGCCGCGTCGTTATCCCAGTGAAGCCCTACTGCGCGATCGCTTGGATGCCGCCGGTCTGCGTTACGCGATCACGCCACTCAACGGCAACACGCCGTTCAACAACTGGCAGATCGTCGCCTGGCGCGAGTGATCGCGCTTCAGTCCGCGACGCTGGAGTGCGCGCGCGGCAAGGTCGGGCCCGGCGTCGACGCCATCGGCACGGGCAGCACGCAGCGATAACCGAGTTCATCGAACCGCTGCAGCATCAACGCGAGCGTTTCGAGGTTGCCCCCATGCTTTGCGCCTTCATGCGCCAGCACGATCACGCCCGGCGCCAGCAGACGTTCGACGCGGCGCACCACGCGCTTCGGATCCGACACCGCCCCATCGAAGCCACGTGCCGTCCATGCGACGCGCGCGAGTCCGAGCTTCTGCAGCGGTGCGGCCACGAACGGATTGGCCATGCCGACGACCGCGCGGAACCATACCGGTGGCGTTCCAGACAGCTCCGTGAGCGTCGCTTGCGCGCGATGAATCTCGTCGCGCATCTGGCCGGGGCCGAGCGCCCAGAAGCGCGCGGTGGGATGCGAGTCGCTGTGGTTGCCGATGCCGTGACCGCGGCGGGCGATCTCGCGCACGTGGTCGGGATGTCGGCGCGCCCGCTCGCCGACCAGAAAGAACGTCGCGCGTGCGCCGTGCGCGTCGAGCAGGTCGAGCACGGCCGGCGTGTCGTCGGACGGGCCGTCGTCGATCGTCAGCCACAGCACGCGCTCGTCGGTTTGGAAACGCGTGAGCGCAGGCCCGAACAGCCGCGAATCCGGCCGCAACGTGCCCCAGACCATCGCCAGGTGCGAGGCGACCAGCAGCGGCAGTCCGTACTGCCATCCGTAACGCCACCACAAGGCGAACGCGAGCACGTGCGCGGCCATCAGCCCGATCCACCACGCATGGGGATAGCGCGGCACGCGGTGGAGAGCGACGGCTGGAACGGTCATGCCCGCATGATGCCACGCCGGTCGGAAGGCCCCGCGCCGTAGAATGAGCGTTCGCTTTCCTGAAGGTTAACGTCATGTCACTTGACCCCGCCCTGCGCACCCGCATCGACACCCTGCTGCAGGCGAACCGCGTCGTCCTCTTCATGAAGGGCGATCCCCGCATGCCGCAATGCGGCTTCTCGGCGAAGGCGTCCGGCATCCTCAACGGGCTCGGCATCGACTATGCGCACGTGGACGTGCTGGCCGATCCGGAGATCCGCGAAGGCATCAAGGCCTATGGCGACTGGCCGACCATTCCGCAGCTGTATGTCGACGGCGAACTCGTCGGCGGCAGTGACATCGTGATCCAGATGGCGAACTCGGGGGAGCTGCACACGCTGCTCGGCGTGCAGGCGCCGGACCGCACTCCGCCGTCGATCGAGATCACGCCGGCCGCCGCCGACATGCTGCGCAGCGCGATCGCCGACGCCGGTCCCGGCTATGCGCTGCAGGTGTCGGTCGACGCCGATTTCCGTGCGCAGCTCCAGCTCGGACCGATCGATCCGCAGGCGATCGCAACGGAAGTCGACGGCATCCGCGCGCAGTTCGATCTCGCCAGTGCGCCGCGCGCACAGGGCCTGCGCATCGACTGGGTCGACGACGAGCGCGGGCGCGGCCTGGTGGTCGAGAATCCGAAGGCGCGCACGGTAAAGTCGATCACCGCCGCCGACGCCGCGCGCATGCTGGGCGACGGCGCGATCACGCTGGTCGATGTGCGTCCGCCGGAGGAGCGCGCCATCGCTTCGGTGCGCGTGCCGTTCTCGGTGCTCGATGGCAACGCGTCGGCGGAGCTCGAAGCACTGCCGAAGGACACGCCGCTGGCGTTCATGTGCCACCACGGTCGTCGCAGCGCGGCGGCCGCCGAGCATTTCCGCCGGCTTGGCTTTACGAACGTCCACAACGTCGAGGGCGGCATCGAGGCGTGGTCGCAGCAGGTGGATGGCGCGGTGCCGCGCTACTGAGTGGCGTCGCTGCCTGCAGAAAAACGGCCGCGTCTGCGGCCGTTTTTGTTTCCGATGTCAGCCGGCGAATCCGCCGCTGTCCAGGAAGGCCTGCTCGTCCGCTGTAGTCGCGCGACCGAGCGCAGCATTGCGATGCGGGAAACGGCCGAAGCGCTCGATGATGTCGAGGTGCAGCTTCGCCCACTGGTCCGCATCGGGTGCACTGAGCCGGTCGCGATGCAGCTCAACGGCGCGACGCTGGTCGTCGAGCGCTTCCGAATGCTCGAACGGCAGGTAGAGGAACGGACGAAGCAGTTCCTCCGTCGCAAGGTCGAAGCCGGCGTCGATCGCCTGCTGTGCGATCGACTTCGCCAGCGGGTCGGTGGCGTACGCATGCGCGCTACCGCGGAACGCATTGCGTGGAATCTGGTCGAGCAGGATGACCAGTGCGAGCGCCCCGGTCGCATCGTTGCGCCAGTCGTCCAGCTCACCGCGCGCCGCCGCGAAGTGCAGGTCGAGCACGCCGCGGCAGCACGCGTCGAACGTGTCGTCGCGCGTGAACCATTTCGACGGACCCGCCTCGCGCCAGAACGCGACGACATCGGCGGCGGTCGTGATCACGTCATTCACCGAGTTGCGTCTCCAGTTCGGCGATCCATGCGGCGGTGAGGCTTTCCAGCGTCACCGCCTGGATCAGGGCGCGGATGGGACCGCGAGCATAGGACTGTGCGATGAAAAGCGCATGCCGGTCGCGGAACGCCAGCCACGCGGTATGCGTGCGATCGAACGCGACCTGGCCATCGCCATCGAGCTGGCCGCGCAGGCGCGCGACGACGCGATGCAGGCGCGCATCCGCGAACAGCAGGCGCTCGCGCGCCTGCGCGGTGAATTCGTCGTCCTGCAGCACTTCGACCGCGCCGCGTTCGATCACTTCCTCGGCGCGTGCGAGATAGCCGTCCGCGATCTCCACCGCGGTTTGCGCCTTGCCGACGAGGCCGGCTTCGAACCGCTGCAGATCCCCGAGGCTGGTCTTCGACCCTTCCAGCCCCTGCTTGAGTGCCAGCAACTTCTGGTTGCGCTCGATGGTTTCGGTGGTGCGCCGACGTTCGACCTGGCGCTGGATGAAATAGAAGATCCACGCCAACGCCGCGCCGAGGATCACCAGGAAGGCATGCTCCATGTCCCGCTCCTGTCTGGGGTGACAGTCTCGGGCGCGAAGGTCTCAGGGGTCGCGACGTCGAATGCCGTCGGTCGGTTGGACTAGAGTGTGGACATGAACCGTCGACGCAAACTACAGCCCATCGCTATCGCATGTTTTGCGACGGCGCTTGCGGCCGGAATGAGCGCGTGGGTGGTTACGTCGCGCGCTCGGGGCCCCGTAGCGATATCGCTCGACCACGCGTGGATTCCTCTGCCGCGATCGGGAATGGACGCCACGAACTACGATGTCCGGAGCGTCATCGAACTTGCCGGACACAGCGCGCGGGCCGAGGGCAGTGACGATCGCCCCCTCGCGACCACCTGTGGTCAATCCACCGATGAATCGACGGAACCCCACTACCGGGTGACCATCGGAGACGGGTTCTTCAATCCGCCTTACCGCACGTGGCGTGTCGACATCCTCGTCCACGGCGAAGAGGCGGACCTGTCGGTGCGCGAGGCCCCAATTCCAATACCGCCCCCACCACCTCTGGACGCGCCGGCCGCGCCGTTCAGACGGTGGGTTGCACCTGCCGCAACGCGCACCGTCCCGACACGTTCACTGGAAGCGATTCGAACGACGTGGAATTCCGACGAGATCTGGCATTCGCCGCAAGGGAATACCGGGTGCACGGATGGTCGCGACTCGCTTCTCGAGGCCTGCATCGGCGGGCGCTACGCCGCGCGCGACCGCCACTGCGGTTCGGACCGCAAGGTTGACGAGCTCTGGCGTGCGCTGCTGCGCACCGTGCCCGCACCGCCTCCGGGCGCTTGGAGCCCATGACCCACTAATGACTACTCATCAAACTTCAAATGCTTCACCGACTTCCCATGTCGGCGAATCAGGCGAAGCGCTTCGATACCCACCTGAATGTGGTTGTCGACGAAGTCCGCAGTCACGCGCGCGTCCGACTCGGCGGTCTTGACGCCTTCCGGCGTCATCGGCGCATCCGACACGAGCAACAGCGCGCCGCAGGGAATGCGATTGGCGAAGCCGGCGGCGAAGATTGTGGCGGTCTCCATGTCGATCGCCATGCAGCGCAGCTTGCGCAGGTAGTCCTTGAACGCTTCGTCGTGTTCCCAGACGCGACGGTTGGTCGTGTAGACGGTGCCGGTCCAGTAGTCGTGGCCGAGGTCGCGGATCATCGTCGACACGGCGCGCTGCAGCGCGAACGCGGGCAGCGCCGGCACTTCCGGCGGCATGTAGTCGTTCGACGTGCCTTCGCCGCGGATGGCGGCGATGGGCAGCACGAGGTCGCCGAGCACGGTCTTGCGCTTCAAACCGCCGCACTTGCCGAGGAACAGCACGGCCTTCGGCGAGATCGCCGAGAGCAGGTCCATGAGCGTCGCCGCGTTCGGGCTGCCCATGCCGAAGTTGATCATGGTGATGCCGTCGGCGGTGGCGCTCGGCATCGGCTTGTCGAGGCCGACGACGGGCGCGCCCATCAGGCGGGCGAAGGTCTGCAGGTAACCACCGAAGTTCGTCAGCAGGAGGTGCTGGCCGAACTCCTCGAGCGGAACGCCGGTGTAGCGCGGCAGCCAGTTGGCGACGATCTGGTCTTTGTCTTTCATCGTTTTCGTCCTTTTTTTCTTTGCATGGTCGCACGAGGCGGGCCACCGACCCAGAAGCCGGCGTGCGGCGACGCATTGCCCGAAGCGCCACCTGCGTCGATGCCGGCATGACCAAGGGCACGGTGACGATCGGCAGCACACCGTTACGGTCGTCGGCTACCTCGTCCGCGGAACGTCCATGCTCCGGATCCTCGCTTCCTTCGCCTGCACCGTCGCGCTGGCGGTGCCCCTCGCGGCCGGCGCCGCGGGCTCGCCCTCGCGTTTTGTGCAGGACCCTTACCCCAGCACGTATGCGCGGATTCCGTCCGCGCCAGTGCTGATCCGCAACGCCACCGTGCTGACCGGTACGGGCGAACGCCTCGACGGCGCCGACGTGCTGATGCGCGACGGCAGCATCGCGGCGGTCGGCAAAGGCCTGGAAGCGCCGGCCGACGCCACCATCGTCGACGGCACCGGCAAGTGGGTGACGCCCGGCATCATCGACGTGCATTCGCACCTCGGCGTGTATTCGAGCCCGGCCGTCAGCGCGGCGAGCGATGGCAACGAAGCCACCGCGCCGACGACGCCGAACGTCTGGGCCGAGCATTCGATCTGGCCGCAGGATCCGGGCTTCCTCACCGCGATGGCGGGCGGCATCACCACGCTGCAGATCCTGCCGGGCTCGGCGAACCTGATCGGCGGCCGCGGCGTCACGCTCAAGAACGTGCCGTCCACGACCTACCAGGGCATGAAATTCCCGGGCGCACCGTGGGGTCTGAAGATGGCCTGCGGTGAGAACCCGAAGCGCGTCTACGGCAAGAAGGGCGGCCCGTCGACGCGCATGGGCAATGTCGCCGGCTACCGCGCCGCGTTCATCGACGCGACCGAGTACCTGAAGAAGAACCGCCCGCAGCCGGCGAAGAAGGACCATTGGTGGTCGGCCGATCCGAAGCCGGACTCGGAGAACGCCACCGGCGGCAAGCGCGACCTGAAGATGGACACGCTCGCCGGCGCGATCAACGGCGACATCCGCGTGCACATCCACTGCTACCGCGCCGACGAAATGGCCGTGATGCTCGACCTCGCGAAGGAGTTCGGCTTCAAGGTCGCCGCGTTCCACCATGCGGTCGAGGCCTACAAGCTCTCCGACCGCCTCGCCGCCGAAGGCGTCTGCGGCGCGATGTGGGCCGACTGGTGGGGCTTCAAGATGGAGGCCTACGACGGCATCCAGGAAAACATCGCGCTGGTCGACCGTCCGCAGAACAGCTGCGCGATCGTGCATTCGGATTCGGAGGAAGGCATCCAGCGCCTGAACCAGGAAGCGGCGAAGGTGATGGCGCACGCGAAGCTCGCGGGCATCGACATCACACCCGAGCACGCCATCCGCTGGCTCACGCAGAACCCGGCCAAAGCGCTGGGCATCCTCGACAAGACCGGCACGCTGGAGACCGGAAAGATGGCCGACGTCGTCGTCTGGAACGGCACGCCGTTCAGCAGCTACGCGCAGGCCGAACAGGTCTACGTCGACGGTGCGCGCGTCTACGACCGCAAGGATCCGTCGCGCCAGCCGGTCTCGGATTTCATGCTCGGCCAACGCGCCGCGCCGCAGACGGGAGGTGTGCGATGAACCGCTGCGTTTCTGTACTCGCGGGCGCGCTGCTCGTTGCGCTCACCGGCTCCGCGTCCGCGCAGGAGCTGCTGATCCGCAACGCCACGGTGCACACCGCGACCTCCCGCGGCACGCTGCAGAACGCCGACGTGCTGGTGCACGGCGGGCGCATCGCGGCGGTCGGTCCGCATCTGTCAGCACCCGCCGGCGTCACCACCGTCGACGCGAACGGTGCACCGGTCACGCCGGCGCTGTTCGGCGGGCTGACGCATTTGGGCGTCGAGGAAGTGTCGGGCGAGGACTCGACGGTCGACGCCTCGCTCGGCATGGGCGAGAACGGCCGCGCCATCAACGTGCGTCCTGAATTCGACGTCACCCTCGCGTTCAATCCGGATGCCACCGCGATTCCGGTCAGCCGCATCGAAGGCATCGGCGACACCATGCTGATGCCGAGCCTGGGCGAAGGCGGCTCGATCATCCTCGGCCAGGGCGGCATGGTGCGCATGGACGGCACGCCGGATCCGGTCGGTGCGCGCGTGCTGTTCATCGCGCTGGGCGACCAGGTCGAAGAGGAATCGGGCCATTCGCGCGCGGGCCAGTGGATGCTGCTCGAACAGTGGCTGGATGAAGCGCGCGGCCGCATCGCGCCGACGACGAACGCGGCGTCGCTGACGCCGGCCGGTCGCGCGGTGCTCGCGAAATTCGCGCGCGGCGAAGGCCTGGTGATGTTCCAGGTCGATCGTGCCGCCGACATCCGCCAGCTGCTCAAGTTCGCCCAGCGCCAGCACCTGCGCATCGGCATCGTCGGTGGGTCGGAAGCCTGGCGCGTCGCGCGGGAGATCGCCGCGGCGAAGGTGCCGGTGTTCGTCGATCCGCTGGCGGACCTGCCGGCGAACTTCGACGAGATCGGCGCGCGCATGGACAACGCGGCGATCCTGCGCGCGGCCGGCGTCACCGTCGGCATCGTGCAGGGGGGCGAGAACCCGACGCACAACGCGCGCAATACGCGTCAGCTCGCGGGCAACGCCGTCGCGAACGGCCTGTCGTGGGAAGACGGCCTCGCCGCGCTGACCCGCGTGCCGGCCGAGGTGTTCGGCCAGCGCGACACCGGCACCATTGCGGTCGGCCAGCGCGCCGACCTCGTGCTGTGGACGGGCGATCCGCTCGACGTCGCGAACGTCGCCAAGCAAGTCTGGTTCGACGGTCGCCCGATCGTCATGCGCAGCCGCCAGACCGACCTGCGCGACCGCTACCTCGCGCCGCAAGGGCCGCTGCCGCGCGCGTACGCAGTCCCCGATCGCGCGCGCTGACGCCTGATCGATCCGCGGCATCGCCGGTCATCCCGGCGGTGCCGCCCTGCGATCGCCGACACGCGGCGATTGTGCAATGCGTCACATCGCGTACGCTCCGCCACGGTTCGACGCCGGGGAGCGTCGCCCTGCCCGGATCCCCGCATGCCCGAGTTTTCCGCCATCAATCCCTGGGCCGTGCTCGTTGCGGCCGCATCCGCTTTCATGCTCGGTGGCCTCTGGTACGGCCCGTTGTTCCTGAAAGCCTGGGGCCGCGCCGCCGGGATCGACGTCACCCAGTCGCCCAAGCACCCGGGCCGCACGTTCGGTACCGCGTTCGTGCTGAGCCTCGTCGCCGCGTTCGCGATGGCCCTCGCGTTGCCCAAGGACGTCGGCGTCGCGCACGGCGCCGGGCTTGGAGCACTGATCGGCCTGCTGTTCGTCGCGACGAGCTTCGGCATCAACTACACGTTCGCACGCAAGCCGCTGACGCTCTGGCTCATCGACGGCGGTTACCACGTCGTGCAGTTCCTGCTCTACGGCGCGATCCTCGGCGCATGGCACTGATCGGCGTCGCCCTCGCCGCCGCATTCGCGCTGCAGCCGCTGGGCGTCTTTCACGAAGGCGAAGCCACGGCGCGCGACGGCGAGAACTGGCTTGCGCTGCAGGTCACGACCGGTCGCAGCGCGCTGGTGGCGACGGAAGTGCGTGTTCGTCGCGTGCACGACGACGTGGTCGACGCCGACGGCACCGACACCGGCCTCGAAGTGACGACGACCGTTCGCGACGCCACCTTCCTCCTCCGAGGCCCCAAGCTGCGCATCGGCCCCGTCGACACCGCGTGGGCCGGCGTCGAACCGCTGCGCCTGCCGACCAAGCCGCTCGCGCTCAAGCTGCACGGCGCCTCATACCGCCTGCAGCTCGACTGCGCCGCGCGTGGCGACGTCTGCCGTCTGGTGCTCGCCGGCGGCGCACGCACGCAGGTGTTGCAGGAGTTCCACGCGGGCCGTTACGACGACGGCACGTTGATGCTCGGCGACGACGCATCGCCCGCATTGCTGTTCGCCGGCGACCTCGATCACGACGGACGCCTCGACCTGATCCTCGATATCACCGACCACTACAACGCGAGCGAGCGGACGTTGTTCCTCTCGTCCGGCGCAGCACCGAGGGCACTGGTTCGTCGTGTTGCGCTGCACCGCAGCACGGGATGCTGAACGGCTGCGCCGCCAGCGCGATCAAGAATCCGCGGACGCGACCGATAATCCGTCTGCCAAAGAACAATAAAAGCCCACAGGGGGCCTGACCCATGCGCATCGGACTCGTCGTCGACTCGGCCTGCGATCTTCCGCTCGAGTACTTCGCCCAGCACGAAATCACCCTGCTGCCGATCACCGTCAAGATCGGCAACGCCGTGCTCGCTGACCAGCGCAACGAACAGGCGACGCTCGAGTTCCTCGACGCGCAGTCGGCCGAGCTGATCGCGCAGGCGGAAACGCAGCCTTTCACCGTGCAGCAGGTCCAGGACCTGTTCCTGAAGAAGCTGGTCGTCGAATACGACTACGTGTTCTGCATGACGATCACGAAGACGCGCAGCCCGATCTTCGAGAACACCTCGCAGGCAAGCTTCGCGATCCTCAACGAATACAAGGAGCCGCGCGCTGCGGCCGGCATCACCACGCCGTTCGCGCTGCGCGTGATCGACACGCAGAACGTGTTCTCCGGCCAGGCGATCTCGGCGGTCGAAGCCGTGCGGCTGCGCGATTCGCAGGAAGGCGCGCCGAAGATGCGAGCGCGCATCGAACAGGTCGCCCTCGCGACGCACGCCTACATGGTCCCGCGCGACCTCAACTATCTGCGCGCGCGTACCCGCCATCGCGGCGATCGCAGCGTGAGTTTCCTCAGCGCCACGCTCGGCAGCGCACTCGACATCAAGCCGATCCTGCACTGCAACCGCGGCGAGACCGGCCCGGTCGCCAAGGTGAAGGGCTTCGACGCCGCGGCGGAAAAGCTGTTCACCTTTGCCGCGCGCCGCATCCGCGACGGCAAGCTGATGACGCCGACGCTTGCGATGAGCTACGGCGGCCCGCTCGACGAAATGCGTCGCCTACCCGGCTACGCCGAGCTGATCGAAACCTGCCGCACGCACCGCGTCGAAGTGTTCGAGAGCCTGATGAGCCTCACCGGCATGGTCAACGTCGGCCGCGGTTCGCTCACGCTGGGCTTCGCGTCCGACGCGCCCGCCTGGGAGTGATGGCGACGCGCGTCACGCGCGCATGACGTCCGGCCCGGTCGCGCATCCCGCGGCTGGGCTACCGTCGACGGGTTATCCCGCCCTTCGACGCCATGACTCCGACCCGCACGCTGCTTTACGTCGCACTCGCCGGCGCGCTTTCGCTCGCCTCCTCCACCGCCTTCGCGCAGGCCGCGAAGTCCGGCGACAGGCCGCCGCCCACGCCACCGGACACGCAGCTCGAGCAGGACGCGCTGAATCCGGCCGGCGTGCCGAAGGCCAAGGACCCGGGGCAGGCGCAGCGCGGCCCCTCGAAGCCCGACGCCGGCGACAAGAAGTGGGACGTCAACGCGCCGCACGGCCCGACCAAGACGATCCGCTTCAGCACGGACGAGGGCACGTGGCTCGACGTCGACGTCGCGCCGGACGGTCGCCAGCTCGTGTTCTCGATGATGGGCGACGTCTATCTGCTGCCGATTGCTGGCGGCAAGGCGACGCGCATCACCAGCGGCCCGGCGTGGGACGTGCAGCCGCGCTTCTCGCCCGACGGCAGGCAGATCGCGTTCACCAGCGATCGCGGCGGCGGCAACAACATCTGGCGCATCGACACCACCGGCGGCAACGCGGTGCAGGTGACGGAGGAAGACTTCCGCCTGCTCAACAACCCGGCGTGGACGCCCGACGGCCAGTTCCTGATCGCGCGCAAGCACTTCACCGGCGAGCGTTCGCTCGGCGCGGGCGAGTTGTGGATGTACCACGTCGCCGGCGGTGGTTCGGGCCTGCAGCTCACCAAGCAGAAGAACGACCAGCAGGATCTCGGCGAGCCCGCGGTGTCGCCGGACGGTCGCTACGTCTATTTCAGCGAGGACGTCAGCCCCGGCCCGACGTTCCAGTACAACAAGGATCCGCACGGCGTCATCTACGCGATCAAGCGCCTTGATCGAAAAACCGGCAAGGTCGAGACGATCATCGACACACCCGGCGGCGCGGTGCGGCCGCAGCCCTCGCCGGACGGCAAGTCGCTCGCGTTCGTGAAGCGCATCCGCGAGAAGTCGGTGCTGCACGTGATGGACCTGAAGAGCGGCGAAGTACGCCCGGTGTGGGACGGCCTCTCGCACGACCAGCAGGAAGCGTGGGCGATCTTCGGCCCGTACACCGACTTCGACTGGACGCCGGATTCGAAGAACGTCGTGATCTGGGCCCAGGGCAAGCTGTGGCGCGTCGACATGGCGAGCGGCAGCGCGACGAACATTCCGTTCATCGCCGACATCGAGCAGACCGTCGCCGAACCGCTGCGCTTCACGCACGACATCGAGACCGGCAGCTTCACGCCGAAGATGATCCGTGACGTCGCGACGAGTGCGGACGGTCGCACGCTGATCTTCAACGCCGTCGGCCAGTTGTGGCGCAAGACATTGCCGAACGGCACGCCCGAACGCCTGACCAACAACACCGGCGTCTACGAATACCAGCCCAGCTTCAGCGCGAACGGCAGCAAGCTGCTCTACACGACGTGGTCGGACGAAGGCCTGTCGGCGATCTGGTTGCGCGATGCGGGCGGCACGGGCGCAGGCCGCAAGCTCACCAGCGAGAAGGGCTACTACTACGCCCCGCGCATCTCGCCGGATGCTCGTCGCATCGTTTATTCCAAGAGCGGCGGCAGCGGGCTCACGGGTTCGGCGTGGACGCAGGACCAAGGCATCTACGTCATGAACGCCGACGGCAGCGGCGCGCATCGCATCGCCGACGAAGGCGACGCGCCGCAGTTCAGCGCCGACGGCACGCGCGTGTACTACTTCACCGGCGGCGGCCTCAAGAAGAAGCTGATGTCGGTCGGCTTGAACAGCGAAGAGCCGCGCGAGGTGTATTCGCTGAAGTATCCCGACACGGTCAGCATCAGCCCCGACGGCAAGTGGGTCGCGTTCACCGAGCTGTTCAATGCGTATGTGACGCCGCTCGTCGAGACGGGGCAGTCGGTGGAGTTGTCCAAGGACAGCAAAGCCGTACCGGTGACGCAGGTCACCGCCGACGTCGGCAGCTACCTGCACTGGGGCGCGGATTCGAAGTCGCTGCACTGGATGATGGGCGACCGCTACTACTCGCGTGATTTGCGCGATGCGTTCGCATTCGTGCCGGGCGCGCCGAAGGATCTGCCGAAGCCGAGCAACGACGGCGGCATCCCGGTCGGCCTCACGCAGACGGTGTATGCACCCGACGGCACGGTGGCGTTCACGCATGCACGCGTCGTCACCATGCGCGATGCGGAGCACACACAGGACGTGATCGACGACGGCACCGTCGTCGTGCAGGGCGATCACATCGTCGCGGTCGGTCCTTCAGCGCAGGTCAGCGTGCCTGGCGGCGCACGCACCATCGACGTGCGCGGCAAGACGATCGTGCCGGGCTACATCGACGTGCACGCGCATTCGGCGAACTTCGGCTCAGGCGTGGTGCCGCAGAAGAACTGGGCGTACTACACCAACCTCGCCTTCGGCATCACCACGATGCACGATCCGTCGGCGAGCAGCGAGTACGTGTTCTCGCAGTCGGAGCTGCTCAAGGCCGGCAAGATGGTGGGGCCGCGCCTGTATTCGACCGGCACGATCCTCTACGGCGCGGATGGCGACTTCAAGGCGGTGGTCAATTCGCTCGACGATGCACGCAGCCACCTGCGCCGCATGAAGGCGATCGGCGCGTTCTCGGTGAAGAGCTACAACCAGCCGCGTCGCGAGCAGCACCAGCAGATCAACCAGGCCGCGCGCGAGCTCGGCATGCTGGTGGTCGAGGAAGGCGGCTCCACGTTCAACCACAACATGCCGATGATGCTCGACGGCGTGACCGGCATCGAGCACAACATCCCGATCGCGCCGCTGTACAAGGACGTGCTCGGCGTGTGGTCGCAGACCGACGTGCGCAACACGCCGACGCTGGTCGTCACCTACGGCGGCCTGTCGGGCGAGTACTGGTGGTACGCGCACGACAACGTCTGGGAAGACAAGAAGCTCGCGCGCTTCTTCCCGCGCGAGACGCTCGATGCACGCAGCATCCGCCGCGAGATCGCGCCGGACTGGGATTACTGGCATGTCGAGATCGCGAAGTCCGCGAAGAAGATGCGCGATGCCGGCATCAAGGTGCAGGTCGGCGGCCACGGCCAGCTGCAGGGCCTGTCGGCGAACTGGGAGACCTGGATGCTCGCGCAGGCGATGGGCAACTTCGAAGCGCTGCGCGCGGCGACCATCGACGGCGCCGACTACCTCGGCCTGTCGAAGCAGACCGGCTCGCTGGAAGTCGGCAAGAAGGCCGACCTCGTGGTGCTCAACAGCAATCCGCTGGAGAACATCCGCAGCACCATTGATACCCGCTACGTGATGGTCGACGGGCGCCTGTTCGACGTGGGCGCCGGCATGAAGGAGATCGGCGGCAAGGACACGCCGGCGCCGGTGTTCTTCTGGCAACGCGGGCAGGACGGTCGCAGCTTCGGCCAGGAGGCCACCGCCGGCGCCGACCGCGACTGATCGGTACGCTGCGCCCCGACACGGCCCGCTTCGGCGGGCCGTTGTCGTTTCGGGGCTCGTCACGCGCTTTCACAAAGCGACCGTGGCAGCCTGAATACACTGAACGCACCCGCTGAGGAGCCTTCCATGTCGACGCGCTACTACATCCGCCTGCCCGATGGCGCCGCCGCACGCGGCGACACCGCCGCCACCTCGTTCACCGCGCACGGCGCGGACGGATTCGCCGAACAGCTTCAGCAGGCCGTGCGCACGACGCAGGTGTTCGACCGCTGGCGCGGCACGCAGGACGATCCGGACGACGTCGATCCCGCGCTCGGGGCGACCGATCCGAATGCCGTCGTCACCGGCGAGCAGGACGATCTGCACATCGACCTGGTCCTGACCACCACGCTGCCCGGCGACGTCGTCCGTCACCGCCTGCGCCTGCTCGCCGGCAGCCACTGGCAGCTGCGCGACGTCACCGCGGCCTGAGCGCGCCTCCGTGCGACGCCCGATGCTGCTGTCGTGGAGCGGCGGCAAGGACGCGGCATGGACGCTGCACACGCTGCGCCAGCGCGATGACGTCGAAGTCGTCGCGCTACTGACCACCGTCAATCGCGAATTCGACCGCATCGCGATGCACGGCATCCGTCGCGACGTGCTGCAGGCGCAGGCGAACGCGACAGGCCTGCCGCTGATCGAAGCGGAGATCGAGCCGCAGTGCGACAACGCGCGCTACGAAGCCGCGTTCGCCGCGGCGCTCGACGAGGCGAGACAGCGCTGGCCGAACCTCGACACCATTGCGTTCGGCGACCTGTTCCTCGAGGACGTGCGCAGCTGGCGCGAAGCCTCGTGCAAGACGCTCGGCTGGCACATCGACACGCCGCTGTTCGGCGAAAACACTGCACGTCTCGCCCGCGAAATGATCGCCGGCGGCCTGCGCGCGCACCTGTGCTGCGTCGACACCCAGCAGCTCGACGCGACGTTCTCCGGCCGCGCATTCGACGACACGCTGCTCGCCGCGTTGCCGAACGACTGCGATCCCTGCGGGGAGAACGGCGAGTTCCACACGCTGGTCGTCGGCGGCCCGATGTTCGGCCGCGCGATCGACGTGCGCTCGGGCGAGCAGGTGCTGCGCGATGAGCGCTTCTTCTACACGGATTTCCTGCTGGTCGACGCGCCCTGACGGCGCGTCGCGTCAGGCCTCGACGCGCCAGCCCACCGTCGCGCCGGCGCGGAACGGCACGAGTTCGTCGCCGCCGACAATCAGCGTCTCCGGCACGGCAACGTCGCCACGCACCAGCGTGATCGTGCCGGAGTTGCGCGGCAGGCCGTAGAAATCCGCGCCATGGAAACTCGCGAAGCCTTCGAGCCTGTCGAGCGCGCCTGCGTTGTCGAACGCTTCCGCGTACAGCTCGATCGCGGCGTGCGCCGTGTAGATGCCCGCGCAGCCGCAGCCCGATTCCTTCGCATGCTTCGGATGCGGCGCGCTGTCGGTGCCGAGGAAGAACTTCGGATTGCCCGAGATCGCCGCCTTCACCAGCGCCTGGCGATGCAGCTCGCGCTTGAGCACCGGAAGGCAGTAGTGATGCGGCCGCAGGCCGCCGGCGAAGATCGCGTTGCGGTTGAGCAGCAGGTGGTGGACGGTGATCGTCGCGCCGACGTTGGCCGGCGCATCGGTCACGAACTCGGCTGCCGCGGTGGTCGTGATGTGTTCGAGCACGATCTTCAGCTGCGGAAAGTCGCGCACCAGCGGGGTCAGCACCCGTTCGATGAAGACCGCTTCGCGGTCGAACACGTCGACGTCGGGATCGGTGACTTCGCCGTGCACGAGCAGCGGCAGGCCGACGCGTTGCATGGCGTCCAGCGTCGCGGCGCAACGGCGCAGGTCGCTGACGCCATGGCTTGAATTCGTCGTCGCATGCGCGGGGTAGAGCTTCACGCCGTGCACGAAACCGCTCGCCTTCGCACGCTCGATCTCCGCGGGCGTCGTGCCCTCGGTGAGATAGAGCGTCATCAGCGGTTCGAACGATGCCCCAGCCGGCAGCGCGGCGAGGATGCGATCGCGGTACGACGCGGCGTCATCCGTCGTGACCACTGGCGGCACGAGGTTCGGCATGACGATCGCGCGGCCCATCTGGCGCGCGGTGTCGGGCAGCACGTCGCGCAGCATCGCGCCGTCGCGCAGGTGCACGTGCCAGTCGTCGGGGCGGGTGATGGTGAGGCGGTCGGTCATGCGTGCAAGTCTGACGCATCGGGCGCGCCATCGCCGAGACCCGCCGCACGGCGCAGGCGATCCTGCAGCGCTTCGCTGATGCCCTCGCGAAGCGGCGGCACGACGGCGACGACGATGTCGAGCCCGAGCGCGTCCGCATCCCGCAGCCGCTGGTAGAGCTCGCGGGCCTGGGCGTCGGCATCCTGCGGCAGGCCGAGCCAGTCGATGCCGGCTTCCATCGGCGCCTTCGTCGACAGCAGACCCACACGTGCGCCGCCCGCGTGGAAGCAGCGCGCAAGGCTGACCGCTTCCGCGTCGCTCGCGAGCAGTACCTTCGCGCGTGGCGCGTAATGCGACGGCTTGCGACCGGGCGCGGGCGTCGCGTTCTCGCCCGCATGGCGCACGCGTTGGCCGAGCACGCGTTCGAGCATCTCGACCGTCACCGCACCGGGCCGCAGCAGCACCGGCTCGTCGCCGGAAAGATCGACGATGGTGGATTCGATGCCGACATCGCAGGCGCCGCCTTCGAGCACGAGGTCGACGCGATCGCCCAGTTCCTCGCGCACGTGCATCGCGCGCGTCGGGCTGACGCGCCCGTAGCGGTTCGCCGATGGCGCGGCGAGTCCGCCGTCGAACGCCCGCAGCAGTGCGAGCGCGACGGGATGCCGCGGCACGCGCAGCGCGACGGTGTCGAGGCCGCCGGTCACCGCGTCGGGCACGCCCTCGGCGCGCCGCAGCACCATCGCGAGCGGACCGGGCCAGAACGCCGCCGCGAGTTTCTGCGCGGCTTCGGGCACGTACGATGACCACCGCGGCAACGCCTGCGCGGAGGCGATGTGCACGATCAGCGGATGGTCGGACGGGCGACCCTTCGCCGCGAAAATCTTCGCGACGGCCTCTGCATCGCGCGCGTTCGCGCCGAGGCCGTAGACCGTTTCAGTCGGGAACGCGACGAGCCGCCCCGCACGCAGCAGGTCGACCGCGCGTTCGATATCGGTGTCGCGCGCGTGCATGGTCATGCCGCACGCGCCTGCAGATCGTCGAGGAGCGATGCGAGCACGTCGGCCTCGCTCGACCACGCGTCGCGCCCGGCCTCCCCGCCGTGCGGGAACTCGATGACCGGGATCGCAAGGCGTCGACGCAGGGCACCGGCGTTGTCCATTGCGACGTCGACGTCGCGCGACGTGCGGTTCAGCACGATCGCCGCGATGTCGAGTCCGCGTTTCTGCACGGCATCGATCGTCAGCAGCACATGGTTCAGCGCACCTAATCGGTCCGCCGCGACGATCAGCACCGGCAGGCCGAGCGCAGTCGCGAGATCCGCGTTCAACGCACCGTCCGCGATGGGGGAATAGAAGCCACCCGCGCCTTCGACCAGCGCGAAATCGTCGGCGGAGACATCCCGCCGCGCGGCATCGACGAGTCGCTGCAGCGGCAGTGCAACGTTCTCGAGCGCCGCAGCGCGTTCGGGCGAAAGCGCCGCGCGCAGCGTCAGTGAACAGACGACGTCGATCGCTTCGTGCGCGCCGGCCGCTTCCCGCAGCGCCAGTGCATCCGTCGGACCCACGCGCGCGTCGACACCCGATTCCACCGGCTTGCGCGCATGCACGCGCACGTCGCGGCGCGTCAGTGCGTGCGCGAGGGCGGTGGCGACGCGGGTCTTGCCCACGCCGGTGTCGGTTCCGGTAACGAACAGGCCATGCATGCGCGCATTGTCCGCGCGGACGACGCCGGGGTCGACCGCGCGGGCGGAACGCCGCGTGCCGGTCAGAAGGTGCCGGACACTTCCAGCTTCAGGACCGGCCCGATGCGGCGGTCGCGAACCTCGTGGAAATCCAGCGGATCGGTGCGACGGCCGTCGTAGACGTAGCGGTCGCGATAGCTCCCCGCGCCGAAGAGGTTGCTGAGCGTGCCGCGCACGGTCAGGCCGAAGAAGTCCTTGCGCTCGACGAACACCGAACCCCAGACCGGGCCTTCCCACGTGTGGTCGATTTCGGTCAGCCGCACGTTGCGCGAGTCCAGCTCGTGGTTGACGTCGAAGCCCCAGGCCCACGGCGTCCCGGGTACGTCGTTGCGCAGTGCCACGTCCCAGAAGTGGATCAGGCTCCAGCTGGTGCGGCGTCGCTCGCCCGTCAGCGGATCCTTGACGCTGCTCTGCTGCACCCACCAGCGCGTATCGAGCTTCGCGCCGCGCCAGCCGAGCGGATCGAACTTCCACGTGCCCTTCCACTCGAGGCCGTATTCGCGGGCGCTGTCGATGTTGCCGGGGCTTTCGCCGTCGGTGCCGATCGGGATCGTGTCGATGAAATCGTCGAAGCGGTGGTCGTACAGGCGCAGCGTGGTCGTGCCCCACTCGCCGAGCGTGCGCGTGGTTTCGACTTCGAACTCCCAGCTCTGCTGCGGCACGAGGTCGGGGTTGCCGGCGTTCTGGCTGCCGTCGTTGAGGTTCACCGATGCGAGGAAGTCGTAGAAGTTGAGCTGGCCCACCTTGCGCTGCAGCTTGAAGTTGACGTCGAGCACATCGCTCGCCTTCCACGCCAGCGACATCGAGCCCTTGGGCCGGATGAATTCGCGTGTCAGCCCGCCCGCGCCCACCTGCTGCAGCTTCGAGTACTCACCACCGGCCGACATCTGGAACTTCAGCGATGCACCAAACGGCCGACCCCAGCTGCCCATGAGCTCGTAGCGGTCCTCCTGCACCGTCGCATTCGCGCCCGGCAGTGGCACGCCCACGAAATTCCCGCCGGTGTCGAGCACGGCAATGCTCGATGCACTGTCGAGCGAGTTGAATGCGCCTTCCGCCGAGATGCGCCAGTCGTTCTTGCCGGTCGTCCACTTGTACTCGGCGCGCGCGATCTTTTCCGACTCCTCGCTGTCGCGCGCGAAGCGGCTTCCGTTGTCCGGCGCGGAGCCGTCGACGTAATGCGTCACCACCGTCTGGTCGTACGGCTGGTGCTTGTAGCGATCGAGGCCGATCAGCTTGAGCTTGCCGATGCCGAGTCCGAATTCGTAGTCGCCGCCGATTTCGTACGAATGCCCGCCTTCGTTCTCCCGCACCGCGCGCGTGCGATCCGGCAGGCCGGGCCCGCTGCGCGTACCGACTTCACGGTAGTGGTAGAACTCCCTCGACACCGACGCATTGAGGTTGGCGATGTCGCCATCCGCCGCGGTGTAGGTCAGGCGCGTGCTGAGCGTGGGATTGTCGGACTCGCCGGTCCAGGCGTCGTCGCGCACATCGCGCACGCTACCGTCGGCGTTGTAGATCACCGTGCCGCCGCCGGCGCCGCTGTGGTTGCCGTTGTTGCTCAGGCCGACGTTGTACTGCAGCGCGCCGGCGGAACCGCTCACCGACACGTCGCCGCGCGTGATCTGCGGCCGCGTGTAGTACTTGCGGATGTCCGGCTTCCACGACCACTGCCCGCTCATGCCGCCGGGCTTGGTGACGACGTTCGCGACCAGACCGGTGAGGCCGGGGATCGCCAGCGACGAGCCGTCGACGATCTCGATGCGCACGACGTTCGCCGCGGGAATGCGCGTCATCTCGGTGAGCACGTCGTTGGACTTGCCCGAAATGCGCTGGCCATTGATGACGACGTTGCCGGTCGCCTCGCCGAAGCCGCGTTCCTGGTCCGCCTGGCGGATCACGAAGCCGGGCACCTGCTTGAGCATGTCCAGCGCGTTGTGCGGGTTGTAGCGCGCGAAATCCGCGGGCACGTAGGTGTGCACGGCGGGTGCGGTGGCGGCGGGCGTGGCGTCCTGCGCGTGTAGCGTGGAGGCGGCAAGCAGCAGCGCAACGCAGAGCGCCGTACGGGTCGGGCGACGGGTCATGGACGAACCTTCGGAGTGCGGGACGTCGCGACGCGATCGTCGTCGACACCGGCATTGATGCGTAGCCGTCGCCGAAGGTTTAAACGCCGTTTATCGGTGGTGCGACGCGCCGCGCAGCCAGCGTCGCCGCACGAGCCACGCGACCAGCATCACCGCGAGGAACACGCCGTAGCCCGATGCGGTGGCGAGCACCTGCCGCCAGATGTTGCCGGCCGGGCCCGTCGGTACCGCATAGCCATGCGCCCACCGCACGACCACGCCGCACGCGATCACGGCGATCGCGATCGCCACGAGATCGAACAGGCGACGCACCGCGGTGCGCGGCTGGCGCGGATACCACCAGAACAGGCCCGCGAGAACGGCGAACCACGGCAGGAACAGGATCAGCGGGAGGAGCTGCTGCAGCTGCAGGCTCATGCCGCGGCTTCGGCCATCTCGGCGAGCGCGGCGTCGACTTCGTCGCGCGTGGCGCCTTCTGCGAGCAGCGCCTCGTCGTCGAGGCGTGCCGCCTGCTTGAGCGCCGCCACGCGCTGGCCCGCCTCGCGCGGCGCATCGAAGCCCGCGCTCTGCAGCAGCACGCGATCCCCGCGCACGAGCTTGAAGTAGAAACGACCATCGTTCTCGCGGTACTGCTTGAACGTCGCCGGCGCGGGCCTGTCGTCGGCCTTCGACACCGCCACCGACGCCTTCGACAGATCGCGCAGGCCCACCGCATCGCGCAGGTCGGCGAGCAGCGGCATCGCATAGCGCGCGCGCAGGCGCGCCGCGCCGTCGCGCAGGATCGCCTCGATGTCGGCGGGCTTGGCAATCAGCGCTTCGTACTTCTCGCGCATCGGCGAGATTTCGGCGTCGATGCGTTCGAACAGCGCCTGCTTGGCGTCGCCCCACGCGATGCCCGATTCGAAGGCGCGGCGCATCTCGGCCGCCTGCTCCGCGCTCGCGAACGCCTGGTAGAGCTGGAACACGTTCGATGCGTCGGGGTCCTTCGCTTCGCCCGGCGCGCGCGAGTCGGTGACGATCGAATAGATCAGCTTCTTCAGCTGCTCGCGCGGTGCGAACAGCGGAATCACGTTGTCGTAGCTCTTCGACATCTTGCGGCCGTCGAGGCCCGGAAGCGTCGCAACGTGTTCTTCGATCGCCGCTTCCGGCAGCGTGAAATGTTCGCCGAACAGATGGTTGAAGCGCTGGCCGAAGTCGCGCGCCATCTCGATGTGCTGGATCTGGTCGCGGCCGACCGGCACCTTGTTGGCGTTGAAGATGAGGATGTCCGCGGCCATCAGCACCGGGTACATGAACAGGCCTGCGGTGATGCCCGCATCGTCGTCCTCGCCCGCTTCGCGGTTCTTGTCGACGGACGCCTTGTAGGCATGCGCGCGGTTGAGGATGCCCTTGCCGGCCACGCAGGTGAGCAGCCACGTGAGTTCCGGAATCTCCGGGATGTCGCTCTGCCGGTAGAACCAGACCTGCGACGGATCCAGACCTGCGGCGAGCCAGCTCGCGGCGATCTCGAGGGTGGAGCGCTGAACGCGTGCCGGATCCTGCACCTTGATGAGTGCGTGGTAGTCGGCGAGGAAATAGAAGCTTTCGACCGACGGGTCGCGGCTGGCTTCGAGCGCCGGCCGGATCGCACCGGCGTAGTTGCCCAGGTGCGGCGTGCCCGAGGTGGTGATGCCGGTGAGGACGCGGGTGCGGGTCATCGTGGTGCGCGAAAGCGTTCGGTCCGCGAGTTTACCGTGCAGCGCGCGAACGCCCGCCCGGGCCTCGGGCTGAACGACGCGGCGCCCGGCAACCCCGCGACCGCGCGGTGCGCGTTGAACCCGATACCCGTCCTGCGAGCATCGCCATGTCCCGCCCGTCCCGCACCCGCTTCCTCCTCGCCGCCCTGCTCACCGTCGCCGGAGCCGCCCACGCGCGGAACTGGAGCGGCGGCCGTGTCGACATGACGGTCATCGACCGCGACGACGGTCGCGAACTGCCCGAATACCGCTACCGCAGCCAGGACTGGGTGGCGGGCACACCGGGCCATCGCTATGCGGTGCGCCTGACCAACCGCAGCGCATCCCGCGTGCTGGTGATGCTCAGCGTCGACGGCGTGAACGCCGTGACCGGCCAGACCGCGAGTGCCGACCAGGCCGGCTACGTGCTCGAGCCGTACGCGACCACCGAACTCACCGGCTGGCGCAAGTCGCTGCAGCACGTCGCGCAGTTCTACTTTTCCGATGTTGGCGACAGCTATGCCGCGCGCACCGGGCGGCCGCGCAATGTCGGCGTGATCGGCATTGCGGTGTTCGATGAAGCACGCCCCTTGCCACCGCCTCCAGCGCCACCGGTGTACATGCCCGAACGACGCGAAGCCGACGCGGCGGCGAGTGCCCAGGCGGCGCCGAAGGCCGGGATGCGCGCCCAGCAGGCGATCGGCACCGGTCATGGCGATGCCGAATACTCGCCGGTGTCGCGCACGGGCTTCGTGCGGACAAGCCGCTCACCCGCCCAGGTGAGCGAGATCCGCTACGACGACGTGTACGCGCTGGTGAAGCGCGGCGTCATTCCTTATGCGGAGCACTACGCGCGGGGTCCGCAGGCGTTTCCCGGCAGCGGTTTCGTGCCCGATCCACCGCCGGGCTGGTGACGCGAAAACACGAAGGGCCGGATTGCTCCGGCCCTTCGCATGTCAGCTGCAATGCGCTGGGATCAGCACTTGCCGTCCTTGCAGTCCTGCGCCTTGTCTTCGACCTTCTCGCCGACCTTCTGCACATCCTTGCCGGCGCCCGCCATCGTGTTGCAGGCGGTGAGGGTGCTCATCGAGAACATGGCGAGGAGGAGCAGGGCAGTGAGTCGCTTCATGGTGTCATCTCCAGGGTCGCCGCGATGCGGCATGGGAAATCCGTGCGGCGATGACACGATTTCGCGCGTGAACCCGATGTCGACTGTTGCTTCGATCGCGTGTTTCCCGTCACGCAACATTCAGACGGACGACGACATCGCGCTCACGCATCAATCACGCAGCAGCGTGGACTTGCCGAACAGGCTCTCGACGAGATCGACCGCCAGAATCGCCGTGCGGTTGTGATCGTCGATGAGCGGATTGAGCTCCATGATGTCCAGCGAACCGAGTCGACCGGTGTCGCAGATCATCTCCATCACCAGCGACGCCTCGCGATACGTCGGCCCGCCGAGCACCGTGGTGCCGACGCCGGGGGCGATCGAGGGATCGAGGAAATCCACGTCGAAACTCACGTGCAGGTGCGTGTCGTCGTCCATGCCGTCGAGCGCTTCCTCCATCGCCGCGCGCATGCCGATCTCGTCGATATAGCGCATGTCGTAGACGTCGATACCGTGCTGGCGGATCAGGCGACGCTCGCCTTCGTCGACCGAACGGATACCGATCTGGCGGATGTCTTCCGCGCGCACCGCCGGCGCGCTGCCGCCGAGATGCGTCAGCGCCTGCGGACCGAGGCCGCACAGGCAGGCGACCGGCATGCCGTGGATGTTGCCCGACGGCGTGACCTCGCTCGTATTGAAATCGGCATGCGCATCGAGCCACAGCACGCGCAGCTTCTTGCCGTTCTCGCGACACCAGCGCGCGACGCCGGTGATCGAGCCGAGACCGAGGCAGTGATCGCCGCCGAGCAGGATCGGCATGCGCCCACCGGACAGCTCGCCGTACATCGCCTCCATCACCAGCCGATTCCATTCGGTGACTTCGGCGATGTGGCGATACCCGTCGACGGCGTCGAGCCACGGGTTGCGCGGGCCGTCGAGATTGCCGCGGTCGCGGACGTCCACGCCGCGCGCGATCAGTGCTTCACCGAGGCCTGCGATGCGCAGGGCCTCCGGCCCCAGGCGCGCGCCGCGATGGCCGGCGCCGACATCAGTCGGGGCCCCGATCAGGGTGACGGGGAAAGGGGTACGGGACATGCGGAGCTCTCCGCGTCCGGGCGCCGCGACAACCCCGTCCCAGCAGGCCCGGCCGGTGCCCGCATTGTATCGGCCGGGCGCTGCACGCCCGCCGGCTCAGCGCGGTTCGCCGTCCGGCACGCCGCGGTCGTCGCTGCGCACGTCGGCCGACGACGGCGTACTGCGTGCCGCGCGACGCCAGGCCTCCGCTTCGGTCGCCGCCGACAGATCATCGTCGTCGCGACCTTCGATCGCCTGGCGATCATCGAGCTCGGTGTCGATGCGATCCGCGCCGCGAGCAGTGGGATCCGCATCGCCCTGTCGACCGATGCCGCTGCGCGGCACGCCGCCCGATAGGTTGCCTGCCATGTCGCTCTCCTCGTTACTTCGAGGCTTCGAGCGTGGCGGCGTCCAGGTGAGCTGATGGCGAAAGCGGCGCGGCCGACGTTTCGCGCAGGCGGCGTTCCATATCGGGCGCCGGAATCGGTCGACCGAGCAGGAAGCCCTGCATCTCGTGGCAGCCGAGTGCGAGCAGCGCTTCGGCCTGTTCATCGGTCTCGACGCCTTCGCCGACGACGCGATAGTCCAAGGCGCGCGCCATGCCGAGGATGGCCTCGACCACGGCCTTCTGACCCGGCTCGCGCGGCAGCCCCTGCACGAACGAGCGATCGATCTTGATCGCGTCGAAGCGATGGCGCGTGAGGTAACCGAGGCTCGAATAGCCGGTACCGAAATCGTCCACGGACACACGCACGCCGAGCTTGCGGATGCCCTGGATCAGGTGCGACGCGCGCTCGCTGTGGTCGAGCATCTGGCTTTCGGTGAGTTCGACTTCGAGCAGCCACGGCGCAAGGCCGCTGTCGCTGAGCGCACGCGCGATGCCGTTGACGATGCGCGCGGGATCGAAGCGCGCCAGCGAGAGATTCACCGCGATCGGCAACGCCGGCAGACCGGCGTCGATCCATGCGCGGTTCTGCCGGCACGCCTCGCGCAGCACCCATTCATCGATCGAGGTGATCAGTCCGGTTTCTTCCGCGACCGGAATGAAGTCACCGGGCGGCACGACATGGCCGTCGCGATGGCGCCAGCGCACCAGCGCTTCCATGCCCGAGATCGTCTGGTCCGGCAGCCGGAACTTCGGCTGGTAGACGAGGAAGAGCTGCCCGTCGGTCACCGCCGTGCGCAGTTCGCTTTCGAGCCGCAGGCGCTGATCGGCACGTTCGCTCATCACCGCGGTGAAGTAGCTGTAGCGCGAGCGGCCCGACTGCTTGGCGTGATACAGCGCCGTGTCGGCCTGCTTGGTGAGCGTGCGGATGTCCTGCCCGTCTTCTGGGAACAGCGCGATGCCGACGCTGGCCGAGACATGCAGTGCGCGGTCTTCGATCTCGATCGGCGCTTCGATCGCGGCGATCAGGCGCTCGGCGACGCGCGCGGCGTCGCTCGGGTCGGTCAGGCGCGTGAGCAGCAGCACGAACTCGTCGCCGCCCTGACGGCTCACCGTGTCCTCGGCGTCGACCACGCCGGCGAGGCGACGTGCGACCTCCTGCAGCACGCGATCGCCGGCCTGGTGGCCGAGCGAATCGTTGATGGTCTTGAAGAAATCGAGATCGACGAACAACACCGCGCCGTGCGCGCCGTGTCCGATCTGGTGGATCGACTGCGACAGGCGGTCCTGCAGCAGCACGCGGTTGGGCAGGCCCGTGAGGTAGTCGTGCTGCGCCAGGTGCGACATGCGCTCGGCCATCGCGCGCACTTCGCTGACATCGCGCAGCACCGTCACGCCGCCGATCACTCGCCCATCCGCATCGCTGATGGGCGAATGCGCGTATTCGACGTGCAGCTCCTGCCCATCGTGGCGCTTCAGCAGCGCCGCGCCTTCGCGCGAATCACCCGGCCGGCCCTCGGTGTGGTGCAGGCGGATCACTTCGTCCATCGACAGGCCGATCGCGCGCTCGCGGATCAGACCGGTCATCGCCTCGGCGATCGGATTGAGCGACGTCACCGTGCGCGCGGTGTCGTAGGTCACCACCGCGTCGCCGATCGAATTGAGCGTGACCTGCGCGCGTTCGCGCTCTTCCTGCAACGCGCGCTCGGTACGACGGCGTGCGGACACATCGCGGATCGCCGCGACCAGCTGCACGTCGTCGCCGGCGCGCAGTTCGCTGAGGACGACGTCCACCGGGAAGTGCAGCCCGCCCGCGTGCATCGCCTGCAGTTCGAGCACGTCACCCTGCGTACGCGACGCACGCGCGTCGAGGTGATCGCGCACCGCCCGCGGATCGATGCGATCGAAGCCTTCGACGAATTCGGCGACGCGGTGATCCAGCAATTCGGCGCGCGGACGGCCGAACATCAGCTCCGCCTGGTGATTCACCAGCAGGATCCGGCGCGTGGTCGGATCGAAGAGGACCATCGCGTCGGGTGCGGATTCGAGCAGGTGACGGAAACGGCGCTCGGCTTCGTAGCGCCAGGTCACGTCGTGCGCCATCAGCACGAAGCCGCCGGAATGCGCGAGCGGTTCGTAGAAGACGTCGAGCCGCTGGTCCCCGAGTTCGAATTCGAAGTGCTGCGGCTCGCCGGTCAGCGCGCGCTCCATGTGCGGGCGCGCGCGCTCCGCGGCGGCCTCGCCGAGCGCTTCAGCCGGCATGTGGCCGATGAGCTCCTCAGGCGTCTTGCCGAGCCAGCTGAAGTACTTCCGGTTCGCGAAGCGGTAGCGCAGATCCGGGCCGAGTTCCGCCACGTAGGCGGGCAGGCTGTCGGCGATCACCTGCAGCCGCTCGGCGGTGCGCTGCGAGCGTTCGCGTTCGCGATCACGATCCGCCGTCAGCACCGCTACGACCAGCGGGCCCACCGCGCTGACGCAGGCCTGGAACCACGCGAGCTGCAGTGCGGGATCGTCCGGTCCGTTCGACGACGCCAGCACGCCGTGCTGCTGCAGCGTCGTCACCGTGATGACGGTGGCGATCACGAGCACGTTGCAGATCGACGTCACCAACGCACCGCGCGTGGCGACGAGCAGCAGCGGCAGCGCGATGATCGCGTACGGATGCCGCAACTGCGAAACGGCGACGTAGGCCACCGCCATCGATGCCACTGCGCATGCGGCGAGTTCGGCGCCGCGCCGGCCGCGCAGCAGTTCGCGGCCTTCCTCGCGCGTGTACGACCATGCGAACGGCAACGCCACGAACATGCCGAAGGCGTCCGCGCAGTACCAGCGCAGGAATTGACCGCTCCACACGCCGATCGGCAGCGGTACCCAAGCGCCCACGAACGCGCCCGCCGCCGGCGCGAGCGCGACCGCGATCGCAAGGCCGGCGAGCACGCGCGCGCCATCCGGCGCAGCGTCGACACCCACTCGCAGCCGGCGCAGCAGCACCAGCGCGATGGCGACTTCGACGACGTTCGCCGTGCCCGCGGTGACGATCGGCACCCAGTCGCGCCACGGATAACCGGCGGAGAGCAGCGTGCCGAAGAAGGCGATCGCGACGAGCGGCAGGATGCGTGCCGTCGGAACGCGCAGCGCGTAACCGACGATGAGCGCGTTGGCGATCCAGAGCGAGGTGGTGCCGCCCGTCACGCGGCCCAGTGCGAGGGCGATCATCGCGGCGAACGCGAACAGCACCGACCCGACGACCACATGCGGCAGCGTCGTACCCAGGTCGAGCGATTCCCAGCGCGATACGGCCCGTGCGGACACGCGTCGTCTCCGTCCCGCAGCGCCCCCTGGCCGCGATCAAGGCCACGTTACAACACCGGGAAGGCGGCGTCCGTCGGGCAAAGCCTGAACGATCAAGGCGCGGGACGGCGTGGTGCCGGCTGTCGGAATCGAACCGACGACCTACTGATTACAAATCAGTTGCTCTACCAACTGAGCTAAGCCGGCGCCGGGATAGTGTAGCGCCCGTCGCGGACGACCCCGGCGCAGTCGATGGTGACGCCGGTGAGGCCGAGCGCCGCGGAACGGGCGTCGAACGCCGGCGTGGCGGCGACATCGAGCCACTGCACGACGCGCCCGCCCACCGGCTCGACGCGGGCCTGGAAGCCCGCGCGCTCCAGCGCCGAGGCGCGGTCGCGGGCCGAGGTTTCGCCGCGATAACGGCCCAGTGCGATCGTGTTCGCATCCGGCCCGCCTTCGGGCAGGATCAGGTAGTCGGCGAAACCGGCGGCGCCGATGCGCGCGGCCGTGGCCGTCGCGGTCGCGCGGTCGGGCTGCGGCAGCACCACGCGCCATGCCCGCGGCGCACCGGCGATCTGTTCGGCCGTCGCCGTCCACGCCACCTGGCTGACGATCGCGCGACGCGCGGCTTCGAACGCGGCGGGATTCGTGAACGGCCCGTAGCGCCAGCACCGCAGGGACGACGACGGCGCCTGCGGCGTGCGCACGGCAGCGATGGCGTTGCCGGCGTCGACCAGCTCGAGCGTCGGTACATCGCCGGGCAATGACGACGGCGGCGCTGCGGGCGCAGACGCGTGCAGCGCCCACCACGCGGCAACGCCCACGTTGAGCACCAGCAACAGCACGAAGAGCGCGCGCGTCAGCATCGATCGATTCTAGCGATCGACGCGCGCACCCCGCGCCACTGCGACGTGACGTCGCTCACGTCGTCGCCCAGACCGCGAGGCCGTCGAGCACCAGCGCACCGGCTTCGCGTGCTTCGGGCAGGCGCGCGAGCAGCGGGGTCGCACCGCCGCCGTGCAGCAGCAGCGTCGGTGCGATGCCGAGCGTCGTCGTTGCGGATTGCTGCGCGTCGCGGATCAGCGTGAGCGCTGCGCCGAGGCAGCCCGACGCCAGCGCGTCGACGGTGTCATCGGCCCAGTCGACCCAGTCGCCGCCGTCGAGCGGCAACTGCGGCGCGCGCTGGTGCAGGGCTTCGCGCATGAGGTCGGGCGACGGCGCGATGCGACCGCCGCGATGCAGGCCGTCGGCGTCGACGAGATCAATGGTCAGCGCGGTGCCGACGCCGCAGACCAGCACGGGGCCGCGTTCGTGACGCCGCGCGCCGAGCATGGCGAGAAAGCGGTCGACGCCGAGCCGCGCGGGCGTCGCGTAGGCGATGCGCAGGCCGGCGAAAACCCGCTGCGTGCGCGCAAGCTCGATGCGCGCGCAGCGTGCAGTGAGTGCATCGAGCAGTTCCACGCGCAGCGCTTCGCCGGCAACGCTGGCGACGTATGCGACGTCGATGCGTGGCGGCAGCACCGCGGCGAGCGCCGCGGCGAGCTCACCGCTCGCATGCGGCAGCGCGTGCACGTCACCAACATCGCCATCGACCAGCGGTGCGCACTTCAGTCGCGTATTGCCGAGATCGAACAACCACGCCGTCATGCGGCCACCCGCAGGCTGACTTCACCCGCATGCACGTCGCGTTCGCCGTCGGACGTGCGCACGCGCAACGCGCCGTCGTCGGCGAGGCCGAGCACGCGCGCGGGCTCGGTGCGGTCGGGCAGGTGGAGCACGACATCGCGACCGTGCAGCACGTCGAATTCGCGCCAGCGCGCGGCGAACGGCGCGAAACCGTCGCGATCGAAGAGGTCGAGTGCGGGCAGCAGGTGCGCGAGCAGCGTCGCCGCGAGTGCATTTCGCGTCGGCGCATGGCCGAGCGTGGCGACGTCGATCCACGGCTGGTCGATCGCAGTCGCGGCGGATTCGGGAAGCCGGACGTTGAGGCCGATGCCGATCACCGCGCGCGCCGGACCGCCATGTTCGCCACCGCCTTCGACCAGCAGGCCGCCGAGCTTGCGCAGCGTGCCGCCCTGCTCCACCACGACATCGTTCGGCCATTTCAGACCGACCGCGTCGAAACCCACGTCGCGCAGCGCGGCGGCGGTGGCGATACCGGCCACCAGGCTGAGTCCGCCCAGGCGCGCCAGGCCGCCGTCGAACGCGCGCGACACCGACATCAGCAGGCTCGCGCCCAGCGGCGACTGCCACGTGCGGCCGCGCCGACCGCGTCCGCCGGTCTGGCGCTCGGCGAAGAGCACCCGCGCGCCACTAGCTGGCGCGGGCTCGCGCAGCAGGGCCGTGTTGGTCGATTCGATGGTCCAGGCGACGTCGAGGGCGGCCAGCGCGCCAGCGGCCTCGGCCGGCAGCGCGTCGCGGATCGCGCCCGCGTCGAGCAGGTCCAGCGGCATCGCGAGGCGGTAGCCGCGGCCCGCGGCGGCCTCGACCGGAACGCCCGCCTCGCGCAAGGCCTCGATACGCTTCCAGACCGCGGCGCGGGTGGTGCCGGCGATGCGGGCCAGGGCGTCGCCCGAGACGGGGCCGTCCGCCAGCGCCCGAAGCAGCGCGCGGTCGTCCATGGGGCGGGCCGGGCGGTCGGGGGTCGCAGGGCTCATGCAGCCATTATGAGGGGCTGAACCGGTGCCGACGTCCGGCACGGTGGCGGTCCGGGATTCGCGCTATCCTCGCGGAGTTCCGGGAGCAGCCCGGTCCGGGGGTCGCCAATGCGCCGTATCTGCCTGTGCCTGCTGATGATTCTCGCCTGCGCGAATGTCGCGGCGCGCGAAGTGCGTCTGAGCAGCCCGGATAGCGGGGCCTGCCCGGACACGGTGACCGCGGCCAAGTCCGCGGTGCGCAAGCCGGCCGCGCCGGCGCGCGATGCGGCACCCGCGAACGAATCGCGCATCCGTCCGAGCGTGCACGGCGATGTCGGCAATACGCCGCGCATGCGCTGGCACAG
The DNA here is from genome assembly GCF_003367355.1 of Lysobacter sp. TY2-98. Classification (NCBI taxonomy): domain Bacteria; kingdom Pseudomonadati; phylum Pseudomonadota; class Gammaproteobacteria; order Lysobacterales; family Lysobacteraceae; genus Lysobacter; species Lysobacter sp. TY2-98. Next base: position 2,404,921 of record NZ_CP031413.1, read on the forward strand.
CTTCCTGCCGGGCATGTTCCGCTGACGCGTGCTCGGCTGGCTGCGTCGCCTCGCGCGACCTGATCGACCCGACACCCCGCTTCCCGCCGCTCTCGACGCCCACGTCGTCGCGCATCTGCCGTGGGCGTCTGCACTGGATGCGGTGCGTCGCGAACGTCTGTCCTGTCTCGCCGCGTGGTTCCTGCGCAACCGCGTGATCACGCCGATCGGCGATCTCGAGCTCGATGACCACGATCGCGCGTTGCTCGCCGCGGTGTGTTGCCTGCCGGTGCTCGAAGTCGGCGTCGCCGGCCTGCGCGGCTGGTCGCAGCTGATCGTCTATCCCGACGCGTTTCGCGTGAACCGCAGTCACGTCGACGCGGCGGGCGTGTTGCACGAAGGCGAGGACGATCTCATCGGCGAGGCGTGGGAGGGCGGGCCGCTGATCCTGTCGTGGGCCGACGTGCAGGCCGATTGCGCATCACCGAACGAAGGCTTCTGCGTGGCGGTGCACGAGATCGCGCACAAGCTCGACATGCTCGACGGCGAACTCGATGGCACGCCGCCGCTCACGTCGGACTGGCATGCGCAGTGGAGCCGCGACTTCCAGCAGGCGTTCGACGATCTGACCGATCGCCTCGATCGCGGACGTCGCGCGCCCATCGACGACTACGCCGCGGAAGCGCCGGACGAATTCTTCGCGGTGGCGAGCGAATACCACTTCAGCGCGCCGGACGTGCTGCGTCGCGCGTATCCGAAAGTCGCCGACCACCTCGCGCGCTACTACGGCCCCTCGCCGTTCGCGCGCTGACTCATTCGAGCAGTCGCGCCCAGCCGTCCAGGCCTTCGATGCGTGACAGCACCAGCTTCACGCAGACGAGCAGCGGCACCGCGAGCAGCAGGCCGACGATGCTCCACACCCAGCCGAACACCATGAGCGCGAGAATCAGCACGAGCGGCGACACGCGCATGGAACGCCCGAGCACGATCGGCGTAATGAGCTGGCCTTCGAGCACGTGCACCAGCAGGTAGATCGCCGCGGGTGCGAGCACGTTCCAGTGCTCGAACCGCAGGAAGCCCATGACCAGCAGCGTCAGGATGCCGATCAGCGGCCCCACGTACGGCGCGAAGTTGAGCAGGAAGGCCATCGTGCCCCACAGCAAGGCTTCCTGCTGCGGCACGCCGATCCAGATGAGCAACGCGGCGATGACCACGCCGACGACGAGATTGATCACGCTGATCGTCAGCACGTAACGCGAGATCTCGCGCTCGATCGAAGTGAGGATGTCGACGGTGATGCGTTGCTGCTGCCGTGTCGGCAACAGCGCGAGCGCGTGCTTCTGCAGGTTCGCGCCGTAGACCATGAAGAAGAACGTGAGCAGCACCACCGCGAGCACCGAGCTCACCAGCTTCGGCGTGCCCATCAGCCAGCGGAACGGATCGCCACTGTTTTCGGTGCGCACCACCTGCACGCGTTGCTGTTCGGAACCGGCGGTCGCCGCATTGGCGAGGCGCTGCGCGGCCTGGTTGGCCTCGTGCACCGGCTTGACCATCGCGCGCAGCTTGGGCGCGAGCGAGCGGATGCCGCTGGGCGCGTCGTGGATCCACTCCGTCGCCGGCTGCACGAGCTGTTCGACCAGCAGCACCGTGCCGGCCAGACCCAACGTGATCACCAGCAACGCACTGATGAATCGCGGCACGTAGGCGCGCTTGAGCAGCCGGATGATCGGATTGCCGACCAGCGCGAAGAACACCGCGAGCAGCACCGGCAGGATCAGGCCCTGCGCCGCCCACAAGGTGAATCCGGTGGCGAGGACAGCGAGCACCACCACCGCCAACGGCGCACGCGGTCGTGGACGCGCGGGGTGCGGCGCTTCGTCGTGCGGCGGCGGCGCGATGGGATCGTCGGGCGGAACCAGCGTGTGCTGCGGTGTCGAACTCGTCATGCGCTCATGCGTCCACCGGCGCGTGGTCGGGCACGGCGGATTGCACGGTGTCGGCGACGTCGCCCACGTCGTCGGCAACAGTCTCGACGTGGCTCGCAGCGTGCTGCGCCGTCGCGCTCGCGAAGAGGCCGGACAGCGCGGTGATCATCTGCATGATGCTGTTCCCCTTGGCCACGCCCCTGGCCGGTTCGATGCGGCCGACGACGAAGCCGGACACCAGCCCGGCGATCACGATGCGCCCTGGCGTCCAGCCGGTCTTCCATGAAGCCTTGAGCTGACGCCAGTCCGCGGCGACCTGGCGCTCCTTCGCTTCGAGCGCGTTCTCGGCCTGCCCGACCTTTTCGATGAGTTGCTTGAACGACGTGGCCATCTCGATCTCAGGGCGGAGTTACGGGCACGCCGGTCTTGTCCTTGACGGGCTCGCCCGACGCGGTTTTGACGTCGTCGCTTTCGATGTCCGCAGCCGATTTCGCCGAACCAGGCGTCGGCGTGAAATCAGCGAGCTCGCCGAAGCCCAGGCGCGCAAGCTGCCGACGCGAGGCCTGCAGGCGCGTGTGCTCGAAGTAGCGGATCGAGATCCACCCGGCGAGCGCGCAGAACACGACGCTCACCAGCGCGCAGATCAGCAGCGACGCCGTCCACGACATGCCGACGCGCCCGACGAGTATGGAGATCACGCTCGCCATCAACAGCAGCCACGCGCTGGCGCCGAAGGCGATCGCAAGCCCGGTGAACGCGACGGTGCGACCGAGTGCGCTGCGTGCGAGCGAAATGTCGGCGGCGACGAGACTGCGAAACGCCTTGGATGCTTCGTTCGCGGCCGACAGGCTCGATCGCCCCGCGGCCATCACCTGCCGCAGCGATTCCTCGAGGTCCGGCGGAAGGTCATGCGAAACGCCCGGATCCGACGGACCCGGGCGTTCGTTGTCGCCTGCGCTCCCCGCGCCGGTCACGCGCGTGTCAGCGGTTGCTGTTGCCGCGTGCGAGCTTGGCGATCATCCAGCCCGCCGCGAACGCGACGCCGAAGCTCACCAGCGGACGCTCGCGCACGAGCTCCGCGGCGCTGTCGAGCAGGTCGCGGCCCTTGTCCATCAACTGGTCCATCTGCTCGCGCGCGGCGCCGCCGGCGAGTTCGGCCGCGGCGATGCCGGCCAGGGCCGAATCGGCGAGATCCGCCTTGAGGTTGGCCTTGCCGACGCGCAGCTCTTCGCCCGCGGCGATCGCCGCGTTCTTGAGCGCATCGCCGGTGTCGACCGCGGCCTGCTTGAGGCTGCCGCCGGCTTCGCCGAGGTTCGAGCGGAAGGTGCCGGTCGCCTCGAGGTCAGTCGACGAACCGTTGCGGGTAGTGGTGGCCATTGAACGCTCTCCTGGGATCCGTGGAAGGTCGGACGCGGTCAACGCACGGGCAGCACGCCCTGCTGATTGCCGCGCATCACGCGCAGCGCCAACTCTGACGGCCGCTGTGTGAAGCCGGCGCGGAAGGCGGCCAGGTCGTCGAAGGCGCCGACGGTCGATGCGAGGACCACGTCCCCGGCCTGCAGGCCATTCTGCGCCGCGCGCGACCCGCGGGCGACCGACTCCACCAGCACGCCCGACAGCCCCGCATTGCGCAGGCTGGCGGGCAGTTCGACGAAGGTGGCGCCGGCCAGGCGCGGGTCCACGTCGCCGCCCGCGACCGAACGCGCCTGCTCCTGCAGGCCGATCTGCAGCTGCACCGGCTTGCCGTCGCGCAGCACCTGCAGGCCGACGCGGCTGCCCAGCGACTGCAGGCCTTCGAAGTTGCGCAGCGCGTCGCGGCCGGTGATGCGCTGGCCGTTCGCCGAGGTAATCACGTCACCCGGGCGCAGACCCGCCCGGGCCGCTGCCGAGCCCGGGAACACACGCGTCACCACCGCGCCGCCGTCGGCGCTGATGCCGAGGCCGCGCGCGATCGCGTCGGTCAGATCCTGCGATTCGATGCCGAACGTGCCGCGCCGCACGACGCCCTTGTTGCTGATCAGCTGCTCGGCGATGTCGTGCGCGAGATTGGCCGGAATCGCGAAACCGAGGCCGATGTTGCCGGCGATCGCACCGCGCGGATTGAAGCTGGCGGTGTTGATGCCGACCAGTTCGCCGTTGAGGTTCACCAGCGCGCCGCCGGAATTGCCCGGATTGATCGACGCGTCGGTCTGGATGAAGTTCTGGTAGCCCATGCCCGGCAGGCCGCTGCGGCCGACCGCCGAGACGATGCCGCTGGTCACCGTCTGGCCGATGCCGAACGGGTTGCCGACCGCGACGACGAAGTCGCCGACGCGCAGCTGGTCGGAATTCGCGAACGAAATCGCCTGCAGCTTGTCGGCCTTGACCCGCATCACCGCGATGTCGGTATCCGGATCGCTGCCGAGGAATTCCGCCGGCAACGTGCGGCCGTCGGCGAGCGTGACCGACACCTGGTCGGCGCCCTGGATCACGTGGTGGTTGGTGAGGATCAGCCCGCGCGCCGCGTCGACGATCACGCCCGAACCCAGCGATTCGCTGATGCGTTCCTGCGTCAGGCCCGGAAACATCTGCGAGAACATCGGGTCGTTGAACGGGCTGACGCGCACGCGCTGCTTGGAGTGCACGCTCACGACGGTGGGCGTGACGCGCGCCAGCATCGGCGCGAGCGACGGCATGGGCGTCGAACCCACCGCGGTGGGCAGCGCGCCGACCGCGGGGAGCGTGGCGGCGGTCGCCGGCGCCGCCTGCGCCTGGTGATCCAGGGCTTCGCGGCAGGCGGTGGCGACGAAACCACCGAAGGCGGCGGCCATGGAGAGGGTCAGCAGCGTGGTGCGGGGGGAAGCCATCGCGGTCCTCGTCAAACGGAACGGCAGTGTCGCGGTCACGATGTCGCGGCATCGCGCCTCGATTCAAGTCCCTGACCGACCACCGCCTTTCGGCACAGTTCCCCTGCCGCTCGTCGGGGTGTCGCGACGCAACACGGAAACACGGCGAAAACGACCGATGTGACGGTCGTCAAGACGTTGACGTCCGGCCGGGCGTGAGCGTAGTTTGACGTCTTCGCGCGACCACTAAGTCTTGTGGTTCGCGCCGGCTCGATGGGGAACAGGTTGAGGTATTCCGGCTCTGGGGCGGGACGCTCCGGACCACTGTCCCGACCCCATCCGAGTGGTTTCACGGCCGCCTCGACGGACTGTCGCCCCGTGGAACACGACCCCATAAGGACCGCCGCGAAGACGGGGGTCCGCCCTCAACACCCGGCCGTCCCGCACGGCCTTTGATTCGGAGATGACGCAGGAATGAGCACGGTGCGCCTGGAGGTGGTCGGCATGGGCAAAACCCCGAACGCGGATGGGGACATCTCCCTTCAACCGGCCTCGCTGGACATCTGGGACAAGAAGTACCGGCTCAAGACCAAGACCGGCGCGCCGGTCGATGCGGACATCGACGGCACCTACCAGCGTGTCGCGAAGGCGCTGGCCGAGGCCGAGCCGACCGCCGAGAAGCAGAAGTACTGGAACGAGCGCTTCCTGTGGGCGCTGCGCCGCGGCGCGATTCCCGCCGGCCGCATCACCTCCAATGCCGGTGCGCTCGAGCACAAGCCCGCCACGTCGACGATCAACTGCACCGTCAGCGGCACGATCGAAGATTCGATGGACGGCATCCTCGAGAAGGTCCACGAAGCGGGCCTGACGCTGAAGGCCGGCTGCGGCATCGGCTACGAGTTCTCGACGCTGCGTCCGCGCGGCGCGTTCGTCGCCGGCGCCGGCGCGTACACGTCGGGCCCGATGTCCTTCATGGATATCTACGACAAGATGTGTTTCACCGTGTCGTCCGCCGGCGGCCGCCGCGGTGCGCAGATGGGCACGTTCGACGTCTCGCATCCGGACGTGAAGGACTTCATCCGCGCCAAGCGCGAAGACGGCCGCCTGCGCCAGTTCAACCTGTCGCTGCTGATCACCGACGGCTTCATGGACGCGGTAAACAACGACGCCGACTGGCCGCTGGTGTTCCCGGTGCACGTCAAGGAACAGAACGATCTCGACCTGACGAACGAGGAGCAGGTGGTCTGGCGCGACTGGCCGACCCACCGCAACTACGTGACGCGCGACGACGGCCTGGTCGCCTGCCGCATCTACGGCCACATCCGTGCGCGGCACCTGTGGGACATGATCATGGTCTCGACGTACGACTACGCCGAGCCGGGTTTCATCCTCATCGACCGCGTCAACGAGATGAACAACAACTGGTGGTGCGAAACCATTCGCGCGACCAACCCCTGCGGTGAGCAGCCGCTGCCGCCGTACGGCGCCTGCCTGCTCGGCTCGGTGAACCTCACCAAGTTCGTGCGCAACGCGTTCACCGACCAGGCCACGTTCGACTGGGACGAGTACCGCGAAGTCGTGCGCGTGTTCACCCGCATGCTCGACAACGTGGTCGAAGTGAACGGCCTGCCGCTGCAGCAGCAGCGCGACGAGATCATGCGCAAGCGCCGCCACGGCATGGGCTTCCTCGGCCTGGGCAGCACGATGACCATGCTGCGCATGAAGTACGGCTCGAAGGACTCCTGCGAGTTCACCGAGCAGATCGCGCGCGAGATGGCCGTCGCCGGCTGGGAAATGGGCCTCGAGCTCGCCAAGGAGAAGGGCCCGGCGCCGATCATGTCGGAGACGTTCACCGTCACCGCCGAGATGCTGCGCAAGCGCCCGGAAATGGCGAAGGACGGCTGGAAGGTCGGCCAGGAGATCACCGGCAAGGTGCTGCACGCGCGCTATTCGCGCTACATGCAGCGCGTGGCGGAGGCCGCGCCGCAGCTGGTGGACGAACTCGCCGAGGTCGGCAGCCGCTTCACCCACCACTCCTCGATCGCGCCCACCGGCACCATCTCGCTGTCGCTGGCGAACAACGCGTCCAATGGCATCGAGCCGTCGTTCGCGCACCACTACAGCCGGAATGTCATCCGCGAAGGCAAGAAGTCGAAGGAAAAGGTCGACGTCTATTCGTTCGAGCTGCTCGCCTACCGCGAGCTGATCAACGACAAGGCGATGCCGTTCTCGACGGAGCCCGACGCCGCCCTGCCCGACTACTTCATCTCGGCCGACGACATCACGCCCAAGGCGCACGTCGACGTGCAGGCCGCGGCGCAGAAGTGGGTGGACAGCTCGATCTCCAAGACCGCGAACGTCCCGACGGACTACCCGTACGAGGACTTCAAGGACATCTACACCTACGCCCACCAGCAGGGCCTCAAGGGCTGCACCACGTTCCGCTTCAACCCCGCCGCCTTCCAGGGCGTGCTGGTAAAGGAGAAGGACCTGGAGAACACCACCTATCGCTTCGAGCTCGAGGACGGTTCGACGATCGAGGTGCGCGGCAACGAGGAGATCGAATACGACGGCGAGAAGCACACCGCCGCCAACCTCTTCGATGCCCTGAAGGAAGGCTATTACGGCAAGTTCTGACCGGCGCCGGTGACGCGCCGGGCAACGGACCCGGCGCGCGCAGGTCGCATGCATTCCGCAACAGCGTCAGGAATGCAGCGGTCCCATCAAAAACCCCGATGCAGTACGCGTAGTTTTCACGCCATGTTGTGTGCAGCGACGGTATAGGTCGCCGCGATAACGCTACAACCCGTTATCCCGATTCCGCATAACAAAGCCCCTAAGGAGGGCCTTCCCATGAGCAATGGAAATGGAGTGACCGCCACGCTGTCCAACGCGGCGAGCACCGTCGCCGAAACCGCCAGCACCATCGGCAGCGCGATCGCCGACACCGCCAGCACCGCCGTCGACCGCGTCAGCGAAACCGCCGGCACCGCGAAGCGCGCAGTGCGCCGCGTGGTCAAGAAGGCAAAGAAGAGCCTCGCCCGCACTTCGGCTGCCGCCCGCAAGGAAGCCCTCGCCGCCAGCAAGAAGACCGGTGCGCGCAAGGCGGCCAAGAAGGCCGCGAAGAAGGCCGGCGCCCGCAAGGCCACCGCGAAGAAGGCCGGTGCTCGCAAGACCACCGCCAAGAAGGCCGGCGCGCGCAAGACGACCGCCAAGAAGGCGACGGCCCGCAAGAGCACCGGTCGCAAGTCGGCCAAGCGCGTCGCCGCCGGCAAGAAGGCGGCCACCACGCGCAAGGTCGGGGCCGCCAAGAAGGCGGTGAAGAAGGCGACCAAAAAGGCCATCAAGCGCGCAGGCGCCGCGGTCAAGAAGGCGGCAACCAGCGCGCGTCGCTCGGCGGCCGCGAAGAAGGGCGCCGCCGCCCGCAAGGGCACGGCCCGCAAGACGACCGCCCGCAAGGCCGTCGGCAAGCGCGCCACCGCCAAGAAGGCATCGACGAAGAAGTCGTCGGCCAAGAAGGCATCCGCCAAGAAGGCCACGCGCAAGACCGCGGCCAAGAAGGGTGGTGCCCGCAAGACCGCCGCGAAGAAGGGCGGCGCCCGCAAGGCCACCGCACGCGGCGCATCGCGCGGCCGCGGTGGTCGCGCCGACAGCCGCGCCAGCCTGTAACCCGCCACACGCTGTAACCCCGGTGCCGGCGGTCCGCCGCCGGCACCTTCCGAATCCACCACGCGCCGCATGACGCGACGCGCCTACGACATCAACACGAAAGCAGCACGGGGAAGGGCCGATGGCCGTCAAGATCGAAAAGAAAATCAAGGGCTACAGCGTGATCAGCGCGGAGGACCGCGCGCGCGAGGCCCAGGCCAGCACTGCCCCGGCGGAATCGAAGATCGCCGACGTCATCCAGATGCACGAGCGCCTCGAGCGCCCGGAAGTGCTGATCGGTTCCACCTACAAGATCAAGACGCCGCTGGTCGAGCACGCCATGTACGTGACGATCAACGACATCGTGCTCAACGCCGGCACCGAACACGAACAGCGCCGCCCGTTCGAGGTGTTCATCAACTCCAAGTCGATGGACCACTTCCAGTGGATCGTCGGCCTCACCCGCATCATGTCCGCCGTGTTCCGCAAGGGCGGCGACGTCACCTTCCTCGTCGACGAGATGAAGGCCGTGTTCGACCCGCGCGGCGGCTACTTCAAGGCCGGCGGCGTCTACATGCCGAGCCTGGTCGCCGAGATCGGCGCCGTGGTCGAAGACCACCTCAAGTCGATCGGCATGATCGTCGACAACAACCTCTCCGACACCCAGCGCGCGCTGATCGCCGAGAAGCGCGCCGCCTACGAGCGCGCTACCCAGCCCGCCGCCAACGAAAGCGTCTCCGTCACCGGCGACGGCACCGCCTTCCCGCCCAGCGCGACCATGTGCCACAAGTGCAGCACGAAGGCGCTGGTGCTGATGGATGGGTGTGCGACTTGCTTGAATTGTGGGTATAGCAAGTGCGGGTGAGGTAAAACGCAATAGTGTTCGATGAGAAGGGTCGGGATCAGAAATGAGCCCGACCTTTTTTCTGGGCGTACTACCAGCACTCCACTTCGAGACACAACGTGCGCGTCAACTCGATAACGATTCAGAACGTTCGCAGCTTCCTCGAACCCGCCACATTCAGGCTCGACGGACCCATGAGTATCGTCATCGGGCCGAACGGCGGCGGCAAGACAAATTTGCTCGACACGCTGTTTCTTACGCTGCGACGTCACATCTTTGCATCGATGTACGCACGCTTAGAACCAACGCCGGAAAATGCCGGAAGGCATGTCTTTCAATACAACGACATGCTAAGCAACATCCGCTTAGAGCCGCACAGCATGTCCCCGCAAGGCTCTGAGCAAGCCGTCGCACTTGAGCTTGAGGTCACGGAGACAGATCTCATCAACATGCGCGCGATGCAGTCAGATGCGCCAGACCTGCTGCGCTTTGCCCAAGGGCGCTACGACAATTCGCAGCTTGAGATCGTTAGCGAATGGCGAATCAACGAAATTGTGGCGGGTACAAGATTCACTTACCACGTCGTAAACAATCAACTTAGGCCAGCCGACAGCCAACCAGCTGCATGGTTTCTCCAGTATCTACAGCGCTTCGAGGTAGATGCGCTCCTTCGAGAACTGACTGGAAACGGGCGCCTATCAATTCCCCTGCTGTATCTGCCCGTCAACCGCTCCCGACACGATTTTCAATCTGGCGTCGAGCTAGCCAACCACAACAATTACGAAACCAAACGGACTGTAGACGTCGGCAGTTCACGAATGGCCGTCAACATCGTCAGCCTCGCGATCGGGACGCTCGCGGCGAAATACAGGCTGCTCCGTGAAGACGACAATGTCGGCGCGAAAAGCGCGTTTTATAGCGATCCGCAAGTGGAGGAGTTGACCAGGATCCTGTCCGAACTCGGATACGAATGGGAGCTCCGCTGCACCAATCCGATGTCCAATCGATACGACGTGCAGCTTACGAAGCAGGGCTCCTCGTTCCTCATAGGCGCAGCGTCATCTGGCGAACGCGAGCTACTTACATACCTATTTTCGATCTTCGCGTTGAATGTTAGGGATGCACTTGTCGTCATCGACGAACCAGAGCTACACCTGCACCCGAAGTGGCAAAGAATGCTTCTCGGCGTATTTGAGCGATTGGCCAGAGAAACGGGCAATCAATTCCTGCTGGCAACCCACTCGCCGACATTCGTCTCTCCCGACTCTATCCAGTACGTCTCGCGGGTTTACAGCGATGCGCAACGGAGTCGAATAATTCGGTTGAACACGCAGAACCTGCCGAACGCCAAGCACCTCCTGAACATCGTCAACAGTCAAAATAACGAGCGTCTATTCTTTGCCGACTCCGTAGTGCTGTGCGAAGGAATCTCCGATCGAATCGTTCTTGAATCCATTCTCGACCGTTTCGGCCGATCCGCTACTGCTGGCAAGATCATTGAAGTGATCAGCGCGGGCGGTAAAGGCTCGTTCCGCTTCTACAAAATGATCCTAGACGCCTCAAAGATTCCCTATTCAATCGTCGCAGATCGCGACTATGTTGAGCAGATTGGCGACGAAAAAGTGAAGAGCCTTTTTCTGCTAAACACGGATGAGATCAAAAGGAATGTCGTCGAAGACGTATCTAGCCGGGACGGTGCCAGGCTAGTTCAAGACATTGAAGATGCCATTACATCAGGCTCTTGGGACGCTGCTCGCGCGACGTGGGAGTACATAAAGTCTCGCCGCAGGTTAATGCCTTCTGCTCTGAGCGCTGAGCAGCAAACAATTTTTGACACCTTCCTGTCTCAGCAGAGAGCGGAAGGCGTCTACATCTTGCGTCGAGGGGCACTTGAGCAATACCTGCCTGAGGGTTTCGCGGGCAAGGACGTAGAGAAGCTCATTCAATTGCTTGAGGCCACCGACTTCTGGGAGCGGCTTCCCACGCCGGGTCGCGACGAGCTCCAATGGATTGCGCGAGACATTCTGGACGCATTCGAAGGGAGAAACGGGGGTCAGAGTGCAATTTCTGATCTGACAATCGCGTAGCGCTCGCACAGGACCCGAAGGGCGGCCGACAGGACGTCGGCCGTCGCTGGAAACGGGGTCAGGTTCCATTTCGGCACTCAAACACTGACGTCGTCACACAAGACCCGAAGGGCGGCCGACAGGACGTCGGCCGTCGCCACCCGAGGCAGGATGCCGAGTGTGGCGATCGCGAGGAATCAACACGCGCGAGCTGTAGATCCGTCGAGGAAGGTGCTTTCTTTGGTTATCTTTCTTTGCACCAGCAAAGAAAGTAACTCGGGCGCGCAGCGCACGAAACGCTCTTGCCGTCGTCGCACGGCAATCGATGGCATCAATCCACTCGACCGGAATGCGCCGCGCTGCCGCGCGTCGCCATCGCGACGATCCCGAGTGCTTATTCGACGTCAGCGACTGCAAAAGTCTCCGCTTTGTCGTTCTCGTGAGCGTTCTCATCGCACCAGGCCGCACACGTTTACAGCATCGCAACGGACCACGGTTCAACCTGCCCGCGCACCGCAATGCACCGCGTGCATCCCACCATCGTGTTCCGCATCCCCAAGGACTGGTCGATGAAAAAATCTCTGCATTCCCTCGGCGGTTTCCTGGCCGCTTCCCTGCTGGGCGCGACGCTGGCGTTGCCCGCCGTCGCCCAGGCCGGCTGCCCGTCGTACGGCAACCAGGGCATGTCGGGCGACTGCTCGCCACGCAGCAGCCAGTGCTTCAACAGTTGGGTGACCGACCACCGCATGTTCAGCGGCGTGTGGCACTACAAGCTGCTCGTGTACCGCCGCAACGCGGGTGGCACATGGTCGTACTACAGCGAGACCTGGCATCCCTGCTGAGCGACGCCGGAAAAACAGGGCCAGAGTGCAGTTTTCCTCGACCCCGCCAACTGATCAGCGACACAAGACCCGAAGGGCGGCCGACAGGACGTCGGCCGTCGCCACTTGGCGAAGCGGCGCCGCTTGCGAATCGCAGGTTCGCGCGCCGGTGAGCGCCCGCCGCGCTGCGGCGGGCCGAAGGATGCCGAGTGTGGCGATCGCGAGGAATCAACACGCGCGAGCTGTAGATTCTTCGAGGAAGGTGCTTTCTTTGGCTATCTTTCTTTGCACCAGCAAAGAAAGTAACTCGGGCGCGCAGCGCACGAAACGCTTTGCCCCTAGACGCGACAATCGAACCACCGACTACCGAAACCCACCCTTCGAAGGCCGCTCAATCCGGCAAATCCCCTTCGACGCATGCGGATTCATCGACCGCATGGCGCCCCGCGACATCTGTCCGCGCCCTGCCCGCACTTCCCGCCAATCATGCTCGCCCGGATCCAGCGCAAGCGTCGGATCCTTCTTGCGACCGTCCAGCTCGGCGACGACATCCTCCGCACGCAGCACCAGCCAGCGCTGCGCGAACGCCAACGCGCGCGGAAGTGATGAAAAGCACCGCCGCATGTGCACGCGACGATGCTTGCCGGTCAGCACTTCATACGACCCGTAATACGTGGCGCCCACCACCGCGACGCTGACCCATGTCGGCGCATCGCCATGCAGCAGGTGGATCTGCGCGCCGTAATCGGACCATGCCCAGCGGAAGCCGGGCGGAAGCGGTGTGTCGGGAAGGTCGGCTCGGGTCAGCGGCGGCAGCATGGGGACACGATCCGCTGCGCACGTCTCACCGAGTGAGGACGTCGCCGATCGGCAGTCAAATGAAATGGGGGGCCAGGTTCCATTTCCTCGTCGCTTCGTTCGGGCAGGCGTCTATTTGCTGTCATGACTTCTTTGCGCTCGCGAAGAAGAGCGGCTCAAGCGCGCCAAGGCACGAACGTCGTCGCTGCCAAACATGCACCAAGCGCTCGCGCATGCATCCCGTGCCACGGTGTTCACCCCGCCGCGGCACTAATGCACGCCATGCGCATCGCCCCCTGCTGTCCTGCTCGCTGCCGCGTTGCTCGTGCACGCGCTCCCCTCGGCCGCCGATCCGCTGTCGATGTTCGAAGGCGCGTCGCAGGGTCGCGGCGAGCTGACGTTGGGGCTGGGACACGCGACGCCCTACACCGTCGACAACCTCGGCCGTCGCGACGCCGACGGCACGTTGCACCTCCATCAGGTGGTGCACATGGCCGGTGAGCCCGAGCGCACGCGCGACTGGGTGATCCACCCTGCCGGCAGCGGCGCTTATACCTTCACGCTCAGCGACGCGAGCGGGCCCGGCGTCGCGACCGTCGACGGCGCGCGCCTGTCGCTGCGCTACGCGCCGCACCACGGGATGCGCATGCGGCAGGTGCTCGAGCTGTCGCCCGACGGCACCACGCTGTCGAACACCGGCCGCATCAGCCTGCTCGGGTTTCCGATCGGCCACCTCGACGAAACGATCGTCCGCACCGGGGCGGAATGAATCGGGGGCCCGGTTCCATTTCTTCGTTGCTTCGTCCGGGCAGGTGTCTATTTGCCGCCATGCCTTCTTTGCGCCCGTGGTGAAGTGGGGTCAGGTTCCATTTTCCGGGGGCCACCGCGCTTTACCAAGCGAGAAGGGCATGGCGATCGCACGGAGCTCGCAAGTCGCAAGCGGTAGGTCCGTCGAGAAAGGCGCCTTCTTTGGTTATCTTTCTTTGCACCAGCAAGAAGGTGGCTCGGGCGCGCCTGCGCACGAGGCGCTTTTTGCTCACGCGACTAAAGATGAGCACCAGCGCACATGACAACACCGCTCTCCCTAACCGCCGCATTCCTGTTGTCAACTACCTTGGGTGTTCCAACCGCCCCGCCCGCGGCCGGCAACACCGTTGATCCTTCAGCCGTATCGCTCTATCGGCAGACTCAGCAGTTGCTGCTCGATCGCATCCGTGGCGGCGTTCGCGCGCAGGTGCATCTCGAATTGCCCGACGCAAGCGTCGACGATGGATTCGACGAGTACGTAATAGACGACCTGGTCCGACTGCGCGAAGTCCGCCTCCATCGGGAGTCGTTCGTAGTCGGGACGGGCTACTGCAACCGCGTGGACGACGGGGAGTTCAAGTGCCGTCAGATCGAAGAGGTGGAGCTCGGCATACGCCCGATCCACGACGATCGTGTCTACCGGGCCCTCGCGTCGGAGTCGCCTTGCGGCGCATCCATGTGTCGCCAGATCGATGTTGAGGAGCGGGATAACGATGCGGAAACCCTGGATTTCGTAGAGAGCCTGGGTGCCGTGCCTGACCCGACATCCCACTACGCGTTTCGCCTGCTCATCCGCGCTGACGGATTGCCATATTCGTTCGAAGAGGTTCGCCTCAACGCGGACGGCCTGATCGAACCGCGTGCCACCTTCACCTTCGACTACTCCACACCGGTAGGAGCGATCAGGTTGCCGATCGAGCCCCCGGCGATCTGACACGCGAAGACAGGATCAGGTTCCGATTTGCCGAAGGAACGAGCCTGAGGCCTCTTTCATGGGACCGCTACACTTCGGGGCCGACCGCTTCACCGACAGGAGCCCGCTATGACCTACACCACCACCGCATCCGGCCTGCAGTACGAGGACACCGTCGTCGGTACCGGCCCAGAAGCCAAGCCCGGTCGCAATGTCGTCGTGCATTACACGGGCTGGCTGTTCGAGAACGGCCAGCAAGGCGAGAAGTTCGATTCGAGCAAGGACCACGGCGAGCCCTTCATCTTTCCGCTGGGCGGCGGCATGGTCATCAAGGGTTGGGACGAAGGCGTGCAGGGCATGCGCGAAGGCGGCGTCCGCACGCTGATCATTCCGCCCGGCCTGGGCTATGGCGCGCGCGGCGCCGGCGGCGTGATTCCGCCGAACGCGACGTTGAAGTTCGAAGTGGAGTTGCTCGGCGCCTGAGGCACCGGAATGAGGTCGGCTTCGTTTTGTCCTGACTGAAGTCAAGTCAGCTTTGCCGATTGTTTTCTCTTCGACCGCTGTCGTAGCCACTTCGACGGCATCGGAAAGCGGTCGGACCGCTTCGAAAGGTCTGCGGGCGACCTCCCGAAGCGCTCCGGAGCCTTTCAAAAAAAGGCCGGGCTCAATCCGCAAGGAATGATCCCGGCCTCTTGTTCACTTCCCGACCTGACGCTCAGCGCGCGCGCACGACCTTGGTCTTGGCGATCGAGTCGTGCCAGCCGGTGGCGTCCTCGCTGAAGAGTACGGAAAAGGCTTCGAAGGGAATCATGCGCGAGAGCGTGCGGCCCAGGGCCTGACCCATCGAGGGGGCGGCGCCCCGCTCCGTGACCACGCGCGTGCCGCAGACGAACTTGCCGACCGTGCGCCCGAAGAGTCCTTCGAACAGCGTCCAGTACAGAACGAAGACCGGGACGCTGACGGCGTAGGCGCGTCCACCTTGAACGGCGTCTTCGCCCGCGACGACGATCACGGGAATCATGACCAGCATGACCAGCACGAAGTAGACCGCGTAGTCGATCAGCATGGTCAGGAAGCGCCGGCCTTTCCCGGCGTTCTCAGCGGTGTGGACGCGTTGCGATCCTGCGGCGATCACGGCGTCGCCGGCGCTGTACGGGTTCTGCATTTCCATCGGTTTTCCCCCTGGTGTGTAGGTGCTGTGCCTTATGCGTCGCTGTCCCCACAGCGACGAGCTGAGCTTATCGCTTCCGCCTTTTCGCGTCCGCCGCCTGCCTGTCCGTGCTGTCAGGAGGCACTTGCGCGTTGCGCGCTCCACCGTGATCACCGCAAGCGTCGAAACCACGGCGGGAAACAGGGCCGGGTTTCATTTTCCACGCCCGCCTTCAGCTGCGACCGCTTTCAGGCAGGCTCGTGCGCCGACGACCGCATCCCCGCTCGACGTCCCATCTGCCATGCTGCCCGCCGGCCGCAGCTTCCCTGCGGCGAACAGGAGTGCGCCATGAGCAAGGGTATGGACCGTAAGAAGGAAACGAAGAAGAAGCCGGCAAAGACACCGCAGGAAAAGCGCGCGGCCAAGAACGAGAAGAAGGCCTCGAAGCCGTTCGCCCCCACCTGACCGCGCCGGCGGAAGGCGGGAACAGGAAATGGGTCGCGCTCCACTTTCGGCAGGCGCGCGACGGTGAACCGATAGACCCGAAGGCGGCCGACACGGTGCCGGCGGTCGCCACCGGGAGCCGCGTGCCGAGGCTGGCGGTCGCGATGCGTCGTACGTCGCGGGGCCATGGATGCCTCGGCGACGTTCTCTATCGCTCTGGCCTGCGTTGCGCCGCGACCGGCTGCTTGCGTCGCGACTGCGGACGACCGGCGCTGCGGTCGCGCGTGTTGGGATACGACGCGGCGTCTTAACCTGCCGACGAAGTGAAACGGCGCGAGTCGTCGCACTCGCGATCGCATTGCTCGGGCGCGTCAGTCCTTCAGTGCTGCTCCACGCATGAGTCCGCTCACAGGCAACTTACGAAGTTGACTCGAAGATGGCCGCGACCGGGCGGACTCGAGCCCGATCTCAACCGATGGCGGTGCGGCGTTTCGGCCGATGGCTTGGTTGCATGCGGGAGGTGTCATGCGCATTCCCCTTGTCTGCATCGTTTCCACAGCTCTCCTTCTGACCAGCAGTTGCTCGCGCGACAAGGCGCCGACGACGGCGACGCCCACGGCCGCGCCCGCCGCGGCAACCACCGCTGCGCCGCCTGCCGCGGCTGCGGCGAAGCGTCCCAAGGAAGTGCTCTTCAGCCCGGAAGAGCTGCAGCAGATGGTGGCGCCGATCGCGTTGTATCCCGACGCGTTGCTGGCACAGGTGCTGATGGCTGCGACCTATCCGAGCGATGTGGCGGAAGCCGCTGCGTGGTCGAAGGCGCACCCCGAAGCGAAAGGCGACGCGGCGGTGAAGCAGGTCTCCGACCAGCCGTGGGATCCCAGCGTGCAATCACTCGTTGCGTTCCCGCAGGTGCTGTATGCCGCGGGCAACCAGGCCGCGTGGGTGCAGCGCCTGGGCGATGCGTTCCTCGCGCAGCCCGATGACGTGATGGACGCGGTGCAGCAGTTGCGCCAGAAGGCGAAGGCGAACGGCACGCTCGACTCCAACCAGTACCAGAAGGTGACTTCGCAACCGCGCGCGGCGGCGCCTGTGCAGGCAGCGCCGGCGCCATCCGAGCCGGCGGTCGGCGGTTACGAGTCGGCGCCTGTCGCCGCGGCGCCGCTCACCGAGACGATCCTCATCGAGTCGTCCGACCCGCAGACCGTGTACGTGCCGAGCTACGACCCGAACACCGCGTACGGCGCGTGGTCGTATCCGGCGTATCCACCGGTGTACTACCCGCCGCCCGCGAGCTACTACCCGATGGGCGGCGCGCTGGCGACGGGGCTGATGTTCGGCGTGGGGCTGGCGGCCGCCGACGCGCTCTGGGGCGACTTCGACTGGAACGACAACGACATCGATATCGACGTCGACCGTTACAACAACATCAACACCAACCGGCAGATCAACCGCACGCAGAACACCTGGAACCACAACGCCGCCAATCGCGATGGCGTGCCTTACCGCGACCAGTACGACCGCCAGAACAACAGCCAGCGTCTGGCCGGTGCGGATCGCCGCAGCGAATTCCGCGGCGAGGATGCGCAGCGTGCGCAGTCGCGCGAGCAGGCGCGTGCGTCGATGCAACAGCGGGGCGTGCAGGCGCCGGCGCGCAGCAACCAGGAAGCGCGTGAACGCGCGCAGGCCGCCACCTCCGAGCGCGACCGGACGCAGGCGCGGGAACGTGCGCAGACGCAGGCGCGCGAGCGGGCGCAGTCGGATCGCGCGCAGGCGGCACAGGCGGATCGCGCACGGGCTGATCGCGCGCAGAGTGCGAGTCGCGACCAGGCGCGTGATCGTGCGCAGCAACAGGCGCGCGCATCGCGGGACGGCGCGCAGAACCGGTCGCAAGCCCCCCAGCGGCATAGGCAGACGCAGAGCAACACGCAGGCGCGAGCCGCCGCGCGCAACCAGCAGCAGGCGCGACAACCGTCGCGGAGTAATGCCTTCGAAGGCGCCAGCAGGCCGCAGCAATCCCGGGCTTATGCGGAGCGCGGCCAGGCGAGTCGTCAGTCGGCGCAACGCCAGTCGCCACAACGTTCGTCCGGACAGCAGCGCTCATCGCCGCAGCGTCAGTCGTCGCAGCGATCCGGTGGCCAGCAGCGTCAAGGCGCGGGCGGCCGCCGTTAACCAGGAGTCTCCGCATGAAACGCTTCATGTGTTCGCTCCCGCTCGCGTTGTTGCTGGCGCTGGGGTCGTCGTCGCCGGTCGTCGCGCAGACGCGCTTCCCGACACCGGACGCCGCTGCCGATGCGCTGGTCAAGGCGCTGGGCACGCAACGTGCCGATGCGGCCGCGCTGGCCGCGCTGCTGGGTGCGAACTGGCGCGACTACGTGCCACTGGAAGGCATCGATCGCGCGGACGTCGACGCGTTTCTCGCCAAGTACCGCGAACGGCACGCATTCGAGACCGCGGCGGATGGCACGTCGACGCTCAGCGTCGGCACCGACCCCTGGACCTTCCCGATTCCGCTGGCCAAGGCTGCGGGTGGCTGGAGCTTCGACACGAAGGCGGGCGCCGAGGTGATGCGCACCCGTCGCATCGGCCGTGACGAACTCGATGCGGTGGAATCACTGCGCGCCTACCACGACGCGCAAATGGACTACGCCGAAGCGGATCGCGATGGCGACGGCGTACTCGAGTACGCGCAGAAGATCATCAGCACCGATGGGCTGCACGACGGCCTGTACTGGTCCGACGACGACACCGGCGAGATCAGTCCGCTGGGACCGCTGTTCGGCGATGCCGCGGTGGGCAACGACTGGCACGGCTACCACTTCCGCATCCTGACCGCGCAGGGCTCGCATGCACCGCGCGGCGCGCGCAGCTACATGCTGGGCGACAACATGAGCGGCGGCTTCGCCGCGATCGCGTGGCCGGCGAAGTACGACGAGACCGGCGTGATGAGCTTCATGATCAGCTGGAACGGCAAGGTGTACGAGAAGGACCTGGGTCCGAATTCGGAAGCGATCGCGCGTGCGATGAAGCAGTTCGATCCGGACGAGGGCTGGGTGGAAACCAAGGCCGCGGCGCCGGCGAAATAGTTCGGCGTGCAGGGCCGCCGTGTCAGGACCGGCGCGGCTCGCGAGCGGTAGCGCCCGCCCCTCGGTCCGCAACCGCGCTGATCCGCCCGCGACACCGACCGCCGCACAGTGCGTACGCGCATCCCGCCCGCGATCGGACTCGTCATGCTCGCCACCCTCGACACCACCTGCCCGTACTGCGGCGAAGTCATCAGCCTTGTCGTCGACGGCAGCGCCGGTGACCAGCGCTACATCGAAGACTGCAGCGTCTGCTGCCGCCCCATCACGGTCATCGTCGATGTGGATCACGAGGGCGATATCGACCTGCGCGTGCAGTCGGAATCCGAGACCTGATTCCGCCGGTCGACATCGCGCACGCCCGCCGCGCGATGCGAAACCCTGATGCGAACGGGTGCCGCACACGGATGATGTTGCGTCGCCCCAATCGCTAGTCGCCATCACGTTCCCGGCTTCAGCAACACCTTCGTCCACCCTTCATTCCGCGCATCGAAATTCCGATAGCCCTCCGGCGCCTGCTCGAGCGGCAACTCGTGCGAGACGATGAATGAGGGTTTCGCCTTGCCCGCATGGATCAGGTTCATCAGGTAGCGGTTGTATTGCTTGACGTTCGCCTGCCCGGTGCCGAGCTGCAGGCCCTTGCTCCAGAACTCGCCGAAGTCGAACGCGATCTGACCCTTCTTCGCGAGCGCATCCGCGCCGCCGGGATCCTTCGGCATGAACACGCCCACGCAACCGATGCTGCCGGTGTCCTTCACTGTCTTCACCAGGTTGTTCATGGTGAGGTTCGGCACTTCGTGGCCGGCGCCGTTGAAGCACTGGTAGCCGACGCATTCGCAGCCGCGGTCGGCGCCTTTGCCTTTCGTGAGTTCGAGGATCTGTTCGACGCCGTCCTGCTCGGTATCGTCGATCGTGATCGCACCGATCGCGTCGGCGAGCGCGAGGCGATCCTTGTGGGAATCGACCACCATCACCTGATACGCGCCGCGGATCATCGCCGAGTACGCCGCCATCAGACCGACGGGGCCCGCGCCGTAGATGACGACGCTCTCGCCCGGTCGCACGCCGGCGAGTTCGGTCGCGTGATAACCGGTCGGAAAGATGTCCGACAGCATCACGTAGTCGTTCTCGCGGTCCCCCGCGTCTTCGGGCAGCACGAGGCAGTTGAAGTCGGCGTACGGCACGCGCAGGTATTCGGCCTGGCCGCCGTCGTACGGGCCCATCTCGGCATAGCCGTACGCGGCGCCGACGCTGCCGGGGTTCGCGATGAGGCAGGCGGCGGTGAAGCCGCGCTCGCAGTTCTCGCAGAAGCCGCAGCCGATGTTGAACGGCAGGCAGACGCGATCCCCGACCTTGACGCGTTCGACGCAGCCGCCGGCTTCGATCACTTCGCCGAGGTTCTCGTGGCCGAACACCTTGCCCTTTTCGACGCTGGTGCGGCCTTCGTACATGTGCAGGTCGGAACCGCAGATGTTGGTCGTCGTGATGCGGACGATGACGTCGGTGGGCTTTTGGATCTTCGGATCAGGCCGATGCTGGACGCTGACATCGCGCGGGCCGTTGTAGACGAGTGCTCGCATGGAAGACTCCTGCGCCGTCGATGCGTCCGCAGCTCGGGACGGCGGCCGTCCACAGGCGCGTTCGCGAGCGGCCGCGCGCCCGATCGATACGACGGGACGCGACGCGACCGTAGGTGCAGGCGCGTGCACCGCACGGCAAAGCGAACGGGGTCGGCGGGCGCATCGAGCGTGCGAGACACGCGGCACGTGCACGTCGTTTCGATGGCAGCGCGACGGACTGCCGCCACGTCACTTATCCTGCGCAGGTCCCACAGCGGCCGGTGGAAGCCATGATCAATAACGACGTCCTGCGCAGCGTGCGCTACATGCTCGACCTCAGCGACGCGCACGTCGCCAACCTCGTCGAGATGGCGGATCCGAGCGTGGTGCTCGATCGCGGCGACGTGCAGGCGTTCCTGCGCAAGGAAGACGAACCAGGCTTCGCACCGTTCAGTGATCGCCTGCTCGGGCTGTTCCTCGACGGCCTGGTGATCCATTTCCGCGGCCGGCAGGAGGGCGCGACGCCGCGACCGCCCGAGAAGCGCGTCAACAACAACGCCGTGCTGAAGAAGCTGCGCGTCGCGTTCGAGCTGAAGGACACCGACCTGACGGAAATCTTCGCGTCGGCCGGTTACGCGATCTCCAAGCCCGAGCTGTCGGCGCTGTTCCGCCAGCCGGGCCACAAGAATTTCCGCCTCTGCGGCGATCAGCTGCTGCGCTACTTCCTGCGCGGGCTGACGTTGCGGGTGCGCGGGGGCTGAGGGTCAGGCCGGCCGTTTGACGCCGGCATCGAAGCGTTCGCGGGTATCCATGCGCAAGTTGCGACCGCGTTCTACCGGGGCCGCACCGGAGACGCCAGGTGTCAGTCGATGGGCGGCTCGCCCGATGCGGAGATCAGTCGCGGTGCTCCGTCCAGCGCCGCCTTGAGCGCGTCGCGATCGAGTTCGCCCTCCCAGCGCGCGACCACCACCGTCGCCACCGCGTTGCCAATGAAGTTGGTCAGCGAGCGGCATTCGCTCATGAAGCGGTCGACGCCGAGGATCAGCGCCATGCCGGCGACGGGCACTTCGGGCACGACCGCGAGCGTCGCCGCCAATGTGATGAAGCCGGCGCCGGTCACGCCGGCCGCGCCCTTGGAGCTGAGCATGGCGACGAGCAGCAGCACGATCTGGTGACCGAGCGTGAGGTGCGTGTCGGTGGCCTGCGCGATGAACAGCGCGGCAAGCGTCATGTAGATGTTGGTGCCGTCGAGATTGAACGAGTAGCCGGTCGGCACGACCAGGCCGACCACCGACTTGCCGCAGCCCGCCTGCTGCATCTTCTCCATCAGCGACGGCAGCGCCGATTCCGACGACGACGTGCCCAGCACCAGCAGCAGCTCGGCCTTGAGATAGCGCACCAGCTTCAGTACGGAGAAGCCGCACAGCCGCGCGACGATGCCGAGCACCACGAGCACGAACAGCAGCGAGGTGATGTAGAACGCGCCGACCAGCCACGCGAGGTTCACCAGCACCGCGATGCCGTACTTGCCGATGGTGAACGCCATCGCGCCGAACGCGCCGATCGGCGCCAGCCGCATCAGCATGTGCACGAGGCGGAACACGGGCGCGACCAGTGCGTCGAGGAACACGACGATGGGTCGACCGCGCTCGCCCGACAACGTGAGCGCGATGCCGAACAGCACGGCGACGAACAGCACCTGCAGGATGTTCTCGCCCACCAGCGGGCTGACCAGCGTGGTCGGAATGATGTCGAGCAGGAACCCGGTCAGCGTGAGTTCGTGCGATTTCTTGACGTAGTCGTTCACCGCCGACGGATCGAGCGTCGCGATGTCGACATGCATGCCCGCGCCCGGCTGCACGACGTGCGCGACGACCAGACCCACCACCAGCGCGAGCGTGGAGAAGAACAGGAAGTACACCATCGCTTTCACGAACACGCGGCCGACGCTGCGCAGGTGCGGCATGCCCGCGATGCCGGTGACGATGGTGAGGAAGATCACCGGCCCGATGATCATCTTCACCAGCTTGATGAAGGCATCGCCGAGCGGCTTCAGTGCGGCGCCCCATGCGGGCTCGAAGTGGCCGAGCAGCGCGCCCAGCAGGATCGCAACCAGCACCTGCGCGTAGAGGTGGCGGTGGAACGGCGGACGCGACGTGGGCAACGCGCGGGCATCGGTGTTGGCTTGCAGATCGATCACGCGGGCTCCGTGGGCAACCTCGGGTTCGTAGGGCGCGGCGGACGATGACGCGATCCGCGTGCCGAGCATAGGGCGGCATCGTGCCGCGCGGGTGGAGGCGACGGGCGGCCGCGGAAGGCGTCCGGCCGATCGTGGCGGATGCCGCCTCCACATCGCGCGACGCAGCGCCGTGCATGATCGAGCGGCAGGCGCATCCGCCCGACGCGCCACCATTTGCCTGCTGCGAGGCGTCCATGAGTCGACTGAAGAAGAAGGCCTACAAGGCGCTGATGGAGCCGATGCAGCGGGAGCTGGTCGCCATGGAGGAGTGGCTGCGCCATGCCGGCGAGCGCGTGCTGGTGCTGTTCGAAGGCCGCGACAGCGCCGGCAAGGGCGGCGCGATCCAGGCGATCGCGGAACATCTCAATCCACGCCAGTGCCGTCGCGTCGCGCTGCCGAAACCGACCGAACGCCAGTCGACGCAGTGGTATTTCCAGCGTCACGTCGCGCACCTGCCAGCGGCGGGCGAGATCGTGCTGATGGATCGCAGCTGGTACAACCGCGCCGGCGTCGAACGGGTCATGGGCTACTGCACCGATGCGCAGTACGAAGCCTTCCTGCGCCAGGCGCCGCTGTTCGAACGCCTGCTGGTCGACGATGGCATCCGCCTGTTCAAGTACTGGCTGTGCGTCGACCAGGACAAACAGGACGAGCGCTTCCAGGAGCGTCTCGACAATCCGCTGAAGGGCTGGAAGCTGTCGCCGATCGACCTGCAGTCGCGCACGCACTACCAGGACTACACCGACGCGCGCGAAGCCATGCTGCGCGCCACGCACACCGACCAGGCGCCGTGGACGCTGGTCGACTTCAACGACCAGCGCCGCGGCCGCCTCACCTTGGTACGGGACCTGCTCGACCGCCTGCCGGACACGCGCGTCGATACGCCGGCGATCACTCTGCCGCCGCTCGACGGCCCGCTGAAGGACGAGACCTACAGCGTGCTCAAGCCGGTGCCTTCGTTTCCGTTGTCGGAATGAGACCGACGCGCGCTGGCAGCGCGACCCGTCCAGTGGTCTCATAGGCGCACCGGAGTGGGGACTCCGCGCGCCGCAGGCCAGCGCCGACGGTTGCGTCTTCGATCAGCAGGGGAAAGTGCAATGCGTATGAACCCGATGGGCACGGGGCCGTCCGGCCGCGCGGGCGCCCGACTCGTGAAGTGGGTGGTGATCGCGCTGGTCGCGATCGTGGCGCTGTTCGTGTTCCTGCCTTTCGCGGTGGTGCCCAACGGGCATCGCGGCGTGCGGCTCACGTTCGGCAGTGCATCCGACGAGGTGCTGACCGAAGGCCTGCACTGGCGCACACCGCTGATGCAGACGGTCTACAAGATGCCGGTGCTGATCGAGCGCTCGGAGACCGAGAGCGAAGCGGCGTCGCGCGACCTGCAGCGCGTGCGCACGCAGGTGGTGCTCAACTACCACGTCGACCCGAAGCAGGTCGTGCGCGTGTACCGCACCATCGGCGAGTTCGACAACATCGAGCCGCGCATCATCGATCCGACCGTGCAGGAAGCTATGAAAGCGGTGACCGCGCTGTTCACCGCAGAAGAACTGGTGACCAAGCGTCCCGAAGTGTCGGACCGCATCCGCTTCGCGGTGAACAACCGCCTGCAGCGGCACGGCATCATCGTCGACGAATTCGCGATCACCAACTTCAAGTTCAGTGAATCGTTCGACGCGGCGATCGAGGCCAAGACCGTCGCCGAACAGCAGAAGCTCAAGGCCGAGCGCGACCTCGCGCGCATCCAGGTGGAAGCGGAGCAGAAGGTCGCTGAAGCGCGGGGCCTCGCCGAGTCGCAGAAACTCAACGCCGAGGCGCAGGCGGTCGCACTGCAGGCGCAGCGTGCGGCGGTGACGCCGGAGCTGATCGAACTGCGTCGCGTCGAAGCGCAGCTGGAAGCGATCAAGCGCTGGGACGGCCATCTGCCGACGGTGTCGGGCGGCGCGACGCCGCTGCTCAATCTCGACGCCGAGACCTTGCAGCGCGGCCGCACGCCGTAACACGACACGGCACCGCAACCCCGCTCGCCCCGCCCGCGCGTTCGGGACACTGCGGCCGCCGCGATGCGCGGTCCACCCACTCCTCCAATGCACGCGGCGCGACGCCGCAAACGTCCGACCGGGGAAACGAAGATGGCCCATCTGTTTGCACGATCCAGCGCCGCCAAGGCGCTCGCACTCGCCGGACTGGCGCTCGTCAGCGCACCCGCGCTCGCCGGGGACTGGATCGACGAGCTCGACGCCCGCTGCAACGCCGGCCAGGCGAATGACTGCGCCACGCTCGGCGACCAGCTGGCGGGTGGCTACGTCACCGCGAAAGACCCGGTGCGGGCGCGGGCGGCATACGAGAAGGAGTGCGCTCTGGACAGCAAGGGCCCGTGCGTCGGCCTGTACCAGATGCTCGCGCTGGGCATCGGTGGCCCGGCCGATCCGGTGCGCGCCAGGCAGCTCGAAGCCAAGGCCTGCCACACCGGCATCCTGTCGTTGCAGGTTCATCTGGAGTCCAAGGGGCTCTGCAAGAAGTAATTCGCGCCGTGCGTGCGCGACTCGACGTTGAAACCGGGTCGCGCATGCGTCGTGTCACGCAGTCGAGTTTCCGAACCGCCCGGGGCCGTGCCGCATGAAGAACGTCGTCCGACTTGCGATCCTCGCATCCGTGCTGCTGCCCGCCCTCGCCTTCGCCGACGAGCGCTGGTACTGGGCCACCGCACAGTGCAGCGATGAAGACGATGAAACCGTCTACATGTTCGCGGCGCTCGTCGACATCACCACCGACATCGACCCGGACAGCGACGAGCCGCAGGAAAGCAAGGATCACGCGCGTTTCGGCTTCGGCAACTACGCCGAGGACACGTACGCCGAGCAGTACTGCGGCGTGGCGGAGATCACCGCACAGAACATGTACGCGACCAGCAGCTTCGACACGCGCGAGGAAGCCGAAGCGTCGCTCGACGACTACGTCGCGCGCGAGGAAGCGGACGACCGGCCGTGGCTGAAGATCATCCGCGTCGACGAATACGACTACGACAGCACCGAATAGGCGCGGGAACTACGCCACCGCGCGGCGCGGCCACCGCCATGCAGTCCAGACGATGAGTGCGGTCAGTACAGCTTCGAGCGCACCCATCGCGATGTAGAACGCCCAGCCGCTCTTCGATATGACGAGCAGCTGGATCAACGTGTAGAGCGCACCGACACCGATGTTCAGCACGCGGCATGCGCGGCTGCCGAGCACGATGCTGAGCACGATCATCAGGCTCGGCACCATCAGCATGATCGACGTGCCCAACAGCACGCCCTGCGTGACGGGGCCGAGCGGAGCAATGCGGCCGGCGAGCATGCCCGAGAGCTTGCCGGGCACGTACAGCTCGAAGTAGTCGGCATAGACGTAGCAGAACATCGTCGACGTCCACATCGCGGCGAGCGTATAGCGCGTGGGGACGCGGACATCGTCGAGCGGCGGCGCGGCCATGCGGAAACTCCTCGTCGTGGGCGACGGTGCGGATCGTGGCGCATGTCGGGCCGCGATGGTGGACGAGCAAGCCGTCCGTTTGCGCGCCGCTGACCGGCGGTGCACGCGATATGCAACACGGGAGGTCGCGACCATCGCCGGCCCTATCCCCGTCGGATCCATGACCATCCGCCACTGCCGTTCACGCTGCGACACCGGCATGCTGGGCGCATGTCGACCCGATCGTCCCGTTCGCATGCACGCCTCGCACTGGGCGTGGTGGCGCTCGTCTACGCCGCGGCGTTCGTCGTGCTGATGCGCATGCCCGGTGCCAGCGTTGCCGAGCCCTTGTTCCTGCTCGCGGCACTGGTCGGCGTGTTTCCCCTGCTGGCCTGGGCGCTGACGCGTCGACCGCGCCCGGTGCACACGCCGCGACGCCGCGCTCCGGCGATACCGGTGCTCGCCTATCTCGCGCTGTTCGCGGTGCTGGTGCTGGGCTGGGGCTTCTCGGCGCTCAACACCGCCGTGCCGGGGCAGCCCGCGCAGACCATCGCGCAGACCGCGCTCAAGCTGATCACGATGACGCTGCTGCCCGCGATGCTGTTCCTGCGCGGACGCCGCCTGCCGTCGCGCCTGTCGTCGACGCGCCTCGCGGTCACGTTCGTGGTGCTGTCGATCGCCTACCTCGGCTTCCAGGCCGTGTTCGGGCGCGGCCTGCGCACGCTCGCCGAGCTCGCCCCGTCGACGCTGACGCTGCTGTGGGCGGTGCCGGCCTGCTTCGCGTGGGAAACGATCGAAGCGGGTCTATGCGAGGAGATGCTGTTCCGTCGCGTGCTGCAGCAACGCATCGAGGACGCAACCGGCTCACCCGTCGCCGCGGTGGCCTGGGCCTCGCTGCTGTTCGGACTCGCGCACGCACCGGGCCTGTGGATGCGCGGCGGAAACCTGATGGAAGGCGTCGCGCACGCGACACCGCTCTGGGCGATCGCCTATTCGATCGTGATGATCGCGCCGGCCGGCGTCGCGTTCGGCGTGCTGTGGACGCGCACGCGCTCGCTGTGGCTGGTCGTGCCGCTGCACGGCATGGTCGACCTGCTGCCGCACCTCGCGCCCTTCATCCGCGACTGGACCGGCGTGCACTGAACCGCATCGCGGCGACGTCGTGCGCCGCCGCGATGCCGCAATTCAGTAGTTGTCGCGATCGCCCGACAGCTTGATCTCCATGTCGTCCGCCTGTGTGGCGGCGATATCCATTGCGGCTTCGAGCTCGGCGGCGCTGACGTCGTCGGGCAGTTTGATGACGTAGACCAGCGTCTTGCCGCTGAGCTCCCAGGCGCCGAGCTTGGCCGATCGGCTGTTGTCGAGCAGCTTCAACGCCATCGCGCCGTCGATGGGGTCATCGTCGATGTTGCCGGCGGGCGAGAACACTTCGCGCACCGTGAAGCCGCCGACGTCTTCGGTCGATCCGCCCACGAACACCAGCTGCGTGCGGCCTTCCTTCGCGTAGTTGTAGACGACGCGGTAGTCGCCGTCCTTGTCCTTCTCGAACTTGACGTGGCGTGCATCGAGTCGGGCATCGACCGTCTGCGCGGCCTGCGCGGTGGACGTGGACGCGAGCAGACAGCAGGACAGTACGGCGAGCGCAATGGAACGCATGGTCTTCCCCCTTTGGGATGGCTTGACGACGATGGATGCAGGCCCGTCCCCACAGGCCGACGCAGTCGACGGACGCAGCATAAAGCACGTCCCCTCCCCGGCATCGGCGTCTGCAGCGACGTCATGGCGGTCGGCAGACACCACGAAGGCCGACATCGGCCGGCCTTCGTGGTGATCCGACGGACGATGGAACGCGCGTCGTCGCGCCGCGGGGTTATCGCGCGTCGAGCGTGCTCACGAACGGCTTGAACCCGCCCCAGAACATGCGCTTGCCGTCGAACGGCATGGGCTGCGCACCCGGCTGCATCTCCGGGTCGGCCATCAGCTTCTCCCAGCCGGCGTCACGCGTGGACTTGTCCGGCCAGACCAGGAACGAGAACACCACGTTCTCGCCGTCCTCGGCTTTTACCGCGCGGAAGAAGTCGGTGGTGTGGCCGTGTTCGAGGCCATCGCCCAGCGCTTCCACCGAGCCGACCGCACCGAGCGCCTTGGCCTTGGTGGCGAACGATTCGGCCATCTTGGTGTAGTCGCCGATCTTGTCGTCGCGTAACGGAAGAACGAATCCATCGATGTACATATGTGTCTCCAGACGAGGGTGGAATGCGTCGCGAGCGGCCGTGCCGCCCCCGACAGGCGGGCCCGACGGTAGGCGCGCGATCGATAAGGCGCTGCGAAGGTGGCGTGGGTCCCGGGGGATCCGCAGACTCCATGGCACCGCGCCATCGCGCCATGAGCCCACCTGTCATGAATTTCTCCACACTTCTCCCCGCGCTGCTCGTCCTCGTCGCGGGCGGCCTCATCGCGCTACAGGCGCCGACCAACGTGATGCTTGCGCGCGCAGGCGGATCGCCACTGTTGGCGGCGCTGATCTCGTTTTCGGTCGGAACGGTGGCGCTGTTGTTGGCGTGGGTACTCGGCGCGAGCCGTCCCACGCTGGCCTCTTTCGGGCCGCTGCCCTGGTACGCGTGGATCGGCGGACTCTACGGTGCCACCTATGTCGCCATCGCCGCCTACGCCGCGCCGCGCATCGGGTTGGCCACGCTGATCACGATCGGCATTGCCGGCCAGATCGCGATGGCGCTGTGGCTGGACCACCATGGCGCGCTCGGCCTGCCGCGCGTGCCGGTGAACCTGCCGCGGGCGATCGGCGCGGTGCTGGTCGTCGTAGGCGTGGTGCTGGTGCGCAAGAGTTAGACAGCCCGACGGACCGAGGGTCGTCTCGCCACAGCCGTTCCATCGGCTACGATCGCCAATGACGTCATCCTCAGGGATTCACCATGGCCACCAAGACTGTCATTGCGATTGGCTTGCTCGCGCTGTGCGGCTCGACCGACGCGTTCGCTCGCGAACTTTCGCCGCTCACGCGGTGCTTGAAGACAACATTCACGGAACAGCTTAGTGGGCCGGTACGCGAGCAGCCGCGTCTCGCGTCGAGCCATCGTGACTTCATCGCGCTCCACGACGGTAACTTCCGCTGGCATGGTGAGCCCAAGCAGAGTCCCGCCAACCTCACCTACGTCTACTGCTTTCGCAAGATCGAGGATGAAGGCGGCGTTCTGTTTGCTGACGGCAAGCCCATTCCCATGACGCGCAAGGCGGGCGGACAACGTGTCAGCAGCGGTGCTGAGTCGACCATGCTGCGCGACGGCGACACGATGGAGACGCTCTACACCAGCTTGGGCAGCAAGGGTGGCGCCAGCACCGCGATCGAAATTCTCTACGACGGTCAGGACAAGACGTCGCGGCTTACCATGCTGACGACCCAGCGCAACGATGGCACGTTGGTGATGATGACGGCGCCCGCAGTCGAGACCGAAATCCCGCCCGGCAGCTGATCGGCCGCGCCGCACGCCCGACGCAACCCCGCGCCACGCAAGGCTTCTCAGTCCGTGAGATGCGCACGTCGAGACTGGCGGCATGCCCGCCATCCGCTCGACCCGCCCGCCGCAGGACTTCGTGTCCATCACCGCGCCCAACTGGGCGCAGCTGTGCGCACTGCTCGGTGAAAGTCCGAAGCAGCTGACGCTCCGGGTCGACGGCAAGTGCGTCGGCTGGCGCGCGCCGCAGATGTGGTACGTCGACCCGGACAGCTACCGCGCGGTGATGCAGCGCTGGCCCGACGGCTACTGGCCCGGCTGACGGCCGTGCCGGCGGCGGCGATCCGCGCGATGATGGACGCCCGCATTCCGTCGGCCACCGCCATGCATTCCGAGTACGACCCCGACGACAACTTCGCGCACGCGTTCGGCGAATCGTCCGACCTCGACGATGAAGCCGCGCTCGAGGCCGTGATGTGGCAGCTGCTGCTCGCGATCAATCCGGGCGACGACGACGCCGCGCAGGCGCAGTTCGCGCTGTGGCAGGAAGCCAGCGGCGGCACCGACGACCTCGACGTCGCGCTCGATGCGTTGCGCGAGGCGATCGACTGGAAGTCCGGCTTTCACATCGTCGAAGGTGATACGCGCGGCCTGGTCGAAAGCCTGGAAGAACTCGCTTCGCGCTTCGACCTGCGCATCGACTGGGGCGTCGAGGACGCGACCGACGACGACTTCCTCGACGACACCGACGTATCGGCGTTGCTCGACACCGCCTTCCATCGCCTGCGCGAACACCATTACACGCTGTGGGTGCGTGATGCCGGCCCGGACCTACATGCCGGCTGGATCGCGCACAGCCGCGACGACGAGAACATGCGGGCGATTGCCGAAGCGCTCGGCATTCACGTGCGTCCGGCCGCCGCCTGAGCCGTGGACCGCGGCCGCAAGCAACCGCTCTACCGCCGCGTGAACACGCGCACCCACGGCGTGCGCGATCACGACCGCGGCGGTGAATTCCGGCACACGCGCAATGCCAAGAATCCCGAGCACGACTTCGTCACGCAGGCGTCGATGGGGGCGGAAACGAACCGTGGCGTCGACTACACGCCGCTCTACCGCTTTCTGCTCTCGCGCGTCGGCCGACCGTGGGAGGAGACGTATCGCGAGGCGGTGTCGCGCCTCGACCGGCCCGAACCGGTCTTCTGGATGGTGGCGAAGCAGCGCGAGGACGCGCGCGACGTGGTGCGAACCGGTCATTCGAGCTACTTCAGCGGTCTGTACGTGGGCGACGACGGCCTGCTCCATCGCACCGACCCGTCGCTGGACGAACACTCGCTGGCGCCGGACTGCCGCTGCTGCACGCACACGTTCAACGGCGTGCGGTTCACGCGGCCCTGCCCTGACGACGTTCCCTGACGTTTCCGCATTGCAGTGAAAGGACTCGCCCGCATGCGCACCGCCACCATCGTATTCGTACTTGCGCTGTCCGCCGGCACCGCGCGTGCCGACACCACGCTGTGCACGTTCTCCAGCCCCCACCACGACATCGAATTCGCCGGCGATGCCGCGGTATCGGCCGTCTACGTGCAGCGCAAGGACGGGCCGCATTCGCTTCCGGCGGGCAGCTATCGCCTTCTGCGCTTCGAAGCGCATGAGGCGCGTATCGACTTCGTGTTCGAGAATCCGGGTGATGCCCGGCTCCCTGCGTCGTTCACCCTGAAAGGCGCGGGACGCGAGGTGTGGATCGTCCAGGGTCATGAGCGCGAACGCGGCGAACTTCACTGCGGCCCCTGAGTGCTTCGCACCGCGTGCCGACGTCGACGTCTTGTCGCGACGTCGACAACACGCTTGTTATCGGAGCGGTGGCGCAACCCCGAGCGCCATCCATCAGGAGAACGACATGCCCCGTGGTGACAAGTCGTCGTATTCGAGCAAACAGAAGCGCCAGGCCGAACACATCGAGGACAGCGAGCGCAAGCAAGGGCGTTCCGAAGAATCCGCCGAGCGCATCGCCTGGGCGACGGTGAACAAGCAGGACGGCGGTGCGAAGAAATCCGGTGGGCGCAAGTCCGCCAAGAAGGCTGCGAAGAAGACCACGAAGAAGGCTTCGAAAAAGTCGAGCGGCCGCAAGTCGGCGTCGAAGACCGCCGCGCGCAAGAGCACGGCCAAGAAGGCAACACGCAAGACGGCTGCGAAAAAGACGGCCCGCAAGTCGGCTGCGAAGAAGGCGACACGCAAGACCGCTGCGAAGAAGACTGCGCGCAAGTCGGCTACGAAGAAGGGCGCACGCAAGAGCACGGCGAAGAAGGCTGCACGGAAGTCGACCGCGCGGAAGTCGACGGCCCGCAAGGCGGCGGCGAAGAAGGGCGGACGCGCCAGCGCCGCGAAGAAGACGGCGCGCAAGTCGACCGGTCGCAAGACGGCCAGCAAGAAGAGCGCGCGCAAGTCGACCGCGAAGAAGTCCACCGCGCGCAAGGGCGGCGCCCGCAAGCGCGCGTCGAAGTCGGCGTCGCGCAGCCGCTGAGCGCTTGAACGCGACGGGTCGCCGCAATGGCGGCCCGTCGCATGTTCGCGGGTGCGATCGCTGACGTTGCACGGCGCACAGCGACTACGATGCCGGCAGCCTCCCGCGGTCGCCGCCCATGTCCGACTTCAACATCGTTCCGCTGCGCCCTGACGACGCGATGCGTCTCGGTCGCCTGATGGTGGCTGCGTATTCCGCACTCGAGGGCTTTCCGACGCCCGACGAACAGCCGCAGTACTACGCCCTGCTCGCCGATGTCGCACGTTTCGCGAAGGTGCCGGGCGCGACGGTGTTCACGGCGCTCGACGAGGACGACACGCTGCTGGGTGGCGTCGTGTATTTCGCCGACATGGCGCATTACGGCGCCGGTGGGGTCGCGACGCAGGAACGCCAGGCGGCCGGCTTCCGCTTGCTCGCCGTCGATCCGGCACTGCAGGGGCGCGGCGTCGGCAAGCGGCTGACGCAGCACTGCATCGACCAGGCGCGTCGCGACGGTCGTCGCGAGGTGATCCTGCACACCACCGCGGCGATGAAACCCGCGTGGGCGATGTACGAGCGGCTCGGCTTCCGCCGGTCGGAGGATCTCGACTTCCTGCAGCAGGGCTTTCCGGTGTACGGGTTTCGCCTCGCGCTGTAGCGGCTCGGCGCATCGACTTCGTACTCGCTTCACACACGGGTCATTCGGCGCCCATGCGTACGCGTCAGCCTGCGGCCCTGTCCGAAACCGGAGTTCGACCCATGGCCACGCCCACTCCCGTCGCACCGCATCGCGAACGCTGGACACCTGCGGCATGGATCGCCGCCACCATCCTCCTGCTGCTGCCTGCGATCGCCATGTCGCTTGGCACCGACGGCGTGACGTGGACGCCGTCCGACTTCGTCGTTGCCGGCGTGATGCTCTACGGCGCCTGCGCTCTGTACGAAGTCGCGCGTCGCATGTCGTCCGATCGCTGGTATCGCGCGGGTGCAGGCGTCGCCGTGCTGAGCAGCTTGCTGCTGGTGTGGGTGAATCTTGCCGTCGGGATCATCGACAGCGAACGCGACGCGGCGAATCTGGTGTTCGCGGGCGTACTCGCGATCGGCGCGATCGGTGCCGCCGTGGTGCGCTTGCGCGCAGGCGGCATGGCGACGGTGCTGCTCCTCGCCGCCACCGCGCAGGCGGGCGCGGCGGTGTATGCGGGGATCGCAGGCCACGACGGCAAGGACCTGGCCGCCGCCGGTCTGTTCGTGCCGATGTTCCTGGCGTCGGCGTGGCTGTTCCGGCGCGCGGCTGCGAGCACCGTCGCACGTCGCTGAGCCGATCAGGTTTCCAGTGACGCCTGGATGTCTTCGAGGCGTGCGCCGCGCGTCTCGATGCCGCTCACCAGCAGCATCACCATGGAGATCGCCATCGGGATCGCGATCAGGAACGCGGACATCGCGAAGTTCTGGAAGAACCCGTACACGCCGAGCCCCGCGCCGATGATGCCGCCGAGCTTCGAACTCGCGGCCACGGCGCCGGATCCGGTGCCGCGCAGGTGCACGGGATAGATCTCCGCCGCGTACGGAATCAGCATCGCGATCACGCCGCTGACGCTTACCAGCAGGGCCACGACCACCGCGATCACCGCCGCCTGCGAACGCAGGCCGAGCATGCCGATCGCACCGAGGGCGACCAACGACAGCGCGGTGAGACCGATGAACAGGACGAGCGCGCGATAGCTGCTCCAGCGGTGGTAGAGCCAGACCACCACGGCGATGCCCGGCAGCGCGTACACGGCCGACTTCGCGAGCAGCGCGCTGGTCGCCTTGGCGTCCACGCCCAGTGCCGTGAGGTTCACCGGCAGCCACAGCAGCACGCCGAAGTTCACCAGGCCCCAGGCGATGCCGCAGACCATCAGGCCGGCGGAGATGCGCGCATGGCGGCCGCGCATCAACAGGCGGATACCGCTGGCGGCGTGTTGTTCGTCGATGACCGGAGGGCCGGGGTGCGCCGCGTCCTCGACTTCGACGCCGTCGCGTGCGGGGCCGACGAACTTGCCCAGCACAGCGCGCGCAACGTGCTCGAGGCCCATGCTCGACAGGAAGCGCGGCGATTCGGGAATGAAGCGGTTGAGGATGATGATGATCGCGCCCGTCGGCAGCCCGAGCAGCCACAGCACGCGCCAGCTGAACATCGGCTCGAGCGTCGCCGCCGCGCCGGCCGCGAGCAGGTAGCCGGCCGACGTGCCGATTCCGCCGAGCGCTACGAGCAACCAGCCGCGGTGGGCCGCCGGAATCGTCTCGGCCATCAGGGTGAACGTGATCGGCAGCAGACCACCGGCCGATGCGCCCATCAGGAAACACATCGCGAGGTTCCAGCCGAACGACGGCATCGCGCCGCAGATCGCGGTGCCGATGAACATCAGCGCGGACAGCAGGATCGCAGCGCGCCGCCCCAGCCGGTCGGCCATGCGTCCCCACACCACCGAGCCCACCGTCGTGCCGGTCAGCGCGCACAGTGCGAGCAGGCTGGCGGTCGGCTTGGCGATCTTGTACTCGGCGCTCATGCCGGGCACGACGAAGCCGAGCGTCGCCGGCTTCATGACGTCGATCGCCAGCGTCACCGTCAACACCAGCACCAGCTTCCAGTGCTCGATGTTGAGCGGCACGCCGTCGGCGATGTGGAACTGCAGCGTCGGCTTCGACGCATGGCCGTGATGCCGCATGGCGTCGAAGCGCGGCGCGAGGCCATAGGTGGCGAAGGCCAGGCCCAGCGGAATCGCCGCCATGCCGAACAGCATGGCGGTCGTCATCGGCATGCCGACCATCTGCCAGTGGGTGTACTGGCCCATCATGAACATGGGCATGTGCGCGAACACGCCGGCCGTGATCAGCGCGCAGCCGAGCCAGAAGGCCCAGGCATGGTGGAAGGAAACGCCGCTGGCCTTCATGTCATCCCCCGTGTCGAACAGGGAGTGTAGTGCGCCGCGCGCGTCAGGCCGCGCTCGTTCGCTCCGCGGTCGCGGACGACGTGTGCGACGGCATGCATACATGACGATCCGCACGGGCCCCTGCATGCAGCGCGCGCTGCCCCGTCGGGCAATGCCGACAGACGGCGATCCGCGCGCCGAAAGTGGACAGGACGATGAAACCTCCTGACCGAGAGACGTCGTCATGCAATCGACCCATCGCGTATCCGTCGCCGGTCGGCCGCTGCAGCTCGCGCTGGCGTTCGCCTTCGCCGCCGCACCGCTCGCGGCGCAGGCCGTCACGCCGCTGGACACCTTCAGCGCGCGCTTCGGCGGCTACATCAAGCAGTTCGACACCCAGCTCCGCGCCGACAGCCAGACACAGCAGGGCACGGAGATCGACCTCGACAAGGACCTCGGCCTCGGCGGCCAAGGCAATGCGATCGCCTTCGTCAACGCGACCTGGCGCCCGCTCGACAACCACGAGTTCGGCATCGGCTACTACCAGGACGACACCAGCGCGACGCGGCGCACGACGCGCACCTTCGAATTCGACGGCAACACCTACCAGGCCAACAGCACGCTGCACGCCGAAAATGCGATCGACACGTACGAGGCGTACTACGTCTGGTGGGCCGCGAACAATCCGAACTGGGCGCTGGGACCGCGCGTGGGCCTGACCTGGTACCGCATCGACCTGACCGTCGACGTGCAACTCGATGCCAACGGCAACACCGCGACCAACAGCCAGCGCGGCGAAGTCTCCGCCGATCTACCGGTACCGACGCTCGGCGGCTCATGGCGCTATGTACCGGGCGGCAATTCCGACTGGCGCTTCGGTGCGGACGGCGGCTGGTTCTCGCTCAATTCCAGCGGCATCGACGGCGATGTGTACTTCGCGCGCGTCGGCGTCGAATGGTTTCCGTGGGAACGTTGGGGCTTCTCGGCCGACTACACGTCGCGGCGGGTCAAGATCGACGCCGACAAGAGCGGCTTCACCGGCAACCTGAACTTCAAGGACAGCGGCGTGCGTCTCGGGGCGGTGTACCGGTTCTAGGCTGCGGCCGATCGCCCGATATCGCGTGCGACGCGAGCGCTCGTCGCACGTCAGCCCTGCGATTCTTCGGCCACGACGTCGAGCATGTCCGCTCGCCGCGTGTGGAACAGGCGCTGCCGACGCAGCCACGCGACGCCGTCCTCGCGTGCGGTGAACACGCCCGCGTTGAGGCCCAGCTGCGATGCGACGACCATGCCGATGCGGTCGTCGTCGAGCAACGCGTCGTCCGCGACGAACGCGATCGACAGGCCCGGCACCGCGATCGATGCCCATTCGCGCACCGTGTCCACGCGCTCGATCACGCTGGGCATGCCGAGGCCGGTCGCCTGCAGCACGTCGATGAGGATGCGCCGGTAGCCCTGCTGCTGGACGTCGATGAGCCCGGCCTTCACCGCGCCGCGCACGACCGCGACCGAAGCGTTGCCGTGCACGGCCAGTACCGCGATGCCGTTTTCCATCGTGACGATGTCGAGCATGAGCCCTCCCCTGCCCCGCATCCTACCCATGGATGCGGTCGCTCATGCGACGCCCGCCTCGATTCGGACGATTCAGGGCTTGCAGCGCGCTTCCACGATGCGGACCTGGGCGTCGGCCACGGTGGCCGGCCGGCCTTCCGAGTCGAACAGGTCATAACCCTTGGGCCGGCAGAGATCGCTCGCGCGCTCGAAGCACGTGAGGTCACCGCCGGGGGCGCAGACCACGGCGCTCGTGCGTGGCGCCGGGGCACTTTTGGGACCGGACGCGGTGGGCGCGGTCGAGGCGCAGCCGGCCAGCAGCAGCGGGACGGCGAGGATGCGGATGGGCGACATGGCGACCTCCTTCGGTGTGCGCGACGGGGTGCGTACACGGTACGCCTGCGCGGCCACCGCGTCCTGCGGCGTCCTCAGGCCCGCGCCTTGACGATCGACAGCCCGATCAGCCGCGACACCACGATCGTGACGTAGCCGATGCCCGCCATCTGCTCGAACATCACCAGTACGCGAGCCGGCGGCGAGATCGGCATGACATCGCCATTCCCCACACCCGACAGCGTCGACACGCTGAGGAACAGCAGCTCCAGCCACAGCCGCGGACGTGCGGGTTCGACTGCGCCGATGAAGCTCCGCGGCTCGATCGCCTGACAGACGAGGTAGGTGTAGGCGAAGGCCCAGGCAAGCAGGGTAAACGTCGCGCCCGAGGCGAACAGCTCGTCGGCGGTGACTTCATGGTCGTGCAGCATGTAGCCGATCAGGCTGATCGCGGCGTAGAAATACAGCACCGCTTCCAGCACGGACGACCACATCGCCAGCGTCGGCATGTCGAAGAGGATGGCCGCGCCCGACAGCAGGATCGCCGGAATCGCCAGCGCCCACGCGACCGAATTGGCCGACGGACTGCGTCGCACCACCCACACCGCGAGCGGCACCACCACCAGCGCGCCGGCACTGAACAGCAGGCGCTCGGATTCCGACTCCGCGCCGCCGAGCCGCGCGTACAGCACGAGGCTCAGCAGCTGCGCGGCGAGCAGATAGGCCGACGGATGCCGGCGCGGATGCAGGAACGACGGGACGGCGAGCGGTCGCATAGCGGTCTCCGGCAATCGGCGCATCTAACACGGCCGATCGTGGGCGGGATGTGCGCGCCGGTCGCACCACGCCGGTATCCTTCGACGTCGCACGACCGGGAGGGGAGCCCGCATGCGGTCCATGTCGCAACGCACCGAGTGCCTGCTCGTTCTGCTCGTCGCGTTCGCGATGCCGGTGCTGTCGAGCATGACGTCGCTGATCGCGCCGTCCACGCAGCCGGCGATCACCGAGGACGGCCTGCGTTCGCTGATCGTCTACGAAGCCGTGGTGCTGCTCGCGCTGTTGCCGCTGCTGCGCCTGCGCGGCTGGCAACGCGCGCATCTGGGTGCGGTGTGGAACGACTGGGACCTGCCCGCCGGCGCGCTGCTCACGCTGGTGACGCTGCTGGCCTGCGGCGTGCTCGGCGTGCTGATGCAGGAGGTCGCCCACATCGTGCCGCCCGCGCCCGACACGCTGGTCGCGCGTGACATTCCGATCGCGACGGTCGCGCTCGCGTCGATGGTGAA
Source organism: Lysobacter sp. TY2-98 (assembly GCF_003367355.1). Lineage (NCBI taxonomy): Bacteria > Pseudomonadati > Pseudomonadota > Gammaproteobacteria > Lysobacterales > Lysobacteraceae > Lysobacter > Lysobacter sp. TY2-98. The sequence continues at coordinate 2,443,521 of NZ_CP031413.1, forward strand.
TCCGCTATTCGAGGAACTGTTCCTCTGCGGCTATCTGGTCGGCGTGCTGAAGCCCGCGCGCGGCACCGCGTTCGCGGTGAATGCGAGCACCGCGTTGCGACTGTCGTACCACCTCTACCAGGGCGCGCCGTCGGTGTTGATCATTCCGGTCGGCCTGCTGTTCGCGGCGTGGTATGCACGCACCGGTGGACTGTGGCCAGTAGTGATCGCGCACGCCGCGTTCGACGCGATGGCGCTCGCCCGTTAGGCCTCGCGACCGCCGAACGCGCGCAGCGCGTCGAGCAGGGGTTCGATCGGCCCGGTCTTCGAGAGCACGCGGCAGCCGATGTCTTCCGCGAGGTTTTCCAGGTCGACCTGATCGCCCACCGCGGTCATCACCAGGATCGGAATGTCCGCGTGCACGGTGCTGCGGATCGCCTTCATGAAGCGCAGGCCGTCCATCACCGGCATCACGAGATCGAGCACGATCGCGTCCGGGCGCAGCCCCGCGCGCAGCAGGTTCAGCGATACCAGCCCGTTCTCGGCACGGCTCACGCTGAAGCCTTCGAGTTCGAGCAGGTCCGCAAGTCCGTTGCGGGTGGTAGCGTCGTCTTCGACGATCAGGACGTGCGTCATTACGCAGGCCGGGGACGGGATAACGGCATTAACGGCCGCATCCGGAAGTTCTTGAGCGACGCGGCGTCGGCAGGATCGCGCGGCGCGGTCGGGCGAGGCGGCATGGAAGCCCGCCCCGCATCAAGCGCACATGAAGGCCGTCGGGATCGGATCAGGCGACGGCCGCGACACCACCGCTCACGCGCACGCCATTCCGGCCGGCCTGCTTGGCCGCGTACAGCGCGGCGTCGGCGGCCTCCATCAGGCGGTGCGGCGTGCCGGATGCGGTCGCCACCGTGCTTGCGATGCCGATGCTCGCGGTCAGCACGCCGCATTCGCTGTCCAGGTGCGCGATGCCGAGCTGTTCGATCGCCGCACGCAACTGCTGGCCGAGCGCATCGAGTTCGGCGTCGACCGGGCGATACCAGACCAGCATGAACTCCTCGCCGCCGTAGCGTGCGGCCAGGTCGAGCGGTCTCCGCGCCTGTGCGCCCACCACCGCCGCGACCGCCTGCAACGCCGCATCGCCCTCCGCGTGGCCGTAGCGATCGTTGAAGCGCTTGAAGTGATCGACGTCGACCATCGCGATCGCCACCGTCGCACGCTCACGCAGTGCCTGCCGCCACGCGCGGTCGAGGTGTTCGCCGAGGGCTGCGCGATTGGCGAGCCCGGTCAGCCCGTCATGCAGTGCGCGCTCGTTGAGCAGGCGCTGGACGAGGAAAACCGAACGCGTGGAGTGTTCGAGGAAATACGCGCCGGTCGCCCCGACTACATTTGCCGCGAGCATGAAGACGATCTGGTACAAGCGCGCCTGCGGATCGGACTGCCACGCGAGTTCGGTGCCGATCAGCGCAGCCAATGTCGCCAGGTTCACCGCGAGGGCGCGCCACCAGCCCAGGCTCGCAAGCAGGTAGATGAACATCGCGACCAGCAGGATGCCTTCGTACGGCAGCGGATGCCGGTGGCGCAGACCGATCGCGATCAGCGCGACCGTGCCCAGCCCCGCGATCGCCGCGGCCGCGGTGATCGGCCCCTGCATGCGCGGCTGCCACGCTTCGTGTCGCGTCGCGAGGATGACGCCGAGGAAGCCCGGCATGATCAGCAGCACGCGGATCGGGGCCGTCCAGCGGTGCACGTCCGGCGGCAGCGTCAGGATGTCGATCGCCACGAACACGCCGTACAGCGCGAACGCCAGCCACGCCGACCAGCGCACGCGACCCAGGTTCACGCGGCTGTGGAAACGCTGGAATTCGCGCTCGAGCACGGGCTCGAAACGCAGGCCCGGAAAGCCGCGTTCGAGCGTGCGCTGGTAGGGCGAGGCGGCCGAGGCCAGCGCCGGGGTCGAGCTCATGACGGGTCCGATCGTCGCGGGACGCGGCGACTCGCCTCGGTATCGGCGCCGGTGCATGTCTTCTTTGGTCGGAGCGCCGCTGCAAGCCGACTTGTTCAGCCGCGCGACGTCCCGACCGCTCGTCCAGAAGGCTCCGTCCAGAACGCTCCGCCCAAAAAACGAAAAAGGCCGGCAGGTCGCCGGCCTTTCCGTTCACCGCAGCGGGCTTACGGCTGCGGTTCGACGCCCAAGTAGGCGCCGGCCATGCGCATCGACGCCCAGGTGCTCTTGGGATCGCGGGCGATCGCCTGCTGGAAATAGCTCTCTGCCGTCGCGCGGTCGCCGTTGAGCAGGTAGTACGCGCCGATCTCGGACAGTTCCTTCTCGTCGTAGTCGCCCATCGCGAGGAACTGGTCGAACATCGGCTTGGCCTTCGCCCAGTCATGCGCTTCGGCGTACACGCGCGCGATGCGGTAGACATCGCCCGCGTCGTGCTTGCCGGCGAGCACCTGGTCGAAGATCGTCTGCGCATCGCTCTTCTTGCCGCCGAGATACAGCACGCGGCCGACGCCGATGCGCTCCCAGCTGCCGCCTTCGGTCTGCGACATCGCGGCGTCGAGCAACGCCTTCGCGGCCGCGTCCGGCGCCTTGCCGGCGTACATCGACGTCTCCGACTTCACCACCACGCCCTTCGCCTGCGCGGCGCCGGCGACGAGCAACACCGCGGCCGCGACGGCCACGAATCCGGTCTTCTTCATTCGTTCCCCTGGAATGATGGCGGCCGCCATGCGGCCCGACGCCGGTCCCCTCGACCGGCCGCCGGATGCTAGCAGCCGCGATGACCCTCAGTGCAGTGGCGGTGCGTCCGGCACCATCAACACCTGACCGGGATAGATGCGATCCGGATCGCTCATGCGGTCGCGATTGGCTTCCATCAGCAGCGTCCAGCGGTTCACGTCGCCGTAGAGTCGCAGCGCGATTTTCGACAGCGAATCGCCCTGCTGCACGGTATACGTGCGCTGCCGCGCCGTCGGCGTGGGCGCGACCGCGTTGGGCGGTGTTGCGGGTGTCGTGACCGGGTTTGTCGACGTGGGCGCTGCCGATTGCGGCGCCGCGGGCACGTCCACCACGCGCGGCACGATCTCCCGCGGTGTGTGCGTCGAAGTCGAACTCGCGGTTGCAGCCTCGTCGCGATGGAACATGCGCGAGAACATGCGCGCGATCGGATTGGAATGCGCCTCGGACGTCCGGCTCATGACGTCACCTCATCGTGTTTCGAAGAATCGACGCTCGCATCGTTCCCGTTACGCATGCATGGTGGCCGCGTCATCGCGCCACGTCTCGATTCATTCTTGCGATGCATGACGCCGCGCACTGCGATACGCCCCGCGGCATATCACCGCGACGGACGTCCGAAGCCCGCACCGCGGCCGTGCATGCCGGTGGGTTGCCCGCCACCCTTCACACCCTCGGACTGGTCGGCCTTGCTGTCCTTCGACAGCGGCGTATCACGATGCCCCTGCGTGTCGACCTCACCCTTGTTGCTGGCACGGATCATGTGCGGCGATTCGGACGACGGCTTCTTCGGCGTGGTCATGCGTTCTCCTCGATGGCTGCGGATGCGGCCCGTGCGACAGCGTGGCGTTCCGCGTGTGAGCGCGCCGCCGCTGAACAGGTGACGAAGCTGTCCCGCAACTGACCGCACCGATCACTCCGCGCGATTCGACAGCCGGTTCACGGGGTGGCGTCGAGCATCGGCGTCCCGTCTCCCGCGGTATCGCCCTTGGCGTCGTCCAACCACCGGGTCGTCCTCGCCGCGCTCGCCGGCAATGTCGCGGTGGCGATCACCAAGTTCGTCGCCGCGGCGATCACCGGCAGCTCGGCGATGCTGAGCGAGGGCGTGCATTCGCTGGTGGACTGCACCAACGAACTGCTGATGCTCTACGGCATGCGCCGTTCGCAACGCGCCCCCGACGAGACGCATCCATTCGGCTACGGCCGGGAGCTGTACTTCTGGGCGTTCATCGTCGCGCTGCTGGTGTTCGCGCTCGGCGCCGGCGTGTCGTTCTATGAGGGCGTGCGCCAACTGCGTCATCCCGCGCCGATGGTGCGGCCGCTGGTGAACTACCTCGTGCTCGGCGCGTCGATCGTGTTCGAAGGCTGGTCGTGGCTCGTCGCGACGCGCCAGTTCCGGCGCGACAAGGGCAAGCTCGGCTGGTTCGAAGCGGTGCGCGTCAGCAAGGATCCCACCGTCTTCACCGTGCTGTTCGAAGACACGGCCGCGCTGGCCGGCCTGGTGGTCGCACTGATCGGCGTCGCACTCGCGCAGGTGACCGGCAATCCGTTCTTCGACGGCGCGGCATCGTTGGTGATCGGCCTGATCCTTGCAGTCACTGCCGGCCTGCTCGCGCGGGAAACCAAGGCGCTGCTGGTCGGCGAAAGCGCCGGACGCGGCGTGCGCGAGGACATCCTGCGCATCGCGGGCGCCGATCCCGACGTGCGCTGCGCGAACGGCGTCATCACCCAGCAGTTCGGGCCCGACACCGTGGTCGCCGCGCTCAGCGCCGACTTCCACGACCACCTCGATACGCCGCACATCGAGCAGTGCATCCGCCGCATCGAATCCGGCGTGCAGGCCGCGCATCCGGAAGTGGTCGCGTTGTTCGTCAAGCCGCAGACGGCGGAGACGTGGCGGCACCGCATGTCGCGGCTGCGCGAGGGTGTGCTGCCCGCGCAGGAGGGCACGCCGCCATCCACGGGCACGCATTAGCCTTGGATCTTTCCGAACCGGAGCCGCGATATGCCGACCACCACTGGATGGCTCGTCTGGGCGCTGATGTCCGCCACGTTCGCCGCGCTCACGGCGATCTTCGCCAAGATCGGCCTGCAGGGCGTCGACTCCGATTTCGCCACGCTGCTGCGCACGTTCGTGATCGTCGCGGTGCTCGCGCTGTTCGTCGCGATGACCGGCAAGTGGAGCGACCCGCGCGCACTACCGCCGCGCACGCTGCTGTTCCTCACGCTGTCGGCGCTGGCGACCGGTGCGTCGTGGGTCTGCTACTTCCGCGCGCTGCAGCTCGGCCACGCCTCGCAGGTCGCGCCGGTCGACAAACTGAGCGTGGTGCTGGTCGCGCTGTTCGCGGTGGTTGCGCTAGGCGAGCGACCGAGCGCGCGCGAATGGCTGGCGATCGCGATGATCGCGGGGGGCGCGGTGCTGATGGCCTGGGCACCGCGTAGCGGGTGACTCAATCCGGCAGGACGCGTTCGAGCACGGGTGCGACGTCGATGCGTGCATCGTCGAGCGTGCCGAAGGCCAGCCGGTGCGCCTCGCCGAGGCGGCTCGCAACGAACGCCGCCGCCACGGGTGAGCGCGCGCGGACGAGCACGACCGCCTGCAAGGCGAGCGCGAGCGCTTCGGTCAGGCGTCGCGCCTGTGCCTCGGCGGGCGGCGCGCGCTCAAGCCCGTACAGCAGCGCTTCGACCGCGGCGTCGTACGCCGCATCGTGTCCGCGCGCGCTGTCGAGTTCGGCGACGAGCGCCTCCCGACAGGCCGGGTCGCGCGCGAGTGCGCGCAGCACGTCCAGGCACTGGATGTTGCCGCTGCCTTCCCAGATCGAATTGAGCGGCGCCTGCCGATACAGGCGCGGCAGGATGGATTCCTCGATGTAGCCGGCGCCGCCGAGGCATTCCTGCGCCTCGTTCACCACCACCGGCGCGCGCTTGCACAGCCAGAACTTGCCGATGGCCGTGGCGACGCGCGCGAATGCCGCCTCACGCGCATCGTGCGGCGCCGAATCGACCGCACGCGCGACGCGCATCGCCAGTGCGACCGCCGCTTCGACTTCCAGCCCGAGATCGGCGAGCACGTTGCGCATCAGCGGCTGTTCGACCAGGCGCGCACCGAAGGCGACGCGATGCCGCGCGTGATGCATGGCCTGCGCGAGTGCCATGCGCATCTCCGCGGCGGCGCCGAGTATGCAGTCGAGCCGCGTGAGCATGACCATCTCGAGGATGGTGGCGATGCCGCGGCCTTCGTCGCCGATGCGCCACGCCAGCGCGCCGGTGAATTCGACTTCCGCCGATGCATTGCTCCAGTCACCGAGCTTGTCCTTCAGCCGTATCAGGCGGAACGCGTTCTTCGCACCATCGTCGAGCCGGCGCGGCATCAGGAAGCAGCTGAGCCCGCCCGGCGCCTGCGCGAGCACGAGGAAGCCGTCCGACATCGGAGCGGAGAAGAAGAACTTGTGGCCGACCAGTGCATAGCGACCGTCGGGCTGCGGCGTCGCGGTGGTCGCATTGCTGCGCACGTCGCTGCCGCCCTGCTTCTCGGTCATGCCCATGCCGAGAGTGACGCCGCGCTTGTCGGCGATCGGTACTTCGCGCGCGTCGTAATGGGGCGCGGCGGCTTTGTCGGCCCAGTCGCGCAGCGCGGGCTCGCGACGCAGCACCGGCACCGCGGCATGCGTCATCGTCAGCGGGCAGCTGGTGCCGGCGTCGGCCTGGTGGTGCAGGTAACTCAGCGCCGCGCGCGCGACGTGCGCGCCGGGTCGTGCGTCGCGCCATGACAGCCCCGCGACACCGTGCGTGACCGCCGCGTCCATCAACGCGTGATACGCGGGATGGAACTCCACGCGATCGATGCGCCGGCCGCGTGCGTCGTGCGTGCGCAGGCGCGGACGATCGCGGTTGGCGTCGAAGCCGTGCGCGTACAGCGGGTCGCCCGCGAGTCGGCCGTAGGCCGCGACGTGCGCGTCGAACGCCGCACCGCCCTCGCGCGTGACTGCTTCGCGCAGCGCGGGGTCGTCGCGCCAGAGGTTGCGGGGCGCGAAATCCGGCGACTGATTGGTGACTTCGTGGGTTTCGAAGACGGGGGGCGTCGACATAGCGGGCACCGGCGGGGCGATGTATCGATGCTAGTCGCTCGTCGCCCCCGCAGCAGCGCTTCGCACATCGGCCGGCGGGTCCGGGCTTCTCTTTGCCCGCCGCTTGCGGTCCACTGTCGCGGGAGGGTGTCGAATGGACCTGATTCTCGACGGCCGCGGCCCGCGCTATCTGCAGCTGGCGCGGGCACTGCGCGCAGCAATCGGCGCGGGACGGTTGCCGCACGGCAGCCGCCTACCATCGACACGTGAGCTCGCGGCGTCGCTCGGCGTGTCGCGGACTACCGTGGTCGCGGCGTACGAACACCTCCACGCCGAAGGCCACCTCGAGGGCAAGATCGGGTCCGGCAGCTATGTCCAGACACCGTTGCAGCCGTCGACGTCGGCCGGCGCCGTGCGGCGGCCTGTCCCCGCGCAATCATCGTTCAGCGCGCGTGCCCGCCGTCTGCACGATCCCCGAGCGTTGCCCGGACGCCGCGCGCCCGATGTGCGCTATGCATTTCAGTACGGATTCCCGTCGGTAAACACGGAGATCGCGACGCAGTGGCTGCGCGAACTCGCACGCGCCGCGCAGTACGCGAGTCCGAACTATCCACCTGCCCAGGGCCTGCCTGCATTGCGCGATGCCGTGGCGCGGCACATCGGTCGCACGCGCGGCGTCACGTGCGACGCGGACGACGTGGTCATCGTGCACGGCACGCAGCAGGCGCTGTCCCTGATCGCGAACGTGCTGCTGGATCCCGGCGACGATGTCGCGATCGAGGAGCCGCACTACTTCGGTGCCCGGCGCGTGCTGGAAATCCTCGGTGCACGGCTGCACGGCGTGCCCGTCGACCGCGAAGGCCTGTGCGTCGACCGCCTGCCCGATCCGCCGGCCAAGGTCACATACGTGACGCCGTCGCACCAGTTTCCCACCGGGGTGGTGATGTCGCTGGAGCGGCGCCATGCGCTGCTCGACTACGCGCGTCGCAACGACGGCTGGATCATCGAAGACGACTACGACGGGGAATTCCGCCACGCGCAGCAGCCGGTCAGTGCATTGCAGGCGCTCGATCGCGACGGCCGCGTGCTGTACGTGGGTACGTTCTCGAAAACGCTGTTTCCGTCGCTGCGGCTCGGCTACATCGTTACGCCGCCCGGGTTGAGGGACGACCTGCTCGCCGCGAAATGGGTGGCCGACTTCGGCACCTCCCCCACCGAACAGGCAGCGCTCGCCTCGTTCATCGCCTCGGGCGTCTACGACCGGCACCTGCGCGTAGTGACGCGGCGACTGGCGGAGCGCCGCGAACTGCTGCGGCGCCTGCTGCACGAACGGTGCGGACCGCGCGTCGAGGTCGCCGATTCGAAGTCCGGCATGCACCTGCTCGCCTGGGTGCGCGACCTCTCACGCGACGGCGGCGATGCGCTGGTGCGCATGGCGCAGCAACGCGGCGTGGGCCTTTACACCGTGGCGTCGAGCTACCTCGATCCACCGGACGCGACCGGACTGATCATGGGATTCAGCGCCATGTCGACGCGCGAGATCCGCGAGGCGATGGAGATCGTGGCCGACTGCCTGTCCCACTGCCCTTCGGAAGCTCGCTGACCGCGCTCAACCCCGTGCCCTGACGAGGCGATCATGTGCACCGAGCCCACGCCCGGCGCGTCGTGCTTCGGTGGCGGTCACGCCGAAATGCGACTTGAAGGCGCGGCAGAATGCACTGGGACTCTCGAAGCCGACCTCCGCTGTAATGTCGCTGATCGACAAGGGGGAGTCCGCGACGAGCTGCCAGGCCCGGGCGTGCCGCAGCGATGCGGCGTATTCGCTCGGCGTGTGGCCGAATACGTCGCGATACAGGCGGACCAGATGGTGTGCGGAGTAGTTCGCCTCGGCAGCGAGCCCGTCCAAACGCGCGACGCTGTCGACACGGCTCTGGATGGCGTGACGGACCCTGCATAGCCTCGTCAACGTCCGTATCCGTGCGTCGCGTGTGCGCCCGGGGCACGCGGCGAGATGGGGCGCAAGTTCGACCTGTTGCTCGCGCACCAGAGCGACCAGCAGAGAACGCGCCAGCGCCGGGTCCGCTGCGTCGCGTACGTGCCGGGCCAACCGCATCCACGCGCGCAAAACCGCCACCGATGCACGCGACTGCCATAGCAGCAGCGGCGGCTCCCCGCGCATCCACGCTCGGACCGCGACTGCGGGCACACATGCGGCGAGCGCCCAGGTCGAGCGCGTCGGCGTGACCAGCACGTCGCTCTCCGGCCAGGACAACACGTCGCGCTCGCCGAGGCACCAGCTGCGTTCGGCGGCGTCGCCGCAGAGCGAGCCCCGCAGGCTCAGCCAAAGCGCGACATGGCTCGCGGGTACGCTGAAGGGCGGCGTGCGCGGGCCGATGCAGATGAGGCGCGCGTGGTCGTCACTCCAGTCGCGCGCGCTCACGTGGGCACGCTGCGCGCGGTCGAAGGTCCAGCGGATGCTGTGGATGTCCGTCCCCATGCCGGCAGCGTAGGAAGCCGTTCGCGAAGGAAGCAGTCCACTTCACGCGTGGAAAAAAGAGGCCACCGCGGTGGGGAACCGCGGTGGCCCAGGGTGCCGGCGACCGGCGACTGCACTCGAAGCGGGAGACCAATCCCGCGACGCATGGGCACCGTGAGAGAGCGGTGGTGCAGTGGCGTCAGGATCACCGCGGCACCACGGCGATGATGTGCAGCGGCGAGCCTCCGGATTGACCGGAATGGGCGAACCGCGTCGCGACAGGTCGTGCGCGACGCGGTTCGCGTCACGGTGCGTCAGAACTTCTGGTTGTACGAGAGATAGAAGAAGCGGCCCGGTACCTCGTACTGCGGATCGAAGCTGTTGGCGAACGTGGTGAATGCCAACGGCGGTTCCTTGTCGAAGGCGTTGTTGACGCCCACCGTGACCTTCGCGTCCCACGGCGCCTTCCAGTACACCGACACGTCGTGATAGGTCGTACCGCCGATGTGGTTCTTCGACCCGGGCTGCACGACGCCATTGGCATCGACGGTGGCGTCGTTGCAGAGCTGACCGAAGCCGTAATCGTTGTAGTAGAAGGGGCAGTTCTCTTCCTGGCGCGAGAAGTACCGGGTGAACCAGGTGGCGCCGAAATCGCCCATCTCCCAGCGCGCCATGAGGTTGCTGCGGATCCGCCAGTTGTTGCTGCGGTCGAAGTACTCGCCGACGATGCTGCCGCCGTCGCCCGGATCGATCACCCCGTTGTTGTTGTTGTCACTCTCGAACAGCGAGGTGTAGGTCGTGTCCCACGCGAACGAGAGCCGCCCCCAGCCCATGTCCGGCAGGCGGTAATTCACGGTCATGTCCCAGCCTTCGACGTTGGATGCACCGACGTTGAGGCCACTGGACAGCAGCGTGTCGATCGAGCCCGCGGGCGAGCGCGAGTAGAGGCCGCAGAACGGTTGTGCACCCTCGACGATGCACTGGTCGAGGATGAACTGACCCGAGAACTGGGTGATGGCGTTGCGCAGTTCGATGCGCCACCAGTCCAGCGACACATCGAACGCGCCCGGAATGAACTTCGGACTCCAGACGACACCGAGCGTCTTGGTCGTCGACGTCTCCGGCCCGAGATCCGGATTGCCGCCGACACTGATGCGGATCTGCGCATTGCCCTGGTCGTAGCCACCGACCGGCACGCCCTGCGCATGGCAGCGCGCCTTCTGTTCCGGCGTGAGGCTGTTGTAGGCACCGCTGAACGTCGTCGAGCACGGGTCCGCGATGGTGGGGAACGAGTCGGTCACGCCCTGGTACAGCTCGAGGATGGACGGTGCGCGGAAGCCTTGCGCCCAGTTGCCTCGGACCATCAGCTCATCGATCGGACGCCACTTGAAGCCGAACGCCGAGTTCACGGTGCGGCCGAAGTTGGAGTAGTCCGACACGCGCGAGGACAGGTCGAATTCCAGTTGCTTGGCGCCGGGGATGTCCTTCAGCAGCGGCACGGAGACTTCAAGGTAGGCCTCGCGCACGGCGTAGCCGCCGGCGGTGGGTGCGCTGGCGTTGCCGGTCGTATTGCCGGACGCGATGAGTGCATCGGGCTGGCTGAAGCCGCTTTCGGTGCGGCGCTCGAGGCCCGCCGCGAACGCGAGCATGCCGCCCGGCAGCTCGGCGATTTCGCCGGTGATGTTGGCGTAGTAGTCCTTCATCTTGTACGACAGCTCGTCGTGCGCGACGAACGACGAATACGACAGCATGTCCGGCGTCACCGTGCCGACACCGCCGAGCAGATTCAGCGGAACGCAACCGGGAATGACGGTGGCGAGGTTGCCCGGCGTGCTCACGCAGACCGGCGTGCCGGTCGCATTGAGCATCGACGGGCCGAGGGCGTTGCGCAGGGCGAGGACGTTGAACAGCCCGTAGGTCGTGTCGTTTTCGTCGTTGCGGGCATAGACCATGCCCGCATCCCAGGTGAAGTAACGGTTCCAGCGCTCGAACGAGCCTTCGAGGCCACCGTTGAAGCCGAAGGTGTCGACGTTTTCGTTGAACGATCGGCCGCCGGTCTCGACGAGCCGGCGCTGCACACGCGTGACGTCCTGGCCGAACGGGTTGTAGAGGTTGTACTGGCTGATGAAGACACTCTGCGACTGCACGCCAGCGCCCGGGCCGAAGCCCAGCACGATCGGCATCGCGGCAAGCAGCTGCTCCGAACGACGATTGTTGTACGTCGCGGTGATGAATGCGCTGACGCTGTCCGTCAGGTTGACCGAGGCGCGCCCGAAGATCGACTTGCGCTCCTGTGGCGTGAGCAGATAGTTGTCCGGCGCGAAGTTGTAGAGGTCGGAGGCACCGCGAACGCGGAACGGCGAAGCCGCGTCATTACGCGTGACGGTGCCCTGCACGCAGCGCGTGCCGGCAAACTGCGGCGGCAGCTGGTTACCTGCAGCGGCGATGGCCGGCACGCCCGTGTTGGTCGTGGTGGTCGAACCGTCCGGGTTGAGGAAAAGCGGGGCGCCCGACGCGTTCTGCCGCTGGCAACCGGTGGCGCCGAAGCCGAAGCGTCCATTCGGCGTCGTGGACGAGCCGAATGCCAGACCCGTGTGATACGTCGGCTCCGCCGAAACTTCCCGGTCCCCGGCGTGGACCGGCTCTTCCTTGACGTAGCCGGCGCCGAACATGGCGCTGAAGCGGTCGTCGGAGGTGCCGATGGTGAAGTCGTAGGACTGACGGAAGCCGTCGCCCTTGTCGAACATGCCGAGGTAGCCGTTGAGCTCGGCGCCCTGGTAGTCGGTGCGGAGGATGACGTTGACCACGCCCGCGATCGCGTCGGAGCCGTAGATCGACGAGGCGCCGGCCTTCAGGACTTCGATGCGCTCGACCGCGGCGGTCGGGATCGTGTTGAGGTCGACCGCGCCGCCGAGGCCCGTGCCACCGACCCAGCGACGACCGTTGACCAGCACGAGGGTGCGGTTGGAGCCGAGGTTACGCAGGCTGACGCGGGTTTCGCCATCGCCGCCGTTGTTCATCGTGGTGTTGAGGGTCGAACCGTTGGCGGCGAGGTTCTGGATCACGTCGCCGACCGAGGTCAGGCCCTGGGCCTGGATCTCTTCTCGGTTGAGCGAAACGATCGGCTGGGAGGTCTCGGACTCGGCGCGACGGATGCGCGAACCGGTCACTTCGACGCGGCCCAGCTCCTGGGTCTTCTTGTCGCCCTCGGACGACGCTGGGGTGTCCTGCGCGAAGACCGGCAGCGCGACCATCACGGTCGAGGCCAGCGCAAGGTGCAGGCCACGCGTCAGCGGGTGATGCGGAAGATGGAAAGTCATGGAAGCTCCATTCGAATAGCCCGCCGGACGGCTGGGTCAATGGAACTTACAAATCGTTAACGGCCGACCATTGCCGGATCGTGCGGTTCCGATGTGCGGGAAGCAGGATTTCGCACACGAGCGGTCCATCGCCGCTCATCCGCGAGGTGGACCGTTCGATGGTGCTATGAAGTGGTCTGCGGAGGCGGCTGCAGTTGACCTAGCGTCGACGCGACATCAACGGAGCCCCGCATGTCTCGACGCTGGATCGCCATTGCCGTCATGGCCACATGCGCGTTGTCATCGGCGAGCGCAGTGGCGGCCTGTTCCGCCACGAGCGGCACGACGCGCGTACCGATCGTCGAGCTCTATACCGCGGAAGGCTGCGACCAGTGCCCGCCGGCGGATCGCTGGCTCGGCGCGCTGGCGGCCTCGGAGGATGTCAATGCGATGGCTTTCCACGTCGACTACTGGAACGACGCGGGCTGGGTCGATCCTTTTTCCGACGCGGCATACACGCGTCGACAGGAGTATCGGGTTCGCCTGGCCGGCACGAGCACGTTGTTCACGCCGCAGGTGATGGTGGGCCGTCGCCATGCGGTCGACTGGAAGAGCGACCCGGCATTCCGGCGGGCCGTAGCCGATGCGCGAGAAGGTGCGCCGGCCGTCAGGCTTGGCCTCTCGGGCCAGGTCGACGCCGCGACGGGCACCGCCCGGCTGAAACTCGACGCCACGCCCGCCGCGCGCATCACGGAGCCCGCGATGCTGTGGATCGCCGTGTATCGCGATGCCGTTGAGCACCGCGTCACGGGCGGCGAAAATCGCGGCCTCACGTTGCATCACAGCCACGTCGTCCAGCAACTCGCCGGGCCGTGGAAACTCGATGCGAACGGTGCACACGGCAGTGTCGTCGTGCCATTGCGCGGCGTGGGTTCCGCCTCGTTGACGGCCGTGCTGTTCGCCGAAAGCGGACGCGACGGCACGACACTGCAGAGCGTTGCGCTACCGCTGGCGCGTTGCCAGTAGGCGACGCGCGGTCACCGGATCGCGCACGCGGCGCTGGTGACGAGCAGTGCAAGCAGGATCGCGACGCGCTGGAAACGCGCTCGCATGCGGGACAGCTGGCGACGGGTGAGATGCCGCGACGGGCCGCCGTCGGCGCGGCGTGCGGCGATGTATCGAGGGCTCATGGCGCCAGTAAACCGGTCGACTGTCGCTTGCGGATGAAGACGCGTCACGGTTTTCGACGGCGCGTCGACGGCGGTCGCGACCGCACGTCGGAGCGTCGCCGGCTGCTCGTGTCCGACCGTGCCGCGTGATTGCACGGTCGAGCCGCAATGCAGCCCTACAACGCGCGATGGCGCGCGCGCCGGACCGCGAGCGCCGCTTGCGTGACGTCAGTGACCATGACTGACGACCTGGTGCGCGATTTCGTTGCAACTTTTCGCGCGCGGCAGGCATCGGAATAGATGTGCCGCCCCGGCACGCGTCCCGTCTCCCCGCCATGTCCGCCTTCATGCTGTTCGGCACCGTGCTGACGATCGCGTTGGTGCTTGCCCTTTCGTTCCTGGTCGGCGATGCGCTGCATCGCGAACACGTCGAAGACGACGAACGCATGCGCCGCCGCGCGCGCGTGTTCCGTCTGCCCACCATCATCAGCCGCACCTATGTCGGCATCGACCGTCGCCGCGTGCCGCGCGCCGCGAATGACGACGTGCGCCACGCCGCCTGAGTCCCGCCCGCTGGCGCTCCGGAGCGCGACGCGCGAGCATCGCGCGACCGTTCCGGAGCGCCCCATGGCCATTCGCATCGTCCGTCTCGGCTCGCCGCGTCATCCCGGCGAGGGCACGCGCCTCGGCACCGTGCGGCGCCCGCCCCGCGGCGTGCGCAAGGACGAGTTCGCCACGCGCGATTTCTACGACGTCTGGCTGCCGACGCTCGCGCCGCAACCCGAGACGGTCGCCGCCGCACTTTCGGCGACCACGCCACGCGAGCTCGCAGCGTTCGTGAAGCGCTATCGCAGCGAGATGGGCAAGGGCGAGGCACGCCACGTGCTCGACACGCTCGCCGCGCTGTCGCATACGACCGACTTTTCGGTCGGCTGCTATTGCGCGGATCCCGCACGCTGCCACCGCTCGATCCTGCGCGACCTGCTGGCCGAACGGGGCGCCGCGATCGTCGACGAGCCGCTGTAACCCGCATCGCCACGGCCGCGGGCATACTCCGGCCTTCCTTGGGGAAGGACCGCCGCGATGCCGCATGCGATGAGCACCACCGAAGTCTTCCTGATCGCGATGGCGATCATCTTCGCCGTGCCGTACATCATCTGGCGGCTCGGGCGCACGGACTACTTCGCGCCGCTGGTGGTCGTGCAGATCATCATGGGCATCGTGCTCGGCCCGGGCGTGCTGGGTAAGGCGTATCCGGACTACTACGCACTGGTGTTCGCGCCCGATGTCGTGAAGTCGCTCAACGGCCTCGCGTGGTGGGCGGTGATGCTGTTCGTGATGATCGCCGGCATCGAACTCGACCTGCGCAAGGCGTGGGAGAAGCGACGCGAGAGCACGATCACCGCGGGCCTCGCGCTGACGGTGCCGATGCTGTTCGGCTCGGTGGTGGCGATCGGCATGCTCGGCCTGCCCGGCTGGATCGGCGAGAAGGGCCTGCCGTGGCAGTTCGTCATCGGCGTCGGCATGGCCTGCGCGGTGACCGCGCTGCCGATCCTGATCCTGCTGATGGAGAAGCTCGAGATCCTGCGCGCGCCGATCGGCCAGCGCATCCTGCGCTACGCGAGCCTGGACGACGTCGCGATCTGGGGCGTACTCGCCGTCGTGCTGATGGACTGGCAGCGCATCGGCCGCCAGGCCGCGTTCCTCGCGGTGTTCGCCGTCGCCTGCGCGCTGTATCGCCGGCTGATGCCGAAGCTGCCGGCGCGCGATCGCTGGTTCGTCGCGCTGATCTGGCTCGCGCTGTGCGCGTTCGGCGCCGACTGGTCGGGGCTGCACTTCATGGTCGGCGCGTTCCTCGCCGGCGTAGTGATGGACGCCGAATGGTTCGAGCAGAAGCAGATGGACCAGCTACGCCACCACGTGCTGATGGTGATGATGCCGGTGTTCTTCCTGAGCACGGGCCTCAAGACGGCGTGGTCGGTCGGCGGCGCGACGGTGTTCCTCGCCGCGGGCGCGCTGCTGGTCGCGTCGGTGACGGGCAAGCTCGCGGGCGTGCACATCGCGGGCCGCATCCTCGGCTGGAAGCGCGGCGAGGCTTCGATGATCGGCTGGCTGCTGCAGACCAAGGCGCTGATCATGATCATCTTCGTCAACGTGCTGCTCGACAAACAGCTCATCACCGCGGCGACGTTCACCGCACTGCTGCTGATGGCGATCGGCAGCACGATGCTGACGGTGCCGGTGGTCGCGCCCAAGCTGCGCCGTCTCGCCAGCGCCGCCGACACGCGCGGGGAACTCGCCCCCACCACCTGAGGCATGAGCTCAGAACGCGCGCGCGGTTGAAATCCGCGCGCGGGGCTGCGATACCGGCGGACGACTTTTTCCGAGCGACCGTCCATGGGTTACGTGCGTTGCGTCCGCGGCATGGCGTCCGGCGTCGAATATTCCGCCGACCTGCCGATGAACCTCGATCCCGTCGACGGCCGACCGGTCGAGATGGTGCTCGACCTCGAGCGCCTCGCGGCCGAGGAACCGGACGCGTCGTGGTATCGACCGCAGCGTCGCGACATGTGGCGCTTCGGCGCATTGATGGCGCTAGATGCGAGCGATCCGCGCGACGCAACGCATCTCGTCCCGCTCGGCGAAGGCGCGACGCCGCTGCTCGACTACTCGACGCATCCGGTCGCAGCGAAGGCGGCCCTGCGGCTGCAGCTCAAGGACGAAGGCAAGGCGCATCCGGGTTTCGGCGCGAATCCGACGCAAAGCTTCAAGGACCGCGGGATGGCGATGGTCGCCGCGCAGGCACGCCGCCTCGGACTGACGAAGCTTGCGGTGCCGACACAGGGCAATGCCGGCGATTCGCTGGTGCGCTATGCGCTTGCAGGTGGACTGTCGGTGGTCGTCGCGATGCCGGAGGACACGCCGATGCCGATCCTCGGCAGCGTCGCCGCGGCGGCGAAGCGGTGGCCGGATAGCGTGATGCTGGAACTCGTCGGCCCGACCATCCGCGAAGCCGGCGCGTTCCTCAAAGCGCACTACATCCCGCAGGGCTGGTTCTCGGTCGCGACGTTCCAGGAACCGGGCTGGCGCATCGAAGGCAAGAAGTCGCTCGGCCTCGAACTCGCCGAACCCGCGCCGGGCGAGACGCGCTGGTCGCTGCCCGACGCGGTGATCTATCCCACCGGCGGCGGCACCGGCATGCTGGGCATGTGGAAGGCCTGGGACGAACTCGAAGCACTCGGCCTGATCGATTCCCGCCGTCCGCGCATGCTCTGCGTGCAGAGCAGCGTCACTGCGCCGCTGGTGCGCGCTTTCGACACGGGCGCCGACGACACCACGGTCGTCGATGCGGGCCACACGCTCGCGACGGGCCTCAACGTGCCTGGAGGCGTCGGACATTTCCGCGTGTTGCAGATCATTCGCGCCAGCGGTGGTGCCGCCATCGCCGTCGACGAAGCGGACATCGCGAACGAACTCGCGTCGACCTGGCGTCGCACGCATGACTGGGTTTCGCCCGAAGGCGCAGCCTGCCTCGCCGCGCTGCCGCAATTGCTCGATCGCGGCCTGTTGCGTGCCGGCGAGCGTGTGGTCGCGGTCAATACGGGCTCCAGCGAAAAGTACCTGCCCGCGCTGCGCCACCTGCTCTGACGCCGGCGCGTCATGAATACTGGTCAGGCTGATGGCATGACCTGGACCCACCGGATCGTCGCGTTCATCTGGGGCATGGCGGTCGCATGGAACGCCATGCTCATCGCCATGACATGGGGTGCGTGCGCGATAGCGCGACGTTGCCGCAGTCTCCGTGGCTAGTCGGCGGCGCGCTCGCGTTGTTCTGGGTCGCTGGCGTCGGTCTCGCGGCGTATGCGTCGATGCAGGCCTGCACGCGCGTCCAGCTGTTCGACGACGGTGGCCTGCTGGTACGGCAGAACTTCCCGCTGCGCGCCATCGAGCACCGCTTCGCACCCCGCGAGCGCCCGCACGCGCATCTCGTCGAGAGTGTCGACAGCGACGGCGATGCCTACTTCCGCTGCGATCTCGCGCCGCGCGCGCCGTTTGCTTCGCCAGTCTGCGTCGTCGAAGGCCCGCGGAATCGATGCGAAGCCGCGTGCGCACGGCTCAACGCCGCACGGCGATGAGGATCAGGCCGGACCGCCTTCGCGCAGCTCTTTCGCGTTCCACAACTGGAAGCGACGCTGCCCGCGTGCGGTGTCGACCAGGAATTCGACGATGCCATCAGGCATGTGCACGTAGACACCGCTGGCACGCGCCGTCGCGGCCTTGATCGCCTTGAAGAACGCGCGGTCGGCGAGCGGATCGATATGCGATACCGCAAGCACGCGGATCGCATGGACATGCTCGTCCACGGCCGCATCGAATGCCTCGACATCGAGTCGCCGCGCGCCCAGGCGCGCGATCGACTCGGCGTGGTCGACGATGGCGTCGGCGATTTCGGAATAGGCGCTCACGCGGGACTCCGCAAAACGGGGGCGCAGTGTACGCAGGCGCTGTCGATAGCGCGGAAACGACGACGGCCGGACCCGAGGGCCCGGCCGTCGCCTGCTACGTCACGTCTTAGCGATCGCAGACGCGCACGACTTCCTTGTACACGCGATCCTGGTTGTGACGCTGGATCTTGTGGCCGGCCACGCCGCCGGCGACTGCGCCGCCGACCGTTGCGAGATCCTTGCCGGTGCCGCCACCGACCTGATGGCCGAGCAGGCCACCCAGGGCGGCGCCGACCACGGTGCCAGTGACGCGATGCGGATCCTTCACCGGCTTCTTGTGGTAGACGACCTTGTCGTGGCACGCGGCCTGGGCCGCCGGAGCAACGACGGCGGTGGAGAGCAGCACGGCAACGAGAAGCGAACGGACGTTCTTCATGACGACCTCGGGGTTCGGGGATGGACCCACCCTAGTGCGCGCTTCCCGGCTGTTCGCTGACTGCGGGCCGTGCCGAGTCAGGCGGCGGTAATGGATGTCGCCGCCGCGCGAGCACCGTCACGTTCGCCTGCCGTCTCGACCTCATGCGCGCAACAATCGACGCGCAACCGAAGCCGCTGTTGCTCAGCGTCGTGGATTGCGCCTGCTTCCGGGCCGCTTGTAACGCACATGTCCGCCTTCGTCGCACTCGTGTAACCGCGCTCCACACCGCTGTCGACGCGCAGCCCGTGGCGACCGCCCATGATCTGCGCGAGGCATAGCCCGACGTTGCGCCGCGTGCGATGTGCGGAGTGGATGCGACGGGCTGCATCGCTACGCCTCGTCGTCGAACAACGCTTCGATCTCACTCGACCCGCGGGGCCGCACGACGCGCCCGTACTCGACGCCGTCGCGCATCAGCACGAACGTCGGCCAGAGCTTGATGCGGAACGAGCGACCCAACGGTTTGCCGCGTCCGTCCTCGATGCGCAGGTGGCGCACGTCGTGTTCCGCCAGCGCGTGCTCGGCCAGCGGCTCGGCGGCGAGGCAGTGCGGACACCACGGCGCGCCGAACTCGAGCACCACGTCGCCCGGCATCGCATCAACCGCCGCGCGGGTGGGCTCCTGCGCGACGTAGGCATGGCTGGCGGGCATGCGTCAGTGGTGGCCGCGACCGAAGCCGGGATCCCGCGAACGACTGCGATCGATCGCGGCGGCGGTGTCCTCGGCCTGGGTTTCCGGGCGGTTCGGGGGCGACACCTTCTGGCCGTGACGGTCGAGGTCGCGCGCCTCGTCCTTGCGGCGCGAGTCGCGGGTGGTGCGGCGGTCGGTCGGATCGGTGCGCATATCAGGCGCCTCCGCTGCGATCGCGGTGGCTTTCACTGCCGCTTCGGCGGTCGTCGCTGCCAGCGTCGCGGGTCGGCGTCTCCTTCTGCAGCGCCGACTTGCGCTGGGTGGGTCCGTCGCGCCCCGCGCGCAGCGCGTGGGTGCGACCGCCGAGGTCGTCTGGACCGGACGGCGGATTGCTGCGGCCCGCGTCGTTCAGGTGCTTGTCGTGGATGTTTCGACTCATGGTGCCCTCCTGCTCGTGTCCACGATGCTGGTCACCCGCGCGTTAGACAGGGGCCACGGGGCGGTGAGCGCCGGATAACGCCGTCGGTCGGAAACCGCCGCCTCGTGCACGCAGCTCCCACAGCCGGACGGTAGGTTGCGACATTAATGAGACGACGGTCACATTCCGACAGGACGCTGCCCCGGCTGCTCGCGGGGCTGGCACTGCTCGTCGCGACGTCAGTGCCGGCCGCGCCGGGCTCGGGTCAGGCGTCCCCGGGCGCCGCGGCGCCTGTGTCGCGCTGGCAGGCCCGCGGCGAAGGGTTGGGCGCCCAAGCGGCCTGGCGGATGCCGGGCGATGGCGCCGGCTTGATCGTCCAGTGCGACCGCGGCGCCGCGCGCATGCTGTTGCGCATCGAAGCCACGGCACTGCCGTCCGGCCTGGACAAAGCGTCGCTGGTCGCCGACGGCATCGGCATGGACTATCCACTGGACCGCCGCAGCAGCGGTGGTTACGTCGCCCGGATCGCGCTGGACGCACCGATCCTCGACCGCATGCTCGTCGCGCGCTCATTCACGCTGTACGGCGGCGGTCGCCTGCTGCAGACCGGCACGCCCGGCGAGGCACTGGGGCGCGTGGTGCGCGCCTGTCGCGACCTTCACTGGCCGCGCGAGGCGAGTATCGATCCCAGCGAGGCGGGCTTGGCGAAAAAGTAACCCTGACCGAGTTCGCAGCCGAGCGTCATCAGCGCGCGCCGCTGCGCTTCGGTCTCGATACCTTCGGCCACCACTTCCAGACGCTGTGCACGCGACAGCGCGAGGATGGCGCGTACCACCGCGGTGCTGCCGCCCTCTTCCTCGATCTGCAGGTCGTTGATGAACGAGCGATCGATCTTCACCGTGTGCAGCTTGAAGCGATGCAGGTAGCTGAGCGACGAATACCCGGTACCGAAGTCGTCCAGCGCGATCAGCACGCCGCTCTCGCGCAGGCGGTTGAACACCAGGCCGATCTGCTCGGGATTCTCGAGCAGTGCGCCCTCGGTGACTTCGATGCGCACCTGCGACGGCGACACACCCTTGGACGCGACGAGATCGAGGAAGCGCTGGTCCAGTTCCTGCGAGCGGAAGTGGCGCGGCGAGAAATTGAGATTGACGTACTGCCCCGGCTTCAATAGGCGCGAAATGCAGTCGAGCGTGCGGTCGAACACCTGCCAGTCGATCGCTTCCATGCTGCCACTCGCATCGGCGACATGCAGGAAGGCGCCCGGCGCCAGCACGCCACGATCCGGATGGTTCCAGCGCATCAACGCTTCGTAGCCGACGACCGCGCCATCCGTCAGGCGCACGATCGGCTGGAAATACGGCTCGAACTCCTGGCGGGTGATCGCGCGGCGCAGGTCGCTCTCGACTTCCAGCAGCTGCAGCGCCTGTTCGTGCAGTTGTTCGTCGAAGACTTCGATGCGGTGGCGACCGCCGGCCTTGGCGCGGTACATCGCGATGTCGGCGTCGCGCAGCAGGTCTTCCGGCGAGGTGTAGTGGGGGCTGCTGAGCGTGATGCCGACGCTGACGCCGGAGAACAGCTCCTTGCCCTCGACACGCACCGGCTCCCTCAGCGCATCGATCACGCGCTGGCCCATGCGCATCGCCGATTCGGGCGAGTCGACCTCCATCAGGATGGCGAACTCGTCGCCGCCCAGGCGCGCGACCATGTCACGTCCGCCACGCACGCAGTGGCTGAAACGGCGCGCGACCTCCTTGAGCAGCGCGTCGCCCACCAGGTGGCCGACCGAGTCGTTGATGACCTTGAAGCGATCGAGGTCCATGAACAGCACGGCGAAGCGATACGACGGATCACGTTCGCGATGCGCGAGCGCGCGCACCAGCTGGTCGCGCAGGTAGGCGCGGTTCGGCAGGCCCGTCAGCGAGTCGTGCAGCACTTCGTGCTTGAGGCGCTGTTCGATCTGCTCGCGCACCTCGATCTGCTCGGAGAGCTCGATGGTGCGTTCGGCGACGCGGCGCTCGAGATCCGCGTACGCGTTCTTCAGTTCACCGGCGGCGCGTTGACGCTCCAGACCGTTCGCGATCTGGTAGCTGATGAAGGTAAGCAGTTCGCGATCGCGATCGCTGTAGCCGACACCCGGCGTATAGCTCTGCACCGCGAGCACGCCCATGACGCGATCGCCGAGCACCAGCGGCACACCGAGCCACGCGACCGACTCCTTGCCCATCATGCTGAGCTCGCCGCGATGCTGAAGGTCGCGGATGTGCTCGATCGTCTCCGGATTGGTCATGTCGAGCAGCAGCGGCTTGCCATAGCGCATCGCGTATTCGGACACGCCGCGGCCCAGCGGACGGCTCTCGGCCTTGTTGCCGTACTGGTCGACGAAGTACGGGAAGTTCAGTGTCGCGCCGTCGTCGGAAAGCAGCGCGATGTAGAAGTTCCGGGCATCGAGGAACTCGCCGACGATGCGATGCACCGCAGCGTGGAATTCGTCGAGGTTGGTCGCGGTGTGCGAGAGCTCGGCGATCCGGTAGAGCGTCTCCTGGATGCGCACGCTGCGCTGGCGCTCCTGCACCTCGAGCGTGAGCGCCTGCGTGCGCTCCTCGACGCGGCGCTCGAGTTCTTCCTGCTGCAGCTTGCGATCGAGCGCGGTGAGGATGTGGCTGCCGACGTAGGTCAGCAGCGCCTGGTCGGCCACGGTGTAGCGCGGGCGTTCGATGTAGCTCTGCACCACCAGCACGCCGCGCACGGTGTTGCCCACGAGGATCGGCACGCCCAGCCAGTCGTAGGCGTCGACGCCGATGTCGCGCATCGGGCCGGAGATCTGCTTGCGCATCGCCTGCATCGAACCCATCAGCGGATGCTTGTCGCGGATCACGTACCAGGTGAGGCCGCGCTCGAGCACCTCCATCGAGATGAACTCGTTTGGCGGACGCGTGATCGTGTCTTCGGTATCGACGAGGTAGATGAAGCGGATCGCGTCGCGCGTGTCGTCGTACAGCGCGATATAGAAATTCTCGGCGTACATGAAGCGACCGACGATCGCATGCAGCTCGCGCAGCATGTCCTCGAGGTCCATTTCCGAACTCGCCATGTCGGCGATCTGGAACAGGGCCGACTGCAGCTGCTCCGAACGCTCCAGCGCGTGCATGGATTCGGTCAGGCGGTTCTTCTCGAACACCGCGCGGGCGACTGGCGCCAACAATTCGCACTGCTCGCGCACCTGCGCGCGCATGTGGGCCTGGCCGTCGAGCACGACGCCGATCGCGTCACCGCTGGCCTGCACTTCGATGCACGCCGCGACGCGGCCGTGCGTGGCGTCGACCGCCCAGTCGTCATTCGAACGCGCCGAGCGCGCAAGCGGCATGTCGCCCTCGAGCAGGCAGGCCGACGGATGCGACTGCAGGTCGC
Source organism: Lysobacter sp. TY2-98 (assembly GCF_003367355.1). Lineage (NCBI taxonomy): Bacteria > Pseudomonadati > Pseudomonadota > Gammaproteobacteria > Lysobacterales > Lysobacteraceae > Lysobacter > Lysobacter sp. TY2-98. The sequence goes on from NZ_CP031413.1 coordinate 2,466,633, forward strand.
CGCCCGCGCTGCGCCAGACCACGGCGACGCGCTCGAAGCCCTCGCCGGTGAGGTAGGCCGCGACGCGTTCGGCAAAGTCCGTGATGTCGGCGGCATCGAGCAGGCCGCCGAGCGCGCGCCCGATGCGCTGCCGCTCTGCCGCCGGTGCCCGATCCATCCTCATCGCGTTCAGTGCCGTTCCCATCGTGTCCATCTCCGGCCGTCTTCTGGCCACGCCTACGGGAGGGCAATCCTCCCTGCCGTCATATCGGCCGGCCGCTCACAACGCTTGAACGGCCACACGTGACAGGTGTCAGGCTTTCGAAACGAACGAATTGCAAGGAACGTACCATCGCCAGGGTGCAGCCACTGCGTGACGGATGCCGATGCGTCGGCCGGTTACGGGCGATTCGGGCGGAAGTGTGCCGTCGTCCACGATTCGCAGTCCGCCGCGTCCGCTGACGAGGTCTGCGCCGTCCTCGGCACCCGTGATGTCGAAGGCTTGGCACAGGCGCGCCGGTCCGCGGCAGAGATCACGGTCGGACTTCGCAGCGGGTCGTGCGGCGCGCATCAGCGGCAGCCCATCGAGCGGCTCGAGCGCGCGCAGCAGGACGGCAACGCCTTCGCCGACGTCGCCGCAGACCGGGTTGCAGCACCAGTGCATGCCGTAGGTGAAGTAGACATACAACCGTCCGGGCGGACCGAACATGGTGGCGGTGCGCGGTGTCGGCCCGCGGTAGCTGTGCGCGGCCGCGTCCTCCGCACCGCAGTACGCTTCGACCTCGACGATGCGCCCGCGCCGGCCGTCTTCACGCACCAGCACTTTGTTGAGCAGCTCGGGGCCGACGATCCGCGGATCGCGGCGATAGAACGCGGCCGGTAACGTGCGGCCGCGCCGGGCGGGCGACGGTGTATTCACCGCGGACTCCGCAGCATCGCCTGCCCGTAGTGACGTCGGTCATGCATGCGTTCGCGTGTTCGCTTTGCCGGCTGCCTGCCGAGCCTCGTCATCTCCGTCGTGCTGACGGTGCTCGTCAATGTGCTGCTGCGCGCCTGCAGTGGCTGATCAGCGCAGCGTGCTCGTCGCGTGCTCGAACGGCAGCAGGGTCGCGCCGGTGGCTTCGATCGCCGGACCCGCGACGCGCTGCGTGGCGGCGTCGGTATCGATCACCACCAGGATGCGGCCCGCGGCGATCTCGTCGTGGAACTTCTGCCGCACCGGATCCGGCAGGCCCGAGCCGAACAGCGCGGACGAGAATCCGCCGATACCCGCGCCGGCCAACGCGACGATGCCGGCTCCGGCGAGGGTGATCCCGATCGGCGTGAAGACGACCGCGGCAAGGCCCAACAGCAGGCCGGTGGCGCCGCCCGCCACCATGCCCTTGATCGCGCCGGGGATGGCATCGCTGTCGGCTTCCTTGTGATCGTTCGGGATGGCATCGAGTTCGATGTCCGACCGCGCGACGAGCAACAGGCATTCCTCGCCAACCCCGGACCGGCGTGCGGCGGTCATCGCGGCGCGGGCCATGTCGAGGTCGGTGGTGCTGTAGACGTGACGGGTTTTCATGGCGACTCCCTTCGCACGCGTCGCGCGTGCCGTAGAGCGGCAGCGTGGCGCGCGGCCGGTACACGAAGCGTGAGGGGCGTCTGCGATACTGCGTGCATGGCACTCAGGATGATCGGCTTCGACGGCGACGACACGCTGTGGCGGAGCGAAGACTATTTCGCGCAAGCGCAGCAGACGTTCGAAGCGATCGTCGCGCCCTACGTCGAACTGCGCGGCGACGCGCTGCACGAACGCCTCTATGCGGTCGAGAAGCGCAACATCGCCGTGTTCGGCTACGGCGTGAAAGGCATGGCGCTGTCGATGATCGAGACCGCCATCGAGATCACCGACGCACGCATCGCCGCCGCCGATATCCACCGCATCGTGCAGCTCGCGCAGTCGATGCTGCGGCATCCGGTCGAGTTGCTCCCCGGCATCCGCGAAGCGGTGGAGCGCGTGGCCGCACGCTGGCCCGTCGTGCTCATCACCAAGGGCGACCTGTTCCATCAGGAAGCGAAGGTGCGTGAGTCGGGGCTGGCGGATCTCTTCCACCGCATCGAGATCGTCAGCGAGAAGGACGTCGCCACCTATGCGCGCTTACTCGAGGAGTTCGGCATCGACGGCGCCGACTTCGCGATGGTCGGCAATGCGATGCGATCGGACATCGCGCCGGTCATCGAACTTGGTGGCCACGGCGTGCACATCCCGTATCACCTGACGTGGGTGCACGAGCGCGAAGCGCAGCTCGCCGATCCGTCACGTCTGCGCACGCTCGAAAACGCGAACGCCCTGTACGACGTTCTCGACGAGATCGAACGCCGCATGACCGCAACGGGAACGTGAGCTGAGCCGATTCGGGCCTCACGTCGAAATTAAATAGGGATTCACTTCACCGGGTGCATCGTCGACCCATGCCCGCATGGTGCGGGACGAATGGAGGATTCCATGGCTCTTACCCGCTGGGTCGCACCCGCCGTCCTCGCCGCGTCGCTCGGCGTCGCCTCGCTCGCGCCAGCCCCGGCGAAGGCACAGTCGATGAACGACCTCACGCAGGCGATCGTCAACATCGCCGACGTCGTGTTCCAGGGCAATCAGCCGTACTACCGCTACGGCGATTACAGCGCGGACGATCGACTGGTGATGCGCCGTGACGCATACGGCCGTCCGGTGTACTACCGCGTCGTCAATGGCAATAACGGTTACAACAACTACTACAACAACAGTTACAACAGCGGCTACTACAACAACGGCTATCGCACCTCCGCGCCTTATGGTCGCGCCTACGGTTACTACAACAACCAGGGCAACCAGCAGCGCGTGAAATGCAACAAGAACGGCAAGTGCAAGGCGGAGTACTACGATCCGCGCTATGACCGTCACGGTTACGGCCGCGACGACCGCCGCTGGCACGACCGCGACGACGACTGAGTCCTCGGAACGACCGATCGGTCCACGCGCCACGGCCTTCGGGCCGTGGCGTTTTTCGTTCGCGACTGGCAGACCCGTCATCGCGCGCGCATGATCGTCCCGCGCCACGTCGAGAGTCCCAATGAAGAGCCCCGCCGCCCTGCTGCTCGCGTGCCTGCTGCTGCCCGGCATGGCGGGTGCACAGGCATCGCCCGATCGCCATACCGGCGACGCCTGGGTCGACGCGCGCCTCGCCGACATCGACGTGTACGCCGCCACCTACCGCGACGCGTTCGTCGACGAGATGGCCCGCTACCACCGCGCGCCCCGCGAATTCGTACTCGAACTGCTCGCGCGCCCCGGCTGGACCGCCGGCGATGTCTACTACGCCTGCAGCCTTGCGCAGCAGGCCGGACGGCCGTGCCGTGCCGTCGCCGACCTTCGTGGGGCGACCCCGACGCCGGGCTGGGACACGCTCGCCCACGATCTGGGCCTCATGCCTGGCTCGCCCGGCTTCCATGCACTCAAGCGCGAGGTGGTCACCACCTACGATCGGTGGGCACGGCCGGTGCGGGTCGACGCCGAACTCGCACGCGACTTCCCGCAGCGCCCGCGCGAGGCGGACAAGCCCGCGAAATGACCTTCGCGCCCACCCGGCGCGAACCTGACTGTCGTCAACCGGTTGAGCCCGCTAGGGGCCGCCAACAGAATCGCCAGAACCAGAACGCAGAAAAGCCGGCCACGCGAGGGCGTGGTCGGCTTTTGGTGCTGCATCAACGCGCGCCGGCGAACCGGCGTCGCGGATCAGTACATGCGCTGGCGCTTGGTCACGTCGCGCGACGAGCGACGGGCCTGACGCTTCACGGCCGCAGCCGCCTTGCGCTTGCGCTCCTGCGTCGGCTTCTCGTAGAACTCGCGCTTGCGGGTCTCGGCGAGCACGCCGGCCTTCTCGCAGGTGCGCTTGAAACGGCGCAGGGCAAACTCGAAGGGCTCGTTTTCGCGGACTTTGACGCTCGGCATACGGTATCTCGTGGTTGGGACCGCCGGGCACGGGCCAGGCGAGCCGCCTATGATATCGGCCTGCCCCACGGCGCCGCAACCCGTCGCTCTCACTTTTTCGTCATGGCGGCCGCGCCGCGGTCGGACATGCCCGCCAATTCGAGGCCAAGTCGTTGAAAGTCCTGGGAATCGAGACCAGCTGTGACGAGACCGGCGTGGCCGTCTACGACACCGTCGACGGCCTGCGTGCCCACGCCGTCTACAGCCAGATCGCCCTGCATGCGCAGTACGGTGGGGTCGTGCCCGAGCTCGCCAGCCGCGACCACGTGCGCAAGACGCTGCCGCTGATCCGCCAGACGCTCGCCGACGCCGGCCTGTCCACCGCCGACCTCGACGGCGTCGCCTATACCGCCGGCCCGGGCCTGGTCGGCGCCCTGCTGGTCGGCGCCGGCGTGGCGCGGGCACTGGCCTGGTCGCTGGACGTGCCGGCCATCGCCGTCCACCACATGGAGGGCCACCTGCTCGCTCCGTTGATCGAGGACGCCGAGCAGCGCGCCGCCCTGCACGCCGGTCGGCCGCCCGAACCCTTCGTCGCGCTGCTGGTGTCCGGCGGGCATACCCAGCTGGTGGGCGTTGACGGCATCGGCCGCTACCGCCTGCTGGGCGAGACGCTGGACGACGCCGCCGGCGAGGCCTTCGACAAGACCGCCAAGCTGATGGGCCTGCCCTACCCCGGCGGCCCCCAGCTGGCGGCGATCGCCGAACACGGCCGCCCCGGCGCCTTCAAGTTCGCGCGCCCCATGACCGACCGTCCCGGCCTCGATTTCAGCTTCAGCGGTCTCAAGACGCAGGTGCTGCTGGCGTGGCGCGCCTCCGACCAGACCGATGCCACCCGCGCCGACATCGCCCGTGCCTTCGAGGACGCCGTGGTCGACACGCTGGCGATCAAGTGCGCGCGGGCGCTCGATGCGACCGGCTTCCGCCGCCTCGTCGTCTCCGGTGGCGTCGGCGCGAACCGGCGCCTGCGCGACAAGCTGCGCGAGCTCGCGGCCCAACGCTGCGCGGCGGTGGGCTTCCCGCCGCCGGTGCTGTGCACGGACAACGGCGCAATGATCGCGTTCGCCGGCGCACTGCGCCTGCAGGCCGGGCAGCACGCCGACCTCGGCGTGCACGTGACGCCGCGCTGGGACATGTCGACGCTGCCCCCGGTCGAGTTCGCGACCGCGTGAGTGGACATCGCGCGGCGCGTCCGTAGCATCGCCGCACCGCCCGGGAACGCCACCATGGACCACGTCTTCATCGAAGGCCTCGAAATCGAGACGCTGATCGGCATCTACGACTGGGAACGCCGCATCCGCCAGCCGTTGCTGTTCGATCTCGAGATGGCCTTCGACAATCGCGTGCCTGCCGCCCACGACGACATCGCGCATACGCTCGACTACAAGGCCATCAGCACGCGCATCCGCGACTACGTGTCGGAGTCCGGCTTCGGCCTCGTCGAAACGCTGGCCGAACGCGTCGCCGAACTGGTGCTCGCCGAATTCCCGGTGCAACGCCTGAAATTGAAACTGAGCAAGCCCGGCGCGGTGCGCGGCGCGCGCGCGGTCGGCGTCATGATCGAGCGCTCGCGCGCGGCATGAGCGGTCGCGCCTATCTGAGCCTGGGCAGCAACGTCGCGCCCGCGGCGCATCTGCGCGCGGCCATCGATGCGCTGCAGGCGCGCTTTGGCGACGTCGTCGTGTCGCCGGTCTATCGCACACCCGCGGTCGGGTTCGACGGGCCGGCGTTCCTCAATGCCGCCGCGATGATCGATAGCGATCTGGAACCCCAGGCGCTCAACGACTGGCTGCACGCACTCGAAGACGCGCACGGTCGTGATCGCAGCGGCCCGCGCTTTTCCGATCGCACACTCGACATCGACATCGTGCTGTTCGACGACCGCGTGCTGAGCGGCGACGGTCATCTGCGCATTCCACGCCCCGAACTCGAGCACGCGTTCGTGCTGCGCCCGCTCGCCGACATCGCACCCGACGTCGTCGTGCCCGGCACGGCCCGCACCCTCGCGCAGTTGTGGGCGGCGCATGCCGAATGGGGCACGCCGGGCGACGTCGTTGCGCTGACGTAGGGTCAGTCGTCGCCGCGCGGCGGCATCGCAGCGAGTTCCGCGTCCATCCACGTGATGGCGTCGCCGACATCGCCGAACACGTCGAAGTTGAAGCTCAGGCGTCGGCCGATGATGAAGCCGATGCGCCCGGGGTCGACGAACGCAAGGGGAATCACCAGCGCGACGACGAATCCGGGCGATGCCTCCGCCGCGGACGCCCATTCGAAGATGCTGTCGATGCGCAGCGCGAGCGAGGGATTCTCGCCGCCGTTCCAGCCGTGGAAGTCGGCGAGCAGGCCGCGCCGGCCTGACGCGCACGCGATGCGGATCGCATCGGTGACCGCGGCGCGCGCGGTATGCAGCGGCAGATCGTTGCCCGGCGCGACATAGGCCGCGCCGTCGGGCATCCGCGGAATGGCCGCGACAGGCTCGGTCGTCATGCCGCGGACTCTAGGCCTGCGCACGTGCACGGCGCATGGTCAGCCGGCGAGCGTGCGTCCACCGTCGACCGCCAGCACGTGGCCGGTGCAGTAATGCGCATCGAACAGCAGCCAGCGCACGGCTTCGGCGATTTCCTCCGGCGTCCCGGTGCGGCCGAGCGGCGTGCGCGCGAGCATGGCGTCGCGCGCGGCGGTGTCGCCGCCATCCTCCGGCCACAGGATCGCGCCGGGTGCCACGGCATTCACGCGCACCTCGGGACCAAGCTCGAGCGCGAGCGCCTTCGTCGCCATCTGCAGGGCGGCCTTAGCCATGCAGTAGACGCTGTGCTGCGGCAGCGGGCGTTCGGCGTAGATGTCGATGATGTTGACGATCGCGCCGTGCGTGGCGCGCAGGTGCGGCGCCGCGGCCTGCGCGAGGAAGAACGGCGCGCGTGCGTTCGAGGCGAAGAGTGCGTCCCAGTCGGAGGGCGCCACGCTGCCGAACGGCGTCTGGCGGAAGGTCGAGGCGTTGTTGACGAGGCCGTCGAGGCGACCGAAGCACCCGATCGTCCTCGCCACGAGTTCGGGCAGACGATCGAAGGCGGCCAGCTCGGCCTGCAGCGGCAGCACGGACTGCGGCCTCGCGCGCTCGAGTTCGTCGGCGAGCGCGAGCGCTGCATCGCGGGAGCCGCGGTAGTGCAGCGCGACGTCGCACCCGGCGGCGTGCAGGCACCGCGCAATGGCCGCACCGATGCGCCGCGCCGCGCCCGTCACCAGCACCACCGGGCGTGCACCGCCCTGCGTCGTCGCCTGCATCACCGGTCCTTTCCGCGAACGTCCCGTATCCTGCGCGAGTCTCCCACGTCCCGTGTCCCGATGCCGATCGATCCCGCTGCGCGCGCCGCGTCCGAGCTGCCCCTGCCCGACGAGGCCGCGCGTGCGCACAGCACCGCGCTGGCGCGGCATATCGATGCGGAGATCGCGGCGAACGGCGGTGCGATTCCGTTCTCGCGCTTCATGGAGCTCGCGCTGTACGCACCGGGTCTCGGCTACTACAGCGCCGGTGCGACGAAGTTTGGCGAAGCCGGCGATTTCGTGACCGCACCCGAACTGGGCCCGGTGTTCGCGGCCTGCGTCGGGGATGCGGTCGCCCCCGTGCTGCAGCAGCTGGGAACGAGTGCCCTCATGTTCGAGCTCGGCGGCGGCACCGGCGCATTCGCGCAGGTCGCACTGATGCGGTTGATGGAACTGGACGCACTGCCGGCGCGTTACCTCATCCTCGAGCCTTCGGCGCAACTACGCGAACGCCAGCGCGCGCGCCTGTTCGAACGCCTGCATCCGATGCTGTTCGAACTCGTCGAATGGGTCGACGGCCCGGTGCCGCATGACTGGAACGGCGTGCTGTTCGCCAATGAAGTCATCGACGCGCTGCCGACGCCGCGTTTCTCCATCCGCGGCAGCGAGGTCATGGAGCAGTACGTCGCAGTGGAAGACGGACATTTCGTCACCCAATGGCGCCCTGCGGATTCGATGCTGTTGCAGGCGGTGCGCCATGTCGAGCGTCGCATCGGGCGCGCACTGCCCGACGGCTACGTCTCCGAGGTGCTGCCGCAGTTGCCGTACTGGATCCAGGCGGTCGCCGGCGGCATGAAGCGCGGCGCGATGCTGTTCGTCGACTACGGCTATGCGCGCAGCGAGTACTACGCCGCCGATCGCCGCGACGGCACGCTGCGCGCGTTCTATCGGCATCGCATGCACGACGATGCGTTCGCCTGGCCGGGGCTGCAGGACCTCACCGCGTCGGTCGACTTCACTGCGCTGGCGGAAGCCGGCGTGGCCGCGGGGTTCGACTTCGCCGGTTATTGCTCGCAGGCGAGCTTCCTGCTCGGCAACGGGCTGGCGGGCGTGCTCTCGCGCATCGAACATCTCGAGGACGACGCCGAACGCCTGCGTCGCACGAGCGAGGTCAAGCGCCTCACGCTGCCGACCGAGATGGGCGAGCGTTTCCAGGCGATGGGCTTCTCGAAGGACGTCGAATTCGGTGCCGCCTTCCTCGCGGGCGACCTGAGCCACCGCCTGTGATGCGACGTCGTGGCGCGGTCGCGCTGTGGATCGCGATGTTCATTGCGATCACCGTCGGCTCGCTGCTGCCCGCACACGACCTGCCTCCGCCGGCGTTCGACGGCATGGACAAGCTCGAGCATGCGCTCGGCTATGCGGTGCTGGCCGGATACGGCACGTGGCTGTTTCCGACGCGTGGCCTGCGCGTGCTGATCGGCGTGGTGCTGTTCGGTGTCGCGATCGAAGTTGCGCAGGGCGTGTTCACGACATCGCGTTCGGCCGATCCGCTCGATGCGATCGCCGACGCGCTCGGTGCGGTGATCGCACAGATCGCCGTGCGCCGCGGCGCGCGCTGAACGAAGGACATAGCGGCGGCGAAACGTGTGATCCGCGCGAAAATCGCGTGATAACCTCGCGACGATGACGACGAATCGCCCGTATCTGCGCTCGCTCACCGCCGCTCTCGCGCTCACCGTCGCCTCGTGCGCCGTGCCGCCGAAGCCGGCGACTCCGCCGCCAACGCCGGTCGCCACCACACCGCCGGTTCCCGCCCCGCTGCCGCCGCGCGTGCCATTCGAAGCCGCACGCGCCAGGTTCGTGCAGGACACCGCGAAGCAGTACGGCATCGATCCGGCGTACATCCAGTCCGTACTGGCGAGCGCGCAGATCCGCGATTCGATCATCGCCGCGATGTCCCGCCCGGCCGAAGCCAAGCCGTGGCGCGACTACCGTCCGATCTTCCTGACCGACGCCCGCATCAATGGCGGCCGCCAGTTCCTCGCCGACAACCGGGCCGATCTCGCCAGCGCCGAGGCGCGCTTCGGCGTGCCGGCCGAGATCATCACCGCGATCATCGGCGTCGAAACCAGCTACGGCGCGAACAAGGGCAGCTATCCGGTCGTGGATGCGCTGTACACGCTGGCGTTCGCGTATCCGCGCACTGGCGATCCCGCCAAGGCCGCGCGCGAGGAGCAGCGCGAGCAGTTCTTCCGCGGTGAGCTCGCGCAGCTGTTCGCGCTCGGCAAGGAAACCGGCTTCGACATCACCCAGCTCAAGGGCAGCTATGCCGGTGCGATGGGCTGGGGCCAGTTCATGCCGTCGAGCTATCGCGACTATGCGGTCGATGCCGACGGCGACGGCCGCCGCGACCTGTTCGACAGCAAGGCCGACGTGTTCGCCTCGATCGCCAACTACTTCGCGAAGAAGGGCGGCTGGGTGCGCGGCGGCGCGGTGGCGGTGCGCGCGACGCACGATCCCGCGGCGCAGACGTTCGAACCTGAGGCGCTCGATCCGATCTACACGATCACCGACCTGAAGGCGCGCGGTTACCAGCCGCTGGCGCCCGTGCCGCCGACGGCGACCGGCGTGCCGCTTCGCTTCGACGGCGTGAGCGGCCCCGAGTACTGGCTCGGCTTCCGCAACTTCTACGCGATCACCCGCTACAACATCTCCAAGCATTACGCGATGGCGGTGTACCAGCTGGCCGAATCGATCGCCGGCCGCGACATCCCGCCGCTTCCTGCCGCCGCTACGGACACGCCCCCGGCCCCATGAAGAAGCTCGTCGTCGTGCTGCTCTGCGCAGGCCTCGCCGCCTGCGCGAGCGCTCCGCCGCCCAAACCGGCGGCATCGAGCGCCGCGATCGTCCACGCGCCTTCGCCGGTCGGGCACGACTGCAGCTGGTACCAGCCCGCCGAAGAGGATCTGAGCAAGCGCGGTGACTACGTCGCCGGCGGCCTGTACCGCCCGGACGAGAAGGACCGCGTGCCCGGCGCGATTCCCGACATCGACTGCATCCCGGAGCCGCAAGTCGTCGCGCTGCCGCGTTCGAAGCTCGGCAACAAGCCGGTGTACTCGGTGCTCGACAGGGAATACCGCGTGCTCGACGACACCCACGGGTTCGTCGAGGAGGGCCTGGCGTCTTACTACGGCGAGAAGTTCCACGGCCGCCGCACGTCGAACTGGGAGGTGTACGACATGTACGCCTTCAGCGCCGCGCACAAGACGCTGCCGATTCCGAGCTTCGCGCGCGTTACGAACCTGGTGAATGGCCGTTCGGTGGTGGTGCGCGTCAATGATCGCGGCCCGTTCCACGAGGGGCGCGTGATGGACCTGAGCCTCGCTGCCGCGGTGAAACTCGGCATCTACCCGGCCGGTACCGGGCGTGTGCGTGTCGAGGCGCTGCAGCCGGGCGACACCGCGACCGGCACGACGTTCGCGTCGACCACGACGTCGCCGATCGCGCCGTCCCTGCCACCGCCCACACCGACCGCGCTCGACGTGGCGACGCGCGATTACCGCTATGCGACGTCGACCACCGGCACCGCGGCGGACAGCCAGCGGTTCGATGCGTGGATGAAGGAGCGCGGCATCCATGTCGCGACCGGCAAGCCGACGGTGATCGCATCGACGGACGCGAAGACTGGTGGGCGTACGGCGGCCGCTTCGGTGTCGACGCCTGCCGCACCGCGTGACGCCGCGCCGTCGATCGATTCGCCTGCAGTGACACCTCCTGTCGCGACCGCCCCTGCGCCCATCAAGCCTGCACCCGCGCTCGACACCGCCGACGCGATCACCCTGCAGGTCGCCAGTTTCTCCACCCGCGACAACGCCGATCGCGCCCTCGCCGCCCTGCGCGGCGCGGGCATCGCCGACGCGCGCCTGTTCGACGCCGTCGCCAAGGGCCAGCCGATCTGGCGCCTGCGCGTCGGCCCGCTGCCGGCCTCCGCCGAGGCGGAACTCGCCGCGCGTCTGCGCGGTCTAGGCTTCGCCGCGCAACGCGTCCACGACTGACCGCGGCGCGCGGGGTTTTCACCCGCGTCGCCGACGCCTTCCTGCGCTTTTGTTTATCTTTCTTTGCTGCCGCGGAGAAAGGTCCGCCCGCAATCCGTTCCATCGCCGCCCGCCGGCCCCGGAGTCCCGCCTTGATGAAGTCCCCCGCCCGCCTCGCCGGCCTGCTCGCCGCCGGTCTCACCCTGACGCTCGGCCTCGCCGTCGCCCAGACCGGTCCTGTTCCGAACAACCAGCCGCCGCCGGCCATCGACGAACTCCCCGTCCCGCCGCCGCCGACCGTGCAGGCCAAGGCCTGGATCCTGATCGACTACGCCAGCGGCAACGTGCTCGCGGGCGAGAACTACGACACGCAGGTCGAGCCGGCGAGCATCACCAAGGTGATGACGAGCTACGTCGTCGCCGCCGAACTCAAGGCCGGCAAGGTCAAGCGCGACGATCCGGTCATGATGACCGAGAACGCCTGGCGCAAAGGCGGCGCCGGCACCGAAGGCTCGTACTCCGGCTTCGAGGTCAACAAGACCGCGCCGCTGATCGAGATGGAAAAGGGCATGGTGGTCCAGTCGGGCAACGACGCCGCCATCGCGCTCGCCGAGCACATCGCCGGCAGCGAGGACGCGTTCGCGTCGCTGATGAACGCCTACGCCAAGCGCATCGGCCTCAAGCACACGCACTGGATGAATCCGGACGGCCTGCCGGCCGAAGGCCACTACACGACGGCGCACGATCTCGCGCTGCTCGGCCGCGCGCTGATCCACGACTTCCCGGAGTCGTATTCGCTCAACAAGATCAAGGAATACACGGTCGGACCGATCACGCAGAGCAACCGCAACCGCCTGCTGTGGCGCGACGCGACCGTCGACGGCATCAAGACCGGCCACACCGCGACTGCCGGCTTCTGCCTGATGGCGTCGGCGCAGCGTGGCGACCAGCGCCTGATCTCGGTCGTCATGGGCGAACCGTCGGACGACCAGCGCATCAACGATTCGCAGGCGCTGCTCAACTGGGGCTTCCGCTTCTTCGAGACGCACAAGCTCTACGACGCGAACAAGCCGATCTCAACGCAGCGCGTGTGGAAGGGCGCGGAGAACGAAGTGCGCCTGGGCCTCACTGAGCCGATGATGGTTACGCTGCCGCGCGGCCGCTACCAGCAGCTCAAGCCGGTGATGGACGTGCCGAAGCAGATCGTCGGCCCGATCGCGAAGGGTCAGAAGATCGGCACCGTGCGCGTGATGCTCGGCAACAAGGTGCTCGCGCAGCGTCCGCTGGTCGCGCTCGATGCGGTCGAGGAAGCCGGCTTCTTCAAGCGCCTCTGGCACGAGCTTCTGATGTGGTGGAACTCGTAAGCGTTCGCGCCCCTGTCGACACGGAAAGCCCGCCTCGCGCGGGCTTTTTCGTCTTAGCAATTCCTTAGCGCGACGCGCCGATCGGCGGCGCGCGTACAGCCGCTATGCTGGCGGCCGGCGCGCCGCGCCGATGACCTCACCGCCAGGATGCTCGACGCCATGACCGTACGGACCACCACCCTTTTCGCCGCCCTTGCGCTCGCCGCACTGCCCGCCGTCGCGGCCAACGTCGACGACGTCCGCAAGCAGCAGACCGCCCAGATCCCGACCTGCGCGCGTCCGCTCGGCACGATCTCGGTGTTGGAGCCGGAAGACGCGACCAACTGGTGGACCGGCCAGCAGCTCGAAGCACCCAGCAAGCTGATCAAGCTGTTCGTCGCCAAGTCGCGCTGCTTCACGCTGGTCGACCGCGGCGCCGGCATGAACGCGGCGATGCGCGAACGCGACCTCGCCTCGAGCGGTGAGCTGCGCAACCGTTCGAACATCGGCAAGGGCCAGATCAAGGCCGCCGACTACGTGATGGTTCCGGACCTCGTCAACGCGAACAACAACGCCAGCGGCGCGAATATCGGTGGCCTGCTGGGTGGGCTCGTCGGCGGCCGCGCCGGTGCGGCGATCGGCGGGCTGAACTTCAAGAGCAAGACGGCGAACGTCGTGCTGACCGTCACCGATGTGCGCTCCTCCGAGCAGGTCGCGATGGCCGAAGGCAATGCCAAGAAGACCGACCTGGGCTGGTCCGGCAACGGCGTGCTGTTCGGCAGCTCGGGCCTCGGCGGCCTCGGCGCGGGCGGCTACGCGAACACCGAAGTCGGCCAAGTAATCACGCTGGCCTACCTGCAGGCTTACAACGACGTGGTGTCGCAACTCGGCGGCCTGCCGGCCAATGCCAGCGCCGCCAACGCCACGCAGGCGGTGACCGTCGCCAAGCCGGCGCGCCTCTTCAGCGATCCGGCCGGCAAGGGCAAGGTCGTCCGCGGCCTCGACGTCGGCATGATGCTGTATCCCACCGGCCAGAAACAGGGCGCGATGTGGGAGGTCGAGGACGAATTCGGCAACAAGGGCTGGGTGTCGTCGATGCTGCTGGAGATGTCGAAGTAACGCGTCTCCGGCGCGTTCTTCCGAAGTGCCGCATGGGTGCTCGCGGCCTTCGAATTCTGAGGAGTCGGTACAGCCGCTCGGCGGAGTAGGCACACGACAACACGCCGCGTTTGCGGCATGGTCATGCAGGGCATTCGCCCTGCATGAACCAACCCCGACCTTACTGACCTTCGGCACGCCCCACTTCAGGCCGCCGATGGCAGCCTACGAATCTGTCCCGCAAGGATTTCCTGCATGAAGACGATGCTGCTCGCGCTGGTGCTTGTGACCGGCGCTGCCCAGGCCCAGATGGCCGAGACGACGTCTACCACCGCGTCCGCTTCGACGGAAAACGCCAGCGCTTCCGAAGCGTCGTCGATCACGACGCCGGCCGCGCCAAAGGTCGCCGACAACGGCGAAAAGAAGATCTGCAAACTCGAGCGCGAACTGGGTAGCAATCGCGCCAAGCGCGTCTGCCACAGCCGTGAGGAGCTTGACGCGCAGAGCGAGGCGTCCCGCGCGGCGCTGTCCGCAGCTCAGCGCGGCCACTGAGGCGTCGCCGGCGCCCGGGTTGTGATCGGCGCGCCGGCCCCCATAGTGGGGCGATGGACATCCACTCCGACAACCCCGATCACGGCTTCCAGTTCCCCGGCGAATTCGAGCTGTCCGCGATGGGTCCCGCCGAGGCCGGACTCGAAGTCTCGTTGCCGCGTCTGCTGGTCGAGGCCGGCGTCGATCTAATCCACGAGGACGTGAGCTGGAAGGCGTCCTCGAACGGCAAGTACGTCTCGGTGCGCATCCGCTTCCGCGCCAACAGTCGCGACGAGCACGAGCGCGCGCACAGGCTGCTGCGTGACCATCCCGAAGTGAAGTGGACGCTGTGAGCGACGCCTGCGCGGCAGTCGCCCCGCCTGACGGCGGTGCCGACGCGACCGTGCCGACGGCGCTCGTCCGCGACCTCGGCCGCCAGCCGTACGAGCCGGTGTGGCGCGCGATGCAGGCGTTCACCGACGCCCGCGACGAGGCCACGGCGGACGAGCTCTGGCTGGTCGAACACGATCCGGTGTTCACCCTCGGCCAGGCCGGCAAACCCGAACACGTGCTGATGGCCGGTGACATCCCGGTGATCCACGTCGATCGCGGCGGGCAGGTGACCTACCACGGCCCCGGCCAGATCGTGCTGTATCCGCTGCTCGACCTGCGCCGGCTCAAGGTCGGCGTGAAGGACTACGTCTGCAAGGTCGAGCAGTCGATGATCGACACGCTGGCCGACTGGAACATCCACGCGGTGCGCCGCGACGGCGCGCCCGGCGTCTATGTCAACGACGCCAAGATCGGCGCGCTCGGCATTCGCGTGCGCCACGGCTGCACGTTCCACGGGCTCGCGTTCAACATCGCGATGGACCTGGAACCGTTCCGCCGCATCAATCCCTGCGGCTACGCCGGTCTGCAGGTGACGAGCATGGCCGGCCTGGGCGGCCCTTCGTCGCTCGAACCCGTGAAGACCCGGCTGATCGAGCACATTGCGCGCCAGTTCGGCCTGTCGACCTGCACCGGACCGGCGCCCCCGTTCGCCTGACCGCCACGCGGACGTCGCAACCACGCATCCGCGCATCGGGTACAGCCCGCCGGCCATCGTCCCGCCCGCATCGACCCGCCGTTGCTCCTGCGTTTTGGCGTTCGACGTCGCGGCGCGGGACAATGCATACCCGGCCCGCGCCGGATCGTCCTCCCACGGCCGCTGCCATGTCCGACTCCCGCACCATTCCCCTCGCCGTCGTCGAAAGCGCCTCGTCCCTGGTCGAGGGCGCGAAGCAGCTGGGCGGCGACAAGATCGGCCGCAGCCCGGTGAAGTTCGACGAGGCGCCGGTGCTGCGCAAACCGTCTTGGATCCGCGTGCGGATTCCATCCGGCAACGCGGTGGCGAACCTCAAGGCCAAACTGCGCGAGAACCGCCTCGTCACCGTCTGCGAGGAAGCGAGCTGCCCGAACATCCACGAGTGCTTCGGCCACGGCACCGCGACTTTCATGATCCTCGGCGAGGTCTGCACGCGCCGCTGCAGCTTCTGCGACGTCGCCCATGGCCGTCCGAAGCCGCCGGATGCGAGCGAGCCGCTCAACCTCGCGCACACCGTCGCCGACATGGGCCTGCGCTACGTCGTTGTGACCAGCGTCGACCGTGACGATCTCCGCGACGGCGGCGCGCAGCATTTCGTCGACTGCATCAGCGCGATCCGCGAGCACTCGCCGCGCACCAAGATCGAAGTGCTCACGCCGGATTTCCGCGGCAAGGGCCGCATGGACCGCGCACTGGAAATCCTGGCGACGAGCCCGCCCGACGTGTTCAACCACAACATCGAGACGGTGCCGGACCTGTATCCGAACGTGCGCCCGGGTGCGGATTACCAGTGGTCGCTTACGCTGCTGCAGCGCTTCAAGGCGCAGCACCCCGACATCGCGACCAAGTCGGGCGTGATGCTCGGCCTCGGCGAGACGATGGAGCAGGTCGAGAACACGCTGCGCGACCTGCGCGCGCACGACGTCGACATGGTGACGATCGGCCAGTACCTGCAGCCGACGCCGCACCACCATCCGGTGATGAAGTACTGGACGCCCGATGAGTTCAAGCAGCTCGAGGACTTCGGCTACGCGCTCGGCTTCACGCACGTCGCGTCGGGCCCGCTGGTGCGTTCGTCCTACCACGCGGACCGCTCGGCGGCCGAAGCCGGCGTTGTCGAAACGGCCTGATCCGCCTGTTGGCGACACGCTGCGTCGCACCGCATCCACGCCGCATTGCCGCCCACGCGGCGCATAGTCCCTGAACCCGCGGCGACCGCCACGGCCGCTGGGTGACGACGCCCGCAATCCCGGCTGAATCCCCGGCGACGGGCGCCGTGTGCAGCTTGCGCTGCGCGCCCCATCGCGTTCATATGGGGTCGACGGCCCGTGCAACTTTCGGCACTGGGCGGCGGTCTCAACCGCATCCACCGTGGTACCCCCGGCGATTGGCCGGACCTGATCGGCGACCCCACCGCCCGGATCCGATGAAGCTCAAGACCTCCCTGCTCGCCCTCCTCCTCACTGCGCCGGTCGCGCTGCTCGCGCGTCCCGACAGTGCGTCCACCGCGATTCCGAACGCGCCCACGCAGGACCAGGCCACCGCGGCCAAGCTGGTCTACGGCCTGCTGTCGGACAGTCGCTACGCGTACCGCCCGCGCGCGCTCGACGACGCGCTGAGCGCCGACATCTACAAGCGCTATCTCGAATCGCTGGATCCGAACAAGCAGTTCTTCACCGCGCAGGACATCGCGAAGTTCGATGCGTACAAGGACAAGCTCGACGACGCGATCAAGAGCGGCGACCTGAGCCCCGCGTACGCGATCTTCGCGTCGTATCGCCAGCACGCCACCGCGCGTGCGCAGTACGCGCGTGAACTGCTCAAGCAGAACATCTTCGATTTCAGCGGCAACGACCAGTTCCAGTACGACCGCAAGGATGTGCCGTGGGCCGCCGACAACGCGGCGCTCGACACGCTGTGGAAGGAGTCGGTGCGCAACGACTGGCTGCGCCTGAAGCTCGCCGGCAAGCAGCCCGACGAAATCCGCAAGACGCTCGACAAGCGCTACGCCAACCTCGCGCAGAGCATCGGCGAGTTGAAGGGCGAGGACGTGTTCCAGTCCTTCCTCAACAGCTATGCGAATGCGGTCGATCCGCACACGGATTACTTCACCCCGCGCAGCGCCGACAATTTCAACCTGACGATGTCGAACACGCTGGAAGGCATCGGCGCCGTGCTGCAGAAGCAGGACGACGTCGTGGCCATCCGCGAGATCGTCGCCGGCGGTCCCGCGTCGAAGACCGGCAAGGTCAAGCCGGGTGATCGCGTGATGGCGGTCGGCCAGGGCACCAGCGGGCCGATGGAAGACGTGATCGGCTGGCGCATCGACGATGTCGTCGCCAAGATCCGCGGCACCAAAGGCACGACGGTTCGCCTCGATGTCGTGCCGGCGGAATCGCCGCTCGATTCGAAGCCGATGCGCGTGAACATCGTGCGCGATCGCGTGCGTCTCGAGGACCAGGCCGCCAAGGCCGAAACCATCGACGTGCCCGCCACGAACGGCAAGCCCGCGCAGAAGATCGGCGTGATCAAGCTGCCGGCGTTCTACCAGGACTTCGACGCGCGCCGTCGCGGTGACAAGGACTTCGCGTCCGCCACGCGCGATGTCGCGAAGCTGCTGCAGACGTTGCGCGACCAGCACGTCGACGGCGTCGTGCTCGACCTGCGCGGAAACGGCGGTGGTTCGCTCGACGAAGCCATCGAACTCACCGGCCTCTTCATCGACGAAGGCCCGGTCGTGCAGGTGCGCGAGTCCGGCGGCCGCGTGACGGTCAACGGCGACGACGACAAGCACATCGCATGGGAAGGCCCGCTCGCGGTGCTGATCAACCGCGGTTCGGCGTCGGCGTCGGAAATCTTCGCGGGTGCGATCCAGGACTACGGGCGCGGCCTCGTCATCGGCGAGACCACGTTCGGCAAGGGCACCGTGCAGACGCTGCTCGATCTCGACCGCTGGCCGGCGAATGAGCAGGCGCGCTTCGGCCAGGTCAAGCTCACCGTGCAGCAGTTCTTCCGCGTGAGCGGCAGCTCGACGCAGCACAAGGGCGTGGTGCCCGACATCGCGTTCCCGGCGTCGGTCGATGCCAGCGAATTCGGCGAGAGCACCTACGACAACGCGTTGCCGTGGGCGCGCATCGCCGCCGTGCCGCACACCACCTACGGCGATTTCCGCCCGATCCTGCCGACACTGCTCGCCGATCACGAGAAGCGCGTCGCCGCCGATCCGGAATTCCAGTGGTGGAGTCAGGACGTCGCGCAATTCCGCAAGGAACGTGCGGACAAGTCGATTTCGCTCAACGAGGCCGAACGCCGCGGCGAGCGTGACCAGGAAGAAGCCAAGCGCAAGCAGCGCCAGGCCGAGCGCGCCAAGCTCGGTATCGCGCTGGATCCACTGGCGGACGACGACGACGACGGCCTGCAGGCGAACGAGCGTGACATCGCGAAGGATGCGCAGCGCGACAAGCTCGCCGACAAGCGTCCCGACCCGCTGCTGCGCGAAGCCGCATCGATCCTGGGTGACGCGGTGAGTGTGCTCGGCAACGATCGCCAGCTCTCGGCGAAGGTGCTGCCGACCGCGCGCAGCCCGGGCCACTGGGCCGACTGATCCGATCGCAACATCGCAACAAACGGATAGCGGGCGCCTTCGGGCGCCCGTTATCGTTTCAGCCATGGACCGCACCCCCGACAAACTCGACCGTGCCCGCGACCTGCTCGACGACGGCGAGCCCACGCTGCAGCAGCTGGCCGATGCGGTCGGCTGGAGCCCCGCGCACCTGCAGCGCCGCTTCGCCGCGCGCTTCGGGCTGAGTCCCGCCGACTACCTGGCGCAGCGCAAGCTCGGTCGCCTCAAGCAGGCGCTGCGCGATGGCGTCGACGTCACCACCGCGATCGTCGACGCCGGCTACGGCTCACCGTCGCGCGTGTACGAATCGGGCGCCGCGCGGCTGGGCATGGCGCCGTCGCGCTATCGCCGCGGTGGCGCGGGCGAGGCGGTGCGCTGGAGCGTCATCGACACCGCGCTCGGCCGCGCACTCGTCGCTGCGACCGAACGTGGCATCTGCTCGATCGAACTGGGCGACGACGAAGCGGCACTGGAAGCGAAGCTGCGGCACGAATTTCCGCAGGCGACGCTGGAGCGCGTCGACGAAGGGCGTGATGATTTTCTCGCGCCGCGCCTGCAGTCGGTCGCGAATGCGCTCGCGGGACTCGCATCGGACGTCGAGCTCGATCTCATCGGCACGGCGTTCCAGAAGCGCGTCTGGGACGCGCTGATGCGCATTCCGAAAGGCGAGACCCGCAGCTACGCCGAGCTCGCCGAATCGCTCGGCGCACCGCGTGGTGCGCGTGCGGTGGCGCGGGCGTGCGCAGGGAACCGGCTGGCGATCGTGGTGCCCTGTCACCGCGTGGTGCGCGGTGATGGCTCACTGGGCGGCTATCGCTGGGGGCTGCCGCTCAAGCAGCGCGTGCTGGATCGCGAGCGGGCTTAACCGCGCGTCGGTGACGCGCCGGCGGCATCTCCGTCGCGCCGACGCTGCGCCGCATTCGGCAGCGGCAACAGCGGCAGATCGCCGCGGCTGTCGTCCCGGACATGATCCGCGCCGCTGGCGAGCAGGTCCCGGCACTGCTGCAACGCGCCCTCCGCTTCGCGCAGAAATTCGATGGCCGATTCGATGTCCTCGTGCACGAGTTCACGACCGACGCTGGCGGCCACGCTCGCCGTGCTGACCATGTTGCGCAGGTCGTGCAGCCAGCGCGCGTGGGACGGCGTTTCGTCAAACGGTGGGATCGCCTCGAACATCATCGACTGCGGGACTCCTGGCCGATCGGCCTTCACGACGCGTTGACGCCACCTTATCGGGCACCCCTCCTGCCGCTCAATGGACGCTTGGCGTATTCAGCAATTCAGCAAGCTGATGCGCGTCACACCATGCGGCCGCGCATCCACTCAAGCGGCTGCACGCGAGCGGCCGTACGTGCCGCACGTGCGGACCCGCGTCGCTGCACCTAGGGGCAATAGGCACCACGGCGCGATCCGCCTCTAATGACGTCACGCGACGCGCCTTATGCGCGCGTCGCCATCGTCGCCGTGCTGAGACGGAGAGTGCGTCGTGGCCACCGTTTCCCCGCCTATCGAAACCGACGAACGCCTGCAGGCGCTGTTCGCATGCGATCGCGCGCTGTGCAAGGTCAGCGGCAAGATCCGCGTGCTCAATGCGATCGGCTGGCCGGCCGAGATGGAAGCGCGCTTTCTCGAAGGTTGGCGGGCGGGCCGCCCCGAACTTCCGCGACCGCCGACAGTGCCTGTTGCGCTGGACGCGGAACTTGATGCACTCGACGGGATCATGCACACGCTCGATCGCGGGCATCCCGTCGGCAACTGGCTGTTCAAGACGGCGTGGAGCTATCGCGTCGCAGCGCGCATGCTCGGGCAGATCGGCCATCCCGGTTTCACGCGGTGTTCTGCCTTGCTCTACGGGCGACCTGACGTGCGCTATCGCAGCCAGGACGTGTGCAATGCGGACGCGGCACAGGAAGTGCTGACGATCACCGACGATCTGATCGATCGCCAATTGCTCGCGCCGGTCGACTGCGACATCCCCGCAGAGACGTTCGCCGAGCGCCTGCGCGAACGCATCGGCGAGTTCTTCGTCCATGACAAGGTCGACGTGGTGCTGGATCCGACTCTGTCGTCGAAGGCGACGGCGAGCAGCACGAAGGTGAAGTTGCGCGCCACCGCCGTGTTCTCCGAGGCCGACCTCGACCAGCTGCTCGAGCACGAGGCGTTCATCCACACCGCGACGTCGCTCAACGGCAAGCACCAGCCGCATCTCAAGGCACTCGGCCTCGGTGCGCCGCGCACGACCCGCGCGCAGGAAGGCCTCGCGACGTTCGCCGAATGCGTCACCGGTGCGACGGACATCGTGCGGCTGCGACGCATCGCGCTGCGCGTGGTGATGGTGAAGCGCGCACTCGAAGGCGCGGACTTCATCGAGATCTTCAAGGGCTTCCTTGATGCCGGCCAGAGCGACGTCGAAAGCTACCGCAGCGCGTCACGCATCTTCCGCGGCGGCGACGTGCACGGGCGCATCTGCTTCACCAAGGACGGCGCCTACCTCGAGGGGCTGTTCGCGACCCACCTGTTCGTGCGCAAGGCGCTGCAGGAAGGCCGTGCCGAATTGCTGCGCATGCTGTTCGTCGGCCGCGTGACCATCGGCGACGTGATCACGCTCGCGCCGTACCAGCAGTCCGGCCTGATCGCCCGTGCGGTCTACGTGCCGCCGTGGGCGCGCGAGCCGCAGCGCATCCTCTCGCTGCTCGCATTTTCGGCGGCGGCGCAGAAGTTCCGCCTCGACACCTTCACGCTGGAGCGTTTCGCCGAGCACGAGGACGAGGTGATCGAGGACGCCGGCAGCGGCTACTGACGTGCGACGCGCAACACGGTGATCCAACCTCCGGCACGGACGCCGCGTTGTCGCAGGCGATAGGCTGTGCGGGTCGGCCGCGCCCGCGGCTCTTCCCGGATCCCACCCGATGCACGCCCCTGCCGCGCGCACCGCCTCGCCGCTCGCCATCGGTGCCGCCCTCGCCTCGCTTTACGTGTTGTGGGGCTCGACCTATCTGGCCATCCGCTTCGCGCTGAAGGGCTATCCACCCTTCATGCTCGGCGCCTGCCGCATGTTCATCGCCGGCCTGTTGATGTTCATCGTGCTGCGCCTGCGTGGCACGCCCGCGCCAACCGCGAAGCAGTGGCGCACGCTGATCGTGCTGTCGATCTTCATGGTGCTGCTGTCAAACGGCTTCGTGAATCTCGCCGAGACACAGGTGAGCTCGGGCCTTGCGGCGATCGCGGTGGCGTCGATGCCGCTGTTCGCGGGTGTGTTCGCGATGCTGCGCGGCCGCCATCCATCGCGTGTGGAATGGATCGGCCTGGTCGTCGGCTTTCTCGGCGTCGTGTGGCTCAACGCCGGCAGCGCGTTGCGCGGTTCGACGCTGGGCCTCGTCTGCCTGACGATCGCGCCCATCGCCTGGGCCTGGGGCTCCATCTGGAGTCGCGACCAGGACCTGCCCGAACCGTTCATGGCCGCGAGCGGACAGATGATCGCGGGCAGCGGCTGGATGCTGGTCGCCGCGCTGATCCACGGCGAGCGCTTCGCCGCGGTGCCCAGCACGTCATCGACACTGGCGATGCTCTACCTCGTCGTCGCCGGCAGCATCTTCGGCTTCACCGCCTACATCTGGCTGCTGCACCACGTGCGCCCCGCGCTCGCGACCAGCTATGCCTACGTCAATCCGCCGCTGGCCGTCGTCTTCGGCGCGCTGATCGGCGGCGAGCATTTCACGATGCAGGACGTCGGCGCGATGGCGGTGATCCTGGTCGGCGTAGTGATCATCACGTTGTCGAAGGCTCGGGCCGCAAAGCCTTCGCCGCCGGTCGCGGAAAGCGAGCCGGCGGCGTAGCGATTACTGCGCCCGCAATGCGTCCGTCACTTCCATCCGCGCGGCACGCAACGCGGGGAACAGGCCGCCCACGAGGCCGATGCCGAGCGCCCACTTCAGGCCCGTCCACAGCAGGTCGGGCGAGACGCGGAACTGGAATACCACCTGGCTGAAGTTGTTGCCCAGCGTCGACACCGAGTGGCCGTTGAACAGCAGCCACGCAAGCAGTGCGCCGATGACGCCGCCGACGAGCGCGAGCAGCATCGTCTCCAGCATCACCGCGGTAACCACCGGCAGCCCGCGGAAACCCAGCGCGCGCATCGTCGCGATCTCACGTGCCCGGCCGGACACCGCCGCGTACATCGAATTGAGCGCGCCGAAGATCGCACCCAGCGCCATGATCGCGCCGATCACCTTGCCGAGGATGTTGATCAGCTTGGTGAGGTTTTCCGACTGCTTGGCGTAGTAGTCGTGCGTGGTCATGACGTCGAGCTTGAGGCGCGGATCGGCGGCGAGCGCGGCTTTCAGACGCTTGAAGCCGGTCGCGCCGTCGAGCTTCGCCGTCACCGACTGGAATGCCTGGCGCTGGTACGCGGGGCCGAGCACGTCGACGTCCGCCCACAGTTCCGACTCGTGCGAATCACCCGATTCGAACGCGCCGACCACCGTCCATTCCTGCTGCGCCAGCTTGAGTTTGTGCCCGACTTCGAGGCCGCGGAACTGACTCTGCGCGCCGCGCCCGACGACGATCTCGCGCAAGCCCGGATTGAAGCGGCGGCCTTCGACGATCTTCAGCTTCGGTCGCACCTGCCAGGCGGCAGGACCAACGCCGCGGAACTGCACGTTGGAATCGGTGCCGTCGGCCATCGACGGCAGGTTCACCACCTGCGACAGCTCCGGCGAAATCAACGCGCGGCCGTCGCTGCCGCGCTGGATGCCGTCGAGCGACTGGATCAGCGGCACCTGGTCGCGCGTGATCACCGAATTGGTTTCCGCCTGCGAACCGCCGCGCAGGATGATCGCGGTGTCGGTGCCGCCGGTGCTGGCCAGCGTGGCGCGGAAGCCTTCGCCCATCGCGAGCATCGCGACCAGCACGCCGACCACGCCGGCGATGCCGACCACGATCACCGACGACGCACCGAGTCGCTGCGGCAGGCCTGCGATGCCGACCTGTGCCGCCGCAAGCGCGAGGCGACCGCTGCGGGTCAGGAACAGCCACAGCGCCGCGAGCACGGCGAGGCCCAGCACCATCGGCCAGGACAGGAACATCCAGACGACGAGTCCGACGACCAGCAGCAGAAACACGCCCGCGTTCGAGAGGAAACGTTTGATGCGCATGACGGTGTCCTCCTCAGCGCCCAGCCAGGGCGTCGACGATGTTGAGGCGCATGGCGCGCAGGGCAGGCAACAGGCCGGCGAGCACGCCGAACAGCACCATCAGCACGAGGCCGGTCGCCCAGCTTTCCGGCGGCAGGCGATCGGGTAGCGCGATGAAGCCGCCACTGCCCTTGCTCACCACCTGCATGGCGAGCGGCGCGAAGAACAGACCGAGCACCGCACCGATCGCCACGAGCAGGATCGACTCGAACAGCACCAGCGCGAGCACGGCGCGATCCTGGAAGCCGATGGTCTTCAGCACGGCCAGTTCCGGAATGCGCTCGCGCACGGCCTGCGCCATGGTGTTGCCGGTGAGCAACAGCAAGGTGAAGAACACGGCCGCCATGATCGCCGTGACGATCAGCCCGATGTCGCCGATCTGCTTGGCGAACGACTGGTTGAACGCTTCCTCGGTCTGCGTCTTGGTTTCGTGGTCGGAGTTCGCACTCAGACCGTCGATCGCCTTGGCGACGCGGTTCGACACGCCCGCGTTCTCGACCTGCACGATGTACCAGCCCACGCGACCCTTGACGTAGTCGTTGGCTTCGTCGAAATAGTTCCAGTGGAACAGCAGCATCTGCTCCTGGCCTTTGCGCTTGACGTCGTCGATGCGGAAGATGCCGTCGAGCTTGAAGGACCAGTCGTTACTGCCCTTGGTCGGGAAGATGGTCGCCTGCATCGGGATGGTGTCGCCGACCTTCCAGCCGAACTTCTTGGCCAGCGTTTCACCGACGATCGCGCCCTGGCGATCCGCTTCCCACGCCTTGCGCTGAGCAGCCGGCAACTGGAACTCGGGATACAGGTCGAGATAGTCCGGGCCCACCGAGAAATTCGGGAAGAAGTTCTTCGGATCCTGGTAGATGCCGCCGAACCATGCGGCATACGTCGACTTGCGCACGCCTGGAATCGACTTGATCTGTGGATCGAGCCGGTACGGCAGCATCTGCGTGATCGACAACCGCGAGGCCACGACCATTCGATTCGCACCCGTCACGTCGCCGCCGGAATTGAAGGCGACGCGCACCGAGTCCAGCATGCCGAACAGGAAGAACGCGACGAACACCGACAGCAGGGTCAGCAGCGTGCGCGTGCGGCTTCGGAACAGCGAAGCCCAGATGAGATGCAGGTATTTCATGTCCGCCTCTTCGAAACGTCGAAAGGCTCCGCGGTGCGGAGACGGCGGCGCGTGTGCGCCGCGACGGGATCAGTGCGCGTAGGACGGCTCGTCGACCAGCACACCCTTGTCGAGGTGCACGGTGCGACGGGCGTGATCCGCAGCCTTCGGATCGTGCGTCACCATCACGATCGTCTTGCCGTGTTCGCGGTTGAGCGTCTGTAGCAGTGCGAGGATTTCCTCGGCGGACTGGCGGTCGAGGTCACCGGTCGGCTCGTCGCAGATCAGCAGCGTCGGATCCGACACGATCGCGCGGGCGATTGCGACGCGCTGCTGCTGGCCGCCCGACAGTTCGTTCGGCTTGTGCTTGGCGCGATCGGCGAGGCCAACGAGTTGCAGCGCGATCGCTGCGTTGCGTGCACGCTGCGCCGCGTTGAGCTTGGTCAGCAGCAGCGGCAGTTCGACGTTCTTCTGCGCGGTGAGCGTCGGCATCAGGTTGTAGAACTGGAACACGAAGCCGACGTTGTCGCTGCGCCAGTTGGCGAGCTGGCCGGCGCGCAGCGTGTCGATGCGGCGACCGCCGATCTCGACTTCACCACCGGTGGGCGTGTCGAGCCCGCCGATGAGGTTGAGCAGCGTCGACTTGCCCGAGCCGGAGGGGCCCATGAGCGCGACGAAGTCGCCCTCGGGAATCTCCAGATCGATGCCGTGGAGCACTTCGACGCGTTCGGCGCCGCGCTGGTAGGTCTTGCGCAGGCCTCGGATGCTGACGAGCGACGACATGGCGATCTCCTGCAGGAATGCGTGCGAATGGATCAGGCGGCGACGGGACGCGCTGCGCGTTGTTCGCGCAGCGCTATGACCAGGGCGAACGCGGCTTCGATGGCACCGCCGGCGAGCGCGGCGACTGCCGGCGTCATCAGCACGCGGCCGAGCGCGAAACCGGCGGCGGCGAGCGCGAGGCCGCAGGCCCAGTAGAGGCGCTCGCCGTACAGCGTGTCGAACGTGAGGTAGCGGCCGCCGATGACGAGCAGCATCGCCGGGAAGAACCACTCGATGTGCAGGCGCGACGCGGCGTAAGCCAGCGGCAGGCTGAAGACCAGCCAGAACGTGCTGGCACCGGCGAGCATGCCGAGCGGATTGCCCTTGGCGTGCGCGCCGCTGCGACCAGCGAGCTTGGACAGCAGCACCGATGCCGGGAAGATGAAGACACCCGCGACGAGCAGCGTCCACACGGCCGTGTCCGCCGGCCCCCGCATCGCGACGATCGCCGACGCGAACCACGCGATGGACGAGGCCGCCATGCCGGTGGCGCCGCCGTAGTACGCCCGGCGCATGTCCGCCTGGGCCTGTTGAAGATCGAACGTCATGACACTCCTCCCTGTGATCGTTGGTGCGTTCAGTTGGACGACGCTGCTTCCGCTTCGTCCTTGGCGATGCGCACGCGCGCACCGTCGGTGAGCTTGTCGGTCGGGTCGAGCACCACGCGCTCGCCGCCCGACAGGCCGGTCAATACTTCGCGGTCGTCGCCCAGCGTGCGACCGACCTTCACTTCGCGGCGCGACACCGTCGCCTTGTCCGCCTCGCCCTCGACCGCGAACGCGACCTGCTTGCCGTCGCGGTCGACGATGGCACTGGACGGCACCAGCACGGCCGGCACACGGTTCTGGGTGGCGGGCTGCTCGCGCTCGAGGAAGCTCACGCGCACGCCCATGTCGGGGACGATGCGCGCGTCCTTCTGCTTGAGCGCGATGCGCACCTTCACCGTCGCCTTGCTGCGATCGGCGGTCGGAATGATTGCGATGACTTCCGAGGGAATTTTCCAGTCCGGGTACGCGTTGAGCACGGACTCCACCGGCATGCCCGGCTTGACGCGACCGATATAGGCCTCGCCCACGTCGACTTCGACTTCCAGCGAATCCATGTCGACGATCGTGCCGATACCCGTACGGGTGAAACCACCGCCCGCGGACAGCGGCGACACGATTTCGCCCGGCTGCGCCGCTTTCGCGATCACGACACCCGCGAACGGCGCGCGCACGATGGTGTTGTCGACGCCGTTTTCGGCGATGCGCAGGTTCGCGCTCGACACCTGCGTGCTGCGCTGCGCGGTCGCGAGCTGTGCGCGCAACGCATCGCGCTGTGCGATGGCCTGGTCGTACTGTGCTTTCGATACCAGCTGTTGACCGACGAGTGACGACAAGCGACGCGCGTTCGCTTCCGCCTCGCGCAGCTGCGCCTGCACGTTCGCGATCTGCGAACGCGACGCGGCGACCTGCGCGCCCGCCAGCGTGCGCGTGGCGTCGGCATCGACCGGATCGAGCGTCGCCATCACGTAACCCGCCGGCACGTGCTGGCCTTCCTCGATGCGCACCTCGCGCACCTTGCCGGTGATCTTCGCGGACACCGTCGCCATGCGACGCGCGACGACATAGCCGGTCGCATCGAGCACCGAAGCGTTGCCACCATTCGCGCCGATCGCGGTGACGTCGGCGACGTGCACTTCCGGGCCCGCGTTCCCGCGCGTCAGTGCGAAGGCGATCCCGCCCCCGACGAGCACGACGCCCGCGACCGCGAGCCCGATCGACAGTCCGCGCCGGCTCGACGACGGCGGTGGCGCGGCGTTGCGATCGATGCGGAGTTCCTTTAGCAGGTCAGCAGACGTGTTCATCGCGTTCCATTACGACAGGGGGATGTCGACCGCATGACCGGGAGGCCGGTCGGTGCACCGGCGGTGCGACGACGTGGCGCAGGTTACGGCGGGGGCGGAGCCGCGTCACCTGACGGTTGTCACATGGAATTCCTGACAGCCGCGACTGCCGCGGCCGCCGGCAGCGGCGCATCGTGGCCCCACCTTCCACCGGAGACGCGTCATGGGATCCACGGTCACGCTCTCGCCGCTCGCCCGACTGGCCGGCGTGCGCAAGCGCTACGGCAACGTCCTCGCGCTCGACGGCCTCGACCTCGAGGTCCGCGGCGGCGAACTGCTCGCCCTGCTCGGCCCGAACGGCGCCGGCAAGTCCACGTCCATCGCCCTGATGCTCGGGCTGACCTCCGCCGACGACGGCCGCGTGCAGCTGTTCGACCGCGACCCGCACGAGGTCGAAGCGCGCCGGCAGGTCGGCGTGATGCTGCAGTCCGCGGGCATTCCGGACACGCTCAAGGTGCGCGAGCTGATCGAGGTGACGCGGAGCTATTACGCCAACCCGCGCAGCATCGCGGACTGCGTGGCACTGGCCGGTCTCGACGGGCTGCTCGAGCGTCGCTACGGGCGCCTGTCGGGCGGCCAGCAACGCCGCGTGCAGTTCGCGATGGCGATCTGCGGCCGTCCGAAGCTGCTGTTCCTCGACGAGCCGACCACCGGGCTCGATATCGAGGCGCGCCAGAAGCTGTGGGCGGCGATCCGCGAACTGGTCGCCGATGGCACCGGCGTCGTGCTCACCACGCACTACCTCGAGGAAGCCGAGGCGCTGGCCGACCGCGTCGTGGTGGTCAACGGCGGGCGCATCGTCGCGCAGGGCAGCGTCGCCCAGATCCGCTCGCGCGTGTCGCAGCGTCGCGTGCGCTGCGTGTCGTCGCTCGATGTCGCGACCGTTGCAGCATGGCCGCACGTGCTCAATGCCTCGCACGACGGCGAACGTCTCGAGATCGTCGCGGACGCGATCGAAGCCGTCGTCTACCGCCTGCTCACCGACGACCCGACGCTGTCGGACCTCGAAGTCACCCGCGCCGGCCTCGCCGACGCCTTCGTCGAAATCACCAAGGAGGCTGCATGAACACCGTCGCCCTGGACGCGCGCCCGAACCCGCTGCGCGCCTACTGGCTGGAAGCCCGCAACGAATTCCTGCGCCTGCTGCGCTCGCCCTCGTTCGCGGTGCCGACGCTCGTCTTCCCGCCGATGTTCTACGTGCTGTTCGCGGTGCTGCTCAATCACAAGGGCGGCCCGGAGGTGGCGACTTACCTGCTCGCGACCTACGGCGTGTTCGGCGTGATGGCGCCCGGCCTGTTCGGTTTCGGCGTGGCGATCGCGATGGATCGCGAGCGCGGCTTCCTCACCTTGAAGCGCGCGCAGCCCGTGCCGCCGGGCGCGGTGCTGCTCTCGCGCATGGCCATGGCGATGCTGTTCGCCACCGCGATCTCGCTGCTGCTGCTCACCATCGGCCTGACCGTCGCCGGTGTGTCGCTCACCGCGTCGCAGGCGGTGTCGCTGGTGCTGGTCGACCTGCTCGGCGTGCTGCCGTTCTGCGCGATCGGCCTGTTCATCGGCAGCGTGGTCTCCGGCCAGGGCGCGCCGGCGGTGGTCAACATGACCTACCTGCCGATGGCCTTCCTCGCCGGCCTGTGGATGCCGCTGTCGATGCTGCCCGCCTTCATCGGCAAGATCGCGCCGCTGTGGCCGGCGTATCACCTGTCGCAGATCGCGCTCGCTGTCGTCGGCGCGAAGGCCGAAGGCACCATCGGCGTGCATGCGCTGGTGCTGGCCATCTACGCGACCGTGTTCTTCACCGCCGCACGTCGCCGCCTGGCGCGCGGCTGAGGCAGGACGCGGGCATCATGGGCGCATCCACAGGACCGGCGGCATGAACACGAAGCGCGACGACGGCGGCAAGTCGATCATCCAGGTCACGCAGATCGGCACGGGTTGGCAGTCGTGGCTCAACCTGGTGTGGTCGATGTGGATCTTCCTGGTCCCGCTGACCGAAGCGCCCGGCGCGTTCCCGCACTGGCTCTGGCCGACGCTCGGCAGCTACGCGATCTTCCTCGGCCTGTTCGCGTACATCCACTACGGTGACTGCCGGCGCACCCTGCCGATATCGCTGGCCATCGCGGCGCTCGGTTTCGCGCTGACACCCTGGAACCCCGGTGGGCAGGGCTACATCATCTACGCCTGCGCCTACCTTCCCTTCGCGTTCCGTCCGCGTGCTGCGATCGTGGCGATGGTGACGCTGGTCGCGACGTATTCGGCGTACTGGATCGCATTGCACCTGCCGTGGATCTACGTACTGAACGCGGTCGTCGTCGGCCTCGTCGTCGGCCTGATGAACGTGCATTACATCCGCCGCAAACAGGCGGACAGCGCGCTCAAGCTCAGCCACGACGAAGTGCGTCGCCTCGCGGCGCTCGCCGAGCGCGAACGCATCGGCCGCGATCTGCACGATCTTCTGGGCCATACGCTGTCGCTGGTCGCACTGAAGTCGGAACTGGCGAGCAAGCTGGTCGATCGTGATCCGGCCGCCGCGCGTCGCGAACTCGACGAAGTCGCGCGCGTTGCCCGCGAAGCGTTGACGCAGGTGCGCAGCGCGGTGACAGGCATTCGCGCGGCCGGACTTGGCGCAGAACTGGCCTCGGCGCGCCTGCTGCTCGAATCCGACGCGATCGAACTGCAGTACGCCCTCGCACCGGTCACGCTGCCGCCCGAGATCGAAACGGTGCTCGCACTGACCGTGCGCGAAGCGGTGACCAACATCCAGCGCCATGCGCGCGCACGGCACGCCGAAGTCACCCTGTCGTCGACGCCCCGCGAAGTGAAGTTGTGCGTCGCCGACGATGGTCGCGGCGGCGCGATCACACCGGGCAATGGCCTGTCGGGCATGCGCGAACGCGTGGAAGCACTCGGCGGCAAGCTGCGCATCGAATCCTCGCCCGCGGGCACACGGCTGGAAGCCTGCGTGCCGCTGCCGAAGCCCGCCACGTCACTGCCCGAACCGGATATCGACGACGCGCGCGCGGCGTGAATCGCGTCTGCTACCGTTCGCACATGCCGAAGCTGATGCCGTCCCGATGATTCGCGTCCTCCTGGCCGAGGACCAGGCGATGGTGCGTGGCGCGCTCACCGCACTGCTCTCGCTCGAATCCGACATCGAAGTCGTCGGCGCCGCGCCGGACGGCATCACTGCGTGGCGCGAGGTGGAGCGCCTGAAACCCGACGTGCTGGTGACCGACATCGAGATGCCCGGCCTCACCGGCCTCGAACTCGCGCAGCGCATCCGCCGTCACGAACTACCGATCCGCATCGTCATCGCCACGACGTTCGCACGCGCGGGCTTCCTGCGTCGCGCGCTGGACGCGGGTGTCGGCGGCTACGTTTTGAAGGACGCGCCGGCAGAGCAGCTCGCCGAAGCGATCCGCCAGGTGCACCGCGGTGGACGTGCGATCGATCCGCAACTCGCCGTCGACGCGTGGTCCGAAGCCGATCCCCTCAACGACCGCGAGCGCCAGGTGCTGCGTCTCGCCGGCGGGGGCCTCACCGCCAACGACATCGCGGCGCAGCTGCATCTCTCCGCCGGCACCGTGCGCAACTACCTGTCCGAGGCGATCGGCAAGCTCAATGCGGCGAACCGCGTCGAGGCGTATCGGCTGGCGCGGCAGAAGGGATGGTTGTAACCGTCAATGCTTCGCGTCGAAGCCGGACGCCCACCGATCCAGGCGATTCTCGCGTGCGGCCTGCACGGCGCCCCACATGTGGGCGTACCACTCGAGCTGGATCTTCGGCAGTGGCCCGATGCGCTTCTCGAACTCCGCGCGTGATGCCCCGTGGGCGACCAGCTCATGGAACGCAGGCGCATATCGGCCGCCCTGCCCGTGCATCAAGAAATGCGTGAGGCTCCACCAGCCCAAGTAGTAGCCATTGAGCTGCGGCGCGATGTCCGTGCGATCGCTGTCGAGCAATGCATCCAGGGGCACGAACGCGTTGAGTTCAATGTCGCGATCGATATTGCCCGATAGCGGTGTGGCGGCCAGCCACCAGATCGGATACGCGTTCGGGCTGACGGTTCCTGGTCGCAGCCGGCCATCGACGATCCGGCTTGCACCGAAATAGCCGGCGATGCCCTCGTTCGCCCACCGTGCGGGTCGATAGCCGGAACCCTCACGCAACAACTGGTGCGTCGCCTCGTGCAGCATCCAGTGATACCGGTTGGGCGGATCGCCGGCGTACGCATGGCAGATCGGCTCGCGATAGTACGCCTCTGCCCATGGCGTGCTGCGGTTGTGGGCCCTGAACTGTGCGCGGTCGCGGTAGAGCACGAGCTCAAACGGGCCATCGCGGCTGATCGGAAACGTGTGTGCGTAGGCGTCGTGCAGTGCCTCAACCGCCGCGGCGACATCGGCGGTGGTCGCCGCATCCGCAGCGCTGCGGATGCGGTAGTGCGGTGTCCTGTCCAAAGTCAGCCCTTGCGGCAGAACGTGCGCAACGGGTCTCGTGGCCGCGGCATGAACACGTAGCGCAGCGCGCCGGTCGTTGGACCAACGGCCGATCATCATCAAAGCGCCCGCAATCGCGACGGTGGCGAGGACCGGCGCGAGCACGCTCCATGGAATTCGTGGCGATGCGGAGCGTGCTCGGGATGGCGTCATGCGGCGAGTCTAGCCGCGACGAATCACCGCATGCGCGCCGCACTCAGCCCTTCGCCGCGAAGCTCCGCAACATCGCATAGACCGCACGCAGTCCCTGCGCCTCCCCACCCGCCGGCTTGCCCGGGCGGTCGGCATCGTTCCATGCGTACGTGTCCATATGCAGCCACGGCTGCTGCGCGGGCACGAAACGCTCGAGGTAGAGCGCGGCGGTGACGCTGCCGGCCATGCGCGACGGACCGCTGTTGGCGAAATCGGCCACCGTGCTGGCGAGGTAACGCCAGTAGGGACGCCACAGCGGCATGCGCCACAGCGGGTCGCGCGTGGTCGCGCTCGCCTCGAGCAGCGTTGCCGCACGCGTCTCGTCGTTCGAATAGAGCGCCGGCAGATCGGGACCAAGCGCGACGCGCGCGGCACCGGTGAGTGTGGCGAAGTCGATGAGCAGCGCCGGCGTGTCTTCCGCCGCATGCGTCAGCGCATCACTGAGGATCAGGCGGCCTTCCGCATCGGTGTTGTCGATCTCGACATGCACGCCAAGGCGTGTCGAGATCACCTCGCCCGGGCGCAACGCATTCGGACCGATCGCGTTTTCCACCGCCGGCACCAGCAGCGAGATGCGCAGCGGCAGGCGGCGCGACATCACCAGCTCGGCCAGCGCGATCGCGTGCGCGGCGCCGCCCATGTCCTTCTTCATGTTGCGCATGCCGTCGCCGGTCTTGATGTTCAGACCGCCGGTGTCGAAGCACACGCCCTTGCCGACGATGGCGACATGCGGATGCGCGGCATCGCCCCAGTCGAGGCGGATCAGGCGCGGCGCGCGATGCGAGGCGCGACCGACCGCATGGATCGCCGGGAAATTCTGGTCGATGAGGTCATCGCCGCTGACCACGCGGATGCGCGCACCGTGCGCCTCGGCGATTTCACAGACCGTGCGTTCGAGCTCGTCCGGGCCCATGTGCTGCGTCGGCGTGTTGACGAGGTCACGCACACGCGCGCACGCGGCGAGCACGTCACGCACCTCGTCCGGCCACGCATCGACGACGAGATTGGCGGGCGCTCGCAGCGGCGCGCGATAACGACCGAAGTGATAGCTGCCCAGCCCCCAGCCCAGCAGCAGTGCGTCGTGTTCGGCGGCATCGAGCGCGGTCGCGAGCGCCCAGTCGCGCAGCGGCAACGCGCGTGGGGCATGCGCGTACGAGAAAGGATCGAGTGCATCGCCGATCGCGACCAGTGCCGACGCCGCAGCGCCGTCCGCGCCCGGCAGCACGATGGCCGTACCCGGCGTCGCGTCGAACGCATGGGCGTCGGCCCAGGCCTGTGCGGGTGCCGGCAGCGCGGCGCGCCATTGCGGCGTGCGCACGCGATCGATCACGTGCAGCGGGAGGGCAGCCTCGGACGAGGCGACGAAACCGGTCGGCAGGTTCATGCGGCGTGGTGTTCCGTAGCGAGATGCGCGTCCAGCCAGTCGGCCAGCGCGGCGAGATCGGTGAAGTGCAGATCGGGGCGGACGTCGTGGCGTGGCCAGTGTTCGTTGCGACGGTCGATCCAACAGGTGCGCAGACCGGCACGCGCGGCGCCGACGACATCGAGTTCGACGTCATCGCCAACGTGCAGCACATCGTGCGGTGCGACACCGAGCCGCTGGCAGGCTTCGAGGTAGATGCTCGGCGTCGGCTTGGCGGCGCCGTGCTCGCGCGCGCCGAGCTGGAAGCGGAACAGTGGCATCAGGCCGATGCGCGTGAGGCAGGCGTTGCCGTTGCTGACGGACGCGAGCGGTACGCGCATGGCCAGACGCTCGAGCGCATCGAGCGTGTCCGGGTAGTGCTCAACCTCGCAGCGGGCCGCGAAATACGCTTCGAACGCGCCGTGCACGAGTGCGGGATCCTCGCCCGCCTCGGCGAACATCCTCTCGAGCATCCACTGGCGCTGCGCGGTCATGTCGTGCGCCATCTCCGGGCGCTCGGCGTCGACCTGCAGGCGCAGCCGCTGGCGCACCGCGAGCGGCCATTGCGCGGCGGCGCGCGGGGCGTGCGTCGCGAGCCAGGTGTCGAGCGCCTGTTCGGCCCGGTCGATCGCAGGCGCGATCGGCCACAGCGTGTCGTCGAGGTCCAGGGTGATGGCGCGGATGCGGAACGTCATCCAGCGATTCTACCCAGCCGGCTCGAACGCCTCCGTCAGAGACCGGGCGGCAGTCGCACTTCGAATCGGGCGCCGCCGAGTTCGGTCGATTCGCCGACCTCGAGTTCACCGCGGTAGGCGCGCACCAGGTCCTGCACGATGGCAAGACCGATCCCGTGGCCCTGCACGCGCTCGTCGCCACGGACGCCGCGTTGCAGCACCAGCGCGACCTTGTCCGGCGGGATGCCCGGGCCGTCGTCGTCCACCGCGATGATCAGGCCGGGGCGCCGGTTCTGTTCGCAGGCGACCGGCGCGATGGTCAGCAGCACGCGCGACTTGGCCCACTTGAACGCGTTCTCGAGCAGGTTGCCCAGCAGCTCCTGCAGATCGCCCGGTTCGCCGTAGAACTGCAACCCCTCGCCCAGCTCGAACTCGCAGAGCACGCCTTTGGACGCGTAGACCTTTTCCAGGCTGGTGACGATCTGCTCCGCATGCGGCTCGATCTGAATCGGCGCGGCGAACAGCGCGTGGCCGCGGCTCGCCGCACGCGCGAGCTGATACGACACGATGTCGGTCATGCGCTGCACCTGACCCCGCACTTCGACGCGCATGTCGTCGACATCGATGTTGGGATCGTCTAGGCGCGAGTGCAGAACGGCGAGCGGCGTCTTGAGGGAATGCGCGAGGTCGGCCAGCGTATTGCGCTGTCGATCGAGATTTTCGCGCTCGCTTTCGATGAAGGCATTGATGGAATCGGTGAGCGGCTCGAGCTCGCGCGGATGGCGTTCGCTCATGCGCGACGACTGGCCACGCTGCACGCGCTTGAGCTCGTCGATGACGCGCCGCATCGGCAACAGGCTCCAGCGCAGGATCACACCTTGCAACAGCAAAAGGAGCAAACCGGCGCCGCCGAGATAACGCCACAAGGCAGAGCGGAAGATCTGCACCTGCTCACGCAGCGCATCGGTGTCTTCGTAGACATAGATCGTGTACGGAAATTCGGCGGCGCGGTTGTTGTCGTCGCTCAGCCAGATCAGGCCGCGCCCGTAGCGATAGACCTCGCCCGCATTGCCGTCGATCTCATGCATCGCCAGCGGGCCTTCGAAACGTCGCGCGCCCTCGGGAAGCAGTGGCGCGGGCGGCAGACGCGGCCCCTGTGCGGATTCCGAATCCCAGTGCCCGTTCGGAAACACCACTTCGGCATAGAGGCCGCTGCCGGGACGACTGAACCGCGCATCCGGAAGCGCGTACGGCTCGACGATAAAAGTGCCATCGCGCGCGAAGTCGCCGTCGCGCGCCAGCGCGAGTGCGTAGCTGTCGAGACGCTCACGCAGGTTGTCGCGCGCGGTCTTGAGGAATGCGCGATCCAATGCATAGCCCGCCAACGCCAGGAAGGCGACGAGGAACAGGCTCGCCGCCAGCAACTGGCGCGTCTGCAGCGAACGGGGTTGTCCGATCCTCATCTCGCGATCATGCGCGAACGCTGTTCAACCGACCACTGCCTGACGTCATCGCGTACAGCGCGAGTTGCAGCTGGCGAAGACGACGTGGATGCATCGCGCACGTGTCGATACGGCGGCACATGACGTCACCAATGCATCGGACGCGCGCGATGGCCACGGTCCGCGGCCATCAGGCAGAGTGCGTTGATTATTCGCCGCTGCGCGGAATCGCGAAGCGGTAGCCGCGACCGCGCACCGTCTCGATCGGCTTGAGCGTGCCGTCGGGATCGAGCTTCTTGCGCAGGCGACCGATGAAGACTTCGAGCACGTTGGAGTCGCGGTCGAAATCCTGCTGATAGATGTGCTCGGTGAGGTCGGCCTTCGAGACCAGCTCGCCCGCATGCATCATCAGGTACTCGAGCACCTTGTACTCGTAGCTGGTCAGGTCGACGTTGCTGCCGTTGACCGTCACGGTCTGCGCGGCGAGGTCCAGCACGACCGGTCCGCATTCGAGCTGCGGCTTGCTCCAGCCGGCCGCGCGACGGACCAGCGCGTTGATGCGCGCAAGCAGCTCTTCGACGTGGAACGGCTTGACGAGGTAGTCGTCGGCGCCCTGCTTGAGGCCCTCGACCTTGTCTTGCCAGCTCGAGCGGGCGGTCAGGATCAGCACCGGGAAACGCTTGCCCTCCTGACGCAGGGCGCGGATTAGCTCCATGCCCGACATCTTCGGAAGGCCGAGGTCGATGATGCCGACGTCGAACGGCACTTCGCGGCCCATGTAAAGGCCTTCCTCGCCGTCCTGGGCCGCGTCGACCGCAAAGCCTTCGCGCCGCAGGCGGGCGGCGAGGGTTTCGCGGAGGGGGGCTTCGTCTTCGACCAGCAGGATTCGCATTTTCCAAGCTCCTGGACAGGGCGCCCATGCGGCATGGCCGCTTGGCTGTTCAGGTAGCTTAGCCGCTACGGCCGTCGTTGCCGTGTGTACGCTCTCGCCTGTTCAGCAAGCGGCCGTACAGCGGTCTCACTGCTCCGGCGGACGGCCGCCCTGCTGCGGATGCGGGTCTTCGGTAATGACGCGGACGCGACCCGTCTGGTCCAGGACCTTGATGCGGTTGATGTCGCGGCCGTCGAAGGGGACGCGCTCGGCGCTCAGGATCTCGCCGCGGGTCTGACGCTCGACACGACGGACCGAGTCGGCCAGCGAACGCTCCTCGGGCTGGCTCTCATGCGCACGGCCCGCGCGCGCCGGATCCGGCGGAGGCGGTGCGCCACGGCCGCCCGGCGGGCCCGCGAGCGCACTGCCCGAGGCGAGAACCAGCGCAGCGATGAGAAGGGAACGACCGTAGGGCATGGCGGACTCGGACGACGGCGGTGCGGCACCAGGGTGCGGGCAAATGATCGAAGCGAGGCAGTGAATCCGCTCTGAACTTTTCGGGCATCGCCGTGCCCGCCGTTCAGTTGCTCAGAATATCTCGGCGACGCAACAACGCAACGAACCGCCACCTGCCTCGATTGCATCGAGTTCGACGCTGTGAACGGAGAAGCCGGCGTCGGCGAATGCAGCACGCGTCGACGCGCGCAACGAGGCGTCGGCGCGACGACTCATCCAGACACGCTGCGGATCGAGCGCGATCGCATTGCCCGCGAAGCTTTCAGCTTCGTCCGAAGACAGTTCGATCGCGTGCGGCGCGTACAACGACGCGATCGTGCGTGCATCCTCGGTGTTCGCGAAACCCTGCGGCGCGTACACCACCGCGCGCCCCGCCAGCACCGCTAGCACGACGTTGGTGTGGTACTCGCCCGGCGCGAGGTCGAACAGGAATGTCGCACGCAGACCGAAGGCGTCGTGCATGCGTCGCGCGCCTTCTTCATCGCAACGCTCCGACAGGCCCGCGAAGCCGATGCCGCGCGCGCGATCGATCACGAGCGCGCCGGTGAGTTCGCACGGGTGCGCCTGCGACGAAAGATCGAACGGCGTGTATCCCAGCGCATCGACGAAGAACCCGCGGATGTCCGCGCGTTCCGCCTCGCGCTGGCGGACGGGATGGCGCATGCGGCCGACGATCAGGCGCGGCACGTCGTCGATGCGCGCAGTTGCGAACACGTTGTTGGGGAAGGCCGCGTCGGGCGTGGCGGGATCGCCGGGAAACGCGATCGTCGGCAGCGAGATCGACAGCGCCGCCTGCAACGCACGGTGCTGGCGCATGGCGGCATCGGGGTCGAAGCGCACTGCGTCCGCCATGTAGCGGTTGTCGCTCGCCGACTGCTCGGCACGCGCGAATCCTTCCGGCGCCACCAGGAACGCAGCGCGCGCCGTCGCCGGGCCGGCGTCGGGCGAACAGCGCGACGCGGCCTCGAAGAAACGCGCGCGGTCGCGGGTGATCACGCCGACCTCCGCAGCCAGTCGGGGTGCGTGCACGCGATCGCGTCCTCGACAAGTTCAAGACCGGCACCCGGTCGATGCGCACCCTCGCTCAGCACCTGACGGAACGCGCGACCGCCGC
Source organism: Lysobacter sp. TY2-98 (assembly GCF_003367355.1). NCBI lineage: Bacteria > Pseudomonadati > Pseudomonadota > Gammaproteobacteria > Lysobacterales > Lysobacteraceae > Lysobacter > Lysobacter sp. TY2-98. The sequence continues at coordinate 2,505,320 of NZ_CP031413.1, forward strand.
GCTCGCCGAGGAACAGGCCGAGCAGATGACGCGTCATGTGTTTGAGCGCGACGCCGCGATCGAGCTGGCGCTGCATGTAGGGCATGTAGTCGCGCAATAGCGCTTCGCGCGTGCGCGCTTCGGCGCCGGTTAGGCGCGCATCGACTCGATGCAGGACATAGGGATCGTGATACGCGGCGCGACCGAGCATGACGCCGTCCGCGTGTTCGAGATGCGCGAGGCTGTCGTCGACGCCCGCGATGCCACCGTTCACGATGATGCCAAGTTCCGGTCGCAGCGCCTTGAGCCGGTACGCCCAGTCGTAGCGCAACGGCGGCACTTCGCGGTTTTCCTTGGGCGACAGCCCCTTCAGCCAGGCATTGCGCGCGTGGACGATGAAGGTGTCACAACCGGCCGCTGCCACTTGGTCGACGAAGGCAAGAAAAACGTCGAAGTCGTTGTCCTCGTCGACACCGAGGCGGCACTTCACCGTGACGGGAACATCCGGACGCTCGCTCGCACGCACCGCCGCGCTCATCGCCGCCACGCACTCGGCGACCAGCGCTGGCTCACGCATCAGGCAGGCACCGAATCGCCCCGCCTGCACACGATCGGACGGGCACCCGCAATTCAGGTTGACCTCGTCGAAGCCCCAATCCGCCGCGATCCGCGATGCCTCGCCGAGCAATTCGGGCTCACTGCCGCCGAGCTGCAACGCGACCGGATGCTCGCACCGATCCATGGCTAGCAGCTTCGAGCGATCCCCGTGGATCACCGCATTGGCGTGAACCATCTCCGTGTACAGCAGCGCGGATGGCGCAAGCACGCGGTGGAAGGCCCGACAGTGGGTGTCGGTCCAGTCCATCATCGGGGCGACGGAGAGGGGGGCGGAGCCGCGTTCAGACTGCCCCTTTGAGCGCGCGAGCGTTGCATGTCGGCCCACCGAAATAGGCGCGCAATTGTAGGCGACCTGTTCGGCAAATTCCCAAGCGCCGACGGGCAACCCGAGTTCACCCGAGTCGAATGGCCCGGAAGGGTCTCGGGTGCCTTGCGCCTATGAGCGACTGCCTCGGCAAGCGCCACTCCAAAGGCGGATCAACGAATCCTCTGCGGAGTCGCGCACGATTGATAGACCAGCTCGCACGCAGATGCCGTGCCTCCGCAGTCCCGCAGAGCGATGCGCGCGATGTCATCGACCTCAAGGCCCGTCTGTGTAACGGAGCTACCCGACTTCGAGGGCCAAGCTACCGCAACGCACGTATTTACAAATACCGTCTGCTGCTGACAGTTCCGGCTGCCATCTTTTTCACATCTCTGTTCAGCGATCTGGGCTGCTTCGCGGCCGCTCGCCCCTTCCGTCGTCGCGCCAATCGATCCAGTGTCCGGATCGATGTATACCGCCCCCCACTTATTGATCCACCCAGCCGGAGATTGCGACGGCGAGCTTTGACTTGCCGGGTCACCCGTCGGTTGCCGAGTGCAGCGCGGATCGTTCCAAGCGGCGCCGACAGGGCAGCTGTAGTAATAGCCGCCAATTTGATACTGAGCACCGGCATCACCGGTGGCGAGGGCTAGCAGCAACAGCGCGAAAATCTTGGCAGTCCGCTCAGTCATTGAAGGTCCTACTTTCTTCTGATCTCGTCCGAGGCCACGTGCACCTTATGGTAGGCAGGTACGGGCACATTGGACTGTTCGCGATTCGACGGCGACGTGCGCTCCAAATACGCGGATGGCATGTAACCCGACTGCCCCGGGAACCTTCCTGCTGGATCCATTTGAGCACCGCGATTGCCAAATACCGATGCTGGCGTGAACTGCCCCAACGTACCTTGGAAGAAGGAAGCGGCCATCGGCGGCGCACTGATGATTAGGGTCGTCAGGATCAACCCAAGCCCGCCCTGCTGCATAGCCTGACTCGTCATGCCGTCGCTGAAGCTCGAACCCGCCAGCACTCCGAGCAGCGCAGATCCCCAGAACGAACTGGCAACGCGCACAACCATTTCCAGCGCGATCGATACCATTGCACTAAGCACCGCCATCGAAAACATCGTGCCCAAGCCGTAGTAGAGCCATCGCCCGAACAAGGGCTTGGTCTGGTCGAACAGTAGGCACAGAATAAACAACGGCCCGAAGCCGATGAACAAGGCCATCGCAACCTCGTTCAGCAGGAGCATGGTGCCGCCGACGATCGCCGGGCCGCCGGTGCCGAAGCCGACCATGTACAAGGCCCGCGTCTTCTGCGCATCGAGTGTTTGATCCCCTGCGACGTCAAGCACGTCGATGCTCGACAGCGCCACCTGCATCCACGCCAGATTCTTGTCGATCGCCTCCTCCGGCGATGAAGACGAGCCCGTCACCACGTGGTTGATTTCGTTCTTCACGCCCTCGGTCAGCATCTTGTCGAGGTCGGTGCCGAACATCGCCATCGACGTGGCGACACTGAGGATCAGCGTCGCCTTCAGCGAGTTCATCACCAGGGCCATCATCGAGTCACGTGACTGTCCCGTCACGATGCGGAAGCCTTGAATCAGGATCCATAGCGTCAGCAGGGTCAGCGCGATCATTCCGACCCAGCTCATGGCGCGATGCATGACATCGATGCCGAAGGTGTGGATTTCGTCGCGCAGGTAGCTGAGGATCAATCGGTAGAAGACGAAGTCTCCGATCGAGTCGACGCGCGGCGCCAGCCAGCTCATTCCCATCATGTCCCGTTTTCCCGCTTCCGTTGCGCTGCCGGGTGGCTACCCGGCTCCCCCTCGATTACTTGCCGACCTTGAGCGCCGCTTCCAGCGTCGCGGTTTTCACCAGCCCGCCCAGGGGACTATTCGGCTTGCCCAGCAGTGCTTGCCGGGCCAGGTTCTTCTGCATTTCAGAAAGGTTCGCGATGAGCTGGTCGCAGGCCTTGACCTGCTTGTCGAGCGCATCGCCACTGATGGTCTGCTGGTTCTGGAGCCGCTCGGACGCCTCGGCCACCGCCTGAAGCGTGCCTTGGTCGTTGTTCTGGGCGCGCTGCTCTTCGATTTTCCGCAGGTCCTGCTCGAGGCTCGGTGCGACTTCCTTGTAGTAGCGAACCGTGAGGTTGTACTTCTGGTTCTCGAGCATCTGAATCTGTGCGCAAATCTTCTTCTGGCTCGACACGATGTCGCTGGTGAAGTCCGGTGCCAAGGTCGTCGTCAAGCTGGACAGGCTGAAGCTGAAGCCGCCGGTTCCGCCGCACTTTTCCATGACGCCGGCGTCCAGTGGCACTTCGGCAAATGCCAGCTTATTGGAGAGTATCGGGTTGCGAACCTGACCCATGAACTTCGCGATCTGCTGCTGATAGTGGTCCCATGTCGCCTTCCAGCGCACCGCCTGCTCCCCGTAGGCGACGTAGTCCTGCATCTGCTGGGTCAGTGTGTTGATCTCGTTCATCAGGTGCGCGAGCAGCGACGGACCAGCTTCCGCGGTGACCAGCTGCGCCTCGGCGCGCTGGACGTGCGTTAGTCCTGCGAGACCAATCGCCGCCGACAGGACGGTAAAGCGCGCCGCGCGGGCGATATGTCCGTTCTTCCGTGAATGCATGACAGTTCTCCTAGGCGGTTGCCGCGGTCGAGCGGCGTGCGGGGGATGGGCTTGCGGTGGACGAGCCTGACTTGCCCGACCCCTTACGGCATTCGTAGAACGTCGAGAGCCACTGGTCCGGCGTCAGTCGGTCGATCGACACGCCGTGGCGGGCGGCTTCATGCGCGAGCACCTCGTGCATGACCTCGATGTTGTCGGTCGACGCGGAGATCACCGCGAGTGAGTCGTCCATTCCGCGCAGGTTGAGCTGGCAGACGCTGGCCGCATGGCCCTGCTTGACCAGGAAGCAGCGCGAACGCTCATCGAGGCTGACGACAACCTGGTACTCGGCTTCCGTCAGCTTGAGGCCGTCGATGTAATCCTCGCGGCTCGCATTGGGGTTCGGCAGCAGCACCATCGTCGCGGTCTGCTCGATGAGCGCGGCCGCGATGTCGCTGGCGAGCGCGTCTTCCGGGCTCTGCGTGGCGAAGATGCCGAGGCCGTTCTGCTTTCGGATCGTCTTCTGCTTGTTCTTGGCGAATTCCTTCAGACCGCCCTTACCGTCGAGGATCTTCCAGAACTCGTCCATCACGTAGATCAGCGGACGCCCGTCGATCAGCGATTCCAGCCGGTGCAGCAGATAGTTGATCACCGGCACGCGGACTTCGGGATTGTCGATGATGTCCGTGTAGTCGAAGCCGATGATCGGCGCCCTCTCGAGGTCGATCGTGTCCTCGGGATTGTCGAACACCCAGCCCAGCGAATTGCCCGCCGTCCACTTGCGCATGCGCGCAAAGAGGCCGTCGTCGCCCATGTTGGGCAGGCTCTTCTGGAAGTTGGTCATGGTGCGCAGCCGCACCGGTGTGTCGAGGATGTTCTCGACCGCGCGGAAGATGTCCTCTTCCTCACGCGAGGTGTAGAGCGTCTTGCCGGCGAGCACCTTCACCAGGTCCGCAAGGAATTGGACGTTCGCCTCGTTGCGCTCGCACTGGAACGGATTGAAGCCGGTCGGTCGGCCGTTCTCGAGCGCGAGGTAATTTCCACCGCAGGCGCGCACGAAGATTTCGGCGCCGCGGTCCTTGTCGAAGAAGAAGATGGTGGGCGACGGCTCGAGCTTCTGCACCTGGCTCAGCAGGAAGTTGATCAGCGCGGTCTTGCCGGTACCCGACTTGCCGATGACCATCGTATTGCCGATGGCCTTTTCGCCGAACGAGTTCTCGCCCGGATGCGTGGCGTGGAAGTTGAAGTAGTACGGCTGGCCGTTGGTCGTCTGCAGCGTGGTGACGCAGTCGCCCCAGGGATTGTTTTCCTTCTTGCCGGACGCGAAGTTGTGCAGTGGCGCGAGCCCGAGGAAGTTCAGCGAACTGACGTTCGCGATGCGCGTGCGGTATTTCCAGTTCGCCGGCAACTGCGAATAGAACGATGCGACGACCGCAAGGTCTTCCTTCGCCGACACGAAACCGGCGTTCGACAGCTCCGCACGGCCGGTCGCGATGTTCTGCGACAGCTTTTCCTGCGAGTCGGCGTAGAGCGCCATGGTGAAGTGGTACTCGCCGAGCACGAAGTTGCCCGAAGCGAGCTGGTCCATCGCCTGGTCGAGCTCGATGATCTGACTGACCGCCTTGTCGCCGGACGAGATCATCATTCCCTTGGTGCGGTCGAGCACCTTGAGCGCATCCTGCCGACCCATCGGGCTGAAGGAATGCGTGATGACGTATTCGAAGTCGAGGTACTTCAGGCGATTGAGGATGCCCGGATAGGTCGCGTCGGTGAATTCTTTGATGTTGAGCAGCGCGCCGAAGTGATTGGTGCCGGTCGGCGTGGTGATGACGAAGTCGCCCGTCTTGCCGGAGAACATGTGCCGGCTGACCGGCAGGTAGGTGCTGACGGGCGCGTCGAGGACCGGCACCGGCTCGTCGATGCGGTTGAGCAGATAGCCAAAGAATTCGAGCGTCTCGGAGAACACCACGCCGTTCTCGGCCTCGTACATGCCGAGGCGGTACGGCGCGTAGTCCTTGAGCACGGCTTCGAGGTTGCCGGCGAGCTCGAGCAGCTTGGCGATCGCCTCGTCCTGCTGCGCCTGAAGCTGGCCGACGTCCGCCGACTTTTCCACGAACTTCTTACCGGTCACCACCGGGCGGTAGATCATGGTCAGGTACAGCTCGTTGGCCATGATCTTCTGCGACGACAGCGACTCGAAGTACGCGTCGGACATTTCCTGGTTGAAGCGCTGGCGGAAGCGACTGCGATGCTTGATGCGGCGACGGCGACGCACGTCGTGCACCCAGAACGCCACATTGACGAAGTCGGGCGCGCGCAGCGTCTGCAGCATGCGGTTAAACGTGTTGTGCCGGTGCTCGAGTTCCCACTCCTCGCGCCCCACGAACGGCAAGCCTTCGAGATGCCACGTCATGAGGAAATCGCCGCCGGTGGTTTTGACCACCGTCGGGGAGACGTGCGTGGACAGCGGAAGGAATTCGCTGATCGAGGTGTCGGGCGTGAACGTCGTCATGGCAGCCGGTCAACGGGAAAACGCCGGCGACGGGAAGGCTTTCCCGTCGCCGGTGGAGTCGGAAATCGCTGGAGTTCAGCGGTCCGGGGACTTCTTGCGCGGGTCGCGATACAGATTCGGCGTGAACACCCACATGCCTTCATGCACGTCGAGATTGCGGACCTTCATGCGCGCCTGCAGGCGCAGGCCGAGCAGGCGGAAGATCATCTCGTCGCGTCGCGCCATCTGCCGCATCACGAAGATGACGACGGGCAGCAGCGCGAGCAGGAACATGTTGATGTAGAACGACAGCAGGATCACGCTGCCGGCGCCGATGAAGAACGGCACGTACGGCACGCCCATGAACATGGGCGGCCGCGTGCAACCGCGGAAGAGCACGTTCTTCTGCATGGTCGCGGCCTGCTTCGATCAGGTCCCGCCGATCAGCATCTTCGCGACCTGCGCCGCGGCGCCGATCAGGAAGCCACCGATCAGGATCGGCGCGACGTCGGCGATGCGCTTGTGCGCGAACGCGATCTGGTAGCCGGCGAAGATGACGGCGATCGTGACGACCGAAATCGATGCCAGGTTGAGCAGGCCGTTGAGGTTGGTGAAGAACTTGCTGACGGTGCTGCCCGTCTCGGTGAAATCACCGCCGCCGCCCGTGGCCTGGGCGAGGGCCAGGCTCGGCGCGAACGCCACGCCAGCAACGGCCGAGGAGAAGGTGGATTTCAGGGACTTGATCGACTTCATTGCGCTTTCCTTGTCGTTGCAGTCGGCGAGGTCGCCGGGGCGGGTTAGAACACGAACGCCGCATCACGCGGCGGTGCATCGGGAGCGGGTGGGGTGGGCGGGGCGACGGGCGCGCTGTCGGCCACGCGCGGCGGTGCGCCGTTGGGGCGCAGCACGACGACGCTGTCGCTGCTGTCGTCGTTGGGTTGCGATATGGGCGCGCCTACACCAGCGGGTGCGGCTATCGACGGAGTGGCCGCGGGAACCGGGGCGGCCGGTGCAGGTGTGGCCAACACCAGCGGTTCGATGCGCGACGGCGCCTCGCCTGACGCGCGCCATGCCGCGGTCTTCGGCGCACGGCGCGCCGTCGGCGTGCCGTACACCGGGATAGCACCCGGATAGCTCGCCGCCGCCGCGTCGCGCATCGAGGCGTAGATCTTCTGCACGTAACCTGCCCGAAAGCCGGTGGTGAAGTTGCCGGAGTAGTAGCAACTGAAGGACTTGCCCCAGTCGCGATCGGCGCGCTGATGGCATTCGGCGAGGATGCGCGCGCCCGCGCGCAGGTTCGGGCAGGTCTGGAACGCCTGTTCGTAGGACGCGAGCCCATAGCGCGCGAGGTTGTAACGGTTGACCTGCGCCAGTCCCAGCGAGAAGTTGAAGCCGCGGCTTTCCAGCATGCGTGCGGTAGCGACGGCTTCGGGCAGGTTCGCAGGCTGGCGCGCGAGGCGGCCGCCCACCACGCCGATGGCGTAGGGATTGAATGAGGATTCGACGTGCACGACGTGATGCATCACGTCCGCAGGGACTGCCAAATCCGGGCAGCCCATCAGCTCCATGCCAGGCAACACCGCCGTTCCCCCGTCGGTTGCGTGCGACGCACGGCGGGATCGGCAGACCGACTCCCTTCGTGCGCGGCTTCCTTGCGCGACCGTCCCGATACGCGGGGACGGCGTCGAAAGCATTGACTCATGCGCTCGCGCGCATTGTCAAACCCGGTTCCTGCAGCGGCGTGACGACCTTTCATCAGCCCGCCATCGCCCGCTGTGGATCGAAATCGATGCCGGTGATGAAGCGTCGGCCGGCGTGTGCCTTGATGTGCACGACGATGTCGATCGTCATCATCAACAGGCGCTTGATGACGGCGAACTCAAGCCCGGAGCCTTCGTTCGAGGCCTTCACCATCAGCGCGAGCTGGTCCCAGGTCTGCGCCGTGCTGCCGGCATGGCAGCTGGTGATCGAACCCGGATGGCCCGAGGCACAGTTGCGGATAAAGTAGAACGACTCGTCGCCGCGCAGCTCCGCCAGGATGATGCGGTCCGGCTTCATGCGAAGACAGGCCTCCATGCAGCTCTTGGCGGTAACGTTGCTGGTGCTCTGACCGCCCTTGGAATACAGCAGGTGCACGACGTTGGGCTGCGCGATGAAGAGTTCGCGCGCGTCCTCGATCGTGACCAGGCGCTCCTCGTCCGGAATGTGATTGACCAGCGACTTCATGAAGGTGGTCTTGCCGCTGCCCGTCGCGCCGGCGACCACCACGTTCTTCTTGTACTGCACGGCCCTGCGGAAGAACTCGGCGTAGTCGCGCGACGCGCGCAATGCCAGCAGTTCGCGGTCGTGCTGGCTGATGCCCGCACCGTCCTCGAGGATCTGCTCGAAGAAGCCGTCGTTCTTGTACTCGGCGAGCGTCTTGGTCTGGCGCGACGGCAGGCGGATGGTGATCGACACCTTGCCAGCGTCGCACGCTGGCGGAATCACGAACTGCGCGCGCTGACCGGTCGGAAACGTCAACGACACCACGGGATCGGTGTCGGTGATGCGTTGACCGGTGTTGCTCTCGTTGACCACCGCCGTGCAGAACTGGCGCGCGCGCTCGAACGTCAGCGCGGGCACCTCGTGACGCTGCCAGCCCCGACGCGACTCGATCCACAGCTCGCCCGGACGGTTGATGCAGATCTCGGTGACGTCGGACGACGCCATGTGGCCGAGGATCCCGAGCACCTCGTACTGGTACGACAGGAAGTCGTCCGAAACCTGCGCGAGCGGTGCGTCCAGTTCCATTGGCGTCGGCTCAGTGGCCGACGACCTCCGTGAAGTCGACATCGCGCGCGACGTACACGCTGACCAGCGAGCCCTGGTTGATGGTCACCGTGGGCGCATGCGCCATGCCCTCTTCCGCGGCCTGGTTCGCGAGGCGGTCGAGCGTGTTGGCTGTGTTGCTCTCGTACGGATTGGTCACGACGACGCCTTGGGTCACGGTCGCGCTTTCGGGACCGTTTTTCGCCGCGGCGTATTTGAAGGCGTCGCTGAGCAGGCTGACCATCAGCGCCGAGGTGATGCGCGAGGCCCAGTGCGCGTCGAGCTGGCCCGGATAGCCCGCGCTGCCGAGCGGATCCACGCCCGGGCTCGCCATGCTGACGTCGTAGCCGTTCGGCGTGGTGATGCGGTCCCACACCACTTCGATGCGGTTGCCCTTCGGGCGCGCCTTATAGGTGCCGTAGATCTTCGAGCCACGATCGAGCAGCAGGCGACGGCCGTTGATGGAGTACACCGGCTCGGTGAGGATGCACGAGGTGAAGCCGTCGGCTTCGCTGATGATCCGCGTCTCGAGCACACAGCGCAGCAGCGTGCCGCGCACCAGCAGCGTGTCCGGATTGCGCAGTGCACGCGCGGCGGTCGCCTTGTGCGTAGCATCTTCCGGCACCGCGTTCGGATCGTTCGCGGGCGCATGCATACCCATCGCCGCCTGGGTCATCGCCAGTGCGCGCGAGTAGGCATCCTGCGGACCACCCGAGCCACCCGCCGCGCCCATCGCATTCGGATCGACTCCCATGCGGCGTTCCATCAGCGTCGGCTCGTGGCGGACCTGGGCCGGCGACTCGTAGCCCGGCGGCGGAGGCGGCATCGTGTTGGCGTAGGACTGCTGCGGCAGCGGCGGCATCTCCTGCGACGTCGGCTGCACCGCGATCGGCTCGACGTTGTTCGACACCTGCTGCGGCTGTTGCGGCAGCGGCGGCGTGGCGTCGGCGAGCGTCGGAATGCTGACCTGCTCCTCGTTCGGCTTCGCGGCGTCGGACGACTTGCTGCTGCCCCGGAACACCAGCGCCGCCATCATCATGAGCAGCAGGATGATGCCGCCAAGGAACAGCAGCGCCTTGCGATTGACGCGCTGCTGTTCGGCATTGCGCAGTGAAGGCGCGCCGGCATCGAGATCCGGCGCCGGTGCGGCATGCGTGCCGAGGTAGGGATTGGCGTCCGCCACCGCGACCGCCGGTTCCTGTTCGTACGGATTGCTGACGGTGTGGCTCACGAGTGCGGGTTCCTGCGGATGCCGACGACGTTGTTGCCGTGGCGGATCACCAGATAGCGGTAGGTGCCGTGCACGACGATGGTGTTGCCCTCGACCGTCGTATTGACGATGAACTCGTCGCCGTTCTCGCGCTCGCTACCGAATACCGCCGGGAACGAACCGGTCGGGAACGGCGTGGTGTCGCCGAGCTTGATGTAGGTGAAGCGCCCGTCGTCGTAGACGCTGGCCGGGATCAGCGCACGCATCTTGGTGCGCGTCTTGTAGTCGTAGTCGAAGTGGTAGGCGCGCGTCGGATCGAGGGCGATGTCGAGCTCCGGCGGCTTGATGGTGGGCGCCGCATGGAACTTCGCGTCGTTCGGATAGCGGAAACGCACGGTGTACTGCACGCCGGCATCGCGCGCCTGGTCGAGTGCCTTCCAGTTGGTCGCGACCACGCGCAGCTCGAGGATGTACGAGTGCGTCTCCGTGCGGATCAGCAGGTTGGTATCGACGTCGACGTTCTTGGGCTTGACGTAGAAGACGTTGTCGCGACGGCTGATGTCCCAGCCGTTCGAGAAACCCGTGCTGTAGTCGACCACGGTCTCGCTGGGCGACAGCTCGATCTGCGTGGTGATGCCGAGGCCGGTGCGCACCGGATAGATGCGGTTGTCGGCGTATTCGTATTCCTGGATCGCATCGGCGTGCGCACGCAGCGGCGCGAGCACGGCGACGGCACCGAACGCCACGGACAGAAAGAGCTCGAAGGAACGACGGGTCACGGCTGGGCTCCGGTGGTCGGACGCGTGGACGCGGTCGGCGACGAACCGGCCGGCGTCGCGGGTGCCGCTGCATCGACAGGCTGCGCGGCCGCAGCGGGCACCGTGGTGGGCGCGGCGGGCGTCGGCTCGCCCATGTCGGGCATCTGGAAGGCCGGGATTTCGGGTTCGACCGGCGGCGATTCCGCGTAGTCGTTGTCGACGCGGTACGTCGTCACCTGGAAGCCGAGCGGGTTCTCGATGCGGTACTTCTCGTCCATCGCCAGGTTCGCCTTGTAGGTGAAGGTGAGCGTGGCGATCTTGCTGTCGAGCGGCGCACTGCGGCCCGTGGCCTTGTCGTACAGCGTGCGCTGGAAGCGGACGGTGGCGCCGTTGGGTCGGCCGCTGGCGTCGCTGATCAGCGTGGTGCTGAGGATCTTGACGCGGATCGCCGCCTTGTCGCCGTACGTGTTGTACGGGCGCTGCGGATTGTCCTTGCCGTGCAGCGCGGTATAGCCGGCGGCGACGCTCGGCGCGGACATCGTGTAGACCGTCGTCCAGTCGCGCAGGCGCATCAGCGCAATGTCGTAGGACTCACGCGCAGTCACAAAGTGCGCAACGTTGCTCTTGTTGACGGCTTCGCTGAGCGTGATGTCCTGCTGGCCCCAATTGCCGTCGAGGCGCGCGACGGTGGCGGTGCCGGTGTAGGCGTCGGCCATCACCAGATAGGGCACCTTTTCCTTCAGCGGAAGGAAATAGAAATAGCCGCCGGCGAGGATCAGCGAGATCGCGCACGAGGTGCCGGCGACCCACCACGCACGGCGTTCGCTGCGGCGCGCGTGATCGGCGAGCGTGACCTCGTAGTTCACGGCACGGCCGACGGCGTGTTCGACGCGCAGGCTGTCGGAAGCGGAACGTTTGCCCATGGCCGGTGCCCTCAGTGCGCGGACGCGGCGGGAGCCGCGGGCGCGGTGGTCGATGCGGTGGAGGGCGCACGGCGCACGACGATGCGATCGCCGTCGACGCCGATGACCACCTGCTGCGCCGCATACATCGCCGACAACTGATTCACCGCCGCGCGCAGGTCATCGCTGTGAACCTCCGCGACCGCGCGATACAGGGTGAAATCGGTGTCGTGCGTGTATTCGAGCTGCATCTTGCTGTCGTGCGCCCAGCGCGCGAGCAGGCCCTTGAGCGTGCGGTCGACGGGCGTCGCGTAATACACGTAGTCCGGGCGCAACGGCAGCGCCATGGATTGTTCGTCGTAATGGTTGACCGGCGTCCAGCGCCCACTCACCGGCGGTGGCGGACGCGTGGCGCAGGCCGCCAGCGAAGCGGTCGCGGCGGCAAGGACGAGGAAACGGAGGGATTGCGAAAGCGGATTCACGGCTCACCGGTACACGTGAACGCATCGCCGGCGCGTAGGCACGCGCACGGAGGCGATGACGGGTCGAATGGAAACGGCGAGGTGCGCGAGTGGTGCGGCGTCCTGCCGGCTTGAACGGTCCTTGTCGATATCCCCAGTACGTCAACTCCGTGACCGGCGCGTGGCGCGCCGTGCTTCATCCCTGTCCGGCCGGAGCCGGGCGAAGGCATTGCGCCTTCTGTGACTAAGTTAACGAAACCGCTTCGCGCGCGTCAACACCGCGTGAAGTCATGATGCTGAGCGTGGGCATGGCGACCCTGGGCAACAGGCGGGTCGTATAGCGCTTGTCGGTGTAGTAGCGGATCTTCTCGCACAGCACCGGATGCGGGATGCCTTCGTACATCACGACCTCGCGGTCGGGGCCGAGTGCCTTGAGTTCCTGCGGCAGCATCAGCGCGCGACGCTCTTCCGATTCGCTGCGCGAGACATCGCGACCGCGCGTGACGTTCTGCCGGCGCACCGTCGTATAGCCGAGCATCTCGGAATAGTCGTTCGCGTCCTGCTGTTCGCGCGGCGCGTAGAGGATCTGCAACGCGTGGTTGGTGACCAGCGTGCGCGCGACCTCGCGGCCGTAGGTGGCGTCGAGCTGCGCCATGCTCTGGATGATCGGCAGCAGGCGCAGGTTGTAGCCGGCCATGTAGGCGACCGCGCTGGCGATGATTTCGACCTTGCCGATCGAGGTGAACTCGTCCATCAGCAGCAGGCACTGGTGCTTGAGCGCGGGATTGTTCTGCGGCAGCTCGCGCGTGTTGAGGTTGATGAGCTGGCTGAAGAACAGGTTGAGGATGAGGCGGCTCTCGGCGAGCTTGTTGGGCTGCACGCCGATGTAGATGGTCATGCGCTTCTTGCGCAGGTCGGTGAGCAGGAAGTCGTTCGCCGCGGTCGCGGCATCGAGCACCGGATTGACCCACGGATTCAGCGGTTCCTTGAACGTGCCGAGGATGGAGGCGAAGGTCTCGTCGGCCTGCGACAGCAGCGTCGAAAACGCCATGCGCGCGGATTCGCTGAGGAAGCGCTGCTGCGACAGCGACGTCAGGTAGGCGCGCAGGTTTTCGCCGGTTCCGGACGAAAGGCGATAGATCGCGCCGAGGGTCGGTGCGGTCGCGCCCGGGAAGCCGCAGGTGCGTTCATGGTCGTACTTGTCAAACAGGTAGAGCGCGAACGCGAGGAACGCGTTGCGCCCCTGACTCACCCAGAACTTCTGTTCGTCGCCGACGTCGGGATAGAGCATGGCGGCGATCGCCATGACGTCGGAGACGCGGAACGCCGGATCGTCGGACACGTAGCCGAGCGGATTCCAGCGATGGCTGCGGCGATCCTCGGCGAACGGATTGAACAGGAACACCTCGTGGCCCTGCGACGCGCGCCAGCCGGACGTCAGGTCGAAGTTCTCCTGCTTGATGTCGAGCACGACGACCGAGTCGAGATACTCGAGCAGGTTGGGAATGACGATGCCGACGCCCTTGCCCGAGCGCGTGGGCGCGGCGAGGATCGCGAACTGCTGGCCCGGCAGGCGCACGAGGCGCCCGTCGTACCGGCCGACGACGAGACTGGTCGGGCCGTCCTCGAACAGGCGGTTCCTGGCGAGGTCGCCGCCGCGCGCGAAGCGGGCGTCGCCGTGCAGGGCCTTGGCCGGTTGGCGCATCGCGACGGCGAGCACGCCGATGTAGGCCAGCGCCGGCGCGCCGAAACCCACCCAGCCGGCGGCGCGGATCTTCGCGGCATACGGCTGCACCTGCGGCAGATCGAGCGTGCGCAGGTAGTCGACGTAGACGTACCAGTGCGGCAGCGCGCCGTGCAGGCCGAGGAACATCGCATTGACGCGGCCCGCCAGCCACAAGCCGACGATGGGCACGAGGATGAAGGCCGCAAGCGCGGCGACGGCACGACGGCTCATGCGCGACTCCGTGCGGACACCGCGATGCCCGGCACGCGCTCGCGTTCGCTGATGCGGCGATCGACCCAGTCACGCGCGTCGTCGAGGGTGACGGATTCGTGCAACCAGGCACCGGCGGTGTCGAGTACGACGTAGGGCCGGTCGGTGTCGACCTGCGCGTTCGCGACGACCCGGTACGGGCCACGGACATAGAGCGCGGTACTGGCGTGCATGCGGACCTCCCTTCCGCCGTTCGCGTCCGATCCTGGACGCCGGGTGCCGCCGTGCGACCACGCTAGCGTAGCAGCCCGCGATGGCACACGGCGCTAGCATGCAGCCCCTCCACCGCCGCCCGTGCATGCTGCTCCCATGTCATCGACACCCGCCCTTCCGACCCCCGATCCGCTGCAGACGGCCTGCGACGCCGCCAGCGCGGCGCTGTTCGTGGTCGACGCCTCCGGGCAGTGCACGTACATGAATGCGGCGGCGCGCGCGCTTACCGGCTGGTCACCCGAGACGCTGGAAGGTCGTGCGCTGCTGGATGCCCTGCGCTGCGGCCACGACGAAGAGGCGCAGCTGTTCGTGCATCGCGATGGCCGCGAATACCCGGTCGCGTGCACGACCAATCCGCTGATGCGCGACGGCGAGGTCGTGGGCGCCGTGATCGAGGTGCGCGACGTCTCGCGCGAGATGCGGCGCGAGGTGGAAGACGTCGCGTTCCGCCAGTTGTCCGAGCGCATGCTCGAGGAATTCGATCTCACCGCGATGGTGCAGGCGGTGACGGATACCGCCACGCAACTCACCCATGCGCAGTTCGGTGCGTTCTTCTACAACGTGACCGACGACGGTGGCGACAGCTACATGCTGTACGCGTTGTCGGGCGTGCCCGCCGAGAAGTTCTCGAATTTCCCGCATCCGCGCGCGACGCCGCTGTTCGGCCCGACCTTCAATGGCGAAGGCACGATCCGTATCGATGATGTGCGCGCTGATCCGCGCTATGGGCAATGGACGCCGCACCACGGCATGCCACCGGGCCATCTGCCGGTGCGCAGCTACCTCGCCGTGCCCGTGAAGTCGGATCACGGCGAAGTGCTGGGCGGCCTGTTCTTCGGTCACGCGGAAGCGGCCCGCTTCACCACCGATCACGTGCGCACGATCGAATCGATCGCCGCACTTGCCGCGATCGGCATGAGCCGCTTGCGTCTCTTCGTCGCCGCCCAGGCCGATGCGCGCGAAAAGGAACGCCTCTATCAGAATGCGGTGCGCGCAGGACGCATGAAGGATCAGTTTCTCGCGACGATCTCGCACGAGCTGCGCACGCCGCTGACGTCGATTCTGGGCTGGAGCGAGATGCTGGCATCGGGACGCCTGTCGCCCGAGATGGTCGAGCGCGCGGTGCAGACCATCGATCGCAATGCACGTGCGCAGGCGCAGATCGTCGAGGACCTGCTCGACATCTCGCGCATCGTCAGTGGCAAGCTGCACCTCGCGGTGCGCGAGATCGACGCCATGCAGCCGGTCGAAGCGGCGGTCGACGCGGTGCGTCCCGCGGCACTCGCGCGCGGCGTACGGCTGGAGGTGCATCGCAGTGATGCAGGCCACATGCGCGCCGATCCCGATCGGCTGCAGCAGGTGATCTGGAATCTCGTCGCGAACGCGGTGAAGTTCACCGAACGCGGCGGCGTGGTCGACGTGTCGGTCACGCGCGTCGATGATGCGGTCGAAATCCGCGTGCGCGATACCGGGCGCGGCATCGACGCCGAATTCCTGCCGCGCGTGTTCGAGCGTTTCAGCCAGGTCGATGCTTCGTCGACGCGCGAACACGGCGGCCTTGGGCTCGGTCTGTCGATCGTGCGTCACCTCGTCGAAATGCACGGCGGCACGGTGCGTGCGGAAAGCGCCGGCAGCGGGCACGGCGCGGAGTTCGTCGTGTGCTTGCCGGTGTCGGCGGCGGGCAGCGCGTCGGCGACCGAACGCCGCCACGGCGCCGCCACCGTGTCGCCGCGTCCGGCGGGCGACGACGCGCTGCATGCCTGTCGCGTGCTGCTGGTCGAGGACGATGCGGACACCCGCGCGATGCTGGCCTCGGTGCTCGAAGCGCACGGCGCGGAGGTCGACACCTGCGCGTCCGCACGCGATGCGCTGGAAGCGGCGCGACGTCATCATCCCGACCTCGTAATCAGCGATATCGGCATGCCCGGCATGGACGGCTACGACTTCGTGCGTGCACTGCGCGACTGGGAGGTCGAAAGCGGGCTCGACGCAGTGCCGGCCGTCGCGCTCACCGCCTATGCGCGACTCGAGGACCGCACGCGCGCGCTGGCCTCCGGTTTCCAGGTGCACGTCGCCAAACCGGTGCAGCCGTCGGAGCTGGTGGCGGTCGCGCAGACGCTGCGTCGCTGGCGCGTGCCGGCGGCGAGTGGCTGAGGCGGTACCCTAGTGCGCCAGATTTTTCCGACCGGACTCCGCCATGAGCCTCAAGCAGCGACTCACTGACGACATGAAGACCGCCATGAAGGGCGGCGACAAGAGCACGCTCGCGGTGATCCGCCTGATCAACGCCGCGATCAAGCAGAAGGAAGTCGACGAGCGCGTGGAGCTCGACGACCCCGCGGTGATCGCCGTGCTCGACAAGATGGTCAAGCAGCGCCGCGATTCGGTGACGCAGTACGCCGCCGCCAACCGCGAGGACCTCGCGCAGGTCGAGCGCGACGAGATCGTCGTCATCGAGCGCTACCTGCCGACCAAGATGGGCGAGGCGGAGATCAACGCCGCGATCGAAGTCGCGATCGCCGAGTCGGGTGCCACCGGCGCCGCCGACATGGGCAAGCTCATGGGCGTGCTCAAGCCCAAGCTCGCCGGCCAGGCCGACATGGGCCTGGTGTCCAAGCTGGTCAAAGCCCGCCTGGGCTGAGTCACAGCGGCCCGGCATCGCCCGGGCCATTTGCGCTGTTCAGGGCAGCCGCGACCATGCGTCGACGGCGGCTGCGGCAGCCTCGCGGCATGGCTCGATCGCCCTCCGCTCCCAGACATTCCGCCGCGAAGATCGCGGCGCAGCGGGTCGCCCCCGCGCCGGCCGACCGCGCCGCGCATCCCGGGGACGCCCCGCCCGTCACGGCGCGGCTCGACCCGACCGAGAAGGCCTCGATCACCCAGGCCGACGGCGCGCCGCCGCCGGCCGACGTCAAGAAGGTGGTGCGCAAGGCCAGCATCGGCACCCTGCCGATGGCGCTGCTGCGGCGCTTCCTCGATTCCGACGTCATCACCCAGGCCGCCGCGCTCGCGTTCTACGCCGCGCTCGCCATGGCGCCGCTGATGCTGCTCCTGCTGTGGCTGACCGCCTCCAACACCAAGGCCGAACAGGCGGTGATCCTGCAGGTCGGCCTGCTGGTCGGGCCGCAGGCGCAGGAGGTCGCGCGCACCGTGCTCGCGGCGGCGGCGTCGACGCCCGACACCGGCTCGATCGCCGGCTGGTGGAGCATCGCGCTGCTGCTGATCGGCGCCAGCGCCGTGTTCGCGCAGCTGCAGGATGCCCTCAACCGCATCTTCCGCACCGACGCCACCGCCCTGCCCGGCCTGTGGAACTGGCTGCAGAAGCGCCTGCTGTCGTTCGGGCTGGTGCTCGCGGTGGTGTTCCTGCTGGTGATCTCGATGACGGTGACCACCGTGCTCGACCTCACCATCGGCCGCTACGCGCAGGGGGAGACCCTGGTGGCGACGCTGGCCGCGTTGCTCGTCTACGCCTTCACCTTCGCGCTGATGTACCACTTCCTGCCCGATCGCCGCGTGCGCTGGCAGCTTGCCCTGGCCGGCGGCGCGTTCACCTCCGTGCTGTTCCTCGCCGGGCGCGCAGGCATCGCCTGGTACCTCGCGCACCAGAGCACGGTGTCCGCCTACGGCGCGATGGGCGCGCTCGTGCTGACCATGCTCTGGGTCTACTACGCCGCGATGATCCTGTTCGCCGGCGCGGTGGTGACGGCGGTCATCGACGAACGTCTGGGCCCGCCTCGGGCGCCCAATACCGCCTGAGCCCGAGTCGCAACGCCTGATGCGCCGACCTGCGACGCTGGCGTCGTGGGGCCGCCGGCACGCATCGCATGCCCCGGTCATACTGGCGCACGCATCGCGGCTGGCCGCACCGCGGTCATTGCCATGGACGGGAATGCATCCGCCCGGCCTTGCGCCGGCAGCCCGCGCACCCACCACTTCGCAGGCCCCGCATGCGGGCCCCTTCATCGGCGACCGCGCCGCCGTAAGCGCCACGCGCGATACTGACGAACGCGCCGCCGCGCGCCACTGACCTCTGCCCGTTTCCGACCTTGGCCCGCATCCCCGACGCCTTCATCGACGACCTGCTCGCCCGCACCGACATCGTCGAGGTGGTGGGTTCGCGCGTGCCGCTCAAGCGCCAGGGCAAGGAGTTCTCGGCGCGCTGCCCGTTCCACGACGAGCGTTCGCCGAGCTTCACGGTGTCGCCGGTCAAGCAGTTCTATCACTGCTTCGGCTGCGGGGCGCACGGCACGGCGATCAGCTTCGTCATGCAGTACGACCGCCTGGAATTCCTCGACGCCGTCGAGGAACTCGCCAAGCGCGTCGGCATGGACGTGCCGAAGGAAACCACGCAACGTGCTGCCGATCCGCAGCTGCAGGCGCTGTACGGCGTCGTCGAGTCGGCGATGGTGTTCTTCCGCCAGCAACTCAAGTCGAACGCGAAGGCGCGCGAGTATTTCGATCGTCGCGGCGTGAGCGAAGCGATCCGCGAGCAGTTCCAGCTCGGCTATGCGCCCGACGGCTTCGAAGCGCTGAAGAACGCGCTCGGCACCGATGCGACGCGGCTCGGCCTGCTCGAACGCGCCGGTCTGTTTTCGAAGAACGACTCCGGCCGCGTCTACGACAAGTTCCGCGATCGCGTGATGTTTCCGATCCACGATCGCCGCGGTCGCCCGATCGCATTCGGCGGTCGCGTCATCGAGAAGGATGCGAGCCCGAAGTACCTCAATTCGCCCGAGACGCAGCTGTTCCACAAAGGTCGCGAGCTGTACGGCCTGTGGCAGGTGCGCGGCGCGAACTCGAAGATCGAGCGTCTGATCGTCGTCGAGGGCTACATGGACGTGATCGCGCTGTTCCAGCATGGCGTGACGCAGGCCGTCGCGACGCTGGGCACGGCGACCACGTCGGATCACGCGGAGTTGCTGTTCCGCAACGCGCCCGATGTGTACTTCTGCTTCGACGGCGATCGCGCCGGTCGTGGCGCGGCGTGGAAGGCAGTGGAATCCGTGCTGCCGCGCATGAAGGACGGACGCCAGGCGTTCTACCTGTTCCTGCCCGAAGGCGAAGACCCCGACACCATCGTGCGCAACGAAGGCCGCGAGGGTTTCGAAGCACGTCTGCAGTCGGCCACGCCGCTGTCGCAGTTCCTGTTCGACACGCTCGCGCAGGACGTCAACCTGGCGACGCTCGAAGGCAAGGGCCGCCTCGCCGAACGCGCGAAGCCGATGCTCGCGCAGATTCCCGACGGCGCCTTCGCCGACCTCATGCGTCAGCGCCTGACCGAGCTCACCGGCGTCGGCGCACGCGCCGCATCGCCCGAGACGCACGTACCGACGCAGCGCGCGCATGGCCCGTCACGTCATGCACCGCCGCCGAAGCAGAGCCTCGTGCGCAGCGCGATCCTGCGCCTGCTGCACAAGCCGGCGCTCGCGCTGGAAGTCTCGGCGGATCCGCCGTTCGCGTCGCTGCGCCAGCCGGGCGTTCCCCTACTGGTCGAACTCATCGGCCTCGTGCACGCGCGTCCGGATATCGGCGCCGCTGCACTGATCGAGCATTTCGCGGGCCGCGAGGAGCAGGATCCGCTGCAGAAACTTGTCGTCCAACAACTGCCCGGCATCGACACGAAGTGGCAGGAAGAATTCCTGGACAACGTGAACAATCTCACACGCGACGCCCTCGACCAGCGCACGGCCGACCTTCAGGCGCGCATGAGCGAGGTCGGATTCGCCGGCATGAGCGACGCCGAAAAGGACGAGCTGAAGTCCTTGCTCGCGCGCAGAGCGGTCCCCCGCAGCAGCGATTCCACCTGATCGCGCCTTACTCCAGCTGACCGACGCGCGCACCGTCATCGCGCGCCGCCGCCACCCGGTTTCGACCGTCGCGCTTCGCGCCGTACATCGCCGCATCCGCTCGCGCGAGCAGATTCGCGCTGCTCTCGCCGGGTCGGAATTCGGCCACGCCCGCCGAGAACGTCACCTGCATCGGGCCCGCCGACGTGTGGAACGGCGTCGCCTCCACATCGGTGCGGATGCGCTCCAGGCACCGCAACGCCCCGGCCAACGGCGTGTGCGGCAGCAGCAGCAGGAATTCCTCGCCGCCGTAGCGACCGAAGGCTTCCTCGACATCCTCGCGAGCGAGCACATCGAGTTCGCGCGCGCATTGCTGAACACGCACGCAGAAGCCGCTGAGGATCTCGTCACCGATCTGGTGGCCGTGCACGTCGTTGAACTGTTTGAAACGATCGATGTCGAGGATGGCGACGCTGAAGGTCGCGCCCACGCGCGACGCACGCTGGCGTTCGCGCTCGAGCGCGCGCATGAGGTGGCGGCGGTTGTGCACGCCGGTGAGTTCATCGCGCTCGGAGAGTTCCTTCACCTGCGCGAGGGCGTCCTTGAGTGCGTCCTTGCGGTCGGCGAGCTTCTGCCGCAGCGCCGCGAAGTAGCCGCCGATGAAGGACAGCCACACCGTGATCATCACCAGCGCGACGAGGTGCAGCAGCTCGAGCCGGAACATCGGCGTGTGCTGTGCGTACCCGCCGAATTCGTACACGAGCAGGCCGGCGTAGCTCGCCACCGCGAGCACCGCGAGACGCAGGAACTGGCGCGTGGTCAGGCCGAAGATGCCGAAGAAGAACATCGCGACGTACAGCATCAGCATCACGCCACGCGCCTCCGGCCGCATGTAGTGCATCGTGACCAGCGCGAGCGCGAGTGCGACGACGATCTGCGGCGCCAGCAACGTCGCGTCGCGGAAGCGCTGGCTGTAGCCACTGCGAATCGCAATGAAGAAGCCCGCATTCACCACCAGCGCGGTGGCGACCAGCGCGAACAGGCCGCCGTAACCGAAGGCCGTCCAGCCCCAATGCACCGCGAGCAGCCCCGGTGCGAGGAACATCAGGTAGCTGCCCAGCCCCATCAGCTGGCGCAGCAGGCGCAGGCGGGTGATGCGGTCGTTGGACAGCAGGCGTTCGAAGCGCATGCCGCGACGATAACCGCCCCGTCGCGGAGGCGGCGTCATGCGGCCTGTGGGAGGCCCCAGCCGCACGAGCCCATCGACAGCGTGCCGTAGGTCATGCCGCCGTCGATCCACTGCGACGCATCGCCGTTCGCCGCACCGAGCGCGAATGGAAGCGGCAGGAAATGCTCGTCGGTCGGGTGCGCGCGCTCGGCATGCGGGGCGCGCGTGCGGTAGCCGATGAGGGCGTCGACGTCGCCGCGCGCGATCACATCGCGCACCCAGTCCTCGAACTGCTGCGCATATTCGGGATCGCGCACGCCGCCGCGCAGCTCGTAAAGGTTGTGGGTGAGGCTGCCGGAGCCCACCAGCATCACGCCGCGTGCACGCAGCGGCGCCAGTGCGCGCCCCAGCTTGAACGCGAAGGCGGCATCGGCATCGTGCGGCAGCGAGACCTGGATGACCGGCAGGTCGGCCTGCGGGCGCAGGTGCATCATCGGAACCCACGCGCCGTGGTCGCGGCCTCGCGTGGCATCGGGCATCGCATCGAGGCCAGCGTCGCGCAGCGCCGCGATCACTTCACCTGCGATATCCGGCGCACCGGGCGCGTCGTAGCGCAGGCGGTAGAGCGCTTCGGGAAAGCCACCGAAATCGTGCACGGTGGACGGCCGCCGCGTCGCCATCACCTGCAGCCCGCGTGTCTGCCAGTGCGGCGACATCACGACCATCGCGCGCACGCCACCCAGCGTGCGGCCGAGCGCCGCGAGCTGCGGGCCGAGGCGACCCGGCTCGATCGCGAACATGGGTGACCCGTGGGAGACGAACAGGGCGGGTGCAGGGGACATGGCGGACATCGATACGGGAGCGATGTCGTCAATCTAGGTGCGGCCGCGGCGTCGCCCGAGCGCGACCGCTGCAATCGATCGTCCTGTTCGCGGGACACTCGCGATGGCGGGCGTTCAGTGCGCCGGCATCACGCGACGCCAGGCACACGGAGTGGCGCGAACAGCTGCGAGCCGATCGGGCAACCGCTGAGCACGAAGGACAGGTCGACGCCATCCAGCCCGCTTGCGCCAGGCAGTCCCGACGGCCCAGCTCCGACCACCTACGAGTGGAACAGCATCACCCACAGATGGGGGCCGGCGCGCAGGCCGTCGAGCCCCCGATGCAATCGTCGATCGCGTGTCCGCGTGTTCGTTGTCGTTGATCAGCGGGCGTTCTTGACGACATCGCCGCCCTTCATCACGAACGGCACGTTCTGCAACACGGTGACGTCCTGCGTCGGATCGCCCGATACCGCGATCAGGTCCGCGAAGCGCCCGGCCTCGACCACGCCGACGTTCTTGTTCGCCAGCGCCTCCGATGCGTTGAGCGTCGCCGCCTGGATCGCCTGCACCGGCGTCATGCCGTAGCGCACCATCACCGGGAACTGTCTGGCGTTGTCGCCGTGCGGATACACGCCGGCGTCGGTGCCGAAGATCATGTGCGCACCGGCCTTGAACGCCTTGCGGAAATTCTCGCGCTGGATGTCGCCGATCTCGCGGTCCTTGCGTAGGTTGTCCTCCAGCACGCCATTCTTCTTGCCTTCGGCCTGCGTGTAGTCGGTGTTGTAGATGTCCATCGACAACCAGCTGCCGTGCTGCTTGGCGAGCTTGATGCCCTCGTCGTCGATCAGCGATGCATGCTCGATGGTGTCGACACCGGCGCGGATCGCGTCCTTGATGCCGGCTGCGCCGTGCGCATGCGCCGCGACCTTCAGCGACGCCATGTGCGCCTCGTCGACGATCGCCTTCATCTCGTCCAGCGTGAGCTGCTGCGCGCCGGGTTCATCGCCGTGCGAGAACACGCCGCCGGTCGCGCAGATCTTGATCACCTGCGCCCCGTACTTCTTCAGCGTGCGCACGACCTTGCGCCCTTCTTCCGGGCTGTCGACGTTGTACGGACCCTTCTGATCCATCGACGGCGGGAAGAACGTCGAGTCGCAGTGGCCGCCAGTCGCGCCGATCGCGTAAGTGGCCGTGACCACGCGCGGGCCGATCACCTTGTGCTCGTCGATGGCCTGGCGCAGGCCGACGTCGTCCCAGGCGTCGCTGCCGACGTTGCGCACCGTGGTGAAGCCCGCCATCAGCGTCTTCTGCGCATTCGCCACCTGCACCACCGACCAGAAGCGGTCGCCGAACTGCAGGCCCGTGTAGCCGCCGTAGGTCGGGTCGTTGTCGAGGTGCACGTGCATGTCGATCAGGCCGGGCAGCAGCGTCATGCCCGGCAGGTCCACGCGCTTGGCGTCCGCCGGCACCGCGTCGCCCGCATGGCCGACCGACACGATGCGCTCGCCCTGCACCACCACCTGCGGATGTTCGACGTACTGGCCGGTGCGCACGTCGAGCAGGCGATCGGCCGTGACGACGGTGGCCTGCTGCGCCTGCGCGGCGAGCGGAAGGAGCGTGGCGAGGGCGGAAGCAATCAGGCGACGGCGCACGGCGGGACTCGTGTTCGAAGGAACGCCGAGTATCGCAGCGGTGGCGCCGGCGCCACCGTGCCTTACGGCACAGTCGATGCGCGATGCCGCGCGATCAGCCGACCGCCCGGAACACCATCGGCGACGCCGGCTCCAGCCACGGCAGCAGCCAATGGTCGACGAGCAGGAACGCGAACAGCGCCATCAGGTAGACGATGGAGTAGTTGAACACCTTCATCGCGTACAGCTCGTCCGGCGGATCCATCAGGCGCCAGGCGTGCCTCAGGAACACGAGTCCCAGCACCAGCGCGCCGCCGAGGTAGAACAGGCCGGTCATGCCGGCGGCCCACGGCAGCACGGTCACCGCGACGAGCAGGACGGTGTAGATGAGGATCTGCCAGCGCGTGTATTCGACGCCGTGCGTCACCGGCAGCATCGGCACGAGCGCGCGCGCGTAGTCGTCGCGACGGAAGATCGCGAGCGCCCAGAAATGCGGCGGCGTCCACACGAAGATGATGAGCACGAGCAGCAAGGCGTGCGCCCAATCCCATTCGCCGCGCATGCCGGTAACGGCCGCCCACCCGAGCAGCGGTGGCGCGGCGCCTGCGATGCCACCGATCACGATGTTCTGCGGCGTCGCGCGCTTGAGGAACACGGTGTAGACCACCGCGTAACCGATGAGCGAGGCGAACGTCAGCACGGCGGTGATCGTGTTGACGAACACCACCAGCAGCACCATCGACAGGATCGCGAGCAGCAACGCGAATACCAGCGCATGCGCATGCGTGATCTGGCCGACCACGATCGGTCTCCACGATGTGCGCGCCATCTTCGCGTCGATGCGCGAGTCGAGCAGCTGGTTGATCGCCGCGGCGGACGACGCCGCCAGCCAGATGCCGAGGAAGCCGATCACCGATTCGCGCAGCGGCGGCAGACCGGGCACGGCCAGGAACATGCCGACCAGCGCAGTGAACACGATCAGCGCGACCACGCGCGGCTTGGTCAGCGCGAAATACTGGCGCATCGTCGCGGTCATCGGTGGAGGCTCCGGCGGTGCATCGCGATCAGACCCGCGGCGCGCGCACGCGCGCGATCAGCGTCACGAGTGTGGCGAGCAGCAGCGCCGCACCCGCGTTGTGCGCGACCGCCACGTGCAACGGCAGGCCGAGCTTGACGTTGGCGATGCCGAGCGCGACCTGCGCGAGCGTGAGCAGGGCGAGCAGCGTGCCCCAGCCGCGCATGCCGGCGATGCGCAGCAGGCGCACGGCCAGCCACAGCATGTAGAGGAAGACGACGCCCGCCATCATGCGATGCGCCATCTGGATGGCGATGCGCGACGCACCGTCCAGGACACCACCTTCGTAATCCACGCCGACGCCGCGCCACAGCACGAAGCCCTGGTGGAAGTTGGTCGGTGGCCACCACTGACCGACGCATTTCGGGAACTCGTTGCCGCAGGCCAGGGCCGCGTAGTTCGAACTCACCCAGCCGCCGAGCGCGATCTGCACGCCGAGCAGCACGAGGCCGATCGCCATCAGACGACGCAGCCGGTCGGCTTCGGCAAGACGGATCGGGAGGTTCGTCGCATGCCACGCCATCCACAGCAGCAGGGCGAACGTGGTCAGGCCGCCGAGCAGATGGCCCATGACGACGATGGGCTTGAGCAGCCACGTCACCGTCCACATGCCGAGCAACGCCTGGAACACGATCGTCATCAACGCGAGGGCGGAGACACGCGAGAGATCGGTGTTGTCCCAGCGGATCGCCGCGGCGAGCAGGATCAGTTCGCCGCTGATCGCGAGCGCAGCGGCGATGCCGTACTGCGCGTGCATGTACAGCGGAATGGACGCGCCGACCAGCGCGCCCGCGATCAGCACCTGCGCGATGCCCTTCGGCCGGCGGCGTGCGGCGATCAGCGCGAGCACGAACACCAGCGTGCCGAGCGTCGCGGCGAGATGGCGATGCAGCTGCTCGCGCCAGGCCTTGGTCGGCTCGGCGACGCGAATCGCATTGGCCGCGTGTTGCGCGACGTCGGACGCATGCGTCGGCCACGCAGCGCGGCCGTAGCAGGTCGGCCAATCGGGGCAGCTCAGGCCCGCGTTCGACAGGCGCACGAACGCGCCGAACACGATGACGCACACCGCCAGCGCCGTCGCGAGCCAAGCGATGCGGTGGAAATGGCGGTACGTGGGACGCACCGAATCGGAACGCGGAATCGAGCCCATGGGCGTCACTGGAGCTTCAGAAGACGGGTGAGGTCCTCGCGCAGGCCCGCGAGGTCGGTGTCGGGCGCGTAACGCAGCACCACGAAGCCGTTCGGATCGACGACGTATACCGGCAGCCCGCCGCCCACGTCCACCCGCGGAAGTCGGGCGCGCGCCGGATCGTTGGCGAGCACGTGCACCGTGCTCGGCGCCGGCAGGCCCTGCGGCCAGCGGCAGGCGGCCGCCCCGCACCACCAGAGCACGTCGACTCGCTGCGATTCCTTGCCCAGCACCTCCCAGACCACGCCGATGTCGTGCGCACGGCGGCGGCAGGCGTCATCGCATTCGGCCGGTGCGGGCACGACGATGCGCCAGGTGCGGTGGATCGGCGTCCACGCGTAGGCGCGACCGTCGAGCTCGCGCAGGCGCGCGTCGCGCAGGTCGGCGTAGGGATCGAGCAGCTCGCCCTTCTGCCGCGTCGCGGCCGGATGGATGTCCGCGAAGCGCAGCAGGCCCGCGACCGCCATCGAGCCGAAGAACAGCACGAGGATCGCGATCAGGGTGAGCCGGTTGCGGCCACGTTGCGGGTCGGTCGGGGCTTGCTCGCTCATCGGCGGCTCCGGCGGAAAGTGAGGACGAGCGCGATCGCCAGCATGGTGATCGCGAGCCCGTACCACTGCACGGCGTAGCCGCGGTGGCGATCGGGCGGAAGGGTGTTGACCAGTAGTTCGAGATCGCGCGCGTAGCCGATCGGCAATGCGGGATCGAGGCGCAGCACGCGCGGCGCGAGCGTGGCGAGCTTGAGTTCCTTCGCGACAACGGCGGGCTCCAGGCGCACCACGAGCCAGGCGCCGCCTTGGCGCGCCATCGGTGCACCCATGCGCAAGCCGGCCGACGGCGGCGGCACCAGCAGGCCGCGCAGGTTCTGCTCGCCACGCGGCAGCGTGATTTTCGGCAGCACACGATCGATGCCCATCGGCAGCCAGCCGAGATCGACGAGCAGCGGCGCACCGGCGTCGGGCTGGAACGCGGCATAGGCATGCACGCCGACGCGGCCGTCGCGTTGCTGGTTGTCGAGCATCAACGGCGGCGCATCGAGGAAGTGGCCATGCCCGGCCGCCCAGTCGTAGGCGGTGGTGCGCGTGGCATCCGCGGCGGCGGACAACGGCAGCGCACGGCGCGCGGCCAGCACCTGCGACACCTGCGCGAGCAGGTGTTCCTTCTCGACGGCGCGATGGCTCTGCCACAGCCCCAGGCGAGCGAGCCCGGCACTGACAAGCAGCGCGAGCGTCCAGCCGATCAGCAGAGTCGAGCGTCGACTCACGACAGCCCGATGTCCCGGCGCGATAATGCGCGGCGACGCATCCGCGTCCGCAGACCGCTGGAGCCGCGCGTGAACCATTCGCTGAAAACGCTGATCGTCATTGCGTTCCTGATCGCGATCATCTGGAACCTCGGCGCGGGCCTGTACTACATGCTGGTCGACAAGGGCGGCAGCAAGCGCACCGTCAATGCGCTGACCCGCCGCATCGTGCTGTCGATCATCCTGTTCCTGGGCGTGGCATTCGCCGCGTGGATGGGCTGGATCGACCTGCACGGCGTCGGATCGAACCCGACGCGCTGATCCCACCGCGCCGCCCAGACGCAACGGGCCGGCAAGCGCCGGCCCGTCGAGCGTCCTGCATCGACGTGCTTAGAGCACGTAGACGAACAGGAACAGGCCCAGCCAGACCACGTCGACGAAGTGCCAGTACCACGCCACCGCTTCGAAGGCGAAGTGGTTGTCGCGATCGAAGTGGCCCTTCGCGCAACGCAGCCAGATGATCGCCAGCATGATGGTGCCGAGCGTCACGTGCAGGCCGTGGAAACCGGTCAGCATGAAGAAGGTCGAGCCGTAGATGCCCGAGCCCAGCGTCAGGTTGAGGTGCGTGTAGGCCTCGGCGTACTCGTGGGCCTGGAACGTGAGGAAGAGGCAGCCCAGCAGCACCGTGATGCCCAGCCAGACCAGCAGCGACTTGCGATGACCGGCCTTGAGCGCGTGGTGCGCGGCAGTGACCGTGCTGCCCGACGACAGCAGGATCAGCGTGTTGATCAGCGGCAGGCCCCAGGCCGGGATCGTGCGGAACGGACCGCCCACCGAGCCCGGGCCGTTGTTCGGCCAGCCGGCGCTGAAGTTGTCCCACAGCAGCGCATGCGTCGCCGCGCCGTCACCCTCGCCACCCCACCACGGCAGCGCGTACTGGCGGGTGTAGAACAGCGCGCCGAAGAACGCAGCGAAGAACATCACTTCCGAGAAGATGAACCAGATCATTCCCATCCGGAACGAGACGTCGACCTGATTGTTGTAGTTGCCCTTCACCGACTCGTGGATGACGTCGCGGAACCACATGAAGAGCACCGAGAGCACCATCGCGACACCGACGAGGAACACCGTGCGGCCCCACGAGATCTCGTTGAGCCAGCTGGCGAAGCCGACCATCGTGACGAACAGCGCGATCGAGCCGAAGAACGGCCAGCGGCTGCTGTGCGGCACGAAGTAGACGTTGCGATCGGTCGGATGGGCGTGGGCCATGTCGGCGTTCCGTAGGTCGTGATTCAAGGTTCCGTCACGGTGCGGCGCCGACGCCGGCGGGCGCGGGGCCCAAGCGTGCGGTCAACGTATCGTTGCGGAAGAAGGTATAGGACAGGGTGAGCGTCGAGATATCCGGCGGCAGTGCCGGGTCCACGATGAAACGCACCGGCATCTCACGCGACTCGCCGGAAGCGAGCGTCTGCGCCGTGAAGCAGAAGCATTCGGTCTTCACGAAATACTTCGACGCGCGCGACGGCGCCACCGACGGTGCGGCGCTGCCGACGATCGCACGCGATGCGTCGTTCTTCGCGAAATAGGTCGTCTCGTACGGCTTGCCGACCTGCACGCGCATCGACAGCCGGTCCGGATGGAACTGCCAGTCGAGCTTGGAGTTGACGCTGCCGTCGAACTGCACCGTCACCCAGCGCGCGCCGACCGCGCCGGCACCGCCCTGCTGCTGCGGGCCCTGCGCGAGCTTGATGCCGAACACCTTCTCGCAGGCGATGCGATACAGCGGCACCAGGCTGAAGGTGAAGCCGAACGCCAGCAGCGACACCGCCACCAGCTTGCCGAGCCCCAAATTGCGCGTCGACGCGGTCATCGGCTGAGCGCAGTGAAGGCGATGAAGCCGACGAACACGGCGATCGCGAGCAGCCCGAACCACAGCGCCGTGCGACGCGCCCGCGCGATGCGGGCGTCGTTCGTCTGCGATGGGTTCGGGCCGGTCATGCGGTCAGCTCGCGACGATCAGTGCGTGATGTCGCCGTGGGCGAGGTCGCCGTCGCGGATCACCGGCGGCACGGTGAAGGTGTGGTGCGGCGCCGGGCTCGGCACGGTCCACTCCAGGCCCTTCGCGCCTTCCCAGACGCGGGCCGCAGCCGGCGCACCGTACTTCTTCGAGTGCCACAGGATGAAGAGCATGATGAACGGCGTGAGGAACATGCCGAACGCGCCGATCGAGCTCACCAGGTTCCAGTCCGCGAACACCACGTTGTAGTCCGGGATACGGCGCGGCATGCCGGCCAGGCCCAGGAAGTGCTGCGGGAAGAACAGCAGGTTGACGAAGATGATCGTCCACCAGAAGTGGAAGCTGGCCATGGCCTGGCTGTACATGCGGCCTGTCCACTTCGGCCACCAGTAGTAGGTGGCGGCGATGATGGAGAACAGCGCGCCGGTCACCAGCACGTAATGGAAGTGCGCGACCACGAAATAGGTGTCGTGGTACTGGAAGTCGGCCGGCACGATCGCGAGCATCAGGCCCGAGAAACCGCCGATCGAGAACAGGATGACGAACGCGAGCGCCCACTTCATCGGCGCTTCGAAGGTCATCGAACCGCGCCACATGGTGGTGACCCAGTTGAACACCTTCACGCCGGTCGGGATCGCGATCAGCATCGTCGCGAACATGAAGTAGATCTCGCCACCGAGCGGCATGCCGACGGTGAACATGTGGTGCGCCCACACGATGAACGAGAGGAACGCGATCGACGCGGTCGCGTACACCATGGCCTGGTAACCGAACAGCGGCTTGCGGCTGAAGGTCGGGATGATCTCCGACACGATGCCGAACGCCGGCAGGATCATGATGTAGACCTCGGGGTGACCGAAGAACCAGAAGATGTGCTGGAACATCACCGGGTCACCGCCGCCAGCCACGTTGAAGAAGCTGGTGTGGAAGTACTTGTCGGTGAGCAGCATCGTCACCGCGCCGGCGAGCACCGGCATCACCGCGATCAGCAGGAACGCGGTGATCAGCCACGTCCACACGAAGATCGGCATCTTCAGCAGGTCGACGCCCGGGGCGCGCATGTTGAGGATGGTCGCGATGATGTTGATCGCGCCCATGATCGAGCTGATGCCCATCAGGTGCACCGCGAAGATCAGGAACGCGACGTTGTAGCCGCCCTGCAGCGACAGCGGCGGGTACATCGTCCAGCCACCGGCCGGCGCGCCGCCCGGAAGCACGAACGTCATCAGCAGCAGCGTGAACGCGAACGGCATGATCCAGAAGGACCAGTTGTTCATGCGCGGCAGCGCCATGTCGGGCGCGCCGATCTGCAGCGGGATCATCCAGTTGCCGAGGCCGACGAAGGCCGGCATGACGCCGCCGAAGATCATCACCAGCGCGTGCATGGTGGTGAACGAGTTGAACATCATCGGATCGAAGTACTGCAGACCCGGCTTCATCAGCTCGGCGCGGATCAGCACCGACAGGAACGCGCCAACGATGAACATGACGAACGAGAACACCAGGTACAGCGTTCCGATGTCCTTGTGGTTCGTCGAGAAGAACCAGCGCTCGATGAAGCCCTGCTGGTGGCCGTGCTCATCGGTGTGATGGTCGGCGGCGGGATGCGTGACAGCCATGGGACTACCTCTGCGAAATCGGTGCGATCAGCCGGCGACCGGAGCGGTCGTGGCGTCGGTGTTCGGGGCGGCGGCGGTGGCCGGCTGTGCGTCGGCGGTCGGCGCGGCGGGCGTCTCGGCCGGAGCTGCGGGCGCGGCCGGGGCCGCGGCCGGGGCCGGCTGCTGCGCGGCGAGCCACTGCTGGAACTCGGCCTTCGGCACGGCGCGGACGACGATCGGCATGAAGCCGTGGTCCTTGCCGCAGAGCTCGGCGCACTGGCCGCGGTAGAGGCCGGGCTGCTCGACCTTTGCCCAGGCTTCGTTGATCTCGCCCGGGATGGCGTCCTGCTTCCAGCCCAGCGACGGGACCCACCACGCGTGGATCACGTCGTCGGCGGTGACCACGAAGCGGATCTTGGTGCCCACCGGCACGACCAGCTCATGGTCGACTTCGAGCAGGTAGTTCGGATGGGTGGCGGCGGTCGGGACCTGGCCGCTCTGGCGCATCGCGTCGCTCTCGCGCTTGAGGCGGCTCGTCATCGAGACGCCCTGGCCGAGGTAGTCGTACTTCCACATCCACTGGTAGCCGGTGACCTTGATGGTCATCTCCGACTCGCGGACGTCGTACATGTTCACGAGCTTGTGCGTCGCCGGGAACGCCATGCCGACCAGGATCAGGATCGGGATGACGGTCCAGAGGATCTCGAGCTTGGTGCTGTGGGTGAAATCGACGTCCGGCACCGCACCCTTGGACTTGCGGAACTTGATCATCGCGACGCCCATGGCGCCGAACACCAGCACGCCGATCGCGACGCAGATCCACAGCGCCAGCATGTGCGCGCTGTAGGCGTTGTGCGAGATCTGCGTGACGCCCTCGCGCATGTTCAGCTGCCAGCGGTGCGGCGCCGAAGGTTCGGGCAGGGCCTCCTGCGCAAAGGCGAGGACCGGCAGGGCGAGGGCCATCAGGCCCGCAGCCCACTGCTTGATACGACCGGCTTTCATCAGATCGAGCCCCAGAATCGGCAAATTGGCGTGGATATGGTTTTTCCGCCGGCTGCCTTCCCGCGTCGCGCGCCTGCGCGATCGACGGAAGGGAGGGGAGCCGCGCGCGGACCGGGTGGGCCGCGTTACTGGCCAGGCCAGAGCATGGCGGAAACCGCGAAATGTTAGCCCTGCGCGCCACACCCGGCAAGTTAAAGCGGTCGCAAACGCCGCATTCGGCGGGCATTCGGCCGCGCTCCGCCGGGGTGCGATCGCTAAACTACGCGTCTTCCGTCGCCGTAGTTGGGATTCGATGTCGACTCCGTCTCCTGTCGTGCCCGGCAGCTCGCCGGCGCACGTTCTGATCGCGCCCGAGCTGCCCGCGCCGCCGCCGGGCCCGCGCGCGGCCATCACCGCCGGCTGGGTGCGCGACGAGGCCGCTCACGTCCGCCGCCTGCTCGAGCAGGCCCGCCTGCCCGAGGCCGACCGCGCCGCCGTGAAAGCCACCGCCGCCGACCTGGTCACCCGCGTCCGCCGCCGCGCGACCGACCAGGGCGCGATCGAGGCCTTCATGCGCCAGTACGACCTCGGCTCCGAGGAAGGCGTGCTGCTGATGTGCGTGGCCGAGGCGCTGCTGCGCATCCCGGACGCCGAGACAGCCGACAAGCTCATCCGCGACAAGCTGGGCGACGCCGACTGGAAGCGTCATATGGGCCAGTCGCCGTCGGTGCTGGTCAACGCGTCCACCTGGGGCCTGATGCTGACCGGCCACCTCGTCGACCTCGCCGACGAGACCAAGCGCGACGTGCACGGCGCCTTCAAGCGCCTGGTCGGTCGCGTCGGCGAGCCGGTGATCCGGCTGGCGGTGCGCCAGGCGATGCGCATCATGGGCCACCAGTTCGTCATGGGCCGGACCATCGACGAAGCGCTCGCGCGTTCGCGCAAGGGCGACAACGCGAATTACCGCTATTCGTTCGACATGCTCGGCGAGGCTGCGCTCACGCAGGCCGACGCGGACCGTTATCTCGACGCCTACCGCATGGCGATCCATGCGATCGGCAAGCATTCGCGCGGCGAAGGCACGGTCGATCCGTCGAGTGCGATCGCCGTGTTCGGTGCACCGTCGATCTCGGTGAAGCTGTCCGCGCTGCACCCGCGTTACGAACACGCCAAGCGCGCGCGCGTGCATGCCGAGCTGACGCCCCGCGTACTCGAACTCGCGCAGCTCGCGAAGTCGTATGCGATCGGCTTCACCGTCGATGCGGAAGAAGCGGACCGCCTCGAACTCTCGCTCGACGTCATCGCCGGCGCATATTCCGATGCGTCGCTCGCCGGCTGGGAAGGCTTCGGGCTCGCCATCCAGGCGTATTCCAAGCGCTGCCCGGAAGTCATCGACTTCATTGCCGACCTCGCGCGTCGCACCGGCCGCCGCATTCCGGTGCGTCTGGTCAAGGGCGCGTACTGGGACGCCGAAGTGAAGCGCGCGCAGGTCGACGGCATGCCGGGCTATCCGGTGTTCACGCGCAAGCCGAACACCGACGTCAGCTATCTCGCCAACGCGCGCAAGATGCTGGATTCGTCGGACGCGATCTATCCGATGTTCGCGACGCACAATGCGCAGACCATCGCGCACGTGCATCGCATGGCGGCCGGTCGCGCGTTCGAGTTCCAGAAGCTGCACGGCATGGGCGACGATCTGTACGCGGAAGTCATTCCCGCCGATCGATTGAACGTGCCGTGCCGCGTGTACGCACCGGTCGGCTCGCACGAGGACCTGCTGCCGTATCTCGTGCGACGCCTGCTCGAGAACGGCGCGAACTCGAGCTTCGTCAACCGCATCACCGACGAGTCCGTACCCGTCGACGAACTGATCCGCGACCCGATCGAGGTCGTGTCGCAGTTCGAATCGATTCCGCATCCCCGCATTCCGCTGCCGGTCGACCTATACCGCAGCTTCGGTATCTCCAGGAGCAACTCCATGGGCGTGAATCTCGCCAACGACGACGCACTGCGCACGCTCGCCGACCAGGTCAATGCCGCGGCGTCGCAGCCGTGGTTCGCCGAGCCGCTGGTCGCAGGTGCGAAGGCATCGGGCGAACGCATCGCGGTGACGAATCCGGCGGATCGTCGCGAAGTGGTTGGTCATTGGATCGCCGCGGATTCGGCGCTGGTCGAGCGCGCGCTGGTCAATGCGAATGCCGCACACGATGCATGGAACACGACGCCGGCCGCGAGCCGCGCCGCGATCCTCGAATACGCCGCGAACCTGCTCGAGCAGCGCATGCCGACGTACATCGCGCTGTGCACGAAGGAAGCGGGCAAGACGATTCCGGATGGCGTCGCCGAAGTGCGCGAGGCGGTCGACTTCCTGCGCTACTACGCCGAGCAGGCGCGCACGATGTTCAAGCCCGAAGCGCTGCCGGGCCCGACCGGCGAATCGAACACGCTGCAGCTGTCCGGCCGCGGCACCTTCGTGTGCATCTCGCCGTGGAACTTCCCCTTGGCGATTTTCATGGGCCAGATCACCGCCGCGCTCGCCGCGGGCAATTGCGTGATCGCCAAGCCCGCCGAGCAGACGAATCTCGTCGGCTACGCGGCAGTCAAACTGCTGCACGAAGCCGGCGTGCCCGAAGCCGTGCTGCAGTTCCTTCCGGGCGACGGCGCGACCGTCGGCGCTGCGTTGACGCGCGACGATCGCATCACCGGCGTCGCATTCACCGGCTCGACCGACACCGCGCGTGCGATCAACCGCGCACTCGCTGCGCGCGAGAACGCGCCGATCGGCGTGCTCATCGCCGAGACGGGCGGGCAGAACGCGTTGATCGCCGACTCGTCGTCGCTGCCCGAGCAGGTGGTGAAGGATGCGATCGGCTCCGCGTTCACCTCCGCCGGCCAGCGCTGCTCGGCCGCGCGCGTGCTGTTCGTGCAGGACGACATCGCCGACAAGGTGACGAAGATGCTCGCCGGTGCGATGGCGGAGCTGGTCGTCGGCGATCCGGGGCTGCTGTCGACCGACGTCGGCCCGGTGATCGACGAGGACGCGCTGCGCGTGCTGAAGGAACATGCCGCGCGCATGGACAAGGAAGCCGTCGCGAAGATCGCGGAGGTTTCGCTCGGCGAAAACGCGGCGAACGGCAGCTTCTTCGCGCCCCGTGCGTACGAGCTGCGCTCGCTCGATCAGCTGCATCGCGAGGTGTTCGGCCCGGTGCTGCACGTGATCCGCTGGAAGGCCGACCAGCTCGATGCGGTGATCGATGCGATCAACGCGACGGGGTATGGCCTGACACTCGGCGTGCATTCGCGCATCGACGCGACGATCGAGAAGATCGCGTCGCGCATCAAGGTGGGCAACTGCTACGTCAACCGCAACCAGATCGGCGCGGTGGTCGGCGTGCAACCGTTCGGCGGGCAGAACCTCTCGGGCACCGGTCCGAAGGCCGGCGGCCCGCACTACCTGCCGCGCTTCGCGACGGAGAAGACGATCACGGTCAACACCACCGCGGCAGGCGGCAACGCGTCGCTGCTGACGTTAGGTGACTGACGATGACCGACGATGCAGTCGTTCGCGACGGCGATCGCGTCGACGTGGTGAAAGGCACGCACGCTGGCAAGTCCGGCGTCGCGCGCGATCTCAATACGAGCAAGACCGGGCACCTCACCATCACGGTCGTGCAGGACGACGGCGTGCGTTTCAAGACGTTGGCGCGCAACGTCCGCGTTGTCGACGTGAAACGCTGATCGCCATCGTTTTTGCGCATAAAAAAAGCCCCGCCGAAGCGGGGCTTTTTCGTGACGCGATGCACTCGATCAGAACGCGTACTGCGCCGAAACACCGAACAGGTTGGCGTTGGCGGTGTACGTACCGGTGAGCGTGGAACCGCTCGACGAGTGGATGTTGTTGATGGTCGGATCGTCGACGTTGATGCGCATGTAGGCCATGTCGACGCTCAGCGCGTCGGACACGTTCCAGGTCGCGCCCAGCGTGAAGATCTTGCGATCCTTGTCCGGCAGGCGCGGCGTGCGGTACGTGTCGTTGGTCGGCGACTCGTCCTTCGCGATACCGGCGCGCAGCGTCCACTGCGGGTTCAGATCCCACTCGCCGCCGAGCGAGTAGAAGTTCGTGTCCTTCCACTGGAACGGCTCGTTGCCGAGCACGCCGCCACCGGCGCGGAAGATCTTGACCGC
The DNA here is from genome assembly GCF_003367355.1 of Lysobacter sp. TY2-98. NCBI lineage: Bacteria > Pseudomonadati > Pseudomonadota > Gammaproteobacteria > Lysobacterales > Lysobacteraceae > Lysobacter > Lysobacter sp. TY2-98. Next base: position 2,541,375 of record NZ_CP031413.1, read on the forward strand.
CTGCAGCGAGTGCCAGTCGGTGGCCTGGTAATCGGCCATCAGGCGGAACTGCGGGGTGAAGTCGTATTCGACCGACACCGTGGTGACGCTCGGCGTGGTCAGCGGTGCCGTAACGGCCTGATCCTTGTACACCGCGCCGATCGACGGGATCGCAGCGACGGCCGACGGCACGGTGAAGTCGGCGGTGCCGGCCAGGCTGTGGTCGATTTCCGAGCGATGCGCGAAGCCGATGCTCAGCGCATCGGTCGGGCGCCACTGCATGCCCACGCGCCAGCCGAAGCTGGTGTCGTCGCCCTGGATTTCGACGGTGCCGTCGTTCTGCTGCGGACGGAACGGGTACGCGGCGTTGAAGCAGTTCGCGACATTGCCCGAACCGGCACAGACGGCGGTGCCGAAGTCGATCGCATTCGACAGGGTGACGTCCGTGCGCTGCACGATCGCGCCGAAGCCGATCGAGAAGCGGTCGGTCACGGCGACGGCGGCCGACAGGTTCAGGTCGACGGTCTTCACGTCCGACTTGATCGCGTTGTAGCGACCGACCCAGTTCGGGTCGTATTCGGTCTTGAGGCCGAACGGCGCGTCGACGCTGACGCCGACCACGACCTTGTCCAGCGCGCCCGACAGCGGGAACACCGCCGCGAGGGCCGGAACGAGGGCCGGGTCACCCGGGTCGCCGCCGTTGCCGCCGGTGAGGTTGGTGCCCACCGCGGTCTTGCCGCCGCCGGTGAACTCGGCGTCGAGGTTGATGTCGGTCAGGTCGACGCGAACGGCGTTCTTGTCGAAGTTGACCATCGCCGCCGGGTTGTTCGACACCACCGACGCGTCGTTCTTCGACGTGGCGGTGCCCGAGTTGGCGCGGCCGAGGTTCTTGACGCTGTTCTCGCGGATCTGGAAGCCGGAGGCGTGGGCGTTGCCCACCGCCAGCGCGCCGGCGACGCCGAGCGCGAGCGCCGTGAAGCGCATGAAGCCGTTCTGCATGTCTCTCTCCGAGGAAAAGTTCTGCTGTGCCGGTCGGGCCGGCTTCTGTGGGCTGGCCGTCTGACGGCGACCATGCGGGGCCGAATATAGCCTTTAACCCCTGCATAACAATAGGCCGCCGGGCGGACCGGCTGGGCGCGGACGCGGGCTTCCCGCATGATGCCCGGGCCCGACTGGAGCCTCCCACCGCCCCGTGTTCGTCGCCATTCCCCCTCGCGAGAAGCCGTCGCTGCCGTGGGCCATGCCCACGCTGTTCGTCGCGCTGTGGGGCTGCTTCGTGGTGACTACGCTGCTGCCCGAGGCCGAACGCCAGCAGCTGGTGATGAAATGGGGCGCGCTGTCGGGTGACCTGCGGTCCTGGCCGGAACTGCGCGACGCCGTGCTCGATGGCCACCTCGCCCGCCTCGTCACCGCGTTGTTTCTGCACGCGGACTGGGCGCATCTGGTCGGCAACCTGTTGTTCCTGCTGATCTTCGGCGTGCCCGCCGAACGCGCGATGGGGCCGTGGCGCTTCCTGACGCTGTTCCTGGTCGGCGGCGCAGTCGCCAATCTGGCGACCGTGCTCGTCATCGGCACGCCCGATCGCCTGATCATCGGCGCCAGCGGCGCGGTGTCGGCGCTGGTCGGGGCCTATCTGGCGCTTTTCCCGACCGCCCGCCTCGGCCTGGTCGTGCCGCTGGGGCTGTTCCTGCAGTTCGTGCGCATGCCGGCTGCGGTGCTGATCGGTCTCTGGGCCGGCCTGCAACTGGTCTACACCTTCGTCGGCCCGGCCTTCGGTGCGGTCGCGTGGTCGGCGCACCTCGCCGGCTTCGCGTTCGGCGGCACGTTCGCGCTGTTCTCGCGCAAGGCGATCAAACGGCGGATGAAGCGCGCGCACGCCACCTGAGCGCGCCCACGTCGACGGGCGCATGCTGTTGAACCGCGGCGATCGCGCCCCACATCGCTGCCACCGCCGAACCGACCGCCGACATGTCCAAGCCGCTCTACAAGGTGACCTTCCTCAGCGCCGGCAAGGTGTACGAGCTCTATGCGCGGCACGTCGCCAGCGGCGCAATCTGGGGCTTCACCGAAGTCGGCGAGCTGGTGTTCGACGTCAACGAAGGTGTCGTCGTCGATCCGACCGAGGAGCGCCTGCGCGACGAATTCGGCAACACGCGCGTGCTGCACCTGCCGATGCATTCGATCGTGCGGATCGAGGAAGTCGAACGGAAATCGCAGGCGTCGATCCGCGATGCCGCGACGGGGGAACGGGTCGTCACCCCGTTCCCGATGCCCGGCAAGCCCCGCTGAGGCCTACTTCTTCTTCGGTGCGGGTTTCGCCGCCGGCTTCGCCGGCGCGGCGGCAACCGGCACACCCGCCATGCGCTTGACCTCGGCCAGCGCCTGCTGGATGTAGACCGGGCCGTCCAGTACGTCGCCGGCCTCCCCGTTGTCGTCGGCATCGCCGCGCAGGTGGCCCGGCAGGCTGGCTTCCGAGAGCAGCAGTCGCGTGTCGTCCGCCGAGCGCGGGGCGGAGAACGGCACGTCGGGCACGATACCCAGCGCCTGGATCGACTTGCCGCTCGGCGTGAAGTAACGCGCCGTGGTCAGCTTGACCGAGTCGCCGTTGTCGAGCGGAAGCACCGTCTGCACGGAACCTTTTCCGAAGGTGCGGCTGCCGACGATGCGTGCGCGGCCGTTGTCCTTGAGCGCGCCGGCCAGCACTTCCGACGCGCTGGCCGAACCGCCGTCGACCAGCACCACGAGCGGCGCGCCCTTGAGGCGGTCGCCCGGCGTCGCGGCGAACTGCGCGTCGCTGATCTGGATGCGTCCCCGCGTCGACACGATGCCGCCCTTGTCGAGCAGGTCGTCGGCGATCTGCACGGCACTGGTGAGCAGGCCGCCGGGATTGCTGCGCAGGTCGAGCACGAGCCCGCGCAGCGCGCCGCCTTCGGTGAGCTTGTCGAGCGCCTTCTCGAAGTCGGCCGCGGTGTCGGCCTGGAACGCGGCGACGCGCACGTAACCGAAACCCGGCTCGAGCATGCGCGAACGCACCGACGTGACATGGATCGTGTCGCGCACCACCGTCAGCTCCAGGGGCTTCTTCGCACCCTTGCGCACGACGGTGAGTACGACCTTGCTGCCTGCGGGGCCGCGCAGCGGCGCGCTGGTGTCGCCCGCATCGGGGCCGAACGGCTTGCCGTCCATGGCAACGATGATGTCGCCCGACTTGAGGCCCGCCTTCGCGGCCGGCGTGTCGTCGATCGCCGACACGACCTTGAGCGTGCCGTCCTTCTGGCGTTGCAGCTCGACGCCGATGCCTTCGTAGGCGCCGCGTGCGTTTTCGTCAAAGTCCTCGGCGTCGGTCTTGTCGAAATAGGTGCTGTGCGGATCGAGGTCGAGCAGCAGGCCGTGGATCGCGGCCTTCATCAGCTTCTGGTCGGTAACCGGCTCGACGTAGGCCTGCTTGACCGCGTTGTAGACGGTGACGAAGCGACGGATGTCGTCGAGCGGCACCTTGTTCAAATCCTCTTCGGCCTTCACATCGGCCGCAGCCTTCGCGGCGGGCGTGGCCGGCGTGCTCGCGGGGGCTTTCGGATCTGAAGCGGGCGCGGGCGTGGCCGGCGCTTCCTTGGGTGGCGTCGCGGGCGGCTGCGGAGTGGCGGGTGCGGGCGCCTGTTGCGCCGCGGCCGGCAGCGCGGCGAGAAGGGCGAGGACAAGCAGGCGGCGCATGGCGACTCCGGACAGGGGGCGACGGTGGGACCGTCGAGGACGCGTCGAGTTCAGCACGTTAACCGGCCGCTCGGAAAGCGGCGTGCACGGCGCGTTGCGGTCACTCAGCGTCGCAACCACACGCCCGGGTCGACCGGCTGACCGTTGCGGCGCAGCTCGAAGTAAAGCGACGGCCGCCCTTGGCCGCCCGACGTGCCGACGGTGGCGATGCCGTCGCCACGATGCACCGTCGTGCCGGTGTCCTTGAGCAGCGCATCGTTGTGCGCATACAGGCTCATATAGCCGTTGCCGTGATCGATGATCAGCAGCTGGCCGTAGCCGGTCATCCAATCCGCATAGACGACGGTGCCGTCGGCGACCGCGCGCACGGCGGTGCCCGTGTTCGCCGCGATCAGCAGGCCATCGCTGCGGCGCCCGTCCGGCATCGTGCCGCCGTAGCCCGCGAGCAACGCACCCGACAGCGGCCAACCGAGGCCACCGACCTGCGGCGACGGCGCGGTTGCAACCTGCACTGGTGGACGCACGACGTGTTTCGGCGGCGCGGGTCGGCCTTCGGCCTTCGCGATGCGCGCAGCTTCGGCATCGGCCTTCGCTGCCGCGGCCGCCTCACGCGCGCGCTGTTCGGCGAGGCGCCGCTGTTGCTCGCGCGCCTTCGCCGCGGCGATGCGCAGCTTCTGCAGCAGCGACTCCAGCGACTTCGCATCGCGACCCAGCGCCTGCTCGCGCGCGGCGCGATCCTTGTACTTCGCATCGAGCTGGGCGACGAGCGCGGCGCGATTTTCGCGATCCTGCTGCAGCTTCTTCAGCTGTTCGACCTGCGCCTGCTGCGCCGCAGTGAGCTGGCCCGTGCGCTGCGCGATCTCGGCTTCGACGTGATCGAGTTCGGCGAGCTGCGCGGTGAGTTCGCGAATGCGTTTCGCGCGCGCTTTCTCAAGATAGGCGTGATAGGTGAGCAGACGCTGCGCATCCTCGACGCGATCCCGCGCGAGCAGCGACTTCAGCGGTCCGGCAGGACCCTGTCGATCGGCCGCGCGCAGCAGCGTCGCGAGTTCGTCGCGCGCACCGCCGAGCGTCGCGCGCAACTGCGCCTGCTGTGCGCGCAACTGCGCGAGCCGCGCCGTTTCATCGGTGATCTTCGACTGCGTGTCCTGCAGCACACGTCCGCTGCGGCCAACCTGCTCATCCGCCTGACGCAGTTGCTGGCTCGCACTGCCACGCTGCGTTTCCAGCTGGCGGCGCTCCGCCGCCACGCCCTGCAATTCACGCTTGATCGCCTGCAGCTTCTTCTCCGTGCCGCGCGTGTCCTGCGCCGCGCCCGACCACGCGGGCGCGAGCAGCAGCAGGGCGAGCACCACGGCGCGCAGGCGCATCGGTCAGCCCTGGAGCAGGCTTGCGCCGGTCATCTCGGCGGGCTTGTCGACACCGAGCAGGTCGAGGATGGTCGGCGCGACGTCGCGCAACGCACCGCCGGATCGCAGCGTCGCGACGCGCGGACCGCAGTACACGAACGGCACCGGGCCGACGGTGTGCGCGGTATGCGGCTGGCCGGTGCTTTCGTCGCGCATCATCTCGAGGTTGCCGTGGTCGGCGGTGATCAGCAAGGCGCCGTGCATGTCGGCGACCGCCGCACGGATCGCGCCGAGCGCGGTGTCGACCGCTTCCGCGGCCTTGATCGCCGCGCTCATCACCCCGGTGTGGCCGACCATGTCGGGATTGGCGATGTTGCAGATCGCGACATCGATCGCACCGGAGCGGATCGCCGCACAGAGTTTTTCGGTGACTTCCGGGCAGCTCATCTCCGGCTGCAGGTCGTAGGTCGCCACCTTCGGGCTCGGCACCAGGATGCGCGATTCACCGGCATATTCGTCCTCGCGACCGCCACTGAAGAAGAACGTGACGTGCGCGTACTTCTCGGTTTCGGCGATGCGCAATTGCTTGAGGCCGCGATCAGCTAGCACTTCGCCCAGCGTATTGCGCAGGTCGTCGGGGCCGAACGCCACCGGTGCCGGCAGCCTGGCGTCGTATTCCGTGAGGCAGACGAAACGCGACAGCTGGGGACGACGTGCATCGAAACCGTCGAACGTCGGCAGCACGAACGCGGACGTCAGCTGGCGCGCGCGATCGGCACGGAAGTTCATGAACACAACGGCGTCGCCGTCGTGCATGCCGGTGTAGCCGTCGAGCACCGTCGGCCCGACGAACTCGTCGGTTTCACCGCGCGCATACGCGGCCTCGAGCGCGGCGATCGCATCGGTCGCGCCGTGTGCGGCGCGTGCATCGACCATCGCGTCCCACGCACGCTGCACGCGATCCCAACGCTTGTCGCGATCCATCGCGAAGTAACGGCCTCCGATCGTCGCGATGCGCGCATTGCCGAGGCGATCGCACAGCTCCTGCAGCGCGCGCAGGCTCGGCTCGGCCGACTTCGGCGGCGTATCGCGGCCGTCGAGGAACGCATGCACGGCAACCTTCGCGACACCGAGGCGATGCGCCATCTCCAGCATCGCGAAGATGTGCTGCTCATGGCTGTGCACACCGCCCGGCGAGAGCAGGCCCATCACGTGCAACGTCGCGTTCGCCGCCTTCGCGCCTTCGCAGGCCGCGCGCAGTTCGGCGTTGTCGAAGAACGTGCCGTCCTCGATCGCCGCGTCGATGCGCGTCAGGTCCTGGTAGACGATGCGGCCGGCGCCGAGGTTCATGTGGCCGACTTCGGAATTGCCCATCTGCCCGTCCGGCAGGCCGACGTGACGGCCTTCCGTATGGATCAGCGTGTTCGGGCAGTCGCGCACCAGCGCGTCCCAGTTCGGCAGCGTCGCCTGCGCCAGCGCGTTGTCGGCGGGATCGTCGCGGTGGCCCCAACCATCGAGGATGAGGAGGACGACGGGCTTCACGGCTGCATTCGACACGGCACGGACCTGTGACTTCGGGCACGTTGCCCGGCGGGAGCGGAAGCGCGATTGTACCGGCGCCCCTGCGACGGCCCGCCGCACGGCGCTTAAACCCCGCGGCGTCCGGCCGCATCCAAGCCGTACAGACCCTCGAGGAAACGCCATGCGCACCCGTTTGATGATCCTGCCGCTCGCCCTCGGCCTCGCCCTGTCGGCCTCCGCGTACGCCGACGACCGCATCAGCATCGACAAGGTCAACGGCAGCATCCACGCCGAATCCGGCAAGGCCTACGGCAAGCTGGAAACCGTCAACGGCAGCATCGAGATCGATGCCAACGTGCAGACGGGTTCGGCCGAGACCGTCAACGGCGGCATTCGCATCGGCGACGGTGCGCAGGTGGGCGAGCTCACCACGGTCAACGGCGGCATCCACGTCGGTTCGAAGCTGCGCATCGGTGGCGACGTCACCACGGTCAACGGCGGCATCCTCATCGACACGGGCAGCACCGTGAGCGGCGGCGTCGAGACGGTGAATGGCGCGATCGGCCTGATCGGCACCGACGTCTCGCGCGGCATCCGCACGGTCAATGGCGACATCACGGTCGGCGTCGGCAGCCACGTGCACGGCGGCATCACCGTCGAGAAGCCGCAGATGCAGATGATCAGCTTCCACAAGCGCGATCCGCGCATCGTCATCGGGCCGAATGCGCAGGTCGATGGTGCGCTGGTGTTCGAGCGCCCGGTGACGCTGTATGTGCACGACAGCGCGAAGATCGGGCCGGTGACGGGGGCGACGGTGCGTCGGTTCAGTGGGGCGACGCCGCCTGCGGCGCCGTAATCGCGTGTAGGTCGAATTTCTTGTCGTGACGGGGCCGCCTTTGGGCGGCTTCGTTGTTTTTGGGCGGCGCGCTGTCGCAGCACTTTCACGGGCTTCACAAAGAAGCGTTTCGTCCGCTGGCGCGGCCGAGTTACTTTTCTTTGCTGGTGCAAAGAAAAGATAACCAAAAGAAAGCACCGTCCTCGACGGATCTACAGCTCGCGACGTAGGGCTCCTCGCGATCGCCACACTCGGCCTCCTTCGGCCCGCCGCAGCGCGACGGGCGCTCACCGGCGCGCAAACCTGCGGTTTGCAAGCAGCGCCGGATCGCCAAGTGGCGACGGCCGACATCGTGTCGGCCGCCCCTTCGGGGTCTTCACGATTCGTGTCGCGCGCCGCCTCTTTTGAGGCAAGCGTTATTGCGATGCGTGCTGCATGCCGGACATCGGTGCACCGGGTGTAACGGTGTACTGCCGACCAATGACCCAGCTTTCGCTCGCTGAGCGCTGGAAGTCGAGTCCTCGATCGCGAAAAAAAGAAGAGCCGCCTTTCGGCGGCTCTTCCCATCCATCGTTCAACGCTACTTCGCTCGTACTTCGAAGCTGCCGTACTGCTTCAGCTGCTCCGCCACCGCCTTCGGATCGCCGACGACGATGATCGACTGGTCCTTCGGATCGAAGTACTTCTTGCTGACCGCCTGCACCTGGGCGGCATCGACCGCACGGATCTTCGGCACGTACTGGCCGAGGAACTCCGCGGGCAGTCCGACGAGCCAGTTGCCCGCGAGCGTGCCGGCGACGGCGCCCTGCATCTGGTTGTTCAGCAGGTAACCGCCGGCAACGTAGCGCTTGGTGTCTTCCAACTCCTGCGCGGGAACCGGTTCGTCGCCCATGCGTTTGAACTCCGCCTCGAACTCCTTGATCGCGGCGCCGGTGACTTCGTTGCGCACGTCGGCCGACGCGCTGATGCGTCCGCCTTCGCGCAACGCGCTGGAACCGCCGCGCGCGCCGTAGGTGTAGCCCTTGTCCTCGCGCAGGTTCTGCATCAGGCGCGAGCTGAAGCCACCGCCGAGCACGGTGCCGGCGAGTTGCAGCGGCACGTAATCAGCGTCGGTCGCGGCGATGCCGGGACGACCAAGCCGGATCGCGGACTGCACGCTGCCATCGCGCTGCACCAGCACGTACTTCGGCGTCGCGGTGCGCGGTGCATCGGGCGTATCCGCGAGCGCGGCACCGTTCGCTTTCCAGTCGCCGAACGCGGCTTGGACGGCACGCATCGCGTCCGCGCCGTCAATCGGGCCGGCGATCACGAGTAACGCATGGTCGGGACGGAAACGCTGCGCGTGTGCGTCGCGCAGCAACTGCGGCGTCACCGACATGATCGACGCTTCCGTCGGCTGCGTGCGCGCATATGGATGGTCGCCGTAGATCGCCGGCGCGAGCGCGCGTTCGGCCTTGAACGCCGGTTGCGCTTCCGACGCCTTCAGGCTCTGCAGCGCATTGGCCTGCGCAAGGCGCACTTCGTTGTCGGGGAAGGTCGGCGTGCGCGCGACTTCGCCGAGCAGCGCCAGCATTTCACTCGCGTGAGAGGCGAGCGCGTTCGCCGACACCATCATGCCGTCGTTCGACGCACCGGCACCAATGCTGCCGCCGAGGCCCTGTGCGGCTTCAGCAATCGCCTTTGAGTCGTGCTTCGCGCTGCCTTCGTTAAGCAGGCCGGCGAGTACGTTCGCGAAGCCGGGATGCTGCGCATCGTCGGCGGCCAGGCCGGCGCCGCGGATCGCGAGCACCGCGTCGACACGCGGCAGACCCGTGCGCGGCACGATCCACACTTCGAGACCGTTCGACAGCGTCGTCTTCTGGATGGCGGGTACCGGCAGCGGGCGGTCGGGTGCATACGGCGGCAGGTCGGCCGGTAGCACGGCCTTGGGACCGGCGACCGCGGCGCCAGCGAGCGCCAGCGACACGGCGGCGGCGAGCAGGGAAATCGTCTTCATGCGTCGTCTCCTTACTTGCCGGCGGCCGGTGCAGCCGGCGCGGCCTTCGCCATCGCGGTCGGCACGCGATCGATGACTGTGCGGTTGGTGCGCGCGAGATACGTCTTCGCGGCGCGCTGCAGGTCGGCGCTGGTGACGCCTTCGATCCACGTCGGAATCTTGTTCACGACGTTCGCGTCGCCCCACAGCGTCTGAAGCTTGGCGACGGTGTCGGCGCGGCTGATGAAGGCTTCGAGGCCGTTGTACCAGTCGGCGAGCATGTGAGTCTTGACGCGCTTGAGTTCGGCGTCACTGACGCCGTCCTTCGCGACCTTCGCGATCTCTTCGTCCATCGCGGCGAGCACCGCGTCGGCGTTCGTCGTCGGCTTGTACAGCGCGAACACGGTGAACAGCGTCGGGCCATCGTATTCCCAGGGGCTCGTCAGGCCGTACAGCGACTCGACGTTGAGCGCGAGCTCGCGTCCCTTGACGATGCCCTGGTAGAAGCGCGACGCATCGCCACCGGCGAGCACGTCGCCGAGCACCGCCATCGCCGCCTGGTCCTTGCTGCCGCGCTCGGGCATCTTCCACGCCGCGGCGACCGCGGGCACCTGTGCGAGTGCATCGGTCTGCTGGATGCGCTTTTCCGCGGTGTTCAAGCCCTCCTTGACGTCCGGGCGCTTCGGCGTATTGCGCGCGGGAATGCCGCCGAAATACTTCTGCGCGAGTGCGAACGCCTGATCGGGGGTCACGTCACCGGCGATGCCGAGCACGGCATTGTTCGGGCCGTAGAAGTCGCGGTGGAAACTCGACACATCGTCGAGGCTCGCGCCTTCGAGATCCTTGAAGCTGCCGTAGCCGTCGTGGTTGTTTTCCCACTTGTTGAAGGCCTGCTGGCCGATGTCGATCCACATGAAGCCGCCGTACGGCTGGTTCTTCACATTGACGCGGATCTCTTCCTTCACCACGTCCTGCTGGTTCTTCAGCGTGACCGGATTGAAGTCGAGCGTCTTCATGCGATCCGCCTCGAGCCACAGGATCGGCTCCAGCGCGGACGCCGGCGCCATCTCGATATAGTTGGTGAAGTCCGGGCGCGTCGAACCGTTGTTGCGACCGCCACCACCGGTGATCACCTTGTCGAACACGCCTTCCTTCGCGTTCGGCGTGCCTTCGAACATCAGATGCTCGAACAGATGGGCAAACCCGGTGCGGTTCTTCGGCTCGAGACGCATGCCGACGTGATAGACCATCGACACGCCGACGGTCGGCGAACTGTGGTCCTCGGACACGACGACGGTCAGGCCGTTGTCGAGCTTCTTGACCGACACCGGCACCTGCCAGCGATCGGGCGTCGCGGCATGCGCGGACGCGGTGATGAGCAGCCCGCCGAGCAGCGCGGGCAGTAGACGACGTCGCATCGGAATTCCCCTTCCGTTTGGAAGCCGGCAGCGTAACGGGAAAGTCGCCGAAATCCGGCCGCCGGAAGTCATGGCCGCCTGAATGCGCCTGCGTTAGGCTCACCGGAATCGACCGGGGAGTCCGACATGCCGATTTCGATCGCCTATTGGTGCGTACTGATCGCCGCCGCCCTGCCGTACGTGTGGACCGTTATCGCCAAGTCCCGGGGCGGCGAGCGCTACGACAACCGCGACCCGCGCGCTTGGCTCGCGCGCCAGACGGATCCGCGCGTGTCGCGAGCAAATGCGGCGCAAATGAATGCGTTCGAGGCCTTTCCCGCGTTCGCGGCCGGCGTTGTCCTCGCTCACGCTGCAGGCGTGCCGAACGCGAGTGTCTCGCTGTTAGCCGTGGTCTTCATCGTCGCGCGGGTACTGCACGGCGCGTTTTATGTCGCAGGCCTGCCGCGCGCGCGAAGTCTCAGCTGGGCGGTCGGCATTCTGTGCGTATTCGCCCTACTGGCGCAGGCAGCCATCGCGGCCGCATGACGACGAAAGGCCGGCAAACGCCGGCCTTTCGGGACCCGAGCCGCGCATGGCGCGCTCTGGCTAGCGAATCTTGTAGATCACCGGCAACGTCAGATCCGCGGTTGTCGGCACGCCATTTCGTTCGGCGGGCGAAAAGCGCCAGTAGCGCATTGCGATCACCGCGTGATCGCACATCATCTTGTCATCGCCTTCCGGCTTGGGCGAAGTGACGGCGCCCTTTTCGTCGACTGTGAAACGGACGACGCAGCGGCCTTGGTCCCCTTTGACGACGCGAGGCGCGGGATAGATCGGCCGATAGCCCTCCACCAAGACAGGCGCGGTGTCCGCACCGCTCGAACTCGCCGCCAGCGTCTTGTTCAGCCGATCGATTTCTGCCTTCGACATGCGCCCGGCGGTTTCAGACTGCGGACCAGCCCCTACGGCTGTGCTCGTGGCCAGGAGCGCAAGACCAACAACAAGCATTTCGTTGCGAAGCGAAGGCATCCCTGACCTCGGGCAGTGGCAAGCGAAATAACACGATAGCGGCCGCATGACGAAACGACAAATCCATGCGCTTCCTGCCCGAGGCCTGCTCGCCTCGCGGGCGGGCGGGCGGGCGAGGGGATGCTATGAACTTGGTCACAGTTGGCATCGTCCGCCGCGCGTTGGCGCCTGCTCCATCGCACCGCGATGACCTAGCCGGCACGGCCTGCTCGGCCCGTTGGCTGCCTCGCGTACCCGCAGATCGCCGGACTGCAGGCCATGCCGGCATGGGCGTCCGCGGTTACCCCGGCCGACGCGGCTGACGATTAGCTGCAAATTACCTTGGCCGCAAAGACAAACCCCCGCCAGCGTGAGCTGGCGGGGGTTTGCGGGATAAGACCCTGGCGATGACCTACTCTCGCATGGGCTAGTGCCACACTACCATCGGCGCGGGTGCGTTTCACTTCCGAGTTCGGGATGGGATCGGGTGGTTCCACACCGCTATGGTCACCAGGGAGAGGGTGGAGGGTCGCTTGTTAAAGCGCCACGCTCTCGACGGTTACCGGACAAACCTTTCGGTTTGAGCGGAATAAGGGGATGTAGCGAGCAGTGAATGTCGTGACGTGTCACGAGGGTAAGGTGCTTCGATTACTCGAAGCGACTTGAGGTTATATGGTCAAGCCGCACGGATCATTAGTACAGGTTAGCTCAACGCATTGCTGCGCTTACACACCCTGCCTATCAACGTCGTAGTCTTCAACGTTCCTTTAGGGGAGTCAAGCTCCCGGGAGATCTCATCTTGAGGCGCGCTTCCCGCTTAGATGCTTTCAGCGGTTATCGCTTCCGAACATAGCTACCCGGCAGTGCCACTGGCGTGACAACCGGAACACCAGAGGTTCGTCCACTCCGGTCCTCTCGTACTAGGAGCAGCCCCTCTCAAATCTCCAACGCCCACGACAGATAGGGACCGAACTGTCTCACGACGTTCTGAACCCAGCTCGCGTACCACTTTAAATGGCGAACAGCCATACCCTTGGGACCGACTACAGCCCCAGGATGTGATGAGCCGACATCGAGGTGCCAAACACCGCCGTCGATATGAACTCTTGGGCGGTATCAGCCTGTTATCCCCGGAGTACCTTTTATCCGTTGAGCGATGGCCCTTCCATACAGAACCACCGGATCACTAAGACCTACTTTCGTACCTGCTTGATCCGTCGATCTTGCAGTCAAGCACGCTTATGCCTTTGCACACAGTGCGCGATGTCCGACCGCGCTGAGCGTACCTTCGTGCTCCTCCGTTACTCTTTGGGAGGAGACCGCCCCAGTCAAACTACCCACCATACACGGTCCCCGCGCCGGATAACGGCGCCAGGTTAGAACGTCAAGCACATCAGGGTGGTATTTCAAGGTTGGCTCCACCGAAGCTAGCGCCTCGGTTTCACAGCCTCCCACCTATCCTACACAGACGAACTCAACGTTCAGTGTAAAGCTATAGTAAAGGTTCACGGGGTCTTTCCGTCTTGCCGCGGGAACGCTGCATCTTCACAGCGATTTCAATTTCACTGAGTCTCGGGTGGAGACAGCGCCGCTGTCGTTACGCCATTCGTGCAGGTCGGAACTTACCCGACAAGGAATTTCGCTACCTTAGGACCGTTATAGTTACGGCCGCCGTTTACTGGGGCTTCGATCAAGAGCTTCGCCTTGCGGCTAACCCCATCACTTAACCTTCCAGCACCGGGCAGGCGTCACACCCTATACGTCCACTTTCGTGTTTGCAGAGTGCTGTGTTTTTGATAAACAGTCGCAGCGGCCTGGTCACTGCGGCCCTTCTCAGCTATTAACCAAAAA